>NZ_JBXASL010000001.1:0-1309055 GCF_058809275.1 Shinella sp. GW821-FHT10F02 | reverse complement strand
TCTAAGGCCTGTGGGGATTCACAAAGTTTTTGAGATGTGAATCACGGATGGGATGGATCGATACGTTTTGACGGACGCCCAATAGGCTAAAATGGCGCCGCATTGCCTTGGCAAGCGCGGCGATCCAGGCCGGAGCGGCAGCGACAATCGCCTCTTTGTCGAGGCGGTGCTGTGGATCGCACGAACGGGTAGCCCCTGGCGTGACTTGCCTGCGCATTTTGGCAATTGGAGCACGGCCTTCCGCCGCTTCAGGGACTGGCGCGCGGCCGATGTCTTCATCCGGCTTTTCGAGGCGTGTTCAAACGAACCGGACATGGAATATGCCATGGTCGATGCGACGATCGTGAAGGTCCACCGGCACGGTCAGGGCGCAAAAGGGGGACTCAAAGCCAGGCCATCGGCCGCTCCAAAGGCGGCATGACGACCAAAATACTCGCACTCACCGACGCGCTGGGCAATCTGGTCCGCTTCCGCCTCATGCCGGGCCATCGCTTCGATACGGTCGGCGTTCCGCCCTTGCTCGACGGCATCGCTTTCGGCGGCCTGATCGCCGACAAGGCTTTCGACAGCGATGCCATCGTCGCCGATCTCGACGAACGCGGCGCCAAAGTCGTCATCTCTCAGCATCCGCGCCGAGCCAAGCCGCGACCACTCGATCGCGACCTCTACAAATGGCGCCATCTCATTGAGAACTTCTTCTGCAAGCTCAAGGAGTTCAAACGTATCGCAATGCGAGCCTGCAAAACAGACCGAAGCTTCTCGGCCATGATCTATCTCGCCGCTGCCGTCATCAATTCACAATGAATCCCCACAGACCTTAAAGGTTCGCCGAAAAAAGGCGCCGCCGTTATCTGATATGCCAGTGCATTTTTGGGAATTATGTTTTGACCCTACAAACGGTTGGGCCGTTGAAAGCTCTAAGAGCTATACTTAAAATGAATCATATAATTTAGGTGGAGTTGAGCGGTGCCGAATTGGGCCGATGTTCCTCTACGAGCTAAGCGGTGTTGCCTGTGTTGATGACTGCTGGGTTATTCACGGGATCTTTCATATTCTCCCGACTGCGGCCTACCCAGAGCTAGGGTCTGCAAAAGACAGTTTATAAACGCTTCAAGCATTGGGCCAAGGACAGCCAACATCAGGGTAGCCCGGAAACGTCGCGGCTATGCCCACGTCTGTATCCCACGGGATTGCGTAGTCCAGCGCTCAATCGTAATCAACCTACAGCAGGCAGCGCAATACCATAGAGCGCTACTTCTACAAACCCTAGTACTTCGGAAGAAGCAAGCCCCGCTTCGACAAGCTCGCAAGAATTTCTTCTTAACAATCGTGCCGACGTTAGCACGTATATGCATCAGAGCAAGGAGCCCCGATTCGGTACTCAGCGTTTCGCTGCTTAAGCGACTACACAAGGCAAATGTCTTGGTCGAGCTGTTCGACCTCGCTCGTAAGAGCCGCATAAAGAACGCGTTGGTCGTCGTCATCATCATGACGGTTTGCCGTCATGTATAAAGCAGAGAGGCCTAGTTTGAGATGGAAACAGTACTGTGAGTTCGAATTGCACCGATGTTGAGATCTGCGGCTATAAATGTCATTTAGCAAAAGACTTAGCCAACATATCATCAAGCTTAGTTGTGAAGCTACCGCATATTTTACGCAGCTCCTCGTCTGCGTAGTAAAGTGGTAAACTTATAAGCGTCATCCCAACGAATAGTAAACAGGAGGATAGATGCTATCTAATTGGTTTGGGCGCCATCGGCTCATTGCTACACGCTCGCTAAAAAGGAAACTCCTACTAGTTTGGCATTGTATCGGCGGATATCGCTGGCCGATTTGAATGACCCGACTCTGCCGGAGGGCTGCGCGATGATAGCGCGTAGGCAATATGGCCTAGACTGCAATAACCGCTCAGGAATACCATCGCAAAACACAGCACAACTCTACAATTTAAATTCGACCGCTTTTCGGTTTTTGCGATCACGGCCTGTATTTGCTCGGCACCTTTAGGCACGAGTATCTCTCAGCTTTGGGAAAGAGGCCGGAGACTCGCTGAATGCTCCTTGGAACTGACGTTCTTATGTTTTCACAGGTGATGATCGAGGAGAAAGTCAGTTAACCGGAGGGGAGGGTGGCGAAAGAAGTATAAGACCTGCCCCCAGTTCTCGTCCATCAACTTCATTTTTGTGTTAGCCTTTGTTTATGCCAACACAAATCCCGTACAAAGTCGCATCCCGAAGCAATAACGAAAAACCTCTGAAGTTTCAGTCGGCCCCGAAGGCTCAAGGTTTATAGATCCATTTGCCCGCCGACAGAACCCTGACAACTGTCAGGGTTTTCTTCATTCCGTCGCAAACCTAAAGGCCGTTACTCGCCTTGCTTCGAAAAAACTAGGTCCAAGAGAGACGCACTTAGAGAAAATTGGATATCGCATTTTCTGGCAAATGGCGATCAAATAGAGATCGAAGGCTGGACATTGATCGTCCGTCGCTCAATGAAACCGTATTGGAATATGAAACGACGTTAACTAAATTTAGTCGGCTAATTAATTCAGACCGCAAAACCCCGACTCCTGAACACTTTCATGACCCGAAGCACCGGCAGCTCGGCTCCGTTGGAGCAGCACTATCCAAATCAGTTACCCCCGTTGCACAGAACTATTCAACGTAATGGTGTTGCTCAAGTACACATCTCCGGTTTGGCAGATCTCCTCAGACTACATTCATCGCATGCCAAAACCGTCTTTTTGAGACCACACACTTCCGATAAACTGGGGAGGGATTCGTCAGCTACTACCCCCCGGAAAAAATAGCATCCCAAAATCCTTGCGGTTCGAGTTGAGTTTTGAATGGAATTTGGAAGTAGGAATAATCATCTGGATCATCATCAACTTGATCAACCAACTTTCAATGGCTCGGCGGCTCGTTCGTGATGGTCTCTCGGTTTCTCGACCTGAAAACAAGTCTACATCGTCTTGTTGCATAGGCCCAGAAGCCAATCATTATCTCGGAACCTGCTTTCAGCACGGTGCTACACCGAAACGAGTGATGACGAAAGTCAATGTTAATCGGCAATGTTGTTCCAGGCATTTTCAGAAAACAGATAGGTCCGACAACAGGAGTAATGCTGTCGTGAAGGCATGGAGGAGGGGGACACGATAGCGGTTTGCGATTTTCTCTGGCGTCGCGCCTATTCCGAAAAAGAAAAGGTAACTGCTGCACCCTTCACATGCAGTTACTGGGAATTGGTCCTCGCTTTAGACGCAAGAACTCGTTGATGCCAAATGAGAGGTTTTCCTCCAGGAATTCGGTTCCCCGGCTCAAAGGCTAGCCGGCTGCTCCTGAGCGAAGAAAAAAGACAGAAGAGATCGAAAATTCCAGGCTTCTCGGACGTGGTCGGTTTATGTTTTCAGCTGTTTTTCAAGCCCAAAGGTCGGCGACATCTCGCTTCAGATATGTTTGCATGTTGGTTATGAAGCATGTCAGTGTATACCAACACACCACGCCTGACTTCGTCTAGTAAGCGACAAAATTTCGACGTATTCATGGCCGCTTCAACACGTTAAAGAAGTTTTATGTCATGGCACCGTAGTGCCAATTTTCTCCGGCGCTTATTGAGCGAGACATGTTTTGAGCTTTGGAGATTAACCCAGCCAATGTCAGCAGATTACGGACCTCGCCGGAGTGCGTGGGCGTATATGCCTAATCCACGGCACGACCTTATTCGAATGATCTTCGTGAGCATGTTTTAGCTGTGGCTACGGTCGGGCAGAATTGCCGGGCAAGATGAGCGGCCATCGTCGGCGTGTGCTGGAGCCGAATCGCGCTTTCATCGTCGCGTATATCGAGCAGACATCTCATCTAACAGTGATTGGCACACCGCATCGCAACACGATATGACAAGCTCGCTAAAAATTACTTTGCTGCTGTCGCTCTCGTTTCAACAATCATCGCATGGATTTGAATGAGGCCCCCTGCCTAGCGCGGATTAACAATCTAAGGCCTGTGGGGATTCACAAAGTTTTTGAGATGTGAATCACGGATGGGATGGATCGATACGTTTTGACGGACGCCCAATAGGCTAAAATGGCGCCGCATTGCCTTGGCAAGCGCGGCGATCCAGGCCGGAGCGGCAGCGACAATCGCCTCTTTGTCGAGGCGGTGCTGTGGATCGCACGAACGGGTAGCCCCTGGCGTGACTTGCCTGCGCATTTTGCGCAATTGGAGCACGGCCTTCCGCCGCTTCAGGGACTGGCGCGCGGCCGATGTCTTCATCCGGCTTTTCGAGGCGTGTTCAAACGAACCGGACATGGAATATGCCATGGTCGATGCGACGATCGTGAAGGTCCACCGGCACGGTCAGGGCGCAAAAGGGGGACTCAAAGCCAGGCCATCGGCCGCTCCAAAGGCGGCATGACGACCAAAATACTCGCACTCACCGACGCGCTGGGCAATCTGGTCCGCTTCCGCCTCATGCCGGGCCATCGCTTCGATACGGTCGGCGTTCCGCCCTTGCTCGACGGCATCGCTTTCGGCGGCCTGATCGCCGACAAGGCTTTCGACAGCGATGCCATCGTCGCCGATCTCGACGAACGCGGCGCCAAAGTCGTCATCTCTCAGCATCCGCGCCGAGCCAAGCCGCGACCACTCGATCGCGACCTCTACAAATGGCGTCATCTCATCGAGAACTTCTTCTGCAAGCTCAAGGAGTTCAAACGTGTCGCAATGCGAGCCTGCAAAACAGACCGAAGCTTCTCGGCCATGATCTATCTCGCCGCTGCCGTCATCAATTCACAATGAATCCCCACAGGCCTTAGTCAGCGCACCCAGTTTTGTTGCTCGTTCTCACTGGGGGAGGGGGGAAGCCTTCCTTTAGGAAGACCTCTTCGCACATTCACCCAGCCTCCCGTGCATCATCACCCCCAGACCTCAACAGCGCCATCAAAACAGGGCCAAGCGAAAATTCTCCGCGGCGGGCGCGGGAGGTTAGGTTGCGCAGGTATCCGCCGGGTGAATTGATGTGGCTGGATCGTTCGAGGATGCAGGCGAGGGTGACTGCCGCGTTTTCGGGTCCCATGACCTCGCATGCTTCCTCGTAGGCCGACGGGCTTATTCCCAGCATCGAGCGGGCAACGATCGCTGCAGACATCATGTCGCGCCAGCTGCCGATCGTGCCGGCGGGTCCATATGCGCTGATCTCCTGGCAGGCCTTCAAGACCAATCCCAAAGGGAAGGGGAGGGGCGGTTGTGCATTTGGCTTCAGGTTTTCATTCGGGATCGCCCCCAGCTCTTTTTCTGAGCTTGGTTCAAGTTCATAGATGGATTCGGTTTTTGAATTCTGTATGTGCTGCCCACTTTGAGCGGCATTGCTGCTCGTATTCTTCGAATTATTGATGTTTTCCAGCATGTTGACGACGTTTGCCTGCAAGAGCGTCAATTCTGCGCTAATTTTGATTGCGTCCGCCATCGTCGGGGCACGGGGGATTTGGCTTACGAGGCTGATATAGATGTCTTCGATTGCCGCCCAGTCGCCGGGAGCCCCCTCCTCTATCGCGGCGCTGATCAACTTACGTACGTCGCGGCGACGGATCGTGAGTTCTTCCTT
Source organism: Shinella sp. GW821-FHT10F02 (assembly GCF_058809275.1). Lineage (NCBI taxonomy): Bacteria > Pseudomonadati > Pseudomonadota > Alphaproteobacteria > Hyphomicrobiales > Rhizobiaceae > Shinella > Shinella sp. GW821-FHT10F02. Next base: position 1,303,454 of record NZ_JBXASL010000001.1, on the reverse strand, counting down.
TGCGCGGCGGAAGGCGGCGCGATCGGCGGCGACCTTCTGTGCCATCTCCGCGAGTTCCTCGGCGCGTAGCAGGAGAGGGGAGATATCGAAGCCAAAGGCGGATTCGATCGTGCCGCTCCTGTCCTTGCGGGCGTAGCGCTTGCCGTTGGCACTGTCCTTGCGGATGACCAGGCCTGCCTCGACGAGAAAGGCGAGGTGCCTGCGCAACGTAGCGCCCGCTATCCCGTGGGCGCGGATGCTCAACTGTGCGTTTGATGGGAAGACGACGAGCTGCGCGTCCTGGCGCAGTTCGTTCTCCGGATAGAAGCTCAGCAAGGCGTCGAGTACGGCCAGGCTACGGTCTTGCAGGCCTAGAAGCACACGGGCTTCGGACGCGTCCCGAAAGACTTTCCATTTGTCAGCCCGCTTGCCCGCGGGGATCTCGGCCGCCGCGACTTGCTGCCTGACCAAGGCAAGCGAAATCGGCCGCCGCCCGAAAGGCGTCGTTACATTTCCACTCTGCATTTTCTCTCACCTTCGACAAGGCAAAAGAAATCCGCTCACCAAAAACGGTGCCAAAGACGCTTGACTAAGATTCGTGGAAATGCGAGTCTCGAAGTGCTAAATCAGAGAGAGGCTTCCACGACGGCAACGTTTGGGGGGCCTTTTTCTTTTGCGACGCTTCCTTTCTTCCATATCCGGGCAACCTGACAAATGTCAGGATTACCCCTTGTTCCGCTGACGGGAGAAACGCTCGGCAAGTGCCGGCAGCTCCTCCTGGATAAATTTCAAGAACGCGGTACCCAATTCACCCTCGCCGGAAATCCGGACATCCTTGGCAGAAGCGACGTAAGCGCCCAGCGCCTTGCCTTCGGTATCGGAGAGGGTAACGGCGCCACCGCGCGGAGTTGGGCTCGACTTGACCGCATTCAACGCCTGCTGGAAGCGCTGGTCGGAGTTCTCGATGCGGTCGCCTGCCTTCGACAAAGCGCGGCGTACGGCTTCAAGGGCACCGGAGCTGCCGGAAATCGTCTTGGCCAGATCCAGCCAGCGCGGCCGACCGATTTTGGGCGCACGGCCGATCGCTTCGATCACATCGCCCGGAACCGAGCGATAGACGCTGCGCATGCGGGCGAGTTCGGCATCCTCGATCGAAAGCGCGGCATAGATATCGCGCGGCCGAACCCCGGCATCGTCCATGCGCGAGGCAAACAGCGCACGCTCAATCCACGACAAGTCCTGCCGGCTGGCATTCTCGATGCCCTGCGCGACGACCAAGTCGTGATCGGTCATATCGACTTCGATCGCCCGGACCGGCTGACCGAGCTCCAGCGCAGCGCGCCATCTCCGGTGCCCATAGACGATCTGGTAGCGTCCGGCCGCCGAAGGGTGCTTTCGAACCTGGACGGGGACTTTTTGGCCTTCCGTCTCGATCGAGCGCTTCAGCGTTTGGAAATCGCTCGCGTCATCGTCCGGCAAACGATCCGGAAAAGGGGAGGGGTCGATGATCCTGGGGTCGAGGTCGTGGATCGACGCTCCGCCCGCCTCGACGATCGCTCGCAAGCGGTCACGCTCCGCCCGGATGTCATCGATCGCCCGATGGGCGGCACCGATGACGCCGGCGGCAACGCGTGTCGTCGGGGCAGGGGAGGGCGCTGCCACCGGCTCGGGTGCCGCGGGCTCCTCGCTCTCCAGTTCAGCCGAAAGCAGGCCGAAGCTTGCAACGATGGATTTCCGTGGTGTCTTGCTCATCCACGCCCCCAACTCGTGTTGATCAGGCGAACGATCGCCTCATTGACGGCGTCCACCGCCTCGCGTGCCCGCTTGTGCGTCTCGCGGCCGATCTGGCCCATTTCGAGTTCGTACAGCGAGCGTTTCCCAAGCCCCGCCGCCTCGACAGCCGTGCTTTCCACGGCTGTCGGCAGCAGGACATCCGCGCCGAACAGATGGCGCAGCATCGCGACCACCTGCGACTGCGGCGCATCGTTCGGATCGTGACGCGTCACGAGATAACGAATGAAATCCTGATCGAGCTGCGCGCCGCTGTCGGTCAAGACGCTGATAAGGTCGCCCATCATGAGAAGGAACTGGCTCATGGACGCGACGTCCAGCATGGCCGGATGCACGGTGATGATCATGCTCGTCGCCGCATAGATCGCGCTCAGCGTCAGGAAGCCGAGCGAGGGAGGGGTGTCCAGGATGACGACGTCGTAGTCGGCTTCCACCTCGGCGAGGCAGAGTTTCAGCCGTTCGAAAAAGATCGCACCCGAGCTCGACCTGTTGGCGAGGACCCGCGGGGTCTCATGCTCATACTCCATCACTTCCAGATTGCCGGGGATGAGGTCGATGCCGTCGAAATAGGTCTTGCGGATAATGTCGCGTATCGGCCGCCGTTCGGCATCGTCGTATCGAAGCGCCGCATAGATCGTCTCGTTGGCGCCGACATCGACCTCCGGCTGCGAACCGAACATCGCCGACAGCGACGCCTGCGGATCAAGATCGAGTGCGAGAACGCGGTAGCCTTGCAGGGCGAGAAAATGCGCGAGGTGAACGCAGGTCGTCGTCTTGGCGCTGCCGCCCTTGAAGTTGGCGATGGCGAGAACCTGGAGATGTTCTCCCGGCCGGCGGCGCGGCAGGAAACGCAGGGCATCCGCCGGCTTTTGCTTTGCGAACAGTTCCCGCAACTCGTTGATTTGCTGGAGCGTATAGACCCGATGATTGTTCTCCAGCCGGCTCGGCACGGGACCGCGGCCTTCGCTCGACATCAGCTTCAGCGTCGAATCGGGTATCGATGTCAGCTTGGAGACTTCATTCGTCAAAAATTGCCGAAGAATCTTTTCCGACTTCGGCGGATACATACGCGTTCTCAGCTGCTGCAGCTGTCCGGACAACAGCGTGGCATGGCGCGTGATCTTGCTGCCTGCATCTTCCTTGGAAGGAACCACTGTTTCTACCTTTTGCGCTATCGCCATTTTTCCCTCTTGGCGGCCCATCGCCGGTTTACCGGCCGGCACTCGCCAAGAGATAGAACACGATTCTATAAGTCCGTCCATGTGTTGGCGGTTGACAATAGAACCGAACGGGCAGTCTTCGGTCGTAGATAGGCGTTAATCAACTGATATTATTGAATTTCTCGCAAAAGTAGCGCGCGTTTCCGTTTGTAACTCTCCACACTTTTGACACAGGTGGTCCAACCAAGCGGAGGCCTACGGGCTCAAAATGCCGGCGCGCGAGAGAATCGGGAATCAGAATCAACGGAACCTTGTGTCCGCGACGAGCCTCTTGAAATTGGCAAATCATCGTCGTTCCACGCAGCGGCAAATGACGCACGCAGGTCGACTGCCAGTGCCGGCAATGTCAGCGTGATAGCGGCACTGGACACTATCAGCCGCAACTGGTGTCCTGGACCGCGGCCGGTCATGCCTAGGATTTTTTTCGATCCGGCGCTGTCGAAATTAGACCGTATGCCATCGACATGATGTTCGACGGTGGGAGTTAACAGGGGAGGGGCCGGAATTTTATGTTCCGACCCTTTAATAGGCTGAATTATAAAATGACTTTCCGGCCGCACTACCCGTCGAGCGCGACGCGGAAATCCGCCTGCGTGCGGGCACGCAATTCGTCGACCGTCACGCCCGGCGCGAGTTCCACCAGGCGCATGGGCTCCTCGCCGCGGATCGCCGGCTCGAAGACGGCGAGGTCGGTGATCAACAGGTTGACGACGCGGCTTCCGGTCAGCGGCAGGTCGCAGCGCTTGAGGACCTTGGATTCGCCACGCGCCTCGTGCTCCATGACGACCACGACGCGCTTGACGCCGGCGACGAGATCCATCGCGCCGCCCATGCCCTTGACCATCTTGCCGGGGATCATCCAGTTGGCGAGGTCACCGTTTTCCGCCACCTGCATCGCGCCCAGAACGGAGAGGTCGATATGGCCGCCCCGGATCATCGCAAAGCTTTCAGCACTGGAAAAGAAGCTGCTGCCCGGCAGTTCGCTGATCGTCTGCTTGCCGGCATTGATCAGGTCCGCATCTTCCTCGCCCTCGAAGGGAAAGGGACCCATGCCCAGCATGCCATTCTCGCTTTGCAGCGTGACGTGGATGCCGGCCGGGATGTAGTTTGCCACCAGGGTCGGGATGCCGATGCCCAGATTGACGTAAAAACCGTCCTGCAATTCCTTCGCGGCGCGCGCCGCCATGTCGTCCCGTGTCCAGGCCATCAGACTGCCTCCACCGACTGCCGCGGCGTCACCGTTCGTTTCTCGATCCGCTTTTCAGCGTTTGCAACCTCGATCATGCGCGAGACATAGATGCCCGGCGTATGCACGTGGTCGGGATCGATACTGCCCGGCTCGACGATCTTTTCGACCTGCGCCACCGTCGTGTGCGCCGCAGTCGCCATGACCGGATTGAAGTTGCGCGCGGTCTTGCGATAGACGAGGTTTCCGTCCGTATCGCCGCGCCAGGCGTGGACGATAGCGAGGTCTGCGAAGAGCGCCGTCTCCATGAGATAAAGCTGCCCGTCGAATTCGCGCACTTCCTTGCCTTCGCCGACGGCCGTACCGACGCCGGTGCGGGTGAAGAAGGCGGGAATGCCGGCGCCGCCGGCGCGGATGCGCTCGGCGAGCGTGCCCTGCGGGTTGAACTCGATCTCCAGTTCCTTGGCGAGATATTGCTGCGCGAAGAGCGCGTTCTCGCCAACATAGGACGAGATCATTTTGTCGATCTGGCGGGTTTCCAGCAGCCGGCCGAGGCCGATACCATCGACGCCCGCATTGTTGGAAATGACCGTCAGCCCGCGCACGCCGGACTCACGCACCGCCTCGATCAGCGCTTCGGGAATACCGCAAAGCCCGAAACCGCCGGCCATGATGGTCATGCCGTCCTTGAGCAGTCCCGCCAGGGCCGCCGTCGCATTGTCGTGGATTTTCCGCATGGTTCCTCCCATAGAAAACGTTCCAGGCGAGACATTACGGCTTGAACGGCGGCAGGCGTTAGCCGTATTTATACGGCATGACGCGACGTGCCGGCTCGATCGAAGGCTTCGGCAGGGAAGGGGACTTACGCTTCTCCCTGAACGAAATTCCCGTGCCGATGGTCTACGCGACCCACCGTATCATCCGCGATTGCAACGACGCCTTCGCCGAACTCTTCGGCTATGCCCGCCCGGACCTGATCGACCGCAGTTTCGCGGTGCTCTATCCGAAGATTGCCGACTTCATCCATACCGGAAAAATGTGGCTGGAGCACCTGCCGGGCGGCCGCAGTTATTATGACGAGCGGATCATGATGTCGGTGACCGGGCAGCGTTTCTGGTGTCAGGTCACAGGTAAGAGCTTTCAGCACGACGACCCATTCGCCCACGCCCTCTACTGTTTCCAGCGGCTCAACCGCCCGACGACCAGCCCGCAGCTTTCCCTGACGGAACGCCAACGGCAGATCCTGACGCTGGTGTCGCAGGGAAAGACCAATGCGCGCATCGCAGACGAACTTGACCTGTCGGTCCGCACCGTCGAATCCCATCGCGCCCGGCTGATGAAGATCACCGGCTGCACCAATTCCGCCCAACTGACCTCCTGGTTCGCCCATGCGCCAGGCCCGGATGGGGCAGGGTAGGGAACAAGTTGGGGCGGCCATCATGGCCAACCGGGTTGCTTTTTGCTTCCGTTTATCGAGCCGCCTCGACGGGTGATACGTCGCCGCCTTGCGCCACATGCGCCAGAATGAGCGAGCTGACGCCGGCGAGGAAGAAGCCTGCGGACAAATTGATAGTCGTGCCGTCATAGAAATTCCCCATGCCGACAGCGAACACGGTTGCAACAAGGCTCGATCCGGAAGCGAGCAAGGAGGCGCCGAGGCCGGCAACCTGGCCAAGAGAGCGCATGACCATGGCGTTCAGGTTGCCGAAGAGGATGCCGATGGCGAAGAAGGCCGCAAACCCGAATGCCATGAAAGCTGCAAACGGCAGACGACCGCCGCACAACGTGGATGCAACCAGCATCAGAAAACCAACCGATGCTAATCCCAGGAAGGCGGCACGCGCCATTCTATCCATGCCGAACCGCTGCACGAGCCTGCCATTGGTGAATGAAGCAAGCCCCACCGCCGTGGCCAGCGCCGCAAAATAGAGGGGAAAGGTTTCCCGGATTGCATAGGCGTCAAAGAACAGATCGGCCGCCGTGCTGAGATAGAGAAGCTGCGCACCGAAAACGAGCCCGGTCGCCACGATCAGCAACGTTACGCGACGGTTGGAAAGGATGCGGCGGCCATTCAGGAGCAGCAGGCCAGGTCGAAACGGAATGCGCTTTTGTGCGGGCAAAGTTTCCGGTTGGCGAACCAGCAGCCACAGGCCGAGAAGACCCGCAATGACCAGATAAGCCGCAAAGACGCTGCGCCAGCCGGCAAGGGCGATCAGGCCCTGCGCCAGGGCCGGCGCCAGCATCGGCACGAGAATGAACAGGGTGAACATGAAGGACATGACGCGGGCCATCGCATCGCCCTCGAACTGGTCGCGGATCATGGCCCGTGTCGCAATCTTCGGGCCGGAAACGCCAACACCCTGAAGAAACCGGCCGAGGATCACCATCTCCAGCGTTCCCGCCAGCATGGCGATGACGGTTCCGGCGACATAGACACAAAGACCGAGCACAAGCGCCTTCTTCCGTCCGATCGCATCGGACAGCGGACCGAGCAGCAATTCACCGAACGCCATGCCGAAGATGAAAAGCGATATGATGTGCTGCGTCGAAAGCGGCGGCGCGACACCGACATCCGCACCAATCTCCCGCAACCCCGGCAACAGCGCATCGATGCTGAGGGAGGTCAGTGAGGTCAAAAGCGCATAGAGCGCGATGCGTTCGCGAAAACTGATCGAGGATGTCATGCGCCGTGTGTGAAACGTATTTGCCGCAGCCTCAAGTGCCTGAGAGCGTGAAATCGATTAGTTCCATAAGATAGATTACACGATTTCCATCTGTATCTGGGTATGCCCTATTCTCAGCGCGGCATGTGAGAGATGCAACAGCCTATCTCTACCCGGTCTGCCCACCGCTTCGCCACGCCTTGACGGAATTTCTCGATTTGACAGCAAGGATCGGAGTTTGGTGCGGCATCGTGCGGCCTAGTGTCGATCTCCAAGACAAACAAGGAGTTACGACGATGAACCTTATGATCGCCAACAAGGCGTTGCGCGCCGCACCAAGGGTGAAGACCTCCGATATTCTTTCCTTCGCCGTCGCCGATTGCACGCTTGGCAAGGTCTTGCTGGCGCAGAGCACCAAGGGCGTTTGCGCGATCCTCATCGGCGACAGTCCCGAAGACCTGGTGGCGGATCTCGCCCGTCGCTTCCCGCAGGCGACGCTTGTCCCGGGCGAAGCTGCGGTGAAAGAGGCCATGGAGGCGGTGCTGCGTTTCATCGCGGAGCCTGCTGTGGGTCTCCACTTCATGCTCGACATGCGCGGGACGCCGTTCCAGCGGCGTGTGTGGGAAAGGCTGCGGACGATTCCCGTCGGCAGTACGGTCAGCTACCGGGAACTGGCCGGCTGGATCAGCCCGCTCGCAAGCGCGCGGGCCGTCGGCGCTGCCTGCGCCGCCAATCCGATTGCGCTCGCCATTCCGTGCCACCGGGTCCTGCGTGCAAACGGTGAACTCGCCGGCTACCGCTGGGGCATCGAGCGCAAGCGCGAACTCCTCCGGAAGGAGGCCTTGGCATGAGTGTCGCGACGTCTGCCAAGGCACGGGTCGCCGCCTATGATTGGAAAGCGCTTGCCGACGAGCTCGATGGTTTCGGCTGCGCGGTCCTTCCAAAACTGCTGACACCGGAGGAGTGCCGCGGGATTGTGGCGCTCTATCCCGATGAAAGCCATTTCCGCAGTCACGTCGTCATGGCGCGGCACGGTTTCGGCAAGGGCGAATACCGCTACTTCAAATATCCCCTGCCCGACCTTCTCGGCAGCCTGCGCACGGCGCTCTATCCCCGCCTTGCGAGCGTCGCCAATGCCTGGAACGCGCGCATGGGGATCGCGGAGCGTTATCCCGGCGAGCACGCGCCGTTCCTTCAGCAATGCCATGACGCCGGCCAGGTACGGCCGACGCCGTTGCTGCTGCAATATAGGCCGGGTGATTTCAACTGCCTGCATCAGGATCTCTACGGCGATCTCGCTTTTCCGATCCAGGTGGCGATCCTGCTGTCGGAGCCCGGCAGCGACTTTACCGGCGGCGAATTCGTGCTGACCGAACAGCGGCCGCGCATGCAGAGCCGGGTGGAGGTCGTGCCGCTGCGCCAGGGCGATGCGGTGGCCTTCGCGGCGCATAACCGCCCGGTGCAGGGAACGAAGGGCAATTACCGCGTCAATCTCCGGCACGGTGTCAGCCGCGTGCGCTCCGGCAAACGCCACACCCTTGGCATCATCTTCCACGACGCCCGCTGACGGCCGCCGCCGCCCTGCCCGCAGAACTGTGGAGCGAGGATTGAGCAATCGGCGATTCTTTGCCACAGTCGGCACCGGGGAAACAGGGGGGCGGCAACGACCGACCAAAGATGCCGCTCGAGGACATAGGCGCGATTGCGTTTTTCTTGCTGGTCTGGGTCTCCCTGGAGCCATGGCTGGAATATACCAAGCGCAAGAACAGCATTCCGCGCAACATGGAGGCGATCCGACGGGCCTGGATGCGGGAAGTGCTGACGCGCGATACCAACTTCATCGGGGATGCCGCCATCCTCGGGCACACGATCAACTCGGCCTCGTTCTTCGCCTCGGCCAACCTGCTGGTCATCATGGCCGTGGTGGGCTCGTTGTCCATTGATCCCGCATCGTTCAGCAAAACGGGGCTGATCGCGACCTTTGCGGGCGACACGCCGGCCTGGCTGCTCCAGACGAAAATCCTGCTGGTCTTCGGAACCCTGCTGCGCGGGCTTTCGGATTTCGTCTGGGCCGTCCGCCAGCTGAACTACTGCCTGGCGGCGATCGGCAGCAGCCCGTCCAAAAACGAGGACCGCGATCTCGATGCCTGGACGGACGCGCTGACCTCCGTCGTCAATCCGGCGCTGCGGACGTTTTCCAAGGGCGTGCGCTCCTATTATTTCACCTTCGCCGCCATCCTCTGGTTCCTGGGGCCTTGGGTGTTCTGCGTCGGCACGCTCCTATCCGCATCCCTCATGGTATGGCGGCATACGTCATCCCGCACGGCCCATGGCCTGAGCCGCATCCACGATCTCATCGAGGCGCAAAAGAGCAAATCCTGACCGCCCGACGCTATGCCGGCACGAACCGGTAAGCCTGCCCGGCGGGCTCCGCAAATCCGACGCCCGGATAGGTCCAATGATAGCCGAGCATCTTCACCTTTTCCGAAGATGCGCGGTCGAGCAACATCTGCCTGCTCTTCAAAGCGATGTCCGGCTGGGTGTCGAAACCGAAATGCCAATCCGGCCGCTCGAAGAAGATCGTATCGCTGGTGCAGGCATCGCCCGTGATCAGCAGGTTTCCGTCGCCGGCAATCTCCACCGACATATGGCCGGGCGTATGGCCCGGCGTCGATACCATGGCCATGCCGGACAGGATTTCATCGTCCGGCTTCACCCGCGTCAGGCGATCTTCGACGGCGGAAAGGTCGCGCCTTGCGCCTTTCGCAAAGCCGTGAAGCGCGGCGGGCTGGCGGGCTTCGAAATCGTCGGCCATCCAGAAGGCCCATTCCGCCTCGCTGACATAGTAGTGCGCGTTCGGAAAAAGCACCTTGCCGTCGGCCGTGGTCGTGGCACCGGAATGATCCGGATGCACATGGGTGAAGACGACCTTGGTGATCTGCTCCGGCAGCACGCCGAGCGTCTTCAGGTTCTCCGCCAGGCGCCCCGCGCTCGGCTGGAAATTGGTTCCCGAACCGGTGTCTATCAGGATGAGGTCCTGCCCGTGCCGGATCAGCGGGATATTCGCCTGCACCGCGGCCCCTTTCGCGTCACCGCCGAGACGCTTCAGGAAATCGGCGCGCTCCTCGGCCGACGCATCGGGCAGGAGAACCTCGGGCGGCAGCATGATGAAGCCGTCGCTGACGACCGAGACGTCGAATGCGCCGTGCGAGAATGTATGGACCGGAGCGGCAAGGACATTCCGCGGCAGGGCGAGCGAAACGCCCGCGGCCGCCGCGCCGGCGAGCACCTGTCTGCGGGTGGCCTGGATATTTCCAAACTCGAAGGCGGACATGACAAATCTCCTTTGAAAAATCGCCCTGATCCGTTCCGCTACGTCAAACCGCTTCGACAAAGATGCCGTATCGCGGTGCCGCGTGTTTCAACGACAGATGCGGGCCGAGCGCGTGGCGGGCAGTTTCCAAAGCCTGCCAGAGCCCATCATCGGCGAGCGACGGGATGGTGATGAGTTCTCCGCGATCGAAACCCGCCAGCGCAGCATCCACCATCTCTTCCGCCCCCATGATCATGTCGGCGGGGATGACGTTGATGTCGATGCCGGCGCGCTCGAAGATTTCCGTGCGCGTGAAGCCGGGCAGCACCGCCTGGATCTGCGTGCCCTGCCCCTTCAGCTCCTCGGCCATTGCCTGGGTGAAGGCGAGCACGAAGGCCTTGCTGGCGACATAGGCCGCGTTGAACCGCTCGGGCATCAGCGCCACGACCGAGGCAATGTTGATGATCGCCCCCTCGCCGCGCGCCGCAAAGGCCTTCGCCGCTTCCACCGTCAGGGCATGCAATACATCGACATTGAGATGAACCATGGCGGCAAGGCCAGTGGCGTCGGATTGCAGCACCGGGCCTTTCGGGCCGCTCCCCGCGCAGTTGACGAGCATGGTGATCCCCGTGTCTTCCCGAAGTTTCGCGAGCACCGGCTCCAGCCCCTCGTGACCGGAAAGGTCCGCCGGAAGCGGCGTCACGTTAACGCCATGGCTTGCGGCAAGGCGCGCCGCTTGTTCTTCCAAACGACCGCGGTCGCGGGCGACGGTCAACAGGTCGAAGCCGCGCCCGGCGAGGCGATCGGCATAGATGGCGCCGATCCCCGAGGAGGCTCCGGTCACCATTGCGGTTTTCCTTGGCATTCGAAATCTCCTCTTCCTCATATTGTGGCAAAGCGCACGCCGGATCAGCGGCCCGGCGTGCATGGCGATCAGTCGGACTAGCTCTTGATGAAGGCCAGAAGATCGGGATTGATGATCTCCGGATGGGTCGTGCACATGCCGTGCGGCAGGTCCTTGTAGGTCTTGAGCGTGCTGTTCTTCAGCAGTTTTGCCGAGAGCGGCGCGGAGTCGGCAATCGGCACGATCTGGTCATCCTCGCCGTGCATGACGAGCACCGGCAGGTCGATCGCCTTGAGGTCCTCCGTGAAATCGGTCTCGGAGAACGCCTTGATGCAATCGTAATGCGCCTTTGCGCCGCCCATCATGCCCTGCCGCCACCAATTGTTGATGACGCCCTCGGAGACCTTCGCGCCCGGCCGGTTGAAGCCGTAGAACGGGCCGGAGGGGACATCCAGGAAGAACTGGGCGCGATTGGCGACGAGTGCCGCGCGAAAACCGTCGAAGACCTCGATCGGCAGTCCGCCCGGATTCGTCTCGGACTTCACCATGATCGGCGGCACCGCGCCGATGATGACCGCCTTGGCGACGCGCCCCTTCTTGGCGCGGGCGACATAGTGCACGACTTCACCGCCGCCCGTCGAATGGCCGACATGGATGGCGTCCTTGAGGTCGAGTGCATCGGTGAGCGCCGCGACGTCGGCGGCGTAGGTGTCCATCTCGTTGCCGGTCCAGGTCTGGCTGGAGCGGCCATGGCCCCGGCGGTCATGGGCAATGACGCGGTAGCCGTTTTCGAGGAAGAACATCATCTGGTTGTCCCAGTCGTCCGCCGAAAGCGGCCAGCCGTGATGGAAGACAACGGGCTGCGCGTCCTTCGGACCCCAGTCCTTGTAATAGATTTCGACGTCGTCGGCGATTTTGATGAAAGGCATGGCGGTGTCCTTCGTTTCGTCCTGATTGGTGTTCGATGTCTGCGCGTCGGCATATGTCGGAAGTGCAAGCGCCGCGATGGTGGCTGCGGCTCCAAGAAGAAGGCCGCGGCGCGTGGCTGCGACCGGAAAGGCGGTGGCCCATTCATTCATGGCTTCCCTCCTGTGCGGACTTTGCCCGCGTCTCGTTGACGAAAATCAAGGTGACGCAGACGAAGCCGCAACACGAGTAAAGCGTCGTAAATCGATGCAAAGGCGACGTGCAGTAAGCGCAGTCTAGCGTCGTTCCCGGCTTCCTTAAAGCCGTTGAATGTCAGGGGCGGCGTGCATCTCGCAGACCAGATGGACCAGGGCGCGCGCTGCATGGAGCGGCGAGGCCTCGCTATCGCCGAGTATCAGCAGCCCGGCGCCCGCACCTTCGGGCGTGACCATTGCGTATTTGCCGGGAACGAGGGCAACCGGCTTTCCCGCGGACAGGAAGGCACGCATGAAAGCGGAAACCGCGCCGTCTACCTCCCAGATCTGACCCGAAAAGCCGAGGCAAAAGGCCGCGTCGAAGTCTTCCACGACGATCTGGTCGAGGCTCAGCGTGTCGGCAAGTTCGTCGCGGGCGTTCCTGTCCGCCTTGAACCGCTCCACCGCGAAACTTTCGTCTGCCGTCGCCCGCAGGGTCGTGAGGATCGGCGGACCGCCGAGCAGTGTGGCGATGGCCACCTCGACGCCCATGTCCCGGAAGGCATAATAGGCCGGCGCAATCCACGGCAGGCCGACATCCGGCCGCTCTTCCTCATCCTCCACGATCAGGATCACAAAACGCGGGATGAAGGGCATTTCGGTCATTCCACTCTCCCATTCTCGCCGCATCATCGCGGTTTCGCGGCGGGAGAACGAGTTGAGAGTTGTAAATCCGTGCAAATCGGCTCAATCACCGATGACGGCGCCGAGCGCACGCCGATCCCGATCGATGCGGCGCGTCCAGGCGACCGCGTTGTCCTCCGAAGCCGTCGCCGCGGCGAGGTCGAGATTTTCCATGGCACGGGCAAGCGCCCCTTCCCCATCCGCAGCAAAAGCAACGCGAGCCTTCACTCGGAAAAGCTCCGGCAGGCACCAGCGCTCGCCGGACTGGCGGCAATGTTCGAGCGCCGTTTCCACAAGCCGCATGGCTTCTGAATGCTGAGCCTGCTCACTCAAGGCCAGCGCGGCGACCGACTGGAAATAGGTCTGGAACAGGGTGAAGCCTGCGCCTTCAAGCGTGGTCATCGCGGCGCGAAGCTGCCGGCTGCTTTCCTCCGCCCGCCCTGCCCGCAGCACGAGTTCCGCCTCGAAACAATCGGCATAGGCGTGCCACACATCCAGCGAGAGCGCCTTGGTGTGCTCCCGCAAAGACGCGATGTAGCCGACCGCAAGATCGTCCCGGCCCGACAGCAGCGCGAGCGGGCATGCCGCTTCGGCCAGCACATTTGAGAGCGAGAGCGTGTGGCGGATCTCGCTGGCGTAATCGACGGTCTCCTGCACCTCCCGCAGCGCGCCGTCCTCGTCTCCCAGCAGCCACATCGCCCGGGCAAGGATGATGCGGGCAGTGACGCGCTGGTCGAACTGGAAGCGGATGGAATGCTGCCCGGCCCTGAGGCTGGTATAGTCGCGCAGCATCTGCCGCAACTCGTCGCGGCATTCCCGGTGGCGGCCCAGCCAGTGAAGCGTGGCGCCACGCATCCGCTTGCCGATGATGACGTCCATCGGATCTGCCGATGCCTGGGCGAGCGCGCCGAATTTCTCGGCGAACGCCATGCCAAGCCGCGGTTCTGCACGATTGATGGCATCGACCCACAATGCCCAGGTCGCCCGCAACTGATGGTCGGCGTCGCCGATCTCCTCGGCGATCCTGAGCGTCGTCGACCAGGCCGCGATGCCGTGCTCGGGCGCATCGGTAGCGCGCATCTGCGGCCAGCCGAGTGCCGCATAGAGCTTCATGCGGCTGCGCTCGTCCAGGCCGGGCCGCTCTTCGAGATAGGCGATCGCCCGCGTGACGGCGACCAGGCATTCATCGAGCAGCGACAGGCGGAAGAACAGCGGCAGGCTCGCCACCGTCAGCCGCACGCCGAGCAGCGTATCGCCGGTCGGCGAGAAGGCCCAGTCGAGCGCGGCGCGCAGGTTCGCCATCTGCGACGCGAAATCCTCCGACCAGTCCGCCATGGCGGCAGAATACAGCTCCTGCTCGGCGCGCTCGAAACGCATCTGAAGATAGGCCGCGAGCCGCGCCATCGCCGCGTCCGTCCCGTTTGCCGCCGCGAGCTTCTCGGCGGCATAGATGCGCGTCGTGTCGAGCAGGCGATAGCGCGTGCCGATCGCATGCGGATCGGCGGCCACGAGAGACTTGGCGACGAGGGAGGCCAGGTCGTCTTCCGCCTCGGTTCTCGAAAGCACGGCCATGCCGGCATCGCCGCTGAACCAGCCGCGCAGGACCGAGAGTTCCGTCAGCGCCGTCTTTTCATGCGCCGACAGGATGGTGTAGCTCCAGTCGAGCGTGGCCCGCAGCGTCTGGTGCCGGGGCAGTGCGGTGCGCCGGCCACGCGTCAGCACGCGAAAACAATCGGAGAGGGACGACGCAAGGCCCGGAATGCTGATCGTTTCCAGCCGCCCGGCCGCAAGCTCGATCGCCAGCGCGATGCCATCGAGCCGCGCGCAGATATCGACGACATGGGGCGCGTCCGCGTCGGACAATTCGTAGCTTCCAAGGCAGGCATCGGCGCGCTCGACGAACAATTGCACCGCCGGCGACATCATCGCGTCCCGCGCGCCGCCAGCCGTCAAAGGTAGTTCGAGCGCCGGCAGCCGATGCACGCGTTCGCCATCCGCCCTTAGCGGCTCGCGGCTCGTCGCCAGGATGCGGGCGGCCGGCGCGCCGCGCAAAATCGCCTCCACAAGGGCAGCAGCGCCGTCGACCACCTGCTCGCAGCTGTCGAGTACCAACAGGATATCGCGCTCAGTGAGGTGGCGGGCGATATCGCCGGCAAGATCGTCGGTCCGCGAGAGGATTCCAAGCGCCGAGGCAATCGAAGTCGCGACCAGCCCAGACTGTGCAACTTCGGAAAGATCGACCCACAAGACCTCCCCCGCCAGCCCCTCGCCCGCGGCTACGGCCCGGGCGACGATGGACTTGCCGATACCGCCCGGCCCGACGATCGTCAGCAGGCGGGAGCGAACGAGCTGCGACGCGATCAGGGCAATCGACTGTTCGCGACCAAAGATGCGTGGCCCCGTGGGAAGGCCCACCGGCACTGGCGCGGGTTGTGGCGGTCGCGATGCTGGCGAAGCCAGATCGGCGATAAACGTATACCCCCGCCCCGGCACGTTCGTGATGAACTTCGGTTCCTTCTGGGTGTCGTCCAGCGCCTTGCGGAGTGCGGAAATATGGACCCGAAGATTGGCCTCCTCGACAAACGTGTTGGGCCAGACATGCCGGACGATCTCCGCATTGGTCTTCAGTTCACCCGGATGGGAGGCGAGGAAGATGAGGATATCGGCGGCGCGGCTGCCGAGCGGCACGAGCTTTCCATCCCGCAGCAGTGCCCTTCGGCCCGGCGCGATCGTGAACGGTCCGAATTGCATGTCGCTCACGGCTTTGATCACTTTCCACCATCCGTCCGCATACCGGAAACACGACGCCATGCCACCGCCTGCGTCATGGCTTCGGATGCGGAACTTGAGCGAAGGCCGGCAAAAACGCAAGCCGGTTGCAACCGCCTTCGCGTCGGCTTCTCATGGTGGTATCAGTCACTCAGGCAGCGCCATAAGCGGGCGCTGCGCTGCTCACTGGTCGCTCCTCGCGGTAAAGTCGCAGCGCTAGAAACCCGGCGACGAGCGCGAGGCCAGCGGCGATGAGAACCAGTGCCGGATACCCCGCCGCCCCGCCGATCTGTAGCGCGACCGCACCGGAGAGGAAACCCATGAAGCTGTAGAGACTGTATTGCGCCGTGAAATCGGTGCCTTCGCTGCCCGCCGTCGTGCGGTCCATCATGATGGTCAACATCACGGTGGCGATGGGATTGTAGATCAGAAACACGAGCAAGAGGCCAGGCAGGATCACCCAGGTCTCCCGCGCCCCGACGGCCAGCGGCAGCACGGTGAGGATGATCGCAGCCTGCACGAAGGCCGCCGCCACCAGCATGCGCCGCCGCCCGAAGCGACGGATGAGCATCCCGGCGCCGAAGACGGCGACCAGCCCGACCAGCGAACCGACGATATTGAGCGTGAAGCCGACGGCATCGACCGGCCAGCCGATATCGATCAGCATCGGGCTCAGCATGGCGAAGACCATGCCGATGCCGAGCGGCACCACCATCATCAGCGCCGCCCAGCCCGCCATGCCCGGCTTCGCCCAGACCCGCCAGATGCGGCCATAGGCACCCCGCTCCGCCGTGACCGCCGCCTGTTCCCTGAAGAACAGGATTTGCACGAGGCAGCACGCGAGAGCCGCCGCCATCAGCAGGAAGCAGCCCGCCCAGCCGATGCGCGGATAGAGCGCCAGCGTAAGACCACCGCCGAGCATGATGCCGACGAGACCGCCCGCGACCTGCACGCTGTTGCCGAACCCCCTCAGTTCGCCCGGCAGCAGCCGGCAGGTGATGGCGTCCGTCGCAATGTCCTGTGTGGCCGAAAACACCGTCAGCACCAGGCCGAGCACAACCAGAAGCGGGAACTGGCCCAGCCCGTCGATCCGGCTGATCACGACCAGCATGGCGATCATCGCCGCCTGCATCAGGATCAGCCAGCCGCGATAATGGCCTAGCCGGCCGAAAGATATCCTGTCGACGAGCGGCGCCCACAGGATCTTCAGCACCCAGACGAAACCGAGCAGGTAGAGAGCGCCGATCTCCTCCAGCGTCTTGCCCTGTTCCCGCAGGATCGCCGGCAGCCCCATGAAGAAGAAGGAGACCGGCAGGAATTGCGTGACGTAGAGGCTGGCGATCAGGACCCAGTTCGCGGGTTTCATATCATGTCCTTGTGATGTGCTTCGGCGATCAGAACCTTGTCGTGACGCCGACGCCGATCGTCCGACCGCGTGAGACCACGACGGAATTGATGTTCGCCGTCAGATGCGCGCCCTGCTGCTCCAGCAGATCGCCGACCAGATTTTCGCCGAACACGTAGAACTCGGTCTCATCGATCTTTAGGCCGAGCCGTGCATCGACAATGTGCTGGGCTTCGAGATCGAAATTGTTGCCGGTGTCGCCGGCGCGTTCGCCGACATAGCGGTAGCCGAGATAGCCGGTGAGCTGCGGATTGCCGGTCATGTTCAGGAAGTCCGCATCGCCGCGATAGGTGAGGCCGAGATTGGCCGACCAGAGCGGCACGTTCGGCACCTCGTTGCCGACCTTCGCCTGAAGCACACCGCCCGCCGGAATGCCGGTGATCTCCGAATGGGTGAGCGTGACGCCGGCAAAGACGCCAAAGCCGTTGTCGAATTCCTTGCGGACTTCAGCCTCGGCGCCATAAGTCTTCAGGTCGAAATTCTCGATCGGGAAGGTCATGGTCGCGGGGTCGAAGCCGAAGATCGCCTCGTCCTTGACGTCATTGTAGAAGCCGGCGATGGCAAGGCTCGTGCCGCTGTCGACGAGGTCGCCCTTCCAGCCCAGTTCATAGGCCCAGATCGAGGTGGTGTCGTACCCGTCTTCGGGCAGGCCGATCGCGGCATTGCCCGTGAAGCGCGGGAAGCCGCCGGCCTTGTTGCCGCGGCTGACGCTGCCGTAGATCAGGCTGTCGTCTGTCGGCTTGTAGCTGAGCGAGAGGCGTCCGGAGAGCATGTCGAAATTGCGCGAACTGTCCTGCGCAAAACTCGCCACGGTGCCAGGGAAGCCTGTGCCGGTATAGAGCGCGTCGATCTCCTTGCGTTCATGCGTGTAGCGCAGGCCACCGCCGATCTCGAAGCGCTCGGCAAAGGGCTGCGCCACGTCGAAGAAGATGGCCGACGAGGTCGAGGTCAGGTTGACGTCGCGCGTGCCGTTGATCGAGGCCGACATGGTGGACGTGCCGAAGGCGTTCTCCGAAAAATCGTTGTAGGAGAACACCGCGCCTGCCACCCATTTCGTCTCGGAGCCGTCGAGCGATTGCAGGCGGACCTCCTGGTAGAACTGGTTTTCCTTCTGGTCCGTGACGTTGAACTCGCCGTCGTTGGTATAAAACTCCGGCGGAATGACCATGCCGAAGGCACCGAATGTGGCGCTGTTGATGTAGCCGTCCGAATTGTCCGTCCAGTTGTAGATGTCGTAATAGGTGAAGCCCGTCGTCGTCTTCAGCGCGAAACTCTCGAAATCATGCGAGGTGTTCAGCGTGACATAGGCGAGGTCGCGTCGGAATTCCGGCGTCTCCTGATAGGCATGGCTGTCGCGCAGCAGGTAGGGATAGCCGGTATCGCCATCGTATTTCTCGAAGCCGAGGGTGAGTTTCACCTCGGTCGTGTCGCCCGGCGTCCACAGAAGCGTTCCCTTGGCGGCGCCGACGTCGAAGCCGCCAATGTCCTTTTCTCCCGGATGGTCGTTTTTCACATAGGCGCCGCGGCCCTGATAGCGCACGGCGACGCGGCCGAAGAGCTCTTCGTTGATCGCGCCCCCGAGGATGAACTCGCCCTTGCGATAGCCTTCCGTGCCGACCTCCGCCGTGATCTGGCGGATCGTCTCCTCGTCGGGCACCATGCTGGTGATGTTGATCGCGCCGCCGGTCGAGTTGCGGCCGAAGAGCGTGCCCTGCGGCCCGCGCAGCACATCGACCTGGCCGACATCCAGCATCTGCCCCGAGGCGGCGAAGGCCGGCATGGGAACGCCGTCGATGATGGTCGGCGCCGTGCTGTTGTCCGGCGACAGCAGCGTCGAGAGCGTGCCGACGCCGCGCACGATCGGCTGGGCGGTGCGGGGGTCGTCGCCGTAATTGGGGATCTGCAGGCCGACGACGCGGTCCGACAGGTCCTGCACGTCGTTGATGCGCTCGTTCTCAAGCTTCAGTCCGGTTACGATCGAAACGCTGACCGGCACGTCCAGCGGGTTTTCGCTGTACCGGCGGGCCTCGACGGTGATCGCCTTCAACGTGGTGGTCTCGCCTGCCGGCACGCGTGATGTCTTGTCCTCCTCGCGCACGTCCTGCGACAACGCGGCACCGGCCGCGACGATCGTCACCGCGAAGGCGACGCCTGCGAGAAGCCGCGTCCGGCTCGGCAGAACGCCCCGCCGTTTGGCGCCGGCGGCCGTGAACGGGCGGGCCGGGGGAACGCTCTGCAGGTCAATCTTGGCGGACGGCATTCGATACTCCAGTCGAATGGGCGAAACGAGCCGGCGGCGGGTCCGGTGGACTCGCGGTCGGCTTAGCCTCGCGGTTTGAAATCAAAGGAAGATTATTGTTTCAGGACCGACACTGCCATGGAGCGGGCTTATGCGCGCGGCCAGATGGATTATTCAGGGAGACAATTTTCGCCTGCTGCCCTGTGCCCTCCGTCAAATTTGCGCACTTCCCGCAAGCGTTCATGATGCCCTTCAAATCAGGCACGACCCCGCGCCAGAAAAATATGAATATTATAATCATGATTATTTGCAAGCAGGGACGGGGTGGTGCCCTCCGACCTGCCAGTGCGAGGCCTGCGCGCGCTCACTCCAGAGGAGGGCGAACAGTCCGCCCCCTGCAATGAGGCCGTCGAACGAGCCATGTTCGCAGACCCGGCCGTCTTCCAGCACAAGGATGTGGTCGGCATCGCGGATGGTGGAAAGGCGGTGGGCGATGACGATCAGCGTGCGGTCTGCCACGAGCCGGGCGAGCGCGGTCTGGATCGCCCGCTCGTTGCTGGGGTCGATTGCCGTCGTCGCCTCGTCCAGCAGCACGATCGGCGCATCCTTCAGGATGGCGCGGGCGATGGCGATGCGCTGGCGCTCGCCGCCGGAAAGCCGGCCGCCGCCCTCTCCCACCGCCGTGTCGTAGCCCTCGGGCAGCACCGTGATGAAGTCATGCGCCTGTGCCTCCCGCGCGGCCGCCTCCACCTCCGCCCGGCTTGCGCCGAGCCGTCCTTCCGCGATCGCGTCATGGATAGTGCCGGAGAAAAGATAGACATCCTGGAAGACGACCGCGATCTGCGCGGCGAGCGTCTCGTAGGACATGGCGCGCAGATCGACACCCCCGAGCAAAATGCGGCCCTCCCCGACATCCCAGAAGCGGAGCAGCAGATTGAGGATGGTCGATTTTCCAGCACCCGACGGACCGACGATCGCCAGCATTGAGCGTGCCGGCACATTGAAACTCACTTCTCGCAGCGCCGGCTTGCCCGGAACGTAGGAGAAGCCCACCTTGTCGAAGACAATATCGAATCCGTTGGGAAAGGCTGGCACAGCCGGTTCCGGCAGCGGCGTCGTGGCAAGAATGCGGTCCATGCGGGCAAGCGATGCATCGGCAAGCCGCGTCGTTTCCATGATCGCGATAAGTGACAGGACCGACGGGTAGAAGGCCATTGCGAGGCCCAGAACGGTGATCAGGACATCTGTCGGCATGGTTCCTGTGGCATGTCGATAGCCCAGAAATGCGATGAGTAGCGGCAGGCCCAGCATCACGATGGCGGCGAAGGCGATGATCGGCGCGGCCAGTGCGGCAATCATGTGCGCGGAGGCTGTGTGCAGCCGGTCGAGCGCCTGCCGGAACGCCAGATGTCCGTCGGCCAGCCTGTTGAAAGCGCGGATGACCTTCATGCCGTTCACATATTCGACGATGCGCGTCGCCGCCTCCGCCTGAATCGTCTGGCGACTGGCAGCGAGCCTGGCAAGCCGGCGGCTCGACCAGAGCAGGACGGGCAAGGCCAGCACGATCGACACCGCCCCGACCAACCCTGCCCGCCAATCCGTCGCGGCGAGCAGACAGAACAGGACGAGCGGCAGGCCAATGGCCTGTGCGATGCGGGGCAGGCCATCGGCGATGAAAACCTCCAGCGCCTGCATGTCGCCGGTCAGTGCCGTCACGGCATCGCCGCGGTGGCGGGCGATGTGAAAATCCATCGGCAGGCGGCGTAGCCGATCCAGCATCACCAGCCGCAGGTGGCCGGTGATCCGATGGCTGGCGATCCAACAGGCCCTCGTCGCCAGGATGCCGAAGACGAGCTGGCCAGCAAGCGCAACGGCCATCAGCGCCGTCACCCGCATCGCAAGGGTTTCGGTTACCGCTTTGCCGTTCGCAAGGTTCGCAATCATGGTGACGGCGAGCACGATGGTGAGGCCGAGGGTGCCGGCTTGCAGGAAGCGGCAGAACATGCCGGTGAGCACCAGGCCGCGATGTCTCGCGGTCAGGCGCCAAAGCCGGCGAAGCGCTGCGAGGTCCGATCGTCTTTCAGGCGTCAACGGGCGCGTCCTTCTCGGCAGCGGACCGCAGCGTCATGGACCGCGCGGCGGTCCAATCCGCCCAGAGGCGGGCATAGGCACCCTTTCGGCCGAGCAGCGAAGCATGGTCGCCGCGCTCGATGACCCGGCCGCCGCTGAGCACGACGATCTGGTCGGCAGCGGCGATGGTGTGCAAACGGTGGGCGATGACGAGCAGCGTGCGCCCGGCCGCAAGCGCGCCGATCGCCTGCTGGATCGCGGCCTCGCTGCCGGCGTCGGCGAAGGCAGTCGCTTCGTCCAGCACAACGACGGCCGAGGCTTTCAGCATGGCGCGCGCTATGGCGATGCGCTGCCGCTCGCCGCCGGAAAGCGTGCCGCCGCCCGTTGCGAGCTGCGTTTCGTAGCCATCCGGCAAGGCGGTGATGAAGGCATCGGCCTGTGCCGCGCGCGCGGCGGCGCGGATTTCTTCAAGGGTCGCGCCGGGTTTTCCCAAGGCGATGTTGGCGGCGATCGTGTCGGCAAAGAGAAAGACGTCCTGAAAGACGACGCTGACCTCCTCCATGAGCTGTTCGACCGCGATCTCCTGCAGATCGACGCCACCAAGCGTAATACGGCCGGCGGAAACGTCGTCGAAGCGCGCAACCAGTGACGCGACCGTGCTTTTGCCGGAACCGGAGGCGCCGACCAGCGCCGTCACCGTGCCCTGCCGCGCCGTGAACGAGATGTCGTGCAACACCGTGCGGTCGCCGTAGGCGAAGCAAACCTTGTCGAAGACGATATCCCTATTCGGCAGTGGAACGCTACAGCCGGTGTCGCTCTGTACGGGACCATCCAGCACGCTCGCGACCGCGGTCGAGGACACGGAAATCTTGGCGATCGCCTGAAACAGCACGAAGAGCTGGACGAGCGGCTGGCTGTAGCCCGCCCCGACGATGACGAAGAGCAGGAAGGTTTCGACGTCCAGCGTACCCGTGCTCATCAGCCAGAGACCTGCGGGCAGGATGATGGTGATGTTGGCCAGCACCAAGGCATTGAAGATGCCGAGGAAGACGACGTGATCACGCGCGATCGCCGTTTCGATGCGCAGATAATCGCGAACGGCATCGTCGACGCCGGAAAAGCCCGCGCCGCCAAACACCTTGACCACCGGCATGCCGGCGAGAAATTCGACGATCGCCGCATTCATGCGCTCGTTCGCCTTCTGGAAGGCCGGAACCTCTCGCCCGGAGCGCGCCATGCCGAGGCCGATGGCGAAAAACGCGATGGGCGTCAGCACGACGGCGGCAAACGCCATGCGCCAGTCCACCGCAAAAAGCCAGAGCGAGACCGCAAACCAGGTGACGAGTGCGCCTGCGCCTTCCGGCAGGCCATGAGCGATCACCGTTTCCAGGCGGTCCGGTTCATCGACGATCAGTGCCTTCGCCTCACCTGCGCTGAGGCGCGACAGCCGGCCGAGCGGGAAGCGCGCGAGCCGGAGCGCGACGGCAAGGCGAAGCGTGTGGATCATCCGAAAGGCGGCACGGTGCGCCCCAGCGATGGAGATCGCCTGCACCGCATAACCGATAAGGATCACCGACGCCGTCATCCCCGCCGTGAGGAGGAAACCGGAAATCGTCGCGGTTCCCTCGACAATCGAGACGACGAGTCCCCAGACCAACCACAGCGGCAGCAGTTCCAGCCCGGACGAGACGACCGCGAGCAGCACCGATAGCAGGAGACCGACCCTTGCCCCGGCCGAATGGCGCGCGAGCAGCCGGAGACTTGCGAAATAATCGATTCTATCCATGTCGCCGGACCGGCAGGAGGCGGCCGGTTCTGGCGGCGTACGCCGCGTAGGCATCGCCGAAATGCGCGGCCATCATGCGCTCTTCCGCCGGCACGCGCAGGAACCAGAAGGCGCAGACGGCAAGAAGCACGGGTGGACCGGCAAGCCAATTCTGGATGAGCAGCGGCTGCGCAAGCGCCGAAAGCCCAACCGCCGCATACATCGGGTGGCGGATCCGATTGTAGACGCCATGCACTACCAGTTCATGCCCGTCGCGGATTTCAAGCCCGGGGCTCCAGTTGCGCCGCAGGTCCGCATGGGACCGATAGAAGAGCCAAAGATAGGGCCATTGCAGCAACCCGCCGACGAGCGTGCAGGTGAGTGGCAGGCGACAATCGAACGACGGCAGACCATCGGTCGCAAGATGCACGAGCGGCAGGAGAAGAGTGACAAGCAGGATGAGGACCGGGAGTGTCTCACTGCGGCTTTTGCGCGGACCGCGGACCTTGTTCCCGCTGTTGCGCTTGAGGTGCGTCATGCGGATCAGCATCGTCAGGATGAAGGCGGCGAGCCAGATCCACTCGCCCAATGTCAGCGCCTCCCAACGCCAGAGGGCGCCGGCGATGAGAGCCAGCGTCACAAACGAAACCTGTCTGGAGAGCATGCCGGACAGCAGGGTCGCCTGCACCTCGTCGCCATCGTCCGTCATTTTCACCACCCATTTTCCACCATGGCAGCTTCTTAGTCGGATGCCTCCAGGTTGTGCCAGAGGGCGGGTTTATGCGGGACGGCAGCTTTGTTATGCGAGCGGCCAAATCCACGCGGATTAAAGTAGATTAAAAATATCATGTTTATTGCATCCGCACTGCCCTGCGCTTATCCTGGCGCGACACATGGCGAAAAAACCGCCGCGCTCCAACCCCTGCGGTAGACCAGCATGACAGACCCTTCGATCAGTTCCGACACGAAGCGGCGAACGGTTTCCGCCCAGGACTTTTCCGACGCGTCGATGCTGTTCTGCGATCGCTATGCGCTGCTCGACCAGCCGGCGGAGGACGAGGAGAACCGGCTTTTCAAGGGCAGGCTCTACACGCAGGCCATGAGCTCCGGCATCAATGTCTCGACGGCCGATATCGTGGCATTGCGCGACAGCGACCATGCCGTGACCTTTCCGCGTTCGCTGAGCCTTGTCTTCTCGCTCGAAGGGCGACCGTCGGAGGTCAATGCCGGCCGGGGTCGCGAGACAGTGATCCTGCAACCGGGCGAGGCCGCGCTCTTCAGCTTCAACGACGAGGAGGAAACGCGGGGGCGCTATAGCGCCGGCCATTGCAGCAAGTCTATCCTGCTTCAGCTCAGGCCCGGCATGATGGCGGACGAGGGGCTCGCTGATTTCGTGGAACAGCAGGTCCGTTCCAGCGAGATGATCATGCTCGGCAAGAACCACCGCCTGAATGTCCTGTCGGCCCAGCTCTTCGGCGAGCCGCTGGAGGGCACCATTGGTGGTCTGCTGACGGAAAGCTACGCGCTCGAACTCGTCGCCCGCACCTTGCAGACGATCGACCGCCCGGGCAGTGATCTGCCGGCGGACATCCGGCCCGGCGACCGCATGCGGATGAGCAAGGTGCGGCACATGATCCTCGACGAGCCGGGCGCCGCGTACAGCCTGCAATCGCTGGCCCGCGAGGCAGGCCTCAGCATATCCGGCCTGAAGACGAAATTCCGCCAGGTCTATGGCCAGTCGGTCTTCGCCTTCGTGCATGACGTGCGCATGGAAACCGCCAGGACGGGACTGGAACGGCAGGGCTGGAGCGTTGCGCAGGCCGCGCATTTCACCGGCTACAACCATGCCAGCAATTTCTGCACCGCCTACCACAAACATTTCGGCCACTCGCCGGGCAGCACGGAAAAGCGCGACGCCTAAAGCCGCCAGGCCGAGTGGATCGTTACATGCACGATCTCGCCGGTCTGCGGCCGGTGGCGGCTGAAGGCGCGCAGGATCTGGCCGTCTTCGAGTTCCAGGATCAGGCTGTAGCGCTCGCCTTCGTAGAGCGAGGAGCGCACCCGCGCCGCGATGCCCTCACCCGAAATCGCAATATCCTCCGGTCGCACGAGGATATCGGCCACCGGGCCGGGTATCGGCGAAACGAGGATCGAGCGCATGCTGTCCCAGGCGAGTTTTCGCGGCAGGCTGTCCGGCATCGCAAGTGAAAGCACCGAGCCCCGGCCGATCAGGCTGCCGACGAGGCGGCCTTCGGGGCGGGCGTAGATCTCCTCCGGCGGCGCGACTTGCAGCAGCTTTCCCTGCGACATGACGGCGACGTCCGTCGCCAGCGCCATGGCCTCGCTCTGGTCGTGCGTGACATAGACCATCGTGGCGCCTGATCGCTGGTGGAACTCGCGAAAAGTCTCCTCCATCTCCTGGCGTAGGTGCCGGTCGAGATTGGCGAGCGGCTCGTCGAGCAGCACGACATCCGGCTCGGTGACGAGGCATCGCGCCAACGCCACCCGCTGCCGCTGGCCGCCGGAAAGTTCTGCCGGCCGGCGTTCCGCATGGTCGGCGAGCCGCACCGTATCCAGTGCCTCGCGAATGCGGTTGCGATAGATTTCGCGCGAGACGCCCCGCACCTTCAGCGGATAACCGACATTGTCGGCGACGCTCATATGCGGCCAGAGCGCGTAGGACTGGAAGACCATTGCCATGTTGCGCCGCTCCGGCGGCAGGGATTGTGCGGCATTCGCAAGCAAGCGCTCGCCAAGGAAAATCGCCCCGTCGCTCGGTCCCTCGAAGCCGGCGATCATGCGCAGCACCGTCGTCTTGCCGCAACCCGAAGGCCCGAGCAGCGCGAGGAAACCGCCCTCGCGCACGTCGAGCGACAGGCCGCTCACCGCCGGACGGCCGGTGCCGAACTGCTTGCTGACATGGTTGAGGATCAGCTTCGCCACGGCACCACTCCCTTCGGCAGGCGCTTCGCCAGCCATTCCAGCAACAGCATCATGACGACGACCATGAGGACGACGAGCACGGAGAGCGCCGAGGCGAGATCGGAGCCGCCGCTGTCATCGAGATTGTAGATAACGACGCCCAGCGTCTGGGTGCCGGCAGACCAGAGAAGGGCGGAGACGGTGAGTTCGTTGCAGGCGATGAGGAAGACCAGGATGACGGAGGCGCCGGCGGCGGGCGCCACGAGCGGCACGAGAATATCCTTCAGGCGTCGGAAGAAGCCTGCGCCGGCCAGCCGCGCCGCCTCTTCCAGCGCCGGGTCGAGCTGGCGGTAGGCGCTCACCACGGGTTTCAGGCTGACGGCGAAGAAGCTTGCGAAATAGGCAAGCAGGATGATCCAGATCGTGCCGTAGAGCGTGACGTTGAAAACCGGCAGCGGTGCCGCGAAGACGAGGATGAACGCGACGGCGACGATGATGCCCGGCAACGCATAGGGGATTTCGATGAGGCTCGCGGCGATGCGGGCAACGACATCCCGCCGCCGCGTCAGCACGTAGCCGGCCAGCACCGAGAGGCCGAGCAGGCCGACCGCGGTGACGGTGGCCAGGAAGAGCGAATTGGCGAAGGCCGTGCGCGTCACTGCTTGGCGCAGCAGCACTTCCTGGAAGGCGTTGAACGACATGGTTTCGAGCGTCAGCGGCACGCCATAGGCCGGCACCAGCGCGCCCGCCAGCAGCGCGAAGAACGGCGCGACGAGCATGAAGAAGAGCACGATCAGCAGCATGGGGACGAACAAGAACCTCCACCAGCCGACCTGAAAACTCGTCGCGGCGCCCGCCTGTCCGAGAATCCGGTAGTCGCGCCCGCCAAGCGCGCGCTCCTGCACCGCAAGCCCCGCCACGGAGATGAGCGCGATGACGCCGGAGAGCACGGCGACCTCGCCGAAGGTGCGGTCGGTGAAGGCGGCGAACTTGGTGAAGATCAGCGTCGCCAGCGTGTAGATCGAGGCCGGAATGCCGAGGATCGCCGGAATACCGAAATTGCCGATGCAGGACACGAAGGCGATGGCGGCACCGGCGATCATGCCGGGCAGCGCCAGCGGCAGCACGATATCCCGGAACGTGCGCAAGGCCGGGGCGCCGGACAGCCGCGCCGCCTCGATGCCGTCGCGCGGCACGCTGAGCAACCCAGCCCTCAGCGCAAGATAAACCAACGGCGCATGCTGCACGCCGTAGAGCAGCGCGATGCCGCCCAGCGAATAAAGCGGCTGCGGCGAGCCGAGCGGCGGGGCGATGCCGAGCGCTTTCAGGAGCGGGCTGGACGGGCCGGACATCTGCACCCAGGCAAGCGCCGTCACCTGCGGCGGGATCATCATCGGCAGCACGAAGAGGAAGCTGAGCGGCCCCTTGGCCGGGATGTCGGTGAGCGTCAGCAGGAAAGCGAAGAGCGAGCCGATCAGGACCGAGATGACGGTTCCGAAAATGGCGGTCACCAGCGTGTAATAGGTCGCCTGCCAGAGCGCGCGATTCGTCAGCACCGCGACGGCCCCGCCATCGGCGAACGCCGCAATGCCGGTCACGGCGAGGCGGGCGAGCGGCAGCACGCTGAGGATGACAACCACACTGACGATGAAAGGAAACAGCCAGGCTGGCTGGCTGTTTCCCGGGCGAACGTAACCGTGCATGTTAAGGCCGCGTCGAGCCTTAATTGGAGCCGAAATAACCGGAGAAGGTCTTCAGATCGGCATCGGTGTTCTTCAGCGCCGTGGCGGCATCGAGCGGCAGCACGCGGATGGTGTCGCGCGCCGGAAAACCTTCCGGCATGGCAACGCCGTTGCGGGCCGGGATATAGCCGAGCTTGACGAAACCTTCCTGGCCCTCGACCGACAGAACGTAGTCGACGAACTTCTGGGCGGCCTCGACATTCTTCGACGAAGCGAGGATGCCGACCGGCTCGGTGACGGCGGAAACGCCTTCGCTCGGGAAGACGAACTCGACCGGCGCGCCCTTCGCCTTCTCACGGATCGGCATGTAGTCGACGACCATGCCATAAGCCTTTTCGCCCGAGGCGACGGCCTTGAGGATCGCGCCATTGCCGCCGGCCGCCGTCGTGCCGTTTTCGGCGAGCGCCTTGTAGTAGTCCCAGCCGAGGCCGTCGACGGCCGTCAGCGTCTGGGCGTGGATGAGGGCGGCACCCGAGGTCAACGGGCTCGGCATTGTGACGAGGCCCTTGGCTTCCGGCTTCACGAGGTCCTGCCAGCTGGCGGGCTTGAGGCCGGCCGACGTGTTGTAGACGATGCCGGTGGTGATCAGCTTGGTCGAATAGTAGTGGCCGTCCTTGTCGTAGAGGGCCGCGTCGTAGTTCGCGGCTTCCGG
Organism: Shinella sp. GW821-FHT10F02; assembly: GCF_058809275.1. Classification (NCBI taxonomy): domain Bacteria; kingdom Pseudomonadati; phylum Pseudomonadota; class Alphaproteobacteria; order Hyphomicrobiales; family Rhizobiaceae; genus Shinella; species Shinella sp. GW821-FHT10F02. Next base: position 1,275,110 of record NZ_JBXASL010000001.1, on the reverse strand, counting down.
CGACTTGTAGGCGAGCAGCTTGCCGTCCTGCTTGAGGCGCTCGAGCGTGACGGTGTCGGCGATCAGCAGCACGTCGGCAACCGGGTTGCCGGCCGCGATTTCGGCCTGGAGCTTGGCCATGATCTTCGGCGTGCCGTCGCGCACCCAATCCACCTTGATGTCGGGATTGGCGGCCATGAAGCCGTCGACGGTCGCCTGCGCGTCCTCGTTCGGCTGGCTGGTATAGAGCACGAGGTTTGCGGCAGAGGCCGGGAGGGCGGCAAAGCCAGCTGCGAGGAGGGCGACGGCGGAAACGAGATTTTTCATGGGAGCATCCTTCCGGGAAAGTCATCGCTCCCTACCCCCCTCGCTTGACACCTGTGTGACACTCTTACAGCCACTTGGCGCGCTTGAACCGCCAGTAGAGCCCCACGCAGAAGACAGTGATGACCCCGAGCACGACGAAATAGCCGTATTCGGTCTTCAGCTCCGGCATATTGTCGAAATTCATGCCGTAGAGACCCGCGATCGCCGTCGGCACGGCGAGGATTGCGGCCCAGGAGGCGAGCTGGCGGGTGATCACGCCCTGGCGCTGCTGTTCCAAGAGGTTGCTCGCCTCGAAGACCGACGTGATGACGTCGCGCAGGCCGCCCACCATCTGCTCGACGCGGTGCATGTGTTGCAGCGCATCGCGGAAATAGGGTTTCGCCTCGACATCCAGGCACGGCAGATCAAGATGAACGAGCTTGCCGCAGAGATCCAGCATGGCGTCCAGCACGCGCTGGAACAGGATGACCTCGCGGCGCAGCCGGAAGATGCGCTTGATCTGGGCGCGGTCGAGGAAGGAATCCAGCATCTTGCGTTCCATGTCGAGCACGGAATCCTCGATCGTGCGCACGATCGGCAGATAGCCGTCGACGACGAAATCGATGATGGCATGGAGGATGTAGTCGGTGCCGTGGCGCAGCGTGTGCGGCGAGGTCTCCAGCCGGCCGCGCAACTCGCCATGCCCGCGCTCCGAGCCGTGGCGCACGGTAATGATGTAGCGGTCACCGACGAAGATCGCCGTGCGGCCATAGGTGATGCGGTCGCTATCGAGCTTCGCGGTCTGGGTCAGCACGAAGATCTGGTCGTCATAGGCGCTGAGCTTCGGCGTCTGCAACGGATTCAGCGCGTCGCTGACCGAGAGCTCGTGCAGGCCGAACCGTTCCTTCAGCACGGAGAGTTCCTCGACCGTCGGCTCGTGCAGGCCGATCCAGATGAAATCGGTCTTCTCGGTCGGTATCGCAACGGTTTCGAGCGGGACTTCCTGCAAGCGCCGTCCGTCGCGGTAGAGATAGGAGGCAACGACGGTCATGGGGGCTCCTTGCGGGCAGAAAGACTGCGGCTTTAGCGCCAGAAACGCTTGGTGTCGATGAGCGCGTCATGCGCATCCGCCGCCGCCTTGATCACGGCCTGCTTGTTCTCGATGGCATTGGAGGGAAAAGCCGTCGCCGCATCGCCATCGAAGCCGAGCCGTGCCAGCACCTCCGGCATCGCGGCCGCGTCGTTCAGCGTGCCGAGCTGGTCCTGAAGCCCTTCCAGCGCAGCAAGGAAGCGGCCATGGCGGCGCTTCTGGCGCTTGCGGTCGAATAGCGAGGCGAAAAACTCTGTGGCATAGCGTAATTTCTTGGCGTCCTTGCGCACCTCATGGCGGTCCTCGTCGTCGAGATCGACCAGATCGCGGCCACCCTTCTTGACCTTACGGCGCAGCCGATCGAGCGCGCCTGCCGCAAAATCGCCGACCGGCCGCTCGCGGATTTCACGCGTGTGGGCAAGGCTGAGCCAATCGCCGCAGGCAAGCCAGTAGGAGAAATCCAGCATCAGTTTTCGCGCACGCACGGAGGCGAGCGCTGCGGTCGCCTCGTCGAAGGCGCGTTGGCGGGCCTGCGTCAGTCTTTCTCCGAGCGTGTCGTCCTTGCAGCGGGCAATCAGCACGTCGATGTCCCGCACCTCGCCGAGAAGGCCGGCGAGCCATTTCAGCTCTTCCTTCAGATGCGCAAAAGCCTCGTCCTCCAGCACCGCCTTGAACACCGAAAGCGCGGAGCGCAGCCGGCGCAGCGCGATACGCGCCTGATGCACGGCCTCCTCGCCGCGGATATCGAGCAGCATTTCGTTCAAGCGGAACTGGCGCAGGCACGCATCCGCAATGACCCGGAAGATGCCGGGAACGGTCATATCGATGGTGAGTGCGATGGGCTGGGACTTGACGGCACGCGCCGCGGGGGCGAGCAATCGGTAACCGCGCTCCGCCTTGCTGAGCACGCCAAGCCGGACAGGGGCGACGGCATCGAGCTTGCGGGCGAAGGAAAACAGCGCGGCGGGGGTGCCCTCCACCAGTTCCAGCTCGATTTCGCTGATCGGCGTGCGGCGGTCGCCGGCAATGATATCACCGCGATCCAGCGCCACCTCGATGCGGGCATCCTCCCACTCCACCGACCAGCGGCGCCGTTCGACGGCGACCTCGAAGGCCGGCTCCAGCGCGTCGATGCGCCGGCCGAGGAAGGTGCGGATCGGCGTCGTGTCGTCGAGCACGGGGTCGTCACCCTCAACCTTCTGCTCCCATTTCGGGCGGGCAAACAGGCTGGCGGCACTGGCGCCGACCGCCTTGACGATCTGCACGCGCCCTTCGGCGTCGTTGCGAATGCGCAGGGAAAAGCCGGCGGCGCGCAGATCCTCGCCCGGCGTATCGAAATAGACGGCGCGCCGCTCGATTACCAACGGTTCGCCAGGCAGAAGCCCGGATGCCAGAAAATCATCCGCCGCGTCCGACACAAGATCGAGCTTCAGTTCGATTTCCTGTCCCAAATGCCGTTCTCCAGACTAAACCGGCCGACGCAAGAGCTACCGCACCCGTGGACAAGATCAACCCGGAAGCCATGCAAGACAAGAGGCGCCGCGACCCAAAGCCGCGGCGCCTCCTCATAAATCACTCGGCGGGAACCGGGCTGAAGCCGCCCGAGCCCATCGACTGGTCGCGGGTTTCCTTGCGAACGGACGCTCGCGCCAGCACGCTCTGCCGGTTGACCGACTTGCGTTCGGCGTCGATGCGCTGGATCAGGATTTCCGCACGCTCGATGGAACCGAGCAAAGCGAGGATCGTGCCGCGTTCGGCGGCACCCGCATTCGGACCGAGCGAAAGGGTGCGCGCGCGCAGCTCCTCGACGGCCGGATGGTTGACATGGCCTGCCGGCATCTGCGGATCGGCCAGGCCGTAATCCGGCATGATGCTGCGCAGCGTCGCGTCGAGCTTGTTGAGTGCGGCATCGACGATCGGCTGGGCTTCGGCGCCGAACTTTTCACGTCTGACGCGACGGGCGACTTGGTGCATCGATTCCGTCAGCGCGGCGGTGAAGTCGGCCTCCTCGATCAGGCTCGCGATGAGGTCGAGCTGGTCGTAAGGCAGGTCTTCTTTCATCAGGTTCGACGTGTAAAGGCGGATGTCGCGGCTGAGGATATCGGTCGCGAGATAGTGCTCGCCCGGATCGGACGGCGCCTTCTTGTCGCCGCGGGCGATATTGAGGAACATCGCACCGGCCTGGAGGTGACGCGCGGTTTCCTTCTGGATCGCCGGCACGGCCTGGGCGAAGTCGTTGGCGAGCTTGCGATCGAGGAAGCGCGGGGTCGAATAATCCTCGATATCCTCCTCGTCGGTGCGGCCGACGCGTGACAGCACGCGCTCGAACACGCCGATGAAGGGGAAGAGGAGAAGCGTGTTGAAGACGTTGAAGAAGGTCGAGTAGAGGCCGACGGCGACAGGCACGAGCGGGAAGGTTTCCTTGCCGTCGACCAGCACCGGCACGGCCGGGTCGCCGCCGAACCACTGCATGGCCCATTCCAGGATGCCGATGGAGACGAAGAACAGGGGAACGGTGATGCAGACGCCAATGATGTTGAAGGAAATGTGGGCGTAGGCAGCCCGCTTGGCGTTCTTGGAGAGGTTGAGCGAAGCCATCCACGAGGTGATCGTGGTGCCGAGGTCGGCGCCGAGCGAGAAGGCAACGGCGGTCGTCCAGTCGAGGATACCGGCAGCACCAAGGCCCATGACGATACCGATCGTCGCAGACGACGAGTGGATCATCGCGGTCACGCCGGCGGCGATCAGCACGCACTTGATGAGGTTGAAGTAGGAGTCGGCCTTCAGCGTCTGCAGGAGTTCCATGACCTCGGGCAGGTTGCGCAGCGGACGCAGGCCGCCGGTCATCAGGTTGAGGCCGTAGAAGATCAGCGCGAAGCCCATGCAGGCGAGCGCGATGTTGCGCACCTTCTCGTTCTTCGCGAAGCAATAGATCAGCGCGAAGATGCCGCCGAGGATGAGGCCGAGCGGGCCGAGCGGCAGCGCGATGAGGCCGTTGCCGAGCGTCGTGCCGATATTGGCGCCCATGATGACGCTGATGGCGGGTCTCAACCCCACCACACCGGCATTGACGAGGCCGACGACCATGACGGTCATTGCGGTCGACGACTGGATGACGCCGGTGATGAAGGTGCCGGCGAGCACGCCCTTGACCGGGGTGCCGGCCACTTTGGCGAGGAATTCGCGCATTTTATTGACGGAGAGGGCCTGAATGCCGTTGGCCATGAATTCCAGGCCGAGCATGAAGATGCCCAACCCGCCGATGACCGGCACCAGAACGTCCTTGAAGATATCTATTTCCATGGGAATACTCGTTTCTATTGGAGCAAATACGGCGTGCCGGGGCCTAGTTGTTCACGGCGCCCAGGTTCGCGGTCCAGTACGCTTCGATCTGGCCGGCCAGCGCTGACGGCACGGGGATGTAGCCGAGCGCGCTCGCCTCGTCCGCACCGCGGCTGAAGGCGACGCGGAAGAGATCGAGCACCCGGTTGATGCGCCCCTCGCCGCGATCCTTCGGCACGACCGCATAGGTCACCACCGCCATCGGATAGGCTTTTTCACCTGCGAGATTGGTCGTGTCGGCCGAAAAGCCTTTCGCGCCATCCCAGGCGACCGTCGCAAGACCCGCCTCGAAGGCTTCCGGTGCCGGGCGGATGAAGGCGCCGGACTGGTTCTGGAGGGTCGCGAAAGGAAGACCGAGCCGGACGACCTGGCCATATTCGAGATAGGAGATGCTGTTCTTCGTCGCCGTGGTCAGGCTTGCCAGACCGCCGGTGCCTTTCTCGCCACGACCCATCGGCCATTTGACGAGCGTGTCGGCGCCGACCTTTTCCTTCCATTCCGGGCTGACCTTGGACAGGAAGCTCGTGAAGGTGAAGGTCGAGCCGGAACCGTCCTCGCGGCGCAGCACCTCGATCGTCGCGTCGGGAAGCGCAAGATCGGGATTGATCGCCTTGATGGCCGGATCGGACCATTTGGTGACCTTGCCGAGATAGATATCGGCGATGACCGGACCGGTGAGGCGCAGTTCCCCTGCCCCGACATTGTCAAGGTTTGCGACGACGACGATGCCGCCCATGACGACCGGGAACTGCGCGAGCCCCCGCTTCTCCAGTTCCTCCGCCGTCAAAGGTGCATCGGTTGCGGCAAAGTCCGTTTCCGGCTGGTCGAGGCGCATGACGCCCGCAAGCGAACCGACCGGCTCGTAATCGACACGCCAGTCCGGCGAGGTGAATTCGCCGCCGTCCGTACGGAGTGCCTCATAGTCGCGCGACCAGAGATGGATGATCGGTGCTGCAAAGGTGGAGCCGGCGCCGCGGATCGGTTCGGCTTGGGCGTTTGCGGAAAAAAGCGTGAAGGCGCCGAGTAGAAACCCGATCCTGCACCAGGCATTACAGGCGGGAGGCCTGAGAAAATTCATCATGAATCGCCCCTCATGAATACGCGCTACCAAGACAAAGCGTTGCTACCCCGGCAGGTCCTTGCAGACTGCCGGGCGCGGAAACGCGCTAAAGATCAAGACGTCAAATTATCGTCGGCGTATTCGACATTTCTTTACTAGTAACCTTGCTTGACGCGCGGATGACAATATTGGCGGCATTGGGAAATCTCCGTCACAATTGCCGAAAAACCCGCTGTCATCTCAGTGAAATGTCGATGTGATCCAAAACCACGCAGCAAGAGCGGACCTGCTCCCACGCGACGATGGAGAACCCGATGAACGACGCGACACAGCCGAAAGCCCTCGATACCCGAACCGCCATCGTCACCGGCTCCACGAGCGGCATTGGCCTCGCCATCGCCCGCCGCTTTGCCGCTGCCGGCGCCAATGTCGTCATCAACGGGCTCGGCGATGCGGGCGCCATCGAGACGGAACGCGCGGCGATCGAAGCGGATTTCCGCGTACGCTGCGTCTATTCCCCGGCCAACATGCTTTCCGGCGCCGAAATCGCCGAAATGGTTGCGCTGGCGCTGGAAACCTTCGGTAGCTGCGACATCCTCGTCAACAATGCGGGCATCCAGCACGTCGCCCCCATCGAGGACTTTCCGGACGAGAAATGGCAGGCGATCATCCAGATCAACCTGATCGCCGCCTTCCACTCGATCAAGGCAGCGCTTCCGGCGATGAAAGAGCGCGGCTACGGCCGCATCATCAACATCGCCTCCGCCCACGCGCTCGTCGCCTCGCCCTACAAATCCGCTTATGTCGCGGCCAAACACGGCATTGCCGGCCTCACCAAGACCGTGGCGCTCGAAGCCGCCACCAACGGCGTCACCGTCAACGCCATCTGCCCCGGCTACGTCTGGACGCCGCTCGTCGAAAAGCAGATCCCCGATACGATGGCGGCGCGCGGCCTCACCAAGGAAGAGGTCATCCATGACGTGCTGCTCGAAGCGCAGCCGACGAAGGAGTTCGTGACGGTCGAGCAGGTTGCGGGCCTCGCGCTGTTCCTGACGAGCGCCGAGGCGGCCTCGATGACCGGCGCGATCCTCTCCCTCGATGGCGGCTGGACGGCGCATTGATACGACCGGCAAGCCGGATTTCTCACGATCAGGAACGGAAAAGATGAAAGCCGAAGACGTTCGCAACGCCTATGCCATGCCGCTGACCAACCCCGCCTATCCGCCGGGACCTTACCGCTTTATCGACCGGGAATATGTCATCATCAGCTACCGCACGGACCCGGAAGCGCTGCGCGCCGTCGTGCCGGAGCCGCTAGAAATCGTCGATCCGATCGTCAAATACGAGTTCATCAAGATGCCGGACTCGACCGGCTTCGGCGACTATACCGAATCCGGACAGGTGATCCCTGTCCGCTTCGAGGGCGAAGAAGGCGTCTATGTGCACGCCATGTATCTCGACGACGACGCGCCGATTGCCGGCGGACGCGAGATCTGGGGCTTTCCGAAGAAACTCGCCTTTCCGAAGCTCGTACATGAGGGCGAAGTGATCGTCGGCACGCTGCATTACGGCTCGGTACTCTGCGCCAGCGCGTCCATGGGCTACAAGCACCGCTCGGTGGATGCCGGCGAGATCGCCCATTCGCTTGCCAAGCCGAATTTCCTCGTCAAGATCATCCCGCATGTCGACGCGAGCCCACGCATTTGCGAGCTGGTGCGCTATCATCTCGAAGACATCACCGTGAAAGGTGCTTGGACCGGACCAGCCGACCTGCAACTCTTCCGCCACGTCATTGCCGATGTCGCCCGCCTGCCGGTGCTGGAGATTGTCTCGGCCGTGCATTTTGTCGCCGACCTCACGCTGGGACTTGGCGAAGTGGTGCATGATTACATGGGCGAACCGGAGTGAAGGACAGGATCATGGACGAACAGGTCAGGTTGCAGCCCAAGCGCAAATCCGAAACGCCGGACATCGCCGACATCGTCGGCGGCTATCCGGCGGTCGGCCTCGTCTTCCAGGGCGGCGGCGCGCTCGGTGCGTACCAGGCTGGCGTGTTCCAGGCGCTCGACGAAGCCGGCATCGAGGCGAATTGGCTCTCCGGTGTCTCGATCGGCGCCGTGAATGCCGCGATCATCGCCGGCAACACCAAGGGCAACCGGCTCGACCGGCTGCGCGACTTCTGGGAGACGATCTCCGCCCGTAAGGTCTGGCATTTCACCCCGGAAGGTGACGTCTTCCGCAAGCTGCGCAACCAAGCGAGCGCCATGATGACGATGACATCCGGCCTGCCCGGCTTCTTCGCGCCGCACCGCATCAATCCCTGGTTCCAGCCGCCCGGCGCCTCCACCGCCACCAGTTTCTACGACACCGCAGAACTCAAGTCGACGCTCGACCGCCTGATCAACTGGGATGTGCTGAACGACCGTCGCCAGCGGCTCAGCGTCGGCGCGGTCAATGTGCAGACCGGCAACTACCGCTATTTCGACAGCCATATCGAAGTGCTCGGGGCCGAGCACGTCATGGCCTCGGGCGCGCTTCCGCCCGCCTTCCCCGCGGTCCTCATCGAAAACGAGTATTACTGGGACGGCGGCATCGTCTCCAACACGCCGCTGCAATACCTGCTCGAACAGGAGGACGTGCGCGACACGCTGGTCTTTCAGGTCGACCTGTTCAGCGCGCGCGGCATCCTGCCCCGCGACATGGCGGATGTGCTCGCCAGGCACAAGGACATCATGTATTCCAGCCGCACCCGCAACAACACCGACACGTTCCGGCGCATCCACAATCTGCGCCTGAAGCTGCACCAGGCGCTGCTGCGCGTACCGCCGGACGCGCTGACGGATGCGGACCGGGAATTCCTCACCGCCATGGAGGACGTGCCGCAGATCAACATCGTGCACCTGATCTACCAGCAGAAGATCTATGAGAGCGATGCCAAGGACTACGAATTCTCCGGCACATCGATGCGCGAACACTGGGATTCCGGTTACCAGGACACGCGCAAAACCCTGAAACATCGCCGCTGGCTGGAAAAGCCGCCGGAATCCGTCGGCATGACCGTGCATGATGTGCATCGGGACGATCCAAGCTGATCCATACCAGAAATACTACTCCTCTAAAATAAAACCCAAGATTTCACTGTCACAGACTTAATATTATACGGTCATCACGGCATTACAATTCCACGTTTCTATGAAGAGGCCAACTCTTAAACAGGAGAGAGAGACATGGAAGCCAACCGTGAAATCGAGAAGGATTATTCGCTGATGGAGTTCGTTGCTGAACTCCGCCGGCTGGCAGACACGCTGGAATCGAACGAGCGTTTCTCGATCCAGATCGACGAAGAAGAAGTCCTCGTCCCCGAGCACGCCACTGCTTCGATCGCCTTCGAGATCGAAGACGGCCGCGCCGAAATCGAATTCCAGCTGACCTGGGAAGCAGGTGAAGCCGAAGGCGAAGACGACGAGCAGGACGACGCCGAAGAAAAAGAAGAAGAAGCCGCCGCTTAAACCGCATCGGCCGGCACAGGGCTAGCCTTTGAGCTGCCGGGTTCTGCGGCGAAGCCTCCGCCGCAGAGCTTCTGCCCGCGAAGCCGACCGGCTTCACACCGCCCTGTTCTGCACCGGCGCCCGCCCACCACCGTCCGCCACCAGCACGGCGCCGGTGACGAAGGAGGCCTCGTCCGAGGCGAGGAACAGGCAGCAGGCGGCAATTTCCGCCGGCTCGGCAACCCGCCTCAGCGCAATGCGGCCGGTCAGCGCGGCAAATTCCGCCTCCACCGTCGTGCTGTTCAACCGTGCCGCCTCCCGCATTTCCTCTTCGCTCATCGGCGTGCGCACCCAGCCGGGCGCAACCGCGTTGGCGCGAATGCCGTCCGGCCCATGCGCATAGGCGAGGCTGCGCGTGTAGGAAACCAGCGCGGCCTTGCTCGCCGAGTAAGCGGCGTTCTGGCCGCTGGCGTTGAAGGCACCGACGGAGGCGATGTTGACGATCGCACCGCCCTGACGTTTCAAGAGTGGCAGTGCCGCCCGACAAGTCATCATCGCGCCCGTCACATTGATGGCGAAGGTCTTTTGCCACACATCGTCAGTGAGGCTTTCCGGCTCATCGGGAATGAGGATGCCGGCGGCGTTGACGAGAATGTCGAGCCGGCCGCCGCAAGTTGCGATCGCCGCTGCAATATCCCCGGCATCAGTAATGTCGCCATGCACCGCCACTCCGCCGCAGGCCGCGGCCGCGGCATCGAGCGCGGCACCGCCGAGACCGAACAGCAGGACGTCGGCGCCCTCACGGGAAAACCGCTCGGCGGTGGCGCGGCCCATGCCGGTCGCGGCCCCTGTCACGAGCGCCTTGCGGCCTTGCAGTAGGCCGCTCATTCGAGCCCCCAATGCCGTTCAACGGCAAAGCCGGTTTCCGGCAGGCTGGAGCCGCCGTCGACGACGATCGTCTGGCCGGTCGTGTATTTCGCCTGTTCGGAGGCGAGGTAGAGCATGGCGCAGGCAATGTCGTCGGCCTCGCCATAGCGGCCCATCGGGATGAAGCGGCTTGCCTTCCTCATCGTCTCGGGCTCGCTCATCGTGCCGCGTCCCGGCTTCTCTATGAAGCCGGGCTCGACACCGTTGACGGTGATGCCGTCGCGCGCCAGCTCGAAGGCCGCCCCACGGATAAAGGCATTCACCCCGGCCTTCGCCGCCGAATAATGCGCGCCCCCGGCCATGGCCATTCGCGCCGAAACGGACGAGGTGACGAGGATGCGGCCGAAACCGTTGGCGCGCATGACGGGTGCCGCCGCCTGCGCCAACCAGAAGCAGGCCTTCAGGTTGAGCGACAGTGCCTCTTCCAGTTTGTCTTCGTCAAGATCGGCGATATTGGCCCATGGGCAGCCGCCGGCATTGTGCACGACGATATCAAGGCGGCCAGCCTCCTCCGCCGTCTCGGTGATTAGTCGGGCAACACCGCTCCGGCCGAGATCTCCGAGCGGCACGGCGCTAGCCGCAAGCCCGTGTGCCAGGAGATCGGTCGCAAGCACCTGCCCTGCCTCAAGCGTGCGGTTGGCGATGACGACCTTGGCGCCTGCTTCGGCGAGCCGCGTGACGGTCGCCGCACCGATGCCGCGCCCGCCGCCGGTGACGAGCGCAACCCTGCCCGAGAGATCGAAGGGGCGCGCCATGATCAAACCACTCCCGCTTCGCGCAAAAGCGACACGAAGCGGCCGAACACCGCGGTGTGGCGATCGGCATCCTCGGCGGTCGTCGCAGGGCACATCAGGAACATCGTGTGGAAGGGCGTCACCAGAATGCCCTCGTTCATATAGAAGGCGTGCAGCAGCGTCTCTAGGTCACCGCGCCGGGCGGCAATGACGTCTGCGCCGTTATGTGGCGGCTCGGGCATGAACATGATCTCCGCCCGCGCGCCAATCTGCGTGACGTGCCAGGGCAGACGGTTTTCCGCGATGATGGCGCGGGCGCCGTCCGCCAGCCGCGAGGCATTGGCGATCATCCGCTCGAAATTCTCCGGCGTCAGCACCTCCTCCAGCACCGCGCGCATGGTGGCGATGGTGAGCGCATTGCCGGCCAGCGTGCCTCCGATGCCGAGATGGGCGGACTGGCGCACGCGCGGATCGACCTTCGGCACGATCGCCCAGAGCCGCGCGGCGATCTCCTGCGAGACGCCGAAGATGCCCGCCGGTATGCCGCCGGCAATCGCCTTGCCAGCCACCAGCATGTCCGGCTCCAGGCCGTTGAGGCGCGCATACCCGCCGGGGCCGCTGGAAATCGTATGCGTTTCATCGATGATCAGCACCGTGCCGGTGCGCCGGGTGATGTCGCGCAAGGCTGCCAGAAAGCCCTCGGCGACCGGGATCATGCCGAAATTCGTCATCAACGGTTCGGTCAGCACGCAGGCGACGTCCTCGTCCGAAAGCGCGCGTTCCAGCGCCTCCACGTCGTTGAACTCCACCACCTTCGAGACGGCGGAATGATCCACGCCGTTCGGGTGGATCATGTTGCGCATGCCGACGCGGCCGTCACGGAGTTCGACATGCGCCTCCTCGACACCGCCATGGTAGCAGCCGGAAAACACCAGCACCTTCGGCCGCCCGGTGATCATGCGGGCGATGCGGATGGCGCCCCGGTTCGCGTCGGTGGCCGAGGTGGTCAGCGTCCAGTACGGCAGGCCGAAGCGGCGGGTGAGTTCTTCACCAACCCAAAGGCTGTCCTCCGTCGGCAGCATCGTGGTGACGCCGCGGCGAAGCTGGCGCATGGCGGCATTCGTTACCGCTTCCGGCGCGTGGCCGCACATGCCGCCGGTATCGCCGAGGCAGAAATCGACATAGTCTCGACCGTCGATGTCGCGGATATGGGCACCGCTCGCCTCATCGACGTAAATGGGAAAGCCGCCGGCCCAACGGCGCATCCAGTGCGACGGCCCGCCATAGAGGAAATGGCGCTGACCCTCCTGCCAATCGGCGAAGGAACGCGGGTGCTCCCGCTTGAAACGGTCCTGCTCGCGGTCGAGCAGGTGGTCGATCACCGTCACGGCCGATCTCCTCCAGTCAGCGGTTGAAAGTCGCTTTCACATGGTTCATTATATGAACCATCATTTTGTATATGAAACCAGATTGCCGGGCCGGACCCGGCCTGTCAAGATACTTCACATGCGAACTATCTTGTCGATGCCAGAGAGGATGCCGCATGAGCACTGTCGGGAAAGCCGCCGCGCTGCTGGAGCTTTTCAGCATGGCCGAGCCGGAAATCGGCCTGTCCGAGCTCGCCCGTCGCGCGAACCTCAACAAGGCGACAACGCGGCGCCTGCTGGTGGCGCTCGCAGAGCACCGGCTGGTCGAGCAGGCGGCCGGCACCCGCCACTACCGCCTGGGCGCCGGTCTCTCGCGGCTCGCCCGCATCCGCGATGCGAACTTCCCCTTCGCGCGCATCGCAACGCCTGTCCTGCAGGACCTCGCGACGGCGACCGGCGAGACCGTGCATCTGTCCGAATTCAGCGGCGGGGCGCTGTTCACCGTCGGCGTCGAGCTTTCCGCGCAGGCAAACCGCGTCAATGTCGATGCCGGCCAGATTTTGCCGCTGCACGGCACCGCCTCGGGCATCGCCTTCCTCGCCTTCACGACGCCGGATTTCGTTGCGACCTATCTGGCAAAACGCCTGGAGGCATTCACCCCCCACACGCTCACCGCGCGGGAAAAAGTCGCCGAACAGGTGCGGCTTGCCGCGGAACGCGGCTATTCCGTCAGTGCGCAGGGCTATTCCGAGGGTGTGCATAGCATTGCCGCGCCGGTGCTCGGCCCGGATGGGCACGCGGTGGGTGCGCTGTCGGTGGCGGCACCGCTGTCGCGGGTCGACGATGCGGTCGCGGCCGCCCAGGGCGAGGCCGTCGTGCGGGCGGCGCGGGATATCGCGGCGCGCCTCAATGGCGAGCCCCTCACCCGAGCGAGATCCAGGCCGTCTTGAGATCGGTATATTTGGCGAAGGCATGCAGGGACTTGTCGCGGCCGAAACCGGACTGGCCGAAGCCGCCGAGCGGCACGGTGATATCGGCGCCGCCATAGGTGTTGACATGCACGACGCCGGCGCGGACCGCGCGCACCATGCGGTGGGCGGTTGCGAGGTTCGACGTCCACACCGCGGACGCCAGGCCGTAGACGGTGGCGTTCGCAAGCCGCACCGCCTCCGCCTCATCCTCGAAGCGCGAGACGGCGAGCACGGGGCCGAACACCTCTTCGCGCGCAAGCCGCATCGCCGGCGTCACCTCGTCGAAAATGGTCGGCGCCATGTAGTAGCCGCCCGTTTCCTCCCTCAAGCGGTTGCCGCCGGTGACCAGGCGCGCGCCGTCCTCTTCCGCAGCCGCCACATGGCCGAGATTCTTGGCGAGCTGTTCGGCGCTGCTGACAGCCCCGGCATCCGAGGCGAGGTCGAGCGGATCGCCGACCCTCATGCCGCGTGTCACCGCCACCAGCCTCTCCACGAACCGGTCGTAGACCGGGGCCTGCACCAGGAGGCGCGAGCCCGCGACACAGACCTGGCCGGAATTGCGGAAGATGCCGAAGGCCGAGATTTTTGCTGCCTGGTCGAGATCCGGCGCATCGGCGAAGACGATGTTGGGTGACTTGCCGCCGAGTTCGAGATGCACGCGCTTGAGGTTCGAGCGGGCGGAATATTCGAGCAGCCGGCGCCCGACGCTGCCCGAGCCGGTAAAGGCGATGGCATCGACATCCATATGCAGGCCGAGCGCCTCGCCAGTGACGCTGCCCCGCCCGGTGACCACGTTGAACACGCCGTCCGGAAGGCCGGCTTCCGCCGCAAGCTCACCGAGGCGCAGGAGCGTCAGCGATGCCACCTCCGCCGGCTTCAGCACGACCGAATTGCCGGCAGCGAGTGCCGGCGCCACCTTCCAGGCGCCGATCATCATCGGGAAATTCCACGGCACGATGGCCGCGACCACGCCGAGCGGCTCGCGGTGGATGAGCCCCAGCACGTCGGCCTGCGTCGGCGCGATCTCGCCATAGACCTTGTCGATCGCTTCCGCATAATAACGGAAGGTGCCGGCGGCCGAGAGCGGCTCCGCCTTGTAGGCCATCGAAATTTCGGTGCCGTTGTCGCGCACGCCGAGCACCGCGAGTTCCAGCGCATGCGCTTCGATGAGGTCGGCGAGCTTCAGAAACACCTTTTTGCGCCCGGCCGGCGCCATGCGCGACCAGGAACCCCGTTCGAAGGCGATGCGGGCGGCGCGGACGGCGCGGTCGACATCCTCGGGACCGGCGTCGGCGATGGTGGTGAGCACCGTGCCGTCGATCGGCGAGAGTACGTCGAGATGCCCGCCGCTCAATGGCTCCGTCCAGGCTCCGGCGATGAACAGGCCCTGCGGCGCGACGGGTCTGCCGCGCAGCGCGTCGATCTCGGCTTGGTTCATGGGTCCTGTCCTATGGATTGGCGGGCGCGACCACCACCGCGGGGCGGGCGCGCCACAGGCCGATGGCGAAGATGGTGAGGCCCAGCAGCGAGATGGCGAGCAGCACGGCGGCGATCGGGCGGGTGATGAAGATGCTCACGTCCCCGTTGGAAAGCGCCAGCGACTGCATCATGCGGTTTTCGAACAGCGGGCCGAGAACGAGGCCGATGACGAGTGGGAAACCGGGAATATCGTTGCGCAGCATGATCTTGCCGATGATGGCGAAGACGACGGCGATCAGCGCGTCCGAGATACGGTAATTCTGCGTGTAGCAACCGACCAGCGAGAGCACGAGAACGGTCATGCCGATGAAACGCGGTTCGATGCGCGCGAGCTTCATGATCGGTTTCGTGGCGAAGAGCAGGATGCCGAGGATGACGATGTTGAGCAGGAACAGCGAGATATAGAGGCCGGAGATGAATTCCGGATGCTGGGCGAACAGCTGCGGCCCTGGAATGTAATTGTGGATCATGAAGACCGACAGGATCATCGCCATCAGCGGATCGACCGGGATGCCGAGCGCCAGCAGCGGCACCAGCGTGGTGGAGGTGCAGGCGCTGATCGACGCCTCGGACGCGATCAGCCCTTCCGGCGAACCCTTGCCGAACTGTTCCGGCGTCTTCGAGGCACGCTTGGTCAGCGAATAGGAGAGAAACTGCGCGCCGAACTCCCCCACACCGGGCAACAGGCCCATCGTGACGCCGAGCCCGGCGGAACGCCCCAGCGTGCGCGGATAACGCAACGCCTCCAGAAGGCCGCGAAACCGGTTGTGATAGACGGCGGAGGGGGGCGCCTGCTTATAGCCCGGCGTGCGCAGCAGCACGAAGGCCTGTGACATGGCGAAAAGGCCGATCACCGTCGGCACCAGCGGAATGCCGCCCATCAGGAACGGCTCGCCGAAGGTGAAGCGCTGCGTGTTGAAGAAGCGCTCGAAGCCGACGGTGCCGAGCAGGATGCCGAAGCCGAGCGAGATGATCGCCAACAGCCCCTGGTGCTGGTGCGCCAGAAGCACCGAGACGATCGCCACCAGTGCGACCATCGCATATTCCACCGCGCCGAAATGCGCGGCGATGGTGGCGAGGTAGGGCGCCAGCACCACCAGTGCCACGACGCTGATCGTGCCGCCGATGAAGGAGGAGGAATAGGCGAGCGACAGCGCGCGATGCGCCTCGCCGCGCTGCGCCATGGGGTAGCCGTCATAGGTGGTCAGCACGTTGACGGGCGTTCCCGGCACCTTGATCAGGATGGCCGGTATCGCACCGCCGTACCAGGCGCCGCCATAGGTGCCGAGTAGCAAGGTGACGCCGGCAAGCGGCTCCATGCCGAGCGTGAAGGGCAGCAGGATCGCCATGGCGCCCGCAGGCTCCAGGCCCGGCACCGCGCCGATGAGGATGCCGATGAAGGCGCCCGCGACCAGTGCCAGGAGGACGTTGAAATGCGCGATGTTCTCGAAGCCGAGAATGATGGAGTCCATGACGGCGGGTTCCTACAGATAGGGGCCGATGAGGTTGCCGATGCCGCCCGGAAGCCAGGTGAAAATCGACGCGTGAGGGAACCACAGGCCCATGACGCCGCGCAGCAGCACCACGATCACCCCGGTGAAGGCGAGGTTCCACGCCATCCAGCGCCGGCTGCGAAGGCCGGAGGCCCATAGGCAGGCCTGGCCGAACAGCAGGGTGGACAGCGCAAAACCGAGGATTGGGATCGCCGCCATGTAGAGGCAGAACAGGGCGGTGTAGCCGAAGGCCGGCAGCAGATCGCCGAACCCCGAGCGCGCGCGGTCGAGATAGGCGTGCGGATCGGGCGAAAGCCGCCAGCCGCGCAGGAGCCGCAGCGCCAGCACCAGCCCCGGCAGGCCGATCATGGCGATGCCGAGGATGGGAATGTTGCGCGGCGAGAGGAACCAGGCCTTGTCGGCCGGCTGCACATGGGTGGCGAACGGCAGAAGCAGCACAAGCCCCACGGCGATGACGAGGCAGGCAAGCCCCACCGCCGCCACCGCTTCGCCCGGCGGAAATTCCTGGTTCTGGCCCTGCTCGTCCATGCTCGTTGTCCCCCGCGATTTTCAGATGGATTGGAAGCGCCGGCCTACTTCTTCAGGTCCTTCATCAGCTCTTCGGCCGCGGCATAGTCCTTGTCGATGCGCGCGGCGGCGTCTGTCGCATTCATCCAGTAGACGCCGGCGCCGGTCGCCTCGGAGACGGCCTTGGCCCGGTCGCTCTTCATTGCTTCTTCGGCGATCGTCGCGATCTTGTCCTTGATCTCCTGCGGCGTGCCCTTCGGCACGAAAAGGCCGTTCCACAGCGTGATATTCAGGCCCGGCACCTGATCGGACAGCAGTTTCGCCTCCGGCTTGATGGAGAGCGGCGCGTCCGTATAGGTCGCCAGCACCTTGACGTCGTCGAGGCAGGACAGCACCGTCGCCATGGTCGTGTTCATCACGTCGGCGTCGCCATTGGCGAGAGTCGAGCAATCGAGCGAGTTGAACGCCGCGTCGGCGCCGAAGGTGAAACCGAGCTTCTTGGCGGCTGCGAAGGTCGCCATGGTGGGGATCAGGTCGTAGCCGAAATGGCCGAGCTTGACCGGGTTCGCCTTGGCATAGGCGGCAAGGCCGGCAAGATCGTCATAGGGCGCATCCTTTTTGGCGACGAGCGCGAAGGGATAGGTCAGGAAGATGCCGACCGGCTCGAAGGCGTCGCGGCCATAGGGCGCGTTGCCCTGGATGACATGCATGGTCGGGACGTCGATGACCAGCGAGCCGACCGTATAGCCGTCCGGATCGGACTGGGCGACGGCGGTCGCGCCTTCCACCGCCCCGCCGCCCGGCCGGTTGACGACCTTGGCCGGCGCGCCGGCACTGGCGGTAAACGTATCGGCGATGATGCGGGTCAACTGATCTTCCAGGTCGCCCGGAGGCCAGGGAACGATGAAGGTGACCGGGCGCTCGGGATATTCCGCGTAAGCCGGCATTGCCAGGGCGGCGGCGAGTGTCGTCGTGGCGAGCGCAAGGGTGAGAAATCGAGTCATGCTGCTTTTCTCCCATACAGTGCGGACAGGATATCCGCCGTTCCCATCGGTTCATTTATTGAACCATCATTTTGACTATAGACTTGCAAACGAACCGGCTTGCTGTCAAGTTAATTCACATGTGAAGTAAGTGGCGCCTTGGAGGAGGCATCGGCATGGTCAGAGAGGGCAGTCCACGCATCCTGGTGATCGGCACCGGGGACACCAAGGCCGACGAATTGACCTTCATGCGCGAGCGCATCGAAGCCGTCGAAGGCCACGCGGTCATGATGGATGTCAGCGTGCTCGGCGACCCGCCCTATCGGCCCGACCATGACCGGCACGCGGTGGCGCAAGCCGCCGGCACGACCATCGACGCCATCGCCAACAGCGGCGACGAAAACAGCGCCATGACGCTGATGGCACTCGGCGCCGCGCGGCTTGCCCGCAGCCTCTACGATAGCGGCGAGATCGACGGCGTCATCGCGCTCGGCGGCACGATGGGCACCGACCTCGCCCTTGACGTGGCGCTGGCCCTGCCGCTCGGCGTGCCGAAATTCGTCGTCTCGACCATCGCCTATTCCCATCTGGTGCCACCGGACCGCATTGCCACGGACCTGATGATGATCCTGTGGGCGGGCGGCCTCTATGGCCTGAACAGCACCTGCAAGGCCGTGCTCTCGCAGGCCTGCGGCGCGGTCGTCGGCGCCGCGCAGGCCGTGGTGCGCCCGCAGGCGGAGCGGCCGATCGTCGGCATGAGTTCACTCGGCAAAAGCTGCCTGAAATACATGGTGACGCTGAAACCGGCGCTGGAGCGGCGTGGCTATGAGGTCGTCGTGTTCCACACGACCGGCATGGGCGGCCGAGCTTTAGAGGCGATCGCCGCACAACGCGGCTTTGCCGCGGTACTCGATTTCTCCCTGCAGGAAGTCGCCAACCAGCATATGGGCTCGGTGGTGAATTCCGGTCCCGACCGCCTGGAAAACGCCGGCCGCAGCGGCATTCCGCAGATCGTCGCGCCCGGTGCCATCGACATGGTGGATTTCCCGACCTGGCAGCCGGTGCCGGCGCGTTTTGCGGAGCGCCCCTACCACGCGCACAACCGCCTGCTCGCCTCGGTGACCTCAGACGGCGAGACGCGCCGCGAGATCGCCCGCGCCATCGCCGGCAAGCTGGCGACCGCGACGGGCGCCACCGCCTTCATCCTGCCCGCCGGCGGCCTCCAGCAATGGGACCAGGAGGGCGAACCGCTGCATGAGCCCGATGCGCTCGCCGCCTTCGTCGAGGAGATGCGCAAAACCATGCCCGAGAGCGTCGAGCTGCACGAGATCGCCGGTCACATCAACGACGGCGCCTTCTGCGCCAAGGCGCTGGAAATCTTCGACCGCTGGGTGGCCGAGGGCATCATCCGGCCGGGGTTGGTATGATGACGAAACCGGCCGCACTGGTGCTCGATTTCGGCGGCGTCGTCACCAAAACGCTGTTCGAGACGCATGCTCTCAGCGAAAAGGCGCTCGGCCTGCCGCCCGGCACGCTTGCCTGGCGCGGGCCGTTCAATCCGGCATCCGATCCGCTCTGGCGCGCCATGCAGGCCGACGAGATCAGCGAGCGCGGCTACTGGAAGGCCCGCACAAGCGAGGTCGGCCGGCTGGTCGGCGAGGAATGGACGGACATGTCGACCTTCGTGCGCCGCGCCCGCGGTGCCGAGCCTGAAGCTGTGATCCGCCCGGAGGCCATAAACGCCATCCGCACGGCGCACGAAAACCGCATCCGCCTCGCCATCCTCTCCAACGAACTCGACCTGTTCTACGGCGAAGATTTCCGGCAACGCCTGCCCCTGCTTTCGCTGTTCGAAACTATCGTCGACGCCACCTATACCGGCATCCTCAAGCCGGATGCCCGCGCCTATGCCGCCGTCTGCGAGACGCTGGATCTCCCCGCCGAAGCCTGCGTCTTCGTCGACGACCAGAAACGCAATGTGGACGGCGCCATCGCCGCCGGCATGCGCACGGTCTGGTTCGACGTCGCCGAGCCCGCCCGTTCCTATGCCGCAGCGCTCGCCCTGTTCGGCCTGCCTTCACCCGAAATCCGTCACGAGAGTATCTGAGCCATGCGCGACATCAATTTCCTCAGCGAGAACAATGCAAAGCCGATCTGGCACCCGATGGCGCATCCGGCAGAAATGCGCGCCTCGCCGCCGCGTGTCATCATGCAGGGCGAAGGCGCGATGGTGACCGACATCGACGGCCGCACCGTGCTCGATGCCGTCGGTGGCCTGTGGAACGTCAATCTCGGTTATAGCTGCGACCCCATCAAGCAGGCGATCGCCCGTCAGCTCGACGCCCTGCCCTATTATTCCGGCTTCCGCGGCACCTCCACCGGTCCTTCCATCGAGCTCGCCTATGAACTGGCGCAATGGTTCGAGCCGGAGGGCATGGTGCGCAGCTTCTTCACGTCGGGCGGCTCGGATTCGGTGGAGACGGCGCTCAGGCTCGCGCGGCAATACTGGAAGATCCGCGGCCAAGCCGACCGCACGAAATTCCTCGCGCTGAAGAAGGGCTATCACGGCACGCATTTCGGCGGCGCCTCGGTCAACGGCAATGCCAATTTCCGCCGCAACTACGAGCCGTTGATGCCCGGCGTCTTCCACACGCCCGCCCCCTGGACCTACCGCAATCCCTTCGACGAGACGGACCCGGCAAAACTCGCGGCCCTTTGCGCCCGCGCCATCGAGGAAGAGATCACCTTTCAGGGCGCCGACACCATCGCCGCCTTCATCATGGAACCGATCCTCGGCGCCGGCGGCGTCATCGTCCCGCACGAGAGCTTCATGCCGCTGGTGCGCGACATCTGCGACCGCCACGAAATTCTGCTAATCGCCGACGAGGTGGTGACCGGCTTCGGGCGCACCGGCGCCTGGTCGGGCTCGCGGCTGACAGGCGTCAGGCCGGATTTCATGACCATCGCGAAGGCAATCACCTCCGGCTATTTCCCACTCGGCGCCACGCTGATCTCCGCCAAGGTGGCCGAGGTCTTCGAGGCCGACAAGACCAGTTTTGGCGCGATCGGCCATGGCTACACCTATTCCGGCCACCCGGTCGGCTGCGCCGCCGGGCTTGCAGCACTCGCCGAAACGAAGCGTCTCGCGCTCAACGAAAACGCCGCCGCACGCGGCGCGGAACTGGCAACGGCGCTGGAAGCCCTGAAGGCAAAACACGCCCCCGTCGGCGACGTGCGCGGCAAGGGGCTAATGGCGGCGCTCGAAATCGTCGCCGACCGCAAAACAAAGAAGCCGGTCGACAAGAAGACCATGGCGAGGATCGCCGATGCTGCCTACGACGCCGGCGTCATGCTGCGCGTGTCCGGCAACATGATCATCCTCTCCCCGCCGCTGATCGTCACGGCGAAGGATATCGCCACGATCGCTGAAGGGCTGGACGCAGGGCTGGCGGCGGCGGGTTGACTCCTGCCGTCAGAGATCACTGGCGTTGACGTAAAGAGCGGCAAGCGCCTCGAAGCCGGCCTGGTCTTCCTCTGTGAAACGGCTCGGCAGCGGGCTGTCGAGATCGAGCACGCCAAAAATCCGGCCGTCCCGGACAAGCGGCACGACAAGTTCGGCGCGCGAGGCGGCGTCGCAGGCGATGTGGCCGGGGAAGGCGTGCACATCCGGCACCAGCTGGCTGCGCGCCTCGGCGACCGCGCTGCCGCAGACGCCCTTGCCGACCGGGATGCGCACGCAGGCGACCTTGCCCTGGAAGGGGCCGAGCACCAGTTCGTCGGCGGATTTCAGGAAGTAGAAGCCGGCCCAGTTGAGATCGGCGACCGCATCGTAGATCAGCGCGGAAAGGTTCGCCGCATTGGCGATGGCGTCGCGTTCGCCATGCAGCAGGCCCTCGGCCTGCGTGATGAGGTCACGGTAGAAGCTCGGCTTGTCCGCGGCCTCGATTTTCCGGATGTCGTGCATGGCATGTCCTCGGCTGGGTACGAGCTTCGTCGATAGACCCGGGAAATGCGGCTGGCAAGCATACTCCGCTCAGGCGCGCGGCGCGCAGACGAGCGCCTCGCTGCCTTCGACCCGGCCAATCACCACGTCGATGCCGTAGACGTCTTTCAGGGTCTGCGGCGTCAGGGTCTCCGCCGGCACGCCGAGCGCCATCAGCGTGCCGCCCTTCAAGAGCGCCACACGGTCGGCGACCTGCAAGGCGTGGTCCGGATTGTGCGTGGAGAGCACGATGGCGAGGCCCTGGCCGGCGAGCGTGCGGATATGGGTGAGCAGCCGCATCTGGTTGCCATAGTCGAGATTGGCGGTCGGCTCGTCCATCACGATGATGCGCGCCTGCTGCGCCAGCGCCCGGGCGATGAGGGCCAGCTGCCGCTCGCCGCCGCTGATCTCGGTGCAGGGCGTATCGGCGAGACCGGTTATGCCGAGGCTTTCTAGCGCGGCATGCGCAATCGCCCGGTCCCGCTCCCCCGGCATTGCAAAGGCCTTGAGATGCGCGGCGCGGCCCATCAGCACGACATCGCGAACGGTGAACGGAAAGGGGGCGGCGTGGGCCTGCGGCACATAGGCGATGCGGAGCGCCCGCTCGCGCCGCGACCAGGCAGAGAGCGGCTTCCCATCGAGCGTGACCTCGCCGGCCTGGACCGGCAGGAGGCCGAGCATGGTCTTGAACAGTGTGGTTTTGCCGGCGCCGTTCGCGCCGAGAAGCGCCAGCACCTCGCCCTCGGCCAATGACAGGCTGACCGCGTGGCCGATTTCGCGATCCCGGTAACCGAAGGCGAGCGATTTCAGCGCGAGCGTCATGACCAGCCCCGCTTTCCGGCAATGAGCAGCCAGAGGAAAAACGGCGCGCCGACCACCGCCGTCAGGATGCCAAGCGGCACCTCGATCGTCGCGATCGAGCGCGCCAGCATGTCGACGACGATGAGATAGGCGGCGCCGAGCAGCATGGCGGCCGGCAGCAGGCGGCGGAAATCCGGGCCGACCAGCATGCGCGCGACATGCGGAATGATGAGCCCGATCCAGCCGACGATGCCGGTGACGGAGACCGTCGCCGCCGTCACCAACGTAGCGCCGGCAATGAGCGCGATGCGCGTCTTCAGCGTGTCGATGCCGAGCGTCTGCGCCTCCTCCTCGCCGAGCGTCATGACATTCATGCGCCAGCGCAGCAGCGCGAGCGGCACGAGGCCGAGCACGACGGCCGGCAGGATCGACAGCACGTCGAACCGCGTGATCGCCGTCATGCTGCCGAGAAGCCAGTATGTGATCGCCGGCAGCTGGTCGTATGGATCGGCCAGAACCTTGATCAGCGATATGCCGGCGCCGATCAGCGCCTGGATGGCGATGCCGGCCAGCACAAGGGTCAGCACCGGATCGCGCTCACGCACCAAGGCGCCGATCGCCGAGACCGCAAGTACGGCGACAAGCCCGCCGGCGAAGGCGGCCAGCTGGATGGCAAGCACGGGCAGCGACAGGAAGATGCCCAGAACCGCGCCAAGGCTGGCGCCGACCGACACGCCGAGCAGATCCGGCGAGACCAGCGGGTTGCGAAAGAGGCCCTGATAAGTCGCCCCTGCGGCGGCAAGCGACGCACCGACGATGACCGCCGCCACCACGCGCGGCAGGCGCACATTCCACAGAACCGTCGAGAGAACAGGGTCCGCGCCCTCGCCCGTAACAAGCTGCCGCAGCGCATCGAACACAGGCCCCGGCCCGCTGCCATATTTGCCGACCATCATGGAGAGGGCAGCAAGCAGCAGCAGGGCAAAGAGGCCCGCGCCGATGAAGAGCCTGCCCTGCCCTTTCGGCAGGGTGGCCTTGTCGCGCATCTACTTCGCAGCCGCCTTGCCAGGCCCCAGCAGGGTCTCAAGCTGGGCGTCGTCCAACTCGACCTGGTAGAAAAGCTTGAAGAACTCCCGCACTTCCTGATCGAGCGCGCCCGGGAAAGCCTCGGGATAGAGCGTGTGTTCGAGCCAGGCGATGCCGATCAGGCGGTTGATGCCGGGCGGGGAATCGATCCAGCCGAAAGGCAGGTTGGGCGTGACATGGATGCGTGCCGCCTTGACCGCTTCGAGCCCAGCCCAGAGCGGGTCGCTCTTCACGCTCGCCGCAAATTTCGGCGAGGCGGCGAGGATGACGTCCGGTTTCCACGACAGGATCTGTTCGAGCGACACCTGGGTGAGGCCGCCCTTGCCGGCGGCGGCCGCGACATTTCTGGCGCCGGCCGCTTCGAGGATCTCCATGTTGATCGAGCCGGAGAGGCCCGTTTCCAGTCCCTCCGCGCCGCGGCCGTAATAGACCGCCGGACGCTTGTCCTCGGGAATTCCGGCGAGGCCCTTCTCCAGCGCAGCGAGCCTGGCTTCGGCATAGGCCGCGAGGGTTTCCGCCCGCTCAGAGACGCCGAGGATGGCGCCGGTTTCCCGCAGCGTTTCGGCGCTCTTCGCAAAGGCGCCGTCGATCAGGATATAGGGGATGCCGGTCTGTGCCTGCACCTTGTCGGCAAGCGAGGCATAGGTCGGGTTGACCGTGCCGACATCGATGATGATGTCGGGCTTGGCCGCCAGCACCGCCTCCATATTCGCCGTGCCGCCCTTGCCCGTCAGTTGTCCGAAGGTCGTAAGATCACGGACGGAGGGTAGCAGGAAGGCCTTTTCCTCACCCTTCGGCTCACGCACCCAGCCGGCGAGCTTTTCCGGTGCGAGCACATAGACGAGCACCGAGGCCGGCGGACCTGCGGCCAGCACCCGCTCGATCTTGTCCGGCACCTCGACGGTCCGCCCGGCCGCATCGGTGATCGTGCGCGCCGCGGCCGGCAGGACCGAAGCGAGGAAGACGACGAAGACAAAAAGGCAGCGCAAGACCGGCATGGACTCTCTCCCGCGATATAGTGAGGCAAATATATCGTCGGTTCCTGACAGCAAGGCAACACCCGCCGTCGTCCCCGTGCACTCTTCCAAAACGTTATGTTTTATGGAATATAACGTTATACGATCCGCTGGACTTCCCATGCCGACATTGCCGCGCCCGCAATCCCTCTCCACCCCCAGACGGCTGCTTCCCGTCGAAGCTGCGCCGGAGGAGATTGCTGTGAAGGCCGGTTCGCAGCGCCTGAAGACCTGGGACATACCCTCGACCTTCCACTGCTCGATCGTCGGAACCTGCCTGACAACGGGCGAGCTTCGCCAGCTTCTCGCGAAAGCCGGGCAGGAGGATGCGCGCAGTGCCACGGACCACACGCTGCACGGCCGCGGCGTGCGCACCGCCGGACAGCGGGATTATGCCGCAAAACTCCTCAACAAGGCGCTCGATAAGCGCCATGAGGTGAGCATCAAGCGGATTCCGCTGCAGGCCGACGAGCAGGAATTGCGCCGGATCTGGCGAGAAAGCTTTGATCGCGGCGATATTGCCGGCCCCTACTGGGCCTTGATGAGCCATCCGGCGAGCCCGCCAGCGCTGATCCGCGACATTTTCGGCGAAGTCCACATGCTGTCGCATCTCGTCGGCAGCGCGAGCCGCCTCGATCTCGCCCGGCTGACGCGGCTGGAGAAGGAACTCGAACAGGAGAAGGACAAAGGCGAGCGCCAGGAAAAGCGGCTGGCCGTCGCCGCTGACGAGCGCGTCGCGCTCCGCCAGCGCATCCGGCAGCTCGAAGAGCGGGTCGTGCAGGCGGAAGCGACCGCCGCCCCCTTCGGCCAGCGCACACGCGCGGAAGAAGGCAGCCCCGCCGAACGCGCGGAGACCGAGGCCGCGCGCGCCAACGCCCTCTCGCTGCGGCTCGCCGAGGCCGAGGAAAGGTGCCGCGCCTTGCAGCGCGAACTCGAACAGTTGCAGGACCACAGCCATTCAATCCTCCGGGAGAACGAGGCGCTCGAAGCGGCCGTGACCGCGCAGCTCCAGGCCGGCGACAGCCAGGCGAACCCGCAGCCGGCCGGCCCCGTGCTCTATGTCGGAGGCCGGCGCAATCTTTTCGATCACCTGCGCGCCTATGCCGAAAGCCGCAATGTCGACCTCCTGCTACATGATGGCGGCATGGAGGACAGCACGACGCTTCTGCCGGCGCTCGTCGGACAGGCGTCGACCATCCTGTTTCCGGTCGATCATATCAGTCACAGCGCCGTCGGCCTGGTAAAACGCCTCTGCCGTGCGCAGGGCAAACCCTACCTCCCGCTGCGCTCCGCCGGCCTCGCGAGTTTCCTCGCCGCCATTACAGGAGCCGGCGGCGCCTACGGCCGGCTGTAGCCGCCTCTTCCCTCTCTACCTCTGATTTGCCTGCCAGCTGGCAGGCACAAGCGCACCGCGCCGCCCATCGGTCGCCAGCCGATGGAGCGGCGTTTTGTCGTTTTCGCGATCCTTCAAAGAGGTCGTTGACAGCAAATATTCAGATGATATCTTGAAAATATATTTTATGGAGCGACCCAAAGTGCAGCCTCTCTCCACCAAGAAAATGCGCCTGAGCGACGTCGCCTATCACGGGCTGCGCACCGCCATCATCAAGGCGGAACTGCTTCCGGGCTCGCCGATCGACGAGAAGGAATGCATGGAGCGGCTGGCGGTCGGCCGCACGCCGTTGCGCGAGGCGCTGCAAAGGCTGGCGCAGGAGGATCTGTTGCTGGCGGTGCCGCAGCGCGGCTATTTCGTTTCCTCCACCTCAGCCACCGATTTCTTTCAGCTCCAGGAGTTCCGCCTCCAGGCCGAGCTCTGGGCCGCGCGGCTTGCCGCCACCCGCATCAGCGATGCGCAGCTCGACCGTCTGGCCGCGCTGATCGAGGAGGCGCGCGCCGGCGTCGAGGCCAAGCGCATGGAGATCGAATGGCATCTCGGCATCGACGAGGAGATGCACAAGCTGATCGCCGAGGCCTCCGGCAACACCTACCTGATGCAGGCGCTGACGCGGCTCTATGCGCTGTCGGTGCGCAGCCTCTATGTCTCGCGCATGCCCGTCGCGCTGCTTTTCGAAGACCTGAACGACATGGTGGTGATCCACGAGGCGCTTGCCAGCCGCGATCCCGACAGGGCGGAGGCGGCAATGCGCGGGCACCTCTCGGTCAGCGCGACGAACCTCATCCGGCCCGTCGAGCCTTCCCGCCAGACGCGCATGGAGACACGGAAATGATCGCCGCGCGCCGAGGCAATCTCGTGACACTGGCGCTTCTCGCCCCGTCCCTCCTCAGCGCCATCCTCCTGCTGGTCATCCCGACCCTCATCGTCATCGCCTTTTCCTTCGCCGAGCAGGATACCTATGGCGGTGCGAAATTCGGCTTCACGCTGGCGAGCTACCGCGAGCTCTTCCAGGCCATCTACCTGCCGATCTTCCTGAATTCGCTCCAGCTTGCCGCTGTCTCCACCGTCGTCTGCCTGCTGGTCGGCTATCCGATCGCCTATTTCATCGCGCTGCGCGCCGGGCGCCATGCCGGGCTGCTGCTGGCGCTGCTGCTCATTCCCTTCTGGATCGACTTCATCGTGCGGATGTCGGCCTGGATGGTGCTGCTCGGCCGGAACGGCACGATCAACAGCGCGCTCCTCGGCCTCGGCTTTATCGAGCAGCCGATCCGCATGATCGGCACCTATCCGGCCGTGCTCGTCGGCATGCTCTATGCCTTCCTGCCCACCACGGTGCTGCCGATCCATGCCGCGCTCAACGGACTCGACAAGCGTCTGCTGGAAGCCGCCGACGATCTCGGCGCGACGCCGCTGCAATCCTTCTGGCGGGTTACCTTCCCGCTGTCGCTGCCGGGCGTGATGGCCGCGATCCTCTTCGTCTTCGTGCCCGCCATGGGCGTCTACGCCATCCCCGTCCTGCTCGGCGGCGGCAAGAGCATCATTCTCGGCAACCTGATTGTCCAGCTCTTCCTCGATTTCCGCAACATGCCGCTGGGCGCCGCCGTTTCCGTGGTGCTGCTGGTCATCTCGTCGGGCATCATCGTCTGCTACATGCGCGTGCTGCGCTCCGTCGAGGAGGCGCGAACATGAAGAAGCTGATCGCGCTCTACGTCCCCGCCGCCACGCTTATCGGCTACATCTTCCTCTTCGCGCCCTTGCTGGTCCTCGTCATCTACGCCTTCAATGCCGGTCGCTCGACCGTGGTCTGGGAAGGGTTTTCGCTCGCCTGGTTTGCGGAAGCGCTGCGTGACCGGGGGCTGCGGGCCGGCCTGCAGGTCAGCGTCATCGTCGCCATCGCCTCGGCGGCACTCGCAACGATGATCGGCACCAGCGCCGCACTCGCCGTGGTCAAGCGCCCCTTCACGGGAAAGAACCTGTTCTCGACGCTCATCATCGCGCCGCTGGTGCTGCCGGAAATCGTGCTGGCCGTCGGCCTGCTTGTCGCGACCGTCTGGACCGGCGTGCCCCTCGGCTACGGCACTTTGATCGCCGGCCATGTGCTCGTGTCGATCCCGTTCAGCTTCCTGATCGTGCGCGCCGCCGCCTCTGGTCTCGACCCGCGCCTCGACGAGGCGGCCGCCGATCTCGGCGCCAATGGCAAGCAGGCCTTCCTGCGCGTGACGCTGCCGCTGCTGGCGCCCGCCATCCTCTCGGCCTTCCTGCTCTGCGCGGTGATCTCCTTCGACAATTTCGTCGTCTCGACCTTCGTCTCGGGCGTCGGCTCGACGCCGCTGCCGATCCAGATCTACGCGACGCTGAAATCCGGCCTCACGCCGAAGATCAACGCGCTCGGCGCCATGCTGATCGCCGTCAACGTGCTGGTCATCCTGGTCGTCATGAGCCGCTACCTCAAGACGATCCGCAAACAATCATAAGAACCACCAACCAAGAAATGGGGAATACGCAATGAAAAACTGGAGAACGCTTTTTGCATCGGTCAGCCTGGTCGCCATCGCGTCCGGCGCTTCGGCCGCCGAACTCAATATCTACGCCTGGTCCGGCGAAGTGCCGCAGGAGATCGTCGACGACTTCGCGAAGGAGACCGGCATCACCGTGACCTTCGACACCTATGATTCCAACGAGACGATGATGGCGAAACTGTCGGCCGGCGCCAGCGGCTATGACCTCATCGAGCCCAGCCAGTACACCGTGCAGGTGCTCGCCAAGCAGGGCCTGTTGCAGGAACTGGACCACGCCAAGATCCCGAACATCGGCAATCTCGGCGCACCCTTCAAGGAGGTTTCCTACGATCCCGGCCAGAAATGGTCGGTGCCCTATATCTGGGGCACCACCGGTTTCGCCTATAACGAGGACTGCGTGAAGACGCCGCCGACGAGCTGGAAGGCGCTGTGGGACCCGCAGTATGAAGGCCGCATCTACATGCTCGACAACATGCTGGCAGCCTACATTGCCGGCCTTCAGGTCAACGGCTTCGATGCCGGCACCACCAAGCCGGAGGAAATCGAAAAGGCGACCCAGTCCCTCATCGAGCAGAAGAAGGTGCTTGGCGGTTACAACAGCACCAATTACGGCGACCTGCTCGCCTCGGGCGAAGCCTGCATCGTGCAGGGCTGGAACGGTTCCATCGCGCAGGTGATGGTGAGCAATCCGAAGGTGAAGTACGTCATCCCGGATGAAGGCGGCTCGATGTGGATCGACGGTTTCGCCATTCCGACATCGGCCAAGAATGTCGAGGAAGCCTACAAGTTCATCGACTACATCATGCGGCCGGACGTTGCCGCCAAGGCGGCGGATCTCTCGAAATCGGCAACCGTCATCGACAAGGCCAAGGCGCTGCTGCCGAAGGAAACAGCAGGAAACGCCGCCATCTATCCGCCGGAAGACAAGCTGATGAAGGCCGACTTCATCCTTGACGTCGGCGACGCCACAAAACTCTACCAGGATGGCTGGACCAAGGTGAAGACCGCCCAGTAACGGCGGCCCGGACCATCGGCGGCCGGGTTGCCGGCCGCCCCTTTCCCTGAGCGAGTTCCAGAACGATATGCCGCCTGACATCACGACAGAGCCGGCCGGCGTGAGCCGTGCTGCCATCGAACTGATCGATATCCGCAAGGCCTTCGGCACCGGAGCCGAGACGGCCTATGCCGTCGACCGCCTGAATCTGACGATAAAGGCGGGCGAATTCTTCACCTTCCTCGGCCCGTCGGGCTGCGGCAAGACGACGACATTGCGCATGATCGCCGGCTTCGAGGAGCCGACCTCCGGCCGGCTGCTGCTCGACGGCCGCGACGTGACCGGCGTGCCGGCACACCAGCGCAACGTCAACACCGTGTTCCAGAGCTATGCGCTCTTCCCGCATCTGAACGTCGGCGAGAATGTCGGATTCGGCCTTTCGGTAAAAGGTGTCGCGAAGGACGAGATCCGCGATCGCGTAAAAGCCGCGCTCGACAGCGTGCACATGACCCATGCCATCGACCGCAAGCCCTCAGCCCTTTCCGGCGGCCAGCAACAGCGTATCGCGCTTGCCCGCGCGTTGATCAACCGCCCCTCCGTGCTCCTCCTCGATGAACCCTTCGGCGCGCTCGACCTGAAACTGCGCCGCGAGATGCAGATGGAGGTGAAGGAGATGCAGCGCCGCCTCGGCATCACCTTCATCTTCGTCACCCATGACCAGGAAGAAGCGCTGACCATGTCGGACCGTATCGCCGTGATGAACAACGGCGTCGTCCAGCAGGTCGGCGGTCCGGTCGAGATTTACGAGCGCCCGGCCAACCGCTTCACCGCCGGCTTCATCGGCGACATGAACCTGATCGAGGCGCGCGTCGCCGCCCGCACCGGCGACCAGTTCACTCTGGAGGCCGTCGGCAGCCGGATCGATTTCCCCTGCACCCTGCCCTTGCAGCCCGGCGATGCGTGCACACTCGCCATCCGGCCGGAGGCGCTGCATTTCGTCGAGGGCGAGGCCGGCGGGTCGGTCCGCTTTTCCGGCGCGCTCGGCGAGGCCGTCTATATCGGCACCGACACCGTCTACGCGCTCGTGCTCGCCGACGGCACCCGCCTTCATGCCCGCGTGCGCAACGGCGACCGGCCGATGCCGCAACCCGGCGCGCCGGCCACGCTCGCCTGCGCCCCCTCCGCCATCAGACTCCTCACGCAATAGGATCTTCTTTCATCATGTCGATCAAATCCTACCGGATCGCCGACCCTGCGCCGCAGCTCGACGCCGGCCTTCTCGCCCGCTTCGCCCGCGTCGAGGCCGCAACCGTCGGCCACTACCTGCACGACCGTTTCATGCGCAATGACCTGCGCCCGCTGATCGATGGCGTGCGGGTGGCCGGCACCGCGCAGACCGTGTCGATCCCCGGCCCGGATTCCACCCTGCTCTATCACGCGATGGACCGGGTGCGCCCCGGCGACATCCTGGTGATCGACCGGGCGGGCGACGAGCGCCACGCCGCCTGGGGCGGCTTCATGGCCGCCGTCGCGAAGGAGCGTAAGCTCGCCGCCGTCATCGTCGACGGCATGATCACCGACCCGGCTGCTATCCGCGAGGCCGGCGTGCCGACATGGGCGCGCGGCGTCTCGCCGATCACCACGAAGCTGCTCAATCTCGGCGGCGGCTACAACATTCCCGTTTCCTGCGGCGGCGTCACCGTCAATCCGGGTGACGCGATCCTTGCCGACGACTGCGGCATCCTGGTGCTGCCGCCGGACCAGGTGGCCGGCATCGCCGACATCGCGCTCGCCGACCAGGAAGATGAAGGAAGCTGGGTGGCGCGCATCAATGCCGGCGCCACATTGCAGGAACTGGTCGATATTGCCGGCATGATCGCCGACCGGCAGAAGAAGGATGGAGCCGCCCATGGCTGACACGCTCGACAATCTCGCCGTCTGGCTCTCGACCCCGCACCAGGCGATGATCGAGATCGCCCATGATATCGGCTATCGCCATATCGTGCTCGACATCGAACACGGCCTGTTCGACCTCGAAGCACTGGACCGCATCCTCGCCCTCGGCAAGGCGCTCGGCATGACCATGCATGCCAAGGTGCTGGGGCCGGAGGCGATCCCGATCCAGCAGGCGTTGGACATGGGCGCCGACAGCGTGATCATCCCCCATATCGGCGATGTCGAACACGCGCGCGGCGTCACCGCCTCGGCCAAATACCCGACGCTCGGCACGCGCAGCTTCTCCGGCACCCGCCCCGCTCGCTACGGCGGCGTGAAGCCGGAATATTACGACACGGAGAATGCCAAGACACGCTGCTATCCGATGATCGAGTCCGCCGCTGCCCTCAAGGATGTCGAGGCGATCCTTGCGCTGCAGACCGTCGATGGCCTCTTCGTCGGCCCGAGCGACCTCTCGCTCGATTCCGGCCGCGGAGCGTATCGCAACACCGATGCGGACAAGGCAGACCTTAAAAAGATCGCGCAAGCGGCTGAAAAAGCTGGGAAACCCTGGATCATGCCTGCCTGGTCGCGCGCCGAGCGCGCCTTCGCAAAGGAACTCGGCGCGAGCCTGATGGTGGTCGCCGATGAATACGGCTCCATCTGGACGGGCCTCGAAGACGCCGCAAAACCCTGAAAATCGAACGGAATTTCATCATGAACGAGACCATTTCCTGCGGCAGCCGCCTGATGCAGATCCTGAAGGCCTATGGCGTCGACACCGTCTTCGGCATGCCGGGCGTGCACACGCTCGAAGCCTATCGCGGCATGGATGCCGCCGGCATCCGCCATATCGGCGTGCGCCATGAACAGGGCGCCGGCTTCATGGCCGACGGTTATGCCCGCATGTCGGGCAAGCCCGGCGTCTGCGTGCTGATTTCCGGCCCCGGCGTCACCAATGCGGCGACCCCGATCGGCCAGGCCTATTCCGACAGCGTGCCGATGCTGGTCATCACCTCCGTCGCCGCCAACAAGGATCTCGGCATGGGTCGCGGCATGCTGCACGAGATCACCGACCAGTCCGCCGTCACGCGTCCCCTCACTGCCTTCTCCGAGACCGCGACGAGCCCCGACCAGGTGCGCGAATACATCGCCCGCGCTTTCGCCCTCTTCGAAAGCGGCCGCCCGCGCCCGGTGCATGTCTCCATCCCGCTCGACGTCTTCAAGGCGCCGGACGACAAGCCGGCCACCCGTCGCACCACTGCACGGCGCCGCGCGCCCGATGCCGCGCAGGTGGAGGCGGCTGCCGCCATTCTCAACGCCGCAAAGCGGGCTGTCATTCTCGCTGGCGGTGGCGCGGTTTCCGCAACCGCCGAAGTCCGCGCTTTGGCCGAAAAGATCGGCGCGGCCGTGGTGCCGACCATCGCCGCCAAGGGCATCCTGCCCGACGACCATCCGCTCGCCCTGGAAGTGACGGTCGACCGCGGCGCCACGCAGGATTTCGTGCGCGAGGCCGACGCGGTGCTGCTGATCGGCACCGAGCTTGCCGAACCGGACATCTGGCTCGATGGCCCGCTGCCGATGGACGGCAAAATCATCCGCATCGATATCGACCCCGCAACGCTGGTGCGCGACTACGACGTGGACGTCGCCATGGAGGCGGATTCGAAACTGGCGGTCGCGGCGATCGCGGAGAAAGTCTCGCCTGCCACCGGCTTCAAGGACAGCAATGCCATCGCCGAACTGCGCGCCACCGAGCGCGACGGGCTGACGCCGCTCGAACAGAAACACGTCCGCGTGCTCGACAGCCTGCGCAACGCCATCCCCGACGACGGCGTCGTCTATACCGACATGACGCAGCTCGCCTATACCGGCTACGCCTTCTACCGCAGTGCCCTGCCGCGCACCTGGCATTTTCCAGCCGGCTTCGGCACGCTCGGATATGCCCTGCCGGCGGCCATCGGCGGCAAGATCGCCAGCCCCGAGACGCCCGTGGCCGTCATCGTCGGCGATGGCGGTTTCCAGTTCACGCTCCAGGAACTCGGCACGGCGGTGGAAAACAAGCTGCCGCTCGCCATCATCCTGTGGAACAATGACAGCCTCGCCCAGATCCGCGACGGCATGATCGCGCGCGACATCCCGACCATCGGCGTCAACCAGCACAATCCGGATTTCGTCAAACTGGCCGAAGCCTATGGGTGCCGCACCGCCGAGCCGACGAGCTTCGAGGACCTGGAAGCCGCCGTCAAAGCCGCCTTCGCCGCGGACGGCCCGACGGTCATCCACCTTAGGGAAAGCGCCCCCTTCCTGAAGGCGTAATGCTCCCCGTCACGGCTCGCCTTCCGCGGACCGTGACGCCAGCGCCCTCGACGGCTGCATGCCGAAACGGCGCAGGTAAAGCTGCGAGAAGTGGCTGGGATTGCTGTAGCCGACGGCGATCGCCGCCTGGGTGATATTCATCGCGCCGCCCTCGATCAGGCGGCGCGCCTCCAGCAGACGCTGTTCCTTGAGGAAGGCGTAGACGGCGAACCCATACAGGCTTTTAAAGCCGGATTTCAGGCGCTTCTGCGTCAGGCCCACCTCGCGGGCGAGGTCGTCGAGCGTCCAGGGGCGGGCGAGTTCGGCGATCAACAGATCGCGGGCGCGCTGGAGCGGCCGGCGGTCACGCGGTGGGATTGTCTGGGCCGGCTGCGTGCGGCGCATGGCGACAATCGAGGCATTGATGATATCGAGCGCGCGCGCCTCGAAGGCAAGGTCGTCGCTTTCCACCATGGCGCTGTCGAACAGCGCGCGGGCGACGGCGAGAAGATCGGGCGGCACCGGCAGCACGCCGACCCAGGTGCCGTTGCCGGATGCCATGTGCAGCGCGTGGTGCTCGTCGAGCCCCACCAGCACATCACCGGCGCCGAGTTTCTGCCAGAGCGCGATATCGACACGGATATCCATGCCCTTGAAGCGCGTGCCGATCGGCACATCGTAGAACCCGACCGCGCCGGTGGGTGCGGCCATGATGTAGATGCGACCCGGCCGATAGGGAATGGCGGAGAGCCGCTGCTCGGCATCCTTGTCGAGCAACCAGCCCTGCCCTGACGCCTCGAACAGGAAATCGATCGCCACGCAAGGCTCCGTCGCGAAGCGGCCGACGAAGTCGGCGCCAACAACCATGTCGAAGACGGAAATCGTCAGCCCCGGCCGCACGCCGAGGATCTTGTAGGCGCCGTCTGTCGACGCCGCGGAGAAACTGGCATCGGCCGGGCTCGGGCCAAGCACGACCACGTCGTCCTGGTCCGATTGCGCAAGCGCGCGCTGTTCCACTCTCAGATTCATCTGTGCCACCAAAATAATGGACCCGATCGCAATATCGGTGAACCTGATTACAATAGTCAAGTTTTCTGCGACAGCCTACTGAGATCAGGAAACCCGTTGCGAGGGGCAATGTCGACTGCTTTTACGAATATCGCCGCCCGATCCACCAGCTGGACCGTGCTCGGCCTGCTTGCCGGCCTCTATGCCGCACAGTCCGTCACCGGCAGTATGGTGCAGACGGCACTTCCCGTCGTGCTGCGCGATGCCGGCATGCCGCTCGACCAGATCGGCTATCTCGCCGTGCTGTTCCTGCCCTGGGCGCTGAAGTTTCTATGGGCGCCGCTCATCGACCGGTTCCTCAGCGAGCGGACATGGATATTGCTGTGCCAGCTCGGCATCATCCTCTGCTTCCTGGCCGCAACCGCGCTGCCGCCGCAGACCCACATGGCAGCGCTCGCTTGCGTGTTGCTCGTCATGGGCATCTTCGCCGCCACGCAGGATGTGGCGACCGATTCGCTTGCCGTCCGCGCGTCGGACGAAGATAGCCGCGGTCTTGCAAGCGGCGCGTCGACGGCCGGCGCCTATCTCGGTTTCCTGATCGGCGGCGGCCTCTGGCTCGTCGTCTACCAACATGCCGGCTGGGCCGTTTCCATGGCCTCGATGGCGGGCTTCGTCTGCCTGCTCACCGTCCCGGTCTTCCTGTCCGGCGGCCTCGCCGGCCCGCGGGCGACGGTCGTAGCGACCGGCCGGCGCATCGGCCTCGGCATGACGATCAAGAACCGCACACTTATGCGCGGCCTCGTTTTCCTCGTCGTCTACCAGGTCGGCCTTCGCATGGGCTCCTCGCTCACCGGCCCCTACCTCGTCGACAAGGGCATCGCCCTCGACACGATCGGCCTCCTGCGTGGCGCGGGCGGCGCGGTCGCCGGCCTCGCCGCAGCGTCGCTGGGTGCGCTTGTCGTGCAGGCCGCCGGCATCGTCCGGTCGATCGTCATTGCGGCTCTTCTCAACGCCCTGCTGCTTGCGGCGCTCGCCGCCGTGGAATTCGCAGGCTCGGTCTCGCCCACGGTCGCTGTCGGCATTCTCCTGCTCCAGGTGGGCGCGGTCGCCTTCTCCTTCGTCGCGCTCTACGCAGCGATGATGAACTGGTGCAACCCGGACCAGACGGCGACGGATTTCGCCGCTCTCCAGAGCATCGATGCCATCCTGGCGATCGCCGCATCCTCCATCGCCGGCGTGCTCGGCAAGTCTTTCGGCTACGGCTGGCTCTTCTGCGTGTCGGCCGGCTTCATCCTCGCCGCCATCCTCATCGCACCCCGCATGCTCGCCGACCCGGCACAGGGCCGGCGTCCGACAGTCCCAGAAAAGGTATTGGAATCATGATGCGTCACCGCTTGTCCGGCGTCTCCCTTCTTAGCCTCCCCATCAGCCTCTCGCCGCAAGGCGCGAGCGCGCAGGACGCCGCCGCCGAGGCGATGACGCTGGAGCCGATCATCATCACGGCTACCAAGCGCAGCGAGGATTATTTCCTGCTGCCCTCCGCAGCCGACGTCGCCACGGCGGAAGAGTTGCAGACGCGCGACATCGACACCGTCGCTGATCTCGACCGCATCTTCCCCGACGTCAACATCCGCTCGCGCTCCAGCCGCACCTATGCCAACTTCACCATCCGCGGCCAGGCCTCGCTCGATTTCTACAATCCCAGCACGCAGGTCTATGTCGACGGCCTGCCGCAGGACAGTTTCAACCTGACGCGCGCACTGCCCGGCAGCCTCGAAAGCGCCGAACTGCTCTACGGACCGCAGGGCACGCTTTACGGCCGCGGCGCGATCGGCGGCGTCATCAACATCGTCACCCGCAAGCCCGACGACGAGCTGCGCTTCGGCTTCGACGGCAACATCACCAATGAAGGTGCAGGCGCCACGGTCTTCGCCAACACGCCGCTGATCGACGGCGTGCTTTTCGGCGATGCGAACCTCTCCCTGCTGCACGGCAAGGACAGCTACACGACCATGCTCGGCGAGGATGTCGGCGGCACGGACGACGTCTATGGCCAGGTCCGCCTGCGCTATGCGCCGGAGGATAGCCCGTGGGATGTGATGGTGAGCGCCGGCCGCGGCCGCGTCTCCTCGACGGAAGAGCATTTCGTCATGGAATCGATGCTGGACGATCGCATCGCGCTGCCGATCCCGTCTGAATACGACCTCGACACCTGGAATGCCGGCATCAACGCGTCCTATGATCTCGGCTTCGCCACCATCACCGCGCTGACCGGCTACCAGAAGAGCGATCTCGACCGCACCGTCTTCGGCACCTATACGCCGGAAAAACAGTGGACGCTGAGCCAGGAACTGCGCATCGCCTCCAACCCCGACCAGGGCAGCGCGATCGACTATGTCGCCGGCCTCTACTACCAGCATCTCGACTTCACCCGCACCGTGCCGGTCGCCGGCCAGGTCTCGCGCCAGAAGATCGATTCCTATGCGCTTTTCGGCGATGTGACGTGGCATGCCACCGACCGGCTCGACATCTCCCCGGGCCTGCGCCTCGATTACGAGCGCGCGGCAGCGGAAGCGCAGGGCGGCGTCGCGCTCAACGACGACAATTCCTTCACCGCACTCTCGCCGAAGCTCGGTGTGAGTTACGGCCTTTCCGACGAATGGCGCGTCTACGGCCTGTTCAGCACCGGCTTCAAGGCCGGCGGCTTCACGCGCAACGTGACGCCCGCCAACATCGCCTTCACCTACGATCCGCAGCACACCTACAACGGCGAAGTCGGCCTCAAGTACCGCGACGAGGCGGGCACGCTGGAGGCCCAGCTTTCCGCCTATTACAACGTCACCAAGGACTACCAGATGTTCGTCGGCGTGCAGCCGCTGCAATATCTCCAGAATGTCGGCGAGGTAACGGCGAAGGGCGTGAACCTGAAGGTGCGCGCCAAGCCGACCGACGAATTCGGCATCACCGCCGGCCTCGCCTACAACCACACGCGCTTCACCGACTACAGGAATCCGGTCACGCCCGGCATTGATTTCACCGGTAATACAGTGCCTTATGCGCCTGAGTTCACAGCGAACCTGATGCTCGACTATCGTTTCGACCTGGAGAACGGCCGCGGCGCGCTGATCCCCTATGCCGGTCTCACCTATGTCAGCGAGCACTATTTCGACGAGACTGACACGATCGGCCAGAAGGGCTATGCATTGGTCGACCTCGGCGTGAAATGGCAGCTCGACGACAAGATCGCGGCCGAAGCCTTCGTGACCAATGTCTTCGACAAGACCTACACGACCTACGGCTTCAATGCCGGACCTGAATACGGCAACGTCTACCAGCTCGGTCAGGGCCGCACGATCGGCGGCCGCATCAACGTGACGTTCTGAGGAGACGGTCATGCGCATCCTCATCGTCGGGGGCGGCCCTGCGGGCCTGACCTTCGCCGCCTGCCTGCTGCGGCACGGAATCGAGCCGGTCGTGGTGGAAAAGGCCGCGCGCGGGCGCACCGGAGGCTATTCCATCGGCCTGCACATCAACGGCTGGCTGGTCGCCGACCGGCTCGGCCTGGTGGAGGCGTTCCGCGCCAAGGCCATGCCGCTCGGCGCAGCGCACCATCTCGACCGGCGCGGCAGAAAACTCTTCTCCTACGACTACCGCACGCTGGCGAGGGCGGCCGAGGGGCGCCTTCTCGCCATCATGCGCAGCGATTTCCAGGCGATCCTCACCGACGCGGTCGCAGGAAAATGTCCGATCCGCTACGAGACGACCGCGACCGCGCTCGTCGACGACGGATCGGGCGTGGACGTCAGCTTTTCCGATGGCAGCCGCGACCGTTTCGACCTCGTCGTCGGGGCGGACGGCTATCGCAGCAGCGTGCGGGCGATGGCCTTCGGGCCGCACGAGGATTTTCTCCGCCCGCTCGGCTATCGCGCGAGCGCCTGGCGCGTGCCGCTGGCAAAGCCGCTCGGCGCAAGCTTCGTCGGCATGATGGATGTCGACCACCAGGGCGGCCTCTACGCGGTCGGCGACGGCACGGCGGCGACACTGTTCTGCTGGCGCGACGAACGCACCGACCGGCTCGACCCGGCGGCCCGGCGGGCGGTGCTGATGGAAAAGTTCGGCGCCTGGCCGGAGCCGGTCGCCTCCGCCCTCACCTCCGCGATCGACTGGGACCAGGCCTTCTTCGACACCGTCTCGCAGATCGAGGTGCCGAAATGGGCGAAAGGTCGCGTGGCCCTTCTCGGCGATTCCGCCTGGTGCCTGACCTTCCTCGCCGGACAAGGCACCTCCACCGCCATGGCCGGCGCCTATATCCTCGCGGCGGAACTGGCGCAGAAGAGATACGCGGAAGCGCTCGACAGCTATGAGGCGCGCATGCGTCCGCTGGTGACGCGGATGCAGGCGGTCTCCCGCAAGATCGGCGGCCATTACATCCCGCAGAGCACGTTCGGCATGCGCGTGCAGTCCTGGTTGCTGCCGATCATGCTGTCGCGGCCCTTCATTCGATGGACCACGCGCCGGCTGGCGGCACCGCCGCTCGACATCGGTCCATAAGGGCACAGATATGACGATTTAACTTGACTAATAAACTCATATATTGTGATCGTCTCCCACGAAAAGACCCTCTCCCCCGGAGACTATCGTGGAGATCATCCGCGCCTGCGGCCTCAACATCTTTCTGGAAACCTCGCCCGTGCGCCGGGAGATGGTCTGGGAAAGCGTGACGCCGCCCGGCCACTGGATCGGCACGCTGCTGGAAGGCAGCCTCTCGGTGGAGCAGGAGGGGTTCGGCTCGCATCTCTGGCAGAGCGGCGGCGGTACGATCTTTTCCGCGAGCGAGCATGTGCATACGCGCCATGTTGTGCTGCGCGACGGCGGCGTCGCAGCGGTCTTCGTGCAGATCGAGGAGGAGATGGCCGAACCGCTGGTGGGGGGCGATATGCTGTCGCTGATCGCCCGCAAGACGCCCGACCCGCGCCTGGCCCTGCCGGAGGCGGCACGCATGATCGCCTGGCAGATGCTCGGCTGCCCGCTGCAAGGCCCGGCCCGGCGCCTCTACATGACCGGCAAGGCCATGGAGATGGTGGCGCATATTCTCGACGACGCGACCGTGCGCGACCATGGCGGCGCGGCCAATTGGCCGGCGCGCGACATCGCCCGGCTGCACGAGGCGCGCAGCATCCTGCTTGCGGAGCTCGCCGCGCCGCCGAGCGTGCCCGAGCTCGCCCGCCGGGTGGGCACGAATGCCAAGAAGCTCGGCGCGGGCTTCCAGGCACTGTTCGGCAGCACCGTCTATGGTTTCGTCAAGACGAGCCGGCTCGATGCCGCGCGGCTGCTGCTCGAAGGCGGCGAGACCTCGATTGCGCACGTCGCGCGGCAGGTAGGCTACCAGCCGCAGCATTTCGCCACCGAATTCCGCCGCCGCTTCGGCATGGCGCCCACCACCATCACGGGCCGGGCGCGCACGTAGTCCGGTTCCCGAACACCTTTGGCGCAATCCCGAACGTGCGCCAGATTGTGCCCCCGGCAGGCCGCATGCGAAGACCCACGCAAAGCTGAGGGAATTCGTCATGAATCAAAAACGCCACGCCGCCTTGCGCACCGCCACCATCCTCGCGACCGCGGGCTTCGTTCTCTTCGATGCCGCCCGGCTCTCGGCGCAGGAGCAATCCGCTGAAGGTGCGACGGTGCTTGAACAGATCGTCGTAACTGCCCGCCGTCGTGAGGAAAAAATCCAGAACGCGCCCGTCGCCGTCACCGCCATTGCCGGCGAAGACCTTGGCAAGGGCCGGACGGACACGATGGAAGACGTAGCCTTCAAGACACCGAACGTGCTGTTCAACGGCCAGGGCGGCCCGGTCAGCATCCGCGGCGTCACCTCGCTCGGCATTTCCGGCGGCGTCGATCGTCAGCCGGCCGTCGGCATGTTCCTCGACGACGTCTACATCGCCCGACCGATGGGCTATCCCTTCATCCTGGAAGACCTGGAGCGCGTCGAGGTCGTGCGCGGCTCGCAGGCCACCCTCTACGGCAAGAACACGATCGGCGGCGCGGTGAACCTCATCTCGCGCGAGCCCGGCGACACGGCCGGCGGCGAATTCTCCGCGACGATCGGCACCGATCTCGACAGCCGCTTCAAGGCTGCCTTCGAAACGCCGATCGAGGGCACCGGCTGGTCCGTGCGCACCTCCGCCGCCTGGAGCGGCAATCGCGGTTACATCGAAAACCTCGTCAACGGCGATGACGTCAGCGATACCGACGTGTTCGGAGGTCGCGTTGTGGCGACCGGCGAAGTGGGCGACGGCACCCGCGTGAAAATCATCGGCGATTTTACCCGCGACCGCAGCGATGGCGGGCTCTGGTATGCGCCCCTTCCGCTCGCCTTCGACCATAAGGCGACACATGATTTCGAGCCGGAAAACAGCGTCGACAGCGGCGGCGTCTCGGTGCGCATCGACCATGACTTCGAGACCGTGCGCCTGACCTCGGTAACGGCCTTCCGCGGCCATGAGATGAGCAGCTATCTCGACGGCGATTTCACCGCCACGCCCTATATCGGCCAGGCGCAGGAGGAGACCCAACGCCAGTTCAGCCAGGAACTGCGTCTCTCATCGCTCGACGACGACGTCTTCCGCTGGAGCGGCGGGCTGTTCTACATGCACGAGCGTTTCGAAGGCACGCAGTTTTTCGATCTCGTCTCCTTCCCGCG
This sequence comes from Shinella sp. GW821-FHT10F02, assembly GCF_058809275.1. Taxonomy (NCBI): domain Bacteria; kingdom Pseudomonadati; phylum Pseudomonadota; class Alphaproteobacteria; order Hyphomicrobiales; family Rhizobiaceae; genus Shinella; species Shinella sp. GW821-FHT10F02. Next base: position 1,233,622 of record NZ_JBXASL010000001.1, on the reverse strand, counting down.
CAACGTCTGGAGCCGCGACGTCTTCGAGCAATCGGCCGACACGTTCTCCGTCTTCGGCGAGGCGAGCTATTTTGTGACGCCGCAATGGGAACTCTCGGCCGGCGGGCGCTACACCTATGACCGCAAGTCGACGACGAGCGAGATTTCCTCGCCGAGCGGCAGCTTCATGTTCGGCACGCCGGGCCGGGCGGAAGGCGACGTCTCCTTCTCCAACTTCTCGCCGGAAGCGGCCATCACCTACCACGTCTCGGAAGGCAACATCGCCTACGCCAAGATCAGCCGCGGCTACAAGTCGGGCGGCGTCAGCCCCTATATCGAGGAAGACGGCTCGGCGAACCGCTACGATCCCGAAACCACCATGTCCTACGAACTCGGCACCAAGGCGACGTCTGACGACGGCCGGTTCACGTTGGCGGCATCGCTGTTCTACATCGATTGGAAGGACCAGCAGGCGGTCATCTACACGACGCCGTTTACGCGCGTCTATCGCAACGCAGCCGCCGCAACATCGAAGGGTTTCGAGATCGAGGCGACGGCGCAGTTGACCGAAGAGATCGGCCTGCGCGGTGGCTACGGCTATACCCATGCCCGCTACGACGAATTCGTCGATACCGTGATGGGTGCGGACTATAGCGGCAACGACCTGCCCTTCGCACCGCGCCACAGTTTCAGCGCCGGCGTGAATTTCGCCCGCGAGCTCGAAGCCGGCGCCACACTGAAGGCCGGCATCGACTACACGTTCCGCAGTTCCTACGCCTTCACGTCCGACAACAAGTACCGGCAGGACCCGAGCCACCTGGTCGACGCCCATATCGGCATCGAGAAGGACGGCTGGAGCGCCAGCCTGTGGGCCAAGAACCTGACGGACGAGCGCTACCTGAAGAACTATTTCAGCTATAGCGGCACCGATATGGGCGTCGCAGCGGCCGGCCGCACCGTCGGCATCACGCTGGCGAAGGTGTGGTGATGAGCGTGAACTCCGACACCCTGCCGCTCGCCGCCGCCAACACTTCCAGCGAAGCAGGGCGCCTGCGCTTCTTCCTGCTGATTGGCGCGCTCTATTTCACGCAAGGGCTGCCCGTGGGGCTGTCCATGGAGGCCGTGCCGGTGCTGATGCGCCAGTCCGGCGTCTCGATGGATGTCATCGCGCTGGTGCCGCTCGCCGGCCTGCCCTGGATCATAAAATTCCTCTGGGCGCCGATGGTCGACAACCGCTGGCATGCCGGCCTCGGGCGGCGCAAGAGCTGGATCGTGCCGATGCAGGCGATCCTCGCCGCCTGCCTGCTGCTGCTCGGTTTCCTGCCGCTCGAAGGCAGCGGTCTGTGGATGGCGGTGACGGCGCTCGCCATCGGCACGATCGCCAGCGCCACGCAGGACACCGCGACGGACGGCCTTGCCGCCGAGCAGCTGGCCGGACGCGGGCTCGCCTATGCCAATGCGTTGCAGGTCGGCGGCATGATGGCCGGTTTCATGATCGGTGGCGGCGGCGTGCTGATGGTCGCCGATGCGCTCGGCCAGCAGGGCGTGTTCCTGCTACTGGCGCTGTTCCCGGCCCTGACCGTCGCCATCGCGCTTGGCTGGCGCGAACCGCCAAGGCCGGTTCCGGCACGCGAAGACACGAGGGCACGGCTTGCCGATACGTTCCGGCGGCCCGGCGTGGTCCTCCTCCTCGTGCTTGCCTTCATCTATGGCGGCGCGCATGCGGGCGGGCTCAGCGTCAGCAAGATCTTTCTCGTCGACCAGGGCTGGTCGAACCAGGATACCGGGCTCGTCTCGACGATCAGCGGCCTCGTCATGCTCGCCATCGGTTGCCCGCTCGGCAGCGCGCTGACCGCACGCAACCGCTGGGTCGCCATGGGCACGGGCATGCTGCTCGCCGCCACGTCCTTTGCCGCCTGGGGGCTGATCGCCGGTGGCGTCCTGCCGTCCGGCTGGCTCTCGGTATCGCTGGCGATCGGGCTCCTGTCGGTAGCAAGCGGCTTCATCGCCGTCTCCTCGGCAACCATCATCATGGCCTTCGGCGGCGCTGGCAAACAGGCAGGCACGGACGTCACCGTGCTGCAAAGCGCCAACGTGCTCGGCGAGATGGCGATTGCCGGCGTCGTCGTCTGGGTGGCCGGGCGCACCGGCTATGCCGCGACGTTTGCCGGCGCCACCGTGGCGCTTGTGCTCGCCGCACTCTTCGTCTCGCGCGCCGCGCGCTCCCTCCCCGTGACCCGATAGATCGAGGATCCGATCCATGCTTTCGCTCTCGTCCACCATGGTCGACCGCATCGCGCGGCGGCCGGGCGGCCTTCTCGGCTACCTGCTCTACCGCTTCCCCTTCGGCCACAAGATCGGCTTCAACCTGGCCTTCGACCGCCTGCCGCCGGAAAAGAGCGACCTCGTGCTCGAAGTCGGTTGCGGCGGCGGCGTCTTCCTACGCCGCCTGCTCGCCAACGGCTGTCGCGCCATCGCGATCGACCACAGCCCGGACATGGTGGCCAATTCCGGCAGACTGAACGCCCGGGCGCTCGCCGAAGGGCGGCTGGCGCTGCACCAGGCGGATGCCGCAGCCCTGCCCGTGGCGGATGGCGCGGTCGATAAGGTCTACTGCCTCAACGCCTTCTTCTTCTTCCCGCAGCCGGCCGAAAGCCTGCGCGAAATGGCGCGCGTGCTGAAACCCGGCGGCCGGCTGGCGCTGATCACCTCGCCCCCCACGTTTCGCCAGCAGATCGCGCGGTTCTCCCCCAGCATGGCGGAGAACATGCGCTTCGACGCGCCGGAGACGCTGGCCGAATGGGCGAGCGAGGCAGGCCTGAAGCCTATCGAGACTCGTGAGGTAGCGACCGCGGGTTTCCTGTTCATTGCCAGTAAGGAAGCGGCGCATGAGTGATCCGTACATCATCGAAGGCCCCGGCTTTCGCGGCCGCATCACCGGCAGGCTCGGCGACATGCTGGTCATTGACGCCGAGGTGGAGGCCGATATCCCGGCGCACGCCGCCGACACTGAAGAATTCGCCATCGTCGTCTCCGGCCGATTCGAGGTGACGATGAATGGCGCGACGCTGCCCTGCGGCCCCGGTGATCACCTCGTCGTCGAAGCCGGCGTGGAACACGCCATCCGCGTCATCGAGCCCGGCCGTCTCGTGCTGATCGGCAGGATGTAGCGGCTCTCCGGCGGAAACTTGCCGGCAACACGGCATCCGCGTCAAGAAATTACGCGCGATGACATCCTCGCGAATTTTTCTAACAAAAACTTGACTCCATTACTCTTATTAAGATAGGTCAGCATCACTGACACATTCGATATAGGAGGATGCGACTTGGAGCACAGTGGCGACACCACCGGCCTTTACGATCCCTCGCAAGAGAAGAGCAGTTGCGGCGTTGGCTTCATCACGCGAAAAGACGGCATCCAGACGCATGACGTGCTCAAAAGGGGCCACGAGGCGCTGTGCGCCGTGCCGCATCGCGGCGGCATGTCGGCGGAAGGCGTGGGCGATGGCGCCGGCGTCTCGGTCGATCTGTCGCTCGGCTTCTTCCGCAAGCTGACCGCACGCCCCGACCTCCAGCCGCGCCGCTTCGGCGTCGGCAACTTCTTCCTGCCGAGCGACCCCGCCTGCCGCGCGGAAGCGGAACAGATCATCGGCGATGCGCTCGCCGAGCAGGGTTTCGCCCTGCTTTTGGAGCGTGCCGTTCCGGTCGACGAAAGCGCCATCCGGCCGGCCGCCGTGCGCTACCAATTGCCGATCCGCCAATGGGTCTTTGCCTGCCATGACGCGGCGGCAAGCGAGGCTGAATTCGATTTCCGCATCCACAAGGCGCTGCTGGCGATCGAGGCTCGTGCCTATATCGAGCCGCACCTTGCCGGGCTCTATCCGCTCTCGATGAGTGCAAGGACGCAGGTGCTGAAGGGCCGGCTGAACTCCAACGAGGTCATGCCCTATTTCCGCGACCTGGTGGACCCCGACCACACCGTCAACACCATGTATTTCCACACGCGGTTTTCCACCAACACCGACCCGCACCCCTCGATGGCGCAGCCCTTCCGGCTGATGGCGCACAATGGCGAGCTCAACACCGACCGCAAGAACCGTCTCTCCGAGGCCGCGATCGCGCTTGCGAAAAACGCCTCGATCATCCGGCCGAAGGGCCAGTCGGATAGTTGCCGCCTCGACCAGACCTTGCAGACCCGCGTGCTGGAAGACGGGCTCGATCTCGTCACCGCTGTCGTCTCGATGATGCCGCCGGCCTGGGAGAACGACGACACGCTGTCGCCCGAGGTCGTCGCGATGCTCGAATATTTTTCGCTCTACGAGGAGAAGAACGACGGCCCCGCCGCCCTGATCTTCGGCGACGGCGACATTATCGGTGCACGGCTCGACCGGCTGGGCCTGCGCCCGCTGCGCACGGTCGAGACGGCGGACTATCTCTGCGTCATGTCGGAAGCGGGCCAGATCGCCTTTCCGCCAGAAACCGTACTACGGCGCGGCCGCATCGAAGCCGGCGGCATGCTCTGCTATGATCACACCGCCAAGCGCGCCTTCGGCACCAACGAGGCGCTGGAGATGCTAGCCGCCCGCCGCCCCTATCGCGACCTGTTGCGTGATGCGCGCGTGAACCTCGCCGACCTGCCGGAAATCCCGGCCGACGCACAGGGCTCGCCGCTGCGCTACAATGGCGATCTCGAACGCCAGCAGCGCTACGTCGCCTATTCGTTCAACCAGGAAAGCTTCAAGTTCCTGATGGACCCGATGCTCCAGACCGGGGCGGAGAAGATCTCCGCCATGGGCTACGGCAACGCCATCAACGCGCTTTCCGACCAGGAAGGCGGCGTCGCGAAATATTTCTCGCAGCGTTTTGCGCAGGTGACGAACCCGCCGCTCGATTCGATCCGCGAGGCGGACGGCATGACGCTGCGCGTGGCGCTCGGCGCCAAGCCGAATATCGGCGCGAGGGCGGCCCGCCAGATCGTCGTACCCTCGCCTATCCTCACCCATCTCGACATGCTGCGCATCCGCGAGCAGGCGGAAACGCCGGTGCGGCGCTTCGAAATGCTGTTCACGCCCGACCTTGAGGACGCGGCGACAAACGAGCAGGCGCTCGAACAGGCAATCGCCACCCTCTGCGACGCGATTGCCGGCTTTGCCCGCGGGGAAGGCGGCATCGCCGTCGTCACCGACCGGCATGTGGCGAAGGGCCGCGCCGCCTTGCCGATGATCCTCGTCGTCTCCGCCGTCAACCAGAAGCTCATCGAGGAAGGCTTGCGACTTCGCCTCTCGCTGGTCGTCGAAAGCGGGCAGATCTGCTCCTCGCACCATGTCGCGGCCGTGCTCGGCTTCGGCGCCTCGGCGGTCTATCCGCTCGGCGTGCAGTTCCGTGCGGAGGAGAAGTTCGGCGCGGAGGCCGACAAGGCCTTCAAGCGCTTCGCCAAGGCGGCCGAAAAGGCGCTGATGAAGACGATGGGCAAGGTCGGCCTCTGCACCGCCGAAAGCTATATCGGCGGCGAGTTCTTCGAGCCCAACTTCCTCGACACCAACGATCCGGTGCTGAAGCGCTACTTCCCCAACGTGAAGACACCGGTCGGCGGCGTGAATTTCGAGGTCATCGCAGCCGCCGTCGCCGGCTGGCATGCCAAGGCGCTGACCGTGAAAAGCGAAGACGACATCCCGCTGCTTGGCCTCTTCAAGGAGCGCGCCGAGGGCGCCGGCCATTCCTTCGGCACGGCGGCGGTGCGCGGCTTCGTCGACATGACGGAGGAGAAGATCGCCTTCGACGGCGCGGGCGAGGACGATCCCTTCCTGCGCCTCCTGACGCTCAACCGGCTGGACGACGCCTTCGGCCTCGACGATACCGCCTATAGCAACAACGGCTTCGAGAAGCTGACATCCGAGGCGATCGACCGTTTCACCATCACGCCCGGCTACCGCACCTTCATCCGCCAGATGACTGAGGAACGCACGCGGCGGCCCGCGGCATTGCGCGACGTGCTCGCGCTGCCGGCGGATATCACCTACCTCGCGTCGGCAGAGGACTTCCGCAAGGAAATGGGCCGCTTCTCCCGCAAGGGCAACAACGGTTTCATGGTGCGCGGCCTCGCCTGCGAAACCCTTGCCGACGATACCTTCCGCCTGACCCTCGCCGGTGGTGAACTGGCGCGGCTTGCCGCACTTGGCCAGTCCCTCGTCATGCGGTTCGGCCCGGACATCCTCGGCCATTGGCTGGAGGGCGGGGCGCTGATGGTGCAGGCGGCCGGCGAGGCGTTGGACTATCTCGCACTCATCCGCACCGCGCCGCAGAGCATCCCGCTCGATGCCGTGCAGAAGGCGAGCGAGATCACGCCGCTGCTCGCCTCCGGCGCCATGAGCCATGGCGCGCTGGTCGCCAACGCCCACGAGGCGGTCGCGCACGGCACCAACATGGTCGGCGGCATGTCGAATTCCGGCGAGGGCGGCGAGCATCTTTCACGCTACGGCACGATCCGCGCTTCGCGCATCAAGCAATTCGCCTCGGGCCGCTTCGGCATCTGGGCTGGTTATCTGGCCGATCCAATGCTGGAGGAGCTGGAGATCAAGATCGGCCAGGGCGCCAAGCCCGGCGAAGGCGGCCAGCTTCCGGCGCAGAAGGTGACGGTCGAGATCGCCGCCGCGCGCGGCGGCACGCCCGGCGTCGAGCTCGTCTCCCCCCCGCCGCACCACGACACCTATTCGATCGAGGATCTCGCCCAGCTCATCCACGACTGCAAGGCGGCGCGCGTGCGCGTCATCGTCAAGCTCGTCTCCTCGGAGGGCATCGGCACCATCGCCGTCGGTGTCGCCAAGGCGGGCGCCGATGTCATCAATGTCGCCGGCAACACCGGCGGCACCGGGGCTGCCGCCGTCACCAGCCTGAAATATACCGGCCGCGCCGCCGAGATCGGTATTGCCGAAGTGCATCAGGCACTCTGCGCCAATGGCATCCGCCAAAAGGTGCTGCTGCGCTGCTCCGGCGCCCACCAGACGGCAAGCGACGTCGTCAAGTCGGCGCTTCTCGGCGGCGACAGCTTTGAATTCGGCACCACGGCGCTGATGATGCTGAAATGCGTGATGGCGAAGAACTGCAACATCAAGTGCCCCGCCGGCCTCACCACCAATCCGGAGGTCTTCGACGGCGACCCACGGGCGCTCGCGCAATACCTCCTCAACATCGCCCACGAGACGCGGGAAATCCTGGCGGCGCTCGGCCTGCCGTCCCTGCGGGAAGCGCGCGGCCGCAGCGACCTGCTGCACCTTCTCGACCATCCTTCGAGCGTCGGGCAGCTCGACCTTCGCGCAATGCTCGCGGTCGTGGACGAGGTGAAGATCGCCGATCCCGTCTATATGGAGAAGGATTTTGCGGTCGACGACGGTTTCATCGATCTCGTCCGCTCCGCCCTCCTCGACGGCAGGCGCCAGACGGTGGAGCTTGGCGGCAACCGCTACCTGAACAATTGCAACAAGACCGTCGGCGGCCAGCTCGCCGTCGATATCGAGCGCCTGCTCAACCACGAGCTCACCGAAGCACAGGCACGCGACCTGCCCGCCGTGCGACAGGACGATCGTGGCCGCCGCTTCCTCGATGCCGACAGCGTTCGGATTTCCACCTCGGGTTCGGCCGGCCAGTCCTTCGGCGCCTTCTGCAACGACGGCATGGCGCTGACCCATACCGGCACCTGCAACGACGGCGTCGGGAAAAGTGCCTGCGGCGGCGTCATCACCGTGCGCTCGCCGGGCGGTGGTTCGCAGGAGGCCGGCGGCAATGTGCTGGTCGGCAATTTCGCGCTGTTCGGCGCCACCGGCGGGCGCCTCTTCGTCGAAGGCCAGGCCGGCGACCGCTTTGCCGTGCGCAATTCCGGCTCGACCGCCGTGGTCGAAGGCGTCGGCGATTTCTGCTGCGAATATATGACGAACGGCGCGGTGCTGAACCTCGGCACCTTGGGCAAGGGTTTCGGCAATGGCATGAGCGGCGGCTTCGTCTACCAGTACGATCCCTATGGCGACCTGCCGAAGAAGATGAGCCACGACTCCATCCTGCTCGGCACGATCGGCGACGAGACGGATGCCATGGCGGCGGTCCATGCGGATGCCATCCGCCTGATGCTGGAATGGCATGTGGCCGCGACCGGCTCCGAAAAGGCCCGCTGGCTGATCGAGAACTGGGAGAGCGAAAGGCACAATTTCGTCTACGGCCTGCCGCGCGCGCTGCTGCTCTACCAGGACAGCGACGCCATCCTGAAGGCGAAGAGCCGCAAGGATCTCGTCGAGGAACTGTCCACGGCGCTCGCCGCCCACCAGGTGCGAAAATTCAAGCTCGCCTATCGCGACCGGAAGGCGGTCCTCAACGGCACCGTGCCGGGTTACGGCGAGACCGACACGGAGGGCATGTTCGTGCTCCTCAACAACTACACGGTGCTCAGCATGGCGCAGTCGCTTGCGCTTTCGCGGGTTCCCGCCGCGCGCGGCCCGTCCGATCCGGCCGTCGAGAAGGCGGTGCGCAACCTGCTGCTGACGGAGGATTTTTCGCTCATGCAGCGGCTTGCCCGCTACGCCCGCGACGCCATCGCCGACTATGACGACGAAGCGCTCGCCGTGATGGTCGCCTCGAAACGCCTTGATGACTACCGCCAGGCGCTCAAGGGCCGCAACACGCGCTCGATCGACAGCCCCGGCACCTATGGCTGGATCCTCCACCAGACCGCCCGCAACGTCGAACGTATCGGCCGCATCCCGAGCTTCGAGGAATTGTTCGCGCGGCAGGCGATTTCCGGGTTCGCCCCGGCCAGACAGTGAGGCAGAAACGATGAAGATCCCCTACATCCCGGAAGACGCACCGTTCAACGCAGACCAGCGCGCCTGGCTTTCCGGCTTCCTCGCCGGCCTGCATTCCCGCCTCGCCATCGAAACGCCGGCCGTGGCCGCCGCTGCCGCGCCCGCGAAGGCGGCGAGCCTGCACATCCTCTACGGCACCCAGACCGGGAATGCCGAACGGGTGGCGATGGATGCGGCGGCGATCGCCCGCAGCCTGGGGCTCGCGCCGGAAGTGGCCGGTCTCGACGATATCGGCATGACCGAACTTGCCGCCATGCAGCGCCTGATCGTCGTCACCTCCACCTATGGCGAAGGCGAGATGCCGGACAATGCGCAGCTGTTCTGGGAGGCGCTTTCCGCCGCCGCCGCGCCGCGGCTGGAAGGCCTGCGCTTCGGCGTGCTGGCGCTGGGCGACACCGGCTATGACGGCTTTTGCCAGGCGGGAAAACTCATCGACATGCGCCTCGAACAGCTCGGCGCGACGCGCATCCTCGCCCGGCGCGACTGCGATATCGACTACGAGGACCCGGCCGCCGCATGGGTCGGCGAGGCCCTGCCGCTTGCCGCCGCGACGGCGGACACCGATGGCATTGCGGTTGTGGCACAGCCGCTTGCCCCCGCCGGCCCGGCCCGCGAAGTTTCCGGCTGGAGCCGCAAGAACCCCTACCCGGCCCGGCTCGCCGTCAACCGCCGGCTTTCCGGCAGCGCGTCGGCCAAGGAGATCCGCCACTACGAATTCGACCTCGGCGATAGCGGGCTCACCTACGAAGCCGGCGACGCGCTCGGCGTCATGCCGGTCAACGACCCGGCGCTCGTACACCTCCTCCTCTCGCGCCTCGGCGCCGATCCGCGAGTGTTGGTCGGCGACATCCCGCTCGAAGCCCTGCTCACCACGAAGGTCGAAATCTCGACCCCATCGCGCGACTTGATCGCCGAAGTGGAGCGCCGCGCCGGCAACGAGGAACTGACCCATGTACTGCGCAACGGCGACAAGGAAGCGCTCGACGCCTTCCTCTGGAGCAAGGATATCTGCGACCTGCTGGCGCTCGCGCCCGAGGGCGCCTTCTCGCCGGCCGAGTTCACGGCCCTGCTGAAGCCACTCCAGCACCGCGCCTATTCCATCTCGTCCAGCCCGCAGGCCGCCGCCGGCAGCGTGCACCTGACGATCGCCAGCGTGCGCTACCACGCGGATGGCCGCGACCGGGGCGGCGTGTGCTCGACCTTCCTCGCCGACCGGGTGGCCGAGGGTGAAGCGGCGGGCATCTTCGTTTCCCAGAACAAGTCCTTCCGCCTGCCGGCCGACAATGACGCACCGGTCATCATGGTCGGTCCCGGCACCGGCATCGCCCCCTTCCGCGCCTTCCTGCAGGAGCGCCGCACCCGCGCTGCGAAGGGCCGCAACTGGCTGTTCTTCGGAGACCAGCACCGCGCGAGCGATTTTATCTACGAGGACGAACTGGCCGAGATGAGCCGCGACGGGCTGCTGACCCGGCTCGATCTCGCCTTTTCCCGCGACCAGCAGGAGAAGATCTACGTGCAGACCCGCATGCGCGAGAACGGCAAGGCGCTCTACGCCTGGCTTGAGGAGGGCGCGTCCTTCTACGTCTGCGGCGACGCCAGCCGCATGGCCCGCGACGTGGACAGCGCGCTTGCCGACATCATCGCCACCCATGGCGGCATGACGGCAGACCGCGCGACCGACTACATCGCCGGCCTCAAGCGGGAAAAGCGCTATCTGCGCGACGTCTACTGAGCTCAGCCGGCGGACGCCGAGAGCTTGCCGAAGCGTTTGCGGAACCAGTCGGCAAGCAGCTCCTTCTCATGCGCCAGCCGTTCGGATCGCCGCGCCGCCGGGCTCCAGAGATAGGTGGCATTGGTGAGGGTTTCCTCGCCGCGGGCGAGGACCCTGTCGCCTGCGCGAAGTGTGTAGCGCAGCTTGAAGCGCGGCGGCGTGGAATCGCGCAGGATGCGGACATCGTACAAGCCGGTATTCCAGGGTTCGTATTGCCCGGCAAGCCGCACATCCACCACTTCGATCTCGAGGCGCTGGCCGGGCTTCAGGTAGCGCTTGTCGAGTTTCTGGAGATACCGCGTCAGCTCGGCGGTGATGCGCTCGCGTTTCGCCTCGCTGCGGAAATCCCGGTCGCGGTATCGTTCGGGATGGACGAAGGCGACGCGGACCGCCGCCTCGGCAACGGCTGTGGTGAGCATCAGGGCAATGGTGGCCGCTGCAAGGCACTTTACGACACGCATGGATCTTCTCCGCTCATCGGCATGGTCGCATAGGCAGAAGATAGGTTTTTATGCGCCGATTTCACCGGCGTGACGATCGAAACACATTCATCTCTTGTCACGAGACAGAAACATGATAATTTTTATCATCTTAATACATCCAGCTCGTGCCTTTGCGCAATTGCAAATTGCTGGCCATCGGAGACACGAACTGCCATGAACTATCGCCATTCCATGACGTGCTATACGGAGGGCATCAAGGTGCTGGCGCCGGTCAAGTGGCGCGGCCTCGACGGCCTGATGAGCGTGTTCTGGGATGCCGAAGGCCAGCCGGGCGCAAAGGGATATTACCTCTCACCCGATCCGCGCATCGTGATCTTCTTCAACGATGTCTCGCCCCATATCCGCATGACCAACCGGGACGGCGGCATGGTCGACCATTCCCGCCCGATGACGCGCGCGGTCTACGTGCCCGCGGGGGTTCCGCTCTGGACGAACTTCACCTCCCCGCACCGTTTCTCCCATCTCGACCTGCACCTGCACAAGGACAAGCTGCTGCGCTTCCTGTCGCCCTCCGTCGGGTCCTCGGCGGCGCTGACGGCGCTGCGCCGCCCGGTGGAAATCCAGGATGTCGGCGCGATTGAGACTTTGGCCGCCCTGCTGGTCGACGAGGTTTCGAACCCGTCGAAACATGCCATCTACGCCGAAAGTCTGGTCGGCAGCATCGTCAGCGGCCTGCTCGACATCCCCGATCCCGCAAGCGAACAGGCCAATGGCCGGCTGACCCAGGCACAGATGAACAAGCTGGTCTCGCGCATCAACGCGCAGAGCGACGGCCGCCTGACCGTCGCCGAAATGGCGTCCACCGTCGGCCTATCCGAAAGCTGGTTCGCCAATGTCTTCAAGCAGACCACCGGCAAGACGCCGCTGCAATGGCAGCTTGGCAAGCGCATCGACCTGGCGCAAAAGCTGCTGGTCGAAAGCGAGCTGACCATCGCCGATATCGCCGCCCAGCTCGGCTTTTCCGACCAGGCGCATCTCACGAAAGCCTTTCGCCAGATCGCCGGCGAAACACCCGCCGCCTGGCGGCGGATGCAGCACCTCCTCTAAAATTGGCCGATTACCAAGTCTGGCGCAGCGTCGCCGAAATCGCCCGGCCGGGATTGTAGAAATCCGCGCCGAAGCCGCCGTAATCGACGTGTTTGCGGTCGAACAGGTTGCTGACATTCACCTCCAAGGCAGTGTTTTCGAAGACCTTGTAGGTGAAGGCCGCGTCGACAACGAAGTTGCTGCCCGTCTTCACCGTATTCGCATCGTTGAAGTAGTAGGACCCGGTATAGCGCCCACCAAGGCCGAAGGTCATGTCGCCGCGTTTGCCATCGCTTTCGAGCGCGTAGTTCACCCAGAGCGAGGCGATATGCTTCGGCACATGGTAGGGACGATTGCCCTCGTTGCCATCCGTGCCGTTCTCGATAATCTCGGCATCGAGATAGGAATAGGCGGCCGTCAGGCTCCAGTTGCTCGTAAGCTCCGCCTTCGCCTCCAGATCGAGGCCCCGCACGCGAACCTCGCCGATGGTTTGCTGCAGGTTGGTCGCCGGGTTGGTGCGCGTGATGTTGTTCTTGGTGAGGTCGTAGATCGAGGCGGTGAGCAGCGCCGGGAAGGCGTCGGGCTGGTATTTCACGCCGAGTTCATACTGTTCGCCCCGCTCCGGTTCCAGGCCGAGGGAGGGTGCGGCGACGGATTCGGCATAGCTGATGTAGGGCGCGATCTCGTGGGTCAGCCGGTAGGTCAGGCCGATGCGCTTGGTCAGCTCGCTATAGTCGCCTTCGCTCCGCGTGCCGGTCAGCCTGTCCGTCTCGCGGATATCCAGCCAGTCGTTGCGCAGGCCGGCCGTGACGATGAATTTATCCGCAAAGGTCAGGTCCTGCTGGACATAGAGGGCCTTGGTCTTCTGGTCGCTCTTGGTGCTGGCGATGAGCGGAAGCCCTACCGGGCCGCCGGTATAGACGGGGTCCGTCCAGTCGATGCCCGGCGCCGGCCCCCAATAGGTGTCGTCGTCCTCGGAAAAGTCATTGTATTCGACGCCGACCAGGCTGCGGCTTTCCACGTTGTCGAAGCTCGCTTCATATTGCAGATGTGCGTCGATGATGAACTGCCGGCTCGACGTCTCGTTGCCGAAGAAGGCGCGCGACGCCGTGGTCGAGCCGTCCGTCGGCGTGGCGGAAATATAGGCGTAGCCGAAATTGGTGTCGGTGTTGCTGTAGCGCGCATTCGAGCTGAAGGTCAGGCCCGAGCCGAAATCATGGTCGAGCAGGACGCTGACCGTGTTGCGGTTGGTGCCGCGGAAATTGTAGTCCGGCTCGCCGAAGAAGCGATCCCGGTCGAAATCCGTGCCGACCGGATGCCCGCCGCTGCCCGGCACGCCATCCTTGTTCAGGTGATCGTAGACGATGGAGAGACTGGTCGCATCGGTCGGGCGCCAGGTCAGGCCGCCCATGAAGAATTTCTCATCGTCGCGCGAATGGTCGTATTCGGCGTCGCCATCCCTGAGCTTGCCGGTGAAACGATAGGAGAGCGTGTCGTCGCTGGTCAGGTTGTCGCCGAAATCGAAGCCGACCTCCTTGCGGTCGAACGACCCGCCCGTGACATAGGCCTCGCCGAACTTCTCGCTCCGCGGCCGCTTCGTCACATAGTTCACCGAGCCGCCCGGATCGGAAACGCCGAAGGCCGAGGAACTCGCGCCCTTCAGCACCTCGACGCGCTCGAAGGCATAGGCCTCTTCGCGCACGCCGCCGAAGGGACGGCCGAGCACCAGCCCGTCGCGGTAGGTGGTGGCGTCGAAACCGCGGATCTTGAAGAAATCATAGCGGTCGTCCGAACCGTAGAAATCGGTGGTCACGCCCGCCGTATATTGCAGCACCTCTTCGACGCTCTCGGCGCCGCGCTGCTGGATTTCCTTCGCCGTAATGACGGAGACGGAGGCCGGCGTATCGAGGATCTCGGTCGCCATCTTGCTGCCGCCCGAAGTTTTCCGCGCGACGATCGTCTTGGCGTCGTCGTCATAGGCGGCAGTCGTGCCGCTGCCATCGACAGTGATCGTCTCCAGGACGGTGGTGGAGCCCGCATCCGCCTGCTGGGCCAGCACGAAGCTCGGCGTGAGGGCGACAAGCGCCGTGCACCCCAGAAGGACCACGTTCCTGTAGTGCCTGTTGTCGCTCGTCTTTTTGATATCCATTGCCCCGTTCCAGAAGTCGATGTTGCCATTGCGCGGGGTCATGGCCGCGTCTTCGCGGCCGAGGCGTCTCAAGCCGAGCCGCGATTTGCGATGTCCCCTGAACGACCCATTAACTTGAGATGATTTGTCCAGTATTGTAAATTTCCGCGGTTTTGTACAAACCCACGGAAACTTCGCCGCCGTCTCGCAGCCGCACCGGCATGCGCCTTGACGCCGCCTCATGAACCTGAAACGGAACTCCACTTTAAACAGCCTGGAGGGTTTCGCCAATGCCGCGGCTCTTTCGTCTTCCCCTGTCCTTGCTCGCCGTTACCCTCTGGCTCATCGGCTCCGGCGGCGCATGGGCGGCGGAGAACACCGTCTATCCGATCGTCATCAAACACGCGCTCGGCACGACGACGATCCCGAAAAAGCCGGAACGCGTGGCGACGGTCGCCTGGGCGAACCACGAGGTGCCGCTGGCGCTCGGCATCGTGCCGGTCGGTTTTGCAGCCGCCAATTTCGGCGATGATGACGGCGACGGGCTGCTTCCCTGGGTAGCGGAAAAGCTGGCGGAACTCGGCGCCGAAAAGCCGGTGCTCTTCGACGAGGGCGACGGCATCGATTTCGAGGCGGTCGCGGCGACGGAGCCGGATGTCATTCTGGCCGCCTATTCCGGGCTCAGCCAGGCTGACTACGACACACTGAGCCAGATTGCCCCGGTGATCGCCTATCCCGAATCCGCCTGGGCGACCGACTGGCGCGAGATGATCCGCCTCAACAGCGCCGGCCTCGGCATGCCCGCGGAAGGCGACGCGCTGATCAAGCGAATCGAGGGCGAGATCGCCCATGTGGTCGCCGGCCGTCCGGAACTCCGGGGCAAGACGGCGATGTTCGTCACCCATCTCGACACGACCAATCTCAGCATCGTCAACTTCTATACGGCCAACGATACGCGGGTAAAATTCTTCGCCGACCTCGGCCTCACGTCGCCCAAAAGCGTCGTCGAGGCGACGAAGCCGGGACAATTCGCCATCGGGATCAGCGCGGAAAAAGTCGATGCCTTCGACGATGTCGACATCGTCGTGACCTATGGCGGCGAACAGCTGCTTGCGGCGGTGCGGGCCGATCCCCTGCTCGCAAAAATGCCGGCCGTCGCCAATGATGCGATCGTCATGCTCGGCATGAACCCGCTCGGGACGGCATCAAATCCGACGCCGCTCTCGATCTCCTGGGTCCTGAAGGACTATGTCGACCTGCTCGCGAACGCTGCCGGGAAAACCCGGTGATCGCGAACGCCGCCACCACAACGAGGGCCTATGCCGCCCGCTCCAACCGGGCGCGGCTGCTCGGGCTGATGGGCGTCGCCGCCCTCCTCGCCCTGCTTTGCGTTCTCTCGGTCGCGATCGGCACGCGCGCGGTCGGCTGGGCCGATGTCCTGGCAGGGCTTGGCGGCGGGGTGGACAGCATCGGCCAGGCCGCCGTGGCGGTGCGCATTCCCCGTACGGTGCTCGCTCTGCTCGCCGGTGCAGCCCTCGGGCTTGCCGGGGCAATCATGCAGGGCGTGACGCGCAATCCGCTGGCCGATCCCGGCATCCTCGGCGTTAACATGGGCGCGTCGCTGGCGGTCGTGGTGGGCGTCGCCTGGTTCAACATCGCCTCCGCCCATGCCTATATCTTCGCCGCCATCCTCGGCGCCGGCACGTCCGCGGTCTTCGTCTATGTCATCGGTTCACTCGGGCGCGGCGGGGCGACACCGCTCAAGCTGGCGCTTGCGGGCGCCGCCACCTCCGTCGCCTTCTCCTCGCTGGTCATCGCCGTCGTGCTGCCGCGAAACGACATTGCGGGCGGCATCCGCGCCTGGCAGATCGGCGGCGTCGGCGGGGCGACCTTCGAGCGCATCCTGCCCGTGCTGCCCTTTCTCGCGGCGGGCTTCGTCATCAGCCTGCTCTCCGCCCGCAAGCTGAACTCGCTGGCGCTCGGCGACGAGCTGGCGGCAGGCCTCGGCGAACGGGTCGCCACCGCCCGCGCCGTCGCGGCCTTCGGCGCGATCCTGCTCTGCGGCGCCACCACCGCGGTCTGCGGCCCGATCGGCTTTCTCGGCCTGATCGTGCCGCATCTCTGCCGCCTGCTGGTCGGGGTCGATCACCGCTGGCTCCTGCCCTTTTCGGCGCTCGGCGGTGCCAGCCTGCTTCTCGCGGCCGATATCGTCGGACGCATCATCGCCCGGCCGGCCGAACTCGACGTCGGTATCGTCACCGCCTTCGTCGGCGCGCCGTTCTTCATCTGGATCGTCCGGCGCCAACGGGTTCGCGACCTATGACCGTGCTGTCTCCCATCATCACCGACCTCGTCGACAACCGCGCCCGCCGCACCCGTCGGCATGCGCTGGTCATCGGCATACTCGTCGCCATCCTGGCCGCCGCCTTCGTCCTCACCCTCCTGCTCGGTCAATCCTTCACCGCGCCGCAGGACATCCTGCGCGTGCTGATGGGCGAGGATGTGCCGGGCGTCGCCTTCACCGTCGGGCGTCTGCGCCTGCCGCGGGCGATCCTGGCGATCCTTGCCGGCCTGAGCTTCGGCCTCGGCGGCGCCGCGTTCCAGATCATGCTGCGCAATCCGCTGGCGAGCCCGGACATTATCGGCATCAGCTGGGGCGCAAGCGCGGCCGCCGTCTTCGCCATCGTCGTGCTGTCGCTGAAAGGGCCGGTGGTGTCGCTCTTCGCCGTGGCGGCCGGCCTCGGCGTCGCGCTGCTGGTCTATGCGCTGTCGTTTCGCAACGGCGTCGCCGGCACGCGGCTCATCCTTGTCGGCATCGGCGTTTCGGCCATGCTGGAAAGCTTCATCGCCTATATCCTGTCGAGCGCGCCGGCTTGGAGCCTGCAGGAGGCGCTTCGCTGGCTGACCGGCAGCGTCAACGGCGCACAGCTCGGCCAGGCTTTGCCGCTTTTCCTGGCGCTTGCCCTGTTCGGCGGCCTGCTGTTGAGCCGCGCCCGCGATCTCGAAGCCCTGCGGCTCGGCGACGACACAGCCGCAGCACTCGGCGTCCAGGTCGGCCGCACGCGCATCCTCATCATGGTCGCTGCCGTCGGCATGATCGCCAGCGCGACCGCCGTCACGGGACCGATCGCCTTCGTCGCCTTCCTCTCCGGGCCGATCGCCGCGCGCATCGTCAGGAACAACGGATCGCTCCTCATCCCGGCCGCGCTCACCGGCGCGGTGCTCGTGCTCGTCGGCGATTATTGCGGCCAGTTCCTGCTGCCGAGCCGCTATCCGGTGGGTGTCGTGACCGGGGCGCTCGGTGCGCCCTACCTGATTTTCCTGATCATCCGCGTCAACCGCGCCGGAGCCTCCCTATGACGACCCATTCCCTTACCGCAACCAGGCTTTCGGCCGGCTATGGCGACAGCGTCGTGCTGGATGGCCTCGACCTCACCGTGCCGCCCGGCCGGATCAGCGTCATCGTCGGCGCCAATGCCTGCGGCAAGTCCACGCTGCTGCGCACCATGTCGCGGCTGCTTTCCCCGCAGCGAGGCCATGTGCTGCTCGACGGCAAGTCGATCCACCGCATCCCGCCGCGCGAACTCGCCCGCGCGCTCGGCCTGCTGCCCCAGTCGCCCATCGCGCCGGAAGGCATCACGGTCGCCGATCTCGTCAGCCGCGGGCGGCACCCGCACCAGGGCCTGTTTTCGCGTTGGACGAAGGCGGACGACGAGGCCGTGGCGGCAGCGCTCGC
Organism: Shinella sp. GW821-FHT10F02; assembly: GCF_058809275.1. Taxonomy (NCBI): domain Bacteria; kingdom Pseudomonadati; phylum Pseudomonadota; class Alphaproteobacteria; order Hyphomicrobiales; family Rhizobiaceae; genus Shinella; species Shinella sp. GW821-FHT10F02. The sequence goes on along the minus strand of NZ_JBXASL010000001.1, from coordinate 1,215,630 downwards.
CGCCACCCGGACTGTCGATCTTGCCGAACGGCCGGTGGACGAACTCTCCGGCGGGCAACGCCAACGCGTCTGGATCGCCATGGCACTGGCGCAGCAGACGGAACTCCTGCTGCTCGACGAGCCAACGACCTTCCTCGACATCAGCCACCAGATCGAGGTGTTGGACCTGCTCACGGACCTCAACCAGGCGCGCGGCACGACGATCGTCATGGTGCTGCACGACCTTAATCTCGCGGCACGCTACGCCGACCACCTCATCGCGATGGCGAACGGCCGCCTGCATGTTTCCGGCAGTCCGGAAGTCGTGCTGACGGTAGAGACAGTGCGGGATGTCTTCGGCCTCGAAAGCCGCATCATCACCGATCCGACCTCTGGCCGGCCGACCATGCTGCCGATCGGCCGGCATCGCATGCTGGCGGGGTAAGACAGGCTATTCGACGAGGAATCGACGAGATCACCAGTGGCGCTTCAACGTCGCCAGAATGGTCCTGCGCTGGCCGAGCGAGCAATAGTCCGCGCCGAAGCAGACGTTGATGGTTTCCTTGTCGAGCAGGTTGGTGGCGTTCACCTGGAGCGTCGTGCCCTTCGCCTCCTGCCAGAATTTTTCGAGATCGAGCGTGAGCGAGGCGTCCACCAGCGTGTAACCGGGCGTCTTCCAGTCATTGGCCGCATCGCCATAGTTCGGGCCGATATAACGGATGCCGCCGCCGAGCGTCAGGCCGTCCAGCGTGTCGCCCTGGAAGGCATATTGCGCCCACAGGCTCGCCTGCTGCCGCGGCACGGAGGGAAGCTGGCGGCCGATCTGGGTTTCGTCATTGCTCTTCGTCACCTCCGTATCCGTATAGGAATAGGCGGCGATCAGGCTCAGCGCTTCGGTGACATTGGCGCGCGCCTCGAACTCGAAGCCTCGTGCCTGAACCTCGCCGGTCTGGACCTGGTACTGGACGTTGTCGGGGTCCGTGGTCAGCACGTTGGTCTGCGTCAGGTCAAAATATGCCAGGCTGAACAGGCCGTCGAAGGCCGTCGGCTGGTATTTGATGCCGACCTCGAACTGCCGTCCTTCCGTGGGCTCGAACGGCTGGCTGCCGCGTTCCGCCGAGGTCGCGCCCAGCACAGGCTCGAAGGACGTGGAATAGCTCGCATAGGGCGCTAAACCATTGTCGAAGACGTAGTTGAGGCCGATGCGGCCGGTGAAGGCGCGATGGTCGACCTCCGTCAGGGTGTCGGCCATGCGATCGTCATAACCGGTCGTCGTCCAGTCGTGCCGGCCGCTCAGCGTCAGCCGCCACTGGTTGAAACGGATCTGGTCCTGCGCGTAGATGCCGACCTGCCGGCTGGTTTCCGAATAGTCCTGGTCGTAGACCAGCGGACCAAACGGTTTGCCGTAGACGGGATCGAAGAGATCGAGGTCCGGCGCGTCCGCGCTGCCGTTCAGCGCATCTTCCTTGCTGTCTTTGTAGTCGATGCCCGCGATGAACTCATGCGAGACCGATCCGGTGTCGAACGCGGCCAGCACCTGGTTGTCGATGGTGAAATAGCGCAGATCGCGATTGATCAGGCTGAAAGCACGGCTGATCGTCCGCTCGTCCGGCAGCAGCCCCATGGTGAAAGTCTGCGTGTTGTAGACATCGATGTAAGTGTAGCGGGCGTTCTGGCGGAAGGTCAGGCCGTTGTCGAATTCGTGCGAGAAATCGTAGCCGATCGAATTCTGGTCGCGCCGCTGGCGGTCCCTGTCGGGCTCCCCAAGGTTGGTGCTCGGATCAATCTGGCCGTGGGGATTCTTGTAGAGCGTTCCGAGCGAGGGGAAATATTGCTCGCTGATGCCCGCCCGGTCGCGCTGGATCTGCCCCAGCAGCGTCAACGCGGTCGCATCGTCCGGCTGGAAGGTCAGGCTCGGGGCGAAGAAATAGCGGTCGTCGTCGACATGATCGACTTCCGTGCCGCTCTTGCGTGCCATGCCGACGGCCCGGTAGAGCAGCGTCTTGTCGTCGTTCAGCGGACCGGTGCTGTCGAACCCGCCCTGGAAGCGATCGAAGGAACCGGCCTGGAGGAAGACCTCGTGCTGCGCCTCGTCACGCGGCCGCTTGCTGACCATGTTGATGATGCCGCCCGGCGGGTTCTGGCCGAACAGCACCGAAGACGGCCCGCGCAGCACCTCAAGGCGCTCCATGCCATAGGGCTCCGATTGCCCGCCCTGGGCGGTGATGCCGTAAGGCAGGATCAGGCCGTCCTGATAGTAGTTCGGCGAGAAGCCGCGCACGCGAATGTAGTCGCGCGATGTCGATATGCCGAAAATGTCGCCGCGCGTGCCGGGCGTGTAGCGCACCGCTTCACCCACGCTTTGCGTCGCCTGCTGGGTGATCTGGTCCGCGGTGACGACGGAGACCGATTGCGGCGTTTCCACCAGCGCCGTCGCCGTCTTGGTGGAGGAGGCACTCAGATGCGCGACGAGGCCCTTCACCGGCCCCAGCGCCGTTTCACCCTCGCCGTTCACCGTGATGGTTTCCAGCACCGTGGCGCCGCCCGTGCTTCCGGTGGTCTCCGGCACCGAGGGGTCGATGAGCACGATGGAATTCTGCCCGACGACGCGGTAGCCAATGCCCGTGCCGGCGAGAAGGCGCGAGACCGCCTCGATCGGCGTCATCGTGCCGGAGAGGGCAGCCCCCCTCGCCGACCGCGGTAGTGCGAAGGCATAGGCGATCCTCCAGCCGGAGACGGCACCGACGTCGGAGATCGCGGAGGCGAGCGATTTTGCCGGAATGTCGAATGCATAGGCCTGGACACGCCGCTCCATGCGGGCCGTCGTCTGCTGCGCCATCGCGGCGAACGGCGTGACGACCGCGACCGAGGCGAACAGGGCGCCGATTACCGATAGAGAATTCCGTCCGTATATTGCCCTCGGCATGCAACCGCTCCTGCATAATGACTGGGAGCGGTGTCCCCCTGCTCCTACGAGTGACAACGGGCGGGGGAAAAAAGTCCGCACATGGCCATGTGCAGTTTTTTGCCGGTCAATAGAGGACGGAAAGCCAGCGGCCGGTGCGCACGACGCTGCCACCCGTGGCGGCGGCGATCGTCTCCAGCGAGGCGGGCACGTCGGTGGTCGGGAACGTTCCCGAGATGCGCCGGTTGGCGAGAGAGCCGCGCACGAAGATACGCCCTTGCGAATGGCGTTGCAGCGCGGCGACAAGGTCGCGCACCAAAACGTTGCGGACGCTGAGGCGGCCCTTCATCCAGGAGAGCGCCATGTCGATGTCCGCCGCCTCGACGGCGCCGGCCCGCCCTGCGGTGACGATCACCTGCTGGCCGGGAGACAGCAGCAGCCCTTCCGCTTCAACCTCGCCCTTCACCTGGACGGCCCCCTCCTCCACGCTGACGGTGGTCCGGTCGCGGACCTGATCGACATTGAAGCGGGTGCCGACGACGCGGACCTGGTTTCCGAGCGAATCGACGAGGAAGGGCGCTGGTAGGCCATGGCGGATCTCGAAAAACGCCTCGCCCCGCAGGATCTGCACGTTGCGGCGGTTTTCGGAGAAGTCGATGTCGAGAGCGGTGTCGGCACCGAGGCGGGCGACCGACCCATCCGGCAGGGTCACGTCGGTGACTGCCTGCTGGCCGGAGACGAAATCGGCCTGCCAATCCTGAACGAGCGTCGGCCGCGCAACCCATATCCCGAGACAGATAAACATGGTGAGGCCGAGCGCTGCAAAAACCGGCGCGCTTCGACGCGACGCACCCGAACGATTGCGTGCAATGACCGGCGCCCGGCCCGCTGCCGCGGCCCGCATCGCCGGCGCTTCGAGCTGCGCCCAGAGCACACGCAACTGGTCGAAGGCCAGCCTGTTGCCGCGGTCGGCATTCAGCCATTTTTCCAGCTCTTCGGCCTCGGTGGGCGTCAGCGAGCCGCCCGCACGTTTGCCGAGCCACAGCGCCGCCGCATCCTTCTGCTCTTCCGTCGGTTCGGCGTCGCCGCGCATCGAAGTCCCGTGTCGGTGGTTGTGCCTGTCCCTTCCGGCCATCCCCTGCCGGAAGCGCATGACGTTTCACGCTTCTCTTAGTCCTAACGGGCGACGGGTAGAAGACCTCATCCAGTCGCGTGAAGCGATCAATCGTCGCCGCGGAAGGCTGCGAGATAGGCCTGGCAATGGCGCATGACGCGGGCAAGGTGTTTTTCGACGGCGCTGACGGAAATGCCGTAGCGCTTGGCAATCTCGCCGTTGGTCAGACCGTCGACGCGGTGGAGAATGAAGATTTCGCGGGCACGCGGGCTGAGCTCCAGCAGGGCGCGGTCGAGCATCGAAAGCGTCTGGCGCGCTTCCAGTCGCAGCTCCGGCGATGCCACGTCGTTCAGGCCGAGCTGTTCCGGCAACAGCCGTTCCAGCGCATTGGCGCGCCGTTTCGTCGAGCGGTAGTGCTCGATGGCGGCGTTGCGCGCGGAGGCGTAGAGAACCTTGGTATCGTCCTCGACGCCGCCCCGGCTCCCGGCCTGAAGCAGGCGGGTATAGACGTCCTGCACGAGATCCGCCGCGACATCCCTGTTGCCCACCCGGCGTGTTACGACCGACAGGAGCTGATGCCGGTGATCCTCGAAAAGACGCCCGAGACGGGTCCGCCACGAACTCATGCTATCTGTCCCGCAAAAGGAGAATCGTCGCCGGCGCCGTTCCGCAAACCGGATTATTGAACTCATATTTTTCATATCGGCGAAGACCGGGGATTTCAATAGGCCGCAAGCCACGCAGAATTTGACGGATGCCAATTCCATTGACCGCAGAGATGGGTACAATCCGGCAAACTGCTTTGCTCATCAGTCGAGGTCCTATCACGTGCCGGCGCAACAGGACGACGATCAGAAGGCCCAACCGACCGTGACCATGCCGCCCGCCTCCACCGAAGGCCTTGCCGCGAGCGAAGCGCGCCTGCGCTTTCTCGACGTGCTCGGCAAAGCGACGGCACCGAGCGCGGATGCCGACGAGATTCTCGCGATCACCACGCGGATGCTCGGGCAATATCTCGACGTCTCCGTCTGCGCCTATGCCGACATGGAGCCCGACCAGGACCATTTCACCATCCGCGGCGACTGGAGCGCCTCCGGCTCGTCCAGCATCCGTGGCTACTACAGCCTCGCCGCCTTCGGCGTGCGCGCGGTGGACGACCTGCATGCGGGGCGGCCGCTCGTCATCAACGACAACCGCGCCGAACTGCCGCCGCAAGAGGCCGCCACCTTCCAGGCGATCGGCATTTCCGCCACCATCTGTATGCCGCTCGTCAAGCAGGGCCGCCTCACCGCGCTGATGGCGATCCACCACCGGCAGCCGCATGTCTGGCGGCCCACGGAACTCGCGATTCTCGGCGAAGTGACGGAGCGCTCCTGGGCGCATATCGAGCGCGTGCGCTCGCAGCAGACGGCACGCGAAGCGGCGGAGCGGCTGAAGCTTGCGACGGACGCCGCCTCGATCGGCATCTGGGACTTCGACGTCACCGCCAACCGGCTGACCTGGGATACCCGCTGCAAGGCGCTGTTCGGCCTGCCGCCGGATGCCGAGATCACCTATGAAGGCAGCTTCCTGGCCGGCCTTCATCCGGACGATCGCGACCGCGCGGACAAGGCGGTGCAGGAATCGGTCTTCGGCACCATCACGAAGCCCTTCAATATCGAATACCGGACGATCGGCATTACCGATCACCGCGAGCGCTGGATCGCCGCCAATGGTGACGTCGTCGCCTCGGACGACGGCGTGCGGTTCGTCGGCTCCGTGCGCGATATCACCGCGCAGAAGAAGGCCGAACGTCACCTTCAGATCATGAACGATACCGGCGCGACCATCGCCGCCGAACTCGATCTCGAAAAGATCGTCCAGACCGTCACCGATGCCGGCGTCGAACTGTCGGGCGCGGAATTCGGCGCCTTCTTCTACAATGTGCTCGACAATGAAGGCGGCAGCTACATGCTGTACGCCCTGTCGGGCGCCCCGCGCAGCGCCTTCGAGACCTACCCGATGCCGCGGGCGACGGATGTCTTCAAGCCGACCTTTCTTGGCGAAGGCGTGGTGCGTTCCAACGACATCCTGAAGGACCCACGCTACGGCCACAACCTGCCGAGAAAGGGCATGCCGGAAGGCCACCTGCCCGTGCGCTCCTATCTGGCGGTTCCGGTCATCTCGCGGTCCGGCGCGGTGCTCGGCGGCCTGTTCTTCGGCCACCAGGAGACCGAGCGCTTCGGCGAGGAACACGAGACTGCACTGCTCGGCATTGCCGGCCATGCCGCAACCGCGATCGACAATGCCCGGCTGTTCCAGGCCGTGGAGGCGGAACTCGCCGAGCGGCGGCGCGCGGAGGCGGCCCTGCAGGCGCTGAACGCCACGCTGGAAGAGCGGGTCGCCGAAGAGGTGGCCGAGCGCGCCAAGGCCGAGGAGCAGCTTCGCCAGGCGCAGAAGATGGAGGCGGTCGGTCAACTCACCGGCGGCATCGCCCATGATTTCAACAACATGCTGGCCGTCATCCTCGGCGGGCTCAGCATGCTGCAACGGCGGCTTGCGCGCGGCGACACCGATGTCGGCCGCTTCGTCGATGGGGCGGTGGATGCGGCGCAGCGCGCGGCGACGCTGACCCAGCGGCTGCTCGCCTTTTCCCGGCGCCAGCCCCTTTCGCCGCAGCCGCTCGATCCCAACCGCGTGGTCGGCGGCATGAGCGAGCTCCTGAACCGCACACTCGGCGAGACCGTCGCGCTCGAAACCGTGCTTGCCGCCGGCGCCTGGCAGATCAATGCCGACCCTGGCCAGCTCGAAAACACGCTGCTCAATCTCTGCGTCAATGCCCGTGACGCCATGCCGAACGGTGGGCGACTGACGATCGAGACGGCGAATATCTATGTCGACGAGCGTTATGCGCGCGATGCCGGCCTGGAAACCGGACAGTTCGTGCTGATCGCGGTCACCGATACGGGCACCGGCATGGCCGATGCCGTCGTCGCCAAGGCCTTCGACCCCTTCTATACGACGAAGGCCGTCGGCAAGGGTACGGGGCTCGGGCTCAGCCAGGTCTACGGCTTCGTGCGGCAATCGGGCGGTGCGGTGAAGCTATACTCGGAAATCGGCGTCGGCACGACGGTCAAGGTCTACCTGCCGCGGCACTACGGGGCGATCGCCGCCGCGGAAGAAAACACGGCGGTGCAGCACCTTTCCCCCGGCCGCGAGGGCGAGGTGATCATGGTGGTGGAGGATGACAACCGCGTCCGCGCTGTCTCCGCCGATGCGCTGCGCGAACTCGGCTATACCGTGATCGAGGCGGCGGACGGCGCGGAGGCCCTTCGCATCATCGAGGGTGGCCAGACCCTCTCGCTGCTTTTCACCGATGTCGTGATGCCGGGCATGTCCGGCCGCGAGCTGGTCGACCAGCTGCGCACGAAGGGCGTAAGCGTGCCGGTGCTCTACACGACCGGCTACACGCGCAACGCCATCGTGCACAACGGCATCCTGGAGCCCCATACGCAGCTCCTGCCAAAACCCTTCACGATCGAGGATCTCGCAAACAAGATCCGCTCGATCCTCGACGTGAAATCCCTGCGGGAAACCGATTAGGACGCGATGCGGCGTCCGACCGAGCGACTGCGCTTGTCCAGCGCCTTTGCGAGCGCATCGATGATGTCCTCGTCGCTGAAGGGCTTGCGCACCACCGCGAGCGCGCCGTCGAAACCCTGCTGCACCGGGCCTGGATCGCCCGTCACGAAGATCACGTCGATGCCGAAACGGTCGATCAGGCGGCGGGCGAGCAGATGGCCGCTATTGCCGTCGGAAAGGCCGAGATCCACCAGCGCAATATCGGTGCGCGGCGCATAGGCAAGCGCCTGCTCCATGGTCGAAACCGGGCCGATGGTCTCATGGCCCTGTTCCTGCACCACCGTTTCCAGAAGCTCCGCGATCAGCGATTCATCCTCGACGATCAACACCCGCATATCCATCCTCCTCTAGCTCAATCCGATTTCGACACATGTTCCGGCTTGCCCTTTCGTTTGGTCGAAGCCATTTCCTTCAGTTCGCCTTCGGACATCGATTTCTCCATGTCCTTGGACGCGCCTTTCAATTCGCTCTTTTTGATATCGCCGCGCTTGGCAGCAAGGGCTGCGCCCGCGGCCTTTTGCTGGGCTTTCGATTTTGCTGGCATGGGAAGACCTCCGTGAGCCTGTCGCCTTCGAACTGGCGAAGGGGCCAAAAGTTCCACGCAGCAAAAAGGCCGCCGGCAAAACCGGCGGCCCAGGGCTGCTGAAGACTGATCCGCGCTGGATTCGAGGCGAACGCGGATTTCGAGGTCAGGCCTTCGGCAGCAGAACCTTGTCGATGACGTGGATGACGCCGTTCGACTGCTTGACGTCGGCGATGGTCACGGTGGCCGTGCCGCCGGTCTCGTCGGTCAGCGTGATCTTGTCGCCGTCCATCTTGGCCGACAGCGTGCAGCCGCCGACGGTCTTGACCGGGTGGTCGCCCTTGTCATCGGCGATCATCTTGCCGATCGCATCCGACATGGCGTTGGCCGAAACCACATGGCAGGTGAGCACCTTGACGAGCTGGTCCTTGTTTTCCGGCTTCAGCAGCGAATCGACCGTGCCGGCCGGCAGCGCCGCGAAGGCTTCGTTCGTCGGTGCGAAGACGGTGAAGGGGCCGGCGCCGGAAAGCGTCTCGACAAGGCCGGCGGCCTTCACCGCGGCGACCAGCGTGGTGTGATCCTTCGAGTTGATGGCGTTCTCGACGATGGTCTTGTCTTCGAACATCGCCGCGCCGCCGACCTTCGGGTTTTCGGCATGGGCGGCAAAGGCACTGAGGGCGAAAACGGAGGCGAGCGCGGCGGTGCGGAGCGTGAAACGGATCATGGTGGAGTGGTCCTTCTTTTCGGCCCGCATGATGCGGGTCCTCCCGGTTGCGATGCCCGACGGGCGATCACTTCGAGCAACGGGACCTTGGGAAAAAGAGTTTCAGGACAGGCGATCTTTTTTCATAATAGATTGAAAAGGCGCGGACAATTCGGTCAATCGAACCGTGCGGCACCCGACGCGATGACGGGACCGGTCGCGCTGCCCGTCGGAGAACCACCGAAGGGTTCGACGCTGACGGCCAGCACTGCGCCCTGCACGAGACGGCCGCGCATGACGGCCGGCACGGCGAGTTCGCCCTCGCCGGTCTGCGGCAGCACGCCGAGCGAGACCGGCGCCTTGCCGTCCTCCACGAGCCAGAGTTCCAGCGATTTTTCCTGCGCCCTGCCGGCGGCGACCGGTGTCACGCGAAGCGTACCGCTGGCATCGTCATACCGCGCCACCAGGTTGACCGTCGCCCCCTCGCCCGCCAGATCCGCGACCAGCCGCCCACCCTGCACGTCGCGAGGCCCGACGAGCGTGCTCATCCAGATGCCAAGGCCGGCGGCGACAGCGATCGAGGCGAAGGCCAGCGAGCGCCAGAGCGCCAGCGAATTCCAGAAGCCGCCAGACAACACCGTGTCGCGCGGGGTGGCGCCGAGAATGCGCTGTTCGATGGCGGAAAAGGTCAGCGGCGAGGGTTGCAGCGCCTCGTAGTCGTCGTTGAAGGTGGCGAGGTTTTCCTCCCAGCGGCTCACCATGGCAGCGAACGCGCGGTCGCGCGCCAGCCGCGCCTCGACCTTGCGGCGGTCTTCGGCGGAAAGCACCCCGAGCACATATTCGCCGGCGATCACCTCGTCGCGGCGCGGGTCCTTCATGTCTTTGTCGGGCGCCGTCATCGGCTCATGCACTCTCTCAGTTTCAAAAGGCTCCGGCGAAGCCAGGTTCTCACCGTGTTCAGCGGCACGCCATGCATCTCCGCGAGTTCCTCATAGCTGAGGCCCTCGACATAGGCGCGCCGCACGGCGGCAGCCTTGTCGGGCTCGAGCCGATCCATGCAGGCGTCGATCCGTCGACCCTCCGAGCGTAATATGGCATTTTCTTCCGGCGTCGCCAGCGTGTCGGCAATATCGTAGGCCGCATCGATGTCCGACGCCACAGGCTTGCGCGCCCGGATGCGGTCGATCGCCTGATGGCGGGCGATGGCGGCAAGCCAGGCCATCGCATGGGTTTCACTCTCGACATAACGGTCGGCGCGCTGCCAGATCTTGACGTAGACATCCTGCAACACCTCTTCCGCATCGCTCCTGTCCTTGAGGATACGAAAGCAGATGCCAAAAAGTTTCGAGGCGGTCAGATCATAAAGGGCGGCGAAGGCCTTGCGGTCCTTCAGTGACACGCGCCCGATGAGATAGGAGATGTCGTCGCCGGTCACACGCGTCTTCCGTCATGTCGCTGAAGTGCACTCCCCCATTACGCTGCGCGCCGCCGAACGGATCATCAGCGGCGGGTTAGATCTGCCGGCCGATGAGGTGATCGAGCGAATGCCGGTTGGCGCCGCGCACCACGAAGAAGAGTGTGATGGCCGCCCAGAGGATCGATTTCTCCGCGCCGAACAGGCCCTGCTCCTGCAGCACGCCGTGGAAATAGACGGTGACAAGCAGGATGACGGTCGTCACCAGCGCTGCGAACCGGGTGAAGAGCCCCAGCATCAGGCAGACGCCGCCGGCAAACTCGCTGACCGAAAGCAGCGGCGACCAGAAGGCGCCCGGATAGAAGCCGATGCTCTCCACCATGCCGGCGGCACCAAACGGATCGAGAATTTTCGGCAGGCCATGCGTGATGAGAAGCCCGCCGGCCACGACGCGCAGAAACGTCTCGGCGCCGACATGCAGCCGATCGTAGAGCGGGGAAAGCGACGGGATATAGAGGCGTGCGGAAGCCGTGGGCCCTGCGTTGGAATTCGACATGGTACTCTCCTTTGGGGTTTTTCAGTCGGGACAGTCGGCCCGGCCGGCAACCGGATAGGTGGTATTGGTGAACCCGGGGATGGTGATCACCGTCGGATCGAGGCCGTTGTCGCTCAGCTCGTCGATGATGAATTCGGCGACGGAGTTCGACAGGAGCTGGCGCGGGTCCTCCATCACCATGCGCAGCCGGGAGATGGCGGTGAAGCGGTCGTCCGGATGTTTGAGCCGCGGCATTTCGCTGAGCGTGCCGAGGGGATCGGCGATCACCGAGGCCTCGCCGATATCGGGCACGAAGGCGGGAAAGCCGGCGAACATCTTCCCGCCGATCTCCGCCGTCACCCGCGTCTTGCACCAGAGCGTGCGGTAGGCCTTCTCCAGGTCTTGCAGGTCGGCACCGCTCTTGATCATGTCGAGGTTGAGGCTCGGCGCGTGCGGCGAGATCAACAGATGCTCGGGCGCAAGCGTCTTTTGCGAGGCGCGCCACAGGAGGTGGCACATATTGTTGGTGGCCCAGGTAAGGCCCGCCGTCGGCCGGCCGGAACTGCCGCAGATCATCACCATCACCGTGCGCCAGTCGAGCTCCAGCGAATTCAGCCAGCGCATCATGCGGTGGGTAATGTCGAGGAAGGTCAGCGCGAAGGTCGCGACCATGACGTCATTGTAGGGAACCGGCAGGCTGCCCGGCTGCGACGGCTCCAGGAAACGCTCGCGAAGCGCTGCGTAGGTGAAGACGGACGGGTCCGAAAGCCCGGCGCGCAGATAGTCTTCGCTGGCACGACAGGCATAGTCGACCACGTCGACGATCTTCGGCTCCCAACCTTTCCAAGCCTCGACCGCGACCTCGTCGGTCCAGTAGGGCACGGTCGAGATTGCGCGCACCGCCTCGCATTGCGCCAGGAACCGGCGAGCCCAGACCTGCCATCCATCCATGCCTTCCTCCTGCATCTCGACCACCCAAGCCATGGAGGTGCCGAGATGGGAGACGGCGGTCAGTTCCTTGAAGCCGCGGGTGCTGTGACGAAAGCTCTCATAGACAGGATCGCGACCGCGGCCGGGAAAAAGCACGAGGTCGGAACCAGTCGAGATCAGAAGGGGCGTATCGGCCGTCGCATCGCGCTTCTTCTGGCTGAGTTCGGCCGCAATGCTGTTTGGGCCGGTGTAAAGCTCGTAGAGATCGACGAAACGCGGCTCGGGTCTGTAGGACATGGACTGCTGCTCCTGAAACGGCAAACGCGCCGTTCAACCTAGAAATTCATAAATCGCGGTGTTTTCCGAGAACCGGACGTCCGGCGTCAGGCTGTTCGTCACGACAAGGTGCTGCCTGCCATCGGCCTCGAAGAAGGCGGCATCCGTGCCGCCGAAGGTTTCGAACCGGTCGATCCGCTCCCAGGTTTCGCCGGACCAGACGTAGATCACGGACAGGAGATCGGTCTTCGGCGCCTTCGGCGAGCCCTCGATGAAATTGACCTGCACGAGATAGTGCCGGCCATCGCGGGTGATGGAAGCGAATTCCCGGCCGCTCGGGCCGCTCAGCACCTGCATTGGCGCGAAACGCTCGCCATCCCACCGGTACACCACCGTGTCGTCGGCGATGGCGGCGAAGGCCACCTGTACGGGGCCTGGCACCGGCAGGACATGGAAGGCGCGGCCGGTCTTGCCCTCGAAGCGCTGGAAGACAGTAAAAGTCTCGCCTGTCCATTCGAGCATCACCGACTTGCCGGTATGGTCGGCATAGGCGAGGAACTGCCGGTCGTCGACCGCGATCTTCGTCCAGTTGTAGCCCCAGGAGCCATCAAGCGTCAGGAAGGGCACGAAGGCGGCACCGTCCCATTCGAAGATCGCGGACTGGCGCGGATTGGTGGCCTCGACGCCCTCGACGGTCACGCCTAGCGCCAGCGCGAGGAAGAGGCGATCATCGAAGCGCAAAGCCTTCCACTGCTTGGCGAGGAAGCCGGCAAAGCGCTGGAACGGCACCCATTCGCCGCCGACATATTCGTAAACAACCGAATTGACATTGGGTTGATAGGGACCGGCCCCCGTGCGGGCGCTGGCGGTGGCGAGGAACTGCCGGTCGCCGATCGTGAAGAATTCCGCATCCTCGCCGCCCGGAACCGGCAGGCTGGAGGCCGGCACGAAGCCGCCGTTCACCCATTCGAAGATCAAGAGGTCGGTATTACTGTCGCCGCTGTTCATATGCGCCGGCAGGTCCGCCACGTCATAAGCAAGCTGCGGGATGGCGAGGAAGAGGCGGCCATCCATTCGAAAAATTTCGCAGGCGCGGGCGCCGGAGGTCGGCAGGCTCGCGACGCGCCGCAGCAGCCCGCCCTCGGACAGGGCATTTCCGCTGCGCTCCTCCCGCTCGCTCCTCATTGCTTTATCCACGGATGCCTCCCTGCCTGATGATTTCTCCGCCCATTATTGGGAGAATTCGCCTTGCGCAGCCAATTCAATTTTTGCGCGTTTTGTTTTGCAAAATGCATCAATCGCCGCTTATCATCTCATCTCCTAAAACAACAAACAAGCGCCGCCCCGGATAATTGCCATGAACTTCAAGCACTTGCTCTATTTTCGCACACTCGCCGAGGAGCTGCATTTTCGTCGCGCGGCCGAAAAGCTCAACATAACCCAGTCGCCGCTGTCGATCGCGATCCAGAACCTGGAGGAGGAGCTTGGGGCGCCGCTGTTCCTGCGCACCCAGCGCAGCGTGCAGCTCACCGAATTCGGCCGGCTGCTCTATCACCACTCGCTCGGCATTCTGGAGCGCATCGATACGTGCGAACAGGAAATGAAGGCGGTGGCGAGCGGCAAGGCGGGGCAGTTGCGCATCGGCTTTACCGCGGCCTCCTCCCTGCTGTCGCCGTTTCCGGCCTTGATCCATGCGTTCCGCGACCACTATCCCGACATCAACGTCACGCTCAAGGAGCACACCAGCATCGCCCAGTTGCAGGCGATCGGCGAGCGGGAACTCGATGTCGGCGTGATCCGCCGTCCGCAGCGCAACCTCGTCTCCGGGATTTCGTTCCGCAAGCTCGCGACGGACCGGCTGGTCGTCGCGGCCCACAGCGGCCACCCGCTGCTCGAAAAGGCAGAGATCCGCATCCAGGATCTCGCCGATCAGAATTTCATCTTCTATCCACGCAAGATCGGTGTCGGCATCTACGACCAGTTCATCGAACTGTGCGGCAAGCGCGGCTTCTTCCCGAATATCGTGCAGGAAGCACAGGAGGCGACGACGATCATCGGCCTGGTGGCGTCCGGCCTCGGCATCGCCGTCGTGCCGTCCGGCCTTCAATTCATCAAGATCCCGAACGTCGCCTTCCTGCCGCTCGCCGATGACGATGCGGAAACCGACCTGTTCCTGGCCTTTCGCGCCGGCGAGGAAAATCCGCGCATCGCCCATCTTATCCGGCTGGCGCAAACGGCCTTCCACAACCAGGAAGGCTGAGGCCTCTCAGCCCCAGCCTGCCCGTTCAGGATTTTTGCGCCAAACCTATTCGTCGAGCCAGGTCGAAGACTGGTCGAGATAAAGGAAGTTGCTGGGGTTGAAGGTCCAGCCCTTCAGCGCGGCATTCATCGCGACGATGCGTTCGAGCCAGACGACCGGCACGGAATAGGACTTTTCATAGAGCCGGCTTTCGAAGGTACGCAGCAGCGCCATGCGCTTGGCTTTGTCCTGCTCCAGCGCCTGCTTGTGCCACAGGTCGTCGAGTTCCCGGTCTGTAAAGCGGCCGGCCGAGCGGGCAGACACGTCATGCGAGACATATTTCGTCATCTGCTCGGTCGGCTCCTCGCGCAGCGCCGAATAAATGTCGATGATAACCTGGTAGGAGCCCTCGGAAAGGGCAGCCGCCCATGGCGGGGTCTCGACAACGACATTGCGGGCGTTGACGCCGATCTGGCGCCACTGGTCCGCCAGAAAGACGCCGAAATCGACGACGATCGGCGGGCCGTTACGCATGGTCAGATCAAAGCTCAGGTTCTCCTGCCCGGCCTCCTTGAGCAGGCGCTTGGCCTCCTCGCGCGCTGCCGCGATGTCGGTGCCGAAGCCGGCCATCTTCTGAAGCTCGGCGTCGGAGGCGGCGAACTGCCCGCCCGGCAGGAAGATACCGCCCGCATAGCGCATCTCGGTCGTGCGGCCGAGGCCCTTAACGCCGCCCCACCGGTCGATGGCGAGGTTCAGCGCGCGGCGCACGCGCTCGTCGTCGAAGGGCGGCTTTTCGGCATTGAAGGTCACCAGGAAATGGGTGAGTGCCGGGCCGGATTCGATGGAAATGCCATCGCCGAGGCTTTGCTTCAGCCGATCTGCACCCTGCGGGCTGACGCCGCGGAAGTCCGTGTGGATCTGCCCGGCCTGGATGGCGTTCACTACCGCCGGTCCCTCCATCGTGTAGGATTCGAGCCCATCGAGATAGGGCTGGCCTTCGCGGAAATAATCCTCGAATTTCGAGGACTTCCAGACCGAGCCCGAGACGAACTCATCGAAGACGAAGGGGCCGCTGCCCATGACTTTCTCTTTCGGATAGCTCGCATCCGACTTCAGAAGTGCTGCCGAATAGACGCAGTTATAGGGCGAGGCGAAGGTGCCGAGCACGGATTCGTCCCATTCCTTCAGCTTGAAGCGCACCGTGTAGTCGTCGACGACGTCGATCTTCTCGATCTGGCGGAAAGTCTCCAGCCTCTCCGAAACAACGCCTTCCGGCGGCCAGGTCAGGCGATCGTAGGTCGCCGCGATGTCTGCCGCCTTCAGGTCGCTGCCGTCATGGAACTTCACACCCGGGCGAAGCTTGAAAGTGTAGGTCAGGTCGGCGGGGTTGGCCTCCCAGCTATCGGCAAGGTCCCCCTCGATATCGGGATAGCTGCCGGGCTTGAAGCGCAGCAGGGTCGAATAGTGCGGCGCAAGCCGCATCAGGGCCGCAAAATGGTTGGCGGCGTGGCAATCGAAATTGGCCGGATCGTCGCTCACGGCATAGCGCAGGATGCCGCCCTCCTTCGGCACCGGCTCCTGCGCGGCCGCGACAGCGCCGTTCAGCAGCAGCGCCCCCATCGCGGCGAGCGCCAGTATCTTCCCGTGGATCGTCATGTCGTTTCCTCCCTAGAAACATGCAAAGCAGTGTCAGCGGTCCGAGCGCGCCTTCGGGTCGAAGACGTCGCGCAGCGCATCCCCGAACATCGAGAAGGCGAAGACCACCAGTGCGATGGCGAGGCCGGGATAGATGACGATCCACGGCGCGGTCATCGAGGTGTTGAAAGCATTACCGGCGAGCATCAGCCCCCAGGACGGCGTGGGCTCGGCCACACCCAGTCCGAGATAGGACAGCGACGCCTCGATGAGGATCGCCTGGCTGATGAAGGCGGTGAGCATCACGATATACGGGCCGAAAATGTTCGGCGCCATATGGCGCACGATGATGCGCAGGTCGCTGAAGCCGAGCGTCACGGCGGCGTCGATATAGGACAGGTTGCGGATGGTCAGCGCCTGCGAGCGGGCGACGCGCGCCATCTTCGGAATGATCGGCAACGCGATCGCAAAGACGAGGTTGAGGTCGACCCCATAGACCATGTTGCGCCCGAGGCTGGAGACGAGCACCAGCGCCAGAACCGTGATCGGGATTGCCAGCAGGATTTCCATGAAGCGCTCGACGATGGCATCGACCCAGCCGCCGGCATAGGCAGACGTGATGCCGACGAAGAGCCCGATCGTGCAGCCGATGAAGCTCGCCGAAACGCCGATGAGGAAGGCCGTCCTGCCACCATAGAGGATGCGCGAGAAGAGATCGCGGCCAAAGCTGTCGGTGCCCATCCAGTGGGCGAAGGACGGCGGGGCGATGGCGTTGCCGTAGTCGGTGGCGAGCGGGTCGTAGGGCGCAATCCACGGGGCGGCGAAGGCGACGACGAAGCCGAGCACGATCAGCACCAGGCCGAGCGCGCCGAGCGGCTGGCCGAGGATGTGTTTCATCACCGGCCCGCGCGGCTTGGGCAGGGTCGTCCAGAGTTCGGTTGCGGCGGAGGATTTGCGCATGGCTTCAGCCCAACTGGATGCGGGGGTCGATGACCGCATAGGCGAGATCGACCAGGAAATTGACGGCGATGAAGATCAGGGTGAGCACCATGACGATGCCCTGGATGACGATGAAATCGCTGCGCGACACCGACTCGATGAACAAGCGCCCGATGCCGTTGAGGCTGAACACCTGCTCGATGACGACGAGGCTGCCGACGAGAAGCGCGAATTCGAGCCCGATCATGGTGATCGTCGGCAGCAGCGAATTGGGGATGACATGGCGCCGGATGATGGTGCGCATCGCCAGCCCCTTGGCCCGCGCGGTGCGCACGAAATCCTCGTGCATGGTCTCGATGACCGAGGAGCGCATCATGCGGATGAGGATGGCGGAGTAGCGGTAACCGACGGCAATGGCCGGCAGGATGAGCTGTTGCAGCGCCGTCAGCGGGTTCTTGAACAGCGAGGCGGTGCCGAGCGGCGGCAGCCAGTTGAAATACCACAACATGGCGAGCGCCACGACCATGCCGAACCAGAAGGATGGCAGCGCGATGCCGGCAATGGCGAAGGAGCGGATCGCGTAGTCGATAGGGCTTCCCGGATACATGCCGGCGAGCGTGCCGAGCGGTATGGCCAGCGCAATCGCGACGATTATGCTCAGCGCCGCCACTTCCAGCGTGACGGGCAGCCGCGAGAAGATTTCCTCCGCGACGGGCTTGCCGGTCCAGTGCGACTGGCCGAGATCGAGCGCGGCGAGCCCCTTCAGGAACTCGAAATATTGCACGATGAGCGGCTGGTCGAGGCCGAGGCGGGCGCGCTCGGCGGCGACGAGTTCCACCGAAGGATTGCCGCCCTCGGCGCGCAGCATGGTCTCGACGAGATCGCCGGGCAGCACATGCAGCATGAAGAAGGTCAGCGTCGCCACGCCGAGAAGGGTGGGAAGGGCCAGAAGCAGGCGTCTGCCGATGAACTGGAGCATGATCTCAGACCCTTATGCAGGCGACGCGGTGGGTATCGGAAAAGGCGACGGGCGGCGGCACGACCTTCGCGCACGCCTCCACCGCCATCGGACAGCGCGTGCGGAAGACGCAGCCGCTCGGCGGATTGAGCGGCGACGGCAGCTCGCCGGTGATCTTCGCCTCCGGCCCCTGCCCCGCATCCGCCGCGAAAGACGGCACGGCCGCAAGCAGGGCGCGGGTATAGGGATGGCGCGGCGTGGAGAAGAGCTCTGCGCGCGTCGCCGTCTCGACGACCCGACCGAGATACATCACCGCCACGACATCGGAGATATGACGCACGACGGCGAGATCGTGGGCGACGAAAAGGTAACTGAGGCCGAGCTTCGCCTGCAAATCGGCGAGCAGGTTCATGATCTGCGCCTGGATCGACACGTCGAGCGCCGAGACAGGTTCGTCGCAGACGATCAGCCGCGGGTTCATGCCGAGCGCGCGCGCAATGCCGACGCGCTGGCGCTGCCCGCCGGACATCTGGTGCGGATAACGCTCCGCCATCTCCGCCGGCAGGCCGACCAGGTCGAGCAGTTCCTCGACCCGCGCCCGGGCCTCGCCCTGTGACTTGCAGAGGCCGTGCACCAGCAGTGGCTCGGCAAGGATGGAGGCGATGCGGTGGCGCGGATTGAGCGAGGTGGACGGGTCCTGGTAAACGACCTGGATCTGCCTGCGCAGCGCGACGAGATCCCGCTTGCCGGCCGACAGGATGTCCCGCCCTGCGAAATCAGCACGGCCGGAGGTGGCGCTCTGAAGCCTCAGCAACGTGCGCACCACCGTCGTCTTGCCGCAACCGGATTCCCCGACGAGGCCGAGCGTGCCGCCTTGCGGAATATCAAAGGACACATCTTCGACCGCCCGCACCACCGCCCTGCGCTTCAAATGAAAGTGACGCGTCAACCCGCGCACGCGGAGCACCGCTTCGCCAGGCGCGTGCTCGGCACCCGCCTCCGCATGCTGTTCGTCCTGCGGCGATGCATCGACGACAGGATGGAAACAGGCATAGCGCCGGCCGCCGAGGACCGTGTCGCCGGGGACACTGCCGCAGGCCGTTGTCGCCGCGCCGCAGCGGGGACTGAAGGCGCAGCCGGCGGGAAAACGCGCAGGGCTCGGCGGTTGTCCGGGGATCGTGTGCAGCCGCGCCGCGCGCGGCAGGTCGAGCCGCGGGACGGCCATCAGCAGGCCCGCCGTATACCGATGCCGCGGCTGGCGCAGCACGTCTTCTACCGTACCGGATTCGATGATCCTGCCACCATACATGACGTTGACGCGATCGGCATAGCGCGCCACGAGCGCCAGATTATGCGTGATCAGCACGAGGCCGACGCCGGTCTCCTTCACCAGCGAGCGCAGGAGGTCGAGGATCTGCGCCTGGATGGTGACGTCGAGTGCTGTGGTCGGCTCGTCGGCGATGATGACCTTGGGATTGCACGACAGCGCGATCGCGATGACGACGCGCTGGCGCATACCACCGGAAAATTCATGCGGATATTGGTCCATCCGCCGTTCCGGATCCGTCACGCCGACCCGTTTCAGGAGATCGATCGCCCGCTCGCGCGCGGCGGCGCGGTCGATGTCGAGATGCTCCAGCATCGGCTCCATGATCTGGCGGCCGACGGTCATCAGCGGATTGAGCGAGGTCATCGGCTCCTGGAACACCATGGCGATGTCCCGGCCGCGCAGGCGCCGCATTTCGCTTTCCGGCAGGCGCAGGTAATCCCGCCCCGCAAGGCGCACCTCGCCGGAAAACCGCGTCGTGGTCGGATCGGACAGCAGGCGCATCACCGCAAGCGACGAGACCGACTTGCCGCAGCCGGATTCCCCCACCAGCGCCACCAGCTCGCCGGCCCGCACATCGTAGCTGACGTCGCGCACGATATGCAGCAGCCGGTCGTTCGATCGGAACTGGACGTTGAGATTGCGGACGGAGAGAAGCGGTTCCGCCGCGGTATCCGGTCGAGCTTGCATGGTTCCGGCCTCAGTCGCGTTGTGTTCCATGGCCGCTATGCTGGGTGATCCTATATACATCTGCGTGCCCTGCCCGCCGGTATCAATGCCGGTCCCTCATTCGAAGCCGAAGAGCCTGTTTGGGTTGTCAACGAGGATTTTCTGCCGGTCGGCCGCATCCGGCGCCCATTCGACGAGAAGATTGAGCAATTCGCCCGTGTCGCGGCCCGATTTCGGGATATGCGGCCAGTCCGATCCCCAGATGGCGCGGCTCGCATCCGTCTCGACGATCGCCTTGGCCACATGGGCGACGGCGCCATAGCCCTTGTCCTTGGCGACGCGGTAGGGGCCGCTCAGCTTCAGGTAACAATGGCTCTCCGTCATCAGCGTCAGAAGTTTTTGGAAATCCCTCTCCGTCAGCCCGTCCTCCTCCATCATGTAACCCATGTGGTCGATGACATAGGGAGCGGTCAGCGTGCCGAGGAAACCGATGAGGTCGCGCACGACGCGGCCCGGCACGTAGAATTGCAGGTGCCAGCCGAGCGGCGCGATCTTCGCCGCCATCGCGGTGATATAGGCCTGGATGTCCGCGATCGGCAGGTCCGCGCGCTTGAAGAGATCGAGGCGCAGGCCGCGAATGCCCTGTTCGTGCAGGGCCTCCAACTCGGCCTGCGAGACATCGTCTTCCACCATGGCGACGCCGCGCGCACGCCGCCCGGCCACCTTCAGCGCATCGAGCATGCAGCGATTGTCCGTGCCGTAAAAGCTTGGCTGCACGATGATGTAGCGGTCGAGATGCAGCACCGTCATCAGGTCATGGAAATGATCGAGCTTGCCGTCGGGCAGCGTGTAATGCGGCTTCGGCACATGCGGATAAAGCGATTCCGGCCCGAAGACATGCATATGCGCGTCGCAAGCGCCTTTCGGCACCGCGAAGGAAGGCCGGGTCAGCCCCGCGAGCGGCAGCATGGGTTCGGAGGTCAACGGTTCAGTCATCGAGAATGGTCCCTGCAATGGTCGTGAAGAATCAGGCGGAGATGGCGGCACGCCAACGGGCGATGCGCTGGTCGAGAACGTCGACGAAGATGTCGGTATCTATGGCCGCGAAGACGTAAGGGGCGGCGCCGAGACCGACCAGTTCGCGGTAGTGATCAGCCCCCTGAAGGCCACCGATGATGACAAGCTTGCCGTGTTTCGCACCGGCCTCGATGGCGCGACGGCAGAGCGTGGTGATCGCCGCCGCCCGCACGTCGCCAAACATGTTCAGGTTCGCGGAAAGATCGTTGAGGCCGAGCCCGATGGCGTCAACGCCGTCAACGGCGGCGATCGCATCGATATTGTCGATGGCATGGGCGGATTCGAGCAGGACCTGCAGGAAGACCGAACGGTTCGCCGCCTCCGCCCGCACCTTCCCATCCATACGACGGAAGCCGAAAGGGGACGTCAGCGCGTTGTGGGAGCGACCGCCTTCCGGCGGATAGCGGCAATAGCTGACGGCCTTGCGCGCATCCTCGGCCGTCTCGACCTGGGGGACGATCAGCCCGGAGGCGCCACCGTCGAGCACCCGCCCGATCACGCCGAAATCGCCCTCCGGCACTCGCACCCAGGCTTCAAGCCCCAGGTCGCGCGCCGTCGCCGTCATCTGGGCCGTCGTGTCGAGCGGAATAGTACTGTGTTCGAGATCGATCCAGATGGCGTCATAGCCGGAACTCGCCGCCATGCGCACGAAATCCACCGAACGGGCGGTGCGGATGCCCAGCGAATAGCAGGGCTCCCCGGCCCGCAGGCGCTCGGCAAAAGTCCGGCCGTCGGGCGACGTCACATCCAGCATAGGCTCTCCTCCCATTCGGATGCGAATGTTCATCCGATGATCGAAGGCTAGCCCATGCCGGTGATTACCTCCAATTCACAAAGCGGGGGAATTGATTGCCGTTTCCAATCAGTGGCGATCCGCAGCCCAAGAATAGATACCCTGGACGCTTCGCGCCTCTTGGGTTTCATGTGCAGCGTGCCTTATGCGTCTGCCTTGCTCTTCGTCCCGCGAAGGATTTTTGGCGCTAGCCAGCCAAGCAGTGGCAAAAGCGCGAGGCCGAGTGCGAGGCCGTCGTGGCGGGGCTGGACCACCACGATCTCCCGCTGAAAGGCGGCGAGGTCTTCTCCTTGCGAGCGGATTTCGCCGCGCGAGACACTGGCTTCCGCAGGCACCGAGACTGCGAAGGCCTTCAGGTCTTCCTTTTCGCCCTCCTTGGCGGCGCGGACCTGATAGCCGAAGCCGGAGCCTTCCGTTTGTACCACCTTCAGGCGGGCGAGTGGCAGGTCCTGCGTTTCTGTGAAGCGTGCCACGACGTTATCAAGCGGCGATGCCGCGCGGCGGATCCAGACGTTTCGGCCCGAAACCGGATCCTGCTGCGGCGAGACCACCGGCAGATATTCCGTTTCGTCAAAACGATCCGCCTCGGAGAGCGTCAAATAGAAGGTGGAGCCGGGCCGGGCGAAGATGCGCATGTCCGCACTGTTGGTGGCGATCGGTCGTGTCCAGCGCTCTTCGGGCACCACATCCGCGACGGTCACCCGACGGCCGGCCATGTCGCCCACGGCGAGGCGGCGCGACGTACCCGGCACAAGCACGCCGTCGACGGAGAGCCCCATTTCGTATGCGCCAGCATCCAGGGCAACGCGATAGGCCGCGGCCGGCACCGTTACCAGCTTCAGGCTCGGCTTGGGCAGCGGGTCGGGCGCTTCGATGACCTCGACCGGCGCACCGCGAAGCCGTGCCGCACCCGCTTCGAGGAGCTTGCGTTCATAGATACGCTGTTGCGCTTCGGCCTCGACATAGCGGCGCGCGAAGGCCCGCTCGTCTTCCTGGTACGTGCTGTAGGCCCGCATGGCGTCCGCGCCCCAGAGGAGCTGGCCGTTCCCGTTCAAGGCGCCTTCGTGATAGAGGATGACATAGGGGGAAGGACCGACCTCGGCGACGGTCTTGCCATCGCGCGTGATCGTGAGGACGCCGTTCACCTCCCGGCGTTTCTTCTCAAGGTCGACATACACCTGCCGGGAGAGCGGCCAGTAATATTCCTGCGTTTCGACGAAGGAGATGGCGCTGTCCTGGCCGGCAAGCAGGTGCAGCGTCCCCGCCTGCGACGGCAGAAACATATCCTTGAAGGTAAACCCATCCCAGACGCGGCCGGTGACGATGACGGCGTCCCGGCGTTCGGGCTCGATGGCTTTAGCGGCACTGGCAGCAGAAAAGCACAGAAGGAGGATGGCGAGAAATCTCCGCATGGCTAGGCCCCCTTCATTCTGGTCACGATGCAGGAGAACAACAGCAGGCCGGCCGTCAGCGCGGCGACGCCGAGAGACTGCGACAGAGGGAGCTCCTGCTGGGTGATGAGCCGCTCGGCCAGGAAGGCGATGCCGGCGACGGGCGAGAGCGCGTGGAACAAGGGGGCCGCCGCCTCCAGCAGCGCTCGCAGGTAGAGCGAAAACAGGCTCATGCTGTCCGCGGGCATCGTACGCAGCAGGCCGAGCACCACCTCGTAGGTCGCAAGCAGCGCCACGAGTGCCAGATAGAGGACAACAGCCATGCGCACCGACGCGGTCATGCCGGAAACGGCAAGCCCCATCGCCATGACTGGCAGCACGAACAGGCCGTTTTCGAGGATGCCGGCGAAATCCCCCGCCCCCGTTACGCCAGCTCCAAGCGGTTGGGCGATAGCGAGATAGAGGCAGTAGATGGCGACGAGGGCGGCAAGCACCAGCAGTTCCGCGAGATATTTCGCGAGCACGACCACGCTCGACGGCACCGGGCCGACGAGCAGCACTTCGAGCGTGCGGTGCTCGCGCTCCCAGCTGAGCGCGCCGGCCAGCCGCAGCCCCAGCACGAGGCCGAGAAAGGCCACCACCAGCGTGTTCAGCCCGGCCAGCGGATCGGCCGTCACCACGACAGACTCCGTCTCGAAGGTGCGTGCGAAACCGGCGCCGTAAACATACGCCATAAGGCAGAGCGCGCTCGCGACCAGCCAGAACCAAACCGACGCGAACTTGGCGGCGACTTCCCGGCGGACCAGCAGGAAGGTCTGCCGTCCCAGGCCGGGCGGGCGCAATCGCGGGGGAATAGAGGGCGGGCGAACGTGCTCCATGGCGCGGCCGGTCACATGACGGTGCGGATCAGGCCGCCGTCGATCCTGAGCGCCGCACCATTGACGATGCCGGTGCGCGTGCTGCCGAGGAACGTGACGAAATCGGCCACCTCCTCCGGCTTCGACAGGCGCTGGATCAGCGAGGTCGGGCGGTTTTCCGCCACGAAGCGCCGCTCCGCCTCGGGTGTGGGAACACCGGGATAGAGGCCGGCGATGAGCTCGGCCACGCCTTCGGTGCTGCATGGGCCGGGCAGTACGGAATTGACGGTGACGGCGGTGCCCTTGGTCGTTTCGGCGAGATTGCGGGCAAGCGATAGCTGCATGGTCTTCGTGGCGCTGTAGGCGGGCATTTCCGGCGCGGGATTGATGCCGGATTCGCTTGCCATGAACACCACGCGGCCGCTGTTGAGCGCCAGCATCTTTGGCAGGTAGTGCCGGGCGAGGCGCACGCCGCTCATGACGTTGACCTCGATCAACGAGTACCAGCGGTCGTCGCCGGCCTTGTAGATATCGACGGCCTCATAGATGCCGAGATTGACCACCAGCACATCGACATCGGGGCAATTGGCGATGAGCTCGTCGCAGCCCTCCTTCGTGCCGGAATTGCCGATGGCCTGCTCCAGCCGCGCCTCCGGCACCTCTGCCCGGATGCGGGCGATGGCCTTGGAGATGGTGTCCTGGCTGCGACCGTTGATGACCACGGTCGCGCCCTCGCGTGCCATGGCCGTCGCAATCGCGAGGCCGAGGCCGCCGGTGGATGCGGTAATCAAGCAGCGCCTGTCGCGATAGCCGAGGTCCATGGTCTTTTTCCTTTCAATGAACGAGCCCTGCGGGCTCCTGCCGGACCGGGCTTTCCGGCCGGGTCAAACCGATAAAGATGTCCTCTAGCGACGGCGTGGCCGCATCGACGGAGAGGACGGTGTAGCCCGCGCTCGAAAGCAGCCGGACCGCATGCGCTCGCGCATCGCGCCCGTCATCGGGCAAGCCGCGCAGCATAAGTTCCAGCCGGTGCGGGCCGATCTGATGCGCCCGCGCCACGCCCGGCAAGGCGACAATCCCCTCGACGCATTGAGCGATCGGTTCATAGAGTTCGATCTGAAGGCTGCCCGCCGAGAGGCCGGCCGGAAGCAACTCCCCCGGCCGTCCTGTTGCCAGAACGCGGCCCTGGCGCATGAAGACCACGCTGTCGCAGACCCGCTCCATCTCCGCCAACTGGTGGGAGGAAAACAGCAGCGTCACGCCCTCCGCCTTCATCTCGCGAAAGATTGCACGCATGTCGGCGACGCCGTTCGGGTCGAGGCCGAGCGTCGGCTCGTCGAGGATGAGCAGTTCCGGCCGGTGCAGCATCACGCGGGCAAGACAGGCGCGCTGCTGCATGCCGCGGGAGAAATTGCCGAGCCGCCGGTCGGCCGCCGCGGTGAGGCCGACGCGTTCGATCACTTCCTTCACCCGGCTGCCCGCATCGGCAATGCCGTAGAGATCGGCGAAGAAGCGGAGATAGGCCCGCGCGGTCATCTCCGGATAGATCCGCGGCTTCTCCTGCAAATAACCGAACAGCACCCGCAGATCCCGCTGGCGGCTGCCCTGCGGCACGCCGAACAGTTCGATTGCGCCGGCATCCGGCGTGGTGAGCCCGACGATCATGTTCATCACCGTGGTCTTGCCCGCGCCATTCGGGCCGAGAAAACCGGTGATCTCGCCGCGCGCCACCGAGAAGGTGGCGTCCTCCACGGCGCGTTTGGCGCCGAAGGATTTGGAGAGCGCGGTGACGGCAAGGGCGGGGCTTGTCATGGGATCATCCTTCTCAATAGGGCAGCGGCGTCACGTAGAGCCGGGCCAGATTGATGACGATCATCGACACGCCCGCCGCCAGCAGGAACTCCATCGGCCAGGCGAGAAGTTTTGCCCGGTCGTTCCAGAGTTTCAGCGAGACGATGACGATGACGGCGATCAGCGAGGCCGGCCAATGGGAGACATCGCCGGCCATGACGGTGCACGAGCCGAGCAGCAAGGCCAGGATGACGAGAAGGATGACGTTGGATCGGTTCATGTCAGATATCCTCTCTCGAAACATCGCTGCCGGCGGCCTGCGCGATGGTGCGGCCCGTCGCGGGATCGAACAGGTAGATCCAGTTCGGATCGAAGCGGGCCGCAAGCGCGCTGCCCTCGTCCTTCGAGAGATGGGCCGTTTCGGTGGTGGAGCTGCGGGTCGTCACCATGACGGAACCGCACTGAAGCACGTAGAGATTTTCCGCACCGGTCGGCTCGAAGGAATAGAGCTCGGCGACGATGCGGTGATCGGCATCCGGCGTTTCGCGGATCGCGATATGCTCCGGCCGGATGCCGAGACGCACCGGCTGATCGACGAGGTTCGCAAGGTGATTTCGCGCCACCCAGTCCGCATCGAGCGGCACCGCGAAATGCTCGGTCATCGCGACGATTTTGCCTTCGAGGCGCGCGATGCGGGCGTCGAGAATGTTCATCTGCGGCTCGCCGACGAAGGTCGCGACGAATTCCGTTGCCGGTCGCTCGAAGATTTCGCGCGGGGTGGCGAATTGCAGCATCTCGCCGTCCTTCATCACGATGATGCGGTCGGCCATGGTCATGGCTTCGAGTTGGTCATGCGTGACGAAAATGGTGGTGACGCCGACGGTCTTCTGAATGTGGCGCAGCTCGGCGCGCATCTGCCCGCGAAGCTGGGCATCGAGATGCGACATCGGCTCGTCCATCAGGAAGACGTCTGCATCGCGCACCAGCATGCGGGCGATCGCCACGCGCTGGAGCTGGCCTGCCGAAAGCTGGTCGGGCTTGCGTTGCAGCACTTCGGTGATCTGCATGGTGCGCGCGACCGCCTCCACCTTGCTCGCGATCTCCGCACGGCCGAGGCGCCGAACTTCCAGCGGATAGGCGATGTTGCCGAAGACCGTCAGGTGGCGGTAGAGGCCGTAATCCTGAAAGACCATGCCGACATTGCGGTAGCGCGGCCGGAGGAACGTGACGTTGCGCCCGCCGATGGCGATGCGCCCGCTGCTGGGCATTTCGAGGCCGGCGATCATGCGCAGCGTCGTCGTCTTGCCGCAGCCGGAGGGGCCGAGCAGGAAGACGAATTCGCCATCGTTCACGGTGATGTTGACGTCGTCGACGGCCTTGAACGCGCCGAACTGCTTCATCAGACTGTGGATCTCGATATCAGCCATGATGGCGTTCCATTCTGTTGGAAAAAGAGGTCATTTGCGCACCACGCCCTGCGAGAGCCCGCTGATGAGCTGGCGTTGCAGCAGCAGCACGAAGAGGATGAGCGGCGCGGTGATCAGCACGACGGCGGCACCGAGCACGTTCCAGCGGATGTCCGCCCCGATCGAATAGGCCATGATCGCTGGGGGCATGGTCTTCGCCTGCGTGCTGGTGAGGAAGGTCGCGAAGGCGAACTCGTTCCAGGACAGGATCATCACGAAGATAGAGGTCGCGGTGATCGACGGCATCATCAGCGGCAGCGTGACCTTGCGGAAGGCGGCAAACCACGTATCGCCGTCCACCATAGCGGATTCCTCGTAGCGGCGGGGAATGTCGCGGAAGTAACCCGTCAGCATCCACACCACGAAGGGCAGCTGCATGGCCGTGTAGAGAAGGACCAGGCCCGCCAGCGTGTCGAGCAGCCCGGCGGTCTGGAAGGTAACGAAAATGGGGATGAGCACCGCCACCGGCGGCATCATGCGGTTGGTCAGCACCCAGAACGACACGTCGTCCCGGCCGGTGAAATCGTAGCGCGCCAGCGCATAGGCGCAGAACATGCCTATTGTCACCGAGAAGAAGGTGGAGGCGAGCGACACGATCACGCTGTTGAAGAAGTTCTTCATGATGCCCTTCTCGACGATCAGGTAATGGAACGCTTCGAGGGAGGGCGTGAAGAACCAGGCGGGCGTGGCTGATGACGCCGAAGCGCCGTCCATGAAGCCGGTCATGACCACCCAGAGATAGGGCACGAAATTGACCAGGCAGACGAGGATAAGCACCAGGTAGACCCACCAGTTGCGCTGCACCAGCGGCGCTGCGGGCGATTCCATATTGTAGGTTGGCTGCTTCATGGCGGCTCTCCTTACTCGGCCACTTCGGTCTTGGACCGGAAGACGCGGATGAACACGAAGCTCATCACGATGATGATCATCATCATGATCAGCGACAGGGCCGCAGCCTTCGACGCATCGAAGAATTCGAGGCCGGTCTTCGTCAGGAAGACATTCATGGTGGTGGTGGCGTTGCCCGGTCCGCCGCGGGTCATGATCACGATCAGCTCATAGGTGCGGAAGGCATCCATGGTGCGGATGACGACGGCGATCAGGATCGCCGGCCGCAGCAGCGGCATGGTGATGGTCCAGAACACCCGCCAGGAGCTGGCGCCGTCGATTTCCGCCGCCTCGTAGGGCTGGCGCGGAATGGAGGCGAGGCCCGCCGAGAGCATCAAGAACATGAACGGCGTCCATTCCCATACATCGACGAACACGAGGGTCTGGAAGGCGATCGTCGGGTCGGACAGGAACGGGATTTCACCGAAGCCGAGGGCCTTGGTGATGCCGCCGACATAGTAGGTCATCAGGCCGGCGCCGGGATAGAACATGTAGCGCCAGATGAGGGCCGCGACCAAGGGCGGCAGGATCATCGGAATGAGGATGAAGACGCGCATGAAGGCGATGCCGGCCAGTTGCCGCTGGAAGAGCAGCGCCAGACCAAGGCCGAGCCAGAATTCGATGAACACCGCCTGCACCGTAAACAGTAGGGTCTTGCGCAGCGCATGCCAGAATTCCGGATCCTGGATCAGCGCCTGGTACTGGTAGAGCCCGACGAAGATGCGCGGCAGGTACGGCTTGGACAGGATGACGTTGTGGCTCGCGATATAGAGCGAGTAGAGAAACGGATAGATGCCGATGGCGAACAGGATGATCAGCGTCGGCGCCATCAGCACCCAGGGGAAGACCGCTCGGTTCGAAGGGCCGAAACGGGACAGGATGCCCCTATGGCTAAGCGCCATCGGCGGGGCTGTTGTGGTGCGTTCCGAGATCGACATGTCTCAGTCCCTTTGAATTGCGGTTGGAGAGGCAGCCGGGACCCGGGCGTGAAATCACGCCCGGGCGCCCTCACGAGATCAGTTCCACTGGGACGGCAGGCGATCGTAGTAGGTCAGATCACGCCACTGCTGCTTCGGCAGGTCGTTGCGGCCGGGAATGTAGTAGCCGCCCTTGCGCATGGCATCGGTCATGCGCTTTTCCATGTTGGCGGCCGCCGTCTTGCTGTCGATCTCGCCGATCCACACGCGGTTGCCCTCTTCACCCATGATGTCGGAAATCTCGGCCCATTCCGGCACGCGAACGCGCTCGTCAGGATTGGTTTCCTTCAGCATGAATTCGTAGACGCCCGGCCACCAGGGCTGATACTTCGCGAGCGTCTCGCTCTTGTAGGTCGAGTGGCGCGACGGGCCGGCACCATACTGGGTGGCGCGTGCCTGAACGTCCTTCGAGGTCACCCACTGCATGAAGGTCCAGGCGGCTTCCTTGTTCTTGGAATCCTTGGAAACGCCGAGCGACCAGGCGCCGAACCACGGGTCGATCACGCCATCGGGACCGGCGGGCGTGTGCAGGTGCACGTTCTTGCCGGCGACCTTCGCCTGCGTTTCGGGATCTTCGAAGAAGCCCTTGACGAAGTCCTGGTAGTTCCAGGTGCCGAAGGCGTTGCCCGCCTGGTAGACGGCGGTCGCCTCGCCGATGCCCCAGTTGGCGCTGTCGGCCGGCATGAATTCCTTGAGGCTCAGGAAGTAGTCGATCGACGCAACGGTGCGCTCGTTGTTGATGGTGATCTTCCAGTCCTTGTCGACATATTCGTCGCCCTTGGTCTCGGGCGTCTGGTAGGCGAACAGGTACGGCAGGTAGGTGACGCCCCAGAACCAGCGGCCCGGAATGTTGGCAAAGCCGATCATGTTGGATTCGGGATTGTTCACCTTCTTGGCGGCGTCATACATGTATTTCGTGGTGAATTCCGGCGAGAAGCGTTCCGGCAGCTTGAAGCCCGCCTTCTCCGCCACGTCCGCGCGGAACGTCGTGCCGACGGGACCTGCGCCGATGGGCAGCGTGTAGAGCGTGTCGTTGAAGACGCCCGTGCCGCTGATGACGCGTGGCAGGAAGTCGTCGATGTCATAGTCGGCATCCGTCAGGTCGGCATTCTTGACATAGGGCATCAACGGCTCGAGGAAGCCGGCCGCGGCATATTCGGCAAGCCACATCACGTCGACCGCGAAGAAGTCGTAGGTGCCGGTGCCCTGCTGCATTTCCACCAGCGATTTCTGGCGGTAGTTTTCGAACGGCACCTCATCGACGACGACCTTGATGCCGTATTTCTCCTCGAATTCCGGGAAGAACTTTGCCAGCGCCGCAAACTGCGGCATGGACGGGGCGAGGAAGTGCACGGTCTTGCCCGAAAGTGCCTTCTGCGCCTCCGTCTGCGCATGGGTCGGCAGGGCCAGCATCAATAGCGACAACCCGGCCGCCGTTGCGGCACTCAATTTCACGATGTTCATTCTCTCCTCCTCAGTTGATGGTGCATGCGTATCCATCGTCACGCCCGGTCAGGCGTGCAGTCGTGCCGGCTTTTGTCGGGTGAAGCGGGCCTGGCGCACGGTGCGGCCGCTATCGGCGTCGAACAGGTAGATGAAGTCGGGATCGATGCGGAACGCGATCGGCGCACCGATCGCGCGCGGATATTTCAGCGCTGCATCGAGCGTGGTCATGGCGCGGATCACCTGGCCTTCCACCTCGATATCGAAGACCACCCGCGAGCCCAGCGTCTCCACGGCAAAGACCGTGCCCTGCACGCGGCAGGGATGTGTCGTATCCGGCGGGCAGAGGTGAAGCTGCTGCGGCCGCAGCCCCAGCAGATAGTTGCCGCCGGGTTTTACCGCCTCGCCGTCCTGCATCCAGTCGTGGTCGACCTCGATATAGGCGTCGCCGACGCGCAGCGAATGGCAGCCATTGGCCTCGGAAATCACCGCTTTCATGACATTCATCGGCGGCTCGCCGACGAAGGTGGCGGCAAACAGCGTTTCCGGCCGATCGAACAGGTCCTGCGGGGCCGCGATCTGCTCGATGCGGCCCTTGTTGATCAGCACGATCCGGTCGGCCATCGTCATGGCCTCGAGCTGGTCGTGCGAGACATAGAGCATCGTCGCCTTGAACTCGCGCTGGAGCCGCTTGAACTCGACACGCATGCGGGCGCGCAGTTTTGCATCGAGATGGGAGATCGGCTCGTCGAGCAGGAAGACATCCGCATCGCGCACAAGCGCCCGGCCGATCGCGACGCGCTGCATCTGCCCGCCGGAGAGCTGGTTTGGCCGGCGTTCCAAGAGCTTCTCGATCTGCAACGTCTCGGCGACACCGGCGATGTGGCGGCGGATCTCGGCCTCCGCCATCTTTCGGATCCGCAGCGGATAGGCGAGGTTTTCGAAGACGCTCAGATGCGGAAAGAGCGAGTGTTTGTCGTAGACCATGGCGAGGTTGCGCTCGCGCGGCGTCCACTGCGTCACGTCGCGGCCGCCGATCATGATGCGGCCGGCGCCCGCCTCTTCCAGCCCGGCGACGAGGCGCAGCGTCGTGGTCTTGCCCGCACCGGACGGACCGAGCAGAAACACAGCCTCGCGGTCGGCCACATCGAGCGAGATGCCGCGCACCGCCTCAAAGCCGCCCTTGAATGTTTTTGCCAGGTTGTCGATCTGAAGGTCAGCCATTGTCTTTTCCGGTTGAAGATCAAAGAATTGCGCGAATGGTGCCGCCTTCGGCCCGCATCGCCATGCCGTTCAGCGCGGGCGAGGCCGCAAGGTGCACGACGCTGGCGGCAACCTCCTCCGGCGCGATCATCCGGCGGATGAGCGAGGTCGGTTCGGTCTCGTCGAAATAATCGGCGACCACCTGCTCGCGGGTGACGCCTTTTTCGCGGGCGATCTGTTCGTGGTAGCGCCGCACGGCCAAGGTATCGGTCGGCCCGGGCAGGATGGTGTTGACCCGCACGCGTGTACCCTGGGTGAGTTCGGCAAGTGCCCGCGAAACACCGAGAAGGCAGGCTTTCATCGCGCCGTAATGCGGCATCCAGGCCTGCGGCTTCACCGCGCTCTCGCTGCTGATGAAGACGATGGACCCCTCGCCCCGCGCCAGCATGTCCTGCAACAGCAGCCGCGACATGCGCACGCCCGTCATGACGTTGACGTCGAAGAAGCGGAACCAGTCCTCGTCGCGCGTTTCAAAAAACGGCCGTACTTCGAAGATGCCGACGGAGTTGATGAGAAAATCAACGGGCGCTGCGGCTCGCGCGAAATCGGCAAGACGCCGGTCCTCGCCGGTGACGGTGAGGTCGCAGACCATGCCGCGCGCATCAGGCCCGAGCTTTGCGACCGCATCGGCAACTTCCGCCTCGGCAAGCCCGCTCACCGTCGCCCTTGCGCCCTCGGCGACGAAGGCCTCGGCCACCGCGAGGCCAATGCCCGTGGCGCCGCCGGTGACCAGCACATGCTTGCCTTTAAGACCATAATCCATTGCCCAAACCTCCCATGGCAATCGGGGACCAGCCCCGGCGCACCACCCCTCCAGGCGGTCCGCTCACTCCCTCCATCCGGCCTACCCGGCCGCCAGCCCTGTCGGCCGGAGGGAACTTGCCTCGGCCGATAGAACTAATTTCTTTTCATAACTTTTGCAAGAAAATAAATTTTACACTATTTCGCAGAGACTGCCCTGCGACGACATCGCCAGATTTCCCCGCACGCCAAGCGGCGCCCGGACATGGGCCTGGGCGAAATCGATGAATTCCGACGTCCTGGCCGGCAGCCGGCGCCGGCTGTCGCTGAGCAGGCAGACCGTCTGCGGCTCCGGCTCGAACGCACCGAGCACCGGCACCAGAAGACCGGAAGCCAGTTCCGTTTCGACATCGGCCAATGCCGTTCGCAGGATACCAAGGCCTTGAACAGCAAAGTTTTTCAGCGTGGCGGGATCGCTCGCCCGGAAACGCCCGCCGACCGAAATGGCGCCCGCGCCCTCGCGAAAGGCCCAGTCATTGCCGGCAAACCCGGAACCGTCGAGCCGCAGGCATTCATGCCGACAGAGGTCGGCCGGGCGAGCGGGAACGCCGTGTTCCGCCAGATAGGCGGGCGCTGCACAGGTCACCGTTTCCATCGAAAACAATTTCCGGATCGTCAGGTTCGAATCCCGCACCGGCCCGACCCGCAGCGCCGCATCGAAAGGAATTTCATGCAGGCTGCCCGGCGGATCGAATCGGAGCGAAAAGTGCAGATCCGGGTGGGCGCGCGAAAAGCTGCGCACCAGCGAGAGAAGCTGCACGCGGCTGATATCCGCGGCACAGGAGAGCACGAGGCCGCCCGAGACGGCCGTGCGCCGGCCACCCATGTCGCGTTCCAGATCGGCAAAGCCCGACAGCACCGGCCTCGCCCGCTCCAGCAGCAGCTTGCCCTCCTCCGTCAGCAGCAGCGAGCGTGTCGTGCGCCGCACCAGCGCCACGCCATAATGATCCTCCAGCGCCTTCAGCCGTCCGCTGATCGTTGCCGGCGCCATGCCGAGGCGATTTGCGGCGCTTGCCATGCTCTGCGAGCGGGCGATTTCCGAAAACATCCTGAGATCGGCCAAACCATTCATTCCGGATCCTCCTGTCAGGCATGTCTGCCTGGCGGCTCCGGATGCCCGGCGCCCGCAGCGGGGCGCCCTCCTTCAGGGCAGGCGGAACCTCTGATCCAAGGAGTAACACCACAGCCCGGCCAGGTGCGGTGAAGATTGGTCATTTGATCCTGTACGTTTCGTCACAAATCCTAAGCGACGATATGTCGGGCCAGATAGTCAATGAAGGCGCGGATGCGCGGGGCAAGCGGCGACTGGTCGGCATAGATGATCGAGACCGGCTCGCGATCGCCTGGATTATAGGTATCGAGCACCGCGACGAGCCGCCCCGTCTTCAGGTCCTGGCCGATGTGGAACTCGGACAGGCGCGCCAGCCCCACGCCATCCAGCGCGAACCGCCGCAGGCTCTCGCCATTGTCGAGGCTGAGATTGCCCTTCACCGCGAGGTCGAGCTGCGTGGGAATGCCGTCCTGCTCGATGCGGAACGGCCACTTGCCGTAGCTGCGGCTGAAGCCGAGCGTCAGGCAATTGTGCTCCAGCAGGTCGCGCGGTTCGGCCGGGATGCCGTGTTTGTCGAGATAGGCGGGCGAGGCCACCACCCTGCGCGGCGAGGCGACGATGCGCCGGGCGCGAATCGTGGAATCTGTCAGAACGCCGGTGCGGATCGCCACGTCGATGCCATCGCCGATGAGATCGGTGGTGCTGTCGGACAGCGAAAATTCCAGGCTGATCTCGGGATAGGTCTCCAGAAAACCGGGCACCAGCGGCGACACGCAATGCAGGCCGAAGGGCACGTTGCAACTGACGCGCAGCACGCCGCCGACCTGGCCGGCACTCTCCTTCACGCCGCGCTCCAGGCTGGAAATATCCTTGAGGATCTGCTTGCCGCGGGCGAAATAATCCTCGCCCTCCGAGGTCAGCCGCAGCTTACGCGTCGAGCGCACGGCGAGCGGCAGGCCGAGCCGCGTTTCGATGCGGGCGATGATCTTGCTGACCGCCGACGGCGAGAGATGTAGCGCATCGGCGGCTGCGGTGAAGCTGCCCGTCTCCACCACCTTCACGAAGACCTCGATCTCGGAAATCCTGCCGGCCATGATCCGTCTCCATTCATGAACCTTTGTCACCTCACTTATGCCAGTGCTCCGCTTTTCGGCACAAGCGAGAAATGACAGACACGAGGTCGAACATCATGGAGGAGACATCAGCATGTATCAGAAGCGGGCACTCATCGCCGGCGCCACCGGCATTGTCGGGCTCAATGTGGCCGAACACCTGCACGACAGCGGCGGGTGGGAGATCACCGGCCTCAGCCGCCGACCACCAGCCGGCGCGTCCTACATGCGCTCGATCGCCGTCGACCTTCTCGACCGCGAAGCGGCGCTCAAAACGCTCGGCGCGCTCAGGCCCACCCATGTCTATTATTGCACATGGACGCTCGGCCGCAACGAGGACGAAAACATCCGCCTGAACGGCGGCATGCTGCGCACCCTGCTGGACGGCGTGGCGGCGGCGGGCACCGTCAAGCACGTCGCGGTCGTCACCGGAACCAAGCACTATCTCGGCCCCTTCGAGGACTACGGCAAGGGGACGCCCGTCACACCCTTCCGCGAAGATGCCCCGCGACTGGAAAAGAAGAACTTCTATTACGAGCTGGAAGACATCGCGATGGATTATGCCGCGCGCCATGGTTTCGGCTGGTCGGTGCATCGCTCGCACACGATCATCGGCTATGCGGTCGGCAACCTCATGAACATCGGTGCGACGCTCGCCACCTATGCCTCGATCTGCAAGGCGACCGGCGCACCCTTTATCTTCCCCGGCACGCCGACCGCCTATCACGGCATCAACGACATCACCGATGCGCGACTGCTCGCAAAACACATCGTCTGGGCCTCCACCGAGCCCAACGCCCGCAACGAAGCCT
Source organism: Shinella sp. GW821-FHT10F02 (assembly GCF_058809275.1). Classification (NCBI taxonomy): domain Bacteria; kingdom Pseudomonadati; phylum Pseudomonadota; class Alphaproteobacteria; order Hyphomicrobiales; family Rhizobiaceae; genus Shinella; species Shinella sp. GW821-FHT10F02. The sequence goes on along the minus strand of NZ_JBXASL010000001.1, from coordinate 1,180,141 downwards.
TCAACGCCACCAACGGCGACGTCTTCCGTTGGCAGCAGCTGTGGCAGCGCATCGCCGACTATTTTGGCGTGGAAGCGGCCTATCCCGGCGAATACAACTCACTGACGGAGCGCATGAGCAGCCTCGGCTCGCAATGGGAGGCTCTCGTCGTAGAACACGGCTTGCAGCCGAACGCGCTCGACCGCCTCGCCTCGCCGTGGCACACCGACCTCGACCTCGGCCGCCCGATGGAATGCCTGCACTCCATGGCCAAAAGCCGCGCGCTCGGTTTCTCCGATTTCCAGGACACCGAACAGTCCTTCATCGACGTCTTCGACCGGCTGCGCGCCGAGCGGATCATTCCCTGATCAATAAGACGCGCGCAAGAAAGAGCCCGGAGGATCCAATCCTCCGGGCTTTTTTGCATTCCGTGGCGATGATTAGGCGACGGGGTAAGGATGCGCGTGCAGCAGGTTCGCCAGCCGTGACAGCGCGCGTGGCCCGGCCTTCACCTGCTCGCAGCGAACCTCCGACACGCCGGGAACCGCCATGAGATAGCTGCGCACAGGGCCGACAAAGGTCATGGCAAGGTTCGGGCACGCGCGGCATGCGCCCGAGAGGGCGACGTGCACGACACCCTCTCCGGTCACATCGGTGATCTCGATATCGCCACCATGGCCGAGGACGAGCGGCCGCGCCCGATCGAGCGCGGCTTCAAGAGCGTAAGGATCGATCATCAGACGAGCCCCAGTTCGCGTTTCTTGGCTTCCAGATCGATACCCATGCCGCGGGCAAAGGCCTTGCCGAGAATGTTCTCCTTCATCTCGCGGGTGATTTCCGGATAGCCGTATTTGTCCTGAAGCTCGTCGGGCATGACGAGGTTGGCGAGCGTGTCGATATAGGTCTGCACATGCGGCCAGATGAACGCTTCAGAACCGTAGCAGATGCGCTCCGAGCCGACGTAGAGCAGCGCTTCGCCGAGACGCTGGAGCATCTTGTAGGGCTGCAGGTAGTACTGGTTGAACCAGAGCGGCAGGATCAGGTAGACGTTCTCGAAGCGGCTGGCGATGGAAATGGTTTCGTCGACATAGGGATCGCCGAGGTGGTGGATGCCGAAATTCAGCTCCGGAAAATCGGCCGCCGCATATTGCAGATCGTTCGGCTTGAAGGCTTCGACGGGGCCGAGTTCCAGCGGAAACCCCTTGTGGAACTGCACCATCTTGATGCCGAGTTCCATCGCCTTTTCCCAGAGCGGATAGGCGATGTCGCGGTCGTCGGCGCGCCAGGCGGAGCCGCGCGACTGGTACTGGTAGAATTTGAAGCTGACCGCCCCGAGTTCGTGCACTTGCCTCTCCATCTCCTTCAGCGCCGGGCCGAGGCCGTGATAGACCGGATCGACGCCGCCGGTCAGCACGATGCGAGCCGGGTCCTTCTGGGCCAGCGCATGGCTGAGTTCGACGGGGCCGAGGCCGGCGCGCCAGTGGGAAAACAGCGGCACCGAACAGGCACAGGCCATGTCCGTGTCGGCCTTGCCGAACAGCATGTCGACGCCCCAGTCGAGGTCCGGGTCGGAAAAGGTTTCCGGCTCCGGCGGCGGCCCGCGGCGGCCGGTCAGGTTGATGAAACCGGTCAGCTGTTCGCGCAGGATGCGCACCCGCCTGCCATCGCTTCCGTCCTTGATCTGGCCATCGCTGAAATCCTGGCAATGCACCGCCGCATCAAAGACAAACATTCCGTCCTTCATGAAGTCTCTCCCATCGATCCGAAGGCGCGTAAGCGCCGTGGCTGGCTTGAAAAGCCAGTCGGATCAATACCATGGGGAGAAGAGCGCCGGTCTTCGGATTATCGGAAGACTGCCTTCAGGCAACGTCGAAAAGGTCTGAAAGCGCGCCGAACAGACTCGGCCCACTCGCCAGCACGAGGCCACCCGCCGCAAGCGATATCTCGCCGGACGGATAGGGCGCAAAACGTCCGCCGGCCGCCTTGATGAGGGCAAGACCGGCAACCGCATCCCATGCCCACATCTGGCGCTCGAAATAGCCATCCACCCGTCCGGCCGACACATAGGCCAGCATCAGCGCACCCGCGCCGACCTGCGAAAAACTGCCGCCGGCCGACAGGAGGCGCTCGGCATCGGCCGCAAAGACGGCCGGCGGAACGCGGTGGTTATGGCCGATGCCAAGCCGTGTCCGGTCGATGCTGTCGATGGTGCTGACCGCGATCGGCACGCCGTTGATCGCGGATGGAATGCCTTCGGCGCCGGCAAAGAGCTCGTCGCGCAGCGGGTCATAGATCACGCCGAGAACCGGCGCACCCTTCGACCAGAGGCCGATGGACACGCACCAGTTATGCGCGCCCTTCAGAAAATTCGTGGTGCCGTCGAGCGGATCGACGCACCAGACAAACTCGGCGCCTTCGATGGCGGAGGCACCCGTCTCCTCACCTAGAAACCCATCCTCGGGAAAAGCCGGCGTGAGGATGGCGGCGATCGCGTCTTCCGCCTCGCGGTCGGCGTTGGAGACAAAATCGTTCAGCCCCTTCTGCTCGATGGCGAGCCCCTCGCGGCGGCCGTAATGGGCGAGCAGCAGGCGGCCGGCTTCGCGCGCGGCGCGTTCGGCAACGACCAGGCGCGGCTTCAGCCGCTCGGCGAAAAAGGTGTCGGACATCGGATTTCCTTCAATAACGGGTCAGGGCGGTGACGTCGGAGGTCTTTTCCAGGCCCTCGATGGCGCGGCCAAAATTGCGCACCGCATAGAGCGAATAGAGCACGTCGATGACCTGGAGCTGCGCGATCTTCGACACCATGGATTCATGGTATTCGCCCGGGCCGACGACGCCGGTAATCGTCGGCGTGAACAGGCAGATGTCGGCGTGACGGACGATCGGCGAATCCGGGAACGAGGTGATGGCGAGCGTCGTCGCGCCCTGCAATTTCGCCTGCTGGAGGCTGTCGACGGTCGAGATGGTGCGCCCGGAATTGGAGACGCCGATGGCGAGCGATTTCGGCCCGAGCGTCGAGGTGGAGATCTGCCTGATGCCGAGGTCGCGGAAGAACAGGCAGCGCTTGCCCACCCGCATGAACCGCAGCAACGCGTTTTCCACGCAGATCAGCGAGGCGCCCATGGCGAAGAAGCCGAGCACATCCGCCTCCTCGATCGCCGCGACCGCGCGTTCCAGTTCGCTTTCGGCGAGCCCCGCCCGCGTGTCGGAGACCGTCATCGCATAGCGTGCGGCGACCTTCGACAACACAGAGCCGACGTCGTCCTCGGCGGTGATGTCCTCATAGACGTGGCGTTCGGAGGGCGGCTGGGCGGTTGCCGTGCCCTGCGACAATTCCTCGGCTATCAGGATCTTGAACTGCTGGAAACTCGGCACCTCGATCTCGCGTACGAAGCGGGTGACGGTCGATTCCGAGACGTCGCATTGCAGGGCAAGATCCTTGATGGAGATCGACTTGATCTCTTCCGGCGCTTTCAGCACCCGGTCCGCGATGCGGCGCAAGGCCGGGTTCATGTAGCCCGCCTTCCAGCGGATCCGCATGAGGATGGATTGCCTGTTGTCCGCTGAACTGTCCATCGGACCATCACTCCCGTTGCATCGTCGCAATTCTATAGCTTGCAACGAGGGGAAAATGAAATTCCTTTTTGTTACCACACAGTGCACCCGGCCCGCGCGCTTTCCCGCGACACGCGCAAGACATCATAGGCCGCCTTCGCCGCTGCCAGCGAATCCTGCCACGCCTCCCGCCACAGCCGCACGCCGCCGACCAGCCCCTCGCCGAGCATTTTGGAGGAAAACGCCTCGACGGTGAGATCGCCGCGATAGCCGGCGGATTCGAGAGCGCGGCAATAGCCGAGCACATCGAAATGCCCGCCGCCGAGCAGGCCGCGGTTGCTGTCGGCGACATGGGCGTAGCCGAGCAGCGCGGCATTGCGGTGGATGGCGGCCGCAATATCCCCCTCCTCGATGTTCATATGGAACGTGTCCATGTGGATGAAGACGTTGGAGCCGCCGGAGGCGCGGATCAGGTCGGCCGCCTCATCCAGCGTGTTAACGAGGTAGCTCTCGTAGCGGTTGACCGGTTCGAGGCCGAGGCGCACGCCGAGTTCGCCGGCGCGCCGATCGAGGCGGGCAAGGCTTGCCGCGACCTGCGCGCGCTGCGCCTTCGTTGCCGGTACCGCATAGTTGGCGAAAGCGGCATAGGTGATGCCGGAAACGGCAGGCGCCTCCAGTTCCGCGGCGATCTCCAGGCAGCGGGCGACGCTCGCCTCGCCTCGCGCCGCAATCTCCCGATCGCCCGAGGCGATATCGGTATCCGGCCCGAGCGCCATACCGAGGCGAAGCTCCAGCCCCGCTTCCCGCGCCACCCGCCTGGTCAACGGAATGTCGAGTGCGGCCGGGTCGAACAGCAGCACCTCGATCAGTTCGAAGCCGATCTCGGCGGCAGCGCGGCAACTCGCCTCCGCCGCGGCGGGCGACCAGTCATCGGTGAAGACCAGGCTGTGAATGCCGAGTTTTCCGCTCATGTCGCGCTCCTCAGCCGAAAATGGAGCGGATGGTGCCGCCGTCGGCACGGTGGCAGACGCCGTTCATCGCGTTGTTCGTCATCAACTGCACGACGCCGCGCCCGTGCATGGCCGGGTCGATCAGTTTTTGCGTGAGGTTGGAGGGCTGGACGTCGCGGTAGAAATCGGCGAGCGCCTGCTCCACGGTCTTGCCCTGCTGGGCGGCGAGATCGGCGAAATAGGTCTCCACCGATTCCGTCGCGGTGCTGCCGGGCATGTAGCTGTTCACCCGCACATTGGTGCCGCGCGTCAGTTCGGCGAGTGAGCGGCTGAGGCCGAGCATCGCCGTCTTCGTCGTCGAATAGGGGATCATGTTGCCGATGGAGCGGATCGCCGCTTCCGAGGAGATGAAAACGATGCTGCCGTCGTTGCGCGCCAGCATGTCCTTCAGCACGATGCGGGAGATGCGGATCGCCGTCATCAGGTTGTGCTCAAAATATTCCCGCCAGCGCTCGTCGCTGACCTCGAAGAAGTCGTTGACGTCGAAGACGCCGATATTGTTGACGAGGAAGGAGATCGGGCCGAGCTTGCCGGCGACGTCCGCAAGCGTTGTGGCACCCTCGGGCGTCAGCAAATCGGCGACGACGCCATGGGCGCGCGGGCCGATCGAGGCGCAGGCCTTGTCGAGCTTGGCCTGGTCGCGGCCGTTGATGACGACGACGGCGCCCTCGTCATGAAATGTCTTGGCGATGGCATAGCCGATGCCCGTGGCGCCACCGGTGACGATGGCGATCTTGCCGTTGATCCCGAAATCCATGTCCTATTTCCTCTCCCTGTTTGTCGTGCTGCCCGCGCGGGCGAACTGCGCGAGCCGGTCGCAGACCGTCTTGATCTGGTCGAAGACGGCCTCGAAGGTCGCGCGGGGTTCGCCCCACGGGTCGGTGATATTGGTTTCCTCGCCGGGTGCCGCGAAGGCGCCGAGCCGTCCGATCCGCGCCCGGCTCGTTGCGGGCCGCAAGGCGTGGATCGCGTCCATGTTGTGATCGTCCATGCCGAGGATCAAGTCGAATTCTTCGAAGTCTGTCTCTCGGATCTGGCGTGCCACCAGCGTGTCGAGGCGGATGCCGCGACCCGCCGCCACCGCGATGGTCTCGCCATGTGGCGGCTTGCCGACGTTCCAGTCCATGATGGCCGCGCTGTCGATGCGATGATCCGGCAAGGCCGCCCGCAGGATGCCGTCGGCCGTCGGCGAGCGGCAGATATTGCCGCGGCAGACGATCAGCACCGACAAGGGTGGGCGGGCGACCGGGGCAACATGATAAGCCGTCCCCGTCTCGACGAGGCGCGTTTCCGCCTCCGGAGAGAGAGGGGTGAGCCGGCGGGCGCCGTCCTCGGGATCGAGCGTGTTAAAATCGAAAAGCCCAAAATGGTGGCCGAGCATGGCGCGCGCGCCGAGTTCGTCGGCAAGCGCCACCGCTTCTTCCAGCGTGAGGTTGCCGGGCACGCCGTTCGCCGCGCGCTCCGCATCACGGCCATTGACCGGCAGCAGGGCGAGATCGACGCGGAACGGCATCAGCCATTCCGCAAGCCCCGGAAACGGGATCGTATCGCCGGAATGCCAGAGCGTCACGCCGCCGCCCGTGAGCACGTAGCCGAGGAACAGATGGCCGTCCTCGGTCTTGCGCAGATCCTCGTGCGCCGCAGGCGTGGCGGTGGCCAGCACGCCGCCGAGATCGATGCTTTCGCCGGCATCGATCAGCACGAGCCGGTCTTCCGGCACGCCGCGTTCGATGGCACGCGCCCGTTCCGCCCGCGGGGCGAGGACGCGCGCAGCGGGATTGGCCGCCAGCAGGGCCGGGATCGTGCCGGGGTCCATATGGTCCGTGTGGCCATGGGTGCAGAGCAGCCAGTCGATGCCGGTGAGATCGCCGGGCGCGATGATCGGGGGCGTCATGCGCGTGTGCGGGAAACGCGTGCCGCGGTATTTTTCCGCAAGCGAATCCGAAAGATAGGCATCGATTACGATGCGCAATCCGCCCTGAGCGATCAGGAAACCCGCCTGCCCCAGCCAGGCCAGCGTGGCGCCGTCGCCCGGTTCAAGGCGATCGACGCTGGCAAGGGGGCAGGTCTCCAGAATGCTCATGGGCACACCAGGTTCTTCAAGAGATTGTCGACGGCGACGCTGGTGGCGCGGTAGACGCTTTCCTCGGTGAAACCGCCGGCATGGGGCGTCAGGATGACCCGCTCGTGGCTGAGCAGCGCGGAGGCGGAGGGCGGTTCCTGGTGAAAGACATCGGTCGCCAGCGTGGAAACCTGCCCGCTTTCGAGCGCCGCCAGCATGGCGCCGTCGTCGATGAGTTCCGCCCGCGCCGTGTTGACGACGATGACGCCCTTGCGCATCCGCGAAAACATCGCGGCGTCGAGCATGGGCCTTTCGCCCGGCGGGCAATGGAAGCTCACGGCATCCGCCCCGCACAGCGCCTCTTCCAGGCCGACATAGCGAAAACCCGGCCGCACGAAGCCCGCATTCGGATAAGGATCGTAGCCGACCACCTCCATGCCGAGGCCGAGTGCCATGTCGGCGACTTCGCGGCCGATGGCGCCACAGCCGATGACGGCGAGCGTGCGCCCCTTCACCTCGCAGCCGATGCGCCGGCGCCATTCCCCCTTGCTGAGATGCTGGTGCGACCAGGGGATATGGCGCGAGGCGGCGAGCAGCAGGCCAACGGCAAGCTCGGCCACGCCGCGGGCATTCGCCCCCATCGCCCGCTCTACGGTGATCCCGCGCGCCTCGGCTTCGAAAATGTTGATATTGTCGACGCCCGTGCCGTTGCGGCTGATGACCCGCAGGCCGCTCGCCGCATCGAGCACGCGCAGGCTGATCGGCTCGACGCCGGCAAGCCAGCCGACGCAACCCGGAATGCTGCGCAACAGGTCCTCCTCCGACGGCATCTTGCCCGGCGCGGGATAGACGATTTCGAACCCCTGCTCCACGAGCCGCGACAGGACGGGATGGCCCGCGCCGGAGAGCGAGCGGGGCGTGACGGCGATCTTACCGGTCATCGGCCTCGTCCGCTCAGCCGTTCCAGCGGGGATTGTCGATGACGGTCGGCTTGCCGTCGCGCTCGACCATCAGCTTGCGGAAACCCTTGCTCTCGATCGTGCCATAGTCATGGCCGGCATTGCCGGGAAAGGCGAAGAAGGTGACGAGCGGCTCGGTCGGGTGCACGTTGATCGAGCGGTGCGCCCAGCGGCCGGGCACATAGACGGCTTTGCCCGGCAGGAACTGCAGCCACTGCGTCTCGCCTTCCGGCGTCTCCATCATCATGTAGCCGTGGCCGCGCAGGCAGTAATAAACTTCTGCGGTGTCGATGACGGTGTGAAAATGGCCCTTGGTCATGTGGTACTCGTCGCCCACCTTGCCGGGATAGGTGATCGAGGTGCCGTAGGCGACATCCTTCTCGCTATCGGGAACGCCCATGTCGTAGAATTCGTAGAGCAGGCTGTCGCCCTTGGCGAGCTGCGCCTCGAAGGCCGCCTCGTCGTGGAACATGCCCTTCATCTTGGAGAGCGTGCGGCGGATCGGCTCGCGGGTGGAGCTCAGGCCGTTGTTGAGGTTGAATTCATGCAGGCTTGGCAAAACGGTCATGTCCTGTTCCTTTCAGGCGGTGGCGTCGCGGGCGATGCGGCTCAAGTCGTCGAAGGCCGGCCCGGACATGGGGATGTCGATGTCGAAAACTTCCGCGATCACGCGGGTCCAGCCGTGGATGAAGTAGACCCATCCATCGTGGACCGTGAGGTTGCGCTCCCTGGCTGCGGCGCGCGCCTGGTCGAGGAACACGAGGTCGCCGCGATAGTTGAATTCCCAGACGAGCCCGTCCTGCGGGAATTTGACCGCGTCCGTCAGCGGCGAGCCCGGCCCGTCCTTGCCGAGCCCGGTGGCGTTGACCACCATGGAGCCCGGCGGCAGGTCAGCGACCACCGCGTCAGCCTCCGTGGGCGTCGGCGCGAGGCGATACTCGATGGGAATGCTAAAACCGATTTCTTGGTGAACGTGGCGCATCTCGGCCAGCGAAGCTTCGCGCCGCGCCGTCACGACGATGCGCTGCGGCGTGTCGCCTCCGGCCAGCATCTTGTTGTGCAGGTAGAGCGACAAGGCGAGCGAGGAGCCGCCGGCGCCGAGGATGCAGAGTGTCGCCCCCGTCCTGGCCCAGTACCCTTCCGGTGCAATGGCCTCGAAACTCGCGCCGGCCGTGATCGGATCCTTGGCGTGACCGGCAATACGCGGGCCGCGCTTGGAGATCGAGCTGATCTCGTGCAGGGTCTCGGCATAAGGGTCGAGGTCGTCGAAGAGATCGCGCGCGGCCTTGAGCAGGTTGACCTTGTGGGTGGTTATCAGCGCGCCAAGCGACAGCGGGTCGTGCTTGATGAAATCCACCGCGCCGCGATAGGCCGATGGCTCCGAATTCGGCGCGAAATCGATGCCCTTCATCTCGGCATCGAGACCGAGATGCGCCGACCAAGCCGGAAAGACCTTCATGATCGAGGATTTCCCGGTGGTCACGCCGATGAAATACATCGTGCGCCGGCTTGCTGGTGTGTAGGTCATGGTAAAAGTCCTAGTCGTGTTCGGCCCAGTCGCGCGACCGGTCCACGGTGCGGCACCAGCCGCGATAGAGCGTGTCGGCGATCGCGCGTTCGACGGTCGGCTCGAACGCCTTATCGAGGGCGAAGGCGGTGTGAAGTTCGGCCTGGTCCTTCCAGTAGCCGACGGCGAGACCGGCGAGGAAAGCGGCACCGCGCGCCGTCGTGTCAATGACTTTGGGCCGCAACACGCGCACGCCCAGCTGGTCGGCCTGGAATTGCAGGACGAAATTGTTCATCGCCGCGCCGCCATCCACCTTCAGTTCGGCGAGCGCGATGCCGGAATCGGCCTCCATGCGGTCGATGACGTCGCGGATCTGGTAGGCCATGGATTCCAGCGAGGCGCGGATGAGATGGTTGCGATTGGCGCCGCGGGTGATGCCGACGATGGTGCCGCGGGCATATTGATCCCAGAACGGCGCGGAAAGCCCGGTGAAGGCCGGCACGATGTAGACGCCGTTGGTATCCGGCACGTCCATCGCCGCCGCTTCCGTCTCGGAAGCACTGTGGATGATCTTCAACTCGTCGCGCAGCCACTGCACCACCGAACCGACGGAAAACAGCGTGCCCTCCAGCGCATATTCGAGCTTGCCACCGAGCCGCCAAGCGACCGTGGTCAGCAGGCCGTTGTCGGACGTGCGGATCTGGCTGCCGGTGTTCATCAGCAGCGTGCCACCAGTGCCATAGGTCGCCTTGACCATGCCCGTGTGGAAGCAGGATTGGCCGAAAAGCGCGCCCTGCTGGTCGCCGATCGAGGAGGCAACGGGGATTTCGCCGCCGAAAAGGTCAGGGTCGGTCATGCCATAGACGTCGGAGGAATCACGCACGTCCGGCAGGATCGCGCGGGGCACGTTTATTTCCGCAAGTAGGCGCTCGTCCCAGTCGCCGGTGCGGATGTTGAACAGCAGCGTGCGCGAGGCGTTGGAGGCGTCCGTGACATGGGCGCGGCCGCCGGTGAGGTTCCAGATCAGCCAGGTATCGATGGTGCCGGCGGCAAGTTCGCCGCGCTCGGCGCGACGGCGGGCGCCGGGCGTGTTGTCGAGCAGCCAGGCGAGCTTGGTGCCGGAGAAATAGGCGTCGATGACGAGGCCGGTATTCTCCTTCACGTAGGGTTCGAGCCCGCGCGCCTTCAGCTGGTCGCAGATGCCGGCGGTGCGGCGGTCCTGCCAGACGAGGGCGTGGTGCAGCGGCACGCCGGTCTTGCGATCCCAGATCAGGCAGGTCTCGCGCTGGTTGGTGATGCCGATGGCGGCGATCTCGGCGGCGGAGATGCCGACGTTCTGCATCACCTCGCGGGCGACGGAAAGCTGGGTGGCCCAGATCTCGTTGGCATCGTGCTCCACCCAGCCGGGCCGCGGATAGATCTGGCGGAACTCGCGCTGCGCGAGCGAGACGATGTTGCCGCCCCGATCGAAAAGGATGGCCCTTGCACTGGACGTTCCCTCGTCCAGCGCCATGACATAACGCTCAACCATGTCTTCCTCCCCCGCATCGTCAATCGTTCGGCTTGAACAGGATCTTGTGATACCTGCCGAAGCTGCGGTCCTTCAGTGCCTTGAAAATGGACGGCGCCTCCTCAAGCGTCGCCCGGTGGGTAATCAGCGGCTCGACCGTCAACCGGCCGTCGCCAAGCAATCCGATGATGTCAAACCATTCCTTGCCGGGGAACGGCAGGGAATAGGAATTCCACGAGCCGACCACCTGCAATTCCTCGCGCACGATCTTCGCAAAAGCCTTTTCCGCGAAGGTGACGTCGCCATAGGCGGTGCCGTAGAGCATGACCGCGCCCTGCTTGGCCGCGACCATGATCGAGAGGTCCCGCCCCGGTGCGGAGCCAGCGCATTCCAGCGACACGGCAACCCCACGCCCGCCGGTCGCCTCGTGGACGCGGGCGATGACGTCGTCGCGCGTCGGGTTGAGGCAGAGATCGGCGCCAATGCTTTTCGCCAGCTCCAACTTGTCGTCGTCCACGTCGATGGCGATCAGCGGCCGTGCGCCGGAAAGTCGGGCGAACTGCAAGGCAAAATAGCCGAGCGCGCCGCAGCCGACCACTGCCACCGCATCGCCGAGCTTCAGATCGAGTTTGTGGATGCCGTGCAGGATGATCGCCGCCGGTTCGATCGTCGCGGCAACCTCGTAGGACACAGTGTCCGGCACCTTCAGCACGTTGGTGGCCGGCGCGCAGAGATATTGCGCGAAGGCGCCGTCGCTGCGCGAGCCGACGAAATCGTAATCGTCGCAAAGCTGGAATTTTCCCGCCTCGCACCATTGGCATTTTCGGCAAGGCATCAGCGGCGCGACAGCCACGCGGTCGCCGGCTTTCAGATGGGAGACGGCGGCGCCGACCCGCTCCACCCGGCCGGCAAATTCGTGGCCGGGAATGGTCGGGAAACGATAGGTGCCCGTCACCATGACGCGGCCGATATCCGAGCCGCAGATACCGGCGGCTTTCACCTCGATGAGAACCTCGTCCGGGCCAATGTCCGGCACGGGCACGTCCTCGACGCGCAGATCCCCCGGCGCATGCAAAACGGCCGCCTTCATCACAGGCTCTCCTCCTGAGGGTAGATGATGGTCTTCATGCCCTTGCCCGAAAGTGCATGGTCGAAGGCGGCGACCGCATCGGCCATGCCGAAGCGATGGGTCACGATATCGGTGACGCGGATCTTGCCGGTCTCTACGAGTTTCAGCGCCCGGGCATAATCCTCGACGCTCGACCCGGTCGAGCCGAGCAGCTTCAGGCCCCAGTAGTGCACCTTGTTGGTGTCGAGTTCGACCTTGGTGCCCTTATTGAGGCCGGAGAAGACGTTCATGCGGCCGAGGCGCGCGAGGCAGGCCATCGCCTGGATTTGCAGTTCCGGCGCCGGGGCGCAGGTCAGCGCGACATCGACGCCGCGGCCGTCCGTCAGGCGCAGCACTTCCTCCACCACGTCGACGCGGCTTGAATCCACCGTGTCCGTCGCGCCCTGCGGCGCGATCTCTTCGAGCCGTTCCGCCCGCCGGCCGACCACGATCACCTGCCTTGCGCCATAGGCCTTCGCCAGTTGCAGGAACAGGCCGGCGATCGGACCGGTGCCGAGAATGAGGACGCGGTCCTCGGGCGTCACCATAAGGTCCTTCCAGGCATTGAAGCAGCAGGAGAGCGGTTCGACCAGCGAGGCCTCCTCGTAGCTCATGCCGGCGGGGATCTCGAAGAGGTTGCCGCCGTAAAGCGCCTTGGCTGTGACGGTCATATATTGCTGGAAGCCGCCGTCGATATCGATGCCGAAGGCCTCGTAGTCGGGGCACATATTGTTGAGCCCGCGGCGGCACATCTCGCAATGGCCGCAGCCGATGTTCGGCACCGCGGAAACCCGCTGTCCCTTCCTCCAATGCCCGACATGCCGGCCGACCTCGACGATTTCGCCGGCAAGCTCATGGCCGAGCACGCGCGTGTCGTTTTCGCCGACACGGAAATGGCCGCCGCGGATGACCTTCAGGTCCGTGCCGCAGATCGAGGCTGCGAAGATGCGGATCAGAACCTCGTCGTCCTGCGGCACGGGGCGCGGGCGCTCTTCGAGCGCGATCCGGCCCCTGCCCTGGTATACGGCGGCCTTCATCGGCTTACACCTCCATCCCGTAGCGGTGCGCCTTGTGGGTGGGATAAAGCGAAATGGTCGGGATGGTGACGTCGGGCGTCCGGGTCGCGACGTAGAGGGCGAGCCAGGCGACGTTGTCGACATCGATGCAGGAGGCATGGATGCCTTCCTTGATCTCCTTCTCGTCGAGCCAGCCGTCGACATAGGCTTCGAGGTCGCCGTCATAGAGACCCTTGTCGATGATCTCGGTCATCGGCGTCTTGACGTGGCTCGGGTTGAGCACGGTGACGCCGATCTTCTTGTCCTTGCCTTCGAGCAGGATGTTCTTTGAAAAGCCCAGCATGCCGTGCTTGGAGGCGCGATAGGGGCTGTGGCCGGGGCCGGAGGCAACGCGGGTCGAGGAGGAGCCCATGTTGATGATGCGCCCGCCCTCGGCCTGCTTTTCCATATAGAGGAAGGCTTCGCGGCAGCAGAGGAAGACGGCGGTCAGGTTCGGGCCGATCGTCTTGTTCCACTCTTCCAGCGTCACGCGAGTGACCGGCGGGGCGAGGCTGTCGCGGCCGGCGGAGTTGACCACCACATCGACCGAGCCGAAGGTGTCGTTGACCTGCTTGAAGAAGGCGCGAACCGTCTCCTCTTCGCAGACATCGGCATAGATCGGCAGGACCGTGCCGCCGTCGGCCTCGATCTCGCCGGCAATGCGCGTCAGGCGCTCCCGGTCGAAATCGATCATGGCGACCTTGGCGCCGTTCTGGGCATAGATGCGGGCAACGGCTTCGCCGATCCCGGATGCTGCACCCGTGATGATGCAGGATTTCCCTTTGAGGGACAGCCCCTCCGACAGGGTATTGCTGGGCATTGGAACCTCCGTTTTGTGCCCCGATCGAGGCGTGTCCAGATTTTCGATGAAACCGTTTCAGGCCGTGCGGGCGAGAGCGACCGCCTCCGCCGTGAGCCGGGAAATCTCGTCAAAGCGCCCTTCCCGGATGAGCTTCGCGTCCACCATCCAGGAGCCGCCGCAGGCAAGCACGGCGGGCAGAGCGAGGTAATTCGCAAGGTTCGCGGCACCGATGCCGCCCGTCGGCACGAAGCGCATGGCCGGATAAGGCCCCGTCAGCGCCTTGAGGAAGGGCACGCCGCCGCTCGGCTCGGCCGGAAAGAATTTAACGGCCTCCAGCCCGAAGGACATGGCCTGCTCGACGCCGGTCGGGTTGTTGATGCCGGGCACGATCGGCAGGCCGAACGCCTGCGCCGCCGTGACGATCGCCGGATTGAAACCCGGTGTGACGATGAATTGCGCGCCGGCTTCCGCGGCCATGTCGAGCTGCTCGGCCGTCAAAACCGTGCCAGCACCGAGCAGCATGTCGGGAACCTCGGCGCGAATGCGGCGCAGCGATTCCGCCGCCGCTGCCGTGCGGAACGTCACCTCGGCGACGGGCAACCCGCCATCGACCAGGGCGCGCGCCAGGGGAACAGCGTCTTCGGCCCGCTCCAGGACGATGACGGGCAGGATGCGCGCCACCGCAATCCGCTTCACCACCTCCGCTCCGGTCAAACCCATGTTCCCCTCCATCGAATTTCCTACCGTGACTAACAAATAGAATGAAATTCGTTATTGTGCAACACCAAAAAAAATGATTTTTATTTTTTGCACTGGCGATCGAGAGAAATCCCGTGCGCGCGCCCTCACGCCGTCTTGCGAGGCGGCCTCCTCCGGAAATCAAAATTGGCATTGGAAAACAACATGATCAGAGCAGTCTTGTGGGACATGGACGGCACCCTCGTGGATAGCGAGGACATCGCGGTCGAGGCGCTGGGATACGCCATGCAGGAGGCCGGCCTGCCGCCGCCCGCGGACCTCAAGGCGCGGGTCGTCGGCCGCTCGGCCGACGAGATCTACGCGATCATCGCCCGGGACTTCGGCTTGCAGGCCGATCCGCTGGAATGGGAGCGCCGCAAGCACCACCACTATTTTCGCGCAGCGGAAAGACTGAGAGGCTACGACGCCGCCGTGGCGACCTGGCACCACCTCGCGGCGGCCGGCATCCACCAGGCCGTCGTCTCCAACAGCGACCGCGCCATCGTCGACGTGAACCTGAGGTCCGCCGGCCTGGTCTGCCCCGGGCTTGTCACCGTTTCTCGCAACGATGTCCTTCTCGGCAAGCCCCACCCGGAAGGGTATTTCCGGGCCGCCTATTTGCTCGGCGTCGAACCGCACGAATGCCTGATCGTCGAGGACAGCGGCAGCGGCGCGGCGGCAGCGCTTGCCGCCGGCATCGAGACGGTCTTCGTGCCGCACAGCCACAGCGCGCCGCCGGAGGGTGTGCGCTGGCTCTCCTCGATGGCCGAACTCGAAGAGCGGGTGCTGGGCGCGCGATGACCGGGACAGCCGACGGGTCGTGCCAAGACACATTGACGATCCTCCCCGAGATCAATAGATATATCATATATTATCATGAAATCCCGGGAGGAAGCGATGGCGGATTATATTGTTGTGGGCGGCGGTTCGGCGGGCAGCGCGCTGGCCGGCCGGCTGGCGCTCGGCGATGCGGGAAAGGTGCTGGTGATCGAAGCCGGCCCGCGCGACAGCAATCCGTTGATCCACATTCCGGCGGGTTTCGTGAAGCTGCTCGATTCGGACCTTCTCTATCACTACAAGACGGAGGCGCAGCCGGCGCTAAACGGCCGCGCGCCCGTGATGCCGCAAGGCGCGGTGCTCGGCGGCGGCGGTTCGGTCAATGCCGCCATCTACATTCGCGGCCAGCGCCGCGACTATGACGACTGGGCGCGCCTCGGCGCCGATGGCTGGGCCTACAGCGACGTGCTCCCCTATTTCCGCCGGGCGGAAGACAATGACAGGCTTTCGGACGCCTATCACGGCGTCGGCGGCCCGCTCGGCGTCTCCGACCTCCGCCAGGTGACCGACCTGACGCGCGCCTTCGTGCGCGCCGCCCAGGAGGCCGGCATTCCCTACACGCCGGATTTCAACGGCACGCGCCAGCGCGGCGTCGGCTTCAACCAGACCACCACCCGCAACGGGAGGCGGTGCAGCGCCGCCGTCGGCTACATGCGCCCGGCTATGAAAACCGGAAACCTCGAAATCCGCACCGGCTGCCTCGTCACACGCATCCTCTTCGAGGGCGACCGCGCCAGCGGCGTCGAATATGTCCGCAACGGCAAGGTCGAGACGGCCCTGGCCGACAAGGAGGTCATCCTCTCCGGCGGCGCGGTGCAGACGCCGAAGCTGCTGATGCTCTCAGGCATCGGGCCCGAAGCGGAACTGAACCGCCACGGCATCGCTATCAAACATCGGCTGGAAGGCGTCGGCCAGAACCTTCAGGATCATCTCGAATTCCCCGCCATCCGCTTCTGCACAGGCCGCTACGGCTATTACGGTGAGGACAGTCTTTTGCGTTCCGTGAAAAACGGGCTGCAATACCTGCTCTTCAAGTCGGGGCCGGTCATGTCGAATGTCACGGAGGCCTGTGCCTTCATGAATGTCGACGACATGGAGGCGGAGCCGAACATCCAGATGCATTTCGTGCCCATCGTCTTCATGGACAGCGACCAGGAGCAGGTGAAACGCGCCGGCGCCACCGTGAACCCCTGCGTGCTCAGGCCTGAAAGCCGCGGCGAGATCCGGCTGAAATCCACCGACCCGGCAGCCCATCCGATCGTCGACCCGCGTTACCTGACGGCGCCGGAGGACATGCGGCTTTCCGTGAAGGCGCTGAAGCTCGCCCGCAGCATTCTCGCGCAGCCCTCCTTCGCCGATTTTGTGGAAGACGGCGAGGCCTATCCCGGCAAGGCGGTGGACGACGATGCGGCGCTCGGCGCCTATATCCGCTCCAAGGGCAAGACGGTCTATCATCCGGTCGGCACCTGCCGGATGGGGCGCGACGCGATGTCGGTCGTCGATCCGGAGCTCCGCGTGCACGGCCTGCGCAATCTGCGCGTTGTGGACAACTCCGTCATGCCGACACTGATTTCGGGCAATACCAACGCAACCGCGATAATGATCGGAGAGAAAGCTTCGGATATCATCCGCGGCCTGGCGCCGCTTGCGCCATCGAACGCTTGATGCGTAAGTGCCAGGATAGGAAACGCCACGGGTCCCCGCATGAGCCAGCTGCCGAAAATCAACAAGGGAAATCTCTCCGAGCAGGTCTACGGCACCATTCGCGCATCCCTGATGGACGGCCGCTACGAGCCCGGTGAACGGCTGACCATCGCCAGCCTCGCCGACCAGCTCGGCGTTTCCATCACGCCGGTGCGCGAGGCGATCTTCCGCCTCGTTACGGAGCGGGCACTGGAGATGCGGGCTGCAACCTCCATCCAGGTCCGCAGCCTCACGGCCTCGGAACTGCGCGAGATCCAGCTCATCCGCCACCATCTGGAGGGCGAAGCGGCGGCCCAGGCGGCCGTCAAGATCTCGGCAAAGGATCTGGCCGTGCTTGAAGCGCTACACGCCGATTTCGCCAAGACCGCCGCCACCGATCCGCTCGAAGCCTCGCATATCAACCGCGAGTTTCACTTCAAGCTGGCGGAAGCGGCGGAAATGCCGATGCTCTATTCGACCATCGAAGGCATGTGGGCGCAGATGGGGCCGCTCATCCATCTCTACCACCTGCACACCCCTCCCCGCGTGCTCGTCAGCGGCAAACACGGTCATTACGACGTGCTGCGCGCACTGGCCGCCCGCGACCCGGAAGGCGCACGCCGCGCCATCCAGGCCGATATCGGTGTCGGCGTCGTGATGGTCGACTGGCTGGAAGCAAAAGGGGCGGCCGAAGCCGCCCCGTGAATGTCAAAGCTCGATCCACGTCGTCTTGAGTTCCGTGTATTTGTCGAGCGCGTGCAATGACTTGTCGCGTCCGTTGCCGGATTGCTTGAAGCCGCCGAAGGGAACGGTCGCGTCGCCGTGGTCGTAGCAATTCACCCAGACCGTGCCGGCCCTGAGCTTGCGGGCGATCTTGTGGGCGCGTGACAGGTCACGCGTCCAGACGGCCGCCGCAAGACCGTAGGACGTGTCGTTGGCGACGCGCACTGCCTCCTCGTCGTCCTCGACCGTGATCGTCGACAGCACGGGACCGAAGATTTCCTCCTGCGCGATGGTCATGTCATTGCGCACATCGGCAAAAATCGTCGGGTTGATATAGTAGCCATCCGGCGTATCGCCCGGCCGGTCGCCGCCGAGCACCAGCCGCGCGCCCTCCGCCTTGCCTTTGGCGATGTAACTCTCAACACGGTCGCGGTGGCCGCTTTCCACCAGCGCGCCGAGCTTCGTCGCAGGATCGAGCGGATCGCCCGGCCGGATCGACTTCGCCGTTTCCACGACGATATCGAGGAACTGCTCTTGGATGCGCCTGGAGAGGATGAGGCGCGACGGCGCCACGCAGACCTCGCCCTGGTTGAAGCAGATCGCCGTTGCCGCCCGTTCCGCCGCGACGCGCAGCTCTGGCACGTCATCCAGAATGATGTTCGGCGACTTGCCGCCGCATTCGAGGAAAACGCGCTTCATGTTCGACTGGCCGGCATATTGCAGGAACAGCTTTCCGACTTCGCCCGAGCCAGTGAAGGCTAGGCAATCGACATCCATGTGCAGGCCGAGCGCCTTGCCGGCCGTCGGGCCGAAACCCGGCACGACGTTAAAGACACCATCGGGAATGCCCGCCTCCGCCGCAAGCTCGGCCAGCCGGATCGCGGTTAGTGGCGACTGTTCAGCCGGCTTCAGCACGACGGAATTGCCCATGGCGAGCGCCGGCGCGAATTTCCATGTCGCCATCAGCATCGGGAAATTCCACGGCACGACCGCGCCGACGACGCCGATCGGCTCGCGCGTGATCATGGCAAGCTGGCCGGGACCGGTGGGCGCGATCTCGTCATAGAGCTTGTCGGGGCACTCGGCATACCATTGCAGCGTGTCGAGCACGACGTTCACGTCGATGTTGCGGCTTTCCGACACCGGCTTTCCCATGTCGAGCGTTTCGAGCACGGCAAGCTCGTCCATGTGTTTTTCGAACAGCGCGGCAAAACGCTGGAGCACCTTCTTGCGTTCCTTCGGCGACCGGTCGCGCCAGTCCCCCGCCTCGAACGTCCGGCGCGCCGCCTTCACCGCGCGGTCGACATCTTCCGCATCGCCCGCGGCAACGCGCGCGATCGCCTTGCCGTCGCGCGGCGAGATGTCGTCGAACGTCTCGCCGGAGGCCGCATCGACGAAGCGGCCGTCGATGAAGGCCTGTCCCTTGATGGCGATCCGGCTGCGGATCGCGGCCACATCCGCCTGTGTCAGTGCAAGATTCACGTCATCTCCTCCATTTTTGTCAGTGACATATATCATATATCATGTTATCTCGCCCCATCGCAAGGAGTTGTTGCCGGGATCGGCACAGGAAGGGAGGAGCGTGTGACGCAGCCAGTGAGAAACGATTACCGACCCACGGAGGCCGAGGTCGCGCGGCTCAGGGACCGCGCCCAGTTCGTGCGCCTGGAGACCATCCGGCTCATCGAGATCGCCAAGGTGGGCCACTACACCTCGGTGTTTTCCGCAGCCGAAATCTTCGCCGCGCTCTACTATGACGTGATGTCGCTCTCGGCGGACCCGAAATGGCCCGACCGCGACCGCTTCCTCATGGGCAAGGGCCACGCGGCCGTCGGCCTGTTCCCTATCCTCGCCGAACTCGGCTACATCCCGACCGAGGTGCTGAACGGCTACACCCGCCTCGGCAACCCGCTCGGCGACCATCCCGACATGCGCAAAGTGCCCGGCGTCGACTTCTCGTCCGGCTCGATCGGCCATGCACTGTCGAACGGCCTCGGCATGGCGGTGGGCGGCCGCATGCAGGGCCGCGACTTCACCACCTTCGTCATGCTCGGCGACGGCGAAATGCAGGAAGGCCAGGTCTGGGAGGCCGCCATCGGCGCCGCCCACCACAAGCTCAACCGCCTCGTCGCGATCATCGACCGCAACGGCTACCAGCTCGACGGCGCGGTGGACGACGTGATGGGCATCGAGCCCATCGACGAGAAATGGCGGGCTTTCGGCTGGGAGGTGCATGTCGTCGACGGCCATGACATCGCCGAACTCACCGCGCTGCTGCGCCGGGTCAAGGCCGATGCGTCGCGCGAAAAACCCTGCTGCATCATCGCGCGCACGCTGAAGGGCAAGGGCGTCTCCTACATGGAAACCGAGCCCGGCTGGCATCTCGGCTATCTCGACCCCGTCGACGCGGACGCCGCGCGCCAAGAAATTCTGTCCAAGGTGATCTGAGATGACCCAAGCCAATCTGCGACCGACCTCGCCGAATTCCTGGCACTACCGGGAACTGAACATGAAGAACCCCGGCCTCGACCACCTGTCGAACGGCCTGATCTCGTTGACCGAGGCCGGCCACCCGATCGTCGCGGGCTCCGCCGACCTGCAATATTCCAACGGCCTCAACCGCTTCGCCGCGCGTTACCCGGACCGCTATGTCAGCTTCGGCATTTCCGAGCAGAACATGGTGTCGGCCGCCGCCGGCCTCGCCACCACGGGCATGATGCCCTACGTCGCGACCTTCGCCTCGTTCCTCGGTCTTTTGACCTGCGAACAGATCCGCATGGACGTCGCCTATTGCGCGCTGCCCGTGCGCCTCATCGGCCACCACACCGGCATCGCCATGGGTTTCTACGGCACCTCGCACCATGCGACGGAAGACATTGGCACCATGCGTTCGATCGCCGACCTGACGATCGTCTCGCCGGCAGACGGCCCACAGCTTGAAGCGGCGATCCTTGCCTCGGTCGAGCACGACCGGCCGATTTACTTCCGCACAGGCCGTGGGCGCGAGCCGGAGCTCTATAACAGCAAGGCCGATTTCGTCTTCGGCAAAGCTGTCGAGCATGCGCAGGGCGAGGAAGTGACAATCATTGCCTGCGGCCTGCCGGTCCATCCATCGGTGCAGGTCGCGAAGAAACTCGCCGCCGAAGGCCGGAGCGTCGGCGTCATCGACATGGCGACGGTCAAGCCGATCGACCGCGACGCGATCCTCGCCGCCGCCGCGCGTTCCAAGGTCATCCTGACCATCGAGGAGCACAACATCCTCGGCGGCCTCGGCTCCGCCGTGGCCGAAGTGCTGGCGGAGGAAGGCGGTCCGGCAAGGCTGGTTCGCCACGGCATCCGCGACGAATACGCGCTGATCGCCCCGCCGACGCATCTCTACGCCCATTACCGGCTCGACCAGGCCGGCATCGAATCCGTCGTCCGCGACATCATCGGCTGACGGCCCGCGCCGGGAGGGCGCGTTATTCCGCTCCGGGTTTCCGGGGCGGACGATCCAACTTCAACTGAGGGAGAGAGACCATGACGTTCCTGAAATCGGCATCGCTGATGCTGTGCACGGCCGCACTGGCCATCATGACCAGCACCGCCAATGCCGCCGAAAAACACGAAATCTACAAGCTGCTGCCGAATTCCGCCCTTTCCGGCGTCATCGATCCGGAAATGGCCGACCGTTCGGATGTCGCCAAGGCGCTGCCGACGACGCCGCGCGATGCGAGCAAGAAGCTGGTGATCGGCTGGACCGAAATCACGCTCGGCAATCCGTGGTTCGTCAGCGTCATCGACACCGCGAAGGCCAAGGCTGCCGAATACGGCTATGAGCTCGACGTGCAGGTCGCCGATGGCGACCCGGCGAAGACGTCGGCGCAGATCGACGCCTTCATCGCCAAGAAGGTCGACGTCATCGTGCTCGACCCGACCGACCTCGCAGCGGCCGCGGCCGATGCACAACGCGCCGTCGATGCCGGCATTCCGGTGATCGCGCTCGGCACGGTGCCGGATGACAGCCCGATCGTCACCACCGTGCTCTTCAACCCCTACGGCAACGGTTTCGAGGCGGGGCGCTTCGTTGCGCAGCACTATGGCGCCGACAAGCCGATCACGGCGGCCGCGATCCTCGGCACCGTCGGCAACTCCACCTCGGAAAGCCGCGTCAACGGCATGATCACCGGCATCATCTACGAGCGCTCGCAGCAGCTCGGCCTCAACCTTTCCAAGGAAGACGCCATGCTCGCCGGCTTCAACAAGTTCCAGGAATTGAAGACCGGCGGCGCCTTCGACTATCCGGAGGTCAAATTCAGCGTCGTCTCGATGGGCGTCGGCTTCTGGACGGAGGAAGGCGGGCTCGATGCGGCGGAAGACATCCTGACGGCGCATTCCTCCAAGCTCGACATCATTCTCGCCGAAAACGACTTCATGGGCATGGGCGCGCTGCGCGCGCTGGAAAACCAGGACCTCAAGGGCAAGATCCAGGTGGCGAACGCCGCGGACGGCTTCCGCACCGCGCTCGATCTCGTCAAGTCGGGCGACATGCTGGTGACCGGCCTTTGCTCCGGCTCGCACACCGGCGAAGGCGTTATCACCCTGATCAACCAAATCTTCGACAAGGGGTTCGACGCCAACAACCTGCCGCTCGGCTCCTACTACCCCTCGCAGATCGTGACCAAGGAGAACGCCGACCAGTTCATCGACCCGGACACGGCAAACCCGTTCTTCCGCTACACGGTCCCAGCCTTCAAGACGATCGGCGAACTCAAGAGCTGATCGGCACGGGGATGATGCGGCGGACCTTGCGGGGGTCCGCCGCGATGAAAGGGAGGCAGGACATGGATCGCCTGGACATGCGGCAGATCTCGAAGGAATTCGGCGGCATCGCCGCTTTGAGCGGCGCCGGATTTTCGGCACGCGCGGGCGAAGTGCATGCCCTGATGGGCGAAAACGGCGCCGGCAAATCGACCCTGATGAAAATCCTGGCCGGCGCTTATACCCACGACGGCGGCGAGATCCGCATCGGCGGCGAACCTGTCAGCATAACGAACCCGCAGGACGCGATCCGCAACGGCGTCTCGATCATCTACCAGGAGTTTTCGCTCGCAAGCGACCTGACGGTTGCCGAAAACATCCTGATCGAAACGCTGGGACACGGCCTGTTCGTCAACCGGCGGGCCATGCATGCCCGCGCCGCGGAACTGCTCGCCCGCATGGGTTTCGACGACATCGATCCCGGCGAGATCGCCGGCGGGCTCACCATCGCGCGCCAGCAGGTAGTGGAAATCTGCAAGGCGCTGTCGCGTGACTGCTCGATCCTCGTGCTCGACGAGCCGACGGCCGTGCTCACCACGCACGAGACGGAAAAGCTCTTCGACCTCGTGCGGCGGCTGCGCGACCAGGGCGTCTGCATCGTCTACATCTCGCACCGGCTGGACGAGATCTTCAGCCTCTGCGACCGGGTGACCGTGCTCAAGGACGGCGCGACCGTCGGGACCTGGGAAACCGGCACGCTCGACCACACGTCGCTGGTCAACCTGATGATCGGCCGTGAACTGAAGGACTTCTTCCCCGAACGGCAGATCACCCCCGGCCCGGTGGCGCTGGAGGTGAACGCGCTCGCGGCCGGCGGGCTGGTCTCCGACGTCAGCTTCACGGTGCGCCGCGGCGAAGTGCTGGGCATCGGCGGCCTTGTTGGCGCGGGGCGAACCGAGGTGCTGCGCGCGATTTTCGGCGCGGACCCGGTCTCGGCCGGCGAAATCCGCATCGATGGTCGTGCCCGCACCATCCGCTCGCCCGGTGACGCCGTCCGGGCGGGCATCGGCCTCGTGCCGGAGGATCGCAAGCAGCAGGGCTGCCTGCTCGACCTGCCGATCCTCAACAATGCCATGCTGACGCCGGTCAACCCGCATCTCGGCTTTTGGGGCCTCATCCGCGAAGCGCGCGAGCGCGGCGCCACCGAGGCTCTGCGCAGCCGGCTGAACCTGAAGGCCGCGAGCATAAACGCCGAGGCCGGAACGCTGTCCGGCGGCAACCAGCAGAAGGTCGCGATCATGAAGTGGCTCGTCTCGGGCTGCGAGATCCTGCTGCTCGACGAACCGACGCGCGGTGTCGATGTCGGCGCGAAGGTCGAAATCTACCGCGTCATCAACGAGCTGGCGGCCAATGGCGCCGCCATCGTCATGGTCTCCTCGGAAATGCTGGAGCTGATCGGCATGTGCGATCGCGTGATCGTCATGCGCGCCGGCCGCCTCGCCGGCGAACTTTCCGGCGAACAGCTCACCGAGGAAGGCATCATCGAACTGGCAATGGGGCGCAAGCATGTCCAATAATCCGAAGGCTCCTGGCCTCGTTTCCCTCCTCGTCACCTACAATATCTACATCATGCTGGCCGCACTGGTGGTGATATCCACGCTGCTGTCGGAACACTTCCTGACGCTGCAGAACCTCTTCAACCTGCTGCGGCAACTGGCACCCCTCGCCCTCGTCTCGATCGGCATGCTGCTCGTCATCCTCACCGGCGGCATCGACCTTTCGGTGGGTTCCATCGCGGCGATCGGCGGCATGGGCGTGGCGATGGCAATGCCGGCGATGCCCTTCGACGGCCCGACGGCCCTGCTGGTATGTGTCTTCGGTGGCATTCTTTTCGGCGCGCTGCTCGGCGCCATCAACGGCGCGCTCGTGGCGGGCTTCGGCATGGCGTCCTTCGTCGCGACGCTCGCCATGATGACCATGGCACGCGGCCTCGCCTATATGCTGTCGAACGGCCAGCCGGTGCGCTTTCCGCGCGACCTGCCGACCGCGCAGATCCTGACCGGCTTCGGCAGCAAGGGAGTTCCCGGCATCGGCCTGCCCTGGCCGGTGCTCGCCGTGCTCATCGTCATCGCGCTCTTCGTCTTCCTGCTGCGCCGCACGAACTGGGGACGGCTGACCGTCGCCACCGGCAGCAACGAGAATGCCGTCCGCCTCGCCGGCCTGCCCGTCTGGCGCTACAAGTTCCTCGCCTTCACGCTGAGCGGCGCGCTCTCTGCTTTGGCCGGCATCTTCGTCACCGCCCGCACCGCCGTGGGCACGCCGGTCACCGGCATCGGCCTGGAGCTCGACGCGATTGCGGCCTGCGTCATCGGCGGCGCGTTGCTGTCCGGCGGACGTGGCACCGTGACGAACACGATGATCGGCGTGCTGATCCTCGGCCTGATCGGCAACATCATGAACCTGATGAGCGTGCCGGCCTATCCGCAGCAGATCATCAAGGGCGTCATCATCATCCTCGCCGTGCTGATGCAGGGCATCGGCGCCCGGGCGAAACGCCGCGTGTGAACCTCCCGCACGCGAAACTGGCCCGCATCACGAAGCGCGATGCGAGCCTTCTTTCATTTCAGGAAATCGACGAGCAGGCGCACCTGCTGCTCGATCATGTGGATGCCCTTGTGAATGACACAGCCCCGCGCCTCTGCCGCGGCAAGAAGCGGCGTCACGTCCGGCTGCATCACCACCTCGCCGACGACCGTGCCGGCGTCGAGCCGGTCCACGTCGACGGGCAGCGCATCGCCCGCATGCATGCCAAGCGCGGTGCCGTTGATGACGATGTCGAAGCCGCGGGGATCGGGCGGGCCGGTCTCGACGCGGGCGTTTTCAAAGAGGCCGCGCAGCTGGCCCGCCAGGGTTTCAACCTTTTCAGGCGACCGGTTGGCGATCGTCAGGCCGGCCACGCCGGCGCCGAGCAGCGCATGCGCCACACCGCTCGCCGCACCGCCGGCGCCGACGAGCAGCACGCGCTTGCCGGCGGGATCGTGCCCACGGTGGAGAAGGCCGGCAACAAAACCCTCGCCGTCGAACATGCCGCCGGTGAGGCTGCCGTCCTTCTCCCGGCGAACGATGTTGCAGGCGCCGATGAGGGCTGCCGCACCGACGAGACGGTCGCACAGCGCCGCAATCGGCCCCTTGTGCGGAATGGTGATCACCATGCCGGCGAGGTTTTCGATTGCCCGCAGGCTGTCGATGGTTGCGTGCAGCCGCTCAGTCAGAACGTCGAGCGGCACCATGACGATGTCCTCCCCCTGCCGTTCACATTCGGCATTGAACAGCGGCGGCGTGCGCACATGGCGGCAGGGATGGGCGAGCAGGGGGACGAAGCGGGTATGCCCGGTAATCATGGGAGAATCCTCGAAAACGACAAGAAGGCGCTTGCGCGCTCGGCTACATAATATATGATATATGAAATATCCATAGAGACGCCTGCATGAATTCCCCTTTGACCATTTTTGACGCCGATCTCAAGGTTTTCGGAGCGCCCGGACGCTATGTCCAGGGACGCGGCATCCTGCCCCGCATCGGCGACTTCGCCGCCCAGATCGGCCAAAGCGCGGTGCTTGTGGCGGATGTACACATCCTGCCCCTCGTCGAACAGACGATCCGCCGCTCCTGCAAGCAGCGGGGCGTTTCCCTGACGGTGCTTCCCTTCGAGGGCCGGCTTGGCCCTGAGACTGGCCACGATCTCGAAGCCAGGCTCGGCGATGCGACACCCGCGATCGTGCTGGCAGCGGGCGGCGGGCGGGCGATCGATGCGGGCAAGGCGCTTGCCGATACGCGGGGCCTGCGGCTGATCACCATTCCCACCGTGACCTCGAACGATGCACCGACGAGCAAGAACTATGTGCTCTATGATGAGGACGACATGCTGCTGGAGGTCCGGCACCTTCCCCGCAACCCGGACTTCGTGGTCGTCGACACGGTGCTGCTGGCCGGCGCGCCAAAAGCGATGTTCGCGGCTGGGCTGGGCGACGCCCTCTCCAAGAGGGCCGAAGCGCTCGCCTGCGCCGCCGGCAGCGGCCTCACCATGTTCCGCGCAAGGCCGACGCGGCTCGCCGGTACGATCGCGACGGCCTGCTACGATACGCTGATGACGCATGGCCGGGCGGCCTACGACGCCGCCGGCACGGGCGAGCCGACCGAGGCTTTCGAGGCCGCGGTCGAAGCGATGATCCTGATGGCCGGGCTCGGCTTCGAAAGCGGCGGTCTGTCCGTGCCGCATGCCTTGACGCGCGGCCTGCCCCTGCTCCCGGGCGTCAAGGCCAGGCCGCACGGCTTGCAGGTCGCCTATGGTCTCGTCGTGCACCACCGGCTGATCGGCGAGGCCATGCCCGACGCCCTCCTGGAGCTCTACCGCCATGCAGGGCTGCCGCTCTGCCTTGCGGACCTGACCGCCGCGCAGGTCGATCGGTCGCAGCTCACTGCGGTAGCGGAAGCGTCGATCGCCGTGCCGCACATGCTCAATTTCCCGAAAACGCTGACCGTCGCCGATCTGGTTGACGCGATGCTCGCCATCGAGGCGGAGGCCGCTACACGCCCCGCCATCGCCAATCGAAGAGGAAGATGAAATGCCCCAGAATGACCGGGAAACGCCCCTCGCCGTCGTCACCGGAGGCGGCACCGGCATTGGCCGGGCCGTCGCGGAACTCCTGACCGCAAGCGGCTACGCGGTGGTCGCCCTGGGTCTCGACCGCGACGACGACCTGCCCGCCGGCATCGCCTTCCACACCGTCGATATTACCGACACGGCAGCAAGCATCGCCACCCTGCCGGACGGGCGGCCGGTCGCGGCACTGGTCAACTGTGCGGGCATGCTGCGCCACCAGCAGGAATGGGAAACCGAGGCGTTCGAACAGGTCATGCGCGTCAACCTGACCGCCGGCTTCGCGCTCGCCAATGCGCTCGTCGAAAGGCTCGAAGCCGGCGGCGGCGCCATCGTCAATGTCGCCTCGATGTGGGCGATCTTCGGTTCGCCTGGCGCGCCCGCCTATACGGCGAGCAAGGCCGCGGTCGCCGCCGTCACGCGCTCCCAGGCGGTGGCCTGGGCCGGCCGCGGCATTCGCGTCAATTCCATCGCGCCGGGCTGGGTCGAGACGAAGATTTCCGAAAAGGCCCGCACCGATGCCGCGCGCGCCGAGCGCATCAATGCCCGCATCCCCATGGGGCGCTGGGCCAAACCCGCCGAAGTCGCCTCCGTCGTGCGCTTCCTGCTTTCGCAGGATGCCGCCTATATCACCGGCGCGATGATCCCCGTCGACGGCGGTTATTCGGTCTGCTGAGGAGAAGTGCACATGAAAGCTTGGGTTCACGACACGACCGGTGATCCGGACGTCCTGCAACTGCGCGACCGGCCGAAGCCGGAGCCGGGTCCGGGCGAGTTGCTCGTCCGCAACCGCGCCGTCGGCCTCAACCCCGTCGACTGGAAGTTCATCCTCTGGGGACATGACGCCTGGGAATGGCCGCATATTCCCGGTGTCGATGGGGCCGGCGAGGTCGAAGCCGTGGGCGATGGCGTGCACCATATCGCCGCGGGAACGCGGGTCGCCTACCATAATGACCTCTTGAAGCCCGGCTCCTTCGCGGAATACACCGTCATCCCGGCACGCGCGGCCATTCCGCTGCCGGCCGCCCTGCCCTTTGCCGCGGCAGCAGCGATCCCCTGCCCCGGCCTTACCGCCCGGCAAGCCATCGACAAGGTCGCCTTATGGCCCGGCGCCCATGTGCTGGTGACCGGCGCTTCCGGTGCGGTGGGCGGTGCGCTCCTTCAGCTTGCCCGCGCGCGCGGCTGGATCGTGCACGCCGTCGGTTCCGCCTCGCAATCGGATCGCCTGCTTCGCCTCGGCGCTGCAACCGTTAACGACTATCGCCGGGACGGCTGGAAGGAGGAATGGGCGCAAAGGGCAAGGCATCAGCCACTGAACGCCGTGTTCGACATGGTCAGCGGCGCTCATGCTGCCAGCCTCGCGCCGCTGCTGACAGCAAACGGCCATCTGGTATGCATCCAGGACCGGCAGGAAACCGCGCCGCTGCCCGCCTTCTCGACGACCATCTCGCTGCACGAGGTCGGCCTCAACGCCATGCACCACCACGCCTGCGATCGCCAGTGGGCACGACTCGTCGCGGCCGGTGCCGAGATCGCGCAGCACATCTCGGAAGGGCTCTTCGATCCGCAGCTTATCGAGGTAACCGCCTTCGATGAGCTGCCCCAAGCACTGACGCGCCTGAAAACCGGCCCCAATCCCGGGAACCGCGTCGTCGTGCTTTAGCGCCCTTACGCCTCCTGCTCCTCGCGCCGCTCCTTTGGCCCCTTCGGGAACCATCCGGCGATGCGCGCGCCGAGCGGGTCGAGAAAGGTCAGGACGACGGGCACGAAGACGAGCGTCAGCAGCGTCGAGGAAATCAGGCCGCCGATGACGGCGTGCGCCATCGGCGCACGCTGTTCGCCGCCTTCGCCAAGGCCGATCGCCATCGGCAGCATGCCGAAGATCATCGCCAGCGTCGTCATGACGATGGGGCGAAGGCGCACGGCACCGGCATCGGCCAGGCTGTCCTGCAGGCTCTTGCCGGCCTGGCGTCCCTGGTTGGAATAGTCGACGAGCAGGATGGCGTTCTTGGTGACGAGGCCCATCAGCATGATGAAGCCGATGATCGAGAACATGTTGAGCGTCGAGCCGGTGACGAGCAGCCCGATAAGCACGCCGATCAGCGACAGCGGCAGCGTCATCATGATGGCGATCGGCTGGATGAACGAGCCGAATTGCGAGGCCAGGATGATGTAGATGAAGATCACCGCAAGTGCCAGCGACTGGAGCGCATAACCGAAGCTCTCTTCCAGGTTTTCCGCGTCGCCGCCGAAGCTGATGCGGTAACCGGCCGGGATCTGCATCTTGGCGATCGCGGCATTCAGGTCCGCCGTTACGTCGCCGAGCGCGCGGCCTTCGATATTGCTCTCGATGCGGATCTCGCGCGAAAGGTCTTTTCGCGTGATGGCGTCCGGCGCGGTGCTCTCGATGACATCGGCCACCTGGTCGAGCAGCACGGTGATCGGCTTGCCATCGTCGTCCGTGCGGCCGGTGGCAATCGTGAGATCGCGAAGCTGCACGGCATCGCGCCGGCCCGTTGCCGGCAGGCGCACCATCACGTCGTAGGATTCGCCGTCCGGTGCATTCCAGACGGATATGGCGTCGCCTGCGACGAGCGGGCGCAGCGTATCGCCGATGGTGGCAATCGAGACGTCGAGGTCGGCCGCGGCTTCCGACCGGATCCGCACGGCAAGCGTCGGGCGCTTGTTCTCGATCGAGGATTCGACTTCCGTGGCACCGGGAATTGCCGAAAGCGCCGTGGTGATCTCGGTGGAAATCCGGCGTAGTTCCTCCTCGCCGTCGCCGAGCACGGACAGTTGCAGCGGTTTTTCGGACGAGCCCGTGCCGGAGTTCTGGCCGATCGAGATTTCGAGGCCGGCAATCGAGGCCAGCCGCTTGCGGATCGGCTCTATGCTTTCGGCGGTCGTCACCGTGCGCTCGTCGCTCGGCTTGAGCTGTACCGCGACCGATGCCTCGTTGAAGCCGCGCGCGCCGCCGGCGTTCACGGTGGAGTAGATCGTCTCGACGTAGTCGAATTCGCGTAGCGCCCGCTCGACCTGGCTGACCTTCGCGGCCATGTAATCCAGCGAGGCGCCCTCGGTGGCCTTCAGCGCGATGGAGACCTCGCCCTGGTCGGCCGGCGGCAGAAATTCCGCGCCGATGCGCGGCACGAGCATCAGGCTTGCGACGAACATCGCAACCACGACGAAGACCGTGGTCTTGCGAAAGCGGAACGTCCAGTGGATCAGCCGGCGGTAGCGGTCCGCAAGACGCTCGAACCAGCGGTCGAAACGGGCGATCAGCCGCCCGAGCGGCCCCCGCTTTGCGTTCTGCTCCGACTGCGGATCGTACCAGACGCTCGACAGCATCGGATCGAGCGTGAAGGATATGAACAGCGAGATCAGCACGGCGACGGCGACCGTCACGCCGAATTGCAGGAAGAACCGGCCGATCAGGCCGCCCATGAAGGCGACCGGCAGGAACACCGCGACAATGGACAGCGTCGTGGCGAGAACGGCAAGGCCGATCTCGTTCGTGCCGTCGAGCGCGGCATCCACATGGTTCTTGCCCATGTGCAGGTGGCGGGTGATGTTTTCGCGCACCACGATCGCATCGTCGATCAGGATGCCGATCGACAGCGAGAGCGCCATCAGCGTCATGGTGTTGAGCGTGAAGCCGAGCGCATAGATGACGGCGAAGGTGCCGATCACCGAGATCGGCAACGTCAGCCCGGTGATGACCGTCGAGCGCCAGGAATTCAGGAACAGGAAGACAATGACGACGGTGAGCACGCCGCCCTCGATCAGCGTGCGCTGCACCTCCTGCACCTGGGCGGCGATCGGGCGGGAATTGTCGCGCGTCACCTTCAGCTCCACCCCTTCCGGGGCGAGTTCGATGTTGAGCGCGGCGATTTCCTTGCGCAGTTCGGACGCCACTTCCACGGTGTTGGCGCCCTGTACCTTGACGATATCGAGCCCGAGCGACGGCACACCCTGATAGGTCGCCCGGCTCGTCACCTCTGCGCCAACGTCGAGCACGGTCGCGACATCAGAGAGATAGACCGGATATCCGCCGCTCTGCGCCACGATGATGCCGTTGAAGCCGGCAACGTCGGGAATGCGGCCCTCGACGGTGACGATGCGCTGGTTGATGCCGGAGATCAGCGTGCCGGCGGCGCGGTCCTGGTTCTCCTTGCGGATGGCGTCCATGACCGATGTGACGGCGATGCCATAGGCTTCCAGCCGATCCGGATCGACCATCACCAGCACCTGCCGCTCGCTGCCGCCGACCAGCGAGATCTGGCCGACGCCGGCAATCACGCTCAGCCGGTTGGTGATGACGCGGTTGGCGAGCGTGGTGATTTCCGAAAGCGAGCGTTTCGACGAGGAGGCCGCAATCGACAGGATCGGGGCGTCATCCGGATTGAAGCGGGTGACCTGTGGCGTGTCCACGGCATCCGGAAAGCCTGCCTCCAGCCGCGCCACGCGGTCACGGACCTCCTGGGCGGCCACCTGCGAATCCACGTCGAGTTCGAACTGCACGACGACGACCGAGCGGCCCTCGTAGGATTCAGAGATGATCGTGTCGATGCCGCCGATGGTGTTCAGCGCGGATTCGATCGGCCGCGACACTTCGCTTTCGACCGTCGAAGGCGACGCGCCCGTATAGGTCGCCGTGACGACGACGATCGGCAGGTCGGTTTCGGGAAACTGGTCGACGCCGAGGCGCGAATAGGAAAACAGCCCGATCACCAGGATCGTCACCATCATCATCGTCGCGAAGACGGGGTATTTGACGCTGATACGCGTGAGGAACATGGCTTACAGCCCCTCGACGACGACGGGCATGTCGGCTTCAAGTGCCGGCAGCGGCGCGGAGACGACGATTTCGCCGGCTTCAAGCCCGGACACTTCCACGAGGCTTCGATCCGTCCAGGCCGTGCCGAGCTGGACCGGCTGGCGGCGCAGCACGCCGTCCTGCACCTTCAGCACGAAACTGCCCGCCTGATCGGTGCGGATCGCCGAATTGGGCAGCGCGATGATATTCTTGCGTTCGTCGACCTTCAGGATGCCTGTCGTGAACATGCCGCCCTTGAGGATACCGTCGTCATTCTCGATCGCCAGGAACACCCGGACCGCGCGCGAGCCCGCGACCGCCGTCGGCGAGATGCGCGTGACCTTGCCGGAGAAGGTCCGGTCGGGAAAACCCTCGACGTTCAGTTCGACGGGCTGGCCGATGCTCACCATGGGGATGCGGCTGGTCGGCACGCCGGCATCGACCTCCATCTTGCTGAGGTCGACGATGGTCATGAGCTCGGTGTTCAGCCCGACCGTCTGGTCCTGCTCGACAGGGCGCGAGGCGATCACGCCGTCGAAAGCGGCGCGGACCTCCGCATTGGCGAGGTCGCGCTCGGCATCGGCGATCTCGGCCTGCTTCGACCGGATCTGCGCCTGGAGGTTGGCGACATTCGCCTGGGCTTCGAGCTGAGCGGCCTCCGAGGAGGCGCCGCGCTCGCCGAGAGCCGCGGTTCGTCGCTGGACGGATTCGGCAAGTTCCAGCTGCGCGCGCATCGCCTCCGCCGAAGCCTGGCGAACGGTCAACGTGGATTCGAGCGCCATCTTGTCGAAGCGGATGAGCAGGTCGCCCGCCTTCACCACGTCGCCGACCTTGACCGGCAGTTCGACGATCGTCGAGGCGACCCGCGCGGCAAGCGTCGAGCGGCGGATCGGGGTGAGCGAGCCGGCAATGCGGACTTCGCTTGCGATATCATGCGGTTCGACCTTGGTGATGTCGACCTGCGCGAGCTCCATCGTCGGCTTCGCAGCCTCCTGTGCCTGCGCCGTTCCCGCCGCGACCCATCCCGCCAGGCAGGCGATGCGGATTGCGCGTGACCAGGACAACCTGCGGAAGGGCATGGAGTTTTCTGAGGTGTGGATGGTGCGCTCGCTCATGAAATCCGTCTTGCTTTAGAGTTTTTGCCCGCAACAGGCCTAGTCATGCGGCAGATCGCGTCCCGTATTAAGGGCCGCACATTGCCGTAACATTGTAAAATCAATCAGTCCGGCCTTGTAGAAACGTCGATCGTGTCGGGACTGGGGCATCGCCTCGCCGCCTGCACATTTTTTCGGCGACCGACAACTCTCGCTCGCGCAAGTTGATCCTTCGCGACTATCGGGCATCAGCGCCCGCGCGGCCCTGTGGACATCCTCGCCGGATGTCATGCGCGTGTCATGGCGATCTGTTGAAACGCTGCCCCATGCCATCAGGCGATTGTGACGACTCAAACAGGGGCTCAGCGCATCGATTGCGCGGTCTTGATCATCGTCCTTCCCCGCAGGAGGCATGAGCACTTCGCCGCCTTCCGGTCCTGTCGCGGCGACGGGTGATGACGGACACTCCAGCGTAGGAAACGTGCCCAGATGATCGAGACAATCGCCCCCACCGCCACTTCCCCGGCCCCGGTCCTCAAGGGCGGCGTCGGCAAGCGCCTCAACCGCGCCGTTCGCCGCAATCCGCTGCTCTCGCCCTCGGGCATGTCCGAATATGTCTTCTCGCGGCTGTTCCGCAATCTCGTCTATGCGCAGATCTGGGAAGACCCGGACGTCGACATGGCCGCGCTGCGGATCGAACCGGGCAACAGCATCGTCACCATCGCGTCCGGCGGCTGCAACGCGCTGTCCTATCTCGTCGCCGATCCCGCCCGCATCGAGGCGGTGGACCTCAATCCGGCTCACGTCGCCTTCAATCGCCTGAAGTTCGCAGCCGCAGCGCACCTGCCGGACTACGAGACCTTCTATCGCTTCTACGGCCAGGGCGACGACAAGCGGAACCTCGACGCCTATAGGCTCTACCTGCGCCCGCATCTCGACGAAGAGACCCGCGATTATTGGGAAAGCCGCACCGTCACCGGGCGCCGCCGCATCTCGATCTTCCACCGCCGTCTCTATCGCCATGGCCTGCTCGGCGGCTTCATCGGCCTCGGCCACAAGATGGCCCGGCTCTACGGTGCCGATCCGCGCGACCTGCTCCAGGCCCGCACGATCGAGGACCAGAAGCGCTTCTTCGACGAAACGCTGGCGCCGCTCTTCGAAAAACGCCTGATCCGCTGGGCGACGACGCGCAAGACCTCGCTGTTCGGCCTCGGCATACCGCCGCAGCAATATGAAGCGCTTTCGGGCGCCGGCAGCGACATGGCGACGATCCTGCGCGAGCGCGTCGAAAAGCTCGCCTGCGGCTTCCCGCTGTCGGAAAACTACTTTGCCTGGCAGGCTTTCGGGCGCGGCTACGGCAGCGGCGAGCTTGCACCGCTGCCGCCCTATCTTTCGCGGCAGAACTTCGAGGCGGTGCGCAGCCGCGCCTCGCGCATTTCCATCACCAACACCTCGCTCACCGAATTCCTCGCGGCAAAGGCCCCGCAGTCCGTCGACCGCTTCATCCTGCTCGATGCGCAGGACTGGATGACCGACGCCCAGCTCAACGGTTTGTGGACCGAGATTACCCGCACGGCCGCCCCCGGCGCGCGCGTCGTCTTCCGTACAGCGCCCGCCGAAAGCCTGCTGCCCGGCCGCCTCGACGAGGCCCTCCTCGGCCGCTGGACCTACCACGAGGCGGAATCGCGCGCGCTGCACGACAAGGATCGCTCGTCGATCTACGGCGGCTTCCACCTCTACGAATTCAAGGGCTGAGCGAGATGAGCGCCGTTTCCGACCACGCCCTCCTGATGGATCGCATCTACCGCTGGCAGCGGCGGTTCGGCATCTACGACGCGACGCGCAAATATTACCTGCTCGGCCGCGACCCGATGCTTGCCGGCCTTCGCCCGCTGCCGGGCAGTTCAGTGCTGGAAATCGGCTGCGGCACCGGGCGCAATCTCGTCAAGGCGGCGGCGCTCTATCCGGAGAGCCGGTTCCACGGCATCGACATCTCGCAGGAGATGCTGAGCGCGGCGGAAAAAGCGGTTGCCGGCGCCGGCCTGAAGGACCGCGTCCGACTTGCCAGGGCCGACGCCGCCAGCTTCGACCCGCGGGCGCTCTTCGGCGAACAGAGCTATGACCGCATCTTCATCTCTTACGCCGTGTCGATGATCCCGCAATGGCAGAAGGTCATGGCGGAGGCCACCAACCGGCTTGCCCCCGGCGGCGAGCTGCATATCGCCGATTTCGGCGATATGCGCGGCCTGCCCGGCTGGTTCAGAAGCGGCGTGACCAAGTGGCTCGGATGGCACCATGTGACGCCGCGCGACGATCTCTTCGAGATGGCCGCGGAGCTTGCAGCCGCGCATGGCGGACGCAGCGAGGAGAAGCGGCTGCATCGCGGTTTTTCGTGGATCGCGATCGTTCGCAAGCGCTGAACGCGCTCCTGTCGTGACGGCGTCGGCGATCCTGCCGACGCAAGCATTGTTTGGCCCGCAATTCGCCTGTAGCTCTCGAAGAAAGGGAAGAATCGTCCCTGGATTCGAGAGGAGAAGCGAATTGGCCCTGTCACAGACCCTTATCCGGCGGCTGAAGGACCCAAAACCCTTCGAAACCATCGTCACCGCGCCCTGGCTGGTCAGCCCGGCGAGCGAGCGCACATTCGAGGTCTTCAATCCCTCGACCGGCGAATTGCTGGCGGAACTGCCCGACATGGGCGTCGCGGAAACCCGGGCGGCGATCGACCGCGCCGCGGTCGCCCAGCCCGAATGGGCGGGGCTGACCGCCCGTGACCGCTCCGACATGCTCTGGCGCTGGCACCAGTTGATCGTCCTGCACACGGATGACCTGGCCGCCATCCTGACGGCCGAGATGGGCAAGCCGCTGGCGGAGGCGAAATCCGAAGTCTCCCACGCCGCCGCCTACCTGCAATGGTACGCCGAGGAAGCCAACCGCATCTATGGCGAGACGATCGCGGCGCCGTCGCTGGATCGTCGCATGCTGGTCATCAAGCAGCCGATCGGCGTGGTCGGCGCGATCACGCCATGGAACTTCCCGGCCTCCATGGTAGCGCGCAAGATTTCGCCGGCACTGGCGGCCGGCTGCGCGGTCGTGCTGAAGCCCGCGGAGCAGACGCCGCTGGTGGCGGGCGCCATGTTCGCGCTCGCCCATGAGGCGGGTTTTCCACCGGGCGTGGTCAACCTGATCTATGCTTCGGAGGGCGATGCCGTCGGCCGCGAGCTCTGCACTCACCCCGCCGTGCGCAAGATCAGCTTCACCGGCTCCACCGAGGTCGGCCGCCTGCTCATGCGCCAATGTTCCGACCAGGTGAAGAAGCTCAGCCTGGAACTCGGCGGCAACGCGCCCTTCATCGTCTTCGACGACGCGGATGTCGATGCGGCCGTGGACGGCGCGATTCAGGCAAAATTCCGCAATGCCGGCCAGACCTGCGTCTCGGCGAACCGCCTCTATGTGCAATCCGGCGTTCACGACGAATTCGCCCGGAAATTCATCGAGCGGGTGCAGACGCTCTCGGTCGGCGACGGTTTCGAACCCGATGTCGCGATCGGCCCGCTGATCGACACGCGCGCGCTCGCCAAGATCGAGGGCCATGTCGCAGATGCGCTGGACAAGGGCGGCAGCGTGCGCTGCGGCGGCCGGCGGATCGACGCCGACGGCACCTTCTTTGCGCCGACCGTGCTCACCGGCATCACCCGCGACATGCGCGTGGCGCAGGAGGAGACGTTCGGGCCGCTCGCCCCCATCATCCGTTTCGATGACGCCACCCAGGTCGTGCGCGAAGCCAACGACACGATCTACGGCCTCGCCGCCTATTTCTATGCGTCCAATCTCAGCCGGGTCTGGCGCGTCGCGGAAGCCCTGGAATACGGCATGGTCGGCATCAATACCGGCCGCATGTCCTCCGAGGCGGCGCCCTTCGGCGGCATGAAGCAATCCGGCATGGGCCGCGAGGGTTCACGCCACGGGTTGGAGGACTATCTGGAGATGAAATATCTCTGCATGGGCGGCATCTGATTGCCGGCGGGCCGGTGCGTGGCGGGATAACGGGTTTTAAGACGGTTTGGTAATACGCGTGT
Organism: Shinella sp. GW821-FHT10F02; assembly: GCF_058809275.1. Lineage (NCBI taxonomy): Bacteria > Pseudomonadati > Pseudomonadota > Alphaproteobacteria > Hyphomicrobiales > Rhizobiaceae > Shinella > Shinella sp. GW821-FHT10F02. Next base: position 1,143,224 of record NZ_JBXASL010000001.1, on the reverse strand, counting down.
CATGTGAGTTTCTTATGCGGAAGGGGTAACGCACCGCTCAAGAGAGGCTCTCCCATGCGCAAACTCATCCTCGCCCTGGCATCGGCTACGGTCCTCGCCGGCGCCGCCAATGCCGCGACCGTCTACCCGATCGATCGCGCCACCATCCTCGTCGGCTCCCCCTTCGACTTCAAGGTCGAGTTCGACGCCGTCGTGAAGCCGGAAGATGTGAAGGTCACCGTCAACGGCCAGGACTACGAGGCCGTCTTCGGCAAGAAGGCTGAATTCGTCGCGGAAGAAAAGGGCGCCGAGGACAAGGTTCTGGGCTCCGCGCTGACGCTGCGCGGCCTGACGATCGCCACCGCCGGCGACTACAAGGTCGAAGTCACGGCCGGCAGCGAGACCAAGTCGGTCAACTGGGACGTTTACGGCACCGCTACCGAGGCGAAGGCCAAGAACATCATCTTCCTGGTCGCCGACGGCCTGTCCGTCGCCCACCGCACGGGCGCGCGCATCATGTCCAAGGGCATGACCGAGGGCAAGGCAAACGGCCGCCTCGCCATGGATGACATCCCGCCGGTCGCCTTCATCGGCACGTCCTCGACGCACTCGATCGCCACGGACAGCGCCAACACCATGTCGGCCTACATGACCGGCCACAAGTCGCGCGTCAACGCGCTCGGCGTCTATGCCGACCGCACGCCGGCAAGCCTGGACGACCCGAAGGTCGAGACGATCGCCGAGGCGCTGCGCCGCACGACGACGAAGTCCATCGGCATCGTCACCACGTCGGAACTCGAAGACGCGACGCCTGCCGCCGTCGTTTCGCACACCCGCAAGCGCGCCGACAAGGAACAGATCGTCGGCATGCTGTTCGACGTCAAGCCGGATGTCCTCTTCGGCGGCGGCTCGGTCTTCTTCCTCGGCAAGGACACGCCCGGCTCCAAGCGCAAGGACGACAAGGACTATATCGCTGAGTTCAAGAATGCCGGTTATGCGCTCGCAACCGACAAGACGGAACTCGCTGCCCTGACCACGTCGAACCAGGAAAAGCTGCTCGGCCTGTTCCATCCCGGCAACATGGACGTGACGCTCGACCGTGAATTCCTCAAGAAGGGCACCGTCGACAAGTTCCCGAACCAGCCGGGCCTCGTCGAAATGACCAAGGTCGCGCTCGACAAGCTGTCGAAGAACCCGGAAGGCTTCTTCCTCGTCGTCGAAGCCGCGTCGGTCGACAAGATGAGCCACCCGCTCGACTGGGACCGCGCGCTCGTCGAAACGATCGAATTCGACAAGGCGATCGCCGTTGCCCGCGAATTCGCAGCCTCCAACCCCGACACGCTGATCGTCGTCACGGGTGACCACACCCACGGCGTCGGCATCATCGGCACGGTCGACGACGAGAAGCCGGGCGATGAAATGCGCCAGAAGGTCGGCACCTATGACGAGGCCGGCTTCCCGAACTACGAGGACAAGAACGGCGACGGTTACCCGGATCGCATCGACGTCTCGCGCCGCCTGTTCCTGTCCGCCAACAACGGCCCGGACCACTACGAGACCTTCCGTCCGAAGCTCGACGGCCCGTTCGTTCCGGCCGTGCAGAACGAGGCGAAGGAATATGTCGCCAACGAAGCCTACAAGGACGTTCCCGGCGCGGTCTTCGTGCAGGGCAACATCCCGAAGGACGGCGACACCGGCGTGCACGCCGTCGACGACATCGTGCTCCAGGCGATCGGTCCCGGCTCGGAAGGCTTCCGCGGCTACATGGAACAGAGCGACGTCTACCGCGTGTTGGTCGACGCTTTCGCCCTCGGCGCGCCGAAGGAATAAGGGGTCTTCATCCCTTGACGGACAGGCGGTCCCGCGCCGCCTGTCCGCTTTGCCGTTGACAGAAGGAAGCATGCCATGACGGAAACGCACCCCGCATTTTTCAACAGGCGGCGAATGCTCTGCGCACTGGCTGCCCTGCCCACCCTAGCCCTTACGCGTCCGGCCCTTGCCAGCGACACGCTCGGCTTCGGCGAGCTCTACAAGAAATTCGGCATCCTTGGCCTCGAATTCTCCGACAAGGTGAAGCGCCTTGCCGGCCAGGAAGTCACCGTCAAGGGCTTCATGGCACCGCCGCTGAAGGCCGAAGCGGACTTCTTCGTGCTGACGGAAATCCCGATGTCGCTCTGCCCGTTCTGCTCGTCGGATGCCGACTGGCCGGACAATATCCTCGTCGTCTACCTCGCGCGAAAACAGACCTTCGTGCAGTTCAACGCGCCGATCGAGGCGCAGGGCGTGCTCGAATACGGCTCGTGGATCGATCCGGATACCGGCTTCGTCAGCCAGTTGCGCCTGCGCGAAGCCGCGTTCAACACGGCATGAGCATGCTTGAACTCGATATTTCCGGCCTGGAGATGCGTTTTCCCGGCCTCAACGCGCCTGTGCTGGCGATCGACCGGCTTCACCTTCCCGCCGGCGGGCGCCTCGCGGTCACCGGCGCCTCCGGCTCCGGCAAGAGCACGCTGGTCAATGCCGTGACCGGGCTCGAAACCGCGACAAGCGGCACCGTTTCCTGGGGCGGCACGGATATCACCCGCCTGCCGGTCGGGCGCCGCGATGCCTTTCGCGCTACGCATATCGGCCTCGTCATGCAGGATTTTCATCTTTTCCCCGGGCTTTCCGCCTTCGAGAACGTCGTGCTGCCGGTCCGCCTTGCCCGCCGCCTCACGCCCGCCGAGCGCGAACGCGCGCTGTTCCTCCTCGAAACGACCGGCATCGCCCGCCCCGGCCAGCATATCGAGACGCTGTCTCGCGGTGAGATGCAGCGCGTCGCGGTCGCCCGCGCGCTTCTGTCGAAGCCCGGCGTGATAGTCGCCGACGAGCCGACCGCCAGCCTCGACCGCAAGACCGGCGAAGAGGTGGCCGACCTCCTTGTGCGGCTGTCCCGCGAAGAAAAGGCGACGCTCGTCGTCGTTACCCACGATCCGGCGCTGACGGAACGGCTCGACCGGCGCATCGCGCTGGATGGCGGCCGCATCGTCGACGATAGCGGGGAGAAAATCGCGGCATGATGAACTTCATTCTCGCGGATCTGCGCCGCTTCAAGGGCGGTGCGCTTGCGGTCATTGTGCTGATCGCGCTGTCCGTGGCGCTCAGCGTCACCGTCACACTGCAGGAGCGCGCCGTGCGGCTCGGCAGTGCCCGGGCCGCCGAAAAATTCGACCTCCTCGTCGGCGCTGCCGGCAGCGAGACGCAGCTTGCCCTTTCCGCCGTCTTCCTCCAGCCCTCGCCCTTGCCGCTGATGTCCGGCGCGGTGCTGGCAAAGCTTGCCGCGGATCCACGCGTCGAATTCGCCGCGCCCGTCGGCTTCGGCGATTCCGAGGCCGGCCATCCGGTCGTCGGCACGACGACAGCGCTCATCTCCGCCCTGTCGCCGAAACTCGCGGAAGGCGCGCTCTTTGCCAGGCTCGGCGATGCGGTGGTCGGTTCGGATGTGCCCAAGCAGCTCGGTGCCGAGATCAAGCCGATGCACGGCCTTGCCGATATCGGCGGCGAAACCCATACCGAGATCGTCTACAAGGTGAGCGGCCGCATGGCGCCCACGGGCACCGCCTGGGACCGGGCGATCCTCGTGCCGATCCGCGCCGTCTGGCAATTGCACGGCATGGCGGGCGAGCACGACCATGATCACGACCACGCCGGCGAGACGCCGGAGGTTGCCGCTGCGGAAGAGCACGATCACGAGCATGCGCCTGTCGACGCCGATGCCGCCATCAACGAGCAGTTCGACGCCGAGACGCCAGGCCTTCCCGCCGTACTCGTCAAGCCGAAGACGATCGCCGATGCCTACCGCCTGCGCCAGGAATATCGCGGCGAGACGACGCTCGCCGTCTTTCCCGCCGAGGTGCTGACGCGCCTCTACGCCACGCTCGGCGATGCGCGCAGCCTGCTCCTGGCGATCGCCATCGGCACGCAGGTCATCGTCATCGCAGCCATCCTGCTCGTCACCATCATGCATGTCGGCGCGCGCCAGCGGCAGATCGGCGCGCTCAGGGCTTTTGGCGCGCCGCGGCGCTCGGTGGTGGCCATCGTCTGGGGCGAGCTGCTCCTGCTGTTTCTCGCCGGCCTCGTGCTGGGCATCCTCATCGGCTATGCCGGGGCGCAGCTCATCTCCGCTTCGCTGACCGCCACGACCGCCGTGCGCATGCCCGTGGAATTCGCGCGCGAGGACTTGTCGCTCGCGGTCTGGTTCGTGGTGCTGGCGATGCTGGTGTCGATCCTGCCGGCCCTCCTGACGCTGCGGCTCAGCCCGGCAAGGGCGCTCAAGGCCTGATACGTCGCCGAAGCCACGGCGTTGCAGGTTTTCGCGTCTGACGTGCACCCTATTCCGCACCGAAGACGGCGCGCGCCGGCGCACAACGCCTGCCCGTTCCGTCCTGAGGCAAGGCCGCGCCGCACGATCCCCATTCGAGACAATTTTAATAAAAACGGCAGGTTTCCGTTCATCCTTCGCGCACCCTGTCGCCGCCCGCAATCGACGGTAGGTGGGACGTTCGCGATGGCGGGGTAATTTGGCGCCGCTCCATGACGGAGCAGCGATTCGAGGTACCATTCATGCCAATGCAGACAACCCAACGTCTGACCAACGACCCGACACCCACCCAGCGTCTAGCACGCGCCATCAAGGACATCGACCGGCGGCTGGACTGGGTTCACCTGAACAACCAGCCGGTGCCGATCAACGCCTATCGCGCCCGGCGCATCCTGCACGAAGCGCTCGCGCGCTGCCGCGAACGCACCGTCATTCTCCCGCCAGCCCGCTGACGGGAGATACCGACGACCGGGTGCAACGCGCCCCAAGCCGTATCCGGTCGCGCGGGGACCCGGTTGAGCGATACGAGGCGCTCCCGGGTCTTCTCCTCCACGAAGGCCTCAGTTCTCGAACAGCACGAAGGCGGCCCAGACGAGCGGGTCGCGCGCCGTGGGGATTTTCCCGTCGATGGCGTCGCGCCGCGTGTTGCGCAGGGCCTCCGCAAAAGTCTGCCCGCCCTTCAGATGCTCGTAGTAGCGCACCATGAAATCTGCCGTGCCGTCGTCGGCGACGGGCCAGAGCGTCAGCAGCGCGCGTTTCGCCCCGGCAAGGCTTGCCGCCGTTGGCAGGCCGCGCACGCCGCCGACGAAAGCCTCGTCGCCGCGGCCCGTTTCGCAGGCCGAGAGCACCAGCAGGTCGAGGCCGGTCAGGTCCCAGCCCATCAGTTCGAAGGCGTAGAGTCGCCCGTCCTTCTCGTCGCGGCGCATGGCGCGCTCATCCCCGGAGCGCGCGAGGATCACCTCGCTCTGCCACAGCGTATCGACATTGCTGGCGCCGCCGTTCTTCGGGCTGCCATAGGCGCCGTGCGTGGCGAGATGGGCGAGCGTCGCCCCCTTCATGCGCTCGCGAAGCGCGCCTTCGCTCACCCCCGCCCCGGTCATGGTCTCGATCTTGAGGCCGGGGCCGCCGAGGACCTTGCCGATCGCCTCCACCTCGCGCAGCGTGCCCGGCAGCGGCATGGCCCCCGCCTCCTCGCCCTTCGCATAATCGATGCCGCCGGCCAGCACGACGGTGCCTTCCGCGGGCAGCGCGCGGTCCTCGACAGCGCGGTAGAGCGCTTCCGGTTCCGTCAGCAGCCGCAGGGTGAAGCGCTCTTCCAAAAGCTTGCCGGCGGGCTCTTCCAGCAGGGAGAAGGGCAAGGCGAACAATTGCCCGTCCGGCACGATGAACACCGTTTTCGCGCTGCTTATGTCGCCTTCGACGGGTGCGATCAGCCGGTCGTAGAGCCGCGCGAATTCGCGCTTGCTCGCCTCAACGAGCAGGCCGCGTCCATCGCCGCCGCTGCGATCACGCGTCTGGAGCGCCGTGACGACCTCCTGCCCGCTCGACAGCACCTGACGCGGATCGCCGAGCGCGCGCAGCACCGGCGCCGCGCCGCCGCGCCAGACGATGGCGTAGAGCCTGGAATCCGCGATCGGATCGGCGCTTTCACGGTCCACCTTCCATTTGCGGGTCACGAAATACTGGACGAGGGCCTGGTCCTTGCCGAGCAGTTCTCCCGGCGTCGGCAGTTTCTGGTTCAGCAGCTTTTCACGGTCCAACTGGTAGCGTCCCACGATGCGCTCGTGCAATTGCTGTTCCAGCGCCTTGGTGTCCGACAGATAGGCATAGGCGAGATCCTGCTCGACATCGGCCGCGAAGATTTCGCGGGCGATGCGCGACAGGCGCGTGATGCGGTCGAGCAGGCGGGCGGTCTCCGTGTCCCACTTGTCGATCATGCGGCCGAGCTTCAGCACGTTGTCCGCGTCCGCGGTGGCGAGCGACGGCCAGCGCCGGGCGGCATCCGCAAAGGCCGGAACGGCTGCGGCATCCTGTTCCGCAAAGCGCGCATAGTCGTAGAGCATGCCGTCGGCCATGGCGCGCACCGCCTCGCCGACCTCGCGCCCGCCGGCGACCGACACCTGGAGATGCACCCAGCGGAGCATCTCCTCGTCGATCCCGGCAAATTCGCTCGCCGCCGTCACCTTGTCCGTGCCGGCTTTCGCTTTGGCGATTGCGATGCGCCCGGCAAAGGCCAGCGGGTGGCCCATGCTCATCTCGCCGGCCGCGATGCTGAAGGCCTGCTGCAAATGCTTGATCTGCCGCGCCGCATCGCCTCCTTTGGCAACGTGATCCGCCATCAGGTAGGCCGCCTTCATGCTGAGGATCGCCGGATAGTTGGAATCGGTGATCATCGCCTCGATGCGCTTGGCGGCCGCAGCGTCCATCGGCTTGGCGCCCGAAAGAAGGTCGGTATAGTCGATCCAGGCCTCCATGCCGGCGATCGTCACCGGGTCGCCGAGCGCCTTGGAAATATCGAGGCACAGCGCGAAATAGCGGCGCGCTTCGGGGTAGTTGCCGAGATCGAGATAGTTCTGCGCGGTGTTGTTGGCGCTGACCAGCGTGTTGAAATGGTTCTGGCCGTAGTGGCGGGTGCGGTTCTCCAGCACCTTGAGGTCGTATTCCAGCGCCCGGGACGGCGAGCCCATGCCGCGCAGCATGTCCGCGAGATTGTTGGCAATGCGCCAGGTCACGGTGTCGTCGTCGCCGAGCGATTTCTGCGCGATCTCGTAATTGCGGCGTTCGAGGTCGATCGCCGTGCCGTATTGCCCGACGTCGGACAGCGCGGTGGCGAGCTTGTCGGTGGCATGGATCAGCTCGGGCGATTCCGTGCCGTAAAAGCGCGCATAAAGATTGGTCGCCATCGTATAGAGCGGCACGAAATGCTGCTCGTTATCCGGCACCGCCGTGCGGAACTCCGCATAAGCAAGATAGAAGTCGGCAAGCTCCTTTACCTCGGCGCGGATCGCCGCCGTCTGCTCGGCCGCCTGGAACAGGCCCGCCGCGTCGTCGTTGAGCCCGCTTGCCTGAAAGCTGCGCCCCGCCTGCGTATAGTGCCGCAGCGTCACGGCATGCAGGTCCGTCTTCGCCGATGCATCGAGCGCTGCGCGGAGCCTCTTGCGGCCATCCTCCAGGCGTCCGGCTTCCAATACGCTGTAGGCGGTGCGCACCCGGGCGTCGATGTCCTGCTCGCTGTCCTTGCCATGGGCCTTGCGGATGCGTTTCTCGTAGAGTTGCACCAGTTCGTCCTGCTTGCCCGTCTCCCCGAGCCGGCCCTTGGCATCCATCAGCAGCGAAATCAGCAGGTTGGCACGGGTTTCTTCAACCGGATCGAGCACTTTGAGAAGTGCGCGCATGCGCGGATAATATTCGGCATCGACGCCGGCGGCGTCGCCCATGCGCATGGCGTAGTCGGCGGCGGAAACGGCATAGCTCGCCGCGAGCCAGGTCTCCCCCTCAGCCTTGAACGCCGCGCTTGCCGCCTCCGCCTTGCGGCGCGCGCCTTCGGCGTCACCGCTGTCGACGAGCGCCTTCATCTCCGCCGCGATCACGTCGGATCGCGCGATTGCCGCCTGCGTCGGCGCCTGTGCGAAAACGGGCGAAGCGAGGAAAACGATAACGAGGAGGGAAACGGCGGGACGGAGGAAACGGGAAAAGAGCTGCATGAATGGATTTCTCGGAAAATATCGAACTGCATCTAAGACGATCAACATAAAGGGCTTATTTCAAAATCAAGGCCGGATCGGCCATCATGCGTCAATTTAGGGAAATCGCCGGTCCTCGTTGCCGTGGTTGCGGCAGGTTTCGAGAAAATCGTCCGCGGCGTCCGGGTCGCTGCGATAGAGTTCGAACTCGCCGGCGCTGATGCGGAAATAGGCCTCGTATTCCACCGCACGGTTGAAGCCGCTCACCGGCATCGAAAGAAAGTAGGTGCCGGTTTCTTCCTCCAGCCCCAAGCTGAAGCGATGGGAGCGAAAGACGACGATGTCGACGAACCGGTGCGGCATCCCTGCTCCCTGACGGTTGGCGCCGCCTGTGTGCGGGCAAGCAGTCATAAAGGATAATGCGGCTCGCCTGAAAAAGAAGGGCCGCGCGGCCGAAGGTTCCGCCCACCTCATCCGTTGAAGAGAGAGCCAGTCAGGAATCCCTCTTGAAAGCACCAATGAAGTGCTTTATATATTTAAGCATGGCAACGAAGTTCACATCCAGTCTCAGGCTCGTCCTCCAACCCACGCCCGACATGCGTCAGGCGCTATCGGAGACGCTTGCCGCCTATCAGCAGGCGATGGCGATCCTCGACAGGACGCCGGGCGCCAATGTCGTGACGCTGCACCAGGCAGCCTATGAGCAGATCCGCACGGTGACGGGCCTTCCCGCCCGCCTGGTGACGCTCGCGCTGCGCGATCACGGCCGGCGAAAGCCCGGCGAGATCGTCGCGGATATCCCGCTCGACTCGAAGCTTTTCGCCGTGAAAGGCCCGGACAGCGTCAGCATTGCCACGCTCAACGGCCGGATCGTGCTGCCCTATGCGGCGAGCGGCTACCAGGAAGGCTGGGCGGATTTTGCCGAGGCGCGGCTGGTCTTTGCCGGCACGTCCATCTGTCTCTACGCCGGCATCCAGGCCGGCGTTCACCCGAAAAAGGAGGCTTCCATGTCCAATGAAGGTATTCTTGCCCGCCTCGGGCGCGTCATCGCCGGTGTCGTCAACAATGCGGTGGATGCCGCCGAAACCTCGAACCCGGTCGCGGTCGCCCAGCAGGCCGTGCGGGAAATCGGCGCCATCGCCGAGGAAGCACGCGCCGCTCTCGGCGTCGCCATGGCGGCCGGCCACCGGTTGAAGGCCAAGGCCGACGACCTCGACGCGGAAATCAGCGACCTCGACGAGAAGATCAAGGTGGGGCTGGAAAACGGCCGCGAAGACCTCGCCCGCGCCGCCACCGGCGTTCAGATCGACCTGGAAGCCCAGCGCGACGCGCTGTCGAAGGCCATTCTCGAAAATGCCGGCGAGATCGCCGATGCCGAGGCGACGCTGCGCAGCATTTCCTCCGCCCGCGCCGACGCGATGAAGCGGCTGGAAGACGCCAAGCGCGCCGAGCGCACCGTGCCGGCGGCCGCAACCCCTTCCCAGCGCAACGACCAGCGCCTCGCCGATGCGCTCCAGGCCGTCGAGCGCGTCACCGGCGTGCCCTCGAAGCCCGCCATGGAAGGCACGGCGGAGGTCGAGGAACTCGGCCGCCTGCAACGCCAGAAGGCGATCGAGGCGCGCCTTTCGGCCTTCAAGCACGGTGAGCGCTGATGGATTCCATCGTCCATCCGGGCACCGCGCCTTTCTGGATCGCGCTTCTGACAGTCGCGGGCCTCGGCATCGTCGAGCTCGTCTCGGTCCTGCTCGGGGCGTCCGCCTCGGGCCTGATCGATGACGGCTTCGACCTGAACGGGCCGGGCGACGTGGAACATGGCCTGCTTGGCGGGTGGATGTCCTGGCTCAACGCCGGCGGCGTGCCGATCCTCGTGCTCGCCGTCATCCTGCTCTCGGCCTTTGCGGCGGCCGGCTTTGCCCTGCAGGGCTTCATTTCGCAGTTCCGCGAGCCGCTGCCGCTCTACGCGGCGGTCACAGGGGCGCTCGCCATCGCCATTCCCGTCACCCGCTGGTCCAGCCGGGGGCTTGCAAGGATCATCCCGCGCGACGAGACCAGCGTGCAGGAACAGGCCGATTTCATCGGCCTTACAGGAACCGTGACACTCGGGCCGCTCGACCAGGGCCATCCGGGCACGGTGCGCATCAAGGACCGCTACGACAACATCCATACGCTACGCGCCCGGGCCGTGCCGGGGCATGTGATCGAGACGGGCGCATCCGTGCTGATCGTCGACGGGGCAAACGGCCTTTTCCAGGCCATCCCTGCGCCGGCGGCACTGGGGGACGACCTTTATTCCAACAACGGAGGGTAAACGAACATGGACTTCCTCTCGGTAGGAATCATCGCCGGGGTCATCGTGACGGCTATCGTCGTCATCGGCATCATCATGACCTCGCTCTATACCCGCGCCACGCGCGACAAGGCCTATGTACGAACCGGCCTCGGCGGCAAGAAGGTCGTGCTCGACGGCGGATCGATCATCCTGCCGATCTTCCACTCCTATTCCTGGGTGTCGCTCAGCACGCTGCGCCTTGAGGTCAAGCGCGCGGAAAACGAGTCGCTCATCACCAAGGACCGCATGCGCGCCGACATCACCGCGGAATTCTACGTCCGAGTGAAGCCGGATGGGGACAACATCGCGCTCGCCGCCCAGACGCTCGGCGACCGCACCAACGATGCGGATGCGCTCAAAGCGCTCGTCGAGGCGAAATTCGTCGACGGCCTGCGCTCCGTGGCCGCGACCATGTCGCTGCGCGACCTGCAGGAGCAGCGCGCGGAATTCGTCAAATCGGTGCAGGCAGCCGTCGCGCACGACCTGCAATCGAACGGCCTGGAGCTGGAATCGGTATCGCTGACCCGCCTCGACCAGACGGACATCAAACATTTCAACCCGAACAACACGTTCGACGCCGAGGGCCTGACGGCACTCACGAAGATCACCGAAGAGCGCAAGCGCGAACGCAACCAGATCGTGCGCGACAACGAGGTGGAGATCGCGACCAAGGACCGCGAAGCCTCGCTCCGCCGCCTGACGATCGAGCGCGAACAGCGCGACGCCGAACTGTCGCAGGAACGCGATATCGCCAACAAGACGGCGGAAACCCGCGCGGAAGCGGCACGGGCCGAGCAGCTTGCCCGCCTCAGCGAAGAAACTGCCCGCCTCGACACCGAAAAGGGCATTGCCGAGCGTGACTCCCAAGCGCGCCAGGCCAAGGAAACCGCCCGCATCGACGCCGAGCGCGGCATTGCGGAGCGGGAAGCCGAGGCCCGGAGGGTGACGGAAACCGCCCGCATCGACGCCGCGATCGCCGTCGCGGAAAAGAGCGAGCAGGAGCAGGCCGCGCGTGCCAAGGCGGACGAAGCCAAGGCCTCGGCCATCACCGCCGAGGAACAGGTAACGACCGCCCGCGAAGTCGAGATCGCCGAGCGCGCCAAGCGCATCGCCGTGCTCGATGCGCGCAAGGAAGCCGAACAGGCGGCGACCGCCATCACCGTGAAGGCGGAAGCGGAGCGTCAGGCGGCGGAAAACCTCGCGGCCGCGATCAAGATCCAGGCCCAGGCCGATGCGGAAGCCGCCAAGATCAAGGCGACCGGCGTCATCGAACTCGGCCAGGCAGAAGCCCAGGCGGAGCGCGCGCTCAACGAAGCCCGCAACGCCCTGTCGCCCGCCATCGTCGAATTCGAGTTGGCGCGGGCACGCATCGCCATCATCCCGCAGGCGCTGGAACAGGCGATGAAGCCGATCGAGAAGATTTCCGACATCCGGATCTTCAGCGCCGGCGGCCTTGCAGGCGCGCTGGGCGGCAATGGCGGCGACGGCGCGGGCAATCCGGTCGGCGACCTCAGCAGCCAGCTTTTGAACTTCACCGCCCAGAAACCCATCCTCGACGAGATTCTCGCGCAGGCGGGCTTCAAGGGGGCGGACCCGACACAGGCCCTGCTCGGCGCCGCCATCGGCAATCCCGCGGCAAGGACACTCAATGGAAGTGCCCGGGTCCAGGCTGACGATGCGGATTGAGCATCCCGAACAAAGCAAGGCCACCGGCTGAACCCGGCGGCCTTGCCATTTTCCGGACCGGACGCAGGAGACAGGCCATGCCAGCCACCCTTTCCATCGCTCGCCTCTGTGCAGCCCTTCTGACCCTCGCGCTGATGGCGACATCCGCTTTCGCGCAGGCGACGGACCGGCTCGGCGTGCCCGGACCGATCGATTTAGAGGGCGAGGCCTTTGTGCTCGCCTGGAGTTCACAGCCCTCCAAAACCTACATCAAGCAGGAATACCTGCCGGCCGGCCAGAGTGCCGAGCGCTACGAGCAGATGGTGCTGGTGGAGACGGTGACCAGCGGCATCGCCGTCATGGATGCCGTTCGCGCGCAGATCGACTTGCTGAACCAGCGCAAGGCGACCGACCCGCTCGTCAACATGGAGGTGATCCAGAACGAAGCGGCCGGCGAGGCCTTGCTCGATTTCATTGTTAGCAGCAAGGATGCCAACGGGCAGTATATCGTCGAATGGAACCGCTACCGCTATGCCCGATACAGCGATGCCGGCGGCAACAGGGGCGTCATGCTCCTCGGCATCAGCCGGCGCGCCTACGGCAACGACGCCGCCAAGAGCCTACTGACCCAGCTGAAGGGACTGCGGCCCGGCCGGATCAAGACACTGACACAAGTGCGCCTCCCCCGGCCGGCGCCCTGAAACTTCACGCCTCGTCAAGCGCCAGCGTCAGATCGGCGATCAGGTCGTCGGGATGTTCGATGCCGATCGACAGCCGGATCGTCGATTCCAGCACGCCGATGCGCTGGCGCACCTCCAGCGGCACGCCGGAATGGGTCATCGTCGCCGGATGGGAGGCGAGCGATTCCGTTCCGCCGAGACTGACGGCAAGCTTGAAGATCTTCAGCGCATTGAGGAACTTGAACGATGCCGGCTGGCCGCCCTTGATGTCGAAGGAGAACGTCGATCCGGCACCGCCGCACTGGGCGGCGAAGGTGCGGCCGACGGGCGAGTCCGGCGCGTTGTACGGCAGGTAGTGGATGCGTTCGACCTTGGGATGCTCGCGCAGGAAATCGGCGACGGCCTTCGCATTGTTGTTGGCCCGCTCCATGCGGAGCTGCAGCGTCTCCAGCGAGCGGCCGAGCATCCAGCAGGAATGCGGATCGAGCTGCGTGCCGATCGCGCCGCGCAATGCCTTGATCTGCTTCATCACCACCTTGCGGCCGAGCGCCGCCCCGGCGATCAGGTCGGAATGGCCGCCGACATATTTCGTCAGCGAGTAGAGCGAAATATCCGCGCCGTGCTCGAGCGGCCGCTGGAAGACCGGCCCGAGCAGCGTGTTGTCGCAGGCGATGATCGGCGTGTGGCCCTGCTTCTCACCGATCGCGTCCGCGATGCGGCGGATCATCGCGACGTCGACGATGCTGTTCGTCGGGTTGGCCGGCGTTTCAATCAGGATGACCGAGACGCGGCCCTTGGCCACCGCTTCGTCCGCCGCCGCCTTTACCGAGGCTTCGTCGACCCCGTCGGCAAAACCCACGGCGGAGACGCCGAGATTGAGGAACGTCTTGGCGAGCAGCGTTTCCGTGCCGCCATAAAGCGGCTGGGAATGCAGCACCGTATCGCCTGGCCGCACGAAGGCGAGCAGCGTCGTCGCGATCGCCGACATGCCGGACGAGAACAGCGCACAGCTCTCGGTGCGCTCATAGACCGCCAGGCGATCCTCGACGATCTCGCTGTTGGGATGGTTGAAGCGCGAATAGACAAGGCCTGCGCCCCTGCCCTCCGGCGGCTCCTTGCGGCCGGACACATAGTCGAAGAAATCCCGGCCGTCCTCCGCCGACGCGAAGACAAAGGTGGACGTCAAAAAGACCGGCGGCTTGACGGCCCCTTCGGAGAGTTCGGGGTCGTAGCCATAGTTCAGCATCTGCGTTTCGGGATGCAGGGCGTGGTTGCCGATATGGGTTCTGGAGGGGTGCGGCGCAGTCATCAGACGTCTCCCTTGATGAGTCACGGGCTGTGCGTCGCAAGTTACACGATATAGACCGGCCCCGCCCCGTTATTTGGTGCCCTCAATGCGCTTGCCGGATCATGTCGGCAGCCTTTTCGCCGATCATCATCGAGGGCGCGTTGGTATTGCCGCTGAGCAGCACCGGCATGATCGAGGAATCGGCGACGCGGAGCCCTTCCACGCCGCGCACCCGAAGCTGCGGATCGACGACGGAGATCTCGTCGATGCCCATCTTGCAGGTGCCGACAGGGTGATAGTCGCAGCAGGCGTATTGGCGCACATAGGCCATGATATCCTCCTTCGTCTTCGCATCCGGCCCCGGCAGGCGCTCGACCTTGATGTACTTGGCAATATCGGGTTGGCTAAGAATTTCGCGGGTCGTCTCGATCGATTTCAACGACATGGTCCGGTCGTATTCCGCGCCGTGATAGTTCGGGTCGATCAGCGGCTCGTCTTCCGGCCGCGCCGAGGCGAGCTTGATCGAGCCGATACTTTGCGGGCGCAGGAATGTCGTGTTGACGGTAAAGCCGTGGCCGTCGAGTTGCGTCTGCCCACCGCGCACCACCATGGCCGGCGCGACGTGGATCTGCATGTCCGGCCGGCCATTGCCCTCGCTGGAGGCAAAACCACCGCCCTCGACGATGACGGAGGCTGCCGGGCCATTGCGATAGAGCAGCCAACGGATGCCGTGCAGGATCGCCTTTGGATAGCGGTCCTGCCCGTCATAGCTGATCGGCTCCTTGAGCGTCACATGCACGTTGGAGCAAAGGTGATCCTGAAGGTTCTTGCCGACGCCCTTGAGGTCAACCTGCGGCTTGATGCCGAGCGGCTTCAGCTCATCGGCATCGCCGAGGCCGGAGAGCATCAGCAGGCGCGGCGAGTTGAGCGCACCGCTGGTGACGATGACCTCGCGATCCGCGCGAAAGGTCTGGACGGAGCGGCCCTGCGCGACTTCCAGTCCCACGGCGCGCGTTCCCTCCATAACGATGCGGATGGCGCGGGCACCCGTCATCACGGTGAGGTTTTTGCGCGAGCGCACCGGATGCAGGTAGGAGACGGCGGAGCTGCGCCGGCGGCCATCGCGGCAGGTGACCTGGTAAAGGCCGGCGCCGTGCTGCGTCTCGCCGTTGAAATCCGGATTGTAGGGCAAGCCCCAGCGCTGGCAGGCGCGTACGAAGGCCTTGGAAAGCTCGTGCGGATTGACCTGGTCGGACACCCAGAGCGGACCACCCTGCCCGTGATATGCGCTGACGAGGCGCTCATTGTCTTCCGACTTGCGGAAATAGGGCAGCACATCCTCATAGGCCCAGCCGTCATTGCCGAGGGCCGCCCAGTTGTCATAATCCTCCCGCTGGCCGCGGATGTAGATCATCGCATTGATCGAGCTGGAGCCGCCGAGCGTCTTGCCCTGCGGATACCAGATCTCGCGATTGTCGAGGTTCTTCTGCGGCACCGTCTTGAACCGCCAGTTGACGCCCGGCCCGAACAGTTTGCCGATGCCACCCGGAATATGGATCATCGGGTTCCAGTCCCGGCTGCCGGCTTCGAGCAGCAGCACCTTCACGGACGGGTCCTCCGTCAGCCGGTTGGCAATGACGCAGCCCGCCGAGCCGGCGCCCGAAATGATATAGTCGAATGTCTGCATTCCATCCTCCCGATCCGCCTCGGGACCCCTATCTGCCCTGGAACTTCGGCTTGCGCTTTTCCGCGAATGCCCGAAGTCCTTCCATCCTGTCTTCGGTATCGAACGCCTCGACCGTCAGTGCGTGCTCGATGCGCAACCCGTCCGCCAGCGAATGTTCATCCGCCGCCTTTACCGCCCTTTTTGCATAGGGTGTGATGGCAACGGATTGCGCTGCAATCGCCGAGGCGATCTCCAGTGATTTCTCCGCAAGCGCCTCCAGTGGCATGATTTCACTCACCAATCCCTTGCGCTCGGCAAGTGCCGCATCGACCATCTGGCCGGTCAGCACCATCTGCATGGCAAAACTCCGGCCGACCAGCCGCGGCAGCCTCTGCGTACCGCCATCACCGGGAAAGGACCCGATGTTGATTTCCGGCGTCGCGAATTTCGCTGTGTCGGCGGCGAGAATGATGTCGCAGAGCAGCGCAAGTTCTAGACCGCCGCCCAGTGCAAAGCCATTCACGGCCGCGATGATCGGTTTCGGGAAATCCTGGATCTCCGCCCACCGCGCCAGACGCTCGGGATCGGCATAGGAGGCAACGCCGCGCTCCAGCATGTCCGAAATATCCGCCCCCGCGGAAAACGCACGCCCGCTTCCCGTCAGGATGACGCAGCCTATGCCGGCATCCTCCCGCGCATCGCGGAGCAGGCCGGTGAGTTCGCCGAGGAGGTCCTTGGAAAGGGCGTTCAGCTTGTCCGGCCTGTTCAGCGTCAGGCGCAGCACGCCGGGTGCCGGCCGTTCGCCGAGCACGAGTACAGTCATGTTTCAGGCAACCTTCTTGTAGAGCGTTTCGGCGGTCAGGCCCGCGCGAACGAGGCACTGCCGGATCTTTTCGATCTCGGCCGGTGTCGGCTTCATCAGCGGCGGGCGAACATGAGCCTCGTCCCAGCGGCCGAGAATGACAAGGGCCTCCTTCATGCGGTTGTGCATGTCGAGCAGCGGATGATCGTAGAAGGCGCGCACGGTCGGGTAGATCCGGTCGTTGATCGCCTTGGCGGCATGGAGGTCGCCGGCCTGAACCGCGCGGAAGAGCGCCACCTGAAGGTTCGCAATCACCGAGCCGGCACCGGAAAGCAGGCCATCGCAGCCGAGCGCCAGCGAGCCGAGCAGCCAGGAACTGTGCGTCGTCAGCGTGTTCACCGGGCGATCCAGCGCCTTCAGCTCGCGGATCTGCCGCTCGTGCAGATTGCCGTCGCCGCAATTGTCCTTGATCGCCTTGATCGAGGGAAACTGGTTGCACAGGTCCAGCAGCGTCGGCAGCGGATAGGCGAGATTGGAATTCAGCGGAAACTGGTAGTGGATGATCGGCAGGTCGGACGCATCGGTGATGCGCTTGAAATGCTCACGCGCCATTTCCGGCCGCAGATGACCACCGAGCACCATGACCTCCGGCGGGAAGACCAGCAGTCCGTTCGCACCCTCGTCCTGCGCCTTGCGGGCGATGCGCGCCGCTTCCAGCGTGGAGTTGGTATAGACGGCGACAATCGTCGGCACCCGCTCTCCCAGAACCTCCTTGGTCACGACGATCGCGCGGTACTGCTCCTCGATCGTCAGCGAAGCGACCTCGGCGGCGTGGCCGTTGATGGTGATCGCGCTGATGCCCTCCACACCGGCAACGTCGGCAAGATGCTTGCGATATGCCTTCTCATCCACCGCGAGGTCCGCGGTGAACGGCATGAGCACGGCGGGGATCACGCCCTTGGGATTATCGTAGTGACGAACGGATGCCATCTTTCTTCCTTCCATGGAAACGCATGGGCCGCGCCTTGCGACGCGGCCCGGCGCCTGAGTTGCTAGATGCCCTTGCCGAGGAACTGGTCGACATTGGCGCTGGTGACTTCGACGGTCGGCAGGATGATTTCCTTGTCGACGGCCTCGCCCTTGGCGATCTTGTGCGCGGTCTGGATGCCTTCTGGTGCGCAGAACGGGTAGATGAAGCAGGCCGACATCTTGCCGTCCTTGATCGCCTGGAAGGCCGTGTTCTGGCCGTCCATGCCGATGACCTTGACGCCTTCGAGGCGGCCGGCGGCTTCCAGAACCTGCACCGCACCGAGCGCCATCTCGTCATTGTGCGCATAGATCGCCTGGATCTCGCCCGGCTTGAAGCGCTGGACCATGTCTTCCATGAACTTCACGGCCTTATCGCGCGTGTAGTCGCAATTCTGCTCGGCGATCACCTTGAAGGCGGCGTTGCCCTCGATGACGCTCTTGAAGCCGTTGTGGCGGTCGTTCGTCGCCGAGGCGCCCGCGGTGCCCTGCAACTCGATGATGCCGCCGCCGTTCGGCAGCGCGTTGATCAGGAATTTGCCGGCACCTTCGCCGAGCGGCAGGTTGAGGCCGCCGAGATGGCAGGTGACATCCGTGTTGACCTTGCGATCGAGGGTCAGCACCGGAATGCCGGCCGCCATCGCGTCGCGCACCACCGGCGTCAGCGCCTGTTCGGTGAGCGGCGAGATGACGAGCACCTGGATGCCCTGAGCCATCAGGCTTTCGACGTCTGCCACCTGCTTTGCGGCATCGTTGTTGCCATCGGTGACGATCAGTTCGAGATCGGCGTAGTTCTCCTTGGCATATTGCCGGTTCACCTCGACCATGGCGATGCGCCACGGATGGTTCATCGTGCCCTGGCTGAAGCCGACCTTGATCGTGCCCTCGGCAAAGGCGCTGCGGAACGGCAGCCCCACGGTGCCGGCGGCAGCGGCGATGGCGGCCGAAAGTGTCAGGAACTGTCTGCGACTGGTGTTCATTGTATTACTCCTCCCGTTGATGAACATTGCTCATGGATCCCGGCGCCCCCGGCGCCCGCGGAATGTCAGGCCTTCTGGCGATGGCGGTAGACCTCGAACATCACGGCGGCGATGATGATCGCGCCTTTGACGATCTGCTGGGTGAAGGGCGAAATGCCCAGAAGATTGAGGATGTTGGCGATGACGGCGATGATCGCCGCGCCGATGACCGTGCCGACCACGCCGCCCTCGCCACCGAACAGGCTGGTGCCGCCGATGACGACGATGGCGATGGCTTCGAGTTCGAGATTGCTGCCGGCGGTGGGCTCTCCGACCGTGAGGCGCGAGACGGTGATCAGCGCGGTGACGGCGGCCAGCATGCCGGAAATGACATAGACCGACATCAGCACCGCCCCGACGCGGATGCCGGCAAGGCGCGCGGCCTCCGCATTCGAGCCGACCGCATAGACCTGGCGACCGAAGGCCGTGGAGCGCAGCACGACGAAGGCGACGAGTGCGACGAAGGCGAAGATCCAGATCGGCACCGGAATGCCGAGCAGGAAGCCGCCGCCGAGGAAATAGAAGGCATCGGTCGCCTCGCCCAGCATCTGCGGCTCGCCATTGGCAATCGTCATCGCGATGCCGCGGCCCATGACGAGCGTGCCGAGCGTCATGATGAAGGGCGGCATGCCGCAGAGCACGATGCCCGCACCATTGAAGGCGCCGAAGAGCATGCCGAGCACCAGCGCGATGCCCATCACCACCGGAATGGAAAAGCCTGCCGACAGCAGCATGGCCGTGGAGACCGCAACCACGCCGACGATGGAGCCGACGGAGAGATCGATGCCGCGCGTCAGGATGACGAAGGTCATGCCGATGCTGACGATGCCGAAGAGCGCGACCTGCCGCCCGACATTCATCATGTTGCCGAACTGGAAGAAGCTCGGCGAAAGATAGACGGCCACGGCGCAGAGCGCCACGAGCACCCAGAACAGCCCGAGGCTTTGCAGCACCGTCAAGATGCGCGAGAACCCGCCGGGCGCGAGCCCCATTTCCTGCCGCGTTGCCATGTCAGCCATTCCTTCTTCCTCCCTGCGGGGTGCTTGTCGGCTCTATGGGCATCCGCTCGCGCATCAGCCAGTCCACGGCGACGGCGAGCCCGCCCGCGTCACAGGACGGGGCGACGAAATCCGCGATGCGCTTCAGTTCCTCGATGCCGTTTTCGACGGTCAGCCGCGTGCCGGCCCAGTGCAGCATGTCGAGATCATTTTCCGCGTCACCGGCCGCAGCCGTGGACGCCTGATCGGCGCCGAGATGCCGCGCTACCCATTCGACGGCGGCGCGTTTCGAAACACCTTGCGGCCCGATCTCAAGCAGGCGCGGATGCGAGCCCGCGACGGCAAGGCGGTCGAAGAAGCGTAGCCGCATTGCGGCAAATCCTGTGTGATCGTCGGGATCGGCGCGGACGCACATGATCTTGCCCGGCTCTCCGGGCAGGTCTGCGAGGTCATCGACAACGCGCAGGCTTTCGCCCGTAATCTTCGCCTCGCGCACTGCTAGGGGATGCTCGCCAGTCGTGCTGACGCCGCCTGCGCCGTACCAGAGCGCAACCACGCCGATTTCCTGCGCAGCCGCCATCACGGCGAGCGCGTCGTCGCGCTGAACCGGCGTGCTGACATGCGCTTCGCCTGTGTCGAGATCGCCGATCCATCCGCCGTTGAAGCAGATGGCAAGACCCGTCGCGCCGAGACGTTCGGCATAGGGCCGCACCGCCTCCGGCGACCGCGCGGTGGCAAGCACCACCTGCACACCTGCTGTCCGCAGCCGCGCGAGCGCGCTGGCGACGTCGTCCCGCAGGACATAGTCATGCGTCAGCAGCGTTCGGTCGACATCGGAGACGAGGAGGGTGATCGGCGCCATGCTCAGCTCCCGAAAACCGGCTGGCGCGGGCCGGTGTGCAGGAAGAGCGTCTTGAGCTGCGTGAACTCCTCGAAACCGGCCTGCCCCATCTCGTAGCCGAAACCGGAGCCCTTGACGCCGGTCAGCGGCAATTGCGGCGCGCCGTCGATGATCGTGTTGGCCTGCACCCAGCCGCTCTTCAGCCGCTTGGAGACGGTCATGACGGTGTCGATGTTCTTCGACCAGACATAATTCGACAGGCCATACTGGCTGTCATTGGCAAGCCCGATCACCTCGTCCAGCGTGTCGAAACGCGTGACGCTCAGCACGGGGCCGAAGATTTCCTCCTGGAAGATCGTCATCGACGGCGTCACATGGTCGAACACGGTCGGCTGCACGTAGTGGCCGGAGCCAAGCCTGGCCGCCTCCCCGCCCGTCAGCAGTTTCGCGCCTTCGGCCACGCCGGATTTCACGAAATCCAGCACCTTGCCAAAATGGTTCTCGTCGATCATCGCGCCGATATCGGTCTTGTCGTCGAAAGGGTCGCCAACCTTCAATTCCGAAGCACGGCGGGCGACGCGGGCGATGAAATCGTCTGCGACGTTGGACTGCACGAAGAGCCGCGAGCCGGAGACGCAGCATTCGCCATTGTTGAAGAACACGCCCATCAGCGCGCCGTCCACGGCCGCGTCGAGGTCCGCATCGGCAAAGACGATGTTGGCCGACTTGCCGCCAAGCTCCATCGAGGTCTTGACGATGTTCTTCGCCGAACTCTCGATGACGTTGCGGCCGACGCGGGTGGAGCCGGTGAACGAGATGAAGTCCACGCCCGGATGATCGGTGAGCCGTTGCCCGACCACGGCACCCTTGCCGCTCACCACGTTGAACACGCCATCCGGCAGCCCCGCCTTGGAGGCCAGCGCGGCGATTTCCAGCGTGCTGCCCGAGGTGAATTCCGAAGGCTTCACCACGACCGTGCAGCCGGCCGCAAGTGCAAACGGAACCTTCTGCATGAGGATCAGGGCCGGGAAATTCCACGGCGTGACGAGGCCGACCACGCCAACCGGCTCGCGCATGATGAGGGCCGTGCGGTCGCGGCCGAGATTGGTATAGGTCGTGCCCGCCATCTGCATGCCGAGCGAAGCGGCATAACGCGTCAAGCCGACCGAACCGTTGATATCGCCGCGCGCAAAGCGGATCGGCTTGCCGGTCTCCTCGACCTCGATGCGCACGAGCCGCTCGAAATTCTCCTGGATCAGGTCGGCGAGCCGGTTCAGCACCTCGGCACGCTCCATGCCGCTCAGCTCCGACCAGACGCCGCTTTCGAAGGCGTTGCGTGCTGCCTCGACGGCGCGGTCGATATCGGCCGGCGTGCCGCTCGCATATCGGGCGACAGTCTCGCCGCTCGCGGGCGAGCGCCTCTCGACCGTTTCGCCGCTCCAGGCCTCGAAGGCGCCGGCGATGTAGTGACTGTAATCACGAACCGTCATGTCATTCTCCTCAATTCCAGACCGCATGGGCCATCAGCGTTTCCTCGCTGGCGCTTTTGCCGTCGACGATCGCCGACACCTCACCCTGCCGCATCACCATGATGCGGTCGCAGAGCCCGAGGACTTCCGGCAGTTCGGACGACACCATCACCACCGCGGCGCCCATATCCTTGGTAAGCCGCACGAGCAGGTCGTAGATTTCGCGTTTCGCGGCGACATCGACGCCGCGGGTCGGCTCGTCGACGAGCAGAATCTGTGTGCCCGCGCTGAGTTGGCGGGCGATGCCGCATTTCTGCTGGTTGCCACCGGAAAGGGTTCGCACGCGGGTGGCACCCGATGGCGTCTTGATGCGCATCTGCCGGATATATTCGGCGACCTTGGTGCGCTCCTCGCCCGCCTTCAGGAAACCGCCGGAGGCAAGGGCGCCGAGCGATGAGATCGTAACGTTGAAGGCCACCGACTGGTCGAGGAACAGCCCTTCCGTCTTGCGGTCTTCCGGCAGCAGGCCGATGCCATTGGCAAGCGCCGTGCGCGGGCTGTTCACCGACAGCGCCTTGCCATCGACGCGGATCTCGCCGCTGTCGATGCGGTCGGCGCCGGCAACCGCGCGCAGCACCTCGGTACGCCCCGAACCCGCCAGCCCGCAGATGCCGAAAATCTCGCCCTGCCGCACGTCAAAGCTGATGTCCTTCAGCACGCCCTTTCGGTTGAGCCCGGACACGGCAAGCCGGATCTCGTCCCTCGGAACCCCGCGCTCGGGAAAAATATCGTTCATCTCGCGCCCGACCATCTGGCGGATCAGGCTTTCCGTCGTGGTGCCGGCGATCGGCGTGCTGGAGATCACCTGCCCGTCGCGCAGCACCGTGACGTCGTCGCAGATCTCGTAAAGCTCCTTCAGCCGGTGCGAAATGTAGATGAAGGAGACGCCCTGCTCGCGGCTGAGCCGGCGGATCATGGCGAAGAGATTGACGAGTTCGCTGTCGCCGAGCACGGCGGACGGTTCGTCGAGCACGACGATGCGGGCATGGCGCGAGATCGCCTTGGCGATCTCCACCATCTGGCGTTGCGCGACGCTGAGCTTGTCGATGCGCGCCGCAGGATTGACGTTGAAATTGAGGTCCTGCAGCACGGCCCGCGCATCCGCCCGCGCCTTGCGCCAATTGACAAAGCCAAGCGCGTTTTTCGGCAGCCGGCCGAGGAAGATGTTTTCGGCGACCGTCAGGTGCGGCGTCTGGGCGAGTTCCTGGTAGATGACGGCGACGCCGAGTTCCAGCATGCGTTCCGGCGTCGGGTTGTCGATTTCTGCACCATCGATGGCGACCGAGCCTTCGCTCGCGCGATGCGCGCCGGAGAGGATGCGCATCAGCGTGGACTTGCCGGCGCCATTCTCGCCGATCAGCCCGTGCACGCTGCCGGGGCGAACGGAAAAGCTGACATCCTTCAGGGCATAGACACCGGGGAACCGCTTGTGGATCCCCTTCATCTCCAGGATCGGAGCCGTCATGTCCTCTCTCCCATCATCCGTGAAATCGTTTTCTCAACCAGCCGAAAGCTAAAGCCGCGGGATCTGCATGCCGCCGCCTATGTTGTAGACATCGCCCGTGCTGAACGGCATGCCGCCGGTCACCAGCGTCGCGATGCCGCGCGCGATATCCTCCGGCTGGCCCCAGCGGCGGATCGCCGAAAGCGTGCCGTTCTCGATGCCGTCGCTGTAGCGTTCCACCACGTCGGCCGTCATGTCGGTGCGGATGAGCCCGGGCCGGATCTCGTAGACGCCGATGCCGTGTTCGGCGAGCCGCAGCGCAAACTGCTGCGAGGCCATCGACAGGCCGGCCTTCGATATGCAGTACGGCCCCTTTTCCGGCGAAACGAGATGGGCATTCGCCGAGGTGATGAAGACGATGGACCGGTGTTCCGGCGGCTCGGCCCGCTCGACCATGCGCCGCGCCACTGCCTGCGTGAAGAAAAAGGTGCCGCGCAGGTTGACGTTCAGCAGCCGGTCGAAGCTTTCTTCCGAGACATCCAAGAGATCGCCACGTTCGGAAACCTGCACGCCGGCATTGTTCACCAGGCAATCGATCGGCCCGAGATCGGCCTCGATCGCCGCCATCACCTTGGTGAAATCCTGCGTGCGCGAAATATCCATCTCGTAGAACCCGGCCTTGCCGCCAAGCCCCGTCACGCCATCGACCGTCTCCTCCGCGCCGTCGCGGGAAATATCGATGACCGCAATGTCGTAACCGGCCTCCGCCAGCGCCGCGCAGATCGCGCGGCCGATGCCTCGGCGCGCGCCGGTGACGACGGCGACGCCACGCTTGGCCGTGGCGGGACGCTCCGGCAATGGCAGCCCCGTCTTGTCGAGCCTCAAGCCAGCCATCACGCCGCTCCCTTCTTTGCCGCATCCGCCGCAACAACGGCGCGGTTTGCGATCAGCCCTTCGATCTCGGCCTTGCTGTAGTCATGCTCCGCGAGGATCTCGCGCGTGTGCTCACCGATATCGAGCGCCAGCACGCGTAGCTCCGGCACCTTGCCGTCGTAGCGGTTCGGGTGGTTGACCAGGTGGATTTTCCGCCCGCGCACATCGACCTCGTGGAAGACCTCGGCATGCTTCAACTGCGGATCGTCGAGCAATTGGTCGTAATAGTTGACCGGCGCCCACCAGACATTGAACCGGTCGAAACGCTCGCCGAGTTCCTCCATCGTGAAATTCGGCGTGGCTTCCGCCAGAAGCCGCGCGAAAGCGTCGCGCTCCTCGTAGCGGTCCTTGCCGGCCAGCGCGCGCAGCCCGTCGCTGTCGACGGCATCTGCCAGGTTCTCGGTCTCGCAGAGCGACACGACGACATGGCCGTCGGACGCCGGGTAGACGCCATAGGGCGCCTGGTGGAACCAGGTGGCGAGATTGCGCTCGCGCTTCAAAGCCTTGCGCTCGATATCGCCGGCAAGCCAGTTGACCAGCGGTTCGCCCTGAAGGTCGATGCCGGCATTGAGCAGGCTGCCCTCGACACGCGTCCCCTTACCGTCACGCAGGCGGCGGACGAGCGCACCGAGGATGCCCATGGCCAGCAACGCGCCGCCATGCTGGTCGACGACCGCCGCACCAACCGGGGTCGGCCCACCCTGCGGCGTGCCGGTGACACCGATAAGACCAGCACGGGCCTGGACCAACAGGTCCTGCCCCGGCTTCTGCGCCAGCGGACCGGTGGAGCCGAAGCCGCTTGCAGAGGCGAAGATCAGCGCCGGATTGAGTTCCTTCAACCGCGCATCATCGAAACCGAGGCGGGAAAAGACGCCGGGGCGGAAATTCTCCAGCACCACATCGGCACCGGCGATCAGCTTTGCCGCGACGGCCTTGCCCTCTTCGCTCTTCAGGTCGATGGCGATGGAGCGCTTGTTGCGGTTGGCGCAGAGGTAGAAGCCGCTGACACCCTCCACATAGACATCGGCGCCCGACCATTGCCGCTCATAGGCGCCGGTCAGCGGCTCGACCTTGATGACGTCGGCGCCCATGTCGGCGAGATATTGGTCTGCGGCCGGCCCCTGCAGGAAATGGCAGAAGCTGACGACCTTGATACCGTCAAGAAGCATGGTTCCTCCCAAACTTTTGTGAAATCGATTTCACATTTTTCCATTTCCCTGTCAACTGGCTTTCCGGAATATTCTTCAAAGCTTGCATTTTCAACCAAGACGCTTGATAAATCGATTTCACGAATCCGGAGGCCGCATCCCGTGAACACAGAAACAGATCGCCTGGACGCAAAGCTGGTCGACGTAGCGAAACGGGCAGGCTGTTCCCCCGCAACGGTCTCGCGCGTGCTCAACAACAATCCGAAGGTGGGGCTCGGCGTGCGCGAGCGCGTGCTGAAGGCGGCGACCGATCTTGGCTACGTGCCGAACGGCTCCGCGCGGGCACTGCGCTCCACGCGCACCCGCCTCGTCGGCGCGATCATCCCGACGCTCGACCACGCAATCTACGCCACCATGGTCAACAGCCTTCAGACCCGCCTTTCCGAGCGGGACGTATCGATCATCATCAGCACCTCGTTCTATGACGTCGACATGGAGCTGGAGCAGGCACGGCTGTTGGTCGAGCGCGGCGTCGAGGCGATCGTGCTGGTCGGCTCGACGCACCGGCCGGAAACGCTCGCCATGCTGGAGCAGCGCAACATTCCTTACGTCTACACCTACACGTCCGATGCCACGGCGGTCGGCGCGGCAATCGGTTTCGACAATGTGAAGGCGGGCCGCATGGCGGCGCGCTACCTGCTGGATCTCGGCCACAAACGCATCGCCATGATCGCCGGCATCACCCGCGACAACGACCGCGCCGCCTCGCGCCGCAACGGCTTCATCGAGGAACTCGTCAAGAGCGGGCTTGCGAAAGCGGAGATTCCGGTCGTCGAATCCGCCTACAAGATCGAGGGCGGGCGTGCCGGCATGCAGGCGCTGATGGCGGCGGAACAGCCGCCGAGCGCCATCTTCTGCGGCAGCGACATCATCGCCGCCGGCGCCATCAAATATTGTCACGACAAGGGCCTGAGCGTGCCACGCGACGTCTCGATACTCGGTTTCGACAATCTGGAAATCGCCGAACTTACGACACCGGACCTCACCACCGTCGAGGTGCCCGCCCGCGAGATGGGCACGATCGCCGGCGATTACCTTCTCGCCACCCCCGCCCAGCGCGAGCACATGCGCCAGCGCGAACTGCCGCTGCGGCTCGTCGTGCGCGCCAGCACCGCACCCATCGCCCGCTAAGGAACCGACATGCAGTTTCTCGTCATATCCCGCCGTCTGACGGACCGGTTTTCCGACGCCGATTTCGCGCCCGTCGTGCCGCTGGAGGGTGCGCGCGCCCGCGAACTCTACGCCGCCGGCTTCACCCGCCAGATCTGGCACCGCGGCGACCAGCCCGGCGCCTGCCAGATCGTCGAGGCGGACAAGCTGAACGCCGTGCACGAAACGCTCGCCACCCTGCCGCTCGCCGCCGCCGGCATGATCGCCTTCGACGTCATCCCCCTGAAACCCTATGCGGGCTTCACGCCGTAACAGGCGCAGCCATCGGCTATGCCCATATCGTTTCCGCGCGGTTAGTAGCGGCGGAGCGGTAAGCAGCGTCGATCATCGCGAAGGCCCTGCGGCCGTCCTCGATGGTGACCGGCATCGGGCCGCCGCTCTTCAGCGCGTCGACGAAAGCCCAGGCGACATGCTCGTGAAAGACGCCCGTCTTGAAGGACGGGACGACGGGCGAAGCGGACCAGCCCTCGCCCTCTCCGCGCCGGAACACGCGCAAAAAATCCACCTCACGCGTCGGGCGCGAGGCGATGTCGACGCCGGAGAGCAGGATCGAGCCTTCCGTTCCATAGATCTCGATCGACGTGTCGGCCGCGGCAAAACACCAGCTCGTCGTCACCTCGGCGATCAGGCCGTGCGCATAACGAAAGGTGGCGACGGCCGTGTCTTCGACCGGCAGGCCGAGCGTGGCGGACGACAGCGTGGCGATGACCGAGTCCGGCTCGCCAAACATCCAGCGCAAGAAATCGGCAGCGTGCACGCCCTCGTCGAGCAATGTTCCGCCGCCCGAACGGGCCGGATCGATGAACCAGGCGGAGCGGAAGGTGTCCGTCAAGCCGTGGCTGTGACCATGCCGGACCCGGCAGAGCGTCACCCGGCCAAGCGCCTTCTCCTTCAGGAGCCGCGCGATTTCGTGATTGGCGGGGTCGAAACGTTTGGGAAAACTCTGCATGAAGCGGATGCCGGTGCGATCAACCACAGCGGCGATGGCATCACATTGCGCGCGGTCGATGCCGAGCGGCTTCTCGCAAAGCACCGGCCGCCCCTGCGCCGCGGCCGCCTCCACCAGCATCAGGTGTTCGCTCGTCGCCGAGCAGATCGCGACCGCGTGGCTCTTGCGGATGAGGCGGTGCAGGTCGTCCAGCGTCTCGATTCCATGCCGGGCCGCAAACTCGGCTGCCTTGTCAGCAACCAGATCCCAGACGCCGACGATTTCGACCTCCGGCCTTTGCAGAAAGGCGCTGGTCCAGAAATTGGCGTGGTAATGCTCGACACCCAGTATCGCGATCTTCAGGCGCATCCGGCCTTCTCCCCTTCCCCACCGACCGGCGTTCTCATGCCGGACCGCGCTGCTGCATAAATGGTCTCGGCCACCTGGACGGAGCGAAGACCCGCCGCGGGCGTGTCGTCCGGCGCCGTTTCGCCGCGAATGATCGAGAGCCAATGGCGGTGATGGGCCTCGCCGAGCGCTTCCTCCGGTAGGGCGGGGGTTGTCCAGCCCGCCTCTCCGGTGAGTGAAGGCGCGTGGATTGCCGCGGCAACCCGCTCCGTGCGCAGCCAGACTGTGCCCTGCTCGGCATAAAGCTCCAACCGGAAGCGGTCGCAGCCGGCAAGCTCGGTGTAGCTCATCTCATGGCTCACCCGCACGCCGCTCTCCAGGCGATAGGCGGCGAGCACATTGTCCTCAAGGGCGGTTCGAACCGTGCGGCCGTCGGTAAGCCGCCGCTCCGGCCGCGCCGTCATCATGTCGGCGACGACGTTTTCGATCGGGCCGAGCAGATGCTGCACGAGATCGATGCCATGCACGCCGAGCTGCATGACGACCCCACCGGAAACATTGCCCGGCGTGAAAAACCAGTCGCTCCAATCCGCTCCCGGCGTGGCATTGCGAATGCGCGCCGAATGGACGGCGCCGAGCGCACCGGATTGCAGCAGGTCGCCAAGCCAGCGCACTTCGGGAAAATAGCGATGCATGAAGCTGACGGTGAGGCGCCGCCCCGACCGTTCATCCGCCTGAAGGATGTTCCGGCATTGCGCGCTGTCCAGCGCCATCGGCTTTTGCAGCAACACATGTTTGCCGGCATCCAAGGCATCGATCGCGATGCGCTCGTGGGTATCGTCCGGGGTGGCGATCACAACGGCGTCGATCGCGCCGTCGTCCAGCACGCGGCGGTAGTCGGTTTCCGCCCTGCCAATGCCCAGCGCCTGCGCCCTCGCAAGCGTCGCATCCGGCCGCCGGCCGACGAGGACCGCGATATCGGCCCCACCGGCGGCGCGGAGGCCGTTGATATGGTAGTCGGCGATGAAGCCCGCGCCGATGACGGCGACGGCAATCCTGTCGGCAGCCGAACGAGACATGGTGATCAATCCGCTTTCGTGGCAAAGGTCGGACGCCCACCGTAGCAGGCGTCCGGCGCGTTCATGGTGTCAGGGCGCCCACTGGCCTTCGATCTCGACGGCAGCCGCATTCGCCGCCTTCAGCGGGCCGGTGAACGTATAGCTGAGCACGTCCTTGGCCTCGCCCTGGATGCGGTTGGTGCCCTTCAGGTAATCGGCGATGGCCGCCATGTCCTCGACATAGGATGTGTCGACATTCGGCGTGAACGTGTAGTCCGAAAGCAGCGCCGCGTTCATGTCCACCGGCTGCTTCTGGAAATCGGAGAAGATCTTCAGCACCTCGTCCTTGTTCGCCGGATCGGCGACATAGGCCTGCGCCTTGGTTAGCACCTTCACCAGTGCCTCCGTCGCCTTCGGATTGGCGCGCACCCAATCCTGCGAAGCGACCCAGACGGTGCGGTTGTTGGAGACCGGCACGTCCTCGCCATTGTTCTTGGCAAAGAAGCTTTTCGTGCCCGAATGCACGATCTTGGCGCCCTGCTCATGCACCGCACGATAGGGGAACGGTTCCCAGAATATGATGCCCTGGATTTCATTGTTGGCCATCGCGGCCATCGCTTCCGGCGGCGCGAGGTTCACCGTCTGGATCTTCGTGGCATCGAGGCCATAGTGTTTGGCCACATTGGCGAGCAAGGCGCCCGAGGTCGAGCTGACGAGCAGGCCGAGCTTCACCTTGGTGAGGTCTTCCGGGGTCTCGACCCCGGCATCCTGCCGGACCACGATCTTCTCCAGCCCATGGCTGACGGCATTCGTGCCGAGGATCACCACGGGCATGCCGTTATGCGCCATCGAGACGGGCGGCAGGTTGCCGGGCGTCCAGAGCTGGATCTCGTCTGCCAGCAGCGCCTCTCCGGCCAGATTGCCGGAGGTGAAGGTCTTGAACTCGACGGTGTTGAAACCGGCTTCCTCGAACCAGCCCTTCTCCTTGGCGACGATATGGACGAGGAACGGCAGGTCGGGGCCGATGCTGATCGACAGCGTGTCGGTTTCCACCTCCTGGGCATAGGACGGGCTGGCCGCCATGAGCATGCCGGCGAGCATCAGCGATTTCAGAAACATGCGCATGTTCGTTCTCCCTCTTTGTGTCATTCGATTGTCTGTTCGTCAGGCGCCGTGCCAACGGCCGATCCAGCGCTTGATCGCCAGGCCGATTGCCGCATCGGTAATGAGGTTGAGCGCGCCGATCAGCAGGATGCCGACGATGATGACGCCGACGGAGCCGCCGGTGTTGCGCTCGTTGATGATCATGTAGCCAAGCCCGCGGTCGGCCGCGATCAGCTCGGCGGCGACGAGCACGCCGAAGCTGAGGCCCCAGCCGATGCGGATGCCGGTCGCAAGATCGGGTGCTGCGGCGGGCACGGCGACGCGCAGCAACAGCGGCACGCCGCTGAGCCCGAATGTCTGCGCCGCCTTCAGCAACACCGGATCGATGCTGCGCATGCCCTGATAGGCGGCCGTGACGACGGGAAAGAAGGCGCCGAGGAAAATGATGAAGAATTTCGACGGCTCGCCCAGGCCGAACCAGATGATCGCCAGCGGAATCCAGGCGAGCGGCGGGATCGGGCGCAGAAGCTCGATCAGCGGCCGCATGATGGCGCCAAAACCGCGATACCAGCCGGCGGCGATGCCGACCGCGGCCCCCACCAGCGCGCCGAGCAAAAAGCCTGAAAAGACGCGGAAAAGGCTCCAGAACAGGTTGTCGGCAAGCGTCTCGGCCGTCAGCCGTTCGGCCGCGGCGCCGATTGCAAGCGAGGGGCTTGGAAAGATCGCCGGGTCGACCACGCCCGTGCGGGCGCAGATTTCCCAAATGGCGATGGCCGAAACCGCGCCGACGAGGCCGAGGGTGAGATCGCTTGCAGACGATGTTTTCATCGGCGCACCGCATCGAGATTGGCGGCCCAGGGCAGCATATGGCGCTCAAGCACCGCGAGGCGGGCGGAGATGCAAAAGCCGATGACGCCGATGACCAGCATGCCGATGATGGTGATCTCGCTGCGGTAGAAGGTTCGCGCCTCCATGATGAGCGCGCCGAGCCCTTCGATTGTGCCGATCATCTCGGCACCGACGATGACCATGAAGCCGACGCCGAGGGCCATGCGCGCGCCGGCAAAGATGCGCGGCAGCGCGGCCGGGAACACGACGGTGCGGTAGAGTTCCAGCCCCTTGAGCCCGAAGGTGCGCGCCGCCTTCAGCAAGGTCGGATCGACGTAACGCACGCCGGCAATCACATTTGACAGCATGACCCAGAAGCAGCCGTAGCCGATCAGGAAAACCTTGGTGAGTTCGCCCGCGCCGAACCAGACGATGACGAGCGGCAGCAGGCTGAGGGTCGCGACCGAGCGGCAGAAGACGATCAGCGGCGCCGTCAGCTTGTCGAGGATCGGCAGGGCGCCGATGAGGAGACCGAGCGGGATCGCCAAGACCAGGGCCGCGCCGTAGCCTTGCAGGACGCGCAGGATCGTCGTCAGCGCATGCGACCAGATCGAGACGCCGGTCGGAAAGCCGATGGTCGACAGTTCGACGAAAGCCTGCGCGATGCGGCTGACGGGCGGAAACTGGTAGGGTTTCAGGACATCGTAGCGCACGCCTGCCTCCCAGCAAGCGAGAAGCAGGGCGAAGGCGATGAGCGGCGGCAGCGCCTGGGCGAGCTTGCGTCTCATGTCGAAAGCTCGTTCCAGATGTCCTGGTAGAGCGCATTGAAACCCGGCTGAGTGCGCTGGCGCGGACGCGGCAGGTCGACGTCGAACACGCGCTTGATGCGGCCGGGATTGGGCGCAAGCAGCACGATCCGGTCGGACAGCGTCAGGGCCTCGCTGATCGAATGGGTGACGAAGACGATCGTCTTGCGGCGCGCCTCCCAGATGCGCAACAGCTCCTGCTGCAACTCGATGCGGGTCAATTCGTCGAGCGCGCCAAAGGGTTCGTCCATGAGGAGGATTTGCGGATCGAGGGCCAGCGCGCGGGCAATCGAGACGCGCTGCTGCATGCCGCCGGACATTTCGCGCGGATAGCGCGCCGCGGCCGCTTCCAGGCCGACGAGGCGCAGCAGATCCATGGCGCGCTCGCGGCGCTCGGCCTTGGCGAGCCCGGACTTGCGGAAACCGAAGGCGACATTGTCGCGCGCCGTCAACCAGGGAAAGAGCGCATGCTGCTGAAACACCACCCCCTGCCCCTGGCCCGGCCCGGTCACGACCTTGCCGGCGATAGAGATCTTGCCGCCGGAGACGTCTTCCAGCCCGGCGATCATGTTGAGCAGGGTCGTCTTGCCACAGCCGCTGCGGCCGACGAGCGAGACGAATTCGTTCTCCGCGATCGCCAGGTCGATCTTTTCAAGAACCGGCACCGCCACGCCGGCGCGCTGGGCGAACGTCTTGTGCACGCCAT
Source organism: Shinella sp. GW821-FHT10F02 (assembly GCF_058809275.1). Classification (NCBI taxonomy): domain Bacteria; kingdom Pseudomonadati; phylum Pseudomonadota; class Alphaproteobacteria; order Hyphomicrobiales; family Rhizobiaceae; genus Shinella; species Shinella sp. GW821-FHT10F02. Next base: position 1,110,826 of record NZ_JBXASL010000001.1, on the reverse strand, counting down.
CGACGCGAATGAAGGCCGGGCTCTGCCGCTCGGCATGAGCGGGCATGCGCTGTTGAACCATGACATTGTTTTCCAGCACGACGGACTCCCCTCCGATCGCTGCGCGGACGGCCTATTCGCCGTTCTTGGTCCAAAGCGTATACGTGAAATTCAAATTGTAAAGTGCAATTTGTATCTACTATAATACAATCCGGTTTTGTCATCCCCTATCCCGCGGTTTCGGGCGCGGGATTGCCGGGGCGGGATTCAAAATGTATCGGGATAGAAGCGATAAAAAACAGACACGATTCGAAGGTCGAGGCAGATCCTTGCGCGCTGCGTCCTCAAACACGGTTCTCGCTTCCCTGAGGGACCAGATTTCCCGGCTTGAGGATGGTGCGCGCCTGCCGACGGTGCGCGACCTGATGCGCAGCCACCAGGTCAGCCAGGCGACCGTGCAGGAGGCGCTGATCCGCCTGCGCGACGAAGGCGTGCTCACCTCGCAGGTCGGCCGCGGCACCTATGTCATCAAGGGTGGCGAGGCCTCGGCGCAGGGTGACACCAGCGCCGAAGCGCATCTGGAGAGCCTGCTGATCCTGTCGAATGCCAGCCTCAACGAGCGCTGCGTGCTGGTGCAGAACCATATCGTCGAGCAATTGTCGCGCTCTGGCAGCAAGGTCGTGCAGATTTCCTACCACAATACGGGGCACCTGCTGGAGATCCTGACGTCGGTGCCGGATTTCGATGCGGCCATTCTCCAGTCGCACTACGAAAACATTCCGATCCGGCTGCTCAACGTGCTGCAAAGCAAGACGCGCGCCCTCGTCGTCGACGGCCATTCCGTTGCTGGTGTCGATATCGACAGGGTGGGAACCGACTGGGAAGCAGCACTTGACCTGGCGCTGGAATATCTTTCGGAACTCGGCCACCGCTCCGTGGCGCTCGTTTCGCTGGATTCCATGGCCCAGCCGATCCTCGCCGCGCGCCGCGCCTTCGACCGGATAAGCCAAAGACATGAGATCGTCTGGAAACACACGCAAAGCCTGGCGCTGCGTGGCGTGCTGCATCCCACACAGCGGGTCGGCGACGCCCTTGGGCAGGCGCTGTCCGCCCTGATCGACGATCACGGCAAGCTGCCATTCACCGCAATGGTCACGCTCGGCATTTCCGATTCCCTCGGCATCCGGCAATGCCTGGAGGAGATGGGCATTGCCTGCCCGAAGGATTTGAGCGTCTTCGTGCTGGGGCATCACGACGTACCGACCGAACATTTCGGCTTCATGACCATGGCCGGCAGCTCCTATCTGAATGCAGCAAGAAGCCTGATCGAGACGATCCGCAAGCGCATCGCGGCACCGCAGGAGCCGCCCCAGATCGTCTATCTCGACTGCCTGTCGAACATTCGCGGCAGCACCGGCGTACCCTCCGCCTGAGCCTTTGCGGGTATCCGCCGCAGGCACGCAAATTTCCTCCGCCAGTCGAAAACCCGCTTGCATCCGACCATACATCTGCTAGCGTACAATACATATTGTATCGGACGTTGATTGAACCCTTGCGGCTCGCATCGTCCCGGGAGGAGAGGTGCGGTATGTTGGGTGAGCGGCTGCCGGAGCGGCTGTCGCCGTTGGCTTCGCGTTTCGGCGTGCGGGCCTTTTATGGCGACATCCACAATCACTGCGACATTTCCTATGGCCATGGCAGCCTCGAACAGGCCCTGCGACGCGCCCGCCGCCAGCTCGATTTCGTCTCCGTCACGGGACATGCCTATTGGCCGGACATGCCGGTCGATGACCCCCGCGTCGCCCATATCGTCGATTTCCACGTCAAGGGTTTTGCCAAGCTCGACAGGCTGTGGGGCGTGCATTTCGACACGCTCGCAGCCGCGGACGAGCCTGGCGTCTTCACCGTCTTCCCCGGTTACGAAATCCACTCCTTCGCCCATGGCGACTATACCATCGTCTACCGCGACATCGCGGGCCAGGACTTGATCAAGGCCGATACGCCGGCGGAACTGCACGCGCGGCTGCGTGCCGCCCATGGCGACGGCGTCTTCGCCTTCCCGCACCATATCGGCTACCGCCTCGGCGCGCGCGGCGTGAACTGGGATACCGTCATCGAGGACCTGTCGCCGGTGATGGAAATCATCTCCATGCATGGCTGTTCGGAGACGTCGGTCATGGACCGGCCCTTCCTGCATTCCATGGGGCCGAGCGACGGCCAGTCCACCGTCCGCCACGGTCTCAATCGCGGCATCCGCTTCGGCTTCCTCGGCAATACGGACCATCACAGCGGTTACCCCGGCTCCTATGGCCACGGGCGCTCGGCGGTCTATGCGGTGGAAAATTCACGCATCGCGCTGTGGGACGGCATCCACCGGCGCCGCACCAATGCGCTCACCGGGGACGCCAGCCATCTGTTCTTCTCGATCGGCGATACCATGCAGGGCGGCAGCGTTTCGGCGGGTGGCCAGACGCTGGAGTTGGAAGCGGTCGGCGGCGGCGCCATCGATTACATCGACCTCATCAGAAACGGCGATATCGTCGGCCGCGTCACGCCGGACCTGCAACGCAGCCCGGTCGATGCCGAAAACGGTGCGATGGAAACGCTGCTCGTGCTGGAACTCGGCTGGGGCGCACGCGGAAAATTCCACGACTGGCAGGGTTCACTCGATCTCATTGGCGGCGATATCCTGTCCGTCGAGCCACGCCTGCGGGGATCCGAAGTGGTCTCGCCACTGGAAGGCGGCGGCGATGCGAGGGACGACAACGATGTCCGGCTTTCCGGCAATCGCATCGACTTCACGATCCGCTCCATCGGCAATCCCAACAACACCACCGCGTCGATGCAGGCGATTGCCGCGCGCATCCGCATCCGGCCGGATGCCAGCGTCCGGCTGGTGGTCGACGGCCAGATCTTCGAAGTGAGCACCGAGCGTCTTTTGCAGGGCGCGCTTTCGGGCAATCTTGGGCCGATCGACAGCCCGGCCTTCCGGCTGCACCCGTTGCCGCGCCCGCATCAATGGCAGTGGCGCGGGCAGATGGCGATCGACCCCATGCGCAAGGGCGACTGGATCTATGCCCGCATGCGCCAGGCGAATGGCCAGTGGAACTGGGCCAGCCCGATTTTCTGCGAATAGGGAGACGGGGCACCCGTTTTCTTGGAAGCCGGCAGCAAACATGAGTGAGACAATGGGAGATTCATCAATGACTTTCAGGACAAGCATTCAAAGACGAACGATCCTCAAGGGCGTGGGCATGGCGGCGGCGGCGAGCCTCGCGCCGGGTGCATTCCGCCCGCTCTATGCGGCAAGCGTCGCGCCGATCACCATCGTGATTAACCAGTCGCCCTGGTTCGAGAGTTTCAGCAAGACGGTGGAGGCCTACGAGGCCGAGACCGGCAACAAGGTAGAGCTCGACGTCAACCCCTTCGCCGGCTCGCTGGAAAAACAGCGCAACTCGGTGCGCGCCAGCGAGGGCCAGTACGACATCCTGATCATGAATTCGGGCTGGTTTGCGGAAATGTATGCCGGCGGCTTCGTCGAGGCCATTACCGATATCGACCCCGGTTTCAAGCTCGATCCGGACGTCTACACGCTCGGCGACACGGTCTATTACAATGCCGAAAAGAAGACGATGACCAGCGATGGCAAGCTGATGTCCATGCCGGTTTCGCCGCTGATCCCGATGCTCTATTATCGCGGCGACCTCTACAAGGAAGCCGGCCTCTCGGCACCGAAGACATTCGCCGAGCTAGAGGCCAATGCGAAGAAATTCCACAATCCGCCGGACATGTACGGCATCGTCCAGCGCGGCGCGCGCGGGCCGCATACCGTCGCCTACGACTTCTACCCGTACCTTTATGGTTTCGGCGGCGGCATCTTCAAGGACCAGACGGCGGGCGACTATTCGGTCACGCTGAACTCCGAGCAGGGCCGCGAGGCGCTCGACTACTATATCCGGCTTGCCAAGGAAGCCGGGCATCCGAAGACTGCGGCCTCGGACCAGGCCGAGGTCATCCAGGCCATGGTCACCGGCCATTCCGCGCATATCATGATGGTGATCGCGGCCTGGTCGCAGATGGACGATCCGAACAAGTCGGCGGTCGTCGACAAGATCGAATGGGCGCCGCCGCCGTCGCTCGAAGGCATCCAGACCTCGCCCGGTCTCGGCCACTGGCTCGCCGGCATTTCGAAGAACGTTCCCGACGACCGCAAGCGCGCTGCCGTCGAGTTCCTGCGCTGGTTCCAGACGAAGGCGGCCCAGCTCGAAACCGCCAAGGCCGGCGGCATTCCCATCCACGCCGCCGTCTACAAGGAGCCGATTGCCGACGAGCGCCGCTATCGCTGGATGAAGCCGCTTGCCGAGGCCCTGCCGCATGCGGTCAACATTTACCAGTTCCCCGAGGCGAGCGAAGTGATCGCGGTGCTGGAACTCGGCCTCAACCGGGCCGTTGCCGGCGAAATCACCTCGGTCGATGCGCTGAACGGTATGTCCGACGAGATCGAAAAGATCATGGCCGGCCACGCCTACAAGACCGACAAGCTGACCCCGCTGAAATAAGGGCCGCCCATGACCGCCGCAAACGCGCAAATAGAACGCCCGCTGCGGCGGTCAAGCAACCCCACCGAGGATGGCGGCCAGCGTCTATGGCGCTGGCTGACCTTCGGGCCGGCGCTCGCCATGATGCTGGCGCTGAGCGTGCTGCCCATTACGAACCTGTTCCTCACGAGCTTCCAGAACATAACCTGGGCCGATGGGCAGCAGACGCGCACATGGGTGGGGCTCACCCACTACAAGGCGCTGTTTTCCGACACGCTCTTCGGCGCCGGCATCTCGAACACGCTGATCTTCGCCTTCGGGGCTGTCGCCGGCCAGATGGTCATCGGCTTCGCCATGGCGCTGCTCTGCACCAAGATCACCCGCGGGCGCGTGCTCTACCGGGCGATCTTCATCCTGCCCATCCTGATCCCGGGCATCGTCATCGGCGCGATCTGGAAGCTGATGCTCAACTACGATTTCGGCCTCGCCAACAAGGCGCTCGGCCTTATCGGCATCCTGCCGCATGACTGGCTGGGCAGCCCCGAGACGGCACTGCTCTCGGTTATCGCCGTCGACATCTGGCACTGGACGCCGTTCTGCTTCCTGCTGTTTCTCGCGGGCCTTGAATCCCTGCCGCAGGATGTCTTCGAGGCCGCCGAGATGGATGGCGCCGGCCCGTGGCAGGAGCTGATCTACGTCACGCTGCCGCTGATGATCCCGACGATCATCGTCACCTTCGCCTTCCGCCTCGTGCTCGCTTTCAAGGTCTTCGACGAGGTCTATCTGCTCACCAGCGGCGGCCCCGGCACGGCGACCGAGGTAATCAGTTTCACGCTCTACCAGCGCTTCTTCACCGAAGATAAAGCAGGTTACGGCTCGGCCATGTCGGTGGCGGTCATCTTCCTCGTCTCGCTGCTCCTAGTGATCGCGCTTTCGGCACGCCGCCGCACGGGAGCGACATCATGAGCCGGCGCACCCGTTCCGCCCTCCCCGTCCATATCACACTTGCGCTTGCCGCCGCTTTGGTGCTGGCGCCGATCATCTGGACCATTGCTGCCGGTTTTCGCACGCAGATTTCGCTTCTGATGGGCGATGTGTTCTTCACACCGATCTGGAGCAATTTTTCCGAAGTGCTCTGGTCGAAGACCTCGGACTTCCTGCTCAATTACCGCAACTCGATCATCATAGGCGCTGCCAGCACCGTGCTCTGCGTCGTCGTCGCGACGCTCGCCGCCTTCTCGCTCAACCGGATGCGCTGGCCCGGATGGGTCGTGCATCTCTTCCTCGCCTGGACGATGATCTTCCACATGATCCCGCCGGTGGCGCTCGCCAGCGCCTGGTTTTCGATGGCGCGCGCTGTCGGGTTGGAAAACACCTTCACGGGGCTGATCCTCGCGCATGCGACGCTCAACCTGCCGATGGCGATCTGGCTGATGGCGGTGTTCGTTCGCGACGTGCCGAAGGAGCTGGAGGAGGCCGCGATCATGGACGGCGCGGATACGCCGCATATCCTGTGGCATGTCATCCTGCCGCTGATCACGCCTGGCCTTGCCGCGACCTCGATCCTCACCTTCATCTTCTCTTGGAACGAGTTCGCCGTCGCGCTGACGCTGACGATGAAGCAGACCGCGACGGTGCCCGTCGCCATCGCCAAGTTCGCCCAGGATTTCGAGATTCAATACACCCAGATGGCCGCGAGCGCCGCACTGGCAATGGTGCCGGCCATTCTCGTGCTGCTGGTCGCCCAGCGGTACATCGTCAAGGGCCTCACGCAAGGAGCGGTGAAATAGCATGAAGGCGGTTTTTGTTCTTTTCGATTCCCTGAACAGGCATCTGCTCGGCCCCTATGGCGGCACGCGCATCCCGACGCCGAATTTCGATCGCCTCGCCGCCCGCAGCGTGACCTTCGACAACCACTATGTCGGCAGCCTGCCCTGCATGCCGGCGCGCCGCGACATGCTGACCGGGCGCCTCACCTTCCTGCATCGCAGCTGGGGACCGCTGGAGCCGTTCGACAACGCCTTCCCGGAAATCCTCCACCAGCAGAGCGGCACCTACAGCCACCTCGTGACCGACCATTTCCACTATTGGGAGGATGGCGGCGCGACTTACCACAACCGCTACGATTCCTATGAATTCGTGCGCGGCCAGGAAGGCGACCGCTGGAAGGCGATGGTGCAGCCGCACTGGGAGCGGCTTCGCGAAAAATACCACGCCCGGCAGTTCAGCGACCAGAAGCGGACCTATTTCGGCCAGAACATCGTCAACCGCGAGTTCATCAAGGAAGAAAAGGATTTTCCCTCCGTGCGCTGCTTTGCCGAGGGCTTCGATTTCCTCGACCGCAACCGCGACGCCGACAACTGGCTCCTGCAGATCGAAACCTTCGACCCGCACGAGCCCTTCACGGCACCGGAACGCTTCAAGGCGCCGTTCGACACGGGCTGGAAAGGCCCGATCCGCGACTGGCCGAGGTATGGCCGTGTCGACGAACTGCCCGAAGAATGCGAGGAACTGCGCGCCAACTACTACGCCGTGGTCGCCATGTGCGACCACCTGCTTGGCGAGTTGCTCGACTATTTCGACCGGCACGATCTGTGGAAGGATACGGCCCTCATCGTCACCACCGATCATGGCTTCCTGCTCGGCGAACATGATTTCTGGGCGAAGAACCGCATGAACCTCTACGAGGAAGTGGCGCATATCCCACTCTTCCTGCACGATCCGCGGCAGGCGCGCGCGGGAAGCCGCTCGCCCGCCCTCACCCAGTCGATCGATCTCGCAGCGACCTTCCTCGACCTGTTCGGCGCCACGCCGCCCGCCGAGAACGAAGGCTTTTCGCTCTGCGCAATGGCCGATGGCACTTCCCTACGCGACGGTGCGTTGTTCGGCTATTTCGGCGGCGCGGTGAATGTCGCCGACGGCCGCTACACTTATCACCGCTTCCCGGAAGACCTGTCGCAGCAGGAGCTCTACCAGTACACGCTGATGCCGACGCACATCTTCTCGCCGTTCTCGCCGGCGGAACTGGCCTCGGTCGAACTTTCGCCGCCGCTCGACTTCACCAAGGGCGCGACCCTGCTCAAGGTGCCGGTGATCGATCGTTCGCCGATGTACAACAATTACGGCCCCGGTGCGCTGCTCGAGTCCGAGACGCGCCTCTACGATCTCGTCGCCGATCCGGGGCAGGAAACGCCGCTTGCCAAGCCCGAGGAGGAGCAGCGCCTCCTCGACCTGATGACCCGGCTGATGCAGGCCAACAGCGCGCCGCCCGAGGCGTTTTCACGGCTGGCGTTCGATGCGGCCGCAGAGGGGGCGGAATAATCATGGCACAAGTCCAGATCAGGGATGTCCGCAAATCCTACGGCCCCGTGGAGGTCCTGCGGGGCATCGACGTCGAGGTTGAAAACGGTGAATTCGTTGCACTTGTCGGACCATCCGGCTGCGGCAAGTCCACCTTGCTGCGCATGATCGCCGGTCTTGAAGGCATTTCCGGCGGAGAGGTCCGCATCGGTGGGCGCGTCGTGAACGACATCCCGCCGAAACAGCGCGACGTCGCCATGGTGTTCCAGAACTACGCTCTCTATCCGCACATGACCGTGGCGAAGAACATGGGTTTCTCGCTGAAACTCGCCGGCAAGCCGCGCGACGAGATCGACAGGCGGGTGGCGGCCGCCGCCGAAATCCTCGACCTGTCTCCCCTGCTCGACCGGTTGCCGCGCCAGCTTTCGGGCGGGCAGCGCCAGCGCGTCGCCATGGGCCGCGCGATCGTCCGCGATCCGGTCGTCTTCCTGTTCGACGAGCCCCTGTCCAATCTCGATGCCAAGCTGCGCGTGCAGATGCGCGCGGAAATCAAGGCGCTGCACCAGCGCCTCGGCACCACGACGGTCTATGTCACCCATGATCAGGTCGAGGCGATGACCATGGCCGACAAGATCGTGGTGATGAAGGGCGGTGCGGTCGAGCAGGTGGGATCACCCTTGCAGCTGTACGACCAGCCCGACAACATGTTCGTCGCCGGCTTCATCGGCTCGCCGGCGATGAACTTCGTCAAGGGTCGCATTGCAGACAGGCAGTTCATCGGGGAATGCGGCCTCTCGGTGCCGACAACGATGGAGGACAGGGCCGACGTCGTGCTCGGCATCCGGCCCGAACACCTGCAACTCGATCCCGCCGGCACCGAGGCCACCGTCGTGGTCGTCGAGCAGACCGGGGCGGAAACCCTGCTGCTATTGGACATGAATGGCCAGAAACTCACCCATCTCGGCCGCGACCGCCTGCACATCCGCCCGGGCGAAGCCGTTCGCGTGATGCCAGACACGACGCGCCTGCATCTCTTCGACGAGCAGAGCGGCCGCCGCATCGGCGCATGACACCTGCCGCAGAACCGGGGGCAACGGTTCGGATCTGCGGCTGGGTCTTGCAGTATCAGGCGGGCCTTTCTCCTCGCGCGTTTAGGGCGATGTTATCACGCTCCGGCAGGCCGGTCGCGTCGATGACCACTCGCCCGCCGTCCTTCGGCACTCGGCGCATGGCGTCCTTTCGCTCCGGATCGGTCCGCAGTTTTCCCGTGTCGTAGAGGACATGCAGGCGCGTGCGGGCAAGGCCCAGCTCGGATGCCAGCAACCGGTCGAGACGAATGGAGGCGGTTGTCGGCACCGAGAAGGTGATCTCCAGGAGATCCCACTGCGGGCTTGCCGCCAGCACCACCTTGTCGACATCGCTCTCGGCAAAGGTGTCGATGCGTTTCGCCTTGTGGCGCAGGGCCTCGATATCGAAGGCGTGCCGGCGGATCCAATGCCGGTCGTTGCTCTGCAATGCGACGAGTGTTGCAGGATCGATGTCGCGAACGGCCTGCCGTTCGAACAGCGGCCGGTTCCAGGTCCTGTCGCAGGAAAGGCATTTGTAGATCAGCCAGGCATCGAGCCGCTTGCCATTGGCGTTGAGCCGCAGCTTGTCGCTCGTCCCGAAGGGTTTTGGCCCGCCGCATGTGGCGCAAACGATCCAGGGCTGCGGAGGTGTGCGGGGAACAATGGTCCATCGGACCTTGAGAAGATTGCACATACCGTCTTGGTCTTCCGAAAAGGAAGTTCACCAAGATGAGGTCGTGAGAAGCCCGTCAGGGCGCGGCGTGGCGGTGTTTCTAGCGGTGGAAGAGCTGGGCAGCCGGAGGGCTGCGCATGGCACATTTCGACAATGCCAAACCGGTCTCAGACCACCACCCGATGAACATGGCACAGGACCGCGTAGCGCTAGGCGCCCCGCATGCCCTATGAGGGTGAAACTGGATGAGACCGGTGTTTACGACGGCAAAACGGAACCTCTATGCGCCAACGCTCTTCGCTGTCAGCCATAACAAAGGCAATAGCACTTTAAAAGCGTGCGGAATTCAAAATCCGTCCCGCCCTTTCGCGATCTTCGAAGATCGTTCGCCATGGTGCTCGATTGCCGCGGTGGCCAGCACATAGACGAGAAGCGCCGGCCACCCCGCGCAGAGCAACAAGCCGAAAACCCGATACGGGCTCCAAGGCAAGTCCTTTCGCTGGCCTTCAAGGAAGGTCAGCACAAGAAACAGAATGGCTATGATGGCATAGACTGTGGTCAGCATCCTCGCGACTATAGCCGCGAGGACCGTCTTCCCGAAAACCTAAATGCTGAAACAGTTAACGTCTGCGCTTGCGTCAGCGTTTGGGGTAACCGGTCGATATTTTGGGCGAGCCAGTATAGACGATGCGCCGCCGGGGCACGGGCTGGACCGTCTCCGTGACCTGAACGGTTTCCACCGGCGCGGCTTCCACCACCACGGTTTCGACCGGCTCGACCTTGCTTTCGCTCACGACAGGTGCAGGCGAATAGCGGACGCGAAGCTGGCGCCAGACTTCCAGCACCACGACAAGGAAGACACCCAGCGCCACGCCCACCACCCCGGCAAGCGCAACCAGCACCTTCTTGCGGGGCCAGGATGGGTCTTCCGGTGGCTGTGCAGGGCTGATGATACGGGCGACGGGCATGGTGATCTGTTCGAGGTTGGCCACTTCCTTGGCCCGCCCGAGCACGTTCTCATAGACCGCGCGGGTCGACTTCGCCTCGGTCTCCAGCTCGCGCAGCATGATCAGGTCCTCTTCGCCGACATTGGAAGACGACCGCACTGTCTCCATCTGACGTTCCAGGTTCGCCACGCGCTGCTGGGCAACGTCGAGCTCGACCTTCTTGCCCTCTCCGATCGACTGGATTTCAGCCCTCACCAGCGAGGAAATGCGCGCAACCTCGGCCTTCGCGCGCAGAAGTGAGGGATGCTGCGGCAGGAGCCCGGAGGCGAGCGATGCTTCGCTGCGGACCGCACGCGAATATTCTTGCAGCAATTGCGTGACGCGCGGGGAGTTGACGACTTCGCCAAGGGCGGTCGGCTCAATTTCGCGCTGGAAATAGCGCTGGATTTCCTCGCTCGCCGCCGTCGCAGTGGCCAGCGCGCTGCGTGCTTCCACCAACTGCGCATTCAGGCCGCCCAGTTCCTGGCCGACCAGCAGGCTTCCGTCCACGGCGCTTTGCAGCCGCTTTTCGGCGCGAAACTTCTGCACCTTCTCCTCCGTCTCGCGGACGCGCTCGCGCAGGCCAACCAGACGAGTGTCGATCTGTTCGGCGAGTTGCTGGGAAGAGTTGAGCTGGAACTGCTGCTGTTCACGCAGGTAGGATTTTGCGATGGCTTGCGACAGGTCGGCGGATTTCTGGGCGCTTTCCGATTTGACGCCGATCGAGATGATATAGGTGGCGCCCTCGCGGGAAACCGTGACGGCCTTGGCAAGCGCCGCCATCACCTTGGCGGCACGCCGCTCGGGCGCGCCGCCGGCCGCCTCCTTGGCGAATTCCGGGTCTTCCGTCAGCTTGAGTTCGGTGACCACGGGTTCCAGCACGGCGGCGGAGGAGACGATCAGGAGCTGGGTATCGAGGCCGAGCACTTCGCTGCCGAGCAGCGACGGCGCGTTCTTGTCCTCGAAGGGTTTGCGGCTGGCCGGATCGACGACGATGCGCGTCCAGGCCGTGTAGACCGGCGCGGCGGTGAAGACATAGGCGGCGGTGAGACCCACGGCCACGACCGCGATGAGCGCGATGAGCGGCAGGCGTTGATACAGCTTGCGCGCAATCGCCCAGGGGTCGATCAACCCTTCGCCATCTCGGCTTTCCATGGAGGCGTTCGTCATAGACCCGCTCGGCTGAAATGAAATCACATCATGCAAATAAGGGGCGGCGCGCACGAATCCCCTCCCATGGTGTAAATCGTTATGGTTAACGGAGTTTCAATTTCTGTGCCGCAGGCCGCGGTTTCCCCTCGCCTTGCGCCGCCCCGCCTGTGCCCAGGCGCCCACCAGCAGAAAGAGCATCCACACCACGGAATAGCCGCGGAACCAGCTGCTTTCCAGCATGTTGTGGCAGAGCGTCACGATGACGACGGACATGAAGAGCCAGGCTTCCGCCATGCCGGTGCGCCCATCGTTCGGCGCGCGTCCGACACTCAGGAGAACACAGGCGAGGAAGAACAGCAGCAAGGCAAGGCCTGCCAGGCCGAGCTCCACCGTGACGTCGACATAGCCATTATGCCCCTGCAACAGCGTGGCGACAAAGCCCGGGGCTTCGGTGAGCACTATCGAGCCGAGGCCGATATCCCAGAAGGAGCCGTATCCCTGGCCGAGGATCGGCCTGCGGCTGATGACGTCGCCGAGAAAGTCCCAGATGATCGTGCGTCCCGTGAAGGTCGTATCGTCGAAGAGCAGCATGGAGAAATCGGCGAAGCTGAAATCAACCAGGTTGGCGACGAAGAGCCCGCCGAACAGGCAGGCGAGCAGGCCGAAGAACAGCGGATACAGCGCATTGATGCGCAGAAACCGGCTGACCGCCACCACCGCAAGCGCGATCAGCGGAATGAGCAGCGCAAGGCCGAGCGAGGTTTTCGACTTGCTGACGACGAGTTCCAGCAGGGCCGCGGCGGCAAGGGCGAGCGCGATGAGCCGGCCGAGACCGCTCAGCCGCCAGACGCCGTAGAGGCAGAAGACGAAGCCGTAGGCAACGACGAGGCCGAGTTCGTTCTTGTGGGTGTAGATGCCCTGATGGCCAAGCCGGCCCGCCGGCAGCAGCAGCACCGCGACGAGGTTGATGGCGATCGTCACGAAGAAGACGCCCATGACACGGTCGATCTGGGCCCTGGGGTCATCCACGAGGAAGGCCGGCAGCACGACGGTGGCGATCACGATGAATTGCAGCGTCGCGCGGCGGAAGGCGATGGACGGCGCCGGCGACCAGACGATGCTGGCGAAGGCGAGCAGCATGTAGAGCCCGACGAGCACGACGACTGGCTGCTTCAGCGCCTCTTCGAACCTCGCAAGCCGGTGGCGGAAGGCGAACGCGGTCGAAATGAGCAGGAAGAGCCAGAAGACCTGGTTGAGGAGGTTGGAGCCGGATGCAGCCGCGGCAATCGCCGGGTCCTCGACCGCAGGCGTCGTGCGGAACACGAGAAGCGGCGTGAGGATCGTCGCATAGCCGATGGCGATCGCCGGAACCCAGCCGAGCAGGCCATCAGAAGCACTGACCTGCCGCTGCTCCTGCCTCACGGCCAAACCGTTGTTCACCGTATCGCTCAACCTGGTCCTCGCGCCGTGCGGGAGATGCCTCTCCAGACGCAAAGCCGCTGGATTTGCCTTAGTCGCGCAACGCGCTCCGGTCGAGACCGAGCGCCTGTATCGCGTCGGCGTCGATCTTGCGTGATTCATTGTCAAAAACCAACCCGAAACCGGGATAGCCGTCGCCGGCATTGTAATCCCACAGCGCCCAGCCGAAGCCGTTTTCCTCGGCCGCCTTGCGTACGTCATTCAGCCAAAGATAGCGGCCGGGGATTTCGGGGAAGTCTTCCGGCTGGCGGGCAACGCCGAATTCGCCGATGATCAGGCGCGACGGCGCGATCTTTTGCGCCTCGACCCACTTCCGCATGGCGGCGAAATGACCCGCGACATAGCCGTCGTCCACGATCGGCGGATCATCGTAGTAATTCGCCATCGTTGCCTTCGCCTGGTCGAGCGCGTCGTCCGGCACATTGTCCCCGGCGCGCCGGCGCTCCGCGATCAACTGCATCGTGCGGGCAAGCGTCAGGATCCTGTCGGCGCCCGGGCCGGGATAGGCGATGCCGGACATGTAGCGCAGCGGCTCGTTGGCGAAGGGAAGGCCCTGATGCGTAAAGGGATAGGGCCGGTAATAATGCACGTCGACGAGCGTATTGGCGTCGAAGCGGGCCATGTCCAGCTGGGGCAGCGCTTCGGGGGAGGAATAACATCCTGTCGTGAGGACCAGAGCGAGGTCCGGCGCGATCTCGCGCACGGCCGCATAGAGCAGCGGCTGCATGTTGATCCAGTCGTTGGCCGTCGACAGCTGGCATTCCTGCTGCGGCTCGTTCATCAGGCCGAGCGCCGTCTTGTTCGCCGGCAGGTCGCGCAGGTAGCGGGCGAGCTGCTTCAGCCATTCGGCATAGTCGCGGAACGCCGCACCATCGGCGTCTGCCAGGATTCTCGGCGCCGACCAGTTCGGGTCGGAATGGTTGGGATGCGCATCGACCAGCACGCCGAAGCCTGCCGCCTGCAAGCGCCGCACGGTGTCAAAGAGTGCGTCGATGAGCAGGCGCCGTTCCGCTTCCGTCACGGCCAGAAAGGGCGCGGGGGCCACCGGCAGGCGGATGAAATCGAAACCGACGGCGCGCAGGCGCTGAAGCTCCGCCTCGCCGATCCGGGCAAGCGGCCCCTGGAACGGCGGCCAGAGGAAGGCGCCGGGGATCGAGGGATCCTCGTTCGGCAGGCTGTGCAGGCGAGCGAGGTTGATGCCGCGCCGGAAGCTCGGCGCATCGGCCGCAAGTGTGGCGGTTGCCGCGCCGAGAAGCATGATGACGAGCAGGACCAACGGGCGGAAGATCTTCACAGCAGCCTCAACTCCGTTCGCATCGTCATGCCGGGCGCCGCGGCACCGCGGAACACCAGCTGGGCGGAGGGTGTCTTCACGCCGAAGCAGGGCGAACGCCAGCCGAGCCTTTCCGCCTCCTGTCCGCTGACGACCGAGCCCGCCCAGCCTTCAGGCCCGGTGAGCCGCAGGAGTGCCGTGCCTTCGAAAACGAAATCGAAGGCGCCGGGCCGGTCCGTGGCGCGGATGTCGATGCCCTCGCCGGACAAGAACGAAATCGCGACGTCGCCGACCGGTGCCTCGGCACCCTCCAGCCTGTCCTCGATGCGGAACGTGTCCGACGAGACGCGCCGAAGCGCGCGGACATGCTCCACGCCGAAGCGGGCCTTGTAGCCGTCATGCGCCGCCTCGCAGGAGAAGGCGTCGAGGCGGCCGTTCACCGCAAGCCTCCAGACCTCCGCCTTGGCCTTCCAGTTGAAGGCGCCGGAGACGAGGCTGGAGCTTTCACCGCCGATCGACAGCGTGTTGTGCAGCGGCGTGCCGCGGAAGGCATCCCGCCAGGCGCCGCCGGCGTGGTAGAGATAGGTGCCGGCATCCGCCAGCAGCGCCCTGCCGCCATAGGTGAGCCAGACGGCGAGCGTATCGGCATGGCCATGCGCCGCGATCGACAGGAAGCCGAGCGGCCCGTGGTCCATGGCCAATACCAGTTGGCGGTCGTGCACCCGGTCTCGCAGGACCGTGTAGCCGCCCTCAGCGAAGGTGTGCACGCCCTCCCCCTTGGTGGGCGCAAGGCGGCGGCCGAAGACGAGGTCGCGCAGATGCGGCGGTGCCACCGGCGGGGCGATGTCCGGCCGGTCGCAGACTGCGGCTGTGGCCGAGAGCACTGAGGCGACGTAGAACCGGTCGGCCTCCGGATCGCTGACGATCACGCGGCCTTCGTCGTCGTCGCCGATGCGCGGCACCGCACCGGTTTCGTCCATGAACCAGGAAAGCGCCTCGCCGACGGTGGCGAGCTTGTCCAGCACCGTCCGCGGCAACGGATCACCTACCGCCTGCGCCACGCGCACGGCCGTCACATAGAGTTCCAGCGTGAAGGCGGTGTATGTCGGTGATTGTTCGGCGCCGATACCATCGGCGTGGAACTGGCGATCGACTTCTTCCGCCAGCACGCGGCGCGCATAGGCGCGCCAGCGTCCCGCAGCCGGCAGTTCCGGGCAGGCCGTGGCGACGACGTAGAGGCCGACAGCTTCCGCGATCAGGTGATTGTTGGCGGACGAGAAGCGGGACGGATAGCGGCTGAGCCAGTCGCCGGTCGCGGCCAGGAAGGCGCGGATGGCGCGGGTTTCAGCCGCCGAAAAGGCGTCGGCACCGAGCAGCCGCGTCGCGACCAGCACGCTGATGGCGCGCACCGAGAGTTCGATGCCCGACGGCCAGTTGATGCCGTGGAAGGGCGGGTTGTCGGCGATCCAGCTGGCGATCTCGGCCGTCACGAAGGCGCGCAGATCCGCCCGACCCGTCCGTGCGGCCAGCGCCGCGATCGGCTGCAGATATTGCAGGCGGTTGATTTCCCAGACATATTTCACATCGCCATAGACGTCGCTATGCCGATAGTTGATGTCGAAGCAATAGCGGTCCTTCGGCCATTCACGTTGCAAGACCGGGTCGAAATGCCAGAGCGAAGCGTTACCCGCCGACGGCCAATCCACCCCGAGGAAACGATGCCGCCGCGCCATCGCGGCGTCCGCGACACGCTCCCAGCGCGCCAGGAGATCGGCATCCGCCGACGCAACATCGATGGCAGCCGGAAAGAGCGGAAGCGGCCCGTCGCCCTGGTCGAAACGCGCCCAGCCCGGCTGCGCAAGGCGGGCCGAGCGCTTTTTCGCCAGTTCGCCGACCCGGTGCACGACCTCCGCCGTCGACATGGCCGACAGACGCCGCGCATACCAGGAAAGCCGGTTCGAAAGGCCGCCTGAGCTCATCGGCCGGCCTTCGCGCCGACTTTCTCGAAGAGGCGTTCATAGGCGGCCAGCAGCACAGGCGCCGAATGCTCCCACGAGAACGACGCGAGGATGCGCTTGCGTCCGAGTTCGCCCATGGTCTGGCGACGCTCGGGATCATCGATCAGCGCCACGATCTTCTCGCCGAAATCCTTCACGTCGTTGCGCTTGGCATAGAGCGAGGATTCGCCCGCCGAGACCTTGCCCTCGCGTGTCTCGAACTGCACGATCGGCTTTTTCAGCGTCATATATTCGAGGATCTTGTTCATGGTGGACAGGTCGTTCATCGGCGTAACGCGATCGGGATTGATGCAGACATCCGCCGTGTTCAGCATGTCGAGCATCACGTCGTCGGGCGCACGTCCCGTGAAGGTGAAGTAGCGCGAGAGACCGCGCTTCTCCACATCCTCGACGATGGTTGCAAGCTCCGGCCCGCCGCCAACGATGCCGAAATGGATGTCGGTGCGGTGAAGCGTGTTGACGATGTGGTCGACCGCCTCGACGAGCAGGTCCATGCCCTCCTGCTGGCCGATGACGCCGACATAGCCGACGAGGTGGGCAAAGCCCTTCTTCAGCTCTTCTTTCGGCGGGCGGATCTGTAGCTTCTCAATCTTCGGTCCTGAACGCACCACGAAGACGTCGTCCGGCGCCATGCCGCCGCGCTTGATGGCGATGTCGCGGTAGGATTCGTTGGTCGCGATGGACACGGTGGCCGAGCGGAAGGTCAGCCGCTCGAAGAAGCGCGTCACATGATAGAGCATGCCGCGCTTGCCGAACTTCGCCTCGAACAGTTCCGGGCAGATGTCGTGATGGTCGAACAGGAACTTGATGCCGAACGGCCGGAAGAGCCACGCGACGAGGAAGATCAGGTCCGGCGGGTTGCAGCCATGGATGACGTGAAAACCGTGCCGGCGGCGGATCTTGAAGGCGAGCCGCGCCTCGTGGAAGAGAGCGGCAGAATATTCCCGGAGATAACCGAGCGCGCCCCGCGCGTCGATCGGCAGCGGGTGGCGATAGATGTGGATGCCCTCGCGCTCCTCGTAGAGCGCTTCGAACCCCTTGCCCGTCGGGCAGATGACCGAGACCGTATAGCCGGCGGCGCGAAGCGTCGTCGCCTCCGACCACACGCGGCGGTCGAAGGGCACGGGCAGGTTTTCCACGATGATGAGCACGCGCCGGTCGAACGGCCGGTCGACGGCCGCCTCGACCTCCTTACCAGTTAACACCTTCATAGCGTTCCTCCAGCTCACCCACATTCTTCAGGCGCACGAGGTCATATAGCCTCTGGTCCTGCCGCATCTGTGCGGGAAGTTTTTCGAATTCCGGATCCGAATTGCCGACGATCAGCACATCGCCATGCGCCGCCACCCGGTCGAAATCGTCGACGAGGATCGATGAGATGTGCGGGATGACGTTGAGGATGTGATCGCGGTTGGCACCGTAGAGCCGGGCGAAATTGACGAAACGGTCATAGATCAGGATGTCCATGCCCTTGCCGAGCAGGCGCTCCACCAGCGTCACCAGCGGGCTTTCGCGCAGGTCGTCCGTGCCCGATTTGAAGCTGATGCCGAAGATGGAGATCTTGCGCTTGCCATAGGCCATGATCTCGTCGAAGGCGCGGGCGACCTGCTCCTCGTTCGAGCGCAGCAGGCTGTTGAGGAGCGGCAGCTCCAGGTCGAGTTCGCGGCCCTTGTAGGAGAGCGCGCGCACATCCTTCGGCAGGCAGGAGCCGCCGAACGCGAAGCCCGGCATCAGGTAGCGCGGCGAGATGTTGAGCTTCTCGTCCTTGCAGAAGATCTTCATGACCTCGTGGCTGTCGACACCGACGGCCTTGCCGATATTGCCGATCTCGTTGCCGAAGGCGACCTTCACGGCATGCCAGGCGTTGTCGGCATATTTGACAAGCTCGGCGACATCGACGGAGGTCAGGAAACGCGGTGCCTCGATGCCGTCGTAGATCGACGCGATCTGCGCCGCCACGGCCTCGTCTTCGCCGCCAGCAACAATCTTCGGCGGGTTGTCGTAGTCGTAGACGGCACTCGCCTCGCGCAGGAATTCCGGATTGTTGCCGATGGAAAGCTGCGCTTCCGGACCAGCATGTTCGCGCAGCGTCGGGATGATGAGGTTGCGCATGGTGCCCGGCAGCACGGTGGAGCGGATGACGACCGTGTGCGGGCGCTTCTTGCGCGCCACGGCGGCGCCGATCTCCTGGCAGACGCGCAGCACGATGTCTGTGTCGAGCGAGCCGTTCTTGCGGCTCGGCGTGCCGACGCAGATCAGCGACATGTCGGTGGCGTTGACCGCCTCGTCGACATTGGTCGTGGCGCGCAGCCGGCCGTTCTCGATGCCGGCGCGGATCAGTTCGCCCACGCCCTCTTCGACGACCGGCGAGTTGCCGCTGTTGATGATGTCGACCTTGAGCTGCTGATTGTCGACGCCGATGACCTCATGCCCGTCGCGCGACAGGCAAGCGGCGGTCACCGCGCCGACATAACCCAGGCCAAATAGCGAAATCTTCATGCGAACCTCTGCAATATTGCCGATCCCGGCGTGATGACGAAAGTCGCTGCTGAAAGCGCGTCAGTAGCGGCAAAACATTACGGATACCCTTATCCCGGTGCACAAAGGCCGGGCTCGCGCACGACGAGCGGCATTTTCCCACTCTTGTCCCGCGCGATCGCCTCGCAGAAACGGATTTCGACCCGCATCGTCTGCGGCAACCGCTGGGCGACCTTCGCCGCGATCGCCGCCTTCAGCGTCTCGTCCGCCGATCGCTCGGCGACGGCGAGAACCAGCACGCGGTCCGGGTCCGTCTGCCGAAGCTGCATCTGCAAGAGGCCGTCGATGGAGCGGGGGATGTGGTTCATGCCGATCAGACGGCTGCCGTCCGGCGCGATCAGGTAGTCGCTTTCGCGGCCCTCGATGCGGGCGAAGGGCTCTATGCCAAGCGCCACTTCGGCCGCCCCTTGCGCATCGAGCGCACCCGGAGCAATCGCGATGTCGCCGGTGTCGTAGCGGACCAGCGGCTGCGCGGCGTTGCGCAGGTTCGTCGAGATGATGCGGAAACGCCCGTCACCCTCGTTGCCGACCGGTTGCAGTTCCACCCGCCCATAGGCCGGCATGAACCGGTAGGTGGAGGCCTTCAGCGCATAGGCGAAAGAGACCCGCTCGGCCTGGCCGTAATAATCCGCCACGCAGGCGCCGAAAAGCTGTTCGGCGCGCGCGCGAAGCTCGTCCGTCAACACCTCGGAGGAGGTCAGCACGACCGGCACGTCGAGCCGCCAGCCCTTCTGCTCCATGCAGGCGGCGAGCATGTCGAGTGCGGAGGGATAGGCCCAGATCACGCCCGGTGAAAATTCCTTGAGCGCGGTGAAGAAGGTTTCCGCCGTCTCGGCATTCAGATGCGCGACGGAGAAATTCATGATCCGCCCGCCGCGCTCCACGCGCCAGTAGGGCGGCGTGCGGTCGGAAGGGTCCTTGATGGCCTCGCCGCGCAACACGGCGATGCGGTCGTTCCGGAAGTCGCCGCCGGCAAGCGCCACGACATGGTCGATCGCCGCCTGCTCGAAGACGACGGATGCGAAGCTGCGCTTGATGGCGAGCGGAATGCCGGACGAGCCGCTCGTCGCCGCCGCCGCCGTCAGCAGGCCGGAGGGCGAGCGATAGTCGTCGGGTGCCGCGCGCAGCATTTCCTTCGTCAGGATCGGGTAGGCATCAAGCGGCTTGCCATTTTGGGCACTGTAGCCGGGCAGGCTGGCGGCGGCCGCGAGGGTGCGATCGACGAGGCGCTGTTGAAGCGCCTGGCGGCCGGCGGTGTCGCTCGCGTCGAAGGCGGCGAGCTCGCGCCGATAGGCAAGATAGAGCGGCGGGAAGCGGCGAACGAGCGCGTCCCCGAGCGAAGCCATTTTGAGCCGGGCGATCGCGTTCATCGGGCGTCCACCTTTGACACGACACGGCTTATGAAATCGTCATAGGCCCGGACCATGTAGTCCATTCTCAAGGTTTCCCGCTGGTCCATGGCGTTTGCCGCAAGGCGTGCCTGTTCCTGAGGCGAGGCGAGGAAGGTTTTCAGCCCCTGGTGAAACGCTGTCTCGTCGCCCGGGATCAGCAGGCTGTCCTCGCCCTCCGTCAGATATTCGATTTCCGGGCTGTGGAACTCATGCTTGCGGGTGACGATCGGCCGGCCATGCGCGAAGGCATGGTTGATGGCGAGGCCGAGATAACCGGGGATGACCACCGCTCGGGAAAGCTTCATCGCCTTGGCGATACGGATATCCGAAGGGTCGATGGCTCCGGCGAAGCGGATGTTGGGTGCGTCTCCGGCCAGCGCTTCGAGCTTTGCGCGCTGCTCGCCGTCGCCGATCACCAGCACGTCCACCGGCCGGTCGTCCACGTCGCGGTTGGCGACAGCGAAACGCACGAGGCTGTCCACCTCCTTGCGCGGCACCAGGCGGCCGACATAGAGCAGCACGTCGGCATTCGGCCTGAGTCCGAATTCGGCGCGGATTTCAGCATCGTCGATGCCTGCGACCGCTTCGGCGAGCGCGATCTGCTCCTCGACGTCGATCGTGTTGCGCACCACCTGGATGCGGTCGGCGGGCACGCCGATCGACAGGAGATGGTCGCGCCCCTTTTCCGTATAAGCGAGGTAACCATCGCCCCACCGGGCCAGCTTGTCGGCGGCCCAGAGCGCGACGCGGTCCTTCAGCGGCGGCTTGCCGCCTTCGTCCCAGGAGCCATAGGCCTTGCGATAGCCGAAACCCCACCAGAAGACCGGGCGCCGGCGCAGCTTGGCGAGCGCGAGGATGGCGAAGCTCGACAGGAACTTGAATTCATGGCCGATCACGACGCCATCGAACCGGCCGGAAGCAAAGCGCGACACCGCCCGCTGCCAGATCAGCAGTGCCTTCTTCAGCCGCAGCTCGACCGTGCCGACCTCGACATTGGCAAAGGGAAACGGCGGCTGCGCCACTTGCAGCGAGGTGTTGGACGGCGGCTTGCCGTGGAAGACGACATAGTCGTTCTTCGACATCTCCGAGAGCCGCACGTAGAACCCGCGGCGATAGACGGGAACGCAGCCCTGGTGGAAGATCGCGACCTTGTAGGGTTTTGCGGGCTTTTGCAGCATCACGCCTGCCTCCCGCTGCGGCCGTAATAACCGGCGCGCTGCCAGAAGGTCAGCTTGCCGAGCGCCGACATGACCTGCATGGCGCAGCGCGCGTAGAACTGCCGGCTGAAGGGGTAACTCACCGCCGCGAGCGGCGAGAAGATGACGAGCTGGGCAAGCGCCTTGGGCACGATCGCCAGGAACGCCGGCATCGGCCGCGGATCGCGCGTGATGCGCACATGGGTCGTGTTGCGCGCCGTGACGAGCTTGCGGCGCAGGAAGGCCGGCAGCGAGGCCTTCGCCTGCGGCCAGAATTCGTGCACGACGGCATCCGCCACCCAGATGATCTTGCGCCCCTTGCGATAGAGGCCGTGCGTGAAATCCGTATCCTCGCCGCCCGAGCGGCCGAGCCGCGGATCGAAGGGCGGCGTGCCGTCGAAGCAGGTGGCGACGCGGAACATGATGTTGCCCGTGCGCGCGGCCTGCAGTTGCCCGCCGGTCGCCATCGCCTCGCGCTTGCCGAAGAAGAAGGGTGTCGGGTCCCAGCCGAGCGCCGGCTTGTCCTCGAAGACCGGCAGGACGGGCCCGGTGCCCATGTCGGCACTATGGATCAGGAGGGCGCGATGGAGGTTTTCCAGCCAGTCCGGCTCGGCAGTCTCGTCGTCGTCGATGAAGGCAAGGAACTCGCCGCTTGCGGCAGCAACACCGGCGTTCCGAGCATGGGAAATGCCGGCCCGGGTTTCATGGACGTAGCGCGGGCGCGGCTCGAGACCCGAAAGACCTTCGACCCAACTGCGCGCATTGCCGTCCGGCGTGTTGTCGACGACGATCAGCTCCAGGGAGAGGCCGCCCGGCAGACGCTGAGCATAGACCGACGCGATCGTCCGCCTTGCCATCACCTCCCTGTCGAAGGTGCACATGACTACCGAAATCAAGGTCAAGCGCCCTGTCCCTCTTCTCGGCCCACCGGTTGCGGCCGTCGTTCCCGGCATCGTCGCAACCGATGATCGCGCTCGCCGTGTGCCCAACTTGTTGGCGTGTCGTGTCTAACATGGCGTTAATTTCCGCCTTCCGGTCCTGTTTCGGCGCAGGATTCGTCACGGCCTGGTTAATGCCCGTGAAACGGAAAGGATCGAATGCGAAGGAAACGAATTACCAGCGGTAGCGCAACCGGCGCGCGATGCGGTAGGCAAGGCCGCGGGCCTTCTGCTCGGCGCTCGCGAGCGGCAGAAGTCCGGTCGCGGGGTCGAAGGTTTCGGTCAGCGACCGGCGCGGGCAGAACCACACGTCGCGATAGGTGAGCCCCGTCGAGCTGGTGAAGACGCGGTCGTAGCGCTCCGCTTTCAACTGCCGCAGCACTGCCTGGTCGAAACCGCCGAAGGGGATCGAGGCATAGGCGACGGGCGCGCCGAGCGCATCCTCGATCGTCTTGCGGGCATCGACCAGTTCGCGCCGGCGTCCCGCCGCGTCAAGGCGGCGCCAGTCGACATGGTCGTGGCCGTGGCTGCCGATCGTCATGCCGGCGGCGGCGATCTCGCGGATCTGCGCGGCGGAGAGATACCCGCGTTGCCCGATGCGGCCGGCGAGCACGAAAAAGATGCCGCGACGGCCGTGCTCCACCAAAGTCGGCAGGGCGACCTCATAGTCCGAGATATTGCCGTCGTCGAAGGTGACATGCGCCGCGACCCCGGTCTTCGCCTCCAGCTCACCGAGCCCGGCAATCGTCCGGCGGAAGACGTCGGCGGTCACGAAATAGCGAAGCTCCCCCTCGGCTGGCGGCACGATGGGCGCGCCGATGCCGTGGAAGGTGAGGTAAAGGGTGTTGGCGAGCATGGCGTCTCCGGCGGCGATGGGCGACCGCCCCTCCTCTACGCCGCAAAGCTCAAGAAACGGTTTACCCCCTTCGCCCTGCCACCATTGCGCGCGATCCGCCATTGTTCTAGACGTAGCGCCGTGATCGGGCGGCGCGGCCGTATCGGGCACCGCGGGGGCTGAGCGCAGGGTGGTTGCATGAAACGGATCGTGGCGCTTGCCGATAAAGTTCGCGGTTCGCTCTTAGCCCGGAATACCATCGTCTACACATTCAATTTCGGCATGCAGCTGGTCATCCAGTTCGGCTATTTCATGCTGCTGTCCCGCTATCTCGGGCCGTCCGACTACGGTGTCTTCGTCACGCTGTCGGCCATCAACGGCATCGGCGTGCTGCTGATCGGCCTTGGCAGCGACCATGTGATGATCCAGCGCGTTGCCGTCGATCCCGGAAACTTCCCGCGCTACCTCGGCCACAGCGTCGCGATGTCCGCGCTCACCATGCCGGTCGTGGCGGTCTTCGCCATCGCGGTCAGTCACTATCTCGTGAGCGCCCACATCGCGCTGTCCTCGCTGCTTGCCTTCGTCGCCGCCCATCTCGTCTTCGGGCGCATCGTCGCCGTCTGCGCCAGCGCCTTCATGGCCTTCGACCGGGCGAAGCTGCAAATGCTCGTCAATGTCGGCATTGCGGTGCTGCGCGCGCTCTTCCTGGTCGCGGCGGTCGTGCTGCAAAAGGACCTGACGCTCGATCATTGGGCCTGGTGGTATCTCGCCGCCTCCGCGCTTGGCGCACTGATCTCCGTCGTGCTGGTCGCCGTGGTCTGCGGCCTGCCGTCGCCGGCCGTGATCCGCGAGGACATTTCGCTCGGCTTGCAATATTGCCTGGAATTCGTCGCGATCGGCAGTGTCGCCGATGTCGACAAACCGGCCGTCGCCCAGACGCTCGGCCCCGACATTGCCGGCCAGTATGCGGCCGGCTTCAAGATCGTCGATGCCGCGTCCGCGCCTATCCGCGCCCTGCTCTATGCGACCTACACGCGCCACTTCCGCAACGCGTCCGCCAGCGCCGCCGAAAGCGTGCGCTTCGGCCTGAAGCTCGTGCCCTTCTCGCTGCTGATCTCGGTTCCGATCGCGATCTTCCTCTATTTCGTCGCCGACTATATTCCCTATCTCATCGGCCACGATTTCGACGGCACGCCGGAGATCATCCAGCTTCTGGCGCTCTATCCGCTGCTCATGGGCCTTTCCGGCATCGGCGCCGATATCCTGCGCGCGGTCGGCAAGCAGAAGCTGCGCATCACGCTCCTCATCATCACCGCGCTCGTCATGGTGCCGGCGATCTGGGCGGGTGCGGTGCTCGGCGGCCTGCTCGGGGCCGGTCTCGCCCGCCTTATCGTCCAGATCTCGCTCGTCGGCGCGACCTGGCTGTTCCTGGCGCGCGACAAGACCGTCTAGGGCGCATTACACGCGATCTTAAACTTTGCCGGGCAGAACGGAACGGCTGCGCGCCTGCAAAATTGGGCGCCGCGTTCAAAATATGACAGCGCCTTTTGCGCGGCGCTGGGGCGGACTGGGGACGGAACACGACATGTCGGGAGACGCCAAGAGCGGCGCGGTCATTGCGGCGGAAAACCGGGCAAAAGCTCATGAGGCCGCCTATCCCGTGGCCTTTTCCGGTATCATGGGACTCTTCAAGCCCGCCTCCGATACCATGCCTGCACGCGATCTCGCGGTCCTCTTCCTCAGCCCCTGGGGCATAGACGAACTCTGCACCCGCAAGTTCTTCCGCATCACCGCCGAAACGCTCGCCGATGTCGGCATCGCCAGCCTGCGCCTCGACTATCCCGGCACCGCCAATGCGCTCGATGCGCCCGACGCCGTCATCGACATCGCGAGCTGGACCGATGCCGCGCTTGCGGGGGCGGATGCCCTGCGCACCCTTTCCGGCGCCGCCAATGTGGTCCTGCTCGGCTTCGGCCTCGGCGCCGCGATTGGGCTGAAAGCAAGTGACCACATCGAGAACCTGGCCGGCCTCGCCCTCCTCGCGCCCGTCGTTTCCGGACGGCGTTATCTGCGCGAACTCTCCGTCTGGTCGGCCGTCGTCGATGAAGGCGTGGGCGTTGCGCCGCATATGCGCGACACCGCGCCCGGCACGATCGCGGGCCTGTCGATGCCGCAGGGCATCGTCACGACGCTCTCGACCCTGACCCCCGACGCCTTCGCCGACAGCCGCGCCGAACACGTCTTCTTCGCCGCAAGGCCGGACAACACATCGGACCGCCAGTTGCGCGACCGCCTGGCGGACGGCGCGACGACGATGCGCGATTTCGTCTTTCGCGGCTATGACAAGCTTGTCTCCAACCCGCTTGGCCAGGAAATCCCGGCCGATTTCCTCGAAGCCCTGCCCGATTGGCTGAAGAGCCTTACCCCATATCAGACGGCGATAAATCCGCCAGTGCCCCCATCCGGCCCAGCCGTCCTCACCGCCGGTGAAGTGCGCGAAACCGCGCTGCGCTTCGGCCCCGGCGAACGGCTCCTCGGCACGCTGACCGAACCCGCGACAAGCGGCAGCGATGCCACGGTCGTGCTGCTTACGACCGGTTACGACCATCAGGGCGGCTGGGCGCGCTCCGGCGTCGATCTCGCCCGGCAGCTTGCGGCAAAGGGCGTCGCGTCGTTTCGCTTCGACAGCGCCGGCGTCGGCGACAGCCCACCGGTGCCCGGCCGCCGCGAAGAGGTTCTCTACGACGAGACACAGATCGACGACATGGCCGCGGTGCGCGCGTTGCTCGACGGTATCGGCAGGCGCGGCCCGGCGCTGCTCTTCGGGCGGTGCAGCGGGGCCTATGTCGCCTTCCGCGCCGCCGCCGCGGATGCGCGCTGGGCGGGCTGCATCGTCGTCAACCCCTATGCCTTCCGCTGGCTGAAGCCACCAAGCGCGGAAGTCGTCAACAGCGCGCCCCGCGCGCTTGCCGACTATTCCCAGAAGGCGCTCAAGCTCGACACGATCCGCCGGCTCTTTTCCGGCGACATCGACATGAGCGCCGCCGCGCGCAATATCGGCCAGCGCGTCACCCAGCGCCTGTCCAAGCGGCTTGCGCCGCTGCTCGGGCCACTGCTTGCAACCGAGCGCCTCGAACGCGCCGTGCATGCCGATTTCCGCGCGCTTTCGCAGCGGCCGGGCCGGACATGCCTCGTCTACAGCGTCGACGATCCAGGGCTCGACAATCTCTATGTGCATTTCGGCAATCAGGTGGAGGGGCTGGCCGCCTATCCGAATGTTTCGCTGCATATCCTGCCCGATACCGACCACAACGTGACCCCACGCGTCAGCCGCCAACAGCTTTTCGACATTGTCGAACAGGCCGCAACCTCGCTTTCGCGCGAGCGCTGAGCAAGGCTACTCGCGACATGCGATCTGTTTACCTTGTTTGGCATCAGAGGCCGCCCGCACCCGGCGCAAGAGCCCCCGTTTAGGCTTTCTGAAGGAGTCCGGCCTAGAGACTGGGTCCAAAGAACGGGATTGCAACGCTGGATATGCTCAAGCTTCGCGCCATAGGCCAGGATGGACTGGACGCCGCCTCGGAACTTCTCACGAAGGGGTTTCCATCGCGCTCGCTCGCCTTCTGGCAGCACGGTTTGAAGCGGCTTTTCGACCATGGCAGCGAAACCGGCGCCGGCTCGATCGGCAACCTCCTCATGGCGGACGAAACGCCCATCGGCATCCTCCTGACCATCGCCCGGCGCGACGGCGAGACGGGGCAGAAGATCGTCAATCTTTCGAGCTGGTATGTCGAGGAAAGCCACCGTTGGTATGCGCCGCGCATGCTGCTGGCCGCTATGGCCGACAGCGGGGCCATCTACACTGATCTCACCCCTTCGAAGGCCGCGGTCGAGCTGAACAACCGTCTCGGCTTCCGCACCTTCGACTATGATCTCCTGCTGTTTCCCCTCCCCTGGCTGGCGATTGCCGGCCGCAGGCAGGGCAGACTTGTCGCCCTCGACGCCGTACCGCCGGGCGCCATGTCGGAAACCCTGCTGCGGGACCTGCGCAACCACCATGCGCTGGGCTGCATCGTCACCGTGATCGAGGCAAGCGGGCGCTACCATCCCGTCGTCTTCGACGTCATCCGTAAGAAGCGCATTCCCATCGCCCGGGTGGTCTATGCCGAAAGCGCCGATCTTGTTGCCGATAACCTCGCGATCCTGGCACGCCTGCTCATCCGGCACGGCGTACCGCTGCTCTGCCTGCAGATGCCGGCCGGCCGGCGCGTTCCCTTCGCTTACCGCTGGCAGAGCGGGCTCCGCTACCAGGTGAAGGGCGAATGGGACGACCGGAGCATCAATGAACTCTACTCCGAACGCGTGCTCCTGAAAGTCTAGCCGCGACCGGTCTTCACGAAGAGGAAAAGCCATGCTGCACAATGCGACTGCCGCCTCCACCCCGGATATCGAGGCCGAAATCTACGGCTATCTCGACAAGCGGTTCCCGGCGCTCGCCCCGGTGGCGCCGGATACGGCGCTGCTCGACGGCGCGATCGACTCGCTCGGCTTTCTCGAACTGATCATGTTCCTGGGCGAACGCTTCAACCTCTCTATGGAAGACGACAATTTCGACTTCCAGGAACTGGCGACGCCCGCCAGTCTCGTCAACTTCGTTTCGCGGACCCGGATGTGAGCAAAAGCCCTGTCCTTCTCCACCACCTGCTCGCGCCGCATGCGCAAAGCGACAGGCCTGCGCTGATCGACGGTGAGCGAGAACTCGACTACCGCGGCATGAATGAACGCGTCGAGCGCTTCGCTGCTGCGCTTGCCCAGGCGGGTCTGGAGCGCGGCGACCGCGCCGCCATCTTCCTGCCGCGCGGCATCGAGGAATGCGTCGCCATTTTCGCCGTCAGCCGGGCGATGGGCGTCTTCGTGCCGATCAATGCGTTGCTGCGCGGCCAGCAGATCAGCCATATCGTCGCCGATTGCGCCGCGAAGGTCGTAATCACCAACCGCACGCTGGCGCCGATGGTCGCCGAATGCCTGCAAGGCGTCGCGGAAGCCCGCATCCTCCTCGTCGAAGACATGGCGGAGGCGGATTCCGCCGCCAGTCCGCGAGACATCAATATCGGCGAGGACCTCGCCGCGATCCTCTACACCTCCGGCTCCACCGGCCGCCCGAAGGGCGTGATGCTCTCGCACCGCAACCTTCTCGCCGGAGCCCGCATCGTGCGCACCTATCTCGGTATCACGCCGGACGAGCGCATCCTGTCCGTCCTGCCGCTCAGCTTCGACTACGGCCTGAACCAGCTCCTGACATCGGTCGAGCAGGGCGCGCTGACGGTCATCCTGACCTTCCGTTTCGGCGACGACATCGTGAAGGCGCTGCGCGACCACCGCATCACTGCACTTGCCGGCGTGCCGACGATCTGGGCGATCCTGACCAAGGCCTCGCCGCTGCTGCCGAAGACCGACCTGCCGCATCTGCGCTACATCACCAATTCCGGCGGCGCCGTGCCCTCGCAGACGGTCGCGAACCTGCGGCGGATGTTGCCGCACACCAATGTCTTCCTGATGTACGGCCTGACGGAGGCCTTCCGCTCCACTTACCTCCCCCCGGAGGAACTCGACCGGCGCCCGACTTCCATCGGCAAGGCCATTCCGGAATGCGAGATCTTCATCGTGAAGGAGGACGGAACGCGGGCAAAACCCGGCGAGCCCGGCATCCTCGTACATCGCGGCCCGACGGTCTCGCTCGGCTACTGGAACCGCCCGGAAGACACCGCGCGCGTGCTCAAGCAGAACCCCTTCCGCACCAAGGACCAGGGCGGCGACATCGTCTGCTATTCCGGCGATCTTGCAGTCGAGGACGAGGACGGCTTCTTCTCCTTCATCGGCCGCAACGACGCGATGATCAAGTCCTCCGGCTACCGCATCAGCCCCTCGGAAGTTGAAGAGGTCATCATGGCCACCGGCCGGTTCCGCCAGGTCGCCGTCATCGGCCTGCCGGATGATTTCGCCGGACAGAAGGTCCATGCGGTCGCGGTCGCGCTCGAACCGGACACCGCGGTCGCGCCGGTCCTGCAGGCGGTCGCCAGCACGCTCGCCGCCTACATGGTGCCGCGCGACCTCGAACTGGTGGAAAACCTGCCGATCACGCCGAACGGCAAGGTCGATTACCGACAGCTCGTCAGGGAGCGGACAGACAATGGCTGACAACGTCCAGAAACCCGCAAACCACGGCTACGAACTCGCCAAAGGCCTCTTCGAGGTCAAGGGTGACGACCTCGTCCTCGGTGGCCTGCCGGTGCGCACAATCGTCGCAGAAGTCGGCTCGCCGGCCTATCTCTACGACGGCGAGCTGATGCGCCGCGCCTATCGCCGGCTTGCCGAGGCGCTCAGGGGCTTCGCCTCCATCTATTATTCGGCAAAAGCCAATCCGGCCGAGGCGGTCATCCGGCTCTTCCTTGAAGAGGGCGCCGGCATCGAGATCGCTTCGCTTGGAGAATACCGCGCAGCGATCGCCGCCGGTGCAGCTCCGGAACATATCCTCTTCGCGGGACCGGGTAAGCGCCGGGCGGAGCTGGATGCGGTGATCGAAGGCGGCATCGGCGAAATCCACATCGAGGGCGTCGACGAGATCGAGCGGCTGCGCTCGATCGGCAAGCCGGTGCAAGCCTCCATCCGCATCAATCCTGTCCCCACCGTCCAGGCCGGCGCCATGCGCATGGGCGGCAAAGCGACGGCCTTCGGGTTCGACGAGGAGGATCTCGACGCGGCGATCGCCGCCGTCGCATCCGCCGACAATATCGAACTCGTCGGCATCCACGTCTATGGCGGCACGCAGATCCTCGATGCGGAAGCGCTCCTCGGCCAGTGGCGCCACGCGATTGCGCTTGCGGCCCGCGTGGCACGCACGACCCGCAAGCCGCTGAAGACGATCGACCTCGGCGGCGGCCTCGGCATTCCCTATTATGCCGGCGACAAGCCGCTCGACCTCGACGCCGTGGCCGCGGCCGTGCCGGAGCTGACGGCACTTCTCAAGTCGGAGCCGCTGATCGCCGGGGCGCGTGCCATCGTCGAGCCGGGCCGGTTCCTCGTCGGCGAGGCCGGCCTCTATGTCAGCGAGATCAACGCGGTCAAGCAATCGCGCGGCGTGCGCTTCCTCGTCATGGAGGGCGGCATGAACCACCATCTCGCAGCCTCCGGCAACCTCGGCCAGGTCATCAAGCGCAACTATCCGGTCGTCGCACCCGCCCGCATGACGGCGCCCTCCGACGCGCCGGCCACGCTCGTCGGCCCGCTCTGCACCCCGCTCGATACGCTCGCCCGCGATGCGGGACTGCCCGGCCTAAAGGCCGGCGATCTCGTGGCCGTCCTGCAATCGGGCGCTTACGGGCTCACGGCAAGCCCGATCAATTTCCTCTCCCATCCACATCCGGCCGAAGCCCTTGTGGAAAATGGACGCATCGAAGCAATCAACCGGTGATATCCGCCCGTCCGGTGGACGTTGTGCCGAACCGCCAGGAGACGTGACATGATAATGAGGAATTATCGACGTTTTAAGAGGATGCTCACCGAGGACTTCCTTGTCTACCTGCGGGCTCCAGACAAGAAATCCCTGCCGCAGCAAGTCAGCGAGATCTATCAGCTCTACAAGCTGTACGGCTACCTGCCCTACCAATACCTGAAACACGGCCTCTACCAGCGGCGCTACGGCAAGGAAATCTATCGCTATTTTCCGACCGAACTGCTGCATATCGCACGCGACACGGCCAATGCCGCTGCCGATGTCACCATTGTCGAAGACAAGCTGCTCTTCGAGGAAAAGATCCGCGCGGCGAACCTCCGGACCACCAACACCCTCTTCCGGCTGCGCGACCGCGCCATCGCGGACATGGCGGGCAAGCCTTTCGCCTATGCGGACTTCGTCGCCGCGGTCGATGCGATGAACCTGCCCGACGGCATCATCGTCAAGCCGCTCACGGGCGGCTCCGGCAGCGCCGTCTTCAAGCTTCGCGCTGTCGACGGCCGCCTGCTGCACAAGGACGAGACGCTCGACGAGGCGCAGTTCAACCACCTCATTTTCACGACCAACAACGGCTTCTACTGGACGGACTTCATCGTTCAGGAAACGATCAGCCAGCATCCGGAGGTCGCCCGGTTCAACCCGACATCGGTCAACACGATCCGCATCGACACCTTCGTCGACGCGGCAGGCACCGTGCATTTCAACACGGCCGCCCTCAAGGTCGGCATGCCCGGCAGCATCATCGACAATTCCGGCATCGGCGGCTACATGATCGCCATCGACATTGAAACCGGCCGGCTGTTGACGGGCGCCAAGCGCGAGCCGAAATTCGGCGGCCAGTATTACGACGTCCGCACGGCCTTCGGCATCGATCCGGCGACATTCGTCATGCCATTCTGGCCGGAGGTGCGCGAGACGGCACGGCTTGCGGCCCAGACGGTCGCACCGTTCCGTTCGCTCGGATGGGACATCGCCATCACGCCCGCAGGCCCCCTCATCGTCGAAGCCAATGCGGACTATGGCATAGAAGTCCTGCAGGAACTCTCGGGCGGATATGTCGACAAGGCGCTCGGCCGGTCCTATCTCGACCGGCATCCGGCGCGGAAGGAACGCATTCTCGAAGCCTTGCAGTAATTCGCGGCTTACGTACGGAAAATCGATAGCGCGGGATTCAGATATTCTTTAAATGCTTACGGGAGAATTTGGGGACGTCTTGAACAGCATGCCGGGGGGCGTAACATGGTATTGAAGCTGATATTGGCCACGATGGTGGGTGCGGCGGTGCGGGCACGCTATGCCGAACCGGCGCCCGCGAAGGCGATTATTGCCAATGCGCCCGACGATCTCGAAATGGAACCCTGCCCGATCGAGCCCTCCTGGATCATTGCGGGCAAGCCGGAAGCACGCCGCTCCCTCCATTCGCGTTCGGCGGATGACCAGGCGACGACGGCGATCTGGGATTGTACGGCCGGAACCTTCCACTGGTATTTCGGCTGGGACGAAACGGTCGTCATTCTGGAAGGCGAAGTCCGGGTCACCGGCGAGGACGGCGCGGAGCGTCTGCTGAAAGTCGGCGATATCGCCTATTTCCCGGCGGGTTCGTCAGCGGTCTGGCATATCGACGATTATGTCCGCAAGATTGCCTTCGGCCGCCGCGAATTCCCCGGCGCCGTCAACATGGCGCTGAAGTTGCGCGACAAGTTCAGACGATAGGGCTTCTTCGAACGCCCCCGCTCAGAGGTTTGCATGGTCAATATTACGGTCGCCGGCATCGGTTATGTCGGCCTTTCCAACGCCGTGCTTCTCGCGCAGCATAATGACGTCATTGCCTATGATATCAGCGAGCAGCGCGTCGCCCGGGTGAATGCGCGCCACTCGCCGATCGTCGATACGGAAATCGAGCACTATCTCAGCACCAAGCCCTTGCGGCTGAAGGCGACGATGGACAAGGCGGAAGCCTTTACTGGCGCCGAATTCGTCGTGGTGGCGACGCCGACCAACTACGATCCGGAAAGCAACTATTTCGACACGCGCAGCATCGAGGCCGTGATCGACGACGTGCGGCGCGTCAACCGCGATGCCACGATCATCATCAAGTCCACCGTGCCGGTCGGCTATACCCAGTCGTTGCGCGACGCGCGCGACGACGACCGGATCGTCTTCTCTCCTGAATTCCTGCGCGAAGGCAAAGCGCTCTACGACAACCTGCATCCCTCGCGCATTATCATCGGGGCGGATACGCCGGAGGCCCATCGCTTCGCCGACCTGCTCCGGCAAGGCGCTGTGAAGACGGATATTCCGGTGCTGGCGACCGGCTCAGGCGAAGCGGAGGCGATCAAGCTCTTCGCCAACACCTATCTCGCCATGCGCGTCGCCTATTTCAACGAGCTCGATTCCTACGCCATCACCCATGGCATCGACACACGCCAGATCATCGAGGGCGTCGGGCTCGATCCGCGCATCGGCAAACACTACAACAACCCGTCCTTCGGCTATGGCGGTTATTGCCTGCCGAAGGATACCAAGCAGCTTCTCGCCAATTTCAGCGAAGTCCCGCAAAACCTGATCCGCGCGATTGTCGATGCCAATACGACGCGCAAGGATTTCCTGGCCGGCGACATTGCCGCGCGCAATCCGGATGTCGTGGGGGTCTATCGCCTCGCCATGAAGAAGGATTCGGACAATTTCCGCGAATCCTCCATCCAGGGCATCATGAAGCGCATCAAGGCGAAGGGCATTCCGGTCATCATCTACGAGCCGGACTTTGACGGAGAGACGTTCTTCCGCTCGGAAATCGTGCGCGATCTGGCGGAGTTCAAGCGCCGCGCCGACCTCATCATCGCCAATCGCGTCTCGGACGATCTCGACGACGTGCGCGGCAAGATCTACACGCGCGACATTTTCGGGGCTGACTGACCGGCAGCGTTTCCGCCGGCCAAAGTGTGCCGAAAGGCTTTTATCGCTTGGTTGCGATGAAGATCGTCTCGCCGGGCAACAGGCCATACTGGCCGACATAGGGTTCCTCGGCGACGAATTCTTCGAGGTCGAAGCCGGCCGCCATCACGCGATCCCGGAAATCGCGGCCGTAATAGCGCACATGGTCCGACTGCCCGAAGTGGAGGAGCCGTTCCGCCGGATCGGTGATCGATGGATTTTCATAGGTCGTCGGCCAGCCCTCGACGATCGGGACCGTCAGCAGGACCACGCCGCCCGCCACCAGGATCCGGTGCAGCTCGGCGAGCGCCTTGGTATCATCGACATGCTCCATGACATGGTTGCAGATTACCAGCTCGATGCTGTCGGCCGGCAGGTCGATGGCTTCGATGTTCATTTCCCGGTCGCCGCGGTTCGGATCGATGTCGGCGCCGATATAGGAGGCGGCCACCGTCTCGATACCCTTGCGAAGCGTCGGCTCGGGCGCGAAATGCAGGATCGCCTTGCCCTTCGTCAGATCGGGGCGGTCGTTCAGGAGAAGCGTGAACTGCCGGTGGCGCTCAAGCGAGCCACAGGTCGGGCACATCGCATTGAGACGCGGCGGGTAGCCCGCGAGGCGAAATTTTTGGCTGTTTCCGCAGCAGGCGCAGGTAAAAACGCGGGAAGCACTCTGCATGAGCAACTCCTTTACGGCCTTTGCATCCTGCAACCAGGGAAACGCAGCCCTTATCTTACGGCTGAAATAGGACACAACGATACACCTTTTAAAGTAAGTTAGAACATGCCCTTGGTCATCTACACTATTCTCCGAATAATGAAAACTCTCCAAAGATTACATTTCGGTAATCCAGAAATAGAACTGATCTGTACCTTTTCTGGATTCACTTTGTTTCAAATCCCGACAAGAAAATCGGCAGAATTTCCGCCTGCTAATCGTTCATTAATCTTTATCGGAATCGGGCGGTCGATGCCATAGCTGGCACAATCCGTTACAATCTATGGTTAAAATCGCTTAACATATACATGACAAAAGCCAACGAAGAGAGGTAGCCGGGAGCCACCTCTCTTCTTTCGCCTGCAACCCGAGGAGATGGGCTTCGGCAGAGACTACCGGTCGATCGCGGCCCAGAGATCCTGCACCATCCCGCGCAGCAGCAAGGCCTCCGCCCATCTGTCCGTCGTGTCGTTACCGTCCCGACCGGTGATGGCATAGGGCTTGGGGCCGAGTTCGCAGGTGAAGACCAGTTCGGCATCGTCGGCGGCACGCGATCGCCACGCGCGAAAACCGTAGTCCCACCATTGCAGGAAGAGATCGACCCAGGGGCGATGGTGCGGGAAGCTAATCTCGATCTGCACCTGTTCGCGCGAGGCGACACGGCCGTGGAAGGCTTCTGCATTGCGTAGAATGCGCCGGATCAGCGCGTGATTTTCCTCATCGACCGGAAAGGCGAATTCCCGGCCGACGAGGAAATGCGAGAGGTCGGCGAGGAGCGGCAGGTCTGGACGGCGCTCCAGCAGGTCGAGCGTGAAGAAGAGATCCGTCGTCATGCGGTCGCGGTGCGTCTCGATGAAGACGGGAATGCCGGCATCCTCGGCAAGCCGCATCCAGCCATCAAGCAGCGGCAGGCAATCCTCGATACGGCGCAGCCGCACATCGGGTTGCAGGTTGATATGACTGACCGGGAACTCGGTCGCCAGCTCCAGCGGCAAGCGCAGGTCGTCGACGGTGCGCGGAAAACAGACGCCTTCGATCTTCAGCCTGGTGCCGCGCAGGGTTTCGTCGAGGTGTGCGACATCCCGGCGATTGGTATAATGCACGCTGACGCCATCGAACCCCGCCGCCGCAATCATCGCGATGTTTTCCGCGAGGCTGCGCTCATGGCCGTCGGTGTGCCGGCGTTCCATTGCCCAGAGAGATTGGAAGACAAGCAGCTTTTGCATCACGCGGCCCGTGTGCTCTTGAGGAGCGCCTTGAGGTTGACGCCCGGGTCCATCAGCGCGGCCGGATCGGGGGTGATGCCGGCGGCGATCAGCATTTCCGCCAGCTTGATATCCTTGGCAATGCCGTTGCCGACACCGAGGCCTGCCGCGGCGACCAGACGTCCGCCGGCGAGAGAAAATTCCAGTTCGCTGTCGCCAAGCGTCCGCAAGACGCTTTGATGCCCCGGCAGCGGCATGCCTGCCACCTGCAAGCCGAGATCGTACTGGTCGGACCAGAACCAGGGGATCGCGGCGAAGGCCTCGTTCGCACCCGCCATGTTGCGTGCGGCCGTCTCGGCCTGGCTGCGCGCGTTGCGCCAGCTCTCGAAGCGGACGTGGCCGCCACCGGGCTGGGACACGGCGGCGCAGTCGCCGGCCGCGAAGATGTGCGGGTCACTCGTACGCAGGAAGGCATCGGTGAAGATGCCGTTGCCGGTTGCAAGTCCGGCGGCTTCGGCCAGTGCCATATCGGGCACGACACCGACGGCCGCAACGACGATATCGGCGGGCACACTCTCGCCATCGGCCAGCAGGACGGCATCGGGGGTTATCTCGGCCACGCCTTGCCCGAGATGGAACAGCACGCCCTCCTCCACATGCCGGGCATGCAGCGCCGCGGCAAAGCGCGCGGGAACCGCTCGCCCGAGCGGCTTTGGCGCCGCTTCGATGATGCTGACGGCGACACCCTGGCCGCGCAGCACCGCGGCAAGCTCCATTCCGATCAGGCCGCCGCCGATGATCGCGACGCGCCTGCCGGCCTCCACCTTGGAAAAGATCGCCGCCGCATCCGCGTAGGTGCGGAAGTCGAGCGCGCGTTCGGCGCCGGGGCATGCCAAGCGTCTTGGCCGCGCGCCGGTTGCAAGGAGCAGTTTTCCATAGGCCAGCGTACACCCGTCGCTGAGCGCCACGGACCGGTTGCCAGCCTCGATGCGCAAGGCCGAGACGCCCTGATGATAGTCGATGCCGGCCGCCTCCAGCGCCGGCAGCCCGCAGATCGGCTTCATCTGCACCGCGCCGTCCAGCGGCTTGGAGAGCGGTGGGCGCTCGTAGGGCAGGTGCGGTTCCGCGCCGACCAGCGTGATGGCGCCGGAAAAGCCCGCGTCGCGGGCGGCAAAGGCCGCGCGGGTGCCGGCCTCGCCCGCACCGATGATGACGATACCCTGCATGTCGTCTCCCTGGAAAATGAGACCGGCGCGAACCAGAAGCGCGCCGGCCGGAGCATCAGTTCTTGCTGGCGTAGTCGGCCATGTTTTTAGGTGTCACGAGTTCGAAGGGCACCATGACCTGCTTTTCGACCGGTTCGCCGCGCGCAAGGGCCACGGCTGCATCCATCGCGCTTGCCGATTGGCCTTTGGCATTCTGGAACACGGTCGCGTCGAGGTCGCCGGCGGCCATGGCGGCAAGGCCATCCTGCGTCGCATCGATGCCGATGACGATGACATCGTCCATCGACAGGCCGGCGGCTTTCAGCGCCTGGATGGCGCCGATCGCCATTTCGTCATTGTTGGCGAAGATCACGTCGATCGGCTGGCCGGCGGTGATCCAGTTCGTGGTCATGTCCATGGCGTTGGTGCGCGTCCAGGCAGCGGACTGCTCGTCGGCGATCGTGACGCCTTTGCAATCGCCCGCCGCGAGCGCGTCCTTGAAGGAGGAGGTGCGGTCACGGGACGCCTGATGGGCGAGATCCCCCATCAGGATATAGACCTGCGCCGCGCCCGCCTTGCCCTTCTCCTGCAGCAGCGAACAGGCCGCCTCGCCGCCCAGGCGCCCGGCGTCGGTTTCCTTCGATCCGACATAAGCCTGCTTTTCCGGCAGCTTATCGACGTTTTCGGGTTCCAGATTGAGGTAGACGAGCGGAATGCCGGCCTTGGCCGCCGCTTCGCTGACACCGGGAGCGGCCGACGTGTCCGTCAGCGTCATGACGATCGCATCCACGCCTGCCGCGATGAAATTGTTCACCTGGTTGAGCTGCTTGGAAATGTCGGTCTGCGCGTCCTCGACCTGGACATTGACGCCCGAGACCTCGGAGGCCCTTGCGCTCAGCCCTTCGCGCAGCAGCGTCTGGAAATTGTTGTCGAAGCTCTGCATCGAGATGCCGATCGTCTCGGCCGAGGCAGCACTTGCCGTCAAAGCGGCCAGCACGGCCGCCAGGTACAGGGTTTTCATCATATCCTCCCAATGGGGTGCCGGTTCACCCGATCACATTCCGGAGGCCCGATGGGGCCTGGTTGATGTGCGCGGCCCTAAGCGAGCGCCACGCGGATCTCGCCGTCGATCACCTCGACAGGATAGATCTTAAGGTTCTCGCAGGCGGGGAGCCTGAGCGCCTCGCCGGTGCGGTAATCGAAGGCGCCGGAATGCTTGGGACATTCCACCTCGAAATCCATGACTAGCCCGTCCGCCAGATGGATCGCCTCGTGGGTGCAGAGGCCGGCGGTGCAGTAGACGCGGTCGTCCGGTCCGCGGTAGAGCGCGTAGGTGCGGCCGCCATGGTCGAAGCGAATGGCGCCTTCCTGTTCGATGTCGTCGAGCTTGCAGGCTGGAACCCAGGTCATTCGGCTGCCCCCTGAACTTCCGCGCGGGCCTTGCGGGCGGCGAGCTTTTCCTTGCGCCGACGGTAGCGTTCCTGCATGCGCGCCTCGCCGTCCGCCGAGCCGTCGTGCCAGGTGCCGAACCACTTATCGAGCGGGATCAGCGCATCGCCATAGTTCACCTCGAAATATTTGTGGTGCAGGTAATGCGCATAGGCGTGGCTATCGACCAGCTTGTCCTCGCCGACCTCCACCTTGTCGAAGCCGACATGGCCGGGGATCGCGCCGAAGCCGGCATAGTGCAGCTGGTAGAGCATGAGGATCGGGTTGGACGGCAGGACCAGGTGGTAGAAGGCCGTGCCGAGATAGAGAAAATGCTCGACGGGATGCATCGACAGCGACGACCAGGGCGACGGGTTGACCGAATTGTGGTGGACCGAATGCACCCATTTGTAGAGGAACGGCGTGTGGATGAGCCGGTGGATGCAGAAGAAATGGAACTCGTGGATGATGGGCACCACGAGGGCGACGAGGGCGAGCGTCCACGGGTTTTCGGTGAAGCTCAGCCAGGGCGCATAACCATTGGCATAGGCCCAGAGCATGGCAACCTCAATGGCGGTCCAGATGGTGACGCCGGAAAGAAAGGTGCGCAGGATATTGTCGAGGTTCTGGCTTTCGAACCAGAAGGCCTTGTTCTTCTGGTCGGCGGGGAATTTGCCGTTGTACTTGAAGCGGTTTTCCTGCCGTTTCAGCACATAGAGGTGAACCTCGAAGGCGCCGTAGAAAAGCGCCACGCAGACGGCGTTGATGGCATAGAGCCAGGCGATCCAGCCGGCGCCTAGCGTCGCCATCGTCTCCACCGGCGGGATGACCCAGGCCCAGTAGGCGACGGCGGAAGCGGCGAAGATCGCATTCCACGGGAAGAAATAGTGCGGCAGCCATTTCAGGACCGCCAGCAGCCGCGGCGGAAAGGCGAAGAGCGGCGCGGTTTCGACCGGCTCATTCGGCGCCCAGTCCCCCCGCTTGTTGCGCGTGCCATATTTTAAGTCGTCCATAACGCTCTCCTTCGGCAGACCTTTCCGATGGGAGACGCGCGGCATTTTTCTGAAACACCGCCTCTCCTCCCGACCGCAAAAGTAGCAGGAGGCCGTTCAAACGCCGAAGACT
The DNA here is from genome assembly GCF_058809275.1 of Shinella sp. GW821-FHT10F02. NCBI lineage: Bacteria > Pseudomonadati > Pseudomonadota > Alphaproteobacteria > Hyphomicrobiales > Rhizobiaceae > Shinella > Shinella sp. GW821-FHT10F02. The sequence continues at coordinate 1,071,338 of NZ_JBXASL010000001.1, read as the reverse complement.
TCGTTGATCAAAACAGATCAAAGGCTCTCGGCAGTGATGGTGATGAAGCGGATGGGATTTCGGTCTGGCTCGACCTCGGTAAGGCCGACGCGGCGCAGGATGAGGTCGAGCGCACGCTGCGCCTGCGCCTCCGGCGCTTGGTCGAGCACCACATCCATGATGCCGTCGCGCAGGGCCGCACGGGTGTAGTCGGTCAGTTCATGGCCGATAAACAGGATGTCCCTGCCGCGGTCATGGCGCCGCAGCACGTCGATCAAGGCCGAGTTTGCGCCGCCGGCATTGTAGAGACCGACGAGGTTCGGAAACATGCCGAGCGCGATCGCAAGCGTTTCCGCGCTGAAATGTTCCTCGTCGCGGGTGAAGCCGAGCCAGTCGAAACTGATCGCGCCGGGATGGTCGCGAAAATATTCGGAAAAGCCGCGGATACGGTCATGGTGGACCTGGTAGATCGGATGGCACAGCGCGACGACCGAGCCTTCCGCCCGCGCCATGCGAGAGATGAAATGAGCGGCCGTGCGCCCGGCAGCATAATTGTCGATGCCGACGAAGTCGACCTTGTCCTCGGAGGCGCGGGTCACGACATGGACGACCGGCACGCCCTGCCGGACGACCGTTTCCACCGCCGCCCGGATCAGCGGGCTGTTTGGAACCGCGAGGATGAGGCCTGCCCGCGGCACGTCCGTGGACAGGATGTGCCGGGCGATCTCCTGCGGGTTCATCTCCTCCGCAAACCGCCGATGCACGACCACGAGCGGATCGAGCGTCGCAGCGATCCGCTCGAACGCCTTGGAGAGGCGGCGATAGAAGGTCGTTTCGGGACGCACCATCAGCACGTCGATACGCAGCAGGCCGCGGTGTGCCTCGGGAAGCGTGCGCGGATAGTTGAGGCTGCGCGCGGCGGCGACCACCTTCTCGACCAGTTCCGGCCGCACGCCCCCTCGCCCGTTGAGCACCCGCTCCACCGTCGCGGTCCCCACCCCGGCCTGGCGGGCGATGTCCCGGTAGCGCGGCTTGCTCACGCTAAAACCTTCCGCTAGCTGCCGGCATGAACCGGCGCCCGCAGCGCGCTCCACGGGCGGGCCACCTCAAGGTCGCGGGCGACGCGCACCAGGGTCGCCTCGTCCGCGAAACGGCCGACGACCTGGATGCCGATCGGCATGCCGGTGCGGTCGAGGCCGAGCGGCAGGCTGACGGAGGGCTGGCCGGTGGCGTTGAAAGTGCCGAGGAAGGTGAAGAGCGTCGTGTCACCCTCGGAAAACGCCTCAGCCGTCAGGTCCTCGCGCGTCGTCGAGAACAGGCCGTGCTCCGGCGCGGTCACAGGCGTCGTCGGTGTGAGCAGGATATCGAAGCGCTGCGTGGCCACCGCCACGTCATGGCGGATCTTGCGCAGGACCTCGAAGACGTTGACGATCGCCGCCGGCGACATGGCAAGCGTCTGCTCCATCAGCTTCAGGATCACCGGCTCCAGCGTCGTGGCGTCGAGCGGCTTGCCGAGCAGGCGGGCGAAGTCCGGCATCTCGGCAAGGCCGAGGTTGAAGCCGCCCATCACGCCGACCATGATATCCTGCGGGTCTGCCGAGGCGCCGATCTCCTCGATTTCGTGGCCCATCTCAGCGAGTAGGGCTGCCGTTTCGTCGAGCACGGCCAGCACGTCCGGCGCAATCGGCACCCTGCCCCAGGCGGTGCGCGCGAGGCCGACGCGCAGCTTGCCGGTCGGCCGGTTCAGCTCCTCGACATAGGGACGCTCCGGCTCGCGGATGATGAAGGGATCGCCCGGCTCCGGGCCGGAAAACACATCGAGCGCCGCCGCCATGTCGCGCACCGTGCGGCAGACGACGAATTCGCGGGCGAGGCCGAAGAGCGAATCCTGACCGTCGGGGCCGCCGGAAACGCGGCCGCGCGAGGGATTGAGCCCGACCAGGCCGCACCAGCCGGCCGGAATGCGGATCGAGCCGCCGCCATCGGACGCGTGCGCGATCGGCACGACGCCGGCAGCGACCGCCGAGGCCGCACCGCCGGAGGAGCCGCCCGCCGAGCGGGTGAGATTCCAGGGATTGCCCGTGACGCCTTCCAGCAGGGTCTCGGTGAAGCCGGCAAAGGCGAATTCCGGCACGGCGCTGCGGCCGATGAGGCGCAGGCCGGCCGCCTTGGCGCGGGTGGTGTAGTAGCTGTCGAAGGTCGCAACACTGCCCTTCATCAGCCGGCTGCCGCATTCCTGCAAGCGCCCGGCCTCCTTGGAACCGATGTCCTTGCGCAGGAACGGCACGCCGGCAAAAGCGCCCTCGTCCGGGCCGGTAACGTCTTCCGCATCAGCGTAGAACTCGACGACCGCATTGATTTCAGGATCGACCTTTTCATGGGCCGCGCGCGCAAGCGCAATCAGCTCGCGGGCGGAAATCTCCCGGCGCTTCACCAGATCGGCAAGGCCGGTCGCGTCATGGCTGCAATATTCGGAAAGGTTCATGGAAAATCCTGAGGTCATGACGCGGGACCGCCACACAAGCCAGCAGCGGCGCTTTTGTCAACCGGCGCGCTGCCGTCAGGTTTTTCCGGGCAGGACGTAATGCGTGCGCATCGTGCGGGCGTCGCGCTTCTCGATGGAAAGCCGGTCGCCGCGTTCGGCAAGCGCATTCAGCTCCCGCAGCACGAGCGCATGGGCGAGGCCGAGATGGCGGGCGAAGGTGCGGCTGTCATGCGCGATGCCAAGCGACGCGGCGGCGAGAAGTCCCGCCTGGATCGCGCTCAGCTGCGGGTTCTCCGCTTGCAGCCGGGCGACGAGCGCCAGGAAGCGCTCGGCATCCGGCACAGTGCCAGTCACGCCGCCTCGCGCTTGCGGAAGGTCACCATGATCGACTTGGAGGTCGGCGTGTCGCTTTCCTCGCCGGCGCTGCCTAGCGGCACCAGCACGTTGAGCTCCGGATAATAACCGGCGATGCTGCCGCGCGGGATATCGTAAGGCACGAAGCGGAAATCGGGCGCGATGCGCGCGATGCCGTCGTCATGGTCGCCGACCACGTCGATGCGGTCGCCCGCCTGCGCGCCCATGGCTTTCAGGTCTTCCGGGTGGATGAAGATGACCTGGCGTTCGCCATAGACGCCGCGATAACGGTCGTCGAGACCATAGACCGTCGTGTTGTACTGGTCGTGCGAGCGGAAGGTCTGCAACGCAAAACGCCCGCCGCCCTTGCGCGCTTTCTGGTGCACGGTCTCTTCCGGCAGCGGGCCGGAGAAGAAGGTCGCCTTCGCCGCCGGCGTATCCCATTCGCGGTGGGCGGCCGTGTTGCGCAGGTGGAAGCCGCGCGGCTTGCGCAGGCGCTTGTTGAAATCCTCGAAGCCCGGAATGGTCGCCTCGATGGCGTCGCGGATGCGGTCATAGTCCTCGGCGAGCGCCGTCCAGTCGATGATGCCCTCGCCCACCGTCGCCCGCGCGATACCGGCAATGATGGCGACCTCGGACTTGAGGTGCGGCGAGGCCGGGCGGTTGATGCCGGCAGAGCCATGCACCATGCTCATCGAATCCTCGACGCTGATGAGCTGCGAATTGCCCGCCGTATTAAGGTCCATCTCGGTGCGGCCGAGGCAGGGCAGGATGAAGGAGACCTCCCCCGGCATCAGATGCGAATGGTTCGGCTTGGTGGCGACATGCACCGACAGTTTCAGGCCGCTCAGCGCCTTTCCGACGAGCGCGCTATCCGGCGTCGCGCGGGCGAAATTGCCGCCGAGGCCGATGAAGGCCTTTGCCGAGCCGTCCAGCATGGCGCCGATCGCCGAGAGCACGTTGTGCCCGTGCTTGCGCGGCACCGCGAAGCCGAAATGTTTTTCCAGCGCATCGAGGAAGGCTTGCGAAGGCTTCTCGTTGATGCCGACTGTGCGGTCGCCCTGCACGTTGGAATGGCCGCGCACCGGGCAGAGGCCAGCGCCCGGCCGGCCGATATTGCCGCGCAGGAACATGAAATTGGCGATCTCGCGGATCGTCGCCACGGAATGCAGGTGCTGCGTCACCCCCATCGCCCAGGTGCAGATGACCCGCTCGGCCTTGATATAGACCTCGGCGGCACGCTCGATCTCGGCGCGTGTCAGGCCGGACTGGTCCTCGATCTCGGCCCAGCTCGTCGCCTCTACGGCGGCGCGGTAGTCGGCCAGACCGGCGCAATGTTCGGCGAGGAAGGCGTGGTCGAGCACGCTCGGCAGGCCCGCGGTCACCGCCGCGTCCTCGGCCGCGAACACCACCTTCGCCATGCCGCGCACGGCCGCCATGTCGCCCCCGAGCTGCGGCTGGAAATAATGGCTGGCAATGTCCGTCGCGCCGCCGCGCAGCATCTCGATCTTGTCCTGCGGATCGGAGAAACGCTCCAGGCCGCGCTCGCGGATGGGATTGAACACAACGATGCGGGCGCCGCGCATTGCGGCCCGGCGCAGATCGCCCAGCATGCGCGGATGGTTGGTGCCGGGGTTCTGGCCAATCACGAAGACCGCGTCCGCCTCCTCGAAATCCTCCAGCAGCACCGTGCCCTTGCCGACACCGATCGCCTGGCGCAGCCCCACGCCGCTCGCCTCGTGGCACATGTTCGAGCAGTCCGGGAAATTGTTGGTACCGTAGGCGCGAACGAAAAGCTGGTAGAGATAGGCCGCCTCGTTGCTGGCACGGCCGGAGGTGTAGAATTCCGCGCGGTCGGGATTGTCGAGGCCCTTCAGGATGCCGCCGATTTCGGCGAAGGCATCCGCCCAAGCGACCGGGAGGTAGCGGTCGCTGGCGGCGTCGTAGCGCATCGGATGCGTCAGGCGGCCGTTGAGCTCCAGCTCGTAATCCGTCAGTCGGCGCAGCTCCGACACGGTTTGGGCGGCGAAGAAGACCGGTGAAGCGCGTTTTTCCGTCGCTTCCCAGGCGACGGCCTTCACGCCGTTCTCGCAGAATTCGAAGGAGGAGCCGTGTTCGGGATCGCCCCAGGCGCAGCCCGGGCAATCAAAACCGTCCGGCTGGTTGGCCTTCAACAGGGTGCGTGCGCCGGAGATTGGCATGCCGCTCTCCAGAAGCCTTTTGCCGCAACTCTTCAACGCTCCCCAGCCGCCGGCTGCGGAGGATTTCTTGCCGATAAAAGTCGTTGTCATGACTCATGTATTATCGACGGGAGGGCGGGGATCAAGGCGACTGTCACGATGGCTTGATAGTCAATTCCTATCAAAACGGCAGGCGCGCATTCTCCTTCACTTCCTTCATCACGAAGAAAGTACGCGTCTGTCGCACGCCGGGCAGCGCAATCAGCTTCTGCCCATGCAGCTTGTTGAAATCCGCCATGTCGCGCACGCGGATTTTCAAGAGATAATCGAAATCGCCCGCGACCAGGTTGCAGTCGAGCACTTCCTTCATCGCCATCACCGCGCCCTCGAAGGCGGCGAAGCTCTCCGGCGTCGAGCGATCGAGCACCACGCCGACCATGACGAGCGCGCCGAGGCCGACGGCGGCGGGTGCCACTTCGGCCCGCACACCGGTGATGTACCCCTCCTCGAACAGCCGCTGCGTGCGCCTGTGGCAGGTGGCGGGGCTGGCATTCACGCGCTCGGCGAGATCGGCATTGGAAAGCCGGCCCTCGGATTGCAGGGCGCGCAGGATCTTCAGGTCGATCCTGTCAAAACTCTCCGCGGAAGAATCTTTCATTTTTCACCACTCGATCCGAAGAATTAAATCACCGATGTAGAAATCTACTGCATCTGGGAAAAAACGACCACAAAAATAGAGAGCACCTTCCACACGGTTTCTGCCATCTTTCCTTGGCAAAATCGGAACGGAGGACACAATGTCACTGCTCGAAAAATTCGAACGCTACCCGCTCACCTTCGGCCCGACGCCGATCGAGCATCTGCCGCGGCTGTCGGCCGCAATCGGCGGCAACGTCCAGATCTACGCCAAGCGGGACGATTGCAATTCCGGTCTCGCCATGGGCGGCAACAAGCTGCGGAAGCTCGAATATATCGTGCCCGACGCCATCGCTTCCGGGGCCGATACGCTCGTCTCGATCGGTGGCGTGCAATCGAACCACACGCGCATGGTGGCCGCCACGGCTGCGAAGATCGGCATGAAATGCGTGGTCATCCAGGAAAAATGGGTGCCGCATTACGATGCCGTCTATGACCGCGTCGGCAACATCCTGATGACGCGGCTGATGGGGGCGGACAGCCGCTTGGTCGACGACGGTTTCGACATCGGCATCCGCAAGAGCTGGGAAGACGCCATCCAGTCGGTGAAGGACGCCGGCGGCAAGCCCTATCCGATCCCGGCCGGCGCCTCGGTGCACAAATACGGCGCGCTCGGTTATGTCGGCTTTGCCGAGGAGGTCGCGGCGCAGGAGAAGGAACTCGGCTTCACCTTCGATTACATTGTCGTCTGCGTCGTCACCGGATCCACCCAGGGCGGCATGATCGTCGGCTTTGCCGCGCAGGACCGCGCCGATCGGGTGATCGGCATCGATGCTTCGGGCACACTCGACCAGACCCGCGCGCAGGTGCGCGGCATCGTCGACGCCACGGCCGAACTGGTCGGCCTCGGCCGGGCGATCCGCGAGGACGAGATCGTCATCAACCCCGATTATGCCTATCCGGCTTATGGCGTGCCGTCGGAAGAAACCAATGCAGCGATCCGGCTTGCCGCCCGCACCGAGGCGATGATTACCGACCCGGTCTACGAGGGCAAATCCATGCAGGGCATGATCGACCTCGCGCAGAAAGGCTTCTTCCCCGAGGGCTCGAAAGTCCTCTACGCCCATCTCGGCGGTGCCCCGGCGCTGAACGGTTACAGCTACTACTACAAGGACGGCTGACCGCCGGCCCGACCCACAAACCCCATTGAAGACGAACGGCCCGACGCTGCGGCCACGGCAGCGGGCGGCGGCGCTCGTCTTCCACAACGAGAAGCGTCGCTTCCTTGAGGCAAGACGCCACCCCCAGGGAACGATCCCACCAACCCAAGGAAAGGACTTTTGAAATGCGCAAGACATCCATCCTGATTGCCGCCCTGGCAAGCATTGCGCTCGGCCCTGCCGGGCAGGCATTTGCGGACCCCGTCAGGAACATCGTGATCGTGCATGGCGCGCTCGCCGATGGTTCCGGCTGGCGCAAGGTTTTCGACCGGCTGACGGCCAAGGGCTTCAAGGTCACCGTCGTGCAACCGCCGATGACGTCACTGGAAGACGACGTCGCCGCGACGAAGCGTATCCTCGACCAGCAGGACGGCCCCTCGGTGCTCGTCGGCCATAGCTATGGCGGCATGATCGTTACCGAGGCGGGCACCGCCGACAATGTCGCGGGCCTCGTCTATGTCGCGGCGTTCCAGCCGGATGCGGGCGAAACCCTGCTCGACCTCGCCGGCAAAACGCCGGCCGCGACCAAGGCCATCATGGCGACGAAGGACGATTATCTCTTCCTCGACCCGGCCGCCTTCGCCGCCGATTTCGCCGCCGATATCCCGGCGGACGAAGCCCGCTTCATGGCCCATTCCCAGGTCTACCCCGCCAAGGCGGCGTTCGAGACCAGAATCACGGCGCCGGCCTGGAAGAGCCGCAAGAGCTGGGCGCTGATCGCAACCGACGACCGCGCCATCCACCCCGACCTGATGCGCGACATGGCCAAGCGCGCCGGCAGCGAGCCGGTCGAGGTGAAGGCGAGCCATGCCGTCTTCATGTCCCAGCCGGCCGCGGTCGCCGAGCTGATCGAGAAGGCCGCGACCACGCTTTCGGATTGATGCACCCCGGCATTAGGGGCCATGCCATTGGCGACACGGGATTTTCCGCCGGAGGGCAATTGCCTTTCGGCGGAATGCGCTTTGTAATGAAGCCGATGGTAATAAAGCCGTTCGGGACAGAAGCGCATGGATCCTACACATTTGTTCGAACTCGTGATCGGGATGTTCCTGGCGATCATCGTGCTGCACTATGCGGCCCACCGGCTCGGGTTGCCGCCTTCCGTGGCGCTGCTTGCGGGCGGCGCACTGCTGGCCTTCGCGCCGGGCCTGCCCACCATCGAAGTCGATCCGGAGCTTGTTCTCATCATCTTCCTGCCGCCGCTGCTGATGGACGGTGCCTGGTTCATCGCGCTCGGCCGCCTGCGCCGCCACATGATCGGCATCGCGTCGCTTGCCGTCGGCGCCGTGGTCTTCACCTGCGTCGTCGTGGCCGTGGTCACCCATCTGCTGTTCCCGTCGCTGCCCTGGGCCGCCTGCGCGGCGCTCGGCGCGATCGTCTCGCCGCCCGATGCGGTCTCCGCCCGTGCCGTGCTGCAACAGGTGAAACTGCCGCGGCGCCTGCAGATCCTGCTCGAAGGCGAAAGCTTGTTCAACGATGCGAGCGGCCTGGTGCTCTTCCGCTTCACCATCGCCGCCGCCGTCACCGGTGCCTTCAGCACGGTGGATGCGGTCGGAAGCTTCTTTGTTCTGGCGATCGGCGGTGCGCTGATCGGCATCGCCATCGGCACAGTCTGGGTGCTGCTCGTGCGCCGCCTTGAAGATGACTACCTGATCATCGCCGCCACGGCGCTGCTCTCCTGGACATCCTACCTGCTCGGCGAATTCTTCCACGTCTCGGGCGTCATCGCCACCGTGACCACCGGCCTCATCGCGGGCTGGCACCAGCACACCGTCTTTTCCGCCGCAACGCGCATGCGCGGCACCTCCTTCTGGACCGTGCTGGTCTTCCTGATGGAGGCCGCGGTCTTCATCCTGATCGGCCTGTCGCTGCGCGGCGTCGTGGAGCGCGGCGGCGGCATCGACGTCGTGGTCGCCACCATGGGATTGCCGATACTCGTCATCCTCATCGCGCTGACGCTCGCGCGCTTCGCCTGGGTATTCGGCTCCGACTATGTGATCAGGCTCTGCAACATGCTGGGGATCGATCGCTACAAACCGCTCGGCGCCCGCGGTTCCACAGTCCTCGGCTGGGCGGGTGTGCGCGGCGTGGTCACGCTGGCGCTGGCACTTTCCGTGCCGGAAGGCTTTCCGGGCCGCGATTTCATCCTCGTCACATCCTTCGCCGTCATCCTCGGAACCGTGCTGATCCAGGGCACGACCCTGGGCAAGGTGATCGCCTGGGCGAAGCTCAGCGAGCCCGCGTCCGAAAAGCCGCGGCTCACCATGAGCCAGACCGAAGCCGCCATGGCGCAGGCACAGTTCGTGGTCGTGCGAAGCCGGGCTTATGACGGAGACGGCAATCTCGTTCACCCGCAATTGCTGGAGCGCTACCAGCGCAGGGCGACGTCGATCGTCGACTATGCCGAGCGCACGGAAGACTACACGCCGGTGCTCCATGCCCATTTCGACCTGGTGCTCGAAGCCGTCGCCACCGGCCGCCGCGAACTCATCCGCCTCCACCGGGCCGGCGAGATCGACGACGAGACGCTGCACGAATTGGAACGCGACCTCGACCTCGAAGAACTGAGCGCCATTTCCGCCAAGGCGTGACGGTCGCCCTCACGCCCCGCGGCCGGCCTTCAGATGGCCGGTCGGCAGCGCTGTCGTGTACTTAATCTGGCCGAGCGCGAAGCTGGAGCGGATATTGGCGACGCCGGGAATGCGGGTGAGGAAATCGACCACCAGCGCCTGGAACTTCATCAGGTCCTCGACCACCACCCGCAACATGTAGTCCGCCTCCCCGGTCATCAGGTAACACTCGACGATCTCCGGCTTGGTGCGGATGGCGGCGTTGAACACGTCGAGCGATTCCCGATCCTGCTGCTTCAGCGAGACCTGCACGAAGACATTGACCGCGAGCCCCAGCGCCTGCGCATCGACCAGCGCCACCGAGCCCTTGATGACGCCACTTTCCTTGAGATCGTTGACGCGCCGCCAGCAGGGCGACGCCGAAAGCCCCGTCGCCTCCGCCAGCTCCGAAATGCTCATCTCGGCGTTCTGCTGCAACAGGTCGAGGATGCGGATGGAGGCGGAATCGAGCGCGGGTTTCGAGGGAGGCATGATTGACCGATGACGGAGGAATTATCGGATAAACCTTTCGCAATTTCTCTTCACGCGGTCAACTGAGATCACTTTTGCCCGAAATTCCGGTGTAGCATTCCGGTCAATCGGGAGATCACGGGAGAGAGATGACGATGAATGCGCCGGCCCTGACGCCAGCACGGCTGGCCTGCCTGAAGGACCTGGAACGACAGGTCCTGTGGCATGCCTGCTGGATGATCCACAATGCCAACCACCTCCGCGAAAAAGGCGAGGTGAAGGTCGGCGGGCACCAGGCTTCGTCGGCCTCGCTTGCCGCGATCATGACGGCGCTCTATTTCCATGTGCTCCGGCCGGAAGACCGCGTGGCGGTCAAGCCGCATGCCTCGCCCGTCTTCCACGCCATCCAGTACCTGATGGGCAACCAGACTCGGGAAAAGCTTGAGAACTTTCGCGGTTTCGGCGGTGCGCAATCCTATCCGAGCCGCACCAAGGATATCGACGACGTGGATTTCTCCACCGGCTCCGTCGGCCTCGGCGTGGCGATCACCGCCTTCGCCTCGATCGTGCAGGACTATATCGCCGCCAAACAATGGTCGGAGCGCCCGGCGGGCCGGATGATCGCGCTGGTCGGCGATGCGGAACTTGACGAGGGCAATATCTACGAATGCCTTCAGGAAGGCTGGAAACACGACCTGCGCAACACCTGGTGGGTGATCGACTATAACCGCCAGAGCCTCGACGGCGTCGTGCGCGAGGGGCTGTGGCAGCGCATCGAGGGCATTTTCACCGCCTTCGGCTGGGATGTGAAGGTGCTGAAATACGGCGCGCTTCAAGAAGCGGCGTTCGAGGAGCCGGGCGGTGCGTCCTTGCGCGGCTGGATCGACCAATGTCCGAACCAGCTCTATTCGGCGCTGACCTTCCAGGGCGGTGCCGCTTGGCGCAAGCGGCTGACCGACGAGATCGGCACGAAGCCCGGTGTGGCCGCACTGCTGGCGGCGCGCGACGACGATCAGCTTTCCGATCTCATGAACAATCTCGGCGGCCATTGCCTGGAAACGCTGATCCGCACCTTCGAAAACATCGACCACGACCGCCCGACGGTCTTCCTCGCCTATACGATCAAGGGCTGGGGCACACCGCTTGCCGGCCACAAGGACAACCATGCCGGCCTGATGACCAAGGCGCAGATGGAGACCTTCCAGAGCCGCATCGGTGTGAAGCCCGGCGCGGAATGGCAGATGTTCGGCGCGATCCCCTCGCCCGAGCCTGTGCGCGAGCTATTGAAGACGGTGCCTTTCTTTTCGGAAGGCACGCGACGCTTCACGTCCCCGGCGCTGCCCTCGTCCGGCCCGGTCTTCCTCGACGACCGGGAACTGTCGACGCAGGCCGGCTTCGGCAAGATCCTCGATGCGCTCGCCCAGCGCAACGATGCCCTGTCGGCGCGCATCGTCACCACGGCGCCGGACGTTACCGTCTCGACCAATCTCGGCCCCTGGGTCAACCGCCGCGGCCTTTTTGCCCGCGAGAAGCTGGCGGATACGTTCCGCGACGAGCGCGTGCCCTCGGCGCAGAAATGGGAGTTCGGCCCCGCCGGCCAGCATATCGAACTCGGCATCGCGGAAATGAACCTGTTCCTGCTGCTGGGCGCCGCCGGCCTGTCGCATTCGCTGTTCGGCGAGCGCCTGCTGCCGATCGGCACGGTCTACGATCCCTTCGTCGCGCGCGGCCTCGATGCGCTGAACTATGCCTGCTACCAGGATGCCCGCTTCATGATCGTCGGCACCCCTTCGGGCGTGACGCTGGCGCCGGAGGGCGGGGCGCACCAGTCGATCGGCTCGCAGCTGATCGGCATCAGCCAGGACGGGCTGGCGAGCTTCGAGCCCGCCTATCTCGACGAGCTGTCGGTCATCATGGACTGGTCCTTCGACTATATGCAGCGCGAGGGCGACGGCGGGCACGACCCGCGCAACTGGCTTCGCGACGAGACCGGCGGCTCGGTCTACCTGCGCCTGACGACGCGGCCGCTGGAGCAGATCGCGCTCCGGCGCGAGGACCCGGCCTTCCGCCAGGGCGTGATCGACGGCGCCTATTGGCTGCGCCCGCCATCGGCCCGCACCCGCATCGTGCTCGCCTACCAGGGCTGCATTGCGCCGGAAGTGCTGATGGCCGCCGGGCGGCTCGCCGAGGCGCATGGCGACATCGCCGTGCTCGCGGTCACCTCCGCCGACCGGTTGAATGCCGGCTGGACGGCCGCGCAACGCGCCCGCCGCCACGGCGATTTCGGCGCCCGCAGCCATATCGAGACGCTGCTTTCCGCCGTGCCGCGCCCCGCAAGCCTCATCACCGCCACGGATGGCCACCCGGCGACGCTCGGCTGGCTGGGCTCGGTGGAGGGCCACCGCACGGTCTCGCTCGGCGTCGAACATTTCGGCCAGACCGGCACGATCGCCGACCTCTACGCCCATTTCGGCATCGACACCGACGCCATCATCGAGGCCGCGGAATCCGTGGTCGGTGCGGAGGCGTCCGTGCCGTTGCGGGCGGTCTGAGACCGTCCGCGGGATGCCTGCTCAGCCCGCCGCCGCTTCGTTTGCGGCGGTCTGCGCCTGCTGGCGTTGGCGATAGTGCGCTTCGGCAGCCGCCGCGTCGGCCTGGGCATCGCCACTGCCGCCGCCGACATGCACGGTCGGAGAAGCGAACTGGATGCCGTTGGCTTTGAAATCGAGCTTGATGCGGTTCATGATCTCGCGGCGGATCATGAATTGCTCGCCGGGCTTGGTGGTGAAGCCGACGCGCACGACGATGGCATATTCGCCGAAATCGGACACGCCCTTCATCTTCAGCGGTTCGAGCAGGATATCCTTGTATTCGGGCTTTTCCGCCGTCTCCGTGCCGATGCGCTTGATGACCTTGCGCAGCTTTTCGAGGTCCGTATCGTAGGTCACGGAGAGGTTGAACTTGATGACCGACCAGTCGCGGCTCATGTTCTGCACCGCGCCGAGTTCGCCGAAGGGCACCGTGGTGAGCGGGCCGCGGTGGTGGCGCAGCTTGACCGAACGCAGCGAGAAGCTCTCGACCACGCCCTTGTATTTGCCGGTCTCGATATATTCGCCGATGCGGAAGGCATCGTCCCACAGGTAGAAGATGCCCGAGATCAGGTCCTTGACGATGGTCTGTGCGCCGAAGCCGATGGCAACGCCGGCAACACCGGCACCGGCGATCAGCGGGCCGATATCGACGCCGAGGCTCGTCAGCACCATCATGACGGCGACGGCGGCGAGCGTGATGGCGAGGATGTTGCGCAGGATCGGCAGCAGCGTGCGGATGCGGGCGTTGCGGCCGCGCTCATCGTCGGTGAGGCGGCGATCCGCCGGGTTGTCGGCCATGCGCACGGCGATCTCGGCCTTCAGGAACTGCCAGGCAATGTCGGCGATCAGCAGCACGGCGATCGCCTGGGTGGCGGCATGGGCGACGCGGCTGACCAGCGTGTCGCCGGCCCCCATCATGCCGGCGGCATCGACGCCCGCGACGGCTGCGATCCACCAGGCAGACAGGATGATGACGATGGCGCGCATGCCGCGTTCGCCGATGACGAAATGCATGCTGGTGGGACGCCTAGTCTCGGTGCCGCCATGGAGGCGGGCGACGACCGCCGTCGTCAGCCGCAGGAGCGGCGGCAGGAGGAGTGCTACCACGCCGGCTGCAAAGAGCAGGTGCAGCCCCGCCAGCCACACGACCAGCAGCAGGATCACCGCCACGGTTGCGAGCCACGACCATATCTTGCGCGCGGTGTCCGTTTGCTCCCGGCGGCGCGGACGCGACCAGATCGCTTCGATGGCGATGGCGAAAAGGCCAAAATCGAAGGCGAACATCACGAGCAGCATCGAGCCTTTGGAAAAGCCGAACACCCGCATCATCTCCAGCACGATCCAGCCAATGACGAAGAAGCGCAGGGCGCGCAGGAACCGTGAGAGCCAGTAGCGAACCCGCTCCGGCGTGATGTTTGCCGAGGGCTGGAGATCATCGGCTGGCACCGTGTCCACGACCGGTTCGGAAACGAGGACGGGCGCCGCTTCCACAGCCACCGCGCCTTCCGGCACGACGACCGACTCGGCCGGTGGCGTTTCAGTCGCGCGATCTGTCGGCTGCTCGATCAGCCAGACGATATAGGCGCCGATGAGACCGCCGAAGCGGACGATGATGGCGGCGATCGCCAGGATAAGCGCGGTGCGCTGCAACAGCGGCGGCCAGGCGACGATGGCGAGCGGCAGCAGCGCGCCGACGGCAAAGCAAATGGCCTGCCCGCAGGCATGCAGGCCGATCGGCACCACGCCCACCGGATCGACCTGCGGCTCCGCCGCCTGGCGGCGCCAGTGCCGGGCCGACAAGCGGTTGAACAGCCGCTCGAAGCCGATGGCGAGGACGGGCACGAGAAGCAGTTGGAAGAACAGGCGCAGCGGACCGCGGCTGGTGACTTCGGCCTCAAGCCGCGTCATGGCGGTGTGGGCACCGGGGCCAAGCTCCATGCTGCCCTGCATGGCGGTATCGATCCGGTTCTGGATCATGCCCAGCTTTTCGGCGACGTAACCCGTTTCCATCATCATGGATTCGGAGCCGGCGGGAGCGATATCTTCGGCCTTGCCCGGGCCGGTCTCGGCACTGTTGAGCCAGGTGGCGACGGCGGGATCGGAAAGCAGGCGCGAAATCTCGCGCAGCTTGTCGACGGGCGGCGCCGCAACGTCCTGCGCGAGCGCCGGACCGGCAAACAGCAGGGCCATCGCGACAAGGATCACCTTGCACCGCAGAAGCTGACGGAATGCGGCCACCATGCTTTTCAATCCCCCTCGCCCGCGCTTGTTGAGCAATCCCTACTGTTCGATCATGCAAGCCCAAGGAAAGTCAAGCGATGCCGGCGTCAGGCGAGAAGGCTGGACCGCACGCCTCATTCCTCGATGTCCTGCACCTCGTCGATTTCCACCCGGTCGGCGTAGAAGGCGATATGGCCCTCGATTTCCGCGACGGACGGATACGGTGTTTCGTAGCTCCAGGCAGCATTGGTGCCGCCACTCAGCGGAATGCTGAAATAGCTTGCCTCGCCCTTGTAGGGGCAATAGCTCTTGTGCTCCGTCCGTTCGAGCAGCGTCATGTCCATGTCCGAGCGGGGCATGTAGACGACCGCCGGAAGTGTGGCTTCGCGCAGGCGCAGCGCCTTTTGCGAGCTGCCGATGACCTGGCCCGCCGTGCGCACGACGACGCGTGCAGCGATGCGCGTGATGGAAATCGGGTGATCCGGACCCGGTATTTTGACAATTCTTTCCGCCATTTGCTTCACCTTTCCGATAAAACGCATTAGCCGCTGCGGCTATCCTCGGCGCTTGGCTGCGTGATCAGACGGGCGCTGCGCTGGCCGGTCGAATAGATCCACAGCCAGCTCAGCGCGACGGTCAGCCGGTTGCGCAGGCCGATCAGGAAGTAGACGTGGGCGATGCCCCAGGTCCACCAGGCGAGCCGGCCCTTCAGCTTGATCCAGCCGAGATCGACGATCGCGGCCCGCTTGCCGATCGTCGCAAGATTGCCGTCGTTGCGATAGGCGAAGGGTTTCGGCACCGGCTTGCCGTCCAGGCGGGCCTTGATGACGCCGGCCACATAGCGCCCCTCCTGCTTTGCCGCTGGCGCGATGCCGGGGACGATCTTGCCCTCGCCCATCGGCACATGGGCGGTGTCGCCGACCGCGAAAATGTCCGAGAAGCCGGGCACGCTGAGGTCGGGGGCGACGAGCACGCGCCCGGCCCGGTCCGCGGGAACCTGCAGCCACTCGGCAGCCGGCGACGCGGCAACGCCCGCCGCCCAGAGGATGGTCGCGGCCGGCAGAACCTCGTCGCCGAGCGTGATGCCGGCGGCATCGCATTGCGACACCGCATGGCCCGTGCGCACCTCGACGCCGAGGCGCGTCAGCGCCTGTTCGGCATAGGCCGAAAGATCCTCGGTGAAGCCCGCGAGAATGCGCGGCCCCGCTTCGACCAGCACCACGCGGGCCTCGCGCGTGTCGATGTTGCGGAAATCGCGGCGCAGCGTTTCGTGCGCCAGCTCGGCGATGGTGCCGGCCAACTCCACGCCGGTCGGACCAGCGCCGATGATGGCGAAGGTCAGCAGGCGGCGGCGCTCGGCCGCATCGTCCTGCCATTCCACCCGCTCGAAGGCGGAAAGGATGCGGCGGCGGATCGTCGTCGCGTCCTCCAGCGTCTTCAGGCCGGGCGCATGCGGCTCCCATTCATCATGGCCGAAATAGGCGTGGCGCGCGCCGGTGGCGAGGATCAGCGTGTCGTAGGGGATAGCCCGCCCGTCCTCCAGCAGCACCGCCTTGCCCGCCGCATCCACGCCGGTGACGCTGCCGAGCAGCGTCGTCACATTGTCGTAGCCCCGCAGCAGCGAGCGGATCGGCCAGGCGATCTCCGACAGCGCCAGCGACGCCGTCGCCGCCTGGTAAAGCAAGGGCTGGAACAGGTGATGGTTGCGTCGGTCGATGACGGTGATGCGGACCGGCCCCTTGGCCAGGTTGCGCGCCGCCTCCAGCCCGCCAAAACCCGCGCCGATGATGACGATATGGTGGTCGCCTCTTGCCGCCATGCAATGTCCTCTCGTGATCCCGGGGCCGGTTATTCCGGCGAAAGCACCACGGCCGCCTCGGTCGTCAGCGTGCGGAAGGTGAAACTTTCCTGCACGTAGAGATCGACGGTGGTGGCGGAATGGCTGAGATAGCCGATGGAAAAATCCTGCCCGACGGTCAGCTCGAAATCCCCACCGCGCAAGGACAGAACGAGGCCGCCCTCGATCGCCGGTGCCCAGATGATCCCGCCATCCACCACCCGTTCGAGATGGTGGAAGACCGGATAGCCATCGTCACTGCCACCGCTTGCCGCCATGTAGGCATCAGCCCCCAGCACCAGCGCATAAGGCCCCTCGACGCCCGCGAGCCGGAGCTGGCCGACCGCCCGCGCCACCGCATCGGAATAGCGCTTGGCATTGGCCGGCAGCGCAATGGCGGGATTGCTCGCAGCCTGCCGGATGCCCTCGATATCGGCGGCGGCATAACCGTCGAACACCGCGCGATCCTCGGCGAAGGCTATCCTTCGCATGGCCTCCTTCACCGGCTCCCAATCGGAATCGCGCGAACCACGCTCGACATCGTCGATGGCGCCGCGCGACAGCGTGAAGGGAACCCGGAGCTCGACCAGCGCCTTCACCTCGCGCCGCAGCGATTGCACGCCCTCGGCCGGCGGCGCGATCGGCGCGACATGGCCGGTGCCGACAGCGGAGAGCCCGAGCCCCGAGGGGCCGGCCATGTCGACGACGCGACGCGCGGCAAGGTTCCGCTTCAGCGTGCGCTTCGCCTCTTCCTCGATCTCGGCCCAGGCGGCCTCGGGAATCGGGGCCAGGTCGCGGTGCAGGTTATTCATGGGAAGCCTCTTTCCTGAGAGAGCCTATGCCGAGCGAGCCGTCGCGCTGCTTCGGCTGCGGTTTGTCCGCCGGGGCGGTCGTGTCGGGCGCATCGGGCGATACCGCATCGAGGAAGGACGCGGCGGGGACGAAGAACAGCGTGCCGGTCACAGCGCGGCTGAAATCGAGCAGCCGGTCGTAATTGCCGGGCGGGCGGCCGATGAACATGTTCTCCAGCATCATCTCGATGCGGCGCGGCGAGCGCGCATAGCCGATGAAATAGGTGCCGAACTCGCCCTTGCCGACATCGCCGAAGGGCATGTTGTCACGCAGGATTTCCAGCGGCTCGCCGTTTTCCTCGATGCTCGTCAGTGCATTGTGGGCGTAGCTCGGCTTGACGGCATCGTCGAGCTCGATATCGGAAAGCTTTTCGCGGCCGATGATCTTCTCCTGGTCGGAGACCGGCAGACGGTTCCAGGCGGGCAGGTCATGCAGGTATTTCTGCACGATGACATAACTGCCGCCGGCAAAATCCGGATCCTCGTCGCCGATGATCGTTGCGTCGACCGCGGCCTGGTCGACCGGGTTTTCCGTGCCGTCGACGAAGCCGATCAGGTCGCGGTCGTCGAAATAGCTGAAGCCGTGCACCTCGTCGGTCGTGGACACCAGGCCCGCCAGCCGCGTCATGATCTGGGTCGCGAGCTCGAAGCAGAGATCCATGCGCGTGGCGCGGATATGAAACAGGAGGTCGCCGGGGGTGGAGACGGCGTGGTGGTGGCCGCGGATTTCGCGGAAGGGATGCAGGTCCTTCGGGCGGGGTGCGGCGAAGAGCCGGTCCCAGGCCACCGAGCCGATGCCGAGCACGCAGGAAAGCCCGCCTTCGAGATCCCGAAACCCGACCGCGCGCAGCAGGCCGGAAAGATCGGCGCACAGCGCGCGCGCCGCCGTTTCTGCCGGGCGGCCGGGCGTCAGCGTGACGACGAGGAAGATGGCCGCGCGCGACAGCCGCGCTGCGACCGGCTGTGGAACCACGGAAGGCAAGACTGCATTCATACTCGATCCGTTCGGCAGAACCTGTCTGTCGGAACGTAGCGAGTCTCGCTGCGCCGTGCCATCGAAAATCCAGCTCTTCCCGGCAAGATTCCGCAGAGCAGCAAAAGGGCCGGCGAGCCGGCCCCATTCTTCGGCTAAAGATCGACCGGACGGCCGGATTCTTCTTCCTCCAAGGTCACGGCCACGTCCGCATTGGCCGAAAGGCGCACTTTGTCGCCCTCGACATCGGCGACGAAGCCCAGTTCGATATAGTGGTGATGGCCCTCGTGCTTACCGAAACTGTCGGCCTTCTTCAGCTTGATGCGGGTGGCCTCGACGCGATCGACCGTGCCCACATGCACGCCGTCGGCGCCGATGACTTCCATGTTTTCCGCGATGTTGCCGCTCATGCCGGTTCTCCTGTCGGGTTGAAAATGGCCGGATCGTGCCGTCTTCGCCTTTGCCGACGAAGGGGTCCTGCCGTTGAGGGTCGGGTCGCCGCCGGTGGGGATTTTTGTGCCGGCGCCTTTGTAGATAGCGCTGGATACGCCGTTTCAAGGAGGCGGGAACAGTTCCGGGGGTTCCCTCGTCTTTCCTCCATGTATTCAACATCGCGGAGGAAGACCGTCATGGATACGCTCGTGCGCCACCGGCACATAAAGATCGGAAACGTCGATGCCTTTTATCGCGAGGCCGGGCGGGAGGATGCGCCTGTCGTGCTGCTGCCCCACGGCTACCCCTGCTCCTCCTACGAGTTCCGCAATCTAATGCCGCGGCTGGCGGATCGCTGGCGGCTGATCGCACCGGATTATCCCGGCGCCGGCTACAGCTCTACGCCGGAGGATTTCGATTATAGTTTCGATGGATATGCCGCTTTCCTCGACCAGTTCGTGCAGACGCTCGGCATCGACCGCTTCGCCCTCTACCTTCATGATTTCGGGTCGCCGATCGGCGCACGGCTGGCGATCAGACAACCTGACCGCATCGTCGCCCTGATCATCCAAAACGGTGACATCCCCTACGAGGATGCGCTCGGCCCCAAATATGCGGAGATCGAGAAGACGTGGACGTTATCGGACGCTGAAATGCGCGAAAAGCTGGCGGAGGCCATAAACGAGGAAAAGTTCAAGGAAGAATTCCTGAACGCGCTGGGACCGGAGCTAGCCGAAAGCATTCCTCCCGACCTCTGGACGCTGCACTGGTCGCTGATGACGCCGAAGCGCAAGGAGATCGCCATCGATTTGATCGCCGGGCTGAAGCAGAACCGCGACTGGTTTCCCCAGCATCGAAAATACCTCCGCGACCACCAGCCGCCGACGCTGATCGTCTGGGGACCGCATGACCATTACATGCCGGAAAAATCGGCGCGCGCCTATCTGCGCGACCTGCCCGAAGCCGAGCTTCACCTGCTCGACGGCGGTCACTGGCTGCTGGAAACGCATCTCGACGAGGTCGTTATGCTCCTGCGCAATTTCCTTGGCCGGGTTCACGGCTGAGCGGTCACGGGAAGAGCAGCGGTCGAAGCGCCATCTCCAAGCCGAGGCCGAGCATGCAGAGAAGGAAGCCGCGCCGGAACGCCGGCGGACTGATGCGCGTGCGCAGCGCCTGGCCGGCGAACATGCCGGCGAGTGCCGGCACGATGGCGAGCGTCGAGGCCTTCAGGTCCGCCATCGGCAGCGTTCCGTGCAGGAACAGCGCCAGCCCGAGCGCGATGGTCGAGACCGTGAACGACAGGCCCAGCGCCTGCACCAGTTCATCGCGCTCCAGCCCTAGCGCCTGCAGATAGGGAACAGCCGGAATGACGAAGACGCCCGTCGCGCCGGTGAAAAGGCCGGTCGCAAGGCCCACGACCGGCGATGCCCACGCCTGCCAACCGGGCGGCATCCGGTGCTGGCGGGCGAGCAGCGTGTAGGCGGAATAAACGGCAAGCGTCAGCCCGAGCGCCATCGTCGTGGGGCCGGCCTCGCCGCTCGCCAGCAGGACGGAGCCCGCCAGCGTGCCAAGGGAGATTGCGGCCAGCATGGGCCAGAGCCGCAGCAGCAGCGCCTTGAGATGCTGGCCTGCCAGAAGCTGCCAGACATTGGTGACCAGCGAGGGTATGAGCAGAAGAGCCGCGGCGGTCAGCGGCGAGAGCAGTCCGCCCAGAATGCCCATCGCCACCGTGGGTAGGCCCATGCCTGTGACGCCCTTGACGAGCCCGGCGACGAAGAAGGCGACGGTGATGATCAGAAATGTGGTTTCGCTCTGTTCCATGCCGCGATTAAGAGCGCCCGGCAGGGCCGACGGCAATCTGGAATATCCGCCACCAGCCTTCGGTCTTTCCGAAAGCTGGTGGCGTGTTATCCTCCCGCAATGCGCTTCGATCTTGCAGACCTCCGCCTGTTCCTCGCCGTTTTCAATGCCGGCAGCCTCACGCATGGCGCGCACTCGGCCAACCTCTCCATCGCCGCCGCAAGCGAGCGGCTGCGCGACATGGAGGCCTCGGGCGGCCTGTCGCTCTTCGTGCGCACGCGACGCGGCGTGACGCCGACCCGCGCCGGGGAGGCGCTGGCGCATCATGCCCGCCTGATCCTGCGCAATGTCGGCGCCATGCAGGCGGAGCTATCCGAACATGCGCGCAGCATCCGCTCCACCGTGCGGCTCCTCGCCAACACGGCGGCGATCACCGAATTCCTGCCCGACCGCCTCGGCCCCTGGCTGGCGGAACATCCCAAGGCCGACATCGAGCTTGCGGAACGGCCGAGCAGCGAGATCGTCAAGGCATTGGAGCACGGGCTGGCGGATATCGGCATCGTCTCCGATGCGGTCGAGACAGCGGCGCTCACCGCAATGCCCTTCGCGACGGACCAGCTCGTCGTGGTGCTTCCGCGCGACCATCCGATGTCAGCAGAAAAGCAGGTCGCCTTCGGCCAGATTCTTGGCGAGGATTACATCGGCTTTGCGGGCGCGCTTCAGGACCATGTCGATGGGCACGCCGCGCAATCCGGCCACCGGCTGCGCCCGCGCGTGCGCCTGCGCACCTTCGAAGGCGTCTGCCGAATGGTGGCGGAAGGCGTCGGCATCTCGATCCTGCCCGAAACCGCCGCGCGCCGCTGCCGGCGCACCATGCCGATCACCTCCGTGCGGCTCTCCGACGCCTGGGCGAGACGCCGGCTGCTCTTGTGTTTTCGGGCGGAAGAGGAGCTTGACCCGACGGCGCGCGGGCTGATGGAGCATCTTCGCACCCCGTCGCGTAAGCAGTCTTCCTAAACCCGCGACACCAGCAGCCGCAGGCCGGCAAGGCCGAAGAATACCGCCAGCGTCCCCTCGATCCCGCGCCGTGCCCGGCGATAGAGGCGCACCATGGGCGCCGTCGAGAAGACGATGGCGTAGCCGCAGAAGATGGTGACGCTTAGCACCGCGCAGCCGCCGAGGATGGCGACGAGCGTGTGCGTCGATGCGCCGGGGCCGAGGCCGAGCGTCATCAGCGCGATCCAGGCGAGGATCGATTTCGGATTGGTGAGATGCATCAGCAGGCCGCGCCTGTAGAGCGAGGCGCCGGAGAGCGCAGCATCCTTCGACATCGCCTCCCTTGCCTTGTCGTCGGGGGTGAGCGCCGCCCGGCCGGCCTTGTAGGCGAGATAGAGCAGATAGAGGCCGCCAAAAATCTTGAGCACGAACAGGGCTTCTGCATAGCGGGTCAGGATGGCGGAAATACCCGTCGCAGCCATCATGCCCCAGAAGATCGAGCCGCTGACGACACCGGCGGCAAGCAGGAGCGCTGCCCGTCTGCCCTGGTGCATGGCCACGCCCATGATGCGCATGTTGCTCGGGCCGGGACTGCCGGCGGCGATCACATAGGCGGTGTAGACGATCAGGAGATGATGAAGATCGGCAGGCATTCCCGGCGGCCCCAATTGCGGATGGCGTACCGCAGGATCATAAACCATGCAGCAGCGCGAAGGCGACCGGCCAGATTGTAACCGCGACAAGTCCGTCCCGGCTCATCTGGCCTCTGACCGCGGTTCAGCCCCAAGTCCGCGAGCCCGCTGCTCGCGCGCCAAAAGCGCACGCTTACGCTGGACGCCCCAGCGATAGCCGGAGATCGAGCCGTCCTTCTTGATGACGCGGTGGCAGGGAACGACGATCGCAAGCGGATTGCTCGCGATTGCCACCGTCACCTCCCGCGCATCGCGCGTGCCCAGCCTTGCCGCCAGCGCGCCGTAGTTCGTTGTCTCGCCAGCGGGGATGTCGCGAAGCATCTGCCAGACCTGCACCTCGTAGGGCGTTCCGCGCAGATCGAGCGGCAGGTCGCTGCCGGTTGCCGGATCGTCGATCAGACCGGCAGCGACATCGACCACGCCGGCAAGCCCCGTCTGGTCGTGCTCCAGCTCAGCATCGGGAAAGCGGCTGCGCAACGCATCCTCCATCGCGGCGCGCTGCGAACTGAATTCCAGGGCGACAAGGCCCTTGTCGGACATGGCGACCACGAAGTCGCCCAGGGAGCTGATCCCCCATGCAAAGCGGATGATTTCACGCATCGTCTCTTACCTCGAACCTGTTTGTCCGATGACGATAGGCAAACCTTTCCCAGCATTCCCTCCGGTCCTTGCTTTCAAATCGAAAAATACGGGGCTAGCGCGTGCCGCGGTCGAAAGTCGTCTCGGTGAGACCGCGCTGGCGCAGGACGCTGCGGGCCACCTTTTCGGTCGGCGTTCGCGGCAATGGCGCATCGGTGATCTCGATGTAACGCGGCACCATATGGCGCGGCGCCTTCTCGCGGAAATGCTCCAGCAGGTCCGCAGGTAACAGCGTCGAGCCGGCGCGGCGCAGCGCCACTACCATGATGTCCTCCTCGGTGAATTCGGAGGGGATGCCGAAGGCGGCGCTCTCGACGATGTCGGGGTGCTGCTCGGCCAGCGTCTCCACCTCATAAGCGGAAATATTTTCGCCGCGGCGCCGGATCGCCTCGTTCAGCCGGTGCTTGAAATAGAGCCAGCCGTCCTCGTCCATGACGCCGGCGTCGCCCGAATGATACCAGAGGTTTCGAAGCGTCTGCACGGTCTTGGCCTCGGCGCGGTAGTAGCCGGAGAACATGCTCCAGCTCTTCTTCGGACGCGAGACAATCTCGCCGATCGTGCCGGGCGGCAACGGCCGGTCCTTGTCATCGACGACGGCAACCTCCCAATCGGGATGCGGCTTGCCGCAGGAGCCGGGCCGGGTATTGTCGACGGTGTCGAGCGTCACGAAGCTGGTTTCCGTCTGGCCGTAGCCGGTGACGAGCCGCATGCCGAAGCGGCGCTCGAACGCCTGCTGGTCCGGCACCATAGGGATGCATTGGCAGACGCGCACGGGGTTGTCGCCATCGCTGTCGGACGGTGGCGCGCGCATTAGGATGACGGCCATGGCGCCGAGCAGGTTGGTCGCCGTCGCACCGCTGTCGCGGACCTGGCTCCAGAAGCGCGAGGCGCTGAAATTGTCGGCGAGCGTCGCCTTGGTGCCGTAGATCAGCGGCAGGTAGACGCCGAACATCTGCGCATCCGTGTGGAAGAGCGGTAGGGCGGAGAAATAGCTGTCCTCGGTGGTGTATCCAAGGTTCGCCGCCATGGCCGCCGCCCAGGAATAACAATGGTGGTGCGACATCAGCGCACCCTTGGCAGGACCGGTCGTGCCCGATGTGTAGAGGATCGCCATAGGATCGGAATAGTGGACGGGCGCGAAGTCGAGGGTCGCGGGCGATGCCAGGCATTCCTCGAAGCGCACGATGCGGTCGATCTTCACCCCCGCCGCACGCGCCATCGCGGGATCGGCGCCGACCAGCACGAGCGTGCGCACGTCCGGCAGCCTGTCCTGGACGATTGCCAATTCGGGCAGCACATCGGCATCGACGACGAGCACCCCGGCGCCGCAATTGTTGAGGTTATGGCAGAGAAAGTCGCCCTTCAGGCCCGGATTGTTGGGCACCTCGATTGCGCCGAGATGCGAGGCGGCAAACCAGGTCACGACGAGTTCGATACAACTGGGAAGCAACATCGCCACCCGGTCGCCGCGCCCGACGCCGAGTTTGCGCAACCCGTTCGCCAGCCGGGTGGACAGGTCCAGCATCTCCTCGAAACTCGCGGACCGGCCGCCGAGGTCGAGGAACGGTCGGGAGCCGAAGCGTTCGGCCTGTTTCAGCAGGATCTTCGGCAGGACGCGATCTTCGATCTCGGCGTCATCGAGGCCCGGAACGGGCGAAAGGGAATGGGGCGTCATGGACACGGATCAGAACTCTTTTGCCTTTGCCTGCGCCTCGGGAGAGAGGAAGCCACGAACCGTGGCTGCCGTCTCCTGCGCCATTGCATCTTCGAGGGATGAGTGAAAACCATCATTGATGGCGCGCTTGACGTCGGCAACAGCGGCGGACGGGCGCGCGGCGATCGTCAGCGCCAGTTGCCGGGCCTCGTCAAGCAGCCGGTCGTCAGCGACGATCTTCCAGGCGATACCCACCTCCAACGCGTTCTGCGCATCATGGCGCTCGCCCAGAATGAGGAGCTCCTTGGTGACCTGCGGGCCGACCTGCTTCGTGAGAAGCGCCGTCACGCCGCCCGTCACGAACAGGCCATAGGTCACCTCGGGGAAGAACCAGCGGGTCTTTTCGCCAAACAGCCGGAAGTCGCAGTTGATGACCCATTCCAGCGCGCCGCCGACGCACCAGCCGTGCACCGCGGCGATCACGATCTTGCGCGACTGCATGATCTGGAGTGTGACGGCCTGGATGGCCTCCACCCAGTCCTGCGTTTCGGCCTCGGAGGAGGTCTGCGCGTCGAGGTCCTTGAGGTCATCGCCGGAACAGAAGGCCCGGCCCTCGCCATGCAGGATGATGGCGCGCACGCCCTCGTCGGCTTCCGCGGCCGCAAGCGCCTCGGAAAGCCCGTCGACGAGCTGCCGGTTCATGGCGTTCAGCCGTTCCGGCCGGTTCAGCTTGACCCAGGCGATTGGGCCTTCGACCGTGGAAATGACAGCGTGGTTCATCGTCCGCCTCCTCACATGATCATCGGTTCGTCATAGGAACCCCAGACCTCGCGCAACGCGCTGCAGATCTCGCCGAGCGTCGCCTTGGCCTTCACCAGTTCGATGGTCGTCGGCAGCAGGTTGACGTCGTCCGAGCGGGCCTGCTCGACGAGTTCCGCCATCAGCGATTTGATGCGCGCATCGTCCCGGTTCGCCCGGATGATCTTCAGGCGGTCGATCTGCAACTGGGTGCAATGGTCGTCATAGGGATGGATGTGCACATCCGCCGTGCTGCTCGCCTCGTCTGCGAACTTGTTGACACCGACGGAAATCTTCTCGCCGGAATCGATCTTCTTGAAGGTCGCATAGGCGGAATCGGCGAGCTTCTGCTGAAACCACCCCTCCTCGACCAGCTGGATTGCGCCGCCGCGTTCCTGCACCTCATCGAGCATCTTCCACATCTCGGTCTCCATGTCCTTCGTCAGGCGCTCGATGAAATAGGAGCCGCCGAGGGGGTCGATGACCGAGGTCACGTTGATTTCTTCGCGGATGATCTGCTGGGTGCGGATGGCGAGCTTCATCGCCTCCTCGGTCGGGATGGCGAAGGCCTCGTCGAGGCCGTTGGTGTGCATGCTCTGGCAGCCGCCGAGCACGGCGCCGAGCGCCTGGATGGCCGTGCGCATGAGGTTGTTGTGGTGCTCGACCTTGGTGAGGCTCATGGCCGCCGTCTGCACATGCACGCGCAGGCGCATGGATTCCGGCTTCTTCGCGTTGAAGCGCTCGGCCATGATCTTGGCATAGACGCGGCGCGCTGCGCGGAACTTGCAGATTTGCTCGAAGAAATCCTGGTGGCTGATGAAGAAGAACGACAGGCGCGGCGCAAAATCGTCGATATCCATGCCGGCCTTCGTCACCTCCTCGCAATAGGAGATGGTGAAGGCCATGGTGAAGGCGATTTCCTGCAGCGCATTGCCGCCGACATCGGAGAGATGGTAGCCGCTGAGGCTGACGGGATTGATCTTCGGCGTCGCCTTGGCGCTGTACATGATGAGGTCGCGCAGCAGGCGCACGGCCGGGCGGACCGGATAGATCCACTCCTTCTGCGCGACATATTCCTTCAAGGGATCGGCCTGCAAGGTGCCGGTCAGCTTGTGGAGATCCAGGCCGCGCTGCTCCGCCACCGCGACGAACATGGCGTAGACCACCCAGGCCGAGGGATTGATCGTCAGCGAGACCGAGATCTTTTCGAGGTCGATGCCGTCGAACAGCCGGTCGACATCCTCCATCGTGTCGATGGCGACGCCGACGCGACCGACCTCGCCGAAGGCCATCGGATCGTCGGAATCGAGGCCCAGCAGGGTCGGCAGGTCGAAATCCGTTGAAAGGCCGGTCTGGCCGGTCTGGATCATGTATTTGTAGCGCTGGTTGGTCGCTTCCGGATTGCCGAAGCCGGCGACCTGGCGGATGGTCCATGGCCGGCCGCGATACATCGTCGGATAGACGCCGCGCGTGAACGGATAGGCGCCCGGGAAACCAAGTTCGTCGGCCGGAATGTCGGCAACGTCGGCGGCGGTATAGATCCGCTTGAGCGGAATGCCGCTTTCGGTCTCGTAGACGGCTTTTCCCTCCGGCCGGGTCTTCAGGAAGGCGGCAAGTGCGCCCTCCTCCCATTCCGCCTGGCTTTCGCGGATATTGTCGATCGCCTGTGTGGAAAACAGGGTGGTGTCGGTCATCGGGTTCCCTCCCAACCCAGCAGGGCGCGCGCGGCGACGGACGGGTCCATCCGCCGTTCCGTCACGGCCCGGATATGCGTCTCGAGCGTTGCGGATTCCTGCTGGAATTTCTGCTGAAATAGATGTCTTGCGGTGCCGAGGATGCGCGTCTTGCAGATGGCGCGCTGGCGCGCGGCGAGTTCGCCGCTATCGTGCAGATGCGCCCAATGCGCGCCGATGGCGTCCTTCAGCTCGGCGATGCGTTCGCCGGAAACGGCGCTGACGGGCAGGACGGGCGACGTCCAGTTCGAGCCGGACCCGCCGCCGAGCGACAGCATGCCCTGAAGCGCCGAAACCGTCGCCGATGCCTCCGGCTTGTCGCATTTGCTGACAGCGTGAATGTCGGCGATTTCCAGAATGCCGGCCTTGATCGCCTGGATATCGTCGCCGAGGCCGGGCGCGGAGAGAACCACGACGGTGTGAGCGGCGGTTACCACCTCCACCTCGTCCTGCCCCACCCCGACGGTCTCGATGATGATGGGCGAATAACCGGCCGCATCGAGCACGTCGACCGCCTGAAGCGTCGCGCGCGTCAGCCCGCCGAGATGGCCGCGGGTCGCCATGCTGCGCACGAAAGCGCCGCCGGCGGCGGCCGTCTCGCTCATGCGCACGCGGTCGCCGAGGATCGCGCCGCCGGAATAGGGACTGCTCGGATCGACCGCGATGACGCCGACCTTGCGGCCTTCCGCGGCATAGGCCTTGATGAGGGCCGAGACGAGCGTCGACTTGCCGGCCCCCGGCACGCCGGTGATGCCGACGATATGGGCATTGCCGCCGTGCCTGTAGAGTTCGGCGAGTGCCTCGGCGGCCTCGGGATAACCTTCTTCGGCGCGCGAAATCATCCGGGCGATGGCGATCGACCGCCCCGCCAGCACGTCCTTCACCAGCGCGGCGGAGGGCGTGTAGGTGCCGCGCTTTGCCGTTCGGGAATGCGTGACGATCGTCATATGCGACC
Source organism: Shinella sp. GW821-FHT10F02 (assembly GCF_058809275.1). Lineage (NCBI taxonomy): Bacteria > Pseudomonadati > Pseudomonadota > Alphaproteobacteria > Hyphomicrobiales > Rhizobiaceae > Shinella > Shinella sp. GW821-FHT10F02. The sequence continues at coordinate 1,043,233 of NZ_JBXASL010000001.1, read as the reverse complement.
ACGGGCGGCGATGAGGCCTTCGATCGTCGTGACGATCAGGTCGGCGCGCGCCTCCTGCGGCACGATGGCATCGACGCCGCTTTCCAGGAGCGCGGCATAGTCCTGCTCGGGAATGACGCCACCGGCGACGACGAGCACATGCTCGGCGCCCTCCTCGCGCAGGCAGCGACACAGCTCGCGAAACAGCGGCACATGGGAACCGGAGAGCAGGCTGACGCCGATGACGTCGACGTCTTCCTGGATCGCGGCGTGCACGACGTCCTTCGGCGTCTTGTAGAGGCCGGTGTAGATGACCTCCATGCCCGCATCGCGCAGGATGCGGGCCACCACCTTGGCGCCCCGGTCATGGCCGTCGAGCCCGAGCTTGGCGACGAGCACGCGGATGGTTTCGGGGGCTTCGGCCGTTGCGGCATCGCCAAGGTTCGTTTCGGTCATCGGTTGTCTTTCCTCACTCTGCCGCAATGCCGGCGGCGCTTGCGCCGGCCGCCGATGCCGCCTCGATGGACTGGGCGATGATGCGCAGGCCAAGGTCGATCTCGTCTTCGGAAATCGTCAGCGGCGGCGCGATGCGGAACACGCCGCCCATACCGGGCAGCTTGACGATGTTCATGCTGAGCCCGCGGCGGAAGGCTTCCGCGGCGATCCGGCTGCCAAGCTCGTGGTCGGAGCCGCCGCTGCCATCGGGCTTGACGATCTCGACGCCGAGCATCAGGCCGCGGCCGCGAACGTCGCCGACGCATTCGAAGCGCGACTTCAGCTGCGACAGCCCCTCAAAAAGCCGGCCGCCGATATGGCGGGCGCGCTCGACGAGCCCCTCCTCCTCGACGACATCGAGCACGGCCAGCCCGATTGCCGCCGGCAGCGGGTCGGAGACATGCGTGGTGTAGAAGAGATAGCCCCGCTCATGCGCCGTGTCCTCGATCTCCGCGGTCGTCATGACTGCCGAAAGCGGCAGGCCGGCGCCGATCGTCTTGGAGAGCGTCAGGATATCCGGCGTCACGCCGTCGCGCTGGAAGGCGAACATGGTGCCCGTGCGGCCAACGCCGGTCTGCGCCTCGTCGAGGATGAGCAGCATGCCACGCTCGCGGCATTTTTCCTTCAGCGCAGCGAGATAGCCGAGCGGCAGTTCGAGCAGGCCACCGCTCGACAGGATCGGCTCGGCAATGAAGGCCGCGAGGCTGCCGACCGACTGGCTGTCGATCAGGCCGAACGCGTCGTCGAGCTCCGTCTTCCAGTCGAGGCTGCCATCCGCATGGCGAAAGCGCGGACGAAAGGTGTTTGGCGCGGGAATGGTCAGCGAGCCGACCATGGCGGGGCCGTAGCCCTTGCGGCCGGCGCTGTAGGTCGCCGAACTCGCCGCACCCGTCATGCCGTGCCAACTCTTGGAGAAGGCGACGATCTCGTGCCGGCCGGTGACGAGCTTGGCCATGCGGATGGCGGCTTCGTTCGATTCCGCCCCGGTCGACAGCAGCATGACGCGATCAAGGCCCGGCGCCAGCGCCGCCAGACGCTCGGCGAGTTCCACCACGGGGCGCGACAGCATGCCGGAGAAGAGATGCGCGACCTTCGCCATCTGGCGCTGCACGGCGGTGACGATCTTCGGATGGGAATGGCCGAGCAGGGCGCTCATCTGACCCGAGGTGAAGTCGAGGATCGGCCGGTTGTCCGCGTCATAGACGAAGGAACCCTCGGCGCGCTCGATGATGGCGGGGTCGAAACTGCCGCCGTAGCGGATGAGATGCTTGCGAGCGGCTGCCCAGAAGGCGGGATCCTGATTGTTTGACATGTGAGCCTCCAATGTCTGTGAAAAAACGGTAACCGCTGGCGTCATCTCTGTAAAATTGATAGTTCTTGGATTCGGATATAAGGAAAACTGATATGCATGGTCCGCTCGATCTCCGCCTGCTCATCACCTTCGTGCACGCCGCCCATTCCGGCTCGCTGAGCGCCACCGCGGTGCAGGTCGGGCGCACGCAATCGGCGGTGACGATGCAGATGCAGCGGCTGGAAGAGATGCTTGGCCAGAACCTGCTGCACCGCAGCGGCAGCGGCGTGCGGCTGACGGGTAGCGGCGAACGGTTCCTCGCCTATGCCGAGCGCATCCTGAAAATGCACGACGAAGCGGTCTCCGCCTTTTCCGACAAGGGCCTGCACGGCTCCATCGTCTTCGGCAGCCCGGAAGATTACCTGCTGTCCTTCTTCCCGATGCTCCTCAAGAGTTTCGGCACGCGCTATCCGGACGTCGAGATCAAGGTCGTCTCGGCGCCGACCGCCGAGCTGCGCGGGCTGCTGCAATCGCGCAAGGTGGACCTCGCGCTGGTTTCGACACCCAACCTGAACGACGTCGACAATGTCGTGCGCACCGAACCCCTCGTCTGGGTCGGTAGCAAGCCGACGCTCGAACTGCACGATTTCGGCGATACGGTGCCGCTGGCGCTGCCGGCATCGAATGCCATGGACCACCGCGCGGCCTGCGAAGCGATGGCGCGGGCGGGCCTGCGCTACAAGATCTCCTATGCCAGCAACAGCCTTGCCGGGCTGATCGGCCTCGCCCGCTCCGGCCTCGCCATCTGCGTCATGACGCAGGAGGCGGTGCCGCCGGATCTCCACATTCTCAATGCGCCACTGCCGCATCTGCCGCATCTCGGCATGCTGATCGTCTTCGCGGAAGGCGACCGCTCGCCTGCCGTCACCACCTTCGCCGATCACATCCGCGCGACGCTGCCCACGCTTTAGCCGGCTACGGCGAGACCTCTCCCGCCGCAGCCATCGGAGCAAAACCTATTTCTCGAAATAGGTCGGCTTGCCGTCCTCGCCCTTTTTCCATTCGTAGATGACGTAGTCCGGGCGGGTGATGTCGCCCTTGGCGTCATAGCCGATCTCGCCCAGCGCCGTGGCCCAGGGTCCGCCCGCCTTGATGGTTTCGGCCACCTTCTGCGCGTCCTCGGCCGAGCCGGTCTTCTCGATGGCGGCGGCGACGATCTGAACGGCGATGTAGGAATAGAGCGTATAGGCTTCCGGCTCGAAGCCCGCGGCACGGAAGTTCTCGACCACTTCTTTCGCCGTCGGGTTGCGGCGCGGATCGGGGGCGAAGGTGTTCAGCGTGCCGATGACCGCATCGCCGGCGATCTGCGCCAGTTCGCTCGACACCATGCCATCACCGGAAAACAGCGTGGCCTTCAGCCCCTGGTCGGCGGATTGGCGCATGATCAGGCCGGCTTCGGTGTGCAGGCCGCCGAAATAGATCAGCGTCACGCCCGCATCCTTCATCTTGGCGATGAGTGCCGAAAAGTCCTTCTCGCCGCTGGTGATGCCTTCATAGAGCACGTCGCCGATGCCGTGTTCCTTCAGCGTCTGGCGCGCCACGTCGACGAGCCCCTGACCATAGGGTGTCTTGTCGTGCACGATGGCGATCTTGGCGTCCTTGAAGTTCGCGGCGATATATTCGCCCGCGACCTTGCCCTGCTGGTCGTCGCGCCCACAGGTGCGGAAGGTGTTCCACAGGCCGCGCTCGGTGAATTGCGGGTTGGTCGAAGCGGGCGTGATCTGCAGCACGCCGTTTTCCGCATAGACCTCGGAAGCCGGAATCGAGACGCCGGAATTGAAGTGACCGACCACATAATGGATGCCGTCGGCGACGAACTTGTTGGCGACGGAGATGCCCTGCTTGGGGTCGGACACGTCATCGCCGATGACGACCTTCAACTGCTCGCCAAGCACGCCGCCAGCGGCGTTGATGTTGGCGACGGCCTGTTCCGCGCCCTTGACGAACTGCGCGCCGAAAGCCGCATTCGGGCCGGTGATGGGGCCGGCGACGCCGATCAGGATATCGGCCCGGGCATGGGCGCTGAACATCGCAAGCGATGTCAGGACCACGGAGGACAAGAGTAGTTTCTTCATTTGATGCGCTCCCAGTATGGCTGCGGGCGTTGATGAAGCTTTCTGCGGCGCCCACGGATAGACGCAGAAAGCCATCCGGCGCGCGCGAAGCGCGCCGGGTTTCCGTCCCGATGATGTTGGACGGTGTGTGGTCGCCGGGTGTGTTCCCTTGTTCTTATGCCGCCGACCGTTCTGTGGATTTCGTCAGGTCAGGCGGAGATCTCCACCGCCACCGCCGTCGCCTCGCCGCCGCCGATGCAGACGGATGCGACGCCGCGTTTCAGCCCCCGCAGGCGCAGAGCATTGACGAGCGTGACGATCACCCGGGCGCCGGAAGCGCCGATCGGATGGCCGAGCGCGCAGGCGCCGCCGTTCACATTCACCCGGTCCGGGGCGAGCCCCAGTTCCCGGATCGCCGCCATCGGCACGACCGCGAAGGCCTCGTTGATCTCGAACAGGTCGACATCGCCGATCTCCCAGCCAACGCGCCGGCAGAGCGCCCGGATCGCGCCGATCGGCGCGGTCGGAAAGAGGTTCGGCGCATCCGCATAGGTGGCGTGGCCGCGGATCAGTGCCAGCGGCGCGGTGCCCTGCCCCTCCGCCGCCGACTGGCGCATCAGCACGAGCACCGCCGCGCCGTCTGAAATCGACGAGGCATTGGCGGCCGTCACCGTGCCGCCCTCGCGGAAGGCCGGCTTCAGCAGCGGGATCTTGTCAATCCGCGCCTTCTGCGGCTGCTCGTCCTGGCTGACGGTCCGCGCCTTGGTGCCCGAGCCGATGGTCAACGGCGCGATCTCGTCGGCAAAGCTACCCTCGGCGCCCGCCTTCTGCGCTTTCTCCAGCGAGGCTATGGCGTAGTCATCCTGCGCGTTGCGGCTGAACTGATAGGCCTCGGCGCAATCCTCCGCAAAGGTGCCCATCAGCCGCCCCTTGTCATAGGCGTCCTCCAGCCCATCAAGGAACATATGATCGAGCGTCCGCTGGTGCCCCATGCGATAGCCCTGCCGCGCACGGTCGAGCAGATAGGGGGCGTTGCTCATGCTTTCCATGCCGCCCGCAACCACGATGGCGGCGGAGCCGGCCTGGATCAGATCATGCGCCAGCATGGCGGCCTTCATGCCCGAGCCGCACATCTTGTTGACGGTCGTGGCCCCCACGCCAAACGGAATGCCGGCGCCGATGGCCGCCTGGCGGGCCGGCGCCTGGCCGAGCCCCGCCGTGAGCACGCAGCCGAACACGACTTCGTCGACATCAGCCGCGGCGATCCCGCCGCGCGCAAGGGCAGCGCCGATGGCGGCGGCACCGAGCTCGGGCGCGGAAAGATCCTTCAAATCGCCCTGAAAACCGCCAAGCGGGGTTCGGGCCTGGCCGACGACGACCACCGGGTCCTGATTGTTCATGCGATCCTCCTTCCCATGGCCGGCCTCACCGCGGCGCCATGCGCAATGCTCCATCGAGGCGGATGACCTCGCCGTTGAGCATCGTATTCTCACAGATATGTTTTACCAGCGCGGCGTATTCCGCCGGTCGGCCGAGGCGCGGCGGAAAGGGCACGCTCGCCGCGAGCGTGTCCTGCACATCCTGCGACATGCCGGCCATCATCGGCGTCTCGAAAATGCCGGGCGCTATCGTCACCACGCGAATGCCGAAGCGCGCAAGCTCGCGCGCCACCGGCAGCGTCATCGCCGCCACTCCGCCCTTCGAGGCGGCATAGGCGGCCTGCCCGATCTGACCGTCGAAAGCGGCAATAGAGGCCGTGTTGACGATCACCCCGCGCTCGCCAAAACCGTCCGGCTCCTCCTCGGCCATGACGGCCGCCGCAAGCCGCACCATGTTGAACGTGCCGACCAGGTTGATGGTGACGGCGCGGGCGAAACTGTCCAGCCCGTGCGGACCGTTCTTGCCGAGGATCTTTTCGCCGGGCGCGATGCCGGCGCAATTGACCAGGCCGTGCACATGGCCAAACGCCTTTTTGGCGTAAGCCAGGGCGGTGGTAGCATCGGCCTCGCTCGTCACATCCGCCTGGCGGAACTGCACGTTTTCGCCGAGCTCCGAGGCCAGCTTTTCGCCGGCCGCAACATTCACATCGAGCCCCAGCACGCTTGCGCCTTCCGCGGCCAGCATGCGCGTCACGGCGGCACCCAGCCCGGAACTGGCGCCCGTGACGACGAAGACGCGGCTTTTCAGTTCCATGCTTTCCTGCTCCCACCCGTTTCAGGCAGGATGATGCGGCGGCAAAATATGGTATGCAATGACCGAAGATCGCAGTTTTCGTGATCGATTTTGCCATAGTTGAGGACGGGACCGTTACCATGGAACGCCGCATGATCGCCCCGTGTTTCATGGACGACACGCTGGAATGCCTGCAACGCCATGGCGTGGCGGCGGAACCGCTGCTGGCCCAGGTCGGCCTGCCACCGGTGATCACCGGCCCCATCCCGGCCGAACAATACGGGGCGCTCTGGCACGCCGTGGCGCGGACCATGGACGACGAGTTCTTCGGCGAGGGCGCGCGCCCGATGCGCGCCGGCAGCTTCGCCCTGCTGTGCCACGCCATCCTATCGACCGTGACGCTCGAACATGCCCTGCGGCGCGCGCTTCGCTTCCTGCGGGTGGTGCTGGACGATCCGCATGGCGAGCTGGTCGTGGAAAAGGGGCTGGCGCAGATCGTGCTGAAGGATAGCGGCGCCATGCGCTCGGCCTTTGCCTACCGCACCTTCTGGATCATCGTGCATGGCGTCAATTGCTGGCTGGTGGGGCGGCGCGTGCCGATCCGCTGGGTCGATTTCCGTTGCAGCGCGCCGCCTACCGGCACCGATTACCGCCTGTTCTTCGGCGCGCCCGTGCGCTTCGACCAGCCCGAGACGCGGCTCGTCTTCGATGCCGAATTCCTCAAGCTGCCACCGATCCGCGACGAGCGCGCGCTGAAGGATTTTCTGCGCCATGCGCCGGCAAACATCCTCGTGCGCTATCGACATGACCTCGGCCTTTCCGCCGCCATTCGGGAGCGGCTGCATGCCATGCCGCCCGCCGCCTGGCCGAGTTTCGAGGTGCTGGCCGGCCGCATGCGCATCGCCGCGCCGAGCCTTCGGCGGCGGCTGCGGCTGGAGGGGGAGACCTATCGCTCGATCAAGGACGATCTGCGCCGCGCGCTCGCCATGGAAGCGCTCACCGACGGCAGCACGAACGTCGCCGAGCTTGCCGCCGACCTCGGTTTTTCCGAGCCGAGCGCCTTCTATCGCGCCTTTCGCAAATGGACCGGCAAATCCCCGGCTCTCTTCCGGCGCGGCTTTCAGAGAAGTTCGGCCGGGTAAACCATTTGGCGGGTTGACTTCGCCAGCCATTTACGTTGATATCAACGTCATCTTACGGCAGGCTATTTTCCATGTAAACAAAACATCGACAACGAGGAGCCGACCATGAAAATCGTGACCAGCCTGAGCTTCCAGGGACAGTGCCGCGAAGCCTTCGAATTCTACGCCAAGGTGCTCGGCGGCAAGATCACCGCGGCCATGGAATATGGCGACGCGCCGCCGGACATGCCGATCAGCGACCCCAAATACAAGACCTGGCTGATGCATTGCTGGCTGGACGTCGGCGACCAGGCGCTGATGGGCGCCGACATGGACATCGCCTGGGCGCCCAATGTCGACAAACCGAAGAACGGCTTCGACGTCACGCTGCACACCATGGACAAGGCCGAAGCCAAGCGCTGGTTCGACGAACTCTCCGAAGGTGGCAAGGCGATCATGCCGTTTTCCGAGACCTTCTGGTCACCCGGCTTCGGATCGCTCGTCGACAAGTTCGGCGTGCCGTGGATGATCAACAGCATCCCCTCGGGCGACTGGCAGCCGGGCCAGGGCTGACCGCTCGAACCTCCTTAACTGCCGCCTGCCTGAAGCCGGCGGCAGTTTTCACGCGGCGGCGCAGATCGCCTGAAACAGCGACAGGCACAGCCGGTCGCATTCCTCGTCCACCGGCAAAGGTTGCGAGGACAGCTTGGCGATGACCACGCCGGCGGACGGATCGACGTAAAGCCATTGGCCATGCACGCCGATCGCGGCGAAGGCCCCGCTCGGATATCCCGTCTGATACCATTGATTGCGATAGCGCCCGTCGGGAAGCCAGAAATTGCCGCCCCCCAGCCAGGCCTCGGAACTGCCGCCGGTCCTTGTCGTGTCCTCGACCCAGGCTTCCGGCAGCACCTGTTGTCCGGTCGGCGATCGCCCGCCATTGCGCATCATCTCGCCGACGCGCGCGAGATCGCCCGCCGTCATCGATATGCCGCCGGCCGCGCGCGGTGCCCCGGCCCCATCGACGGTGATCGATGCGTCCTGCGCCGCGCCCATCGGTTTCCACAGCCTCGCCGAGGCGAAATCCGCATAACGCTGCCCGCAGGCCCGCTCGACCACCAGACCGAGCATGTCCGAGTTCGGCGACTTGTAGGAAACGGCACCGCCATGGTCGCCCGGGCCTTTTTTCAGCGAGGCGAGGAAATCCACGAGATTAAGCGAAGGCTGGCCCGCCTCGGCCGGATGCCAGAGAACGGCCCGGCGATAGCGGCCGTAATTGCCCGACGTATCGAGATAATCCTCCTCGAAATCCAGGGTGATGCGCATGTCCAGCAGATGGCGCACGGTGGCATCCGCATAGACCGAGCCCGCAATTTCCGGGACATAGAGAGAAACGGGTGCCTCCGGATCGAGCAGCCCGTCGCCCTCAGCAAGACCGGCCAAGAGACCCGTGATCGACTTGCTGATCGAAAACACGATATGCTGATCTTGCGGGCCGAATTCGGCTGCGTAATAGTCGGCGATCACGCGGCCATGTTTCATGACGACGAGGGCATCCGTGGAACTGCGCAGCAGCGCTGCGGCATGTGTCGCCAGAATGCCGCCCGGATCGCCGACCGTCTCGTCCGCCGCAGGAGCCGACGCCCGGATGCGCATAGACGGGACCAACTCGCCGACATTGCGAAAGGCCCAGACGTTGCAGGGCGCCTGCCGCCAGTTGTCCAGCCGCACGGCATCGCGTTCGAAACCGTATCGGGCGGCAAATGAAGATGGGGGCATTGTGTCTGACGTCCTCGATCAAGCATATCTCATTCTCGACAGGCCTTCGAAGGCCTGCCGGATGCACGGAGACAACCATGCTGCGATCCCTTGAGCAACTGCGAAAACCGAGCGACACGGCATCGCTGATCGCCGCGGACGACGAGCACATGGCGCTCATCGGCGGCGGAAAAGACTACGCCGTGCCATGGCACTGGCACGACGGATACATGGTCATGATCCCGAGCAGCGGCGTGATCGAGCTCTCGCATGAAGGCCAGCCGCGCGGCCTCTGGCTGTCGCAGGATCGCTTCATCTTGGTCCCGCCGGAGCGCGCTCACACGACCCGCGCCGGTCTGGGCGCCACCGCGCATGTCGCGCTCTATGCGGCGCCGGACGCCTTGCTGCGGCTGGTCGATACGATCGGCTCGCGCGCGGCGTTCCGCCGGCGCGCCGGCGTGCCCGTGCAGATCGCCCGGACGTCGGCCATTCGCGCCATCCAGGCCCTGCTCACGCGCAAAGATCTCGGGGAATCAAACAGTTCCGTTCGACGAAAGCTGTCCTCCGCCTTGCTGACGCAATGCCTCATGGACGTCTTTTCCGGCAAGCCGCTCTCCACCGCCACCCCGCAGAACCATGGCACCGCCCTGGTCGAAGACGTCAAATCTTTCGTCCGCCTTCACGCGGAGCGCGACCTTCCGCTCGACCAGCTTGCCCAGCATTTCGGGGTGTCCCGGCGCCACCTGACGCGGCTGTTTCGGGACGCGGCCGGCCGGTCGATCGGGCAGTTCCAGCAGGAGGTGCGCATTGAAAATGCGGTCCGTCTTCTGCAGGAGACGGATCTGCCCATCGGCGAAATCGCCTACAGGATCGGCTTTGAAAGCAGCGCGGCACTGGCGCGCGCCATGCGGCACCTGCTCGACCGATCCCCCTCGGATGTGCGGTCGGGCATGGCCCGTTCGGTCAAGGCGTAAGGCTCGCCGGGCATGCCGCGGTAGCGGCATTCCCCCCTATCCTGGCCCGTAACGCCCGGCCGGAGGAACAATATATGTTTGAGAATCGCGATCTTCATTTCGTCAGCGTCTTCTACGGCGGCCCGAACGGTGGCAATCCGGCGCCGATCGTGCTCGATGCGGACGGCATGTCCGATGCCGACATGCAGCAGGTTGCGCGCGCCTTCGGCCACGAAAGCGGCTTCGTCATCAGCCCGCCGGCCGGCGCGGATTACGACCTCGCGCTTCGCTTCTGGGTGCCGAACCATGAAATGTCCATGTGCGGCCACGCCACCGTCGGCGCCATCTGGTTGCTCCAGCATCTCGGGCGCCTGGAGAAGGACCACCTCGACATCCAGACGAAAAGCGGCCGGGTTCAGGCGCGGATTCTGGATGCCGAATCCGTCGAGATTTCGCAGCCGGCAGGCACGATCGAGCCTGTGCCGAACGAAGACATAGCCGAAATCCTGAGCGTGCTCGGCATCGAGGAAAAAGACCTCGCTCCCTTCCCCATCCAGAACGCCTGCACGAGCCGGGTAAAAACGCTGGTGCCTCTGGCAAGCCCCGATATTCTGGACAACCTCCAGCCCGATTACACGCGCATCGAGGCGATCTGCACGAGGATCGGCTCCACGGGCCTCTATCCCTATGCTGCGGTCGATCGCACCAAACAGGTTTTTGACGCCCGCCAGTTCCCGCAGTCGTCAGGCTATCCCGAGGACGCGGCGACGGGGATTGCGGCCGCAGCGCTGTCCTTCGGCCTGCTGGCGAACGGGCTGGTGGAAGCCTCCCCCCGCACAATCACCATCCGTCAGGGCCGGGCGATGTTCCGCCCTTCCGAAATCTCGGTCCGTTTCAACGTCGACAACGGCCGGGCCACCGGCTGCTGGCTTGGTGGCCGGGTGCGCATGGACGGTGGCGAAGCCACCGCCGCATGAGGCGTCGTCAGGGAGAGAGATACGGCATCACTTCCACGGCGCCGCGATAGATCATGTCGAGCGAGACATAGAGGATGATCGCGAGGCCGACATAGGCGATCCAGCGGTGCTTGTTGAGCAGGCGGGCGATGAAGTTCGCCGCGATGCCCATCAGCGCGATGGAGAGCGCGAGGCCGACGATCAGCACGCTCGGATGTTCACGCGCGGCACCGGCGACGGCGAGCACGTTGTCCAGCGACATGGAGACGTCGGCGACGACGATCTGCGTCGCGGCCTGGAAGAAGGTTTTTCGCGGGGCGCCTTCGACGTCCACGCCCTCCTCGCTATTGTGGCCGGCATGCAGTTCACGCCACATCTTCCAGCAGACCCACAGCAGCAGCAGGCCGCCAGCGAGAAGAAGCCCGATGATCGCCAACAGGTGCACGGCCACCGTGGCGAAGGCGATGCGCAGCAGCGTTGCCGCGATGATGCCGACAAGGATCGCCTTCTTGCGCTGCGCGGGCTCCAGTCCCGCCGCCGCAAGGCCGATGACCACGGCGTTGTCGCCAGCGAGAACCAGATCGATTGCGATGACCTGCAAAAGCGCCGTCAGACCGGCTGATGTAAATATATCCATGCGTCCCCACCCTCAGATATGCATCGACTGCCGGGTAAGCGACTCGGGTATCTCTTGTCCGAGCGACTCCTCAGCCTCTTGCGATCAGTACAGCGTCGGGTTCGCGTTTTGCAAGGTCCAGCATTGTGGTGGGCAACAGGCCGCGGCTTGGGCGCAGGGGGAAATCCGCGGGCGCATGCCACGGATCCTCCGCCTTCATCGAGGCCTCCGGCTGCTCACACGGCGGTAAAGCCGCCGTCCACCGTCATTTCCGACCCCGTCATATAGGACGCTCCATCGGATAGCAGGAAGGCGACGGCTTCCGAGACTTCTCGCGGCTGGCCGATGCGCCCCATCACCGTGACGCCGACCAGCATATCGTGCTTGCTCGGATCGGCCTCGTATTCCGCGGTCATCGGCGTGGAGATCGTGCCGGGATGCACGGAATTGACGCGGATTCCGAACTTCGCGTAATCGACGGCGACGCCCTTGGTGAGAAGGCGGATCGCGCCCTTGGTGGCGCAATAGGCGCTCATGCCCTCCATATTGGCCACATGCCCAGAAATCGAGGACACGTTGACGATCGAGCCGCCGGCCTTCATGGCGGGAAGGACGTGTTTGCAGCCGAGGAACGTACCCTTTACGTTGATGTCGAACAGGGCGTTCCAGTCGGCCATGTCGATGTCGGTGATCGTCTTGCGGATCAGGATGCCCGCATTGTTCACGAGCCCGTCGATCCTGCCGTGCTCCGCCATCGCCCATGCGACGCAGGCCTTCCACTGCTCTTCGTCGGTGACGTCGAGCGTGCGGAAATGGGCCTTGCCGCCTGCAGCGACGATGTCTTGCGCGACGGTTTCACCGCGCCTGTCCATGTCGGTGATCAGCACCGTCGCACCGCGTTCGGTAAAGAGCCGTGCATGGGCCTCGCCCATGCCCTTGGCACCGCCGGTGATGAGAATGATCTTGTCTTTCAACATTGTATACGCTCCGCAATCCTGGCCGGGATCGACCGGGAGTGTCCTCCCGGTCGCGCTGATGGTCAGTTCTTCAGGAATTTGTCGGCATTGGCCGGGGTGATCTCGATCCACGGCACGTCATATTGCTTGGCCGTGCCGCCGGCCCAGGTCATGTCGCCCTGCCAGATATCGGCCTTCGGCTCGTAGCTCTCGCCGACGACCGCGCGCAAGGCGAGGTCGAGCGCGCCCTGCCCCTCGTGATGGGCCGACTTGAACAGCGTGAACAGCCCGTGCGACTTCACGGCGCGGATGCCGTCCTGGATGCCGTCGATCGCCACCACCTTCACCTTGGCCGTGTCGAGCCCCTTGCCTTCGATCGCCTGGATCGCGCCGAGCGCCATCTCGTCGTTCTCGGCGATCACGCCGTTGACGGCGTCGCCATAGAGCGAGAGCCAGTTCTCCATCACCGCCAGTCCCTCGGCGCGCGACCAGTTGGCGGTCTTCGAGGCGAGGAGTTTCAGCTCCGGGTTCTTTGCCAGCACGCCGTCGATGCCCTCGCGGCGCAGGAGTTGCGGCGAGTTGCCGATCGGGCCTTCGAGGATGACCACGTTGCCCGCGCCCTTCAGTTCGCTTGCCATGTGTTCGGCGATGATGCGGCCGCCATCGACATCGTTGGTGCCGATATAGGCGAACATCTGGTCCGAATTGGCCTTCGTCACCGCGCCGATGACCGGGATGCCGGCTGCGGCGGCGCGCGCCACGGGTGCGGTCGCGGCCTCGGAATCGATCGGCGAGAAGATGATGGCATCGACCCGCTGGGTGATCAGCGTGTCCATCTGGTTGCTCTGGACGGAGGCATCGAAGCGGCCGTCGAGGACGGTGATCTTGACCGTGCCGTCCTTGACGAGCGGGTGCTGCTCGATCTCGTTGACAAAGGTCGACATATATTCCGGCAGGCCGAAGGGCATCAGCGCGATGCGGTATTCGGACCATGCGGACTGCGTCGACATCAGCGTCAACGCGGCTGCCATGAGGGCGAGTTTCTTCAGTTTCACAGACATATCCTCCCGAGGTTCTGTGGTTGGTAGAAGTCTAGCGGCGACGCCCGACATCGAGCAGGACGGCGCCGACGATGATCAGGCCCTTGACGACCTGCTGGTAGTAGGAAGAAATTCCCAAGAGATCCAAACCGTTGTTGATGGTGCCGATGATCAGCGCGCCGAAGACGGTGCCGATCAGCGTGCCCTTGCCGCCGGAAAGGCTGGTGCCGCCGATCACCACGGCCGCGATGGCGTCGAGTTCATAGGCGATGCCGGCCTGCGGCAGGGCGGCCGTGGAGCGGGCGGTGAGGATGACGCCGGCAAGCGAGGCGAGCACGCCGGAGACGATGTAGGTGAGTGCGGTGACGCGGCGGGTGCGCACGCCGTTGGTGATCGCGGCCCGTTCGTTGCCGCCAACCGCATAGACATGGCGGCCGAACACGGTGTAGCGCAGCACGAACCAGCAGACCGCGAAGACCATCGCGAGGGCGACGATCGGCACCGGAATGCCGAGCACCGCGCCGTTGCCGAACCACAGGAACGGCTGCGACAGGTTGGAGATCGGCCGGCCATCCGTGTAGATGAAGGTCAGGCCGCGCGCGGCACTCAGCATGCCGAGCGTCACGACGAAGGCGGGGATGCGCAGATAGGCGGTGAGCGCGCCGTTGACGAGGCCGGCGACAAAACCGGTGGCAAGGCTTGCCAGCAGCGCGACGCCGATGAACGAATGGTCGGGCGTCACCGAAAAACTCGCCGCCACCGCGCCGCAGAGCGCCATGACCGACCCGACGGACAGATCGATGCCCCCGGCGAGGATCACGTAGGTCACGCCGATCGCCAGGATGCCGTTGATCGCGGTCTGGCGGATGATGTTCGTCCAGTTGTTCCAGGTCAGGAAGAACTCGCTCGACAGCGTGAGCACGATGCAGAGCAGCACGAAGACGATCAGGATGCCCTGGTTCTGCAGGATGTTGCGGACGGTCGCGCCGAATTGCGACAGGGCCGGATTGCCCGGCTTACGAAGACTTTCACTGTTCATGGACATTTTCCTCCCCCTCCTCGAGGCTGAGGCTCAAGGATGCCTCGTGCAAAAGCGTGCGCTGGTCGCACTGGGCGGCGCGCACGAAGCGCTTCAGCCGGCCCTTCTTGAAGATCGCGATGGAGCCGCAGAGCTGCAGCAGTTCCGGCGCCTCGGAGGAACAGACGAGCACCGCCCCGCCCCCCGCCGCAAAATCCCGCAGGAGCTGGTAGATCTCCTGCTTGGCGCCTTCGTCGATGCCGCGGGTGGGCTCGTCGCAGATCAGCACCTTCGGCTGCGAGGCGAGGCAGCGCGCCACCACCACCTTCTGCTGGTTGCCACCGCTCAAGGCCGCGACTTTGAGACCATCGCCGCTGGCGCGCACTAACAACCGCTTGATCATGCCGGCGCTCAGCGCCTTCTCGCGTCCGCGCGCGATCATGCCGAACCGCGCCAGGCTGCCGAGCACAGGCATCGAGATGTTGTGCCGGATGGAGGCTTCGAGATTGAGCCCGGTGTCCTTGCGGTCTTCCGTCACCATGGCCATGCCGGAGGCGATCGCCACATCCGGACGCTGGGCCGGAAGGACGGTGCCGCAGAGCCGCACCACGCCTTCGCTGCGCGCGCCAATACCGTAGACGGCGTTCAGGAATTCGCTGCGGCCCGAGCCCATCAGGCCGTAGATGCCAGTGATCTCGCCGGCGCGCAAACGGAGGCTGATGTCGTGGAACTGCTGGCGATGCGACAGGTGCTCCACGTCGAGCAGGATCGGCGCGTCGTCTGCCTTCGCCCCCGCGGCTTCGCTGCGTGTCGGCATCTCGTGGCCAATGATCAGTTCCACCAGGTGACGCCGGTCGATCTCCGCCATGTTGCCGCTGGTGATATAGCGGCCGTCGCGAAAGATCGTGTAGCGATCGGCGATCTCGAAGAGCTCTTCGAGCCGGTGGCTGACATAGATGACGCCGACGCCGCTGGCGGTGAGGCGTCGGATGGCGTCGAACAGGATCTGCGTTTCATGCTCGCCGATGGCCGAGGTCGGCTCGTCCATGATGAGGATGCGCGCATTGCGGCTGATGGCGCGTGCGATCTCTACGAGCTGGGTCTGCGCCAGCGAGAGCTGCGCCATCTTTCGCGCTGCATCGACGTCGAAATGCAGTTCGGCCAGAAGTTGACGCGCATTGCGCAGCATTGCCGCATGATCGACAAGCCCTCCGCCGCGCCGCGGTTCCCGGCCGAGAAAGATGTTCTCGGCCGCGGTCATGTCGGGCACCGGGGAAAGCTCCTGCGTGATGATGGCGATGCTTTCGGCCAGCGCGTCGGCCGGCGAGCGGAAATTGACCTCCCGGCCGTGGATGCGCACCGTCCCCTCATCCCGCTGGAGCAGGCCCATGAGGATGTTCAGGAAGGTCGATTTGCCCGCGCCATTGCCGCCGCACAGCGCCAGCACCTCACCGGGGGCGAGCGTGATCTCGCCGTTGACGAGGGCCGGCACGCCGTCGAAGGATTTGGAGACGCCGCGCGCCTCCACCAGGTATTGGGTCATGGCAAGCCTCCGCTCGTCCAGAGAGGATCAGCTCGCAAGATAACCGCCGTCGATGACCAGCTCGCTGCCGGTCATGTAGGAGGACTCGTCGGAGGCGAGGAAAAGCACGCCGTTGGCGATCTCTTCGGCTTTCGCCGGACGACCAAGCAGGGACGGCCCGAGCAGCGCTTTGGTGGCGACCGGGTCGTTGACGATGTCCTTCGACAGATGGGTGATCGTCAGGCTCGGATGCACCGAATTGACCCGGATACCGTCCTTGGCCACTTCCGTCGCCGTCGCCTTGGTCAGCAGGCGCACGGCGCCCTTGGAGGCGACATAGGCAACCGCGTCCGGGAAACCGACGATACCCCAGTTCGAGCTGATATTGACGATCGAGCCGCCGCCTGCCTTGCGCATCAGCGGGATTGCGGCGCGCGACCCGAGGAACACGCCCTTGGCGTTGATCGAGAAGGTCCTGTCCCAGGCGGCGCTGTCGGTGTTTTCCGTCGTGCCGGAAAGGTAGATGCCGGCATTGTTGATCAGGATGTCGGCCTTGCCGAATTTTTCCCCGACGGATTTCTGGAGCTTCGCCCAGTCTTCCTCGGAGGCGACGTCGAGGACGTGGAACTCAGCCGTGCCGCCGGCCGCTTCGATGTCCGCGACGACCTTTTCACCGTCTTCCCGGTTGATGTCGGTGACAATAACCGTCGCGCCTTCGGCCGCGAGCCGGAGCGAGAAGGCCCGCCCCATGCCGAGCGCGCCGCCCGTTACGATCGCCACCTTGCCCTCGACGCGGCCCTGAGATGCGGTTTGACCCTTGTTCGACATCGGATGCTCCTCCTTGCTTTCCTGACGATGATCGCCAGCCTCGCAAAAGAAGGAGCAGGAAGCGTGCCAACTCTTAAAATCGTTCTATTTCAATTACTTACTGAAAGTAACCGTGTCGCAAGCCTTGGACACAGCGACAGGGGCGTGTCACATCTGCGACACGCCCTGCGCCTCACGGCGCGGACGCCATGCGGATCAGGCCGAGCGCGGAAATCCGGCGATGCAACGTCGCGCGCGAGATGCCGAGCCGCTGGGCGGCAAGCTTGACGTTCCAGCCGCTCTGCTGCAACGCCAGCTCGATGATCTGGCGTTCATTGCCGGTCACATCGGCCGGGCCGCCGGCGCCGTCCGCCTTGAAGGGCGGCGGGAGATCGCGAAGCGAGATCGTCGCCGTTTCGGCCAGCGTCGCCGCGAAGCGGGCCACATGTTTCAGCTCCCGGATGTTGCCGGGCCACTGGTAGGCGAGCAGGATTTTCAGCACAGCCGGATCGATGCGGGCATCGGGAATGCCGGCCTCGGCGGCCTCACGCAGGAGAAAACGCTCGATGACGAGGTGCCGGTCGGACCGCGCCCGCAGCGGCGGTACGCTCAAGGTCGCGCCACTGAGCCGATAGAACAGGTCCTGCCGGAAGCGCCCTTCCTCGACGAGCTTCGGAATGTCGTGCAGGCTAGCCGAGATCAGCGAGAACTGCACCTTCGTGTGCTCGGTCGCACCGAGCGCGACGAACTCCCCGTCCGACAGCACCTGCAAAAGCCGCGTCTGGAGCGCCAGCGGCATGTCACCGATCTCGTCGAGAAACAGCGTGCCGCCATCGGCTTCGGCGATCCGCCCTTTCGAGCCCTGCTTGGAGGCGCCGGTGAAGGCGCCGGGCCGGTAGCCGAACAGCTCGCTTTCGATGAGTTCCGGGGGAATGGCCGCGCAGTTGATGGAAACGAACGGCCCCTTCGACCAGGCGCTCGCCTGGTGCAGCGCCTTGGCGAGCGCCGTCTTGCCGGAGCCGGTCTCGCCTTGCAGCAGCACGGGCAGGCGGCGATCGACGAGCTTCTGCATGCGCCCGATCTGGAGCGCCATCGCCGGATCGTCGCCGACGAGAAGCTTCATGTCCGGCGCCTGCACCGCCGCCTTGGGCAGCACGCGCGACGCCGTTGCGGCCAGCGCCGGCCGCTTGTCGGATTCGGCAAGGCGGATGAAGAACCGGTTGCCGTTGACCTCGATCTCCGCCGATTCCGCACTTGAAAAGACGTTGCGGCCGGCACCGGTGACGTCGAACAGCGACTGGCCGATCAGGGACGTGTTTTTGCGCGACAGGAAGCGCAGCACGTCCGGCGTCGCATCGACAATGCGACCGGAGGAATCGAGCGCCATGCGCATCTCGACGCCCACATCGGAAAAATCCTCGTATTGCGAGACGCGCAGCAGGTCGCGGCCCGAGTGGCAGCGCGAGAAGAAGCGGTTCTCGATGCGGCGCGCGGCACGGCGCACGACCTCGCTGACGATCGATTGCACGGAATGGTCGCTCGGCCGCGCAGTGCTGACGTTAAGCGCTGCCGCGACCTTGCCGCCACCGCCGAAGATCGGCGCGACGGTGCAGCTAAAATCGACGAGGCGCTCGTCGAAATGGTTGTCCATGACGATGGAGACGGGCTTGGCCTCGGCAAGACAGGTGCCGATTCCGTTGGTGCCCTGCAACTCCTCCGACCAGACCGCACCGAGGATCAGGCCGGAATCGGCGCATTTGCCGGCGGACGGGTTTTGCGAGCGGAACAGCACAGTGACGCCGCGACCATCCGTCAGCGAGACGATGTAGTCATGCGCGACGAAACGGGTGAACAGGCGCTCCACTTCCGGCATCGCGACCGCGATGAGGTCCTCCACCCGCTCCTGGTAGCTTTTCAGCTCCGTCTGCGTGACGACGGTCGGGAAGGCCACCTTGTACGGGTCGAGTCCGTACTGTTCGACGCAGCGCTCCCAAGAGGCGACGACGCGCGACAGATGCGGCTGGTTGGCGCCCTGCAACCGCGCCGACTGGCCGAGCGCGGAGATGACCGTGTGCGAATGGTTTGTCGTGGCAGTCATGGTTACGTCCTCCCGACGCCCTCAACCGGATAATGTTCGGCGTGGTTCCTTACGCGCGAATTGTCGCCGTCCCGCCCGTGACGTCAACAGCACATCCTTGTGAAACCGATAGCACGAAGCCGCCGCTTCTGTCATTTCGCGCAATGCTCATAGAGCCCGCCCGCGCCTGCAACACCAGGCTGTCGCAGCCGTGTCGCACTGCGACAGTGCCATGGTTCGCAAGGCCCCGTTTTCCGGTGCACGCCCAGTTGGCACGGAAACTGCTGTGCTTTTGGCGAAGCACAATCGTCCGGAGGAAACCATGTCGAAGAAGGCGCTCGTCGTCGGTGCAAGCGGTGTGATCGGTCACGCCGTCGTCCGCTATCTCGAAACCTGTTCCGATTGGAGCGTGATGGGAACCGCGCGCAACGAGGCCCCGGCCTTCATGTCCGGCGTTCCGTGGATCGCGGCCGACCTTGCCGACCCGGCATCGCTTGCATCCCATCGTGAGGCCCTCTCCGATGTGACGCATGTCTTCTACGCGGCCTACGTGCCGGACCGCGACCTCGCACAGGAGGCCCGCCACAACGCGGCGGTGCTGGCGAACCTGCTGGATGGGCTCGCCGGTGCCAGGGCGCCGATCGAGCGGGTGGTGCTGTTCCAGGGCGGCAAGGTCTATGGCCTGCATCTCGGGCCGGTGAAGACGCCGATGCGCGAAGACGATCCGCGCCACATGCCGCCGAATTTCTATTACGATCTCGAAGACACGCTGGCGGGATATTGCGCGCGGCATGGCTGGACCTATTCGCTGCTGCGCCCGGACGTCGTTCTTGGCGCCATCGGCGGCAAGTCGCTGAACCTCGCCATGGTCATCGGTGCCTATGCGGCAATCTGCCGGGAGCTCGCCGTGCCGTTCCGCTTTCCGGGGTCCGCCGCCGGCTACGGCGTGCTGATGCAGGCGACCGATGCCGACCTGCTCGCCCGCGTCAGCATCTGGGCGGCGACGGCGCCGATTGCCGCGGGCCAGGCCTACAACGTCACGAACGGCGATCTCTTCCGCTGGGACCAGCTCTGGACAGCGCTCGCCGATCACTACGGGCTGGAAATCGGCCCGCCCCTGTCGATCCGCCTCGTCGACCACATGCGCGACAAAGGCCCCTTGTGGTCGGCGATGACGGAGCACTATTCCCTCACCCCCGCACGCTACGAAGACGCCATCCCCTGGGGCTTTGGCGACTGGGTCTTCCACACGGGCTTCGATGTCGTTTCCGATCTCACCAAGTTGCGCATCCACGGCTGCCATGAAATCCGGTCGACCGAGGCGACGTTGATCGAGAAGATCGGCCAGCTCCAGGCCAAGCGGCTCATCCCGCCGCTCCAGAACTAGAGGAACACACGATGGACGCATTCGAGACCTGGCCGAAGGCCCTGACCGAAGAATTCGCCGCCAACCAGCAAAACGGCCGTGTCGGCGGAAAACTGGTTTCGGAGACCGAGACGCTGCGCATCTGGCATCTCCATATCCCCCCGGGCGAACGCCTCGGGTTCCACCGCCATGTGCTGAACTATTTCTGGACGGCGCTGGTGCCCGGCCGGGCGCGCAGTCACTACGGCGACGGCCGCATCGCCGAGGCCACCTATAACGCCGGCGAGACGAAACACTTCACCTTCGACGCCGGCCAATCGATGATCCACGACCTGGAGAACATCGGCACCGAGCCGCTCGTCTTCGTCACGGTCGAGTTCAAGCAGAGCGCAAACCAGCCCCTGCCCTTGTGAGGCCGCAAGAAGGCTGATCGTTTTCGCGATGCCTGCGCCGCTGCCGGCGACTACGGATCAAGGGATTTGAGATAGGCGATGACGTCAGCCGCGTCACCGGCTTTCAGGCCGGTGAAGGCCATGCGTGTTTTGGGGATCATCTTCCTGGGGCCGGCGAGATAGGTGGCGAGCGTTGCCTCGTCCCATTTCAGGCCTCCTGCCGCCGCTTCCTTCATCGCGTCGGAATATTTGCCGTAGTCGGCAAGCGAGGCGGCGGGGCGGTCGACGATGCCGACGAGATGCGGGCCGACCTTGTTCATCGGCTTGTCGGCGCTATGGCAGGCGGTGCATTTCTTGAAGACCAGGGCGCCCGCTTCCGCGGATCCTTCCGCGGCATGGGCGGCGAAGGGCAAGGCGAGGCCCGCGAGGACGGCGATTATTCTCATGCAGCGATAGGCTCCGCGTCGAAGAACGGCAAAAGGTGGCCGGCCGAAGCCGGCCAGAGGTGGCACGGCTCGATGGAGCCGCACGCGATCACCGGCCGCCCGGAGGCGACCGGGGAGGATCGCGGTAAACCTCAGATCGAGCCGGCCCCCATCTCCTTGGCGATGTAGTCGGCCTGGCGGATGGCGAGCGTGACGATGGTCAGCGTCGGGTTTTCCGCCGCCCCCGTGGTGAACTGGCTGCCATCTGACACGAACAGGTTCTTGATGTCGTGCGTCTGGCCCCATTTGTTGACGACACCGTCCTGCGCCTTCTCGCTCATGCGGTTGGTGCCGAGATTGTGCGTCGAGGGATAGGGCGGCGTCGGGAAGCTGCGCGTCGCGCCGACCGCCGCATAGAGCGCCTCGCCCTGCTTGTAGGCGTGGTTGCGCATGGCGACGTCGTTCGGATGGTCGGTGAACCAGACGTCCGGGATCGGCATGCCGTATTTGTCCTTCAGCTCGCCATGCAGCTTCACGACATTCTGTTCCTGCGGCATGTCCTCGCCGACGATCCAGAGGCCCGCCATGTTGGCATAGCTGTCCATCGCCGAGGCGAAGGGACGGCCCCAACCACCGGGGTCGAGGAAGGCCGCCATGAAGGGTACGCCGAGCGCCAGCGTCTCCAGCTCGTAGCCGCCGACGAAGCCGCGCGACGGATCGTGTTTCGCCTCGTCGCGCACGATGCCGGCCATGGTGGTGCCGCGGTAGAAATGCACCGGCTTTTCGAACACGGCATAGACCGAGCCCGTCGTGTGGCGCATGTAGTTCTTGCCGACCTGGCCGGACGAATTGGCAAGCCCGTCCGGATATTTGCTCGATGCGGAATTGAGGAGCAGGCGGGGGCTTTCGATGGAGTTGCCGGCGACGCAGATGATGCGGGCCTTCTGGCTCTGAAGCTTGCCGTCCTTGTCGGCATAGACAACCGCCGTCACCTTGCCGCTATCGTCATGCTCGATCTTGACGACATGGGAATTCGGCCGCACTTCCAGCCGGCCGGTCGCCTCGCCCTTCGGGATTTCCGTGTAGAGCGTCGACCATTTGGCGCCCCATTTGCAGCCCTGGAAGCAGAAGCCGGTCTGCTGACAGCTCATGCGGTCGTCGCGGTCGGCCGAGTTGATCGCCATGTTGCCGGTGTGACATTCCTTGTAGCCGAGCTTGTCGGCGCCG
The DNA here is from genome assembly GCF_058809275.1 of Shinella sp. GW821-FHT10F02. Lineage (NCBI taxonomy): Bacteria > Pseudomonadati > Pseudomonadota > Alphaproteobacteria > Hyphomicrobiales > Rhizobiaceae > Shinella > Shinella sp. GW821-FHT10F02. Next base: position 1,020,948 of record NZ_JBXASL010000001.1, on the reverse strand, counting down.
GCCTTCAGGATCTTGAAGTTGTTGTTGCCGGGCAGGCCCTCGATGCCGTTGGTGCGGGTCACGCCCATCTTGTCTTCGGCCTTGGCGTAGTAGGGCTCCAGCTCGGCGAGCGTCACCGGCCAGTCGAGCAGGTTCGCGCCCTCGACCTTGCCGTAGTTGGTGAGTGTCTTGAACTCATGCTCCTGGAAGCGCAGCGATGCGCCGGCCCAGTGCGTCGTGGTGCCGCCGACGGCCTTGACGATCCAGGCCGGAAGGTTGGGAAAATCCTTCGAGACGCGCCAGCCGCCGCCGGTCGTGCGGTGGTCGAGCCAGGCGAGCTGGGAAAAGCTGTCCCACTCGTCGTTGATGAAGTCTTCATGTTCGATGCGCGCACCGGCTTCGAGCACGACGACGTCGATGCCCTTCTGCGCCAGTTCATTTCCCAGCGTGCCGCCGCCGGCGCCCGAGCCGATGATGACGACCACGCTGTCGTCGTTGAGATCATAAGGAGCTGCCATGGTTTCCTCCCGAAACATGTGCGGTCGGCGTCAAAGCCGCGGTCGCGCCTCCTCCGGCGCGTTCCGTCAGACCGCCGTCAAAGCCATTCGATGTCGTCGAAGCCGCGGGCGATGTAGCCGCCCTTGGAATAGGATTCGCCCTCGTAGCCGAAATGCGGCCAGAGCTCCTTCTGGTTATAGAAGGAGACGACGAGGTCGCCGCGCACCGCCTGGAAGAAGGGGGTGCCCTCGATGTCGTGCAGGATTTTCACGCGATCATCCTCCCAGCCGAGACCGCGATAGCCGCCCTCACCCGCCCGCTTGTCGAGATCGGCGATGCCCGCCTCGATCAGCTCCTTGTGCGCAGCATCCGTGCCGGCCTTGGTGTCGTGGCCCTTCACCGCGATGGCGTAGAAGCGGTCGGCGACCGTGTCGTGCGGATAGATGTCGCGGGCGAGCTTGATCAGCGTCGCCATCGTTTCCGGCTTCAGCGCCGTCGTCTCCATGCCCCAGGCCTTGTCGGGGCTGATCACCGCCCTGCCGGAGATGATGAGTGCAGCGCCGATCGTGCCGCGCTTCAAAAGCTCGCGGCGGGAAAGTCCCGGGCGCTGCTCGTAGATCGTCGTCATGTCAGGTTCCTCCCATTGCGTTTGAGACCGGCGGCCCTCCTCCGGCCGCCAGCCCGTTCATTTGAAGCGGCCGTGCCGTTGCAGGACTTCGATCCTGTAGCCGTCCGGGTCCGTCACGAAGAAGAAGCGGGCAAGAAGGCCGCCGTCGCGGTTGAACTCGACGATCTTGCCGGTGGTGAAGCCGAGCCCGGAGATGCGGGCGTGCTCGCCGTCGAGGTCGGAAACCGACACGGCGAGATGGCCGTAGCCGTCGCCGAGATTGTAGGCTTCGGTGCGGCCCTTGTTGATCGTCAGTTCGAGTTCGAATTCGCTTTCGGCATTGCTCATGTAGACGAGCGTGAAGGTCTCGAAGTCGAGCCTGTCGGCGACCGCGAGCCCGAAGGCCTTGTTGTAGAAATCCACGGACCGGTCTTCATCCAGAACACGGATCATCGAATGAATGGACTTTGCCACGCTGCCCTTCCCCTGCTTGCAGTTCGACTTGTGGAGGGAAGATTGCGCCCGGAATCACGGCCGTGGGTAGCAGCCCATTACCGCACGTCGTTTTTCATTTCTGGAGTTTTAAGCGAAGGATTTTTCTTGTTTCACGGCGACACAGGATGATTTGACCAAATTCAAGGGCCGCCGCATAATCGCCTGTATAAAAACAAGACTGGAGGATAAACCATGTGTGAGGTCTTTGCGGGCCAGGACCCGCAACGCTATCGGCCTGTCAACCGCTCGGTGCGGATCGGCGGCCATTCGACGAGCATCCAGATCGAAGCGGCCTTCTGGGACCTGATCGACGAGATGGCCATAGGCCAGGGTCAGTCGACATCCCGCTTCCTCTCGACGCTCTATGACGAGGCTCTGGAAATCAACGGTTCGGTGTCGAATTTCGCCTCGCTGCTGCGCACGAGCTGTCTCATCTACATCATGGGTGGCGCGAAGAAATGCGACGGCGCACGGGAATTCCACATCGTCGCCGCCGAGTAGACGGAATGATCAGAACCGCAGGCTGATGCCGGCACGGCGCAGCAGCCAGTAGAACAGCGCGGTGGCGCCGACGCCGAGCGCCATCGCCCAGCCGAATCCGGATTCACCCACGCTGAACGGCAATCCGGCCGTGTTCATGCCGAACACGCCGACGACCAGCGTGCCGGGGAGCAGCAGCGCGCTCATCACCGCCATCGCCCGCAGGCTACGGTTCGATTCGTCGGCCAGTTCCGCCGCCATTTCTTCCTGGAGCAGACGGGCGCGGTCGTTGACCATGACGATTTCGCGGTCGAGCCGCTCCAGCCGCAGCGAAAGCCGGTGCAGCACGGCATGGGTCGCCTCGGAGAGCGCCCAGTCCTCGCGGTCCTCCTCCTCGAACAGCGCCACCATGCCCGCCACCGGGCGATGCAGCGACACAGCCAGCCGGCGGACTTCCTTGAGGCTGCGGCGCTCGTCGCTCAACCGCTCGGTGACGATGCGGTCTTCCACCGCGTCGAGCAGGCGGGTCGCCTCGTTGAGCCTGAGATTGGTGTTCTTGCAGAAGGCAGCGACGATGCCCTCGAAAAGCTCGCAGGCCGTTGCGGGTGAAAAACCTTCGGCAAAGGATCGCCGCACCCGGTCCACAGCCTCCAGCGGATGCCGCCGTCCGGTGACGAGCAGCCGGTCGGTGAGCGCGAAATGCATGCGGCCGATCGTGGTCGACATGCGGTCCATATCCATCTGCATGTCGGCGACGACGCCGTGCAGCGTGCCGGCCTCCTGGCCGAGCACCAGACTTTCGTCATGTCCGTCGAGAATGGCGCGCGCGGTAGCGGGCAAGGGGCAATGGCCGGCAAGCCAGCCCTGCATGCGCTGGTCGACGAGATCGACATGTAGCCAGACCCAGCCGTCTTCGGCGCCGAGCGCCGGACCGATGTCCTGGGGCGCAAGCGGCACCACGCGTTCGCCGGGACGCGCCCGCCAGGCCCCGATGAGGCCCGGCGGGTGTTCCTTGTCCATCTCAGGGAGGAGATTCAAATAAAATGCTCCATCCGTGTCCTTGCCGGTATGTCAGTAGACCTCCGGCACATACATGTCGTCCGGCGGGGAATGGCGGATGTAATTGTCATTCCGCACGCGTTCCGGCAGCTCGATCGGAGCCTTCGGCACATCTTGATAGGGAACCTGCGTCAGGAGATGGGCGATGCAGTTCAGCCGCGCCTTCTTCTTGTCCACCGCCTCGACGATCCACCAGGGCGCCTCGGGGATGTGGGTGCGCTCCAGCATCTCTTCCTTGGCCTTGGTGTAATCTTCCCAGTGGACACGGCTTTCCAGGTCCATCGGCGAGAGCTTCCACTGCTTCAGCGGATCGTGGATGCGCATGCGGAAGCGGAATTCCTGCTCGTCGTCGGTGATCGAGAACCAGTATTTGATGAGGATGATGCCGGAGCGCACCAGCATGCGCTCGAATTCCGGCACCGAGCGGAAGAACTCTTCAAGCTCTTCGGCGTTGCAGAAGCCCATGACGCGCTCGACACCGGCGCGGTTGTACCAGGAGCGGTCGAACAGCACCATTTCGCCGGCGCTCGGCAGATGGGCCGCATAACGCTGGAAATACCACTGGTTGCGCTCGCGCTCGGTGGGCGCCGGCAGGGCCACGACGCGGCAGACGCGCGGGTTGAGGCGTTGGGTCACGCGCTTGATGGCGCCGCCCTTGCCGGCGGAGTCGCGGCCCTCGAACAGCACCACGACCTTCAGCTTGTTGTGCTGCACCCAGTCCTGCAGCTTGACCAGCTCGTGCTGGAGACGGAACAGCTCGCGGAAATAGATGCGCCGCTCGATCGTCTGCGGCGCGGGTTCGGACATGCCCTCGGAGACGAGCGCGTCCAGCTGCTCCTCTTCCATCTGCATTTCCAGCTCCTCGTCGAAGCTGTCGGCGATTTCGGCCTTGATGCGGCTCAGATGATCGTTTTCGAACATGATCGGAATCCATTTGCCCGGACGCGCGGCAGGTCACCAAGCCAGTCGATCGACCGGTCTTATCCCGCCACCAGAACTTATTAGGAAGCCCGCATGATGTTTTTGTGACAGTGCGCCGCAAAACCCCTGCCCGGCCGGGCGGAGGTCGAAGGACGGGTCACTTTCCGGCCAGGATCAGTTTGCCTTGTCGAGAAATGCCCGGACCATTGTCGTCGTGGCTTCGGGATTTTCCTCCATGATCCAGTGGCCAGAATCGGGCACCACCCCTTCGGTCACGTCGCTGGCGGCGGCCCGCATCACGGTCGCCATCATGGGGCCGAACGACTTCTCGCCGCCGATCGCCAGCACCGGCATCGTCAGTTTGCCGCCGGCGGCCAGGAAGGCCCGGTTGTCGATCGCGTCCTGGTCGAAGGCCGCGAACTGCGCGAAGCCCGAATGCATGGCGCCCGGCAGGGCATACAGCTTGGCATAGTGCTCGCGCGACGTTTCGGTAAAGCGGGCGGGCGTCGCCGAGAACTCGTTCCAGAAGCGATCGAGATAGATGCGTTCACGGCCGGCGACGAGGCGCTCCATGTCCGGCCCGCCGAAACGGAAATGCCAGAGCAGCGGGTTTTTCAGGATCTCTTCCCACGGGCCAACACCGGGCACCGGCGCATCGATCAGCACGAAGCTTTTCGTCCGCTCGGGATGCGCGGCGGCGAAGGCGAAGCCCACCATGTTGCCGATATCGTGCGTCACCAGGTCGATCTCTTCGACCTTCAGCGCATCGAGCACGCCGGCGACGTCGCCGGCCTGGGTCTTCTTGTCGAAGCCGCCGTCAGGCTTGGAGGAAAGGCCGAGACCGCGCAGGTCCGGCACGATGACCGTGTGGTCGCGGGCAAGATCGGCCGCCATCGGCGCCCACATGTCGCCGGTCTCGCCGTAACCATGCAGCAGGACGACGGCCGGCCCCGCGCCGCCGACGCGGACATGGATGGTTGCGCCGTTGGTGGTGATCTCCTGCGTCTTGAAGGACGCCGGAAAGGCGGGGACCTCGGCGCCGGCAGGTGCGGCGAAGGCGAGCAGTCCCAAGGCAAGGATGGTTTTCAACATTTTGGTCTCCCACCTAGCGGGAAGGCGATCCGATCGACCGCCGCTTTCAGCCCGTTGGTGAAGCATGACTATCACCGAACCGTCGTTCGCATTAGCCAACCAACGGCGGATCTCGCTTCCGGGTTTGCCGAACAATCGGATAGCGTGTCAGCCGGCCCCCTCCTCCCAATAGGGCGGGTCGCCGAAGGCCGCCTTGAGATGATCCGCCAGCGCGCGAAGCTTGACCGACGAGCGGCGTCCTTCGGGATGCGCGAGATAGATGAATTCCGGGCTCGGCCGCACGCCGACATCGATGAGCTTCAGGTTGCCGGCGCGAATATCCGGCCCGGCAATGAACAGCGGCAGCAGCGCAATGCCGAGGCCGGCAACCGCCGCGTCACGCAGCATGTCGCCATTGTTGACCCGCAAGCCCACCCGTGCCCGGACGATCTCGATGCCGTCAGCCGTCGCGAAGCGCCAGTCCGCCACGCCGCGGTTCGTGTAGAAGACGCCCTTGTGCCCGTCCAGTTCGGCCGTCGTCGCCGGTATGCCATTGCTGGCGAGATAATCGCCGGAAGCGACCAGCACGCGGCGACTTGGCGCCAGCCGCCACACCATCAGGCGGGAATCGTCGATCGTCCCGTGGCGCAGCACGCCGTCATAGGCACCCGAAGCGATGTCGACGCGGCGGTCGTCGAGGTCGAGCGACATTTCGATTTTCGGATTGGCCGCCAGGAACGGAAAGAGCGCCGGCCCGAGATGCAGCCGGCCGAAGGTGACGGGCGCCGAAATGCGCATCGGACCGGCAAGCGTGCCGCGACGTTCGGCAAGATCGGTCGCCGCTTCCGACACTTCCCTGAGGATGCGCGTGGCGCGTTCGAGGAAGGCGGCGCCATCCTCAGTGACCGACATCCGCCGCGTGGTGCGGTGGAGCAGCGTTGCGCCAAGGCTGCGCTCCAGCTCCGCCAGCCTTTCGCTGACCACCGATTTGGAAAGCCGCAGCGTGCGCGCCGCCTCGCTGATCGAGCCCGCTTCGGCGACCGCCACGAAACTTGTTATGCCGTCGAGCTTCATCGTTCGGTTTTTCCGGAAAATAGATCTGCCTTCGGCATTGTAGTGCGAACGCGCGGCCTGCGCCATATTCGCCTTCAGCAAACAGCAACATTCCTCGAAGGAACAACGATCATGGACAGGCTCAACGGCAAACGCGCTCTCATCACCGGCGGCACCAGCGGCATCGGGCTGGAAACGGCACGTCAATTCCTGGCGGAAGGCGCGCGCGTCGCCGTCACCGGCACCAATCCGGAAACGCTGGAGGCCGCACGCAAGGAACTCGGCGACGGCGCTCTGGTGATCCGGGCGGACGCCGCCGATGTCGACGGCCAGAAGCAGGTTGCGGCAACCATCAAGGAGGCCTTCGGCGGCCTCGACATCCTCTTCGTCAATGCCGGCGTCGCGCTGCTGAAGCCCGTCGGCGCCTGGGACGAGGCCGCTTTCGACCGCGTCTTCGACATCAATGTCAAAGGCCCGTATTTCCTGGTGCAGGCGCTGCTGCCGATCCTCGCCAATCCGGCTTCGATCGTGCTCAACACCTCGGTCAACGCCCATATCGGCATGCCGAATTCCAGCGTCTACGCCGCCTCGAAGGCTGCGCTGCAATCACTGATCCGCACGCTGTCCGGCGAGTTGATCGGCCGCGGCATCCGCGTCAACGCCGTCAGCCCCGGCCCCATCTCGACGCCGCTCTACGGCAAGCTCGGCTTCAACGAGGCCGACCTCAAGAATGTCGCCGAGAGCATCAAGGGCCTGGTCCCGGCCGGCCGCTTCGGCACGCCCTCGGAGATCGCCAAGGCCGTGGTCTTCCTCGCCTCTGATGAAGCCGCTTACACCATTGGCAGCGAGATCATGATCGACGGCGGCATGGGAACGCTGTGAGTCACGATACCTTCGAGGAGCACTCGTAGACGACCCGGTCGGTAGCATCGTCGACGCCGGCGAGGCTGACGTCATAGCCCCAGAGCCGGCGGATATGGGTCAGCGTCGCGTCGCGCCGGCCTTCGTCGAGCAGAATGCCGTTCTTGATGCGATGGCGCAGGCGAAGCTGCCGGTCGCCGAGCAGGTCGACATCGATGACCTGGATGTCCGGGCGGTTCGCGCCCGGATCATAGTTGCGCGCAAGGCCGGCGCGCACGGCGGAATAGCCCCGTTCGTCGTGGATGGAGGCGACTTCGCAAAACGTGTCGGCCGAGCGGTCGGAGAGCTGGAACAGGCGGAATTTCCGGATCAGCGCCGGGCTAAGATATTGCAGGATGAAGGATTCGTCACGGTGGTTCTCCCAGGCGTCCTTCAGCGTGCCCATGCAGTCGCCATTGCCGGCGATGTTGGGAAACCAGTCGCGATCCTCCGCCGTCGGCGCCGTGCAGATGCGCTCGATATCCTGCATCATGGCAAAACCCAGCGCATAGGGATTGATGCCGGAAAAGCGGGGATCGTCGAAGTTCGGCTGGAAGACGACATTGGCGTGACTTGCCAGCAGTTCCAGCATGGCACCCTCGCTCATCCGGCCCTGATCGAACAGCCGGTTGATGATGGTATAGTGCACATAGGTCGCGCACCCTTCGTTCATCACCTTGGTCTGGCCCTGCGGGTAGAAATACTGCGCGATGACGCGAACGATCCGGAGGATTTCCCTTTGCCAGGGCTCCAGGATGATGCTGTGCTTCTCCAGGAAATAGAGCAGGTTCTCCTCGGGAAGGTTCAACACCTTCTTGCGCTCACCGGCCTCGCGCTCTGCCTCCTCCACGCCGACGCTGCCGGTCGCCGTCGGCAGCGTGCGCCACAGGTCGCTATAGGTCTGCTCCTCGTATTCCAGCCGTTCGCGCGCCCGCTCCCTGACCTTTTCCGATGAAAGCCGCGGCGGACGGCGATAGTGGAAGACGCCCTGATCCATCAGGGCATGCGCCGAATCGAGGATTTCCTCCACGGCGGCAAGGCCGTGCCGCTCCTCGCATTTGGCGATGTATTTCTTGGCGAAGTCCATATAGCCGAGGATCGCGCCGGCATCCGTCCATTGGCGGAACAGGTAGTTGTTCTTGAAGAAATGGTTGTGCCCAAAAGAGGCATGCGCGGTCACCAGCGCCTGCATCGGCATGGTGTTTTCGTCCATCAGATAGGTGATGCAGGGATTGGAATTGATCACCAGCTCATAGGCGAGCCCGCGGCGGCCCTTGCGGTAGAGCTCGTTTTCGAAGACGAAGCGCTTACCGAACGACCAGTGCTGGTACATCAGCGGCATGCCGACCGACGAATAGGCATCGAGCATCTGTTCGGAGGAGATGACCTCGATCTGGTTGGGATAGACGTCGAGCCCCATCTCGCCGATGGCGATTTCCTTGATCGCCTCATAGGCGCGCGAAAGCGTCGTAAAGTTCCATTCGGAACCTTCGAACAGCAGGTTGGAAGCCGGCTCTTTTGCCATCCGTTCCTCCTTCACCGGCGCAGCTGGTCGGGCTGGTTCCGGGCAAAGAGTTTGCGGAAGACCGGATAGATATCCGACGGCCGCGCGATGCGCGTCATCTGGAAATTCCGCACCGCGCCGTCGACCGTCCGGTAGGCCCGCCACAGCGACGTGCCGTTGTCCGTCGTGCCAAAGATCTCGCTTTCGCGCTCGTCGATGATTTCGACATAGGCGTAATATTGGCAGAGCTTCATCAGCGTATCGCGCAGCAGCGTGGCACAGCGCTCGGAATCGCCGCTGGCATTGTCGCCGTCGGACGCCTGGGCCGCGTAGATGTTCCAGATATTCGAGGGATAGCGGTCCGTGATGACACGCACCATCTCCTCCAGCGCGGTGGAAACGACCGTGCCGCCGCTCTGCTTGCTGAAGAAGAAGGTCTCCTCGTCGACTTCCCGTGCCTCGTCCGTGTGGCGAATGAAGACGATTTCAATGCGCTCGTAGCGGCGCTTGAGAAACAGGTGCAACAGGACAAAGAAGCGCTTGGCGAGATCCTTTTCGCGCTCGCCCATCGAGGCGGAGACGTCCATCAGGCAGAACATCACTGCGCTCGCATTGGGCAGGGGCTGGCGTTCGAACCGGTTGAAGCGCACGTCGACGGGGTCGACATAGGCGATCCGCCGACGCCGCCGCTCCAAAAGGTCGAGGTCCTCACGCAGCTGTTTCAGACGCTGGCGCTGCTGGCGGGAAGGCTCCGTCTCGGCTTCGAGCGCGGCGATCTCCTCGCTAAGCGCCGCGATTTCCTTCTCGCCCGGCCGCCGCAGGGCGATACGCCGGCCGAAGCTGTTGCGCATCGTTCGCCCGACATTGATGTTGCTCGGCGTGCCCGATGTGGTGAAGCCAACGCGATGGGACTTGTAGGTGACGGTTTCCTTGAGGTTCAGCTTCACCATGTCCGGAAGCTCCAGATCCTCGAAGAAGAGGTCAAGCACCTCCTCGCGCGACAGCACGAAGAGGAAGTCGTCCGCATCCTCGCCACGCCCACGGCCACGCCCGCCTCCGCCGCCAGCGCCCGCCTCCGGCTTGCGGATGCGGTCTCCCGGCGAAAAGACTTCGTTTCCCGGCAGCACATAGTTGCGCTCGCCGCTGCCCCCGGAATGCTGGAAGCTTGGCTCATCCGCGCCCCGTTTAGGAATGGGAACGCCATGAGCGGCGTCGATATCGGCGATCTTCTCCGACTTGACCTTGTCGCGGATCGTGCGCTTCAGCTCGTCGTGCACCCGTTTCAGGAAACGCCGCCTGTTGCCGAGACTCCGGTCCTTCGGGTTAAGCCGGCGATCGATGAAATTCGGCATGCGCCATCCCCTACTCCAGCCCCAAATCCGATACTCTTAGCCGGCCTTGTTGACGCGCATGTACCAATCGACGAGCCGCCGGACCTGGCGCACGGTATAGCCCCGCTCGGTCATGCGCTGGACGAATTCGGCGTGCTGCTTTTCAGTCGCACCATCCTTCTTCGAGCCGAAGCTGATGACCGGCAGGAGGTCTTCGACCTGGCCGAACATACGCTTCTCGATCACCTCGCGAAGCTTCTCGTAGCTGGTCCAGGCGGGATTGCGCCCGCCGTTTCGGGCACGGGCGCGGAGCGTGAATTTCACGACCTCGTTGCGGAAGTCCTTCGGGTTGGCGATGCCGGCGGGTTTTTCGATCTGCGAGAGTTCGCTGTCGAGGATCTCGCGGTTGAGTATTTGGCCCGTATCGGCATCCTTGAAATCCTGGTCCTCGAGCCAGGCATCGGCATAGGAAATATAGCGGTCGAACAGGTTCTGGCCGTATTCGCTGTAGGATTCGAGATAGGCCTTCTGGATCTCGTGGCCGATGAATTCGGCATAGCGGCTGGCGATTTCGGAGCGGATGAAATCGAGATAGTTCGCCTCGACCTCCTTGGGATATTGCTCGCGCCGGATCGCCTGCTCGAGGATGTACATCAGGTGAACCGAGTCGGCCGCGACCTCCTTCGTGTCGTAGTTGAAGGTCTCCGACAGCACCTTGAAGGCGAAGCGCGTGCTGACGCCCGTCATGCCCTCGTCGACACCGGCGGCATCGCGATATTCCTGCAGGGATTTTGCCTTCGGATCGGTATCCTTCAGGTTCTCCCCGTCATAGACGCGCATCTTGGTGTAGGTCGGCGAGTTTTCATGCGGCGTAAGGCGCGTGGCGACGGTGAAGCGGCTCAGGTTCTCCAGCACTTCCGGCGCGCAGGGGCTGGCGGAAAGTTCGCTCTCGCGCAGCAGCTTTTCATAGATCAGCCGCTCCTCGGTAACGCGCAGGCAATAGGGCACCTTGACGACCAGGATACGGTCGAGAAACGCCTCATTGTTCTTGTTGTGCTTGAATTGCAGCCATTCCGACTCGTTGGAATGGGCGAGCACGATGCCCTGGAACGGGAAGGCGCCGAAATTCTCCGTGCCGTTATAGCTGCCTTCCTGCGTGGCGGTGAGCAGCGGGTGCAGCACCTTGATCGGCGCCTTGAACATTTCGACGAATTCGAGAAGCCCCTGCGTCGTGCGGTTGAGGCCGCCGCTATAGGAATAGGCGTCGGGATCGGCCTGGCTGTAGTTTTCGAGCTGGCGGATATCGACCTTGCCGACCAGCGTGGAAATGTCCTGGTTGTTCTCGTCGCCCGGTTCCGTCTTGGCGATGCCGATCTGGCGCAGCCGCGAGGGCATGAGCTTGACGACACTGAATTTCGAGATGTCGCCGTTGATCTCGTCCAGCCGCTTCGTCGCCCAGGGCGAAATGAGCCCGGTGAGCCGGCGTTGCGCGATGCCGTATTTGTCTTCCAGCAGCTCGCCCATGCGGTCGCGACTGAACAGGCCGAGTGGCGATTCGAAGACCGGGCTGATCTTGCCGTCGATGGCGAGCGTGTAGATCGGCTGCTGCTCCATCAGCTTCTTCAGCCGCTCGGCAAGCGAGGATTTGCCGCCGCCGACCGGGCCGAGCAGATAGAGGATCTGCTTGCGCTCCTCCAGCCCCTGCGCCGCATAGCGGAAATAACCGACGATCCGCTCGATCGTATCCTCCATGCCGTAGAAATCGGCGAAGGACGGATAGATCTTGATGGTGCGGTTGGCGAAGACGCGGCCGAGACGCTCGTCGGCGCTCGTATCGACCAGCTTCGGTTCACCGATCGCCGCCACCATGCGCTCCGGCGCCGTGGCATACATGCTCTTGTCATCACGGCAGGCTAGGAGATATTCCTGCAGGCTCAGCGCCTCTTGCGCTTCACTTGCGTAAGTCTCTGAAAAAAGGTCGAAAATATCGCTGCCACTGGTTCGCATAGAACCCTCCTGCGGTCGCCGGGCGATATCGCCGTCGTAGTCGCCCGCCATCTCAGTTATTAAACGGATCAGGAGCGGGTTTTGTTCCCCGACTCCGGCTGCAACACATGCCGAATCTTAAGCGCAAACAAAGGCGAAACGACGTTCTAACAGGCCACGTTCAATCAATTCCAAGACTGCGCCCATCCAAAGCCATGCAAGGAGAGGCGTCGACTCAGTATGATATATTGTTACGGGCAGAACGATAGTAACAGTGATTTGAGTTGCATGATTTTTCCCCCGCTCAGTGTCGCAAGGGACGAGTCGGAGACCGCGGCCGAAAAGTCCCCCGACAGGGCGGCTAACGGATCGTTAAGACGACCGGCACGACTTTAAATGTATATTAATGCAAATTTAATCGAGCACCGCCCTTCACCAACTCTTTCCTTGGTTTCTAGGCCTTGCGCATGCAGGGTCCTGCCATTCGATCGTAGTGGCGCTGGGGAATGGTGTTGGAATGATTTCGTTCGTCATCCGGCTCAAAAGCCGCGCCCATTTCGTTGTCAAACAGGGCCGCAATGCCGAGCGCGAGGCGTTCATCGGCACCAATGCGCGCCGCCGGAAACAGGCGCGGCTGCGCGTGGCGATCGTGATCGCCGCTTTCTGCGCGATCTATGTGGCGGTCGGCGTGCGCCTCCTCCAGTACGGCCTTTCCGAGCCGATCCTGTCCGCATCGATCGGCGGCAATGTCGATGCTGTCGCCTCCCGCCCCAACATCGTCGACCGCAATGGGGAACTGCTGGCGACCGACCTCAACATGGTGTCGCTCTATGCCGATCCGCGCCGCATCATCGATGCCGACGAAGTGGTGGAGAAGCTAGCACTCGTCGTTCCGAACATCGACTGGAGCGATACGCATAGGAAGCTGCGCTCCCAGACCGCGTTCCAGTGGCTGCGACGACAACTGACGCCGAAGCAACAGGCGGATATCCTGGCGCTCGGGCTTCCCGGCATCGGTTTCCGGCCGGAAAAACGGCGGTTCTACCCGGGCGGCGCAACCGCCTCCCATATCGTCGGCCACGTCAATGTCGACAACCAGGGCCTTGCGGGCATGGAGCGCTATCTGGACCAGCAGGGCCTTGCGGACCTGCGCGCGTCCGGTCTCACCGATGATACGCGGCTGGCGCCGGTAACATTGTCGATCGACCTTCGCGTCCAGAACATCGTGCGTGACGTCGTCGCAAGGGCGATGACCGACTACGAAGCCGAGGCCGCCGGAGCGGTGATCCTCGACGTGGAGACGGGCGAAGTGCTGGCAATGGCATCCGTACCCGATTACGACCCGAACGAGCCCTCCCGCATGCTGCCGGACGGCAGCGTCGACAAGGCCTATGAAAAGGGTTGGTTCAACCGCATCAGCAACGCGACCTTCGAGATGGGCTCGACCTTCAAGAGCTTCACGCTGGCGATGGGGCTGGACGAGGGCAAGATCTCGCTGAATTCCGTCGTCGATGCCTCCCGCCCGATCCGCATGGGCGGCTTCACCATCCGCGATTTCAAGGGCAAGAACCGCCCGCTCTCCATCCCCGAAGTGTTCCAGTATTCCTCCAACATCGGAACGGCGGCGGTCGCCGACATGGTCGGCATCGATGGGCACCGGGAGTTCCTCACGCGGCTCGGCCTCTTGTCCAAGCTGGACACGGAAATGCCCGGCGTCGCGACGCCGACGCAGCCGCAGACCTGGAAGAAGATCAACTCCGTCACGATCTCCTTCGGCCACGGCGTCGCCACCACCCCCTTGCAGACGGCAGTTGCGGCCGCGGCCCTGATGAACGGCGGCTACCTCCACCAGCCGACCTTCCTGCCCCGCTCCAAGGAAGAGGCGCAGGCGCTCGCCCGCCGCGTCATCAAGGAGAAGACGAGCGCGGAGATGCGCTTCCTTTATGACTGGAACGGGCAGAAGGGCTCCGGCCGGGGTGCGCAGGTGGAGGGTTTCCACGTCGGCGGCAAGACCGGCACGGCCGACAAGGTGATCAACGGGCGATATGCCAAGAACATCAACTTCAACGCCTTCGTCGCCGCCTTCCCGATGGACAAGCCGCGATACGTCGTGCTCTCCATCATCGATGCGCCGCGCACGGGCGAGCGCGGCGGGCGAACGGCAGCCTCCACGGCCGCCCCGATGATCCAGGCCATCATCCGCCGCGTCGCGCCGCTGCTCGGCGTCAAGCCGCGCTTTGGCGAACCGGATGCGGAAATGCTGCTGGTCGATTACTGAGCCTATGCGGAGCGAAGCGCCATTCGACGGTGAAACCGAATTCTGATTTCAGATGCCGCCCAATTATAAGAGCAATCCAGAGGCCGTATCTGATTGTCGAAAGGAATCGACCATGCAGATCGACCACGTCACCATCAGAACCCGCGATATCGCAGGCGCCCGGGAGTTCATGCGCACGGTCTTCGATCTGGAGGAAGGCGAGCGGCCGGCGGCGATCCGGCACATTCCGGGCTGCTGGCTCTACAGCGAAGGCAAGCCGATCGTTCACATCATCGGGTCGCATGGAATCGGCCAGGATCGTGCGGCCGAGGCGATCGATCATGTCGGCCTGCGCATGACGGACTATGCCGCCTTCCGCGCGAAGCTCGATCGCCTCGGCATCCGCTATTCGCCGATGGATCTCGCCGACATAGCCGAGCGCCGCCTGTTCCTGCAGATGCCGGGCGGCCCGCTGCTGGAAGCCGTCTTTTCCGAACCCGTGCCCGCCTAGCGCAACAGGCCTTCCACCGTGGCGGCGGCTGCAAGCACCCGCCCGTCGCTATCCTTCGGCCCCGATAGCAGAAGCCCGACGGGCATACCGGCAGCACCGGTGCCGCAGGGCAGCGACACGCCGCACCAGTCGAGAAAATTGCCGATCAACGTGTTGCGCAGGGTCTTGCCGTTCACCTGGAAGAATAGGTCCTCGTCGTCCAGCAGCGGCTGGATTTGCGGCGCGACATGGGGGAGCGTCGGGCTGATCAGGATGCCGTCCGGCCCAAGCCGCTCCTCGAAGGACGTAATCAGCCGCTCGCGCGCGGCCAGCGTTTCGAGATAATCGGCGAGCGTGATCTTCTCCCCGAGCAGCGTGCGCTTGACGACGCGAGGGTCCATCTCGGCGGCAGCCGGCCCCTGGATGCGCTCGCGGTGCAGCACGAAGGCCTCGGCCGTCACCAGAGCGCCGTGTTTGGCCATCAGGTCGAATATCGCGGAGAATTCGGGGAAGGCTTCGCGGCGGACACGGGCGCCCGCCTTCGTCAGCCGCGCGACGGCCGCCTCGAAGGTCGCGACGACCTCGGGCTCGGCGCCGTCGAAGAACACGGTCTCGGGAATGACGAAGGACAGGTCTGCGACGCTGGGACGTGGCAGCGCGTCGGCGGACGGCAGCCCGCGCATGGCCGCATCGATCCAGATCGCATCCTGAACGGTGCGGCAGAGCGGCCCCAGCGCATCGAGGCTTTTTGCCAGCGGGAACACGCCCTTCATGGAATAGCGCCCGCGCGTGGCCTTGTAGCCGACGATGCCGTTGAAGGCGGCCGGGATGCGCACCGAGCCGCCGGTATCCGTGCCGATGGACACGGGAACGAGGCCGGCGGCGACCGCAACACCCGAGCCGGACGAAGAGCCGCCCGGAATGCGATGTTCGCCCGCGGGCGAAGCCGGGTTGCGTGGCGTGCCGTAATGCGGGTTGATGCCGAGGCCGGAAAAGGCGAATTCGCTCATGTTCACGCGCCCGACGCTGACCATGCCGGCGCCCGCCAGCGCCTGCACCACGGCCGCATCCTCGCCTGCCGGTTCGCTACCCTTGAGTACGCGGGAGCCGGCGGTCGTCGGCAGGCCCTGAATGTCGAAAAGGTCCTTCCAGGCGATCGGCACGCCATCCAGCACGCCGAGCGAGCGCCCCTCGCGCATGCGGCGGCGGGAAGCCTCGGCCTCCGCCTTCGCCCTGTCCTTCAGCAGAACCGTGAAGAGAGCCGCATCCGGATAGGCCTCGATGGCGGCCAGCGTCTCCTCCGCAAGCGCCACGGGATCGAGCGCGCCCGCTTGCAGGAGTACGGAAAGCTGAGCGATCGACCGCGGCTCCATCGGCATGTCCTTTTCTGCTTTTGATGGACCGTTTCAACAGGTTCGCGTCGAGAGCGTCAACCATAAAGCACGGGAACCGTGCCTCCGGAGAGGCACGGTCCATATCGTCAGCCGGTCGCCAGGAACCAGGAGCGGCGCGCCTGCGTCAGGCCGGCGGCGTAGATGCCGAAGGCGATGACCGCCGTTGCCGGCGCTGAAAGCTCGGCGTAGCTGCCGCCCCAGACATGCAGCCAGATGCCGATGGCGGCCGCGATGAACCAGGCACCGATGCCGAGCGGATTGAAGGCCGGCACATGGCTGGAGCGGTATTCGATCGCCTGCCCGACAAGCGCGCTGTAGCGGTCGATTAGGATATGCGCCATCGCCACCGCCACCCAGGCGACGACGAAGATGCCCTGATAGGCGAGCGCCTGAAGCAGGTAGGAGAAGACGTCCGCGAGCATCAGCACATAGACCACGATGCCGACCGCAATCGCCCAGCCGACGCGACCAAACGGCAAGCGGCCGAAGAGCTGCACGAGCGCCTCCATGTTGACGGCGGCCAGATAATAGTTCGCCGTGTTGATGCGGGTCTGCGTGACCCAGACGAACAGCAGGCCCCAGATGCCCATGAGTTTCAGGAGCGCCAGCAGCACGCTGACCTCGGAAAGGGCGCCGAGATCCGGCACCGTGCCGATCATGAACATGCCGAAGAGGCCGCTCACCAGAAACGCCATGGCATAGAACGGCATGCCGAAGTTGAACCAGGCGTGATAACCGGCATCCTCCGCGCGCCCGAAGCGGGCATAGTCGAAGGTGAACATCATCAGCACCCAGACGCCCATATAATACACGAAGCAGGACCACCAGCCGCCGGCCGGCGCGCCCGTCTCCGGGCCAAGGTTCAGCCATTTGTCGCTGTAGCCGTATTCGCTGATGGCGAGCGCCACCGCGACGACGAGGCCGAGAATATAGAACGGCAGCAGCACGCCGTTGAACTTGTCGAGCCAGCTCTGCATGCTGCCGAAGATCAGCGGCACGCTGTAGAGCACGACGATCAGCGCCGCGACCGGATAGGAGATCGACGGCAGGATGGTGTTGATGCCGACCGCGATGACCGAACCTTCGAAGACGGCATAGTAGATCGCCGTGGCGCAGAAGATGAGGGTTGCCAGCCCCGACCCGACATTGCCGAACAGCACGCGGGAAAACAGCGCGACGGAAAGGCCGGTGCGGATGGCGAAGCGGCTGAGCACCGCATTGATGACGCCGTAGACCACGACGGACAGCACGATGCCGATGATGGCATTGCGCGTGCCGAAGTTGAGCGCCATCGCTGCCCCGACCACAATGTAGAAGACGGC
Organism: Shinella sp. GW821-FHT10F02; assembly: GCF_058809275.1. Classification (NCBI taxonomy): domain Bacteria; kingdom Pseudomonadati; phylum Pseudomonadota; class Alphaproteobacteria; order Hyphomicrobiales; family Rhizobiaceae; genus Shinella; species Shinella sp. GW821-FHT10F02. The sequence continues at coordinate 1,003,601 of NZ_JBXASL010000001.1, read as the reverse complement.
GCTGCACACCGCCCACCAGGCCATGGTCAGCCCGCCTTTCTGCATGCGGGCGTTGGGTGGCACCGCCACGCCGGAAAAGTCCGAATTGTCGGCTTCGGTCGCCGATACATTGCCTGCCATTGCAATCCCCTCTTTTGTTTCAGGTAGATCCGTCAATTTGCTCGTGTCAGCAGATAGCTGCCGCTTTCGTGCAGCACGCTCGTCCAGCCGGGCTCGATGACGATGGTCGTCGTCACCTCCTCGATGATGGCGGGGCCGTGGATGCGAGTGCCCGCGCCGAGCTTCCCGCCATCGTAGATCGGCGTGGAGGTCGCCTTGCCGGACTGGTCGAAGATCGCCTCGCGAAAACCCTTCAGCGCCTGTTCCGCACCGCCGCCCTCGGCGAGCTTTGGCGGACGGACCTTTTCGATGCGGCCGTAGATGGTGGATTCGAGGTTGACCACTTCGACCGCGCTGTGGCGTTCGGCATAGGTGTAGAGTTCCTCGTGCCGGGCATGGAAGGCGTCCTTCACCTGGTCGATCGTGCTTTCATCGATGGCGAAGGCGCCGATATTGACGGTGCATTCGTGCACCTGGCCGACATAACGCATGTCGATCGATCGTTTGATATCGATCGCCTCCGGCGCAAAGCCGTCCGCTTCGAGATGGGCAACGCCCTTGGCCTCGATCTCCCGGAACAGGCTGTCGATGCGCTCATAGGCGGCCGCATTGTCGAGCCGCACCGGCGCGGGCGCCATGTAGTTATATTTCACGTCGGAGATGATCTGCCCGAAGGCGCAGAGCCCCGAGGCGAGTTTCGGCAGGATGATGGTGTCGATGCCCATCTCCCGGGCCAGCGCCGTAATATGCGCCGCCGTGGCGCCGCCTGCCCCCACCAGCACGAAATCCCGCGGATCATAGCCACGCTCGACCGAAACGCGGCGGATGCCGTTGACCATGCTGTTGTTGACGATCGCGAACATACCATAGGCCGCCTGCTCGACGGAGATGCCGAGTGGCTCCGCAACTCTTGCCACCGCCGTGCGCGCATTCTCGATATCGAGGGGCAGCTTGCCGCCGAGCAGACCGTCGGGATTGAGGTAGCCGAGCACGAGGTTCGCATCCGACGTGGTGGGCTCCACGCCGCCCTGGCCGTAGCAGGCCGGGCCGGGCTCGGAGCCTGCCGATTGCGGGCCGACCTGGAGCAGGCCGAGCGGATCGATCCAGCCGATCGAGCCACCGCCCGCCCCCAGCGTTTCGACCTGGATCATAGGCACGCCAATACGATAGCGCAGGAAGTCGATGTTCTTGTTGAGGTTGGTCTGGCCGTTGCGGGTCAGCGTGATATCGAACGATGTGCCGCCCATGTCGACGGTGATGACATTCTTCTGGTCGAAGGGCGCGCCGGCATAAAGCCCCGCCTGCGGCGCCGATGCCGGCCCGGAATTGATGGCGTAGACCGAGCGATCGGTCATCACCTGGCCGACCGCCAGCCCGCCATTCGACTGGAAGTAACGCACCGGCTGCTTGGCGCCGAGCTTGCGGAAATAGGCGTCGACGGCGGTGACGTAGCGGCGCATGACCGGCGCCAGATAGGCATTGGTCACCGCGGTCGATGTGCGCGTATATTCGCGCACCTGCGGATAGAGGTCGCTTCCGACCGTGAGGATCGCATCCGGCATCATCTCGCGCACGATTTCGGCCGCCCGCGCCTCATGCCGCGGGTCGAGCACCGACCAGACGAAGGAAATGGCGACGGTCTCGATGCCTTCCTTCAGGAAGAGCCGGCAGGCTTCGCGTACATCGTCCTCATGAAGCGGCGTGCGCACCGAACCGTCGGAGAGGATGCGTTCGCGCACGCCGCGGCGGAGATACCGCGGCACGAGCATGGTCGCCGCCGGATATTCGGGATCGTAGCGGAAGCCGTCCTCCTTGTGGCCGTTACGGATCTCGATGGAATCCTCGTGGCCCGCCGTGCAGATCAGCCCCGTCTTGCCGCCGCGATGCGTGATCAGCGCGTTGAGGCCGACGGTGGTGCCGTTGATGCAGAGGTCGCAGTTCGCAATGATTTCCTCGATCGGCCGGGCAAGATCGGCGGCGATCAGGCCGAGACCGTTCTCGATCGCCCGTGTGGGATCGGACGGCGTGGAGAGCGCCTTGAACAGCTTGACCTCTCCGCTGGCGCGATCAGCGATGACGAAATCGGTGAAGGTGCCGCCGGCGTCGATGCCGAGGCGGTAGGAATGCAGGGTCATGTGTCGTCTTCCTTACGCAGTGGCTCTGAGCCGTTCGGTTTCGGCACGGTCGACCTCAAGGGTCTCCCGGTCCGCGATCGCCACGCCGTAATCGGCGCGCGCACCCGCAATCGAGACGAGGCCGTTCAGCACGTCTGAGACCACCTTCTCCACGGGGCGCTCGAAGGGATTGCCGTAGCCGCCGCCGCCCGGATTGAGGTTGGTGATGGTCTGGCCGGGCTTGATGGTCTCGATGATGTTCTTGCGTTCCACCTGCACCGCGCCGTCGCGGCGCAACTCGACGCGGCCGACCTTGGTGTCGACCACCGCGGATTTCGCACCGGCAGCACCCATCGCCGGAATGCGGCGTCCCTCGCCAAAACCGATGCACAGCATGTCGCCGTTGAGCGGTTCCACTTCCCAGGCCGTGCCCGAGCCACCACGGAATTTGCCGGCACCCCCGGAATCGGTCATCAGCGAATAGCGGTGGATGATGATCGGATAGGAATATTCGAGCAGCTCGACATCGCCGGAGGTGAGCGCCCCGAAGCAGCATTCCGGGCCGACCGCATGCCAGCCGTCCTGCTTCGGCGTCGCACCGCCGCCGGAAATGATGGTGGCGAGCACCATGGTCACAAACTCTTCGTTGGTGCGGGCATCGCGGCCGGCGATGTTGAGGCCGTTGGCATGGCCCCACGAGGCAGAGACCTTGGAGGGCATCGCCTTTTCGAAGGCGAGGCGCACGGCGTCCGTCAACGTCTCCATCGGCGTCGTCGTGCAGTTCATATGCGGTGCCGGCTCCTGCGCATTGCACAGCGTGCCCTTTGGCCCGAAATCGACGCTGACGCAGCGATAGAGCCCCTCGTTGTAGGGCGGCGGCAGGGCGGCGAACATCATCAGTCCGAGATAGACACCGGAATGCGAATTGCCCTCGTAGGAGTTGATGAAATAGGGGATCTGCGGCGGGCTATCGATGGCGATATGGCAGCTGTCTCCCGTGATCGTGACCGTGGCCTTGATCTCGAAATCGCCAAACCCGTGGCCGGCATCTTCCAGAATGGCCGCCCCTTCATAGGTGCCGTCCGGCACGGTGGCGATCAGCGTGCGCATGTGCCGGTCGGCCATGTCGAGCAGCGTGTCGACGCAGGTGTCCACCTGCTCCTTGCCGTATTTGTCGAGCATGGCGATGAGGTTGCGCTCGCCGACCTGGCAGGCGCCGATGAGGGCACGGAAATCGCCCTCCTGGTCGCGCCGCGCGCGCATGTTGGTGAAGATCATGTTGAGCACGTCGTTGCGAGGTTTGCCGCGGTCCCAGATCTTGACCGGCGGAATGCGCAGGCACTCGGCGTAGATTTCGGTCGCATTGGGGTTGTAGCCGGCGGGCACCGGGCCACCGATATCGGTGAGATGGCCCTTGCAAACGGTCCAGTAGACCAGCTCGCCCTTGTAGAAGACCGGCTTGTACATGCAGGTATCGATGGCATGGCTGCCGCCGAAGGCCGGGTCGTTGTGGAGGATCAGGTCGCCCTCGTGGATATCGTCGCCGAAGAAGCCAGCGACCGCCTTCATGGCGGGAATGAGCGAACCGAGATGGATCGGGATGTCCTGGCCCTGCAGGATCATTTCCGGCCGCGCATTGAACAGCGCCGTCGAATAGTCGTGCGCCAGGTTGAAGACCGACGAGCGTGCGGTCTTTTCCAGCGCGAGCGTCATCTCGCGCTGGGTCGTCTCGAGCATGCCGCGCACGACCGAGAGCGTGATCGGGTCTACTTTCGAAGTCTGGGTATGAAGCATCGTGTTCACGCTGGTTGAGGGCGAGAACCGACGGTCTGGAAACCGCGTGGATAGGTCGAAATGTCTGTTCCCGGAGCCGCCGGTATCTGTCGCACCGTTGAAGCTGGTCCAATCTAGGCAGAGTTTTCCGCAGCGGTCTTTGCAGCGCGGGAACAACAAATTGCGTCAGAACGCACAGTCTGCCATTTTCATTGCCGGGCAGCGGCCATGTGCATACCTTTGTTGCAAGAGGGGAAGCCGCATGAAGACGAGCATCACCACAAGCGCGACACGCGCACCGGACCGCAGCCGCCACTGGCACGAGGCCATCGCCTCGGCCTATTTTCCGCTCGACCTTCGCTTTCGCGACGCCGACGGGTTTTCGGGCGACCTGACGACCTGGGACTTCGGCGATGTGTCGATCTCGCGCCTCACCTGCGACGCTCTGCAATATCTGCGCCTGCCGCATCACTTCCGCGCCGCGCGCGAGGAGGAATTCCTCGTCACCGTACCGGCGAAGGCGGAAGTGTTCTTTTCCCAGGGCGGCCGCGACGTCAAATGCCGGCCGGGTGGCTTTTTCCTGGAGCGCAGCAGCGAGCCCTACCAGTTCAGCCACGCGGAAGCCGCCGACATGTGGGTGCTGAAGGTCGAGGCCGATGCGCTTGGCGGGCGGATGCGCGCGCCCGACCGCTTCTGCACCTTGCAATTCGAGGCGAACAACGGCGCCGGAGGTCTCTTCACCGACATGCTGCACCTCCTGCCCGCCCGTTTCGACGGCATGACGCAGGAGGCGCGGGCGACGGTCGGCCGCCAGCTGGTGGACCTGTTGGTGCTGGCGATCAAGGCCGACGACCGGGTGCTCGCCTCCGGCAATTCGACCGTGCGCACCGCCCACCTCGCCCGCATCGAGGCCTATATCCGCGCCAATCTTCAGGATTTCCGCCTCGACCCGGACCGGATCGCGCGCGCCTGCGGCATCTCCACCCGCTACCTTCACGAGCTGTTCCGCGACACCAACGAGACGGTAAGGAGCTGGATCCGCGACCAGCGGCTGGCCGCCTGCCGCGAGGCGCTGGAAGATCCGGACAACGTCCAGACCGCCGCCGAGATCGCCTACCGCTGGGGTTTTGGCGACCAGACCCAGTTCTCCCGCGTCTTCAAGGCACAGTTCGGCGTGCCGCCGGGAGAGTTCCGGGCCGAACACCAGAAACGACGCTGAAAAGGGCGGATCTCTCCGCCCTTCCCGTTATTTGCGGCGCTTGTTGCGCCAGGGTGCGTTCTGCTGCCAGTCGCCGGCCATGATGCTGCCGTAGGGGATGACCTCGTCGACGACTTCGGCAAGGCCGTAGCTTTCGATCTGTGCACGCACATTGGCGGCGGACTTGTAGGCGCTCGGCAGTTCGGAGGCGTCGGCAAAGCCCGAGAAGAAGCGCACGTCGAGACCCGTCGTCTCCTTTTCCAGGATCGCCGCCAGGTTGTTCGGGCTCAAGCCCCGGGCATCCGCACCATATTCTTCCGCAAGGCGCCGCATATGCGCGCTGCGGGAGATGTCGCGGCCGGCGCCGTGCGGCGAGAAGCCGAGGCCATGGGCGGCATTCGAACCCCGAACGATCAGGATCGGCTCCGCCATGTTGAGCGGGATGATCGTCAGGTCCGTCGCATCCTCCGACCATTTGTCGAAGGCGGGCGTTGCGCCCTTTCCGTGGTAGAACAGCCCGTCCGATTTCCGGAAGACGAAGTTATGTTCGTTCCAGAAGCGGTCGGCGACCTTGGCCCCGAGCTTTTCTGCCGCCATGTCGTGCAGGGCATAGTGGTTTTCCTTCGTCCACTGGCGGATCGTCTGCAAGGCCGACCAGTAGAGGTCGCCCTCCTCGGTATCGGCGGGAATCCAGGCGTTCTCGCGATGCGTCTGCGGCGAAAGCTGCTCGCGGAAACGATTGGCGACCTTCATACCCGTGGCGTAGAGGCGAGCGCCCGGTGCGCGCGACCCGTGATGGGTGACGAGCGCCGTTTCGCCGGTCGACTTCATCGTTCCGACATAGGCGAAGTGGTTGCCGTCGCCCTGCGTCGCGAAATGTTCGATACCGGCGCTGAGCGCACCGTCCCTGAGATAGGCGTTCTGCTGGAAAGCCGAAAGCGTCGCCTCGGAGGGCTTGATCTGTGCCCCGCGCGGCCGGCCGCCCGGACCGAAATGCGTCACCGCATGCACGGCGTCGAGCAGCGCCTTCGGATCGGCATCCGGGAAGATGGAGATCGCCATCGAGCAGCAGATATCGGCCGAATGCATGCCGGGGTGGATGCCTTCGGACGCCACCACGCCGCCGACCGGGATCGTGCCGACGGGGCCTGCCGGGCAGGCATCGGGCATGATCGCCGCCGCGCGCACCACGGGCGTGCGCACCAAGGCCCGCATCGTCGCGTTGACCTTCTCGACATTGTCCTGCTCGAAGGCGTTTTCCGCGCGGATGTTGCTATAGATCTCGATGTCGTTCTCGCTGCGCAATGCAAGCGTCGGCCCCGGCTGGAAGGTGCGCGCCACTTCCAGCGCCCCGTCCATCGTGCCGCCGGCGCCCAAAACCTTGTTGGCCGCCTCCAGCGCATCGCGGAACCACTTGCCCTGGCTCATGCCCGCGTCGATCAGATCCTGTCCGCTCACTACCTGTGTCATCTTCGTTTCTGCTTTTGCAGTCCTTCTGGTCCGTTGTTTTCGTTCATGCGGCAAGTCCGGCAGTGGCGACGAGGATGGACGAAACCGGATGGCCCCGCTCGTGCCAGAGAGCGTGTGCCGGGGAGGAGTCGAACCTGCCAGACCATCCAACTTGGGAGGCTGTAGTTCCGTCCGGCATTCGCCACTGCTGGTCCTGCATTTCAAAAGTCCGTGACGACGAGATGTGGTGAAACAAACCCGCTCTATCCGCTGAGCTACGGGTCCATGGATTGGGGGACCCGGCGGGATTCGAACCCGCGACCTGGAGGTTAACAGCCTGTAGTTTCATCCGGCATTCGTCACGGTCCCCGCGCCGTTCACGGCGGCGCGGGGGTATTGCTTCGTGGGTCAGAGTTCGATCGCCTCGATCGTCTTCACCCAGCCATCGCCGACGTTGCCGCTGGCGGCAAAGGCGGCGATGACCCCATAGACGGCATCGGAGAAGCCCCCGATGTTGAGCACGTCGTCGCGCGTCGGCGCCTGCGTGGTGGCGTAGGGTTGGATGTCGAGGCAAACCAGCTTTGCAGCCGGGTTGATCCGCTTGATCCGCGCCCATTCCGTCATCACGGCGGTCGGCTCACCATGCTTGCCTGCATCCACCCAGGATTCGTTGTCCGAGATGAACACGACGAGATCGACCTTGGCCTTCTCGTTTGCAAGCTTCCTCAGCGGTGCGGAGCAGTTCGTTCCGCCGCCGCCGATGGCCGCAAGCTTGGCCGCATTGGTCATCACCGAATCCCGCCGGTTGAGCCGGATATCCACCACGGCGTTTTCGAACGGCAGCACCCGTGCATCCGGGTTACGCCGCAGGAACGCCGCGGTCATCAGGCCGGCGACATCGATGCAGCGGACCGCCGACGTCGCGCCCTTGCGGTATCCGGTCACGGGCGAACCCATGGAGCCGGAAACGTCCGGGCACAACACCACGCTTGCTCCGAACGACGGCACGTTGGCGATGGCGATATCCATCGCATCCTGCAACGCATCGCGCACGACCTCCGGAACCTCGCTACCGGCCATCTTCCACGCCATCATCAGCTGATAGGGGAAGACGCGGGCCTTGCGGATCGCGTTCGGATCGCGAAGCCGCGCGGCCAGCTTGCCGGCAAAACCTTCCACCTCGAACACGCCGTTGCGCGCAAAGGTGTTGAGGTTTTGCCGTACCATCTGCCAACCGCCCCTGGAGGCGATCTCCACCCAGTGCTCCCGCGTCAGCGGCAGCGAGGTGAGCATCTGGAACGGCACGTCCGGCACAGGCATCGTCTGGTCGCGCCGGAAGGCTTCCAGCGCCTTGACGAGATCCGGCAGCGCCGCATAGTCGTGCGGCTTGCCGATCGCCCAGGCATAGAGGGCCTTGCGCTCTTCGGACGCCGGCTTCGGATGCACCATGCGGATGACATCGGCCAGCGAGGGATCGTTGCCGACCATCGCAAACAGGACCTGCTCGGTGCTGGCCCGCTCAAGCCATGCCTGCACCAGCTTCTTCGGCCGCGTGCCGAGCGACTTGCGCCCAGCCGCTCCCGACCGCATCACCTGCACGAAGCCGCGCAGCATCTTGCCGCTCTTGACCACACGCGGGAAAGCACGGGCGAAAGCATCGCTCTGAAGGCTCGAAAGCATCGCCAGCAGCATGACCGGCATGTCCTTCATATGCCCCTTCTCGGCCGCGTGGATGGCGACCCTGGCGAGGAATTTCGGCTCGACCTGAAGGGCAAGCGCCTTCACGGCCTCCAGCTGCTCCGCGCCATCGGCGTAAAACGTGCCGTTGAACGTACCCGTCACGGCATATTGCGCCAGCGCCTCGCGCGGCGTCAGCTTGTAAGCCGGCGACACCTCGTGGTTTTTCGCATCCGTGCCCGGAAGCAGTTTTCCGAGGTAAGTCTTGAAGATTGCCTTGTTGACCATGACAGCCCCCTTGAATGGTTTCGTGCCAGATACCTTTCAAGAGACGTGCCAGTTTCGAAAAATCCGGCCTTTGCTCAGAAATTTCTTCTTATCTATATGTTTTAAAATGATAAATATTTTTGGAACGCAAACGCGACTGGAAATTGCGAAAATCTAGTATCGCCGATATTCTATTCATTCTTATAAGAACTTATAATTTTGGATAGAACCATGAAGCGCCGCGTCGTCATCAGCATCCTCGGGACCACGCTCGACGTGGGCAAATGGGACAATCGCTGGAATCGCTGGCGGCCGAATGTCGGGCTTTGCCAGCAGCCGGGCCTGTTCATCGACAGGCTGGAACTGATCCACGACAGACGGGCCGCAACGCTGGCAAAGCGCATCGTCGATGACATCGAGACGGTGTCTCCGGCGACGGAGGTGCGCTGCAACACCATCGATTTCAGGGATCCGTGGGATTTTTCCGAGGTCTATACGAACCTGCGCGACTTCGCCCGCGGCTATGCCTTCGATCCGGACGTGGAAGACTACCTCGTCAACATCACCACCGGCACGCATGTGGCGCAGATCTGCTGGTTCCTGCTCACCGAGGCGCGCATTATACCCGGCCGACTTCTCCAACTCTCGCCGCCCCGCGACCGGGAGGCGGAGCTGGACTACGCCGGCACGCACCGCATCATCGACCTCGACCTCTCGCGCTACGACGAGATCGCCAAACGCTTCGCCTCCGAGCGCGAGGACGCGACATCCTTCCTGAAATCCGGCATCTCGACCCGCAATGCGGCGTTCAACCGGATGATCGAGGAGATCGAGCGGGTGGCGATCCGCTCGACGGCCCCCGTGCTGCTGACCGGCCCGACGGGCGCCGGCAAATCCCAGCTCGCGCGAAAAATCTACGAGCTGAAGAAGAACCAGCGCAAGCTGAACGGCCCCTTCGTGGAGGTCAATTGCGCGACACTGCGCGGCGACCAGGCGATGTCGACCCTGTTCGGCCATGTGAAGGGCGCCTTCACAGGTGCCGCGGGCGAGCGGGCCGGACTGCTCAAATCCGCGGACAAGGGCGTGCTGTTCCTCGACGAGATCGGCGAACTCGGCCTCGACGAACAGGCGATGTGCCTGCGCGCGATCGAGGAGAAACGCTTCCTGCCGGTCGGCGCCGATCGCGAGACCTCCGCAGAGTTCCAGCTGCTCGCCGGCACCAATCGCGATCTCGGCGAGGATGTGCGCAAGGGCAAGTTCCGCGAGGACCTCTATGCCCGCCTCAACCTCTGGACCTTCCAGCTTCCGGCGCTCCGCGAGCGCAAGGAGGATATCGAACCCAATCTCGACTTCGAGCTGAAGCGCTTTCTGGAGCGCGAGGGGGAGAACGTCACGTTCAACAAGGAGGCCCGCGAGCGCTACCTCGCCTTCGCGACCGGCCCGCAGGCCATCTGGAGCGCCAACTTCCGTGACCTGTCGGCGTCCGTCACGCGCATGGCCACGCTCGCTCCGCACGGCCGCATCACCTCCGATGTCGTCGACAATGAAATCCGCCGGCTTAACGCCTTTTGGCGCCTGTCTTCCGGGGGAGACGCAAACGACACCCTCCTCGAAGAGATATTGGGCGCCGAAGCTGCCCAGCGCCTCGACCTGTTCGACACCGCCCAGCTCGCCGCTGTCATCCGCATCTGCCGACAGCAAACAACCGCAAGCGCGGTCGGCCGCGCGCTCTTCGCCAACTCCCGGCTGGAAAAGAAAAGCAGCAACGACGCCGATCGCCTGAGCAAATATCTCGCCCGCTTCGACCTCAAATTCGAGGATGTGCGGAAACACGACTGAGGGATCGGTAAAAGCGCCGCGCAGTTCGTCACCACGCGGCGCTCAGGTTTTAAAGCAGGCCGGCGGCCGTCATCAGTTCCACGACCTTCTTGCTGTCGAGCGTGGAGGCTTCGACCTTCGGTGCGTCCAGATCCTTCAGCGGCACGAGCTTGGGATTGGCGTCGCCCGCAATTGCATATTCGAAGGAATCGCCATCACGCAGGATCGACTGGCCGCCCTTGCCAGTGACCCATTTCAGGAAGGCCTGGGCTTCCTTCTGGTGCTTGCTTGTCTTCAGGATGCCGCCGCCGGAAATGCTGACGAAGGCGCCCGGATCCTGGTTCTTGAAATAGTGCAGGACGACGTTGTTGCTGTTTTCGCCGGTCTTCGCCTGATCGCCGAACCAGTAGTAGTGGTAGATCACCGCGCCTTCGATTTCGCCGGCATTGACCGCCTTCATGGCGGTGCTGTTGCCCTTGAAGGGGGTGGCGTTTTCCTTCATGGCCGTCAGCCAGGAGGCCGTCGCCTCTTCGCCCTTCAACTGCAGCAGCGCGCCGACGATCGCCTGGAAATCCGCGCCGGCGGGCGATGCGCCCCAGCGGCCCTTCCAGGCCGGATCGGCGAGATCGAGCATGGACTTCGGCAGCTTGTCCTCGGTGAGCTTCGTCTTGTCATAGGCAAAGACCGTCGAGCGCGCGGCAATGCCCGTCCACATGCCGTCGGCCGGGCGATATTCTGCCGGAACCTGGTCGAGCGTCTCCTTGTCGACCGGCGCGAAACGCCCCTGCTGGTCGAGCAGCGCCATGGCCGGCGAGTTTTCCGTGAGGAACACATCGGCCGGCGTCAGGTCGCCTTCCTGGAGGATCAGGTTGGCGAACTCCATGTCGCTGCCCTTGCGCACGACGACCTTGATGCCCGTCTCCTTCGTGAAGGCCTCGATCCAGGCCTTTCCGAGCCCTTCATGCTGGGCATTGTAGACGACGAGCTCCTGGAACTCCTCGGCGCGGGCACTAGAACCCAGCGCGGTGGCCGCAAGAAGCGACAGTGCTGCGAATGTTATCCGGATCGACTTCGTCATGTTGTTCTCCTTCGACGTGAAATTCATCGGCAGCCGCAGAAAACTGGGCAAACACACTCCACTTATAACCCCGATGCCGGCCCGTGCCATGCGGACTTAAGTCCCTATGGCCCATTGCGGGCATTGCGCAGGAACATCGCGGCCTCGGTGCGGTTGCGCGCCCGCAGCTTTTGCAGGATGCGCGTCATGTTGTGTTTGACAGTCTTTTCCTGAAGATTCAGGTGGCGAGCGATTTCCTTGTTGCTGTTTCCCGCTGCGACGAGGCTCAGCACCTGCTCCTCGCGCGGCGTGAGGCTGGCGAGCGTTGTCCCAGTGTCAATCGGCATCACCCCCTCGGAGGGCACCTTCATCTCGACGAGGATGCGCGCGGCAAGGCCGGAGGACACATAGCTCTCACCGGCGACGACGCGCCTGACGATATCGACGAGGGTCGGCGCATCGACGCCCTTCAGCACATAGCCCCGCGCACCGATCTTGATGGCGGCGAGCAGATCGTCGCGCTCTTCGGAGGCCGTTAGAACGATCACCGCGGCCGAGGGGTAACTTTGCAGAATGGAGGACAGCGCCAGATGACCGCCGCCGGGCATCGACAGGTCGACGAGGATCGCGTCCGGCTTCTTCTCGCTGTAGAGCGCAACGGCGTCCTCGGCGCTGGCGCCCTCCCCGACCACCACGATATCGGCCTCGTCCTCCAGGCTTCTCACAAGCCCGTTGCGATAGATCGGATGGTCGTCGGCGATCGCTATTCTAAGCATGGTCGGTGTCATGGGTTGGAATTTTCATGCGCACTATGGTTCCGGCGCTGCCAGAAGTAATTTCGAGCTGGCCACCGAGACCGGTGATCCTCTCTTCAAGGCCCGTCAGGCCAAGCCCCCGGTCGTCGGCGCGTCGAACGAAGCCGATGCCGTCATCCTCCACGCAGATCTCGACCATGCCGCCCGCTTCCGCGACGCCCACGGAGACCCGGCTTGCCTTGGCATGGCGCGCTGCATTGCTCAAGGTTTCCTGGATGAAGCGGTAAATGCAGATCTTGGCCGCCTGCGATGCGACATGCACCGGGGCGATGCGCGCCAGAACCGCGCCGCGGGAATGGGTCTCGTGCTCCCGGATCGCGCGAAGGGCGACGTCGTCGCCGCTGAGCATTTCCAGTTCGGGAAGAGTGAGGCCGCGGCAGATGTTGCGGATATCCTCGATTGCAGCGTTGATGGATTGCTGGACGCGCAACGCATCGTCATCGCGCGCGCGGCCCTTGCTGATCGCTTCGAGCCGAAGCGCCGCAAAGCCAAGCAACTGCGTCGGGCCGTCATGCAGTTCGGCGGAAATCCGCCGCAGATATTGTTCGTTCAGGGCGGCAGCGCGCTGGTTGGCCCTGTCCGCCCGCAGGCGCAGGGACCGGTTGACGGCGAGCATGCGCGACAGTTCCACGACCTGCTCGTCGAGCGAGCGCCGCTGCGTCTTGATCCGGTGGTTGCCGCGCGCGACGATGCCGAAGAGCAGCACCAGCATGCCGGCCGTCACGGCCGCGACGACAAGCCAGCTCTGCATGCGTACCGTGTTGAGATCGGCCCGCAGTTCGTCGGCCTTCTCATAAAATTCCGCGACGGCGACGACGTCGCCGGACCAGGCCTCCCGGATGGGGCTGTAGATTTCCAGCATCGCAATCCGGCTCTCCCGCTCGATGCGGTTTTCGTCGGAATGCAGATGGTCGAATTCGGCATGCACTGTTCCCGCCGAAGCGGAGGCGAGCTTTGGCGACACCTCGAAGCGCTTTCCGATCAGGCTCGGTTCGCTGCTGAAGATGATGGTGCCGTCCGTCCGCCAGAGCTTGAAGGAGAACAGCCGCGTGCTGAGCGCGCCCTGTTGCAGGGTCTCCGTCAGTGTCTTTCGCGCGCCCTCACTCAGCGTTTCGGCGGAGGTCAGTTCCGAGGTCAGCGGCGCGATGATGCTGTCGACGTAAAGCGCTGTCACCGACCCGGCATTGCGCACCGCCTCCCGCTCGATCCGGCTCGTCACCCAAAGGCCGATCAGCACCATGCCGACGACCAGCACGGCCGCACCGGCGACGGCGAACTGCCAGGCGAGGCTGAGGCGCGAAAACAGCGGGCCTTCGATTCTATCGGCGTGGAACAGGGTCATCCCCCGACGATAGAGTTTTGCCCCCCGGCCCTCAATTGCAAACCATTGCCTTTTTCTCAAGAAATCCTTACGGCAGGGTCGGGTGGCCGTTCCAGCGGCCGTCCGACCTTTCTCATGGCATGAAGGCATGGGCCTTGTTGCAGGATAGTACAGCAGAAGCATTCAACGGGGCGTGGCCGGCGCGGCAGCGGGCGACCGCCTTGCTTCCGCGTGTGCCGGTCGTCGCCCTTGCCACGCTCGTCGCGCTGTTCAGCCTGGTGCCGCTCGGCTTCATCGCCTGGGTGACCTACGATGTCGGCTGGGAAACGGTGAAGACCTTGGTTTTCCGCCCGCGCATCGGCGAGCTGATTCTGAGCACGGTCTATCTGGAAGCCATCACCATTCCGCTGTCGATCGCGCTCGCGGTCGGGCTCGCCTGGCTGACGGAACGCACCGACATTCCCGGCGCGCGGCTCTGGGCCTGGCTGGCGATCACGCCGCTCGCCGTGCCGGCCTTCGTGCACAGCTATGCCTGGGTCAGCCTCGTGCCGAGCATGCGCGGGCTTTCGGGCGGCGTCTTTGTCGCCGTTCTCGCCTATTACCCCTTTCTTTACCTGCCGGTGGCCGCAGCGCTCAGGCGGCTGGACCCGGCGGTGGAAGATGCCGCCGCCTCGCTCGGCCTCGCGCCCGTGGCCGTGTTCTTCCGCGTGGTGCTGCCGCAGCTGCGCCTCGCCATCTGCGGCGGTTCGTTGCTGATCGGCCTGCACCTGCTGTCGGAATACGGCCTCTTCGCGATGATCCGCTTCGACACGCTGGCCACCGCCATCGTCGATCAGTTCCAGTCCTCCTACAACAGCCCCGCCGCCAATATGATCGGCGGCGTGCTGGTCACCTGCTGCCTGTTCCTGCTGGCGCTGGAAGTGCTGGTGCGCGGTAACGAGCGTTATGCCCGCGTTGGCGCCGGTGCCGCACGGCCGGTCGACCGGCGCCGGCTCGGGCGCCTTGCGCTGCCCGCCCTTCTTGTGCCGGCGGGGCTCGCCCTCCTCACCCTCGGCGTGCCGCTGCTCACACTCGGCCGCTGGCTTTGGATCGGCGGTCTCAATATCTGGAACAACGAGGTGACGGGCGCGGTCGCGCAAACCATCGTGCTGGCGCTTGCCGGCGGCATCCTCGCGACCATCGCCGCCGTGCCGATGGCCTGGCTATCGGTGCGCGCGCCCGGTCGGCTGCAACGGCTGCTCGAAGCCTGCCACTATTATGTCGGCTCGCTGCCGGGCGTGGTGGTGGCGCTGGCGCTGGTGTCGATCACCGTGCGCTTCCTGCTGCCGCTCTACCAGACCTTTGCCATGCTGCTCGCCGGCTACGTGCTGATGTTCCTGCCGCGCGCCATGGTGGGCCTGCGCGCCAGCATCGCGCAGGCGCCGGTGGAACTGGAACGCGCGGCGATGGCGCTCGGGCGCACGCCCGGCCAGGCGCTGCGCCAGATCACCCTGCGGCTCGCCGCACCCGGTGCCGCCGCCGGCGTCGCGCTTGTCGCGCTCGGCATCACCAACGAACTGACAGCCACCCTGATGCTCGCACCGAACGGCGTCGACACACTCGCCACGCGCTTCTGGTCGCTGACAAGCGAGATCGACTATGTCGCCGCAGCACCTTACGCGGTGATGATGGTGGTCCTGTCGCTGCCGCTCACCCTTCTTCTCCATGCCCAATCGAAACGGACGGCCGGACAATGACGCTGCTTGACCTCGAAACCGTCAGCAAGCGCTATGGTCCCGTGCGCGCGCTCGATGCCGTCAGCCTTTCCGTCGCCCCCGGCAGCCGCACGGCGGTGGTCGGACCGTCCGGCTCGGGCAAGACGACGCTGCTGCGCATCATTGCCGGCTTCGAATTTCCCGATACGGGCCGGCTCAGCCTCGACGGCGCGCTGCTTGCCGACGGACCGGCGGGCGTGCCGGCGCACAAACGCGGCATTGGCATCGTCTCGCAGGACGGCGCGCTGTTTCCGCATCTGAGCGTCGCCGACAACATCGCCTTCGGCTTCGAACGCGGTGCCCCGGACCGGGCAAGCCGCATCGCCGAACTGATGGAAATGGTGGAACTCGACGGCGCCATGGCGACCCGCCGGCCGCACCAGCTCTCCGGCGGCCAGCAGCAGCGCGTGGCGCTGGCCCGCGCGCTCGGCCGCCGGCCGCGGCTGATGCTGCTCGACGAACCCTTTTCCGCGCTTGACACGGGCCTGCGTGAAAACATGCGCAAAGCGGTCGCGCGCGTGCTGCAAAATGCCGGCATCACCGCAATTCTCGTCACCCACGACCAGGCGGAGGCGCTTTCCTTTGCCGACCAAGTCGCGGTGCTGCGCGAGGGGCGGCTGGTTCAGGCGGGCTCGCCGCAGATGCTCTACCAGCATCCGCGCGATCGGGAAACGGCGCTGTTTCTTGGCGATGCCGTGCTGTTGCCGGCGATCGTGCGCAACGGCTTTGCCGACTGCGCGCTCGGGCGCGTGGCGGTCGAAAGCGACCATGCGGGCAAGGCGGAAATCATGCTGCGGCCGGAGCAGATCCGCGTCGTCGTCGATGCCGCAGCACCGCAGAATGGCGGGCGCGTGGTGGACGTGCAGTTCGGCGGCGCCATCTGCACCGTGGCCGTGGCGCTGGCAGACGTCGCCCTGCCGCCGATCCTCATCAAGACCTCCAGCGTCGCGCTGCCCGCAGCCGGCAATCTCGTGCGCCTCGACGTCACCGGCAAGGCCCACGTCTTCGGCTAAGCGGCCTCGGCCAGCCCTTCGAGCCAGCGCCAGGTGTCGCGCACATCGGCGTCCCCGAGCCGTCCTTCGCTGGAAAGCGCATACCAGGCGCGCGGCGATCCGATGGCGGCCGCGAAGGGCTGAACCAGCGTGCCAGCCGCAATGGCCGCTTCGGCAAGCAGGGCGCTGGCAAGCGCCACGCCCTGGCCAAGCTCCGCCGCCGCCAAGGCGATATCGCTGTCGCTGAAATTGGCACCCCTCCAGACCGCTGCCGTCTCGATGTCCATATGCCCCAGCCAGTCGGCCCAGCCGACGGGGCCTTCGTCATGGATGAGCGGCGCCCGCAGCAGGTCGGCGGGCTCTTTCAGCGTGGCCGCGAGCGCCGGTGCTGCGACCGGGAAAACACGATCGCGGGCGATCAGCAGGCTTTCGCAGCCGACGGGCGGCTCGTGGGCGTGGATGATGGCGATATCGACTTCCATCGTCTCGAAATCGACCGGCACCCCGCTGGTGTCGAGCCAGGGCTCGCAGGCGGGGGCCGCGGCCTTCAGCGCCGGCAGCCGCGGCAGGAGCCAGCGCCGCGAAAAATCCCGCGGTGCATAGATCACGACGCTGCCGGGCTTGCGATAAGGCTCCAGGCGCCGATAGCCCTCCTCCATCAGTTCCAGGCAGCGGCGCACGGTGCGGTAATAGTCGCGCCCGGCATCCGTGAGGCGCACCTCCCGGCCGATGCGCAGGAACAGCGGCTGCCCGATCTGGCCTTCGAGAAGGCGCATCTGATGGCTGATCGCCGACTGCGTCAGGCCGACCTCCTCCGCCGCACGACTGAAACTTTCCAGCCGCGCCGCCGCTTCAAAACCCTTCAGGAACTGCGTGGGCGGAATGTGCCGGAATTTCAGCATACATGAATTTCATTCATCATCAGCAGGAATCCTTCTCGTTTGTATCGGACCTCTGTCGCCCCGATAATGAGCGCCATAGATGAATAGGAGTCAATCATGGATACGAAAGCATGGCCGGACACGGCGGTGAAACTGCGCCGGCCGGGTGAGTTCGAGCCCCATGCCAAGACCTGGATGGCCTGGCCGCACCGGCAGGATCTCTATGGCGATCGCCTGCCGGCGATGCAGCAGGCCTATGCCGATGTCGCCCGCGCCATTGCGGGTTTCGAGCCCGTCAGCATGGTGGCCCACCCCAACCATGCCGATGGCGCCCGGGCCCATCTCGGCCATGGCATCGAGGTCGTCGCCCTGCCGATCGACGATTGCTGGATCCGCGATTCCGGCCCGACCTTCCTCAAGCGCGGCGATGGCGGCCTCGCCGGCGTGTCCTGGCGCTTCAACGCCTGGGGCCGTAAACACGAGCCCTTCGACGCCGACGATGCGCTGGCTGGCAATGTGCTGGCGCATGAAGGTGCGGAAATCCTGCGCTCCTTCCTGTTCTGCGAGGGCGGCTCGCTTGCCTGCGATGGCGAAGGCACGCTGATTGCGACCGAGACGAGCCTGCTGCATCCCAACCGCAATCCCGGCCTCTCAAAAGCCTGGGTGGAGCAGGAATTGCTGCGCATGCTCGGCCTGGAAAAGGTCGTCTGGCTGCCGGGCGATCCGCTCGACCTGGAGACGGACGGCCATGTCGACGGCATGTGCTGTTTCGTCAAACCCGGCGTCGTGATGTTCGAATACAATCCCGACCCGGCCGACCTGCACGGCCGCATCCTTGCCGACAACCTGGCGGCCCTCAACAGCCAGACGGATGCGCGCGGCCGCCGCTTCGAGGTGATCCCCATTCCGGAGGCCTATGACGTCGAGGCGACCAGCGAGGTTTTCGCCCGCTCCTACATCAATTTCGCGCTGACCAATGGCGGCGTCGTGATGCCGACCTTCGGCCGCCCCTCCGGCGAGGAAGCCAAGGCGGCCGTGGCCCGCGCCTTTCCGGAGCGGCGCATCGTGACCGTCGACGTCGGGGCCGTCGTGCCTGCCGGCGGGGCGATCCATTGCATCACGCAGGAGCAGCCGTTGTGACCGCGGCATTGACCCGGCGTCACTTCGTGCTCGCGGCGGGCCTGGCGCTTATGCCCGAAATGCCGGTCCGAGCCGCAGAGGAGAAAGCTTTGACCACAGTTCCCGCAGAATCCGAACGCCATGCACGGACCTGGATGGCCTGGCCGAGCACGCCGAAGCTCTACGGCGGTTCGGGTGCCTATTTCGAAAGCGTGCAGGAAACGCTGGGCCGGCTCGCAGCCGCGATTGCGGAGAACGAGCCCGTTACGATGGCCGCCGCGGCGGACCAGCACGATCTTGCCGCCCGCCTGTGCGGCCCAAGGGTCGAACTCGTCGACATCCCGACCGACGACATGTGGGCTCGCGACAGCGCGCCGGTCTTCGTGCGAAAGGCCGACGGCAGCCTCGCGGCCATCGATTTCCACTTCAACGGCTGGGGCGGCAAGCAGGTCCATGCCCGCGACGGCCAGCTCGCCGCCCGCATCGCGGAGCAAGCCGGCACCGAGCGGCTCGATGCTGGCCTCTGCGGCGAAGGCGGCGGCCTGGAATATGATGGCGACGGCACGCTGCTCCTCACCGAAAGCTGCTGGGTGAACGACAACCGCAATCCCGGGCTGGAGCGCGCCGAGATCGAACGGCGCCTGAAGACGGCGCTCGGTGTCCAAACGGTGCTTTGGGTGCCCGGCGTGCGCGGGCTGGATATCACGGACGGGCATATCGACGGATCGTTCCGCTTTGTCGAGCCGGGCCTCGTGATCGCCAGCAGCTATCCCGGCGACACGTCGGAATGGGGCCGCGCCCATGAGGAGGCGCTCGCGATCCTCGCCAAGGCGCGAGACGCCCGGGGCCGTCCGCTGGAGATCGTCTCCATTCCCGCCGCGACGGACGTCCGCTCGACGAGCGAGGATTTTTTGACCAGTTACGCGAACTACTATGTCGGCAACGGCGCGCTCTACACTCCGCGCTTCGGCGATCGCAAGGCGGATGCGCTTGCCGCGGACGTGCTCGGCCGGCTGCATCCGGGTCGCCGCATCGTCGAGCTTGAGGTCGATCGCATCTACGAAAACGGCGGTGGCATCCACTGCGTCACGCAACAACAACCCGAATGAGGTGAAGCCATGCGTTCCATGATTGCGGCTGCGGTGCAGATTGCGTGCACCGATGATATCGAGGCCAATCTCGAAAAGCTCGAAACCCATGTGCGCGAGGCGGCGCGAAGGGGTGCTCAACTTGTCGTGCTTCAGGAGCTGTTCGAAGGCGTCTATTTCTGCGTCGACGAGGATAAAATCCACAATGCCCGCGCCCGGCCGCTGCAGGGCCACCCGACCATCGCCCGCATGGCGGCGCTCGCCCGCGAGACGGGCGTCGTACTGCCCGTGTCCCTCTTCGAGCGCGATGGCGCCCGCCTGTTCAACACGCTGGTGATGATCGATGCCGATGGCAAGGTGCTCGGCCACTATCGCAAGAGCCATATCCCCGACAGCCCCGGCTATTCCGAAAAATTCTACTTCGCCGATGGCGATACGGGCTTTCGCGTGTTCGAGACGGCGGCCGGCAAGGTCGGCGCCGGTGTGTGCTGGGACCAGTGGTTTCCGGAGGCGGCGCGCGCCATGGTGCTGCTGGGCGCCGAGGTGCTGGTCTATCCGACGGCGATCGGCTCGGAACCCTCCTATCCTGGCTGGGATTCGCGCGACCACTGGCAGCGCGTCATGCAGGGCCATGCCGGCGCCAACCTCACGCCCGTCATCGCAGCCAACCGGATCGGCGTCGAAACGGGCAAGACATCGGCGGTCACCTTCTACGGTTCCTCCTTCATCGCCGACCACACCGGCGCCAAGCTTACCGAGGCCGACCGGGTCACGGAGGGCGTGATCACCGCGGCGCTCGACCTCGATGCCATCGCCGAGGCGCGCCGAAGCTGGGGCGTCTTCCGCGACCGGCGCACCGATCTCTACAGCCCCCTGCTCCAGCCGACGCCGGCGCGGCTGCTGGCGGACAAAGCAGCCTGACAATCCGGCAACAACCGAACCAACAGCACGGAGAAAGACGATGAAACGCTGGCTCACGCTTGCGGCATGCCTCGCGGCAACCTCGGTTTCGGCCGAAGAGAAGGTTCTCTACCTCTATTCCTGGGAGTCCTATTTCAGCACGGCATCGATCGCGGCCTTCGAGAAGGAGACGGGCATAAAGGTCTCCTACGACCTGTTCGATTCCAACGACATGGTCGAGACGAAGATGCTGACGGGAAAGTCGGGTTACGACCTCGTCACCGTCAACCTCTCGCCGCACTTCCTGCGCCAGTTGCCGGTCGGCGTCTGGGCGACGCTCGACCGCAGCAAGCTTGCCAATTTCGGCAATATCGACCCGGTCGTGCTGGAGCGCGCCACCGCCGTCGACCCCGGCAATGCCCATAACGTTCCCTGGATGTGGGGCACGACCGGCGTCGGCTACAATGTCGAGAAGGTACGGGAGATCATGCCGGACGCGCCGGTCGATTCGCTGCGCATGGTCTTCGATCCCGCGGTCGTCGAAAAATTCGCCTCCTGCGGCGTCGGCATGCTCGACGATGCCGAGCAGGTGCTCGGCCTCGCCCTGATCTATCTGGGGCTCAACCCCGATACGACCGACAAGGACGAACTGGAAAAGGCAGTAGAGGTCGTCTCCAAGGTTCGTCCCTATGTGCGAAAGTTCCATAGTTCCAGCTACGTCAACGACCTCGCCGATGGCGGCCTGTGCCTGGCGATCGGCTTTTCCGGCGACATGCTGATCGCCAGCAGCCGGGCGAAGGAGGCGGGCAAGCCCTTCACGATTACCTATAAATTGTCGAAGGAAGGCAACCTCGTCTGGGCCGACGTGCTTGCCATACCCGCCGACGCCTCGCATCCGGAAGCCGCCCACGCCTTCATCGACTTCGTGATGCGCCCCGAGATTGCTGCGACCGCTGCCACGGAAACCGGCTTCTCCACCGCCAACAAGGCGGCCCTCCCCCTGCTCGACGAGAAACTGCGCTCGAACCCCGACCTTTACCCTTCCGAAGAGGCGCAAAAGCGTTTCCACCTGCCGAAGGCGCTGAGCCAGAAGGCGCTCAAAATGTGGACGCAGGCCTGGGATCGCGCGAAGGGTGTTCGCTAGCCCATCCCTGCCCTCGAAATGCGACGGACGACTGGCCAGCGCACCTGGCCGGTTTGTTCGTTTGATGCGTCGAAAAATTCTTTCGAACCGATACGTGCCTTCCAGAAGGCGGCATAAGGGCGCTATAGAACGGTCAGGACATGCTGTTTCGACGACAAGGATCTATTTCATGACCGAGAAATCCCCCGCCGACAATTTCCCCGCCGGCTATGAAGTTCCGAAGGTCTGGACTTGGGACAAGGGCAATGGCGGCGCCTTCGCCAGCATCAACCGGCCCATCGCCGGCCCGACGCAGGACAAGGACCTGCCGGTCGGCAAACACCCGCTGCAGCTCTATTCGCTGGCCACGCCCAATGGCGTGAAGGTGACGATCCTGCTTGAGGAGCTTCTGGCCGCCGGCCATACCGAGGCTGAATACGACGCCTGGCCGATCCGCATCGGGGACGGCGAGCAGTTCGGCTCCGGCTTCGTCGCGGCCAATCCGAACTCCAAGATTCCGGCGCTGATGGACCATGCGCCGAAGGGGGGCGGCGCGCCGGTGCGCGTCTTCGAATCCGCCTCCATCCTTCTCTATCTCGCCGAAAAGTTCGGCGCCTTCCTGCCCGGCGAACTTCGCGCCCGCGCGGAAACCTTCAACTGGTTGTTCTGGCAGATGGGTTCCGCGCCCTTCCTCGGCGGCGGGTTCGGCCATTTTTATGCCTATGCGCCGGTGCACATCAAATATGCCATCGACCGCTACGCCATGGAGGTGAAGCGCCAGCTCGACGTGCTCGATCGCCACCTCGCGGAAAACCAGTTCATGGCCGGCGCCGATTACACGATCGCCGACATGGCCATCTGGCCCTGGTATGGCGGCCTCGCCCAAGGCAAACAATATGGCGATGCCGGCACCTTCCTCGACGTGCAGAGCTACGCGAACGTGCAGCGCTGGACGGCCGAAATCGCTGCCCGCGCGGCGGTCAAGCGCGGCCGCATGGTCAACCGGCTGAACGGCGATCCCTCCGAGCAGCTGCATGAGCGCCACGACGCCTCGGACTTCGACACGAAGACCCAGGACAAAATCGGCCAGGCGTAAGGAGGACCGGATGCCCACCCTTCCCGACATGACGAAACACCGCGGCTTTCCGTCCGGCATGCCGGGTACGGGCGTGCAGTTCACCATCCGGCGCGCCAATCCGAAAGGGGTGACGCCGATCAAGGCGTTGCCCCGTCGCGCCCGCCCCGGCACGGCCGAGCACCGCATCGACGCCGCCTTCCTGCACGCGCTCTGGCACCATTTCGGCGCAGAGCCCTTCGAGCGCGGCAATCTCGATGCCGCCCGCCTCAACCTGCTCTTCGGCCGCGAGGTCGTGGCGGCCGACAAGGATTTCGACCCGCTGTCCTACGAGGCCATGTTCGTCATCGACGAACGGGTGGCACGACAAAGCTTTCCGGAATCCTTCGAGGATGTCTTCGAGGTGTAGACGGGCCGGCGCGCGCCCGTTCAAACGCTGCTGAGAAGCAGGCTCGTCTCGCTGTTGGAAACGCCATCGACCATGCGGACCTCGCGCAGCACGCGGTCGAAATCCGAGAGGCTGGCGGCGCGGATGTTGGCGACGAGGTCCCAATTGCCGTTCGTCGTGTGCAGCGCCTGCATCTCCGGGAAGCCGCGCAGCTTGCGGATGACGTGCGTCGTCGACTTGCCCGACACTTCAATCATCATGACGGCGTGCACGCTGTGCGCGTCGTAATCGTCCCTGACCCGAACCGTGAAACCAAGCAGCGTGCCGGTCTCCATCAGCCGATCGAGCCGGCTCTGCACCGTGCCGCGGGCGACGCCGAGTGCATCGGCGAGCTTGGCGAGCGATGCCCGGCCGTCCGCGCGCAGGTGGCCGATGATCCGGCGATCAAGGTCGTCGGGCATGTATTTCGCGATCGTCATCTGACTATTTTCACACTTCTGCTGGGCATATCGATCAATCGACTGCCAGAAATGGCACAAGATTGCTCTTTCGGTCAACATTTCCGGTCGTTAGCCTTCCGGCACACAGCCAGCAGAGGAAACCGCCATGTCCGCACCGCTCCCCTCGGAGAAAGCCCTCGTTCCCTTCGTCAGCGTCGAGAACATGATGCGGCTTGTCCATCATATCGGCGTCGAGACCATGCTGGTCGAGCTCACGGACGTCATCGAAACCGATTTCCGGCGTTGGGAGCTGTTCGACAAGACGCCGCGCGTCGCCTCGCATTCGCGCGAAGGCGTGATCGAGTTGATGCCGACCTCGGACGGCGAGATTTACAGCTTCAAATATGTCAACGGCCATCCGAAGAACATGGGACAGGGCCTACAGACGGTGACGGCCTTTGGGCTGCTCGCGGAAGTCTCCACCGGCTATCCGGTTCTGCTCACCGAAATGACGCTGCTGACGGCGCTGCGCACCGCCGCAACCTCGGCCATGGCCGCCCGCCATCTCGCGCCGAAGGGTGCGCGCACCATGGCGATCATCGGCAACGGCGCCCAGGCGGAATTCCAGGCGCTGGCCATGAAGGCCGTTCTCGGCACGGATCATGTCCGCCTCTACGACATCGATCCGCTGGCGACCGAGAAGGCCGCCCGCAACCTCGCCGGTTTCGGTCTGACGGTGACCGCCTGCACCACGCCCGAGGCGGCCATCGAAGGCGCGCAGATCATCACCACCTGCACCGCCGACAAACAATATGCCACCATCCTCACCGACAACATGGTCGGCGGCGGCATCCACATCAACGCGATCGGCGGCGATTGCCCGGGCAAGACCGAGCTCCACCGCGATATCCTGCTTCGCGCCGATACCTTCGTGGAATATCCGCCGCAGACGCGCATCGAAGGCGAAATTCAGCAGATGGATGCGGACTATCCAGTAACGGAACTCTGGAAGGTGGTTTCCCGCGAGGCCCAGGGGCGGCGGGACGCGGGCCAGATCACGCTCTTCGACAGCGTCGGCTTCGCTACCGAAGATTTTTCCGCGCTGCGCTACGTTCGCGAGAAGCTGAAACAGAACCGCTTCTACCAGGAACTCGACATCATCGCGGACCCCGACGATCCGCGCGACCTCTTCGGCATGCTGCAACGCGCACGATAAAGGCGGGACCGATGAGACAGTCCCCCTACTCCACCCAGGCGCCGTCCGCCGTCGTCATGGTCCGGCCCCGCCATTTCACCGTCAACACGGAAACTGCGGCGGACAACAGCTTCCAGGTCCTGACGGATACCGGCGAAAACCTCGCTGCGGCCGCTTATGACGAGATCACACGCGCCGCGCAAACGCTCGAAAGCCAAGGCGTAGCGGTCCATCTGTTCGAGGACGAGGGCACGCAAACGCCGGACTCCGTCTTCCCGAACAACTGGTTTTCCACCCATGCCGGCGGCCATGTGGCGATCTACCCGATGAAGGCGGAAAGCCGCCGGCGCGAGCGGCGGAGCGACGTCATCGAGATGCTGAAGACCCGTTACCGGGTGCAGGACGTGATCGACTATTCGGGTCTGGAACCTGACGGCCTGTTCCTCGAAGGCACCGGCGCCATGGTGCTCGACCATATCGACCGCGTCGCCTATGCCGTGCGCTCCGATCGCACGGACCCGATCGCGCTGGAGCGCTTCTGCACGCATTTCAACTTCGAGCCCATGGTGTTCGACGCGCGTGACGGTAACGGCGTGCCGGTCTACCACACCAATGTGCTGATGTGCGTCGCCACCGGCTTCGCCATGATCGGCACCGGCATGATGAGCGATCTGAAACGCCGCGACGAGGTCATCGCGCGGCTGGAGCGCTCGGGCCGCAGCATCGTTACGCTCAGCAACGCGCAGATCGAGAACTTCGCCGGCAACGCCCTGGAATTGCAGGGTAAGGATGCGCGGATACTGGCGCTTTCGACGACGGCCCTTGCGGCTCTTGATGCGGATCAGCGGGCGACGATCGAGGAAAGCGCTCGAATCGTGGCGCTGGACATCCCGACCATCGAGCGCGCCGGCGGTTCCGTCCGCTGCACGCTGGCCGGCATTCACCTGACACCGCGAACCTAGAGGATATCAGCCGCGTCGTGCCGCCTCGATTGCGGCGACGTCGATCTTCTTCATGTCCATCATCGCATCGAAGGCCCGCTTCGCTTCGGGACCGCCGGCGGTGATCGCCTCCATCAGGACGCGCGGCGTGATCTGCCAGGAGACGCCCCATTTGTCCTTGCACCAGCCGCAGGCGCTTTCCTCGCCACCATTGTCGACGATGGCGTTCCAGTAGCGGTCGGTCTCTTCCTGGTCTTCGGTCGAGATCTGGAACGAGAAGGCTTCGTTGTGCTTGATCTGCGGCCCGCCGTTGAGGCCGATACAGGGTATGCCGGCCACGGTGAACTCGACGACCAGCACCGCGCCCTGCTTGCCATCCGGGTAATCCCCGGGGGCATGGTGCACCGCGCCGACGGCGCTGTTCGGGAAGGTCTCGGCGTAAAAGCGGGCGGCGGCCTCGGCATCCTTGTCGTACCACACGCAGATGGTGTTCTTTTCCATTGCATCGTCCTCTCGGTGAAGCGCGGTTCCTGTTCGCTGGCCTGCAAAATAGGTCGCCGGCTGGCTTTCTCCACCCCGCGGGTGTCATCAGGTTGCGGCGGCAATGGGCTTTCGCGTGGGCCAGGTCATGGCGATGACACCGGCGAGCACGCAGACCAGCCCCAGCCATGCCGTCGGCATCAGCGTCTCGCCCAGGAACAGCACGCCCAGCCCGACGCCGATCGGCACCCGGATATAGGCCTGCGCCGTCGTACCGACCGAGCCGAGCGTCTGGATCAGCCGAAAATAGATGACGAAGGCCAGCGCCGTCGAGAAGACGGAGAGCCCCAGGAGGGCCATTATGGATTCGCTGCTCGGGGCCAGCGTCCACGGGCGATCGACGATCAGGCTGGCGGGAATGAGGAGGACGGCGCCGCAGATCATCGAGCCCGCCGCCGGGATCATCGGATCGAGCCCCCGGAAATTCTTCCCGAAGATCGCAGCCCCCGCATAGCTCACGGTCGCTGCGACGATGGCGAGCTGCGCCCACGCCTCCTGCCCGAGCCCGCCGAGCGCCTCGAAGCCAACGATAAGGCCGACGCCGACCAGGCCTGCCGAAACGCCGAAGAGCTTGCGGCCCGTCACGACCTCATGGCGGGTGACGAGGGCGGTGAGCAGGAAGGTGAAGATCGGCGAGGTCGAATTCAGGATCGTCGCAAGGCCGGCATCGGTCGTCTGCTCCGCCCAGGCGATCAGGGTGAAGGGAATGACGCTGTTCAGGCAGGCCTGGAAGAGAAAGCGGCCCCAGCTTTTCCGGTCCCGGGGTAGCGACAGGCCGCGTGCCCAAACGATTGCGAGAAGAAGGCTGCCCGCGATAAGCGTTCTCGCGGCGATCAGGGTTATCGGCGGGATCGTTTCAACGCCGAGCTTGATAAAGGTGTAGGACGCACCCCAGAGGCTAGAAAGCAAAAACAGCAATGCGAGGTCGGTGGTCAGGCTTTTATTCTCGGCCGTCATTCCAGTCCCTTTTTCGGCTTCGCGATGATGCGACCCTATCCGACCAGCGCCGAAAATGGTTCGATGGTGAGAGAAGCGTGGGCG
The DNA here is from genome assembly GCF_058809275.1 of Shinella sp. GW821-FHT10F02. NCBI lineage: Bacteria > Pseudomonadati > Pseudomonadota > Alphaproteobacteria > Hyphomicrobiales > Rhizobiaceae > Shinella > Shinella sp. GW821-FHT10F02. The sequence goes on along the minus strand of NZ_JBXASL010000001.1, from coordinate 976,536 downwards.
TCAGCCCTTTACGCGATCCAGCGCCGCCTCGACCCGTGCGATATCGGCCGGGCGCAGGGGCAGGATCGGCCGCGGCGGAGCGGCGTTGCTGAGGCCGAGAAGCCCGGCAATGGCATACATCACGCGAAAACTGCCGAATTCCTTGAACAGGTCCCAGAGCGGCTGGAAGGCCAGGTCGAGCCGCTCGGCCTCGGCCCGATTGCCGGCCATAGCGGCGCGCGTCAGCGCCAGCGCTTCGGCCGGCAGCAGGCCGGCGACGACACTGTACCAGGCGGCACCGCCCGAAAGCAGCGATTCCTTGGCACCCCAATCGCCGCTGTAGCCGATGGGGAAACCTGCAGGCGTACGGGCATGCAGCCTGGCGATTTCGCGGCGGAAATCACCATCGGCCGGCAGCGGCATCTTTATGGCGGCGATGTTCGGCACTTCCGCCAGCCGGGCGATCAGGTCGTCGCTGAAGACGAAGCGCGTCGTGCCGGGATTGTTGTAGATGCAGAGCGGCAGGTCGCCGGCCTTGGCGACCGCGGCCATGTGCTGGAAAACCTCCTCCTCCGTCAGCGGCGTATAGGACATGGGCGCCAGCAGCAGCCCGTCCGCACCGGCCGCCTTTGCATCGCGCGCCAGCGCCTCGGCCTCGTCCGTACGCAGCGCGCCCACACCGACGATGACGGGAATGCGGCCGCCGACGCTGGCGATCGCTGTCTCGACGGCGTGCCGACGCTCTTCGCGCGACAGGAAGGCGTAACCGCCCGTGCTGCCGAGCAGGCCGATCGAATCCGCGCCCGCACTGCGGATACGCTCGAGCAGGCGGGAGAGCGCCTCCCGGTCGACGCGGCCGGCGGCGTCCGTGGGCGTGATGGAAAAGGCCGAAAGGCCGGAAAATAGGGTCATGCGCTCCTCCTGTCGGCCGATCATAGACCGCCGGGCCATTTGAAGGCGACCAGCCACATTGTCACCGCGACAAATCCCTGATTGCATGTTGCAAAAGCAGTGCCCGGCTGCGGCCTTGAACAGGTCCGGCCTGTCACGCCATAGTGACGTCCGTTCGATACGGGGGGTGAAGTTCGCGGCGAACGTACCTATCTCCCGAACTGCGACGATGAAATTCCGGGCTCGATGCAGGAGATGGTGAATTCCCATGACGCCGAAGCGCAGATCGCCTCTTCCGCTGCTCGACGAATCCGGCGCGACGCTCCAGTCCCGCCCTATCCGCAAGCGGGATCCGCAGCAGCCCGGCCTGCCCTTCGATCCGATGCCCGATCGCATAGAACCCTGTCTCGCCTCGCGCAGGCCTGCCCCGCCGGAAGGTGCGGACTGGCTCTATGAGGTGAAATGGGATGGCTACCGGCTCGCCGTCCACATCGATCCGAAGGGCGTTCGTCTTGTCACACCGGGCGGTGAGGACTGGACGCACCGCTTTCCGGCCATCGCGGCCGCAGCCCGCAATCTCGGCGTCAACTCGGCCATTTTCGACGGCGAGGCGGTGATTCTCGATGAAGAAGGCCGGTCGGATTTCGCGGCACTGCAAAACGCGCTTGGCGGTAAAAGGGCTTTGCAGGAGGCCATCTTCCTTGCCTTCGATCTACTCTATCTCGATGGCCAGGACCTGACGGGCACGGAACTCTCCTTGAGGCGGCATCTGCTGGAAGATCTCGTCCCGGCCGGCGGGGACGGCGCGATCCGGCTGTCGGAAGAACTCGACATCGATGCAGACGACCTCCTAGCCGAAGCGCGCCGGTTCGGGCTGGAGGGCATCGTCGCCAAACATCGCAACCGCCCCTACCGATCCGGTCGCAGCGACGACTGGCTCCAGGTCGAATGCATAGAGGGCGGCAGCTTCATGATCGTCGGCTATGAGCCATCGGATTCCGCCCAAAGCGGCATCGCCAGCCTGCTTCTCGCCGCACGGCACGGACATGATTGGGTGCATGTCGGTTCCGTCTCGACCGGGCTAAGCGCCAAGGATGCGGACTATCTCCGCAAGACGCTCGACATGCTCAAGACGCGCAAACCGGTCTTGCCGATGAAGGGCAAAGGCTACGTCTTCACGCTGCCCACCCTCATTGCTGAAATCGAATTCCGCGGCTGGAGCGAAGACGGCAATCTCCGCCAAACGCTTTATAAGGGCTTGCGAAAAATCCAGGACAACGCCGCCGTGTATGACATGAAACAACACGTCGGCCTGGAAAAGAAATAGGGCGCTCGACCCTTTCGGGGAGCGCCCTATTAGACCCGGACGACACGCGCAGCAGTATGGTGCTGTTGCGGCAGGCATCATCAATACGGGTGGTGAACCCTAGATATGGATGGGCCTGGAGCAATTCAAGGGGCTCGAATCCGGTCTTCGCAACCCACGAAGTATCAAAAAATGACAATGGATCGTGGAGATTAAGGCTTACCAACCAGCAAGCGCATTGCAGACTGCGTCCAACCGCGATAGGTTTTGCCGCGCGGCAATCCGCTGTTCGAGCTTCGAGGATTAGAAATGGCCACTGGCACTGTTAAGTTTTTCAATGGGGAAAAGGGTTTTGGTTTCATCACGCCCGAAAATGGGGGCAGTGATGTCTTCGTACACGTTTCCGCTCTGCAGGGCGGCTCGCTGAGCGAAGGCCAGCGCGTCAGCTATGACGTTGGCCAGGACCGCAAGACCGGCAAATCCAAGGCAGAAAACGTCCGCGTTCTCTGATCTGTTTCGTTCGAGGATCGGCTGAGAAGCCTCGCCGGTCCTCGTTCGGCACTTTTGAGCCAAGGCGTCAAGACACGCCGAATGCCGGGCTTGGCTTCCAAGCAAACGGCGAGAGTTCAGGCGTAAGCCACCCACCCCCTGAATGTCAGGCCCGCATAAATCAGGCTGACATCCGAAAACCCCGCTTCCCGCAGCATCGATTCGTCCTCTTCGGGCGAGAGAATCGACAATCTCGTGGCAATAGCCTGCCGCGCGCTTTCCGCGTCCCCGGAAGCCCCTCCGAAGGCGACATGGCGGGCGATCCACATCGATCGCTCGGGTTCACCCTGCGGAAAACTGATATGGGCGACAAGGAACGGCGCGCCCGGCACCAGCCGGCGACGCAATTGCTGCAAGGTGTCGAGGCGTTGATCGCGCGCCACGAAATGCAGCGTGAGGAAACAAACGGCCGCATCGAACGGCCCCTCTTCAGCGGTGTCTATATATCCCTGGTGCAATTGCACACGCGGCAGATGAGGCCCTACCATCTCCTGCGCCAGCAAAAGCATGTCGGCCGAGGGATCGATTCCGTAAAAATCCCAGTGAGGATTTTCGTCGGCCAAAGCCTTGAGCTCCAGTCCACCGCCCGCGCCCAGCACCAGAACCCGGCCGGCCCCCGGCACCCGCTCTGCAATCAGCATCGACGCCATGCGGTGGAGCGAAGCGAGGCCCGGAACCTTTTTCAGCGTTCCTTCCACATAGGAACTGGCATGCGCCGCGGTAAAAGCCGGTTTGTCGACGCCGGGAGATCCAGATTTTTCATTGCTTGAAGTCATGTAACAATAATAGTTACAAATTCCGCATTCGGTCAAGCGGCGTGAAGACGGCACCGAGGGTGGAGTTACCCCGAAAAGAGACCTCAAACGTGATCGAGGTCGCGAAAACCTGCCCGATACGCCATGATAGCGTCGAACACTCCTCTTCTGCCCTCAAGCCCTTCCAGACATAATGCTATCCATTCCAGTTCCCTTCGTCGTTGCGACCCTGCTTGTCATTCTGCTGGTCACCGTCATTCGACGCGACGACGATGCGCCGCCGAACATGCCGTTTCTCGCCTTGATTCTGGTGGCCGCCCTTCAATCGATCCTGCTGGGGTTTCGCTGGGGCTACGCGGTGAATGGCGTCGGTCCGGTGCTGCCCATCGTGGCTTCGACGGTACCGCCGCTTGTCTATGCCGGCGTGGCCGGGATGGTGCGCAAGAGCGATGTGTCACCGATCCTGCGTGTGGGTCTGCATCTCATTCCGGTGATCGCAATTGTGCTGATGGTCCTGCTGTGGCGCGCTGCCATCGACTTCGCCATCGCATTGATCTTCAGCGGCTATGCGGTGGCGATCCTGCTTTTGATGCGGCCGGGCTCGGACGCGCTTCGCCTGACGCCTTTCGATAATGCCGGCCCCGCCTATCGCGCCATCCTCTTCGCAGCGACGGCCCTATTGTTGTCGGCGGCGATGGACATCGTGATCTTTCTCGACTTCGCCTGGACCCAGGGCGACCATGCGCCCCTTCTGGTCACCATCGCGAACCTTGCTGTATTGGCGGTGCTGTCCGGCGCCGTCGCGACAGCCGGGCGCCGAGGCAAGCCCGATCAGACGGCAGGTGCCGGCCCTGGCCCCAGATTGGAGATGGCGGAGGACAAGGAAACCCTCGCCGCGGTTCAGGCGGTGATGCAGGCGAAACGAGTCTATCGCGATGTCGATCTCAGCCTCGACCGGCTGGCGCGCAAGACGGGAATTCCGGCCCGGCAGATTTCCACGGCGATCAACCGGGCGACGGGCAAGAACGTCTCGCAATATGTCAACGAGCACCGGATCGCCGAGGCCTGCGCGCTGCTTGCCGAGACGGACAAGCCCGTGACCGAGATCATGTTCGAGGTGGGTTTCCAGACCAAGTCCAACTTCAACCGCGAATTCCGCCGCGTCACCGAAATGTCGCCGCTCGAATGGCGCGAGCGCAAGGCCGCGACGTCCCCGATCGCGATCAAGCACGACCCATAACGCGTTCCAGGTCGCGGTTTCGCCCTCGCCGGCCATGATGTCCGGCATGAACACACATTTCGACATCGCCACCGAACAGGGCCGAAAACTGGCCGAGACGCTCAAGTCGCTCTCGCTTGAGCCCGTCCCTCACGATATCCAGCCGCCGAAGCCGATGCTCCGGCGTCTCGTCCTTCCGATCTGCCTCGGCGTCTTGATGGTCGGAGCCGCCGTCGGCGCCCTCCTCTATCGGCAGGACGTAGTCCTTCATATTGAAGCCGCCCTCTCGGAGCCGGAGCGTGCGGTCGCCGACCCTGTCGCCGTGACGGAGGTCGAGGGCGAACGATCCGCTGGCCGCAATCCCATCCCGGCCGGACGCGAGGTCACCGGTTCCGGCTTCGTCGCCGCGCCGCGCATGACGACGGTCTTTGCCAAATATGAAGGCAGGATCACGCGGATCGCCGTGGCGCTGGGCGACGCCGTCGAGGCGGGCCAGGTTCTTGTCACGCTGGAGGATGCGGGCGCCCGCTTCGCGCTCGAACAGGCGCGCGCCGCGAAGGCTCACGCCGAGCTGGTCCTCGCCGCCCGCGCTATCGACCTCGCACAGGCCCGCACCCTGCTGGACCGCGCGGAGATTCTCGCCGCCCGCGACGCTACCTCCAGACAGTCGCTTGAAGACGCACGCGCGGCAGCCGAGCGCGCCGAGAATGCCGTGACGCAGGCCCGGCAATCCAAAGACAGCGCCGATATCGCTATCCGCATTGCTGAGGAACGGGTGGCGGAACTGACCGTTCGCGCGCCCTTCGCCGGCACCGTCACCCGTCTCGACGCCCGCGTCGGCGACACGGTGCTGGCGCGCATCGACAGCGTTCGCGAAAGCCAGAGCCTGCTGACGATCACCGACACGAAAACCCTCGTGATCGACGCCGACGTAGCGGAAACCACCATCGCGGCCCTCAAGCCCGGCCTTGCCGGCCAGGCGGTGCTCGACGGTTTTCCCGACAAACCCTTCGCCGTCACGGTCCTGCGGCTGGCGCCGGTCGCCTCCGCGGAAAAGGGCACTGTCACGCTGCGCCTGTCGCTCGACGATCCGCCCGACGGCATCCGCCCGAACATGGCAGCCCGCATCCGCATCGCCCTCGATGAAACAGGAGAAAACACGCAATGACCCAGCACCCAACCCCCTATATCGCGCTCAGCGGCGTCAGGAAGGCCTATCGCATTGGCGGAGAGATGATGCCCATCTTCGCCGGTCTCGACCTCGCCATCCCGCGCGGCGATTTCGTCGCCGTCATGGGGCCGTCCGGCTCGGGCAAATCGACGCTGCTCAACATGCTGGCCGGCATAGACCGGCCGGATGCCGGCACCTTGAGCATCGGCACCAGTCGCCTCGACCAGATGGGCGAGGCCGCGCGCTCGGCCTGGCGGGCGCATAACATGGGCATCGTCTTCCAGTTCTACAATCTGCTGCCCATGCTCACCGCCGCGGAAAATGTCGAGCTGCCGCTGCTGCTGAAACCGCTGTCGCGCAAGGAACGGCGCCTGCGTGTCGAAAAGGTCCTCGATCTCGTCGGTCTCGCCGGGCGCGAAAAACAATATCCCGCCATGATGTCCGGCGGCCAGCAGCAGCGCGTCGGCATCGCCCGCGCCATCGTCTCCGATCCGGGCCTGCTGCTCTGCGACGAGCCGACCGGCGACCTCGACCGCAAGTCTGCCGACGAGGTTCTGGACATGCTGCGCTTCCTCAACCGCGAGCTGGAAAAGACCATCGTCATGGTGACGCACGACCCGCAGGCAGCCCTTTATGCACGCCGCACGCTGCATCTCGACAAGGGCGATTTCGTCGAAGAGAAGAGGGCCGCCTGATGACCTTCTTCGATCTCGCCCGAAAGAATGCCTGGCGAAAGCCGCTGCGCACCGTGCTCCTCATGGTCTCGATCGCGGTCGCCTTCCTGATCTACGGCCTGACCGCAAGCTTCCTGAACGGAACGCAGGGTGCCGCTGGCGCCAGCGACGACCTTCTCGGCGTCACGAGTGCCGGCGGCCACACGCAACCGCTGCCGATGGCGGCAATGTCGCGCATCGCCGCCGATCCCGGCGTTGCGGCGGTCGGCTATGTCGCGCGGCTGCGCGGCTTCGCCGGCGTGGAGAAAAACGTCGTCGCCATCAGCGCCGCCGATCCAAACCTGCTGATGGCCGTCAACGGCAAGGGGCTCGGCCTGACGCCGGCCCTGGTCGGCGCGATCGGCCAGGCCCGCGACAGGGTGCTGGTCGGCCGCGCGCTCGCCGAGGCGCAAGGCTGGAGCGTCGGCCAACGCGCGACGTTCACCGCCTTCGACACGCCGAGAGAGGACGGCAGCCGCGACTGGCGTTTCGAGATCGCCGGCATCTTCGAGGGCGAAAGTGCTGCTACCGACACCTATTTCATGATCGCCCGCTACGACTATGTGAACGCCGCCCGCGCGCGCGGCAAGGACACCGTGGACGCCTTCGTCGTCCTGCCTCGCGCAGGCGTTTCGCCGGGGGAACTTGCCGCCGGCATCGATACTATGTTCGCCAACTCGGCGACGCCGACGCGCACCCAGTCGGAAAAGCAGTTCCTGGAAGCGTTTCTGCGCCAATATGCCGATGTCGGGCTGATCGTGAACCTCGTCATCGGCGCGGCCTTCGTCACCCTGTTGATGATCGTCGTAAACACCATGGTCTTCGCCGTGCGCGAACGCACCTTCGAGATCGGCGTGCTGAAGACGCTCGGTTTCTCCCGCCTCGGCATCATGGCGCTCGTCCTCGGCGAAACCCTCTTCGTCTTCGCAGTCGGCGGGGGCATCGGCCTCGCTTTGGCGAAGCTCGCCACCATTCTTGCCGGCCCGACGCTCGGGCTGGTCTTCTCCGCGCCGGTTCTCGCAAAGGCGCTGGTCATCATCGCCGCCCTCGGGCTTGCGACCGGCGCGCTGCCGGCCTTCAACGCCATGCGAACCCCCATCATCAAAGCTTTCAGAACGAGGTAACCCCATGTCCACCCATGCAAGACAAGCGCTCGTGATGATCCGCACCAACCTGTCCAGCCTGCCGCGCCGTTCCGCGATTTCCGCCTCCATGGCCCTGTCGGTCGCCCTCGTCGTCTGCGTGCTCGCCGGCTTCCTCTCCATGGCGAAAGGGTTCGAGACGGCGTTGACCGGCGCCGGTTCACGCGCCGTCGCCGTCGTTCTCGGCGGCGGCACCAATCAGGAGACGGGCTCGGATATTCCCGCAACCGTCATCCGCACGCTCGATGCCATGACCGGCGACCTGGGCGTCGTCCGCGCCGCCGGCGGCAAGCGCGTCTCGTCCCGCGAGATCGTCGTGTCCGTCGATCTGAGCCAGCGCACGATGGCGCTACGCGGCATGGACGCGGCCGGCCCGTCGATCCGCGACGGCATCACGCTTTCGGCCGGCCGCATCTTCACGCCGGGCGCCCGCGAGATCGTCGCCGGCGATCGTCTCGCCGAGGAATTCGGCCTCCAAGTGGGCGACACGGTGCGCCTCGGTGCGGTCGACTGGACGGTCGTGGGACATTTCTCCGCCGGCGGCAGCGCCTTCGAATCCGAACTGTGGGCAGACCTCGAAGCGGTGCGCGCCGCCTTCGACCGGCAGGGTCAGGTGCAAAGCCTGAAACTCCGCCTCGCCGATCCCGCATCGCTCGAACGCTTGCAAGGCGCGCTCGCCACGATCACCGAGACCCCGCTCGTCGCCGTCTCCGAAGCCGACCTTTACGCCGCGCAATCCGGGCGCACGGCGAGCCTCATCCGCCTGTTCGGCTGGCCGGTCGCGCTGCTGATGGCTGTGGGGGCGACGGCGGGCGCCCTCAACACGATGACAAGTTCCGTCTCGGATAGCACCGTCGAGATCGCCACCGTGCGCGCGCTCGGCTTCAGCCGCCTCTCGGCCTTTCTCGGCACATGGGTGGAAGCCGTGGTGCTGGCGGGCGCCGGCGTCGTCCTCGGCCTCCTTGCCTCCTGGCTGATCTTCAACGGCTGGCAGGCCAGCACGATCGGCGCGAACAATACCCGCATGGCCTTCCAGCTCGCCGTCACGCCAGACGTTCTGTTGACGGCGGGCCTGCTCGGCCTTGCCATCGGCATCCTCGGCGGCGCCCTTCCCGCGCTCGCCGCGACAAGGCTACCGCTGACCGCCGCCCTTCGGGCGCGCGGTTAAGCGGATGTTTGCATTGGCGGATTATGTTGCCGGCTTCAAACGTCAGGCAGCGGAGGATGACATGGCGATGGAAACCGGGACGACCGATCGCTACGAATGTCTCCTCGATCCGCTGGATCACTATGTGGTCTGGGACAATGCGACCGATTTGCCCGGCATGATGGGCGACGAGATTCTTGCCTTTTCCACGCGGCGGGAAGCCCTCGCCGCAATCGACCTGCTCAACCAGGAATCGCGGTCATCCCCGTCCGTCATCCGTGCTGCCGGGCATCGGCAATAATCCATCCCGCCGCCTTTTCCGCGATCATCAGCGTCGGCGCATTGGTGTTGCCGCTGGTGATCTTCGGCATGATTCCGGCATCGACGACGCGCAGGCCCGCGATGCCGCGCACCCGCAGGCGGCTGTCGACCACGGCCATCGGGTCGTCGGCGTGGCCCATCTTCGTCGTCCCGACGGGGTGGAAGATGGTGTTGGCGATGTCCCCGGCGAGCTTGGCGAGGTCCTCGTCGCACTGGAACTGGAGACCGGGTTTCCACTCCTCCGGTTGGTACTTTGCAAGCGCCGGCTGCGAGACGATCTTGCGCACCTGCCGGATGCTGTCGGCGGCGATGCGGCGATCCTCCTCCGTGCTCAGGTAGTTCGGCGCGATGGCCGGTGCATCGGCCGCCTTGCCGGAGCGGATGCGCACGGTTCCGGCACTGGTCGGGTTCAGGTTGCAGACGCTCGCGGTGAAGGCGGGGATGCTGTGCAACGGCTCGCCGAAGGCATCGAGGCTCAACGGCTGGACGTGATATTCCAGGTTGGCGTGGACCTGCGTCTCGTCCGAGCGGGTGAAGGCGCCGAGCTGCGAGGGCGACATGCTCATCGGGCCGCTGCGTTTGAACGCATATTCAAGGCCGATCATCGCCTTGCCGAACAGACTGTTGGCGAGCGTGTTCAGCGTCTTGGCATTGCCGACCTTGAAGACCGCGCGGATCTGCAAATGGTCCTGCAGGTTTTCGCCGACGCCCGGCAGATCGTGCGCCACCTCGACGCCGTGGCGCTTCAAAAGCTGCGCCGGTCCGATGCCCGACAATTGCAGGATCTGCGGCGAGCCGATCGCCCCGGCCGAAAGGATCACTTCCTTCTCGGCGCGGACCTCCATCCTGCGCCCCTGCCGCTGAAGCACGACGCCGGTGCAGCGCTTGCCTTCGAGCGTCAGCTTTTCGACATGGCATTCCGTCCAGACGGAGAGGTTGGGCCGGTTCCTCGCCGGGCGCAGGAAGGCCTTGGAGGTGTTCCAACGCCAGCCCGAACGCTGGTTGACTTCGAAATAGCCGACGCCCTCGTTGTCGCCGCTGTTGAAATCGTCGGAGCGCGGTACGCCGGCCTCGACGGCAGCCTCGGCGAAGGATTCGAGAATATCCCATTTCAGGCGCTGCTTCTCGATGCGCCACTCGCCGCCGTGGCCGTGCATGTCGGAGAATCGGCTGTTGCCGCCCGTCTGCGGGTCCGCACCGCTGTCCAGCCGGTAGTGGTCCTCATGGGCCTTGAAATCGGGCAGGGAATTCTGCCAGGACCAGGCGCTGTCCCCGGTCGCCGCCGCCCAGCCGTCATAGTCGCGAGCCTGGCCGCGCATGTAGATCATGCCGTTGATCGAGGAGCAGCCGCCGAGCGTCTTGCCGCGCGGATAGCGCAGCGACCGGCCGTTCAGCCCGGCATCCGGCTCGGTCTTGAACAGCCAGTCGGTGCGCGGATTGCCGATGCAGTAGAGATAACCGACCGGGATATGAATCCACGGATAGTTGTCCTTCCTGCCCGCTTCCAGCAGCAGCACGCGCGTCGCAGGATCGCGGCTGAGGCGATTGGCCAGCAGGCAGCCAGCGGAGCCTCCCCCGACGACGATGTAGTCGAAACGGTCAGATGGGATATTCGGACGCGTCATCGGGTTATGCCGCCGTCGCTGTTATAAAGTCCGACCGTTCTACCTGGCATCTGAGCGTCCTCCTCGTGTTTTTTCAGGAATACCTGCAGATGCGGCGGAAAATCCAATGACAAATGAAGCAGGCAATTATAATCAGAATTAATATGGCGAGCCCGACCGACCTCAGGACTTTGAAGGCCTTCGTGACCGTTGCGCGCGAGGGCAATGTCACGCGCGCGGCCGAACAGTTGCATCTCACCCAGCCGGCCGTGACCCTGCAGCTCAAGCGCCTTGCCGCGGATACCGGCATCACCCTGTTCCGCCGAACGTCGGTGGGCCTGGAATTGACCCTCGAAGGCGCCTTGCTGGCGGCGAAGGCGGAGCAGGTGCTGGCGGCGCTCACGGATTTCGGCCAAACGGCGGGGCACCTCGCGACGCGCCTGCTCGGAAAATTGCGGATCGGCACGATCATCGATCCGGAATTCACGCGGCTGGGGGCGTTTTTGAAGGCGCTGGTGGAAAGCGGTCCGGGCATCGAAACGGAACTGCGCCACGGCATGAGCGGCGACGTGCCGGAGGGTCTCCGGCGAAACGAGCTGGATGTCGGGTATTTTCTCGGCGACATCCGGGATTTCGACCCAGTGGCCGGCGCGGTGCCGGATGGGCAGGAAAACCTCTTCCACGCGAAGGAACTCGCGCGGCTGACCTATCTGGTCGTCGCGCCGCCATCGCTCGCCGGCGTCGTTCGCGGCCAGGACTGGCCGGCGCTCGCGGCCCTCCCCTGGATCGGCACGCCGCCGGCCTCCGTGCACAACCGGCTGCTGGGGCGCGTGTTCGGCGACCTCGGCGTGCGGCAGAACGTCGTCGCCTCGGTCGACCAGGAACCTTCCATGCTGGCGATGGTGCGAACCGGGCTGGGGCTCAGCCTCTGCCGCGAGTCGCTGGCGCTCCATGAACACCAGTCCAACGGACTGGTGATCGCCGATCGCGTCCAGATCGAAACCGCCCTGAGCTTCGTATGCCTGAAAGCGCGGGCGAACGACCCGACCATCCAGTTCGCCTTCGATGCCATTACCCGCATCTGGGGGTGATCATTCCGACTGCCAGTCGAGCACGACGAAGGGCTCGGTGATTTCGCGGGCCAGTAGCGCGGTGTAGAGCGCGGCCGGAGCCTTTGGCGATGCCTTGCGCAGGAGGCCGTCGAGCGGGATGCGGCCTTCGGAAAGCCATTTCAGAGCCTTGGCGAAGCCGCCGAAGACGCTTTGGCTGGTGTTGTTGTAGCCGTCCAGCAGCTCCACCCATTTGAAGCCTTTTGCCAGCAACGGGAACTCCCATTCCCAACCGCTCCTGAGCAGCACGAAATTGTTGAAGACCGCGTGCAGGATGTCGTGGGCGTAGAGTTCGGTATGGCGCTTCCATGGCACGCCGATCAGCACGACCTCGCCGTGCTGGCGCACGATGCGGCAGCCGCCGAGAACCGCGGCCTCGTGGCCGGAGCAGTCGACGACGAGCGCGACTTTGCCGGCGAAGTCGGGATCAGTAGCCGGCATCTCGGCAAAGACCGAGGCGATGCCGGAGGCAACCATCTGGCTGCGTCGGGTCGGGTCCGGCTCGACCACGGACACCTCGTAGCCGGAGAGCCTGAAGATATGTGCGGCGAGATAGCCGACGGGGCCGGCACCGCCGATAACCACGCGGTCGCCGGGCCTCGCCTTGGTCGTCATCAGCGTCGTCATTGACACGCCGATCAGCCGCGCGATGACGGCTTCTTCGGATGAAAGGCCTTCCGGCACCGGCAGCGTGAACCGATGCTCGACCTGCTGGAAGCTGCGATGCGGCCCCATGCAGAATAGCCGGGTGCCGACTTTCACATCGGGAACGGCCTCGCCGCATTCTTCCACCTCGAACACCGCGGCATAGCCAGGCCGGATGGGAAAGTCCTCGCCCGTCGCCCAGGCGAGTTCGGTGCCGGGACTGACGAGCGTCGCGAGCGTGCGGCCGCGCACCTCGCTCGCGCCAAGCGGCGGCGTTTCGCAATCCGCCAGAACGAAGCTGTTCTTCTGCGGGAAGATGATTTCCTTGCCGGACATGATGGTCTCCTTGCGGCTCAAAGCGCTTGGCCGCTTTCGCTGTCGAAAAGATGCAGGCCGGCCGGGTTGAAGACGACCTTCACGGCCTGATCGAGCGCGGGCCGCTCGCTTGCCGGGATCTGCGCGATGAATTCCTGGGTGCCGATCCGGAGATCGACCAGCGCTTCGACGCCGAGATATTCCACCACCTCGACCCGGGCCTCGATGGCCTCCGCGTCGTCGGCCTGCGCAAGGCGCACGTCGCTCGGGCGGACACCCAGCGCCACCGCCTGCCCCAGCTTCAATTTCGCGCCCAACTCTGCCGGCAGGCGGAGGGAGAAAGCTGGCGAGGACAGCACCGTTCCGGTGTCGCCGCGCTCCGCGGTCATGCGGAAGAGGTTCATCGACGGGCTGCCGATGAACGTGGCGACGAAGAGGTTTTTCGGGTGGGCAAAGACCTCTTCGGGCGCCCCGATCTGCTCGATATGGCCGTCCTTCATGATGACGATCTTGTCGGCGAGCGTCATCGCCTCGACCTGGTCGTGCGTGACGTAGATGACGGTGGTGCCGAGCTGCTTGTGCAGCTTGGCGATTTCCATGCGGACCTGGGTACGCAGCTTGGCATCGAGGTTCGATAAGGGCTCGTCGAACAGGAACACCTCTGGCGTTCGCACCATCGCCCGGCCCATCGCCACGCGCTGACGCTGGCCGCCGGAAAGCTGGGCGGGCTTGCGCTGAAGCAGCACGTCCAGCCCGAGCATGGCAGCGACGCCGGCGATCTTCGCATCGACCTCGGCCTTGGAGAGCCGCTGCGGTTTCAGCGCGAACTCCATGTTCTGCCGCACCGTCATATGCGGGTAGAGCGCGTAGTTCTGGAACACCATCGCGATCTTGCGGTCCTTCGGCGCCCGGTCGTTGATGACCTCGCCGGCGATGCGGATCTCGCCGCCGGTCACGTCCTCAAGGCCGGCGACCATGCGCAGCGTGGTGGTCTTGCCGCAGCCGGAGGGGCCGAGCAGCACGACGAACTCGCCGTCGGCGATGTCGAGATCGACGCCATGCACCACCTTGAAGGCGCCGAAGGCTTTCACGACGTTGGTAAGGGAAACAGATGCCAAGATTTTTCCTCCGCAATGCAGTCCAGATGCCGGGTGCTGGTGCTGCCGGGCCTATTTGACGGATCCGAGCGTCAGGCCCTTGACCAGCCATTTCTGGCAGGTGAGCACGAAGATGACGCCGGGGATGAGAATGATGAACGAGCCCGCCATGATGCGGCCCCACTGCACCGCGTCGCTGCTCCAGAACGACATGACGGCGACGGTGGCGGTCTGCGCGCTGGAGCCAGTCAGCATCAGCGCGAACAGGAACTCGTTCCACGAGAAGATGAAGCAGAACACGGCGCAGACGGCGAGGCCGGGCGCGGCGAGCGGCAGCGTGATGCGGTAGAAGATCTCGACGATTCCATAACCATCGACCTGCGCCGCCTCTTCCAGCGCCTCCGGCACCTCGTCGAAAAAGCCCTTCATCAGCCAGACGGTGAGCGGAATATTCGCCGTCGAATAGACGATGATCAACGCCAAGGGCGTGTCGAGCAGGCCGATCGACTTGAAGATGATGTAATAGGGCACGACGACGGCGATGGGCGGAAACATGCGCATCGACAGGATCCAGAACGCCGCGTCGTTGATGCGCGGGTGGCGGATGCGCGAGAGCGCGAAGGCGCCTAGGGCGCCGATGGTGACGGAGAAGACCGTCGAGCCGAGTGTGACGATCAGGCTGTTGATGATGTTCCAGTGGAACGGCCGCAGCGTGAAGAGATCGACATAGTGTTGCAGCGTCGGCGTGAAAAAGACCGTCGGCGGACGGGAGAACATATCCGCCGACGGTTTCAGGGAGGACGCCAGGATGAGGTAGATCGGGATCATGAAGATGATCAGGATGATGCCGGTTACGAGGTAGACGAGGGTCGCCTGTCTGGTGCTGAGCCTGTTCATGGTGGGTCTCCTCAACGCGCAGCGGCGCTCTTCTGCATGGATTTGAAGAACAGCGTGATCAGCACGGAAATGATGATCAGCGACACGAAGGAGGCGGCAGCACCGACCCCCATACGCCAGAAGGTGAAACTCTGGCGGTAGATGTAGAGGGCGATCGTCTCGGTGGCGTCGCCCGGCCCGCCCTTGGTGAGCACGAAGATGATGTCGTAGATCTTGAAGGCATCGATGGCGCGCAGGAACAACAGGCTGATCAGCACCGGCTTCAGCTGCGGCAGCGTGACGTGCAGGAAGACGTCGATGTTGGAATTGCCGTCGATGCGCGCCGCCTCGTAGGGCTCGGGCGACAGACTTTGCAGGGCGGCGGCCGTCCCCATCATCACGAAGGGCGTCCATTGCCAGATGTCGGCAATGGCGATCGCCGTCAGCGCCCATTGCGTGCTGGTGATCCACGGGATCGGATTGATGCCGATCAGGCCGATGAAATAGTTGAAATAGCCGAGCTCCGGAAAATAGATGAAGAGCCAGACGAGGCCGACGATGACCGGCGAGATCATCATGGGAATGAGCAGCAGCGTGCGGATCGCCGCCATGCCGGGCAGGCGCTGCGTTACCAGCAAGGCCAGGCCCACGCCGATGACGAACTGGAAGAACAGCGTGACCCCCATCAGCTTGAAGGTGATCAGCATACTGTGCAGGAATGGCCCGGAGGTCAGCACTTCCTGGAAATTGGCAAGGCCGACGAAGATGCGCGGAATAAACGGTTTCGCAAGGTCGTAATTGCGAAAGCTCAGATAGAGCGCATAGAGCATCGGATAGATGGTCGTCAGGAAAAGCACCGCCGCCGTCGGCAGCAGGAATACCCCCGCGATCGTCCTGTTGCGTCTGTTGACATAGCCCATGGCACCCTCCCGCATGTCATTTCATTCCGCGCTCCGGCCAAGGCGGCCGGAGCGCGGGGTTGGCGCTTACTTCTGCAACACGGTGACCGGTGCGTCATTGATCCAGCGAAGTCGCTGTTCGAGCGGGAACATCGACAGGCGCGAATTGACCGCGGTGCAGGCGTTGTTCAGCGCTTCCTGTGCGGTCGCCGTCTCGCCGGCCATGTACTTGGAGAGTTCGACGCCGAAGTTTTCCTCCACATCCGCGTAGAACGGATGGAAGATGCGGCGGCGCGCGTTCGTCTGGGTGTCGAGCAGCACCTTGTAATAGGGGTACTTCTCTTGAAGGGCGGGATCGGCAAGGATCGACTTGCGGAACTGGCTGATGCCCCAGCCTTCATCGGCAAGGCGGCGCATGATTTTCTCGCCGGTGCCCCACTTGATGAAGGCCCAAGCGGCTTCTTTTTCCTGGTCGGAGACCTTGGCGTTGATGGCGAAGGACAGCGAGCCGGTATAGGTCGGCTGCGGCTTGCCGTCTTCCGTCGGCCCGCCGGAGAAGCCGGCCTTGCCAAGCGTCGGCAACTTCGCTTCTTCCGGGTTCGTCAGGCGCACGGTGCGCACACTCCAGTAACCGGAAAGCGCCGTCTCGCCGCGTTCCATGTAGCCGGACTGGATGTCCCACATCAGGCCGAGATAATCCGGCGGATTGAACGGAACCAGCGACTTCATGAATTCCGCCGCCTTGACATGCGGCTCGCCGGTCATCGCGCAAAGGCCGGTCGCCGGATCCCAATAGTCGCCGCCGAAGCCGCGCATGATCGGGAAATAGTCATGCGTGATCGCGCCCTGCACGCGGCTGTAGGACTCGGCATTGCCGTAAAAATCCTGTTCCAGCACCTTGCCGGCAAGCTTGTCGCCCTTCTTGCGGGTGAAGAACTCGGCAATGTCGTGGAACTGCTGCCAGGTGGCGGGCGGCGCGAGATCGTAGTTGTACTTGGCCTTGAAGGCCTCCTTCTCGCCAGCATCGTCGAACAGGTCCTGGCGATAGTTGACGTGCCAGATCATGCCGGAGGCCGGGAAGGCGAGCAGCTGGCCCTGCCAGCTATTTTCCTGCAACTGCACGGGAATGATGTCGTCGAGGCCGATTTCGGCGGCGTCGCGCTTGGCGTATTCGGTGAGATCCTGCAACGCGCCGGCCTCGCCGAGCATGCCGACCCAGGGGCTATCGACCCACAGGAGCTGGTAGGTCGGGTTGTCCGAGCTCGCCTCGATGATGATCTTGTCGATCAGCCCCGGATAGGGGAGCATATCGATCTGCACCTTGGCGCCGGTCTGTTCCTCAAACTCGCTGGTGATTTTTGCCAGGCGCGTCACCGACGTATCGCCGATGCCGAGCATCTTCAGCTGCACGCCTTCGAACGGCTTGTCCTGCGACAGCGCGCTGCCGCACATCAGCGCCACGAAACCAGCGGCCAATACGGATTTCTTCCAAATTCCCATCGAAATGCTCCTCCTCATTCAATGAAACGATTGCAGGGCCGCCCCCGGTTTTCCGGGCACGGTGGTTCAGTCCCGCGAGCCGTGTCGGCAGGCGGATTGCGCATCCCTCAAAGGGATGGAATGGGGTTTAGGCGTTGCTCACCGGCGACCAGAGTTTCGGCCCGCCATCGGCCTCG
Organism: Shinella sp. GW821-FHT10F02; assembly: GCF_058809275.1. Taxonomy (NCBI): domain Bacteria; kingdom Pseudomonadati; phylum Pseudomonadota; class Alphaproteobacteria; order Hyphomicrobiales; family Rhizobiaceae; genus Shinella; species Shinella sp. GW821-FHT10F02. The sequence goes on along the minus strand of NZ_JBXASL010000001.1, from coordinate 959,122 downwards.
TAGCCGAGCGGCCCGGTCATGCTGACGATTTCGAGGAACTGGCCCCAGGGCGCGCGAAGATAGAGCCAGGTCAGCCCCTTCATCGCGCCGGCATCGACATAGGTCGGCCCCTCCAGCACATCGACGCCCTTTTCCCGCAGCCGTTCGGCCGCGGCAACCGCGTCATCCACTTGAAAGGCGACATGGAAACCGCCCGGCTGGCTGTTGCGCTTCAGCGCCTCTTCCGTGGTTTCGCCGGAATACTGGAAGAGTTCGAGATTGCTGCCATTGCCGCAGCGCAGCACCTTAATGTTCTCGATGCGGCAATGGTCCGGCACGCCGAGCCGGCGGCGCATAAATTCGCCGTCCACATCGACCTTTCCCGTCGTCATGACCGTAACCGCACCAAAAACCGTCTCGAAGAACGAAACCGCCTCCTCCAGGTCCGGCACCGTAAAGCCGACATGCTCAACGCCGAAAACTTTCAAATTCCCCTCCTCCGCGATCACATCCTTGATCGATGAGCCCTCCGCTCGCCGGGGCGACCATGTCGCCATCAAGTATGTATCTAGTTAGTTATTTATTTAATGCACTATCCGGTTACCATGTCAACAGGGTGATCGCGCACGCGTTCGCATGCATGGATAATGTGACGCCCTGCACATGGCGCGGGCGTTCGCTTAAGTGGTATTGGCGGGGGTTTTCGCCCGTTATGCGGGGCGTCAAAGGAATTGGGCGGTGAAATCCGCAACGCCGGCATCAGGCGGCGTCGCGCGCTGCACCTTCGGCCCGAATTTGAAGCAGAACGCGTGCTGAGCAGGCTTTCAGAAGAAGCGTGACAGGAGTTTCAGCCAGAAACCGAGACGGTCAGACGATCCGTCAAACTCGCTACGCTCGCAGAATTGAGCGGGGCAGACCCAGGCTAGCGCAATCATCTGTCGAGACATCGTGGTTCTCTCCCATTTTGAGCCAAGCGCCAAACATCCGCCTGCCGACGCGCAACGACAATTTCGCAACCTGCGAAAAACTGAAGCGCTCTGACGCAATATCAGGCCGGAATCCCGGCGCTCCGAACCGGAGTGCCGGGCTGCATCTAACCACGAGCGCCGGCTATGTACGAAGCGATCTTTCGCAAGATTCCGCTGCGCCACGTTTAATCCACAAAACGGATAATATGGAATATTGAATATCGATTGGAGTAATTACGAATCCAGCGCCATCTTCACGGCAACCCAAACCCAAGGAGGTTGCCGTGAAGACTTTGATCCTGATGTTCCATCCCGATATCGCCCAGTCCAAGACCAACGCCGCGCTTGCCGCGGCGGCTCGCACGGTTCCCGGTGTCGAGGTTGTCGATATGCAGGCGCTTTACCCGGAAGGCCGGCTCGACCTGTTCAGCGACGGCGCGGTCGAAGCAGAACGGCTGCTTTCGGCGGACCGCATCGTGCTGCAGTTCCCGGTGCAATGGTATTCGAGCCCGCCCCTGCTCAAGGCGTGGATCGATGCGGTCATGACGCGGATGTACTATGTGGCCTATGAAGCCGAGGGCAGTCGGCTGGAAGGCACGCCGATCATGATCGCCGCCACCGCCGGCAATGTGCCGGAGGCGTACGGCCCCGACGGGCAGAACCTGCTACCGCTTGCCGATTTGCTCAACCCGCTGCGCGCCATGGCCTATCGCTGCCGCTTGCCCTGGGCAGACCCGCTCCTGGTCTACCGCGCCGGCAAGCTCGACGAGACGGAACTCGCCGAGGCTGCACGGAACTATGTGGAGACGCTGCGCAACTGGATCGAAGCGTCTCCCGGCACGATCGCCGCCTGAGCGGCGGAGGATCAGCCCTTTCGCGTGACCAGACGCGTGTCGAGATAGGCCTGAAGCGCCTCGGCGCCGCCTTCGGTGCCGTGGCCGGAATCCTTGATGCCGCCGAAATGCACCTCGGGCAGTGCCAGGCCCAGATGATTGATCGAGAGCATGCCCGCTTCCACCTCGTTGCCGAGGCGGGTTGCCGTGGCGCTGCTTCGCGTGAAGGCGAAGGCAGCGAGGCCATAGGGCAGACGATTGGCCTCGGTGATCGCCTCGTCGAGATTGCCGAACCGGTTGACGACGGCGACGGGGCCGAAGGGTTCTTCGTTCATGATGCGGGCCGCCACCGGCACGTCGGCCAGCACGGTCGGCTCGAAGAACCAGCCCTCGTTGCCGATGCGGCGACCGCCGGTTTTCAGGCTCGCGCCGTGCTCGACGGCATCGTTGATCAGGCTCTCCAGCGCCGGGATGCGGCGGTCGTTTGCCAGCGCACCCATCTCGATATCGGCATCGAGGCCGTTGCCGACGCGGATTGCCTTCGCACCGGCCGCGAACCGCTCGGTGAAGGCATCGGCAATTTTCTCCTGCACGAGGAACCGCGTGGGCGAAACGCAGACCTGGCCAGCATTGCGGAACTTGTTGGCGACCATCAGGTTCACGGCAAGATCGAGATCCGCGTCCTCGGTAACGATGACCGGCGCATGGCCGCCGAGTTCCATGGTGGCGCGCTTCATATGCGCGCCGGCCAATGCGGCGAGTTGCTTGCCGACCGGTGTCGACCCGGTGAAGGAGATCTTGCGGATGACCGGATGCGGGATGAGATATTCCGAAATCTCGGCCGGAACGCCATAGACGAGATTGATGACGCCGGCCGGAATGCCCGCGTCGGCGAAGGCGCGGATGAGGGCTGCGGGCGATGCCGGCGTTTCTTCCGGCGCCTTGACGATGATCGTGCAGCCGGCGGCAATCGCGGCCGAGAGTTTCCGCACGACCTGGTTGATCGGGAAATTCCATGGCGTAAAGGCGGCGACCGGACCGACGGGCTTCTTCAGGGTGATCTGGAGGATATCCGGTGCGCGGGATGGAATGACCTGCCCGTAGGAGCGCTGTCCCTCGCCGGCGAACCAGTCGATGATGTCGGCGCCGGCAAGCGTTTCCACCCGCGACTGCGAGACCGGCTTGCCCTGCTCCAGCGTCATCATGACCGCGATCTCGTCGGTCCGTTCGCGCAGGAGATCGGCGGCACGGCGCATCAGCCTGCCGCGGTCATAGGCCGATGTCGCGCTCCACTGCGCGAAGGCCCGGTCAGCCGCCGCCAGCGCCTCGTCTAGATCCTTGCGATCCGCCCAGGCGACGCTGCCGATCGGCTGCGCCGTCGCAGGATTGACGACGGGAATGGTACGGCCGGTGGATGCCGGGCGCCAGACGCCGTCGATGAAAAGCAATGTATCGGGATAGGTGGTCATCATAAAATCCTTGTTCGTGTCATGTCTTGTCGGCACTTGCCCGGGCGGCCTGGAACATCGGCCCGCCGCGCCTTCGCGGAAAGCCATAGCCGTGCACTTCAACAAGGTCGATATCGGCAGCGCTTGCCGCAATACCTTCGTCGAGAATTAATTGGCCTTCCTGCGCCATCGCCGCCATCAACCTTGCGACGATCGCCTCCTCCGCCACGTCGTTTTGCGCGCCGACAAGCGGGGCGATGATCCGCTCCGCCTCGGCCGAAGGCTGCGGCCGGCGGTCGCCGGCGGCATAGTCGTACCAGCCGCCGCCCGTCTTCTGCCCCTTGCGCCCGGCGCGCACCAGAAGGTCGCCGGGCATGTTCGGCACATGCTCCCCGCGCGACCGCGCCGCTTCGCGATAGAGAAATGCGATGTCGAGGCCGGCCATGTCCTGCATTTCGAACGGCCCCATCGCAAAGCCGAAGCCGCGCATGGCCGCATCGACGGCGGCAATGGCAACGCCGCCGCAAACGAGGGCCTCCGCTTCCGCCCGGAAGCGGCGCAGAATGCGGTTGCCGATGAACCCGTCACAGATCCCGGAGCGCACGGGGACCTTGCCGAGGCGACGAGCGAGATCGAAGCCGGTCGCCAGCACATCCGGAGCCGTTTCGGGCGTCGGGATGACCTCCAGCAGTTTCATGACCTGCGCCGGGCTGAAGAAATGCAGGCCCAGAAAACGCTCCGGCCACGGCAGCCCCTCCGCGATCAGGCGTGGGTCGATATAGGACGTGTTGGTCGCAAGCATCGCATCCGGCCGGCAGATGCGCCCGAGTTCGGCAAACACCGACCGTTTCACGGCAAGATCCTCGAAGACGGCTTCAATCACCAGGTCGCATCGTGCGGCGGCACCATAGCCGATGCTCGTTTCGAGACGAGCCATCCGCTCTGATGCCTGGTCGTCCGTTATCTGCCCCCGGCGCCGGGATGAATCGAAAATGCCCGCGAGCGTCGAACGCGCACGCGAAACGCCCGCCTCGTCCTGCTCGATCAGCACCACGGAAAGACCGGCATTGAGAAGGGCGGCAGCGATTCCGCTCCCCATCGTCCCGCCGCCGACGACGCCCACCGTTTCGATGGGGCGCGGGCTTATGCCCCGGATGCCCGATGGCCGAAGCGCGGCACGTTCGGCGAAGAACAGGTGGCGCAGGGCGGCCGCCTCTTCCGTGGCACGAAGTTCCAGGAAGGTGGAGCGTTCCAGCGCGAGGCCGGCCTCGGCCCCGTGTTCGATCCCGTGCCGCAGGGCCTGCAACGCGCGCGGGGGCGCCGAGGCGCCCTTTGCGCGGGCAACAATCCTGTCCTCCGCCTCCGCCCACACGTCCGGCGAAGGCACGGAAACCGGTCGATCGAGACTCGGCGACGGCAGCGCGTGTTCGAGGGCATTGCGCGCAAAAGCAATGGCAGCCGGCAGCAGCGGTTCTTCGACAAAGGCATCGACCAGCCCCAGTTTCAGCGCCTCAGCGCCGCCCGGCGTGTGGTTTTCTGCAACGATCCGGATCGCGTCGGCGACGCCGATGACCCGCGGTAGGCGCTGCGTGCCGCCGGCGCCCGGAATGATGCCGAGGTTGATTTCCGGCAAGGCGAAACGGGCGCTTTCCGTCGCCACCCGGAAACGGCATCCGAGCGCAAGTTCGAGACCGCCGCCGAGGGCGGACCCGCGGATCGCCGCGATCCAAGGCTTTGCCGCCCTCTCGATGCGCGCAATGACATCGGGAAGGAATGGCGGCTCAGCCGGCCGGTCGAATTCGGCGATATCGGCGCCCGCAACGAAGAGCGTGCCGGCACCGGTCAGGATGACGGCCCGGACCCCTGGATTGTCATCAAGCTCCTGCGCCAGTGCCAGCAACCGCTCCCGCACGGCCCTGTTCACGGCGTTGACCGGTGGATTGGCGATCGTGACGATCGCGATCTCGTCCTCGATTTCGACGTTGACGCTCATCATCGTTTCCCCGGCCTAGGCGACCGCATCCTGAACGGACTGCGATGGGGCTGCGGTTTTCACATCGTGGCAGGCGACGACGCCGGCAAGGATGAGGCTTTCGATCCTCGCCTCCTCGAAACCCAGAACATCGCGCAACACGCCGCGCGTGTCCTCGCCGAGAAGCGGCGGCGCCTTCGCACCGGCATTTTCCTGCGCGGCGAGACCATGGGCGGGCCGGATCAGCGAGACCGTTCCAAGTTCCGGATGCTCCAGGCGCTGCACGACCCCCCTGTCCGTAACGCTCGGGCTCTGGAGCGCCTCGGAAACGGACTTGACCTGGCCCGCCGGCACGCTCGCCCGCTGGCAGGCGGAAAGCCAATGCTCGCAGCTTTCATTGCCGATGATCTCGGCCAGCAGGGGAAGCAGTTCGCCCCTGTGCAGAGCGCGCTGGTGCGAGGTGACGAAGCGGGGATCGCGTGCCAGATCAGGCCGGTCGATGACCTGCTCGCAGAAATCGACGAACATGCGGTCATTGCCCACGGCAAGCGCGAAGGTGCCGTCATTCGCCTCGAAAATCTGGTAGGGCACGACCGTCGGATGCGCATTGCCGTAGCGCACGGGCTCGACGCCGGCATTGAGATATCCCGTCCCCACATTGATCAGGAGGTTCAGCGTGGCATCGAGCAGCGCGACGTCGATATATTGTCCCTGCCCGGTATCCCGGCGCTGGTAGAGTGCGGCGAGAATGGACTGGGTGGCGATCATGCCGGCCACCACATCGGTGAAGGCGACGCCGAGCCGGTTCGGCGGGCCATCCTCCTGGCCGGTGATGGACATGAGGCCGCTTTCCGCCTGCATGATGAAGTCGTAACCGGGCCGGTCGCGCTCCGGGCCGGTCTGGCCGTAGCCGGAAATCGCGCAATAGACGATGCCCGGATTGATCGCCTTGATATCCTCGTAACCGATGCCGAGCCGCTCGACTGTGCCGGCGCGAAAATTCTCCACGACGACGTCGGCCTTGGCGGCGAGGTCGAGCACGATCTGCCGGCCTTCCGGCGTCTTGAGATCGAGCGCGATGCTCTGCTTGCCGCGGTTGGCGCAGAGGTAATAGGTGCTGACCCCCTTGAAATTCGGGAAGGACCAGGCGCGCGTGTCGTCGCCGCCCTTGATGTTCTCGATCTTCCAGACCTCGGCGCCGAGGTCGCCGAGGCTCATGGTGGCCCATGGCCCGGCGAGGACGCGCGTCAGGTCGAGGACACGAATGCCCTCAAGCGGCAATCTCAATTCCGTCATTACGCTCCTCCAGGCCCGCTTTTTTCGCGGGCCGACAAACCTGTCTCCATGGCATTCGGAAAATGGCAGGCAACCGAATGGCCTTCCTCTCGTTCGCTCAGCGGCGGCTCCACCTCGGCGCAAAGCGGTTGGGCAATGGGGCATCGCGTCCGGAAGCGGCAGCCGGACGGCGGGTTCAGCGGGCTCGGCAGGTCGCCCTTCAGCACGATGCGCGAGCGGGTGCGCTCCAGCGCCGGGTTCGCCAGCGGCACGGCGGACATCAAGGCCTGGGTGTAGGGATGCATCGGCGCGCGGTAGAGCCGGCGCTTTTCGGCGATCTCGACGATCTTGCCGAGATACATGACGGCCACGCGGTCGGAAATGTGCTGCACGACGGACAGGTCATGCGCGATGAAGACATAAGCGGTGCCGAAATCCCGCTGGATGTCTTTCAGAAGGTTGAGAACACCCGCCTGCACGGAGACGTCGAGCGCCGAAACCGGCTCATCGAGCACGAGCAGTTCCGGCTTCAGCGCCAGCGCCCGGGCAATCACCACACGCTGTCGCTGACCGCCGGAGAGTTCGTGCGGATAACGCTGGCCATGCTCCGGATTGAGCCGGACGAGATCGAGCATCTCGACGACCCGCGCCTTGCGTTCTGCGGATGAAAGATCGCTGATGCGCAGCGGTTCGGCGATGTTTTCGGCCACCCGCATGCGCGGATGCAGCGACGCGTACGGGTCCTGGAAGACGAGCTGGATCTTGCGGCGTAGCGCGCGCATCTCCGCCGGGTTCGCCTCGTTGATGTTCTGCCCGCGAAACAGGGTCTGCCCGCTGGAGGGCTCGATCAGCCGCAGGATGCAGCGGCCCAATGTGGACTTGCCGCAGCCGGATTCGCCGACCAGTCCCAGCGTTTCGCCGGGTTTGACGTCGAAGGAGACATTGGTGACGGCGTTGACCTGGGCGATCTCCCGCTCGAAAATCACGCCGCCGGTGACGGCAAAACGCTTCGAGAGATCGCGCACGGAGAGAATGGGTTCCGGTCCGGTCATGCGGCGCTACCGATCGGCAGGGTGGCGAAATGGCAGGCTGCCGTATGCGCGCCGTCGGTGCGCACCGGCGGCGCCGTATGCCGGCAAATCTCCTGCGCCTGCGGACAGCGCGGATGGAAGGCGCATCCGCCCGGAAGTTTGCCAAGCGGCGGCGGCGCGCCGTCGATCGAGAAGAGACGCTCCTTTTCCTCCGCCATGTTGGGGATAGAGGCGATGAGGCCGCGTGTATAGGGATGGGCCGGCCGCTCGAAGAGGTCGTCCACGCCGGCCTGTTCCACGATCTCGCCGGAATAGACGACAGCGACCCGGTCGGCATGCCCCGCAAGGACGCCGAGATCGTGGGTGATGAGGATCAGCCCGAGGTTCAGACGCTTCCGGAGATCCGTCAGCACGTCCATGATCTGCGCCTGCACGGTGACGTCGAGCGCCGTCGTCGGCTCGTCGGCGATCAGGAGGTCCGGATCGTTGGCGACGGCCATCGCGATCATCACGCGCTGGCGCATGCCGCCGGAAAACTCATGCGGGAACTGGTGGATGCGCCGGTCGGGCTGGGGAATGGCAACGAGAGAGAGCAGTTCGGTGGCACGGTCCATGGCCGCCTTCTTCGACACGCCGGCATTGTGCAGCCGGATCGTCTCGGCGATCTGCGCGCCGACCGTCATGACGGGATTGAGCGACGACAGCGGGTCCTGGAAGATCATCGCGATGCGAGAGCCGCGCAGCGTGCGCAACTGGCTCCTTGGCATGTCGACGAGTTCGCGCCCCTTGAAGCGCGCCGATCCGGTGACGGTGGCGGTCTTCGGCTGAAGGCCGAGGGCGGACAGCATGCCGACCGACTTGCCGGAGCCGGATTCGCCGACGATTCCGAGCACTTCGCCATGATCGACATGCAGGCTGATGCCGCGCACGGCCTCAAAGGATCGGCCGTCGCGGGTGAAGGAGACACGAAGATCCTGAACGGAAAAGAGGGGTTCCTGCTGCATCCTGCGCCTCACTTCGACTTCGGATCGAAGTAGTCGTGCAGACCGTCTCCGATGAAATTGAAGCCCAGCACGATGGTGAGGATGGCAAGGCCCGGGCCGAGTGCCACCCACCAGGAATAGAACTGCGCGGCGCCATCCGAGATCATCGAACCCCATTCCGGCGTCGGCGGCGTGGCGCCGAGTCCGATGAAGCTGAGCGACGCGGCGAGCAGGATGACCTGCCCCAGATCCATCGTCGCGCTGATCAGGACCGGCGTCCAACAGAGCGGCAGGATATGCTTGAAGAGGATGCGCGTCTTTCCGGCGCCTGCGGCAATGGCCGCCTCGACATGCTCCCGCTCGCGGATTTCGAGAACCTGCGCGCGCATCAGCCGGGCATAGACGGGCCACCAGACGATCACCATGGCGACCGTCGCATTTTCAAGCCCCGGCCCCAGCGACGCCGCCACCGCCATGGCAAGCAGCATGGGCGGAAACGATAGCGTGACGTCGACGAGCCGCATGATCGACGCGCCGAGCAGGCCGCCGGCATAGCCGGAGATCGCGCCCAGCATGGCGCCGATCGCCACGGACAGGGCAACGACGACGATGGCGATCGGGATCGAATGCTGCGCGCCGTACAGGGTCCGGCTCAGGACATCCCGGCCGAGCGCATCGGTGCCGAGCCAATGGCTCCAGCTTGGCGCCTGCAGCCGGCGGCCGACCATATCGAGCGGCGCATAGGGGCTCATCAGTGGCGCCAGCACCGTGACGGACAGCCAGAAGACCACGATGGCGATGCCGATGGCGAGCGGGACCGATAGCCATGCCGGGCGGCGGAAGGTGCTGAGGGTTGCTGTTTTCATGGTCTCATCCCAGGCGCACGCGCGGATTGGCGATGACATAGGCAATGTCGGTGAGGAGGTTCGTCAGGAGGAAGACGACGCCGCCGACGATCGTGACGCCGATGATGGCGGGAAAATCGAGGCCGCGCGCCGCCTCCACCGCATAGGAGCCCATGCCCGGCCACGAAAAGATCGTTTCCGTCAGCACGGCGCCGGTCAGCAGATAGGCGAAGGAATAGCCGATGACGGTCAGCGTCGGGACGAGCGTGTTGCGCAGCGCATGGCGGACCACGACGCGGAACTCGCCCGCACCCTTGGCGCGCGCCGTGAGGATGAACTCCCGGTCGAGCACCTCCAGCATGTTGGCGCGCACCAGCCGGGAGATGGTGCCGGCAACGGCCCATCCGAGCACGAAGGCGGGCAGGATCAGGTGCCACAGCGCATCGAGGAAGAGTCTTATGTTTCCGGCCAGCAGCGAATCGATCGTCATGAAACCCGTAACGGATGTCGGCGGCGCGGCGCGCGGATCGAGCCGGCCGGGACCGGGCAGCACGCCCCATTTGACCGAGAACACATAAAGAAGCGCCAGGCCGAGCCAGAAGACCGGTATCGACGAGCCGAACAGCGCGAAGAACCGCGCGGCATGGTCGATCACCGTATTGCGGAAATAGGCGGCCAGGACGCCGAGCGTGATGCCGATCGTCGAGCCGATGACCATCGCGGCAAGCACCAGCTCCATCGTCGCCGGCAGGCGGAAGAAGACGTCCTGCGCCACGGGCCGGCGGGTGATGAAGGACGTGCCCATGTCGCCGGTCAGGAGATTGCCGACATAGATCACGTAGCGCTCCGGCAGGCTGCGATCGAGCCCCCAGCGCGCCTTCGCCGCCGCCACCGCCACCGGGTCGTTCATCTGCCGGTCCGAGACGATCGCCGTCAGCGGGTCACCCTTCGTCACGGTGGTGAGCAGGAAGGCGAGCGTCACGATGCCGAGCACCAGGAAGGGCATCGCGATCAGGCGCCGCAGTATGTATCGTGTCACAAATCGCGTCCTTTACCCCGTTTGCCATCCCGTGCCGACCGGCGGGTGGGAAGATCGATACAGGCATTATTGACAACAGGCGAAGCGGACGTCAACATAAATGAAATTATATTCCAATTACGAGAGATCGACAGATCCGTCGAATTCGGTATGGCTCCAGCAGCGCTGAAACGAAAGGCACACCATGCGTAAACGGACCAAACCGACGGACGGAAGCGAAGGCGCCGAAGGCGGCAACTCGGCCGCATCCCTGACACGGGGACTGGAAATCCTGCGCGCCTTCACCGCCGACGATGCCACGCTGGGCAACCAGGACCTGATCGAGCGGACGGGCCTGCCGAAGGCGACCGTCTCGCGCCTGACCTCGACGCTGGTCGGCCTCGGCTATCTCCACTATGACGCCACGCTCGGCCGCTACAGCATCGGACCGGCAACGGTGTCGCTCGGCTATTCGGCGCTGAGCTCCAGCGCCGTCATCCACATGGTCCGGCCCCTGATGCAGGAACTGGCGGACCAGACCGGCGCCGCCGTGGCGCTCGGCACGCGCGACGGGCTGGAAATGGTCTATCTCGCCAACTGCCGCTCGATGAGCCCGGTTTCGCTGCGGCTCAATGTCGGCTCGCGCCTGCCGATCTATCGCACCGCCATGGGCCTTGCCTATCTCGCGGAAATGAAACCGGAGATCCGCCAGTCTGTGGTCGAGCAGCTCATCGCGGCGGAGCCGGAAAAGGCGCAGGACCTCGAACGCATGGTCGAAAACGCCATCGAGGACCACCGGCGGGACGGCTTCATCAGCGCCTTCGGCAGCTGGCACAGCTATATCAACGCCGTCGGCGTGGCCTTCCGGCCGACGGACGGCTCGCCGCTCGTGGCGCTCACCTGCGGCGGGATCGTCGACATCCTCTCGCGCAATCATTGCCGCGAAATCGTCGGGCCGGACCTCCTCAAGCTGACGCGCCGCCTTCGTGCGCGGCTTGCCGGAGAGCCGGACCCGTTCCCCACGTCGCAACGTCCGCCAACCTGGAAAACCTCGGCCGAATAGGCTCAAGCCTGCAAGGATCCCTCATGCCCATCCATGTCGTCTATCCGAAGGTCAGCCTCGAACTGTCGAGCGGCCGCATCGCCCGCTGGCTGGTGGCCGAGGGCGAAACCGTTCGACAGGGGCAAGTCCTTTTCGAGATCGACAACGACAAGGCGGCCGTCGAAGTCGAGGCGCCGGCAAGCGGCGTCATCCGCGAGCTCCTCGATAGCGAAGTGGAGGTCGAGGTCGGCGGGGATGTGGCGCGCATCTATGCGGAGGGGGAAGTTTTTGGCGCAGCGAAGGTTTCCAGTGCTGCCCGCAAAGTTGCGGCCGACGAGACCAAGGCGGCCATTCTGCTGCCGGACGTGAAGCGCAACGGGCGCGGCCCCAATCCCACCCCCCTCGCCCGCCGCATCGCCAGGGAACACGGCATTTCGCTGGAAGGCGTTCACGGCACCGGGCCGGGTGGACGCATACAGAAGACGGATGTCGTTGCGAAGATCGGCGACGCTGTGGAGACACGCCGGCCCGCAGTGGTCGCGAGTGGCACCATTCCTCAGCGCAAGAGCGAGCATTCAACCCTGAACGCCGTCTGGCTGCGCAAGGGCGAAGGCCTTCCCATCGTCCTCCTGCACGGGTTCAGCGCGGACCTCAACAACTGGCGCGGCATGCTGGGTGGCGCACGCGCGGACTGGCCCGCCTTGGCGATCGACCTTCCGGCGCATGGCCGCTCACCGCGTGCCGTTCCCGACGATCTCGACCACATGGCCGAATGCGTCGAAGCGACCCTTGCTGCCGAAGACGTCGGCCCGCTCGTGCTCGCCGGCCATTCCTTCGGCGGCGCCCTTGCGGCGCGGCTGGCAAGCCGTGGTCAGTTGGATGTCCGGGGCCTCTGTCTCGTATCCCCGGCCGGTCTTGGCCCGGAAATCAACGCAGCCTTTGTCGAGGGCGTCCTGCGCGCGCGGCAGCGGGAGAGCCTGAAGCCGTGGCTTGAACTGCTTTCGAACGACCCCGCCGTCATCTCGCCAGCCTTCCTTCAGGCCACCGTGCAGCAACGGGAGGATGAGGACCTGACGGAAGCGATGCGCGCCTTTGCCGCGCGGTTCTTCCCGGATGGAACCCAGGCCGTCTCGACCCGCAACGAGCTCGCCCGCCTGCCCTATCCGGTGCGGGTCGTCGCCGGGAGACAGGATCGCATCCTGCCCTTTGGCGCCACGGCCGGCCTGCCGGGCAATGTCGGGCTGCATGCGCTCGACAATTGCGGGCACATGCCGCATCTCGAATATCCGGAACTGGTGATGAAGATCCTCGGCGAAATCAGACGAAGCGCCTGACGTTCAGCGCCTCGCCTGCTGGCCGTAGGTGCCGTAGCGGGCGCGCACGTCTTCCAGCTCCGCCGGCGTCAGCAGCACCGGTTCGCCGATCGAACGGGCAAGCAGGTACTGGCGCGCCAGCATTTCCAGCTTTTCCGCCCGCGCCAGCGCGGTGGCGACGTCGGGTCCGATCGTGACCGCGCCATGGTTGGCCATCAGGCAGGCCGAATAGGTCGTACCGATAGCGGCGATCACGGTTTCCGCCAGCGGCACGCTGCCGAAACACGCATAGTCCGCGCACGGTATTTCACTGCCGCCGAAGCCAGCGACCATGTAGTGAAACAGCGGGATGGGCTGGCGCAGGGCGGCGAGCGCCACGCAATGATCAGGATGGGCGTGGACGACGGCGCCCGCATTGGTCGTCTCGTACAGCCGGCCGTGGATTGCCCATTCCGAGGACGGCCGCCAGTCGCCGGCCCATGTCCCGCCGAACTCCATCGAAACGATCTGCTCGGGCGTGAGGTCATCGGGCACGATGCCCGTCGGCGTGATCAGCATGCCCGCCCCGTGCCGCACGCTGAAATTGCCGACCGTTCCGCTGTTGAGCCCGATCGCCACCGACCGTCGGCTCGCCTCGACCAGCGCCGTTCTTGCCGCAGCTTCGTCCATCATCGTCCACTCCTATCGGTTCATGTCTTCGATTGCCCGCAGCAGGATATCGTCTGCGCCGAGCTTGCCGGGTTTGAGGTAAAGCGAAAGCGGCACAGGCCCCGGTGACACGCAGAAACCCGTCCCAATTGCGCCCTCCGGCAACGCGCGAACGGAGGCGATGTCGAGAGCATTGACCACGGCGCCCGAGGTCTCACCCCCCGCGACGACGAACCGGCGAACCCCGCGATCGCGCAACCCTCTGGCAATGGCGCCGAAAATACGCTCGGCCCGACGGGCAGCCCCAACGGCGCCGAAAGCCGCCTGCACGGCGGCGACCTCGTCCGGCCCGACCGACGTCGAAATGGCCAGGGGTTCTGCGCCGATCCGGCCGGAAGCCCAGTCGAGCGCCTTCGAAATCAGCCCGTCCTCCCCCGCCGGATCGAGCAGATCCAGCGTCAGCACGGGATAGCGCGCCGAAAAGGCCGCAAGTTGCGCCAGCATGACCGGGCCAACGCTGCCGGCCAGCACCGCCGTGGGTCCATCGACATGCCGCGGCCAGGGGACCGGAGCCAGCTGCTCGGCGCGTCCGAGGCGGATCGCATAGTCGATGATCAGGGGATCGCTCGCGACGACGATGCGGCTCATCGCCGCCGCGAGATTCGCCGCAACCTCGACGTCGCCGTCATCCGTCGTATCGAGGAAGACGTGGCCCACACCGTCGGCAGCGAAGGATTCGATGGCGCCGATCGCTGCTTCCGTACCCTGGCGAAGAACCGCGTGGCTCAGGAGCGCGATCCGATGCGGCGTCTGGCGTCCCAGGAAGCGCACGAGATCGGGGTCGGACATGGGGGTCAGCGGGTCGAAACGCTTGATCGATTCGGAGACGAGGCGGCCGCGATAGAACATGTAGCCCTGGTGGACCGTCGTGCCGAAGCGCGGAAATCCGGCGCTCATCAGCACCGGGCGCACGCCCGCGCGATCGGCGAGATAATCGGCGACGGGGCCGATATTGCCGTCCTCCGTCGAATCGAACGTAGCGCAAGCCTTGTAGGCCAGGCGCTTGCAGCCGGCGCGGGTGAACGCATCGGCAAACCGGCCAACCTCGCCAAGCGCATCCGAGACGTGCACAGTGCGCGCCCGGGTGCCGGCGATCACGACCGCCGAAGGCGGGATTTCGGCGTCGGGGCTGAAGAGCACGGGACAGTGAATTCCGGCCCCCTCCAGATAACCGGCGACCATGAGGGCACCGGTAAAGTCATCCGCGACGATTCCAAGGGCTCGCTGCATGGTCAGGCCTCGGCGTTCAGCATTTCGCGGGCGATGATGATCTGCTGGATCTGCGAGGTGCCCTCGTAGAGCCGGAACAGCCGGACATCGCGGTAGAAGTGCTCCACCGGGTAGTCCTGCATGTAGCCGGCGCCGCCGTGGATCTGCACCGCGCGATCCGCGACGCGCCCGACCATTTCCGAGCAGAACAGCTTTGCGCTCGCCGCCTGCTGGATGACCCGCTCGCCCCTGTCGAACTGGCGGGCCGCCTCCAGCACCATGGCGCGCCCGGCAAAGGCTTCCGTCGAACTGTCGGCCAGCATGGCCTGGATGAGCTGGTGTTCGGCGATCGGCTTGCCGAACTGCACACGCTCTCGGGCAAAGCGCACGGCCTCGTCGCACAGCCGCTCGGCGGCGCCCACGCAAACCGCCGAAATATGCAGGCGCCCGCGGTTCAAAACTTTCATCGCCGTCTTGAAGCCCACGCCCTCGACGCCGCCGATGACGCTGTCGGCTGCAATCCGGCAATTGTCGAAGATGACGTCGCAGGTGCGGGTGCCGCGCTGCCCCATCTTCCTATCGACCGGGCCGAGGCTGAGACCGGGGCTGTCCTTCGGCACGAGGAAGGCGGTCACGCCCGCCGGCCCCGGCCCGCCGGTGCGCGCCATGACGGTGAAGACGTCGGCCACCGGGGCGTTGGTGATGTAGCGTTTCGTGCCGTTGAGGACGTAGTGGTCGCCGTCCCGTCTCGCCGTGGTTTTCACGGAGCCGGCGTCGGAGCCGACATCGGGTTCGGTGAGCGCAAAGGAGCCGATGACCTCGCCCGTCGCCATGCGCGGAAGCCAATAGCGCTTCTGCGCCTCGGTGCCATCGACGATGATGCCCTGCGAGCCGATGCCGTTGTTGGTGCCGATGACGGAACGGAAGGCGGGCGACGCGTAACCGAGCTCGAAGGCGACCAGCACCTCCTCCTCCATCGTCAGGCCAAGCCCGCCATGGTCTTCCGGAATGGACATGCCGAAGAGGCCGAGCGTGCGCATTTCCGCAATGATTTCCGGCGGAATGGCGTTGTCTTCCTCCACGCGCGCCTCCGCCGGCAGCAGGCGTTCGCGCACGAACCGGCGCACCACCTCAACCAGCGCGTTCAGCACTTCGGCGTCCCGGATCATCGCTTTTCTTCCTCTTTGGCAGCTCACGAAAATTTCTGTTGCATCCAAAGGCTGGCACAGCTTAGTGTGCCATTCAACAGAAATCGGAATTTATTTCCATAAACGAAAAACGAAGCCGAGGACACGAATGGCACGCCAGATACCCCTCGCCCCGTCCGCGCCCTGGTTCCGGCTGGAACTGGACGAAGCGGACTGGAGCGGGGAACAGGCTCAGGACCTGATCCACTGGTACGGCCAGATGCTCCTGATCCGCCGGTTCGAGGAAAAGCTGCTCGATCTGGAAAAGGCCGGCCTGATCCACGGCCCGGCCCATGCCAGCATCGGCCAGGAAGCGGGCGCCGTCGGTGCCATGTCCGCACTCGGCACCCATGACAAGATCAACGGCACCCACCGCGCCCACCACCAGGTGCTGCTGAAACTGCTCAATCCGTCGGTTCCAACCAATTTCGACATCCACACGGATGACTTCGCCCCCGGCATGGACGAGGCGATCTATCGCTTCATGGCGGAAATCATGGGCCTGACGCCCGGCTATTGCGGCGGCCGCGGCGGCTCCATGCACATGCGTTTCGCCGGTGCCGGCGTCGTCGGCACATCGGCCATCGTCGGCGGCAATCCGCCCCATGCGGCGGGCTATGCGCTCGCCGACAAGATGCTCGGCCGCGACCACGTCTCCGTCGCCTTCTTCGGCGATGGCGCCGCCCAGAACGGCGCCAGCTACGAAGCGATGAACATCGCAGCCGCGCAAAGCCTGCCGGTGATCTTCTTCATCGAGAACAATCTCTACGGCGTCGCCACCCATATTTCCGACGTGACGCGCGAGACGCGCCTGTCGTCGCGCGGCGCGATGCTCGGCATCGCCTCGATCGAGTGCGACGGCATGGATGTCGTCGCCGTGCACCGGGCGATGGTCGAGGCGCGCCGCATCATCCGCGAGACCGGCGGTCCCGTCGTCGTCGAAGCGCTCTGTTACCGCCATTTCCACCAGTCCGGCTCCCGCAGCGGCAGCGACTTCGGCTACCGCACGAAGGAAGAGGAAGCCGCATGGCGCGAGCGTGACCCGATCGCCCTTGCCGAAGCCCGCCTGACGGCGCTCGGCTTGCTTTCCCCCGACGAATTCGCGCGCATCGATGCGCTGGTGACCGACCGCGTCGCCGCCGCGGCAGGACGGTTGACGGAGCCGGTCCCCGGCGGAAACACGCTCAGAATCCCCGAAGGCCTCTGGCCGGACCCGGCGACGCGCGACAACGGCATTCTCGGCGACCTCTCCGAACTCGACGGCAAGCGCATGCTCGATCACGACGATATGCGACCCGATGCCATCGAGAAGGTGAAATTCGTCACCGCCGCCTCCGAGACGCTGGCCGCCGCAATGGCGCGCGACCCACGCATCATCGTCATGGGCGAGGACGCCCACCAGATGCGCGGCGGTGTCAGCGGCTTCACCAAGGGCGCGCTGGAACGCTGGCCCGAGCGCGTGCTGCCCATGTCGATCGCCGAAAACGGCTTTACCGGCGTGGCGCTCGGCGCGGCCCTCAACGGGCTGCGTCCTGTCGTCGAGATCATGTTCGGCGATTTCTGTTTCACCGCCGCCGACCAGATCGCCAATGGTGTGGGCAAGGTGCGCCACATGTTCGGCGACGGCTTTCCCGTGCCGATCGTCCTGCGCGTGCGCATCTCGCCGCATACCGGCTATGGCTCGCAGCATTCGGGCGATCCGTCCGCGCTCTTCGGCATGTTCCCGGGCTGGCGCATCGTCACGCCGTCGAACGCCTTCGACTATATCGGCCTGATGAATTCCGCCCTCGCCTGCGACGACCCCGTCGTCGTCTTCGAGCATACGGAACTTTACCAGAAGGAATTCGACGTGCCGGCCGGCGACCGGGAATTCCATATTCCCTTCGGCTCGGCGCGCATCGTGCGCCCCGGCAGCGCCTGCACGGTGCTCGCCACCTCCGTCATGGTCCAGAACGCGGTCAAGGCCGCGGAGGAGACGGGCATCGACGCCGAGGTCATCGACCTGCGCAACATCGACCATCATGGCATCGACTGGGCGCTGATCGGCCAATCCATCGACAAGACCGGACGCGTCGTCATCGCCGAGCAGACCGCCCGCAGCCTTTCGATGGGCGGCACCTGGGCGGCCGAGATCCAGGAACGCTTCTTCGACTGTCTCGACCACGAAATCCTGCGCGTCACCGGAGGGCTTGCCGCCCCCACGGTTTCGGCGGCCCTCAACCGCGCGGCGCTCGCAACGGTCGCCGACGTCAAGAATGCACTGCTTCGAATTGCGGAAAAATAGTGGAACAGGGCATCCGCGGCCCATCAAACTGGAGGTATCCAACCGATGAAACGACTTCTTCTGTCGAAATCCAGACTGGCCTTTCTCACCCTCGCCCTCTCCGCCACCATGCTGGGCGGGCCGGTCCAGCAGGCGTCAGCGCAAGAGCGAGCGCTCGTCATCGCGCGTGACATGGACGTCAATTCGCTCGACCCGGCGCGCGCCTGGTGCGACACCTGCCAGATCTACAACACCTCCGTCTACGAGCAGCTCGTCACACTCGACAAGGACAACAAGGTGCAGCCGCTGATCGCCTCGAGCTGGGAGGTCAACAAGGAACAGACCGAGCTGACCTTCAAGCTCGACCCCGCGGCAAAGTTCTCCGACGGTTCGCCGGTCGAGGCGAAGGATGTGAAATGGTCGTTCGAGCGGCTGAAGAACATCAAGGGCAACGGCGCCTTCATCGCCGATCCGATCAGCTCCATCGAGATTCCCGACGCGCAGACGGTCATCGTCAAGCTGGCCGCGCCGAATTCGGAATTCCTCAACCAGGCGGCCGCCGGCTTCCTCGGCATCATCAACAGCGATGTCGCAAGCGAGAACGGCGCGCTTGCCGATGCGACGGCGGTCGACAAGGACACGTCGGAAAACTGGTTCCTCAGCAATTCCGCCGGCAGCGGTCCGTTCGTTCTGGCCTCCTACGAGCCGAATTCCGAGCTGCGCCTGAAGCGCAACGAGAACTACTGGCGCAAGGCCCCCGTCCTGCCGGAGGTCATCTTCCGCCAGGTCAAGGACGCCGTGGCGCAGGCGCAGATGCTGCAGTCCGGCTCCGCCGACATCGCCATGCAGATTGACCCGGAGACCGCCAAGACGCTCGAAGGCAGCGACGTGGTGGTCGAGAAGGTGCCGTCCTACAACTTCGTCTACATCGCTCTTTCGCCGGGCGCGAAGGCCAACACCGTCAAGCTGACGCCTGAAGTCCGTGAAGCGATCTCGATCGCCATCGACCGCACCTCGCTGATCGACTTCACCGTCGGCGGCGCCGGCCGGGCGATCGCCTCGCCGATCCCGCTCGGCTTCCCCGGTGGCGACGGCCACGAGATCCCCGCCTATAACCCGGATCGCGCCAAGGAACTGCTTGCCGCGGCGGGTGCGGGTGATGGCTTCACGCTGAAGTCGATCTATCCGGACATGAACGTCTATGGCGTCGATTTCTCGCTGATGATGCAGAAGATCCAGCAGGATCTCGCCAAGGTCGGCATCACGGTCGAGCTTTCGCCGGTTCCCTTCGCGAATTGGCGTGAGGCGGCGAACGGCGACCATATCCCGCTGACGGCCGTCTTCTTCGCGCCTGACTTCTTCGGCACCTCGCAATATGTCGACGTCTTTGGCCTGTCGGAAGGGTCCGTCTGGGCGAAGCGCGCCGGCGGCGAGGTCGATCCCTCGTTCATCAACGCGGAAACGGCGAAGCTTCGCGAACAGGCGCTCGCCGCTCCCTCCGTCGAGGAAGCGGAAAAGCTGTGGTTCGAAGCCGGCGAGCAGATGGCGAAGGCCCGGATCATCATCCCGATGGTCAGCCCGGACCTCATCCTGGCGCATAGCCCGAGCGTCAAGGGCGTTCGATACAGCGCCTGCTGCAACCTGCCGCTCGCCGAAATCTCGAACTGATCGCCGAAACGGGAGGGGTGGAAACGCCTCTCCCGGCCACTATTGGAGAGCAAGATGACAGCGAGACTGCTGAACAGCCGCGACACCGAACTCCTGGAACGCGCCCGCCGCGTCGTGCCGAATGGTGTGTGGGGCCATATGGCGACCCGGGCGATCGGGCCGGACTACCCGCAGTTCTTTTCGAAATCGGACGGCTGCCGCGTCTGGGATGCGGACGGCAACGAATATATCGACTTCATGTGCGCCTGGGGCCCGAACGTGCTCGGCTATCGCCATGCCGAGGTGGATGCCGCCGCCCTGGCACAGATGGACAAGGGCGATATCGGCAACGGCCCCACGGACACGATGGTGGAGCTTGCCGAACTTCTGGTCGATACGCTGGACCATGCCGACTGGACGCTCTTCCAGAAGAACGGCACGGATGCCACGACCGTCTGCGTCACCATCGCGCGCGCCGCCACCGGCCGCCGCAAGATCCTCGTCGCGCGCGGCGCCTATCATGGCGCGGTTCCGTGGTGTTCGCCGTCGCTCGTCGGCGTGACGTCGGAGGATCGCGCCCATCTCATCCTTTTCGATTACAACGACATCACGAGCCTCGATGCCGCAATCGCGGAGGCTGGCGACGATCTCGCCGGTATCCTGCTCACCGCCTTCAAGCACGATGTCGGCAAGGACCAGCATCTGCCGGAGAAGGCGTTCCTCGCCCACGCCCGCGCCGCCTGCGACCGGACGGGTGCGGCCCTCATCCTCGACGACGTGCGCGCCGGCTTTCGGCTCGATGTGCGCGGAAGCTGGGCGCGGTATGGCGTGAAGCCGGATCTCGCGGCCTATTCGAAGGCCATCGCCAATGGCTGGCCGCTCGCCGCCGTCGCCGGTTCGGAACGTTTCCGGGATGGTGCGGGAAAAATCTTCACCACGGGCTCGTTCTGGTACGGCTCCGCCGCCATGGCGGCTGCGGTCAAGACCGTGCAGATCCTGCGTGACAGCGATGCGCTGGCCCATACGGAAGCGATGGGCGAACGTTTCCGCGCCGGCCTTTCGACGATCTCGGCCCGCCACGGCTTCACGCTCAGGCAGACGGGACCGGCGCAGATGCCGATGGTGCTGTTCGACGGCGACCAGGATCTGAGGATTGCCAACGCCTTCTGCGCGGCGGCCCTGCGGCACGGCATCTACCTTCATCCCAAGCACAACATGTTCCTGTGCGCCGCCCATACGCCCGACGATATCGACCGGGCGCTGGACGCCGCGGACGGAGCCTTCGCCGACATCGTTTCCGCGGGCATTCTCGCGGCCTGAACCACGCTGCTTTCCAGCCTCACGCGCCGTCCCTGCGGACGGCGTGCGAGGGCGCACGACCATATCCTTTTGAGGAGCGCGTAGCATGTCCTACACGGACCACATCTTCACGGACTATCGCCAGCGTGTGGAAGCGCTCACGGCAAGCGACAACCCTTTCGCCAAGGGCATCGCCTATATTTCCGGCGAATACGTGCCGCTCGCCGAGGCGCGCATTCCGATCCTCGACCAGGGCTTCCTTCATTCGGACCTCACCTATGACGTCCCCGCCGTCTGGAACGGGCGGTTCTTCCGGCTCGACGACCATCTCGACCGCTTCGAGAAGAGCTGCGCACAGCTCCGGCTGAAGAGCCCGCTCGGGCGGCAGGAAATCCGCGACCGGCTTGTCGAGATGACGGCAAAGAGCGGCATCCGCGACGCTTATGTCATGATGATCGTGACGCGCGGCCTGCGTTTCGTCCGCCAATATGCCCCGGAGGAATGCGACAATTTCTGCTACCTCATGGTCATGCCCTATCTCTGGGTGATGGACGAAGCGACGCAGAAGACCGGCGGCACCGCCGTCATCACCCGCACGGTGCGCCGCGTGCCGCCAGGCGCGATCGACCCCACCGTCAAGAACCTGCAATGGGGCGATTTCACCCGCGGCCTCTTGGAGGCGCGCGACCGTGGCGCGATGTATCCGATCCTGACGGATGGCGACGCGAACCTCACCGAAGGCTCCGGCTTCAACGTCATCCTCATCAAGGACGGCAAGCTCTACACGCCGAAGAAGGGCGTGCTGGAGGGCGTGACACGCAAGTCCGTCCTCGCCGTCGCCGAAAAGCTCGGCTACCCCTCTACGATCGACGACGTGCCCGTGGAACTCGCCTACCAGTGCGACGAAATCCTTTTCGTCACCACCGCCGGCGGCGTCATGCCGATCACCACGCTCGACGGCCAGCCGGTCGGCAATGGCGAGGTCGGCCCGATCAGCAAGGCGCTGTGGAAGGGCTATTGGGACGCCCATGCCGACCCGGAGCTGAGTTTCGCGATCGACTACGCGTAACGCTTCAATCCCGGTCGGGCGGCAGTGCCCGGGCGAGATCGATCAGGGCGCGCAGTTTTGCCGGGACGTGGCGGCGGCCGGGATAATAGAGGCAGAGACCGTCATAGGGCGGCGTCCAGTCGTCCAGCATTTGCACGAGCCGGCCGGCGGCGAGGTGTTCGCGGACCGCGAAGTCCGACAGATAGGCAATGCCTGCCCCTTCCAGCACGGCATCCAGCATCAGTCCGCTTTCGTCGAGGATAAGCGGTCCCGGAACGTCGATCTCGACATTCTCCCCGTGGCGTGAAAACTCCCAGTGATAGATGCGACCGCTCGCCATGCGCGCGCGGATGCACTGGTGATGTTTGAGATCGGCCGGCTGGCGCGGAACATCCCGGCCCTGGAAATAGCCCGGCGCGCCGACGACGACCATGCGCGCCTGGCGCAGGATCGGTATGGCGATCATGTCCGGCGGAACCGCCTCGGCAAGCCGGAAGCCGGCATCGAACCCCTGGCCGACGATATCCACCAGGGCATTGTCGGTCACAACTTCCAGCGCCATGTCAGGATAACGGCGGAGATATTCCAGAAGGAGCGGCCGCAAAAGCATGCGCGCCGCGCCCAGCGACGTGTTCAGCCGCAAGGTTCCGGTCGGGCGCGTCTGCGACACGGTCGCGCGCTCGACGGCGCTGTCTATGGCGGCGAGCGCGGGGGCGATCTCGGCCACGAAAGCTTCGCCCGCGGCGGTCAGCACCACCGACCGGGTCGTCCTGTTGAAGAGCCGCACGTCGAGGCGCGCTTCCAGCGTCGAGACGGCGTGGCTGAGCGCCGATGACGAAACGCCGAGTTCCCGCGCGGCGGCGCGAAAGCCGCCGAGCCGCGCGATCGTCGTCACGGCCTCCAGTTCCGGCAGACTGGCCTTCATTGCGCTATTCACCTTATCAAGCTGTTGGCAATTGCTGATCTTATCCTGACGATCGATCGGATGCATATCCTCCTTATCAAATCAGGAGATTGCATCATGAAAGCCATTGACCAGATCTATATCGACGGCGCCTTCGTCACTCCGCATGGCACGGATCGCTTCGACCTTTTCAATCCCGCAACGGAAGAAAAGATCGGCGAGGTCCGGCTCGGCGATGCCGAGGATTCCTTCGCCGCAATCGCCGCCGCCAAGCGCGCCTTCCCCGCCATGCGCCGCACGAACCCGGCCGAGCGCATCGAAATGTTGCATGCTTTGCGCGATGCCGTTGCGGCGAGAGCCGATGCGCTGACGGAAGCGATGGCCACGGAATATGGCGCACCGCAGTCTTTCCTCGCCTTCTCGGTGCCCTATGCCGCCGGGGTGTTCGAGATGGCGGCCAGGACCGTCGCGGACTATGCCTTTACCCGACGCATCGGTAATACCGACGTGATCATGGAACCCGTGGGCGTCGCCGCCGCGATCACGCCGTGGAACAGCGATATCGGCTTCATCTGCTCCAAGCTCGCCACGGCGATTGCGGCCGGCACGAGCATCGTCATCAAGCCGTCCGAGATGAGTGCGATCCAGACCCAGGCCGTGACGGAGGCGTTGCATGCGGCAGGCCTGCCGCGCGGCGTGCTCAATATCGTCAACGGCTATGGCCACGTCGTCGGTACGGCGCTGACGCGGAGCCCCGATATCGCCAAGATCAGTTTCACCGGCTCCACCGCGACCGGCCGGACCATCCTCCGC
Organism: Shinella sp. GW821-FHT10F02; assembly: GCF_058809275.1. Lineage (NCBI taxonomy): Bacteria > Pseudomonadati > Pseudomonadota > Alphaproteobacteria > Hyphomicrobiales > Rhizobiaceae > Shinella > Shinella sp. GW821-FHT10F02. The sequence goes on along the minus strand of NZ_JBXASL010000001.1, from coordinate 935,337 downwards.
AGCGCCGCCGAGACGTTCAAGCGCGTGACGCTGGAGCTTGGCGGCAAGGGGCCGCAAATCCTTCTCGACGACGCCGATCTGGACCAGGCGATCCCGCACATCCTGACCTCGGCCTTCCGCAACAGCGGGCAAGCCTGCATCGCCGGCACGCGCCTGCTGGTTCCGGCCTATCGCTACGAGGAGGTGTCATCCCGCCTTGCCGCGGCCGTTTCCGGGCTGAAGACTGGCCCCTCCAGCGACCCTGCGTCGGATATCGGCCCGATGGTCAGCGCGAAACAATGGGAGCGCGTGCAGTCCTATATCCGGCTCGGCCAGGAAGAAGGCGCGACCCTGCTCGCCGGCGGCGAGGGCCGCCCCGAAGGCCAGGATCGCGGCTGGTTCGTGCGCCCGACGGTCTTCACGGGCGTGACGAACGACATGCGGATCGCTCGCGAGGAAATCTTCGGCCCGGTCCTGAGCGTCATCGCCTACAGCGACGAGGCGGAGGCGATCGTCATTGCCAATGACACCGATTACGGCCTGCAATCCTATGTGCTGGGAACCGACGGCGATCGCATGCGCCGTGTCGCACGCGAGCTGGAGGCCGGGCGCGTCGTGCTGAACGAGGCGCCGATGGACCCGCGGGCGCCGTTCGGCGGCTTCAAGCACTCCGGCATCGGCCGCGAGTTCGGCGCCTTCGGCCTGGAAGCCTTCCTCGAACCGAAGGCGATCCTCGGCTGAGGGTCTGCGGCATGTCGCCCGACTGGGCGACATGCCGGATCCTGCCTAGTGGAGGCTGGCGGTCCGGGATGCGGAGCCGTTCAGGATGGCGCATTTCAGGGGATCGACGGACATGTAGATCGTGCCGCCGACCGGCGTGCGGATCGACGGGTGACAGCGGGCGAGAAGCTCGACCTCGTTGACCATGATCTTGAAGTCGATGCATTCGCCGAGGAAGACCTTGGCGGAAACCGTGCCCTGGATCACCGTGTGGTTGGTGTCCGTCGGCGGCGTCTCGGAGAGGCGCAGGTCCTCCGGGCGGATCGACATCGACACCGCCGTGCCGACGGTCAGATCGTCCTTGCGATCGGCGGCAAGCGAACCGATCGCGCTGTCGACGATGTAGCCATGGTCGGAGCGGTCGCGGATGACACCTTCGATGAAGTTCGTGCTGCCGATGAAATCCGCGACGAAGGCTGTCTTCGGGCGCTCGTAGATGTCGCGCGGCGAGCCGATCTGTACGATCTTGCCCTGGTTCATCACGGCGATCTCGTGCGACAGGGCCAAAGCCTCGCTCTGGTCGTGGGTGACGTAGATCGTGGTGATGCCGAGCTCGCGCTGGATCTTCTTCAATTCGAAACGCATCTTCTCGCGCAGCTTCGCGTCGAGGTTGGAGAGCGGCTCGTCAAGGAGCAGCAGTTCCGGCTCCATAACCAGCGCGCGGGCGAGCGCCAGGCGCTGCTGCTGGCCGCCCGAGAGCTGCGTCGCCTGCCGTTCGGCAAGGTGATCCAGCGACACGGCGGCGAGCATCTTCATCACCTTGTCCTTGATCTCCTTTTCGGGGAGCCGCTTGCTGCGCACGCGCAGCGGAAAGGCGGCGTTCTCGAAGACGCTCATATGCGGCCAGATCGCGTAGGACTGGAAGACCATGCCGAACTGGCGCCGGTTGGGGGCGATGAAGATGTTGGAATCGCCGGAAAAGACGACCCGGTTGCCGGCGGTGATGACCCCGGTCGTCGGCCGTTCCAGGCCGGCGATGGAGCGCAGCGTCGTCGTCTTGCCGCAGCCGCTCGGGCCGAGCAGCGTGAAGAGCCGTCCCTTGGGAACCGAGAAGTTGACGTCGCTTGCGGCGAGCACCGGTTTTGCCGATGGCGATTGATAGACGGTGCTCAGATTTTCGATGGTTAGCATGGCCTCACTCCCAGATTACATTCCCTTGACGCCGAAGCGCTTCGAAACGGATTGCACGAGCATGATGAAGCAGAAGAGCGCGGTGATCATCATCACGCCGAAGGCGGACAATTCCACATATTGGCCGTTCTGCCAGAACTCCCAGATCATGATCGAGATGACTTCATTGCCCGGGCTGTAGAGCAGGATCGAGCTCGACAGTTCCCGCACGGAGACGACGATGATGTAGATCCAGCCTGCCATGAGGCCCGGCTTCATCAGCGGCAGCACGACCCGGCGGAAGGTCATCAGCCAGGAGGCGCCGCTCATCGCTGCGGACTCCTCCAACTCCTTGTGGATCTGCACCATGGACGTCGAATTGTAGCGCATGCCGTAGGGCAGGAACTTGATGACATAGGCCATCAGCATGATCCACAGCGTGGCATAGATGCCGATGTCGAAATTCAGGTAGAACACCATCAGCGACAGGCCGAGCACGATGCCGGGAAAGACCAGCGGCAGCGAGGCGAGCACGTCGAGCAGCCAGCGGCCCTGGATCTTCGTGCGGATGGTGATCCAACAGATGATCGAGGTGAGCAGCATGACGATGGTGGCGCCACCAAGCGCGAGCTTCACGCTGTTCCAGACGGCGGTGTAGAAGCCGGGATAGGCGAGAACCTTGGCATAGGCATTGAAGGACAGGTGCTGCACGGCGTTCCAGGACGGCACCGAATAGTAGCGTTGCAGCGATGCCCAAAGCAGCACCAGGAACGGCAGCCCCACCACCAGGATGACATAGAGGATGAAGATCCCGCCGGTGAGATAACGCCAGCGCCCGATATCGGCGACGCGCGGGCGGAAACCCTTGCCGGTGACGGTGGAATATTTGCTGCCCTGGTTCGACAGCCGCGACTGGTAATAGATGCCGACGGAGGTGATCAAAAGCAGCACCACGGCATAGGCCGAGGCGAGCCCGATATTGCTCGGGTAGCTGTGCACCGCGTCGTAGATCGCCGAGGTGAAGACGCGCAGGCCGATCGGCAGGCCGAGAAGCGCCGGCACCTCGAAGGATTCGATTGCGCGGATGAACAGGATGATGAAGGCGGCGAGGATGGCCGGCCAGGCGAGCTTCAGCGTCACCTTGAAGGCCGTCTGAACCACCGATGCGCCGCTCATCATCGCGGATTCTTCAAGCGAAGGGTCCATGGAGCGGAACGCCGCCGTCACCAGCAGGAAGGCGACGGGCGCATAGTGCAGGCCATCGACCCACACCATGCCGGCCATCGAGTAGATGTCGAACCAGCTGCCGAAGACCTTGTTCAGGATGCCGATCTGCGGGCTTGCCAGCATGATCCAGGACACCGTGAACAGGATGCCCGGAATGATCAGCGGGATGATCGACATGGCGAAGAACAGCGACTTGAAAGGCGTGTTCGTGCGCTCGTTCACCCAGGCGAAGAACGTGCCCACCACCAGCGCGAAGGCGGCGGTCAGGAAGGCGAATTGCAGCGAATTGCCCATGAGAACCAGCGATTCCGCGCTTTCGAACGCGGTGATGTAGTTCTCCATGGTGAGAACCGCCGGCTCCTGCATCGTGCCGGTCGAGTGAAAGCTCTGCCACAGCAGGAAACCGAGCGGAATGAGCGTCAGCCAGGCGACGACAAGGGTCGCTCCGCCAATGACGAACCATTTCGTATCGAGCCGGCGCATCACCCGGCCCGGCAGGCCCATGGCCTCGTTTGTCGGCGTCATCATCGCCATATCGTCCTCCTCCCAGTGGACAGGCCGCCCTCAGGCAGCGCACGTCGGCAACCCAATGGCTGCAATCAGATTACAAATGCGTCGAGCGTCTCCGGTGCGAAAATCTCCTCCGCGTCCAGCTGCCGCTTGGAAAGGCCCTGTTCGTAGGAGTAGCGCAGGAAGGTATCGAGCACCTTCCGGTTCTTCTCGAAGCCGTTTGGCCAGAAATCCGCGCCCATCTCGCCTTCGGCTTCCTCGAAATGCGCCATCGCCCAGGGCAGCATGGTCTTGAGAGCGGCCGTCTCGCGCAGATCCTGATAGGTCTTGCGCTGCGACTGGTTGAGCGCCTTGAAGATCGATTGCGCGACCCAGCGATTGTTTTCGTAGATTTCCCGGCGGATCACAACCGTGTGCATGATCGGAAAGATGCCGGTGCGGGCGTAATAGTCGCGCTCGATGCCGACATAGTCGGGAAACAGGCGCCGCACCTTGCCGCTGCGGCAATTGAAGGTCGAGGGCTTGCGGGCGGTATAGAGCGCATCGATCTCGCCGTCGCGCAGCATGGCGGCCAGCGTCTTTTCGGGGCCGATCGGCTCCAGCTTGATGTTGTCGGGAAGCTGGATCTTGAGCTTCTCGCTGCGGTTCGGCGATTCCTCGCCGCCGGTATAATAGGTGACGCTGTCGACCGGCACATTATATTCGTCCGACAGCACGCCGCGGATCCAGACCGGCGCCGTCATCTGGTATTCCGGGCAGCCGATGCGCTTGCCGATCAAGTCCTTCGGCTCGTTGATACCGGCATCCGCGTTCACGTAGATCGAGGAATGGCGGAAATAGCGCGACGGAAAGAACGGAATGGCGACGAAGGCGCGCTCGGGCTTGAACAGCGAGACGACATACGAGGACAAGGACATCTCGGCGATATCGAACTCCCGGTAGCGCAGCATGCGGAAGAAGGTTTCCTCGACCGGCAGGTTGAGGCTCGTCAGGTTGATGCCGTCGGGCTTGATCGAGCCGTCCATGACGCCACGCGTGCGGTCGTAATCCCAGCACCCCATCGTCAAACGCAAATCGGCCATAGTCGTCTCCTCACCATTTTTCATGAGCAATTGCGGGTCTCCTCGGTGTCCCGGCTGTCCTTCGAGTAGTCAAAAGCAGCGGCCGTGACCAAGAGTATTTTCATGGGGCAGAGCGCAGATATTTGCTGTTTTAGCCCCCATTCATTGTGTGTAGGGTCCGGCCACTCTCAACCACGACCCCGACGATCGGTCGGCCGGAAAGGGTGGGATCACAGGGCGCGAGGAGGAGACGTCGCGCCGACCAGGAGGAGAAAACATGACGATCAATAGACGCCTGCTGATGCTTGCGACCGCTTCGGCCATTGCACTGGCAGGCATGGTTTTGCCGGCCGCGGCCCAGGATTCGACGCTTCTGACCTCGACGGCGCCCGACCGCGACGCCAAGCTCGAGGAGGCCGCCAAGGCCGAGGGCTCGCTGATGCTCTACACCTCGATCGCCCAGAAGGACGTCGACCCGCTGGTCCGCCCCTTCGAGGAGAAATACGGGATCAAGGTGACCGTGTGGCGTGCGAGCGGCGACGACGTGCTGCAACGCGTCGTGCAGGAACAGAAGGCCGGTCGCGCAACGGTGGACCTGATCCATATCAGCGCGCCGGAAATGGAAGCGCTGCAACGCGAAGGCATCTTCCAGAAGATCACCTCGCCGCATTTCGCCGAGCTGCTGCCGGGCGCCGTGCTGGAGCACAGCGAATGGGTGAGCACGCTGCTCTCCGTCTGGGTCCAGGGCTACAATACGGACCTCATCACCAAGGAAGAGCTGCCGAAGACCTACGAGGACCTGCTCGATCCGAAGTGGAAGGGCAAGCTTGGCTACGAGGTCGAGAACATCGACTGGTTCTCCACCGTCGTCGAGACGATGGGCGAGGAAAAGGGCCTGGAATACTTCCGCAATCTCGTGCGGACCAACGGTCTTTCGATCCGCAAGGGCCATTCTCTCTTGAACAATCTGGTGGTTGCCGGCGAAGTCCCGATGGGCCTGACGATCTACAACTACATGCCCGTGCAGGCGAAGAACGACGGCGCGCCGATCGACTGGTTCGCACTTGAGCCGGCCGTCGCCCGTTCGAACGGCGCTGGCGTCGTGAAGACCGCGCCGCATCCCAATGCTGCTGCCCTCTTTACCGAGTTCATGCTGACGGACGGACAGGCCATCCTGGTCGGGCTCAACTACGTGCCGACCTCGACGAAGGTCAAATCGCCGCTGGAAGGCGTCGAGATCAAGATCGCCGACCCGGCGGACAAGCTCGACAACGCCAAGAAGTGGCAGCCGCTCTACGATCGCATCATCGTGCGCGGCAATCCGGACTGATCGGGACCAACCAGACAAGGAAAAGCGGGCTTCAGGCCCGCTTTTTTATGGCTCGCTGCAACGGCCGATCACGCGCGCGCCGTCGCCCAGCCGTCCGGCAAGCGTATCCACCAGCCTGTCGATGAAGAGTTTCAGCTTCGCGTCCCGCGTGACGGACAGGCGGCCGGGCGTCTCGATCAGGTAGAGCGTGCGGCCGAGTTCCGGGTTCTCGATCGGGTGGGCGACGATCTTGCCCTCCTCGATCTTCTGCTTGACCACGCCGTAAGGCACGATGCTGGTCGCATGGCCCTGCTCCACCAGCGTCTTGATCATTTCCAAGGATTGAATGGAAAAGCGGATGTTGACCGGCAGCGTCGAGTTGCGCGCCGCACGGTGCACGGCATGCCAAACATTGTCGCGGTCGCCCGGCAGCGCCAGGTTCGAGGCGATGACCTCATTGAAGGGAACCGGCCCTTCCGGAAAGGGCGCGCCCGGCGCCGTGATGAAAAACAGCCGCTCCTCCATCAACGGCATGCGCAAGGCGCTGGTATTTTCCGAGGCGTCATAGGCGAGCGCGATATCGATCTCGTCGCGCATCAGGAGGTCGATGAGAATGAAGCTCAGCTCCTCCACCACGCGCAGCGATATGCCCGGCAGTTCGGAATGGGCGGAGACGAGGAAATCGGCGCCGAGCATGCGGATCGTGCTCGGCGTCAACCCCATCGACACGACCTGCTGGCTGGACTTGCTGAAGGCCGATACGTCCCGCCGCGCCTCGTCCACCAGTCGCATGATCTCGACGCCGCGCTCGTAGAGAAGACGGCCGGCATCAGTCATCGAGATGCCGCGCGAATGGCGCACGAGCAACTCGACCCCCAGCATCGTCTCCAGATTGCGGATCTGCAGGCCGAGCGCCGTCTGCGAAACATGTAGCTGCTCGGCCGCCTTCGTCATGTTGCCCGCATCGACCGATTTCATGAAATTGTTTATTTGTTTCAGGTTGATGGCGGGATCTCCTCTTCCCGTTTACGAGAGGCGTCGTTTCGCCTTTCTCGCCAGGTAGTCGAAATTGACGACATATTGCTCGCGGCCATCGAGATTGGCGGTCAGGCTTGCAATATCGTCTGCGGCAAACTCCACGATCTCTCCGCCCATCGCAAGACAGAGAACCTGGTCGTGGCAGGCATTTTCCAGCGTCAGCGTGCGGATGACGGCCTCCTCGACCGAAACGCCGGTAACGGTCACGCCGTGGCCGCGCATCATCACAACCTTGTGACCGGCCAGCCCCCTGGCCACGCCGCGACCAGTCTCCGGCGAGCGGATCAGGTTGACGGTATCCTGATAATAGCCGAGCCCATCCGAAAAGGCGACGCAGGCCTGCGACACGATCTTCCACGGGCGCTCGGAGGAACACCAGATCGTCGCATATTTCGGATGGGAATGGATGACCGAATTGAGGTCCGGCCGCGCCTTGTAGATTTCCGAGTGGATGAAGACCTCGCTGTGGCGACGCCCGCCCCCGCCGACCTTCTCGCCGTCGAGGTTGCAGACCACGATGTTCTCCATCGTGATCTCCTCGAAGCCGAGACTGTGCGGCTTCATGAAGAACAGCGCGGGGTTTTCGGGATCGCGTATGGAAACATGGCCGCGGGTGAAATCGCCGAGATCGGCATCGCCGAGGATGAGGCCGGCTTCGATCAGCCGCTGTTTGACGTGCTGGCTCATGGGCAGCATGGAACTCCTGTGTGATGAAAAATGGGGTGAACCGCCGGAGGCTGGTTCAGAGCGCGAGCGTCAGGCGCGGGCTCTTCGAGCCGGAGCAGCAGATCATCATCGTGTCGCCGCGCTCCTTCTCCTCGTCGCTCAGCACCATGTCCTGGTGGTCGGGAACGCCGTCCAGCACGCGCACCTGACAGGCACCACAGATGCCCATCTCGCAGGAGAAATCCAGGCTGAAACCGGCATCGCGCAGGACGGTGAGAATGGACTGGCCCTTCGGCACCGCGAATTCCTGGCCGCTGTCGGCAAGCTCGATGACGAAGTCGCCGTCGAGTGCCGGCGCTTTTGCCGGCGCGAAACGTTCGAGATGGACCTGCTCCGGCGCAAGCGCGCTGGTGCGCGCCTCGAACGTATCAAGCATCGGCCCCGGCCCGCAGCAGTAGAAGTGCGAACCGGCCGGCGCGCGCTCGACGATGGTGCCGATATCGAGGAACCCTTCCGCTTCCGAATCGACATGGATGCGGGCCTTGGGAAGCGTGGAGATCACGTCCGAGAAGGCGACGTCGCGCCGGTCGCGACAGGCATAATGCACCTCGAAACTGCGGCCGAGTTCGGTGAGGCGCTGGGCCATCGACCAGATCGGCGTAATCCCGATGCCGCCCGCGATCAGCACGCTGTGGTCGACCGCCTCGTTGAGCGCGAAATTGTTGCGCGGCGCGCCGATCTTCAGCACCGAACCGACACGGACCATGTCGTGCAGACAGACCGATCCGCCGCGCCCGCCCGGATCGCGCTTGACGCCGATCGTATAGCGATTGCCGTTTTCGACCGGATGGACGAGAGAGTAGAGCCGGACCATGTCGTTGGGCAGATGCAGCGAGATATGGGCGCCGGCACCGGCCGGCGGCACATTGCTGCCATCGACGCTTTCGAACTCGAACAGGCTCGTTTCATGCGCCAGGTAGCGCACTGCGACAAGGCGCATCTCGATGGTTTTGGTGACGGTTATTTCCAACTCTCTCTCCCTGTCCGTGCTCGGCAACGATGGAAATCCTCCTGCCGGACACTGTTCTAGAACCGCTATTCGTTACTGCGGCGCAGATTGATCTGATCCAGCCGCGGCAGGCGGGGCCTCAGCCCATCGGCCGCATCCTTCAGAAGCGCGCGCGCCATGTTGATCCGCTCGTCCGTGAACCGGCCGATGAGCCCTGAAACCGAAAGCGAGCCTACCAATTCACCCGCCATATTGGTGATCGGCACGGCGACGGCCGCGAGATCCTCGTCACGCCCCCCCTTGGAGACGATGGACCCCGTCGTGCGCAGCTCGGCCGCGCTCGGATGGTCGGACGCGTCGCCGTAATGCGACAGCAGAACGCCGGCGGCGCCCGAGGTCAGCGGATGGCGCGTGCCCTCCTCCAGATGGTGGCGGGCGCTGCGCGGCGAATTCTCCCGGTAGAGGCAGACGCGTTCGCTGCCATCCGGCACATAAAAGGACGCGGTCTCCTGCGTCACAGACGTCAGGTGCCGCAGCACCGGGCGCACGACATCCTGCAGCGTGAACTGCGAGCGGCTGAGATCGCCGAGCCGGCGAAGCTCCGGCCCGAGCTGGTAGCGCCCGTCCACCCCGCGATCGAGGAAGCCTGTATGCAGCAGCGATCCGGCAAGCCGCAGGATCGTGCTCTTGTAGAGGCCCGAACGCTGCGCAAGTCCTGAGAGCGTCAGGGTCTCCCCCGGCTCGGAAAAGCACTGCAGCAAAGTTATCGCGCGTTCCACCGCTTCAACCCGATCCCTGCCTGCATCGATCTCGTCATTGCCTGCGTCCATTTTTGTCATTTAGCATTCCTCAATAATTCTGTCTAGCGAAACATGGTCTGCTTGACAGAACGATTTCCTCTGTTACATCTATCCCGGCAAGGCACGACGCCTTGGTTTCAGCAACGGCATAGCATGCGCGGGGCGTGGCATTCCACGCGGGGAGCGTCGTGCTGCCTTGGGTATCCGGCTCCGGACTCTTTCCTTCCGGTGCTCCGTGATTTTGGGAGAAGAAAATGCTCAGCAAGGAACAGAACGATCGCCTGACACAGGTGGGACCGGGTACGCCCTGCGGCGAACTCATGCGCCGCTACTGGATACCGATTGCGCCTTATGCGCAGCTTCTGGAAAATCCCGTGCGCAAGGTGCGCATCCTCGGCGAGGACCTCGTCCTCTACAAGGATACCAGCGGCGGCCTCGGCCTCATCGGCGACCGCTGCCTGCACCGCAACGTCGACCTGCAATTCGGCATTCCGGACAAATGCGGTCTGCGCTGTCCCTATCACGGCTGGCTGTTCGACGAGACCGGCAAATGCGTCGAGCGCCCGATGGAGGGTGCGCCGCAGGCCGAGATCAAGCAGAAGCTTAAGGGTTATCCGGTTCAGGAAATGGGCGGTCTCGTCTTCGCCTATATGGGGCCGCTGCCCGCACCCGACCTGCCGCGCTGGGACCTTTTCGTCTGGCCGAATTCGATCCGCCAGATCGGCCTCACCGTCATCGATTGCAACTGGCTGCAATGCCAGGAAAACACCGGCGACCCGACCCACAGCGCCTGGGCGCACGGCCATCTGTTCGAATACGAGCTGAGCCGCAACGGCAAGCTCGACGAGCGCAGCTCCGACAACCTGCACACGCTGCACCAGCGCAAGCGCGTCGGCGTCGGCATCAAGGAAATCTACGCCAGCCAGACCGAGCACGGCTTCCGCAAGGGCATCCGCTACTCCAAGGATCTTGGCGCCGATGCCGACAAGGACGTCGAACATTCGACCGTCATCTTCCCGTTCTACACCCAGACCGGCAAGACGGGCGCACCGCGCAGCGAATACCAGATCCGCGTGCCGATCGACGACACCCACACCTACCACATCTGCTACCAGTGTTACGCCGCCCCTCCCGGCGTCGAGGCGCCCGAGCAGGACGTGGTGCCCTACTACATCCCGCCGACGCATGACGACACCGGCCGGCCGATCCTCGACTATGTGCTGGCGCAGGACGCCATCGTCTGGGTCGCCCAGGGGCCGATCGCCGACCGCACGACGGAACTGCTCGGCCGGACCGACATTCCGATCGTCGTGCTGCGCCGGCAGCTGGACGAGCAGATCAAGCGTGTCGAGCAGGGTCTGGAGCCGATGAACTACTTCCAGAAGAGCCCGGACATCATTCACCCGCTCGGTTCGGCGCCCGACTACGACAAGCCGGAATCGCTCAACAAACATGGCTTCCGCAAATACTACCACAAGGGTTTTGCGAACGACGACGCGGACCGCTACGGCCCGCTGATCGAGACGGTCAAGGACCTGCACCGGGCCATCGAGGATTTCGAGATCAGGCGCGCCGAACAGCAGCGCGATCCCGCGCACGCCTGATCGAAACCGTCGATCCATGCCGCGCCCCACGCGCGCGGCATGGACTTTCGACCCTCAATGCCGGTCCCTCGGGCCGCGGAGCTTCACCATGTCAAGCAACACACGCGAGATCATCGATGCCGTCCTGAAGGTCGTCATCGACCAGGTGCCGACCATGACTGTTCGGGAAATCACCACGATCCCCGAACATCCGAAGGACGGCGACGCCGTGATCGCCAGGATCGACGTCTCCAACAACCGGCTCGTCTATTGCGAGATCGACGGCAATGGCAGCCTCTCTTCGGCCAGCGTCATCGACCTCAACGACCCGGACGAGGCACTGGACTAACCATGAAGATACGCCGTGTCGGTTCCACCGACCTCATGGTCTCCGAAATCGGTTTCGGCTGCGGCGGCAATGCCGGACTGATGATCAGGGGCGACGCCGCCGAACAGCGGCGCATCATTGCCCACGCGCTGGAAAGCGGCATCACCTATTTCGACAATGCCCCCGACTATGGCGACGGCCTGGCCGAGACCAATCTCGGCCAGGTCCTCAAGGAACTCGGCGCCACACCGGTCATCAACACCAAGGTGGAAATCCGCGCCGAAAACCTCGACGACATCGCGGACCATATCGTGCGCTCGGTGGAGGAGAGCCTTCGCCGCCTGCAGGTCGACAGCGTCGATATCGTGCAGATCCACAACGGCCCGGTGGCCGCACCGCCCCTCTTGGAAGGTGCCTACTACGCCACGCTCTGGCTTGAGGATTTCATGCGGCCCGGCGGCGTGCTGGACGGCGTGCGCCGTCTTCTGGAGAGCGGAAAGGCGCGCTACTCCGGCTTCATCTGCCGCGGCAATGACGCGGCCGAAGTCGGCACGCTCCTTCAGACTGGCCTCTTCCACCTCGTGAATACGCCCTACACGCTGCTCAATCCGACGGCTGGCCGCTTCAAGGCAGTAGGCATGACGGGTAACGACCACGGCAACGTGGTCGGCGAGGCCTCCGCCGCCGGCGCCGGTATCGCCGTCTTCAGCCCGCTTGCCGGCGGCCTGCTGACGGATAAGCTGCTCTCCGGTCAGCAGACCCATCCGCTCGCCCGGCAGAAGGATCACGCCAAGCTGGAGGCAAAGGGCGATCTCGCCCGCGCCCGACGGTTCCAGTCAATCGCCCGGGAGAGCGGCACCAGCCTCGCCGAACTCGCCTATCGCTTCATCCTGAGCGATCCCGGCGTCAGCACGCTCATCGGCGGGTTTTCCGATGCCGAACAGATCGATGCGGCCGTCGCCGCCGCATCGGCCGGACCACTCGATGTTGTCCAGTTCGAGTCCATTGAAAAAATCTGGTCGGCGGCCTAATGGCTGAAGTCCTTCCTGCTCGCTCAAGTGATTCCGCCTCCGTGCGCACCGATGACAATCCCAGCGTCAGTCTGTCGACCCTGTTCCTGGCCTGCCTCAAGCTCGGCCTGCTGAGCTTCGGTGGTGGGCTTTCCGGCTGGGTCTACCAGGATTTCGTCGTGCGCCGCCGCTGGATCAGCGATGAGGATTTCGCCAGCAGTTTCGCCATGGGGCAGATGCTGCCGGGCGGCAATGTCGCCAATCTCGTCGTCTGCCTCGGCGAGCAATTGCGCGGCCCGCTGGGCGCGGCGATGGCGGTCTTCGGCCTGCTGGTCGGCCCGTTCTTCGCGGTCATCGCCATGGCGACGCTGATCGGCAGCATTCCGCAGACCCAGTTGCTCGATATCGCGCTCGGCGGTGCTGCCGCGACCGCGATCGGATTCCTGATCAACCTGTGCTGGCGCGGCGTGCGGCGGGAAAGCGGCAATCCGGCCATGCTCGGCATCATCGCGGCCGTCGTCATCGGCGTCGGCGTGCTCAAACTTCACCTTCTGCTCGTCACGCTCTTCGTCGCACCGATCAGCATCGCGATTGCCTGGCGGCGGGGAAACAAGGATGCGTGACGATCACCTCGTCGGACTATTGGCCGTCTTCGTGCCCTTCTCGCTGATTTCCATCGGTGGCGGCATCAGCGTGCTGTCGGGCATCCAGCACGAGATCGTCGCGGTGCGCGGCTGGCTGACCGCACAGGATTTCGTGCAGCTCTTCGCCATTTCCCGCGCTTCGCCCGGCCCCGGCACCATGATCGCGACCCTGATCGGCTGGCAGATATCCGGCTGGCTCGGCGCCGTGGTGGCGACGCTCGCCTTCTTCCTGCCCTCCTCGCTGCTCTGCTACGGCGTCTTCCGCCTGTCGAATGCGCATCGCGAAAAAGCCTGGCACCGCGCCGTCCGCCAGGGCCTCGCCCCCGTCGGCACCGGCCTCGTCATCAGCTCCGTCATCGCCATCCTGCAACTCTCCGACGGCGGCCTCCTGACCCTCCTCCTCGCCGCCCTCTCCGCCATCGTCGTCGTCGTGGCACCCCGCGTGCCGGTCCCCTTGTACCTGCTCTGCGGCGCAGGGCTCGCCGTGCTTTACCACACGGCGATGCCCTAGAACGCTCAACTGCGCCCGCGCCCTCAATCACCACCTCGGCGCCAATAGGGGACGCAGAGGGAGGGGATGCCTCGCAGCATTGGGCGGAAGGGCATGACGGCGGTGTGTTCTCCGGCGATCCAGATGAAGCGGTCCGGCAAGGTTTTGAAGGCGGCTACTTCTGAGGAGAGCCTGGGCAGGAAGTCCGGGGCTTGTGGCGCTGCATGGCGGTAGAACCACTGCACTTCGACGTCTTGCGGAGTGTCGAGGGCGATCCTGTCCTCGGGGGTTTGGATTTCGAGGAGAACGCGGCCTTGGGCGTACCTCGGCATGCTTTCGGCGATGCGGGCGATGGCCGGCAGGGCGGTTTCGTCTCCGGCGAGCAAGTAGTTGCGTGCCGGCTTGATGCCGAGGCCGCAGGGGCCGGAGACGCCGCAGACCGTGCCGGGTTCTGCCCGGCGCGCGAAGTTGGAACCGGGGCCGTCGTCGTGGAGCACGAAATCGATGTCGAGCCAGCCGGCATCGGCGTCGATGCTGCGGATGGTGTAATAGCGCGTCTGGATTTCGGGATCCGTCGAGGCCGGCAGGTGCAGGCGGACGTGCAGGTTGTCGTTCGTCGCAAAATGGTGCAGGTCGCGGCCGGTGAAGCGGAGGCGCTGCATGGAGGGCGTCAGGCGCCGGGATGCCTGCACCTTGACGAGGCGGTACCCGCGCGGCTTTCTTTCGGTCATAGGCGTCTCCCGATCAGAAGCAGCAGGAATGGTCCCCCGACCACGGTCGCCAGCAGGCCGGCAGGGATCTGGTAGGGGAAGATGAGGTTACGGCCGAGCCATTCTGCGCCGAGCAGGATGGCGCCGCCGGCCAGTGCCGAGGCGAACAGATGGGCGGCCGGCCGCTGGAATCCGGCGAGGCGCGCGAGATGCGGCCCCATCAGCCCGGCGAAGCTGAGCGGCCCGACCAGGATGGTCGCCGCGGCGGTCAGGACTGCCGAAAAGATAAGAAGAATGGCGGTCGCGCTGCGAAGCGACACGCCCTGAGAGAGCGCCACGGTTTCACCGAGCGGCAGGATCTCCAGCCAGCGGCGCAGTAGCGCCCCGACGGCCAGTCCGGCAGCGAGGATGGCGACCGCGGCGATCGCTTCCTGCTCGCGCACCGCATAGGTCGAGCCAGACATCCAGGCAAGGAGCTGCTCGAGCCGCGGGTCCTGCGCGGCCATCAGGACGGCCATGACGAAGCCCGAAATCGAGCTCAGCGTCACGCCGATCAGCAGCAGGCGATCGCCCTGGAAGTCGCCTTTTCGGGCAAGCGCCATGATGAAGGCGAGCGTGATGCCGGCGCCGACGGCACCCGCCGAGATCTGCAATTCGCGCGATGCGGCCGTCGCCGACAGCGTCGCGGCGATGACGCCGAGCATGGCGCCGGAGGAGACGCCCAGCACTTCCGGCGAGCCGAGCGGATTGCCGGTCATGCGTTGCAGGATCGCGCCGGCAAGGGCGAGCATGGCGCCGCCGGCGATGGCCGCGACGGAGCGGATTGTGCGCATCGAATACAGCCCTTCGGGCGCCGCCATGACATGCCAGCCGGAGGGGCCGCGGCCGGCAAACACGGAGAGGAGAAGGGCGATAGCGAGCACGACGGCGGCCACGGCGATGACACTCCAGGGCCGCACCAGCCGCCGGGTTTCCGTCATTCCGGTCATCGCGGGCGGGGAGAGCGATTTCAGCCGGCGGACCAGCACGAGCAGCAGCGGCGCGCCCATCAGGGCGGTGACGGCGCCGGTGGGAAAGATGCGATAGGTCACCGGCAGGGCCTGGACGCATTGATCGGTGGCCACCAGCACCAGCGCGCCGAAGACGGCCGACCATATCATCTCGCGGCCGGGGCTACGGGCTCCGGTGGCGCGTGCCAGCGCCGGCACGGCAAGGCCGATGAAGCTGATGACGCCGACGGCGGCGGTGACGACCGCGATGATCACCGCGGCGACGAGCAGCGAGAGGAGGCGGAAGGCCTCGATGTTCAGGCCGAGGCTTCTGGCATTGCTGTCGTCGAGGGCCAGAAGTGCAAGCGGTCGCTGGATCAGCGCGGCCGCGGCGATTGCCACGAGAAGGCGGGGTGCGAGGAACAACACACCGGACCAATCCTGCTGGTCGAGATAACCGGCGCCCCAGAGATAGATGCCCGTCAGGAAATCGTGGTTGAACAGCATGAGCACGGCACTGGCGGCGCCGCAGTACAGGCTGACGATCATGCCCGAAAG
Organism: Shinella sp. GW821-FHT10F02; assembly: GCF_058809275.1. NCBI lineage: Bacteria > Pseudomonadati > Pseudomonadota > Alphaproteobacteria > Hyphomicrobiales > Rhizobiaceae > Shinella > Shinella sp. GW821-FHT10F02. The sequence continues at coordinate 919,536 of NZ_JBXASL010000001.1, read as the reverse complement.
CGTGACGGTCGCGGGCGACAGGCCCTTTCGCCAGGAAAGCCCCAGGATGGCCGCGAGCGCCAGCGCCGCACCGGCAAGCGCCACCCATTCCGCGGCGTTGCTGGCGGCGAGCGGAAACCACAGGGTTGCGACCGTCAGGGTGAGATAGGAGCCCGCGGAGACGCCGAGCGTCGCGGGCTCGGCCAGCGGATTGCGCAACACCCGTTGCAGGATCGAGCCGGCGATGCCGAGCGCCGCGCCCGCCATCAGCGCCACCACGATGCGTGGCAGCAGCGTATAGTGCAGCAGGATTTCCTCGGTCGCGCCGGCCTGCGGCGACACCACCGCCCAGATCGACACGTTGTCGGGCAATACGGACAGGATATTGCCACCGATCATGACGAGGCTGAACAGCGAGAGGCCGCACAGCATGACCGGGAGCATGGGATTTCGCGTCAAGCCCATGCGTCAGCCTTCCGCAGCGAGCGCCATGGAGGCGAGGCGCGCAAAACGGCTGGCGGAGGGCAGCCCGCCGTAGAAGAGCACATCGGGGACGCGCGCAACGCGGCCACTCCGGATGAACGGCAGGCTTGCGACGACCGGGGATGCCAGCAGTTTTTCCAAAGCGAGCGTGCTTGAATCGCCGACACAAAGCAGGCGGGCGTCCTTCTGCTGCGCCAGGCGGTCGGCCGTCACGGTCGTGTGCCCGTAAGCCGAGGTGAAACCCGTCCAGGCATTGACGATGCCGAACCGGTCGAGGACGCTTTGGAACAGACTGTTTTTGCCGAAGAGCAGCAGGCGGCGGCCGTCGATGACGGTGGCGATGAAGACGGGCCGGCCGTCATAATGGCGCAGGCGTTTTCGCGCCTCGTCCAGTTCCCGATCGAAGCCCTGCCGAAACAGGCGGTACGCGTCAACGCGCCCGAGACGTTGCGCGAGGCCCTGCAAGGCGGCGTCGCCCTTCACCACCGGGTCGGTTCCGTCGAAACCATCGGCGGAAAACATCGTAACGGGTGCGGCGGCCTCGATGCGTTCCCGCAGGCTCGTCAGGTCGTCACCCATCAGCACGAGATCAGGGGCGAGTTGCAGGACGAGTTCCAGGTTCGGCTCGGAGCGCAGGCCGAGGTCGAGCGTTGCCGGCGACATGGCCGGCTCGACGACCAGTGCCGCATAAAGCGCCCGCTCCGGCAGGGCCAGAGGGTTCACGCCGAGTGCGAGGAGGTTCTGAGCACTCGGCCAGTCAAGCGCCACGATCCGCTCCGGCCCGGCCGCCCGCGCAGGCGCACCGAGCCCGGCGAAAGCGAGCGCGCCGAGCAGCACCCGGCGCGTCAGCGCCGACCCCGGTGCCACGATCAGAACTGCTTCTGGATGGAAAACGCCACCGTGCGCGGCGCGCCGAGATAGTTGCTGGTCTGCCAGTATCCCTTGTTCGCCACATTGGTCACGGCAAGGCGCACCGTCAGCGGATCGCCGAACTGCGTGGTCGTGTAACGCAGGCCGAGATCGAAGGTGGTGAACGACGGCAGGCGATCGGTGTTGGCGTCATCGGCCCATTGTTTGCCGGTATGCTGCACACCGGCGGTCAGGAAGAACCCCTCGACCGAGGGCAACTCGTATTCCGCATAGACCTTGGCAAGTACCGCCGCGACATTCGTCGGATCGTTGCCCGCGAACTCGCCGCCCTTCACCTCGGTGTCCAGAAGCGTGAGGCCGCCGAGCACCGTCAGGTTGTCCGTGACATTGCCGGTCGCGGTGAACTCGATGCCGCGATGGTTCTGGCGGCCGTCCTGCGTGTAGACATTGTCGCCGTTGGTGAATTCGTAGGCCTTCTCGATGTCGAACAGCGCCGCCGTCAGCAGCACGTCGCCGACCTCCGCCTTGATGCCGAATTCCTTCTGGGTGCTCACCATCGGCGCCATGATCGCGCCGGAATTCGTCGTGCCGTCCGGCGCCACGCCGCCCTGTTCGAGGCCCTCGATATAGCTGCCATAGATCGAGATGGAGGGCGTGGCCTTGAAGATCAGCGACACGGAGGGCGACAGGCGTCCCTCGTCATAGACGGGCGACGAAAGCCCGCCTTCGCTGTCATAGCCGGAGGCGTAGATCTTGCTGTAGCTCGCGCCCACCAGCGCGCTCCAGCGCTCGTTGAAGTCGATCTGGTCGCCGAGCACGAAGCTCTCGTTCTTCACGCGGCCGGCATAATAGAAATCGGTGTCGTCCCTGGGGAAGAGCGGCCGCGGCAGGTGGGTCGGCGTCGTCAGCGGAAACGGGCCGATCCAGCCCGTATTGGGATTGTACGACGTGCTCCAGGACCTGTCGGAAAACATCTGGTAGCCAACCGTCACCTTGTGGCTGATCGATCCGGTATCGAAGACGAAGTCGCCGAAGAGCTGCGCGGCGTCGAACTCGTTTTTCGTGCGGCCGGAATGGATGCCGATCTGGGTATATTCCCCCGGCACCTCCACCGAGTTCATGATGTGGTCCTGCACGGGACGAGCGACGAATTCTTTCGAATAAGCACCGCGGATGGTGATCGCGTCGTTGACCTCATAGGTCGCCTTGAGCTGGACCTTCTTCTTCTCGAACTCGTCGCGGATCCATTTCTGCCCCCAGTTCTTCTCCGGATCGGGAACGACGTCGTGGGGGATGGCGAAATACCAGTAGGTCGACGGGTTTTCGGTCTTGTACCTGCCGTAGGAGGCGTTCAGCTCCAGCTTGAGCTGGTCCGTCACCTGCCAGTCGAAGGCGCCGCTGATCAGGCCGCGATTGATGTTCTGGTCGTCGATGGCGGTGTCGCCCGCCTGCTTGACGACGTTGATGCGGTAGCCGAACAGCCCCTCCGCGTCGATCGGGCCGCCGAAATCGCCGTGCACGTAACCCTGCTCGCCGCCATAGCTGCCGAGCGTGATGCTGTTGTAACGCTCGTCCGTCGGCCGCTTGCTGACATAGTTGATCATGCCGCCGGGCGCGGAGGCGCCGTATAGAAATCCGGACAGGCCATTGAGGATCTCGATGCGCTCCACGTCCTCCAGCGAGGTCGCGTGGCTGTAGGAGCGCCGCAACCCGTCCTGAGCGGAATCATAGGTCGTGAAGCCACGGATATTGACCATGGGCGACCAGCCGCTGATCTGCGGCGTGGAGGTGCGCGTCGAGGGGTTGAGCCGGAAGACATCGTCCGGCGACTGCGCCTGGATGTTCTGCAAAAGCTCGCGCGGCATGACGCTCACGGCAAAGGGCGTGTCCTTCAGGGAAAGCCCGTCGAGCAGGCCAAGGCCGGAGATCATCTCGGCCTTGTATCCGGCGGAAGCCAGGCCGTCGTTCTGCAGGATCGCGGTGGCGTCGCCATCGACGACGACGCGCTCCAGCGTCGTTGCCGTGTTCGTCACGGCGCCGACCTCGGTCGTGTCCATCTGCGGATCGGAAATCGCGATCGTCGAGCCGTAGGGATAGGCATAGACCAGTCCCGAGCCCTGGAGGATCTTGTCCAGGGCGACCTTGCGCGTCATCGCGCCGGAGGCGCCCTGCGTGCGCTTGCGGGCGGCGACCGAAGGAATATAGGTCACCTGCACGCCCGCCTGCCGGCTGAATGCCGCAAGGGCGCTGCTGAGCGGGCCTGCCTCCACCGAGTAGGATTTCACGGGATCGTCCTCGGCGCGAAGCCCCGGGGCGAAGGCGGCCGAGAGGCACGCACCCGCCAGAAGCGTTGCCAGAAGGCCCTTCCCCGTTGAATTTCCACTGCTCTTGCGAACGTCCCGTCTCATGCGTCTACCCCAGGCATATGTCCAACCACGCCGCGTCAAAACTCGGCCTCATCGTTGAAACGAAGTTGGTGCGCGGGTTTTCGGTGATTTTTCGAAAATTCTTCAGACCGAGGAAATGATCGTCAGATAGGGGGAAATCTGGCGGACCTTGCCGCCATAGGGATGCACGACCGCGCGCAGTGCGGCGATCGGATTGCTGAGGTCGAAGGCCCCGCTGATGTTTGCCCGACCGAGCGCCGGATTGGCGAGGATGGTGCGCCCCGGCTGCCAGCGGGCAATCTTGGCGACGACGGCGCCGATCGGTTCGTTGTCGGCAAACATCAGGCCCTGGCGCCAGGCGGCGATCTGCGCCTTGTCGCGCGCACCCCGCACGATCGCACGGCCCTCGCCGCCGAGCCGTGCCCATTCGCCATCGAGAAGCTCGACGACCTCACCATTCTCGACGCCCGCAAATCGCACGTCCATGCGGCCCTGGTCCACGCCGACATTGACGAAATCGTCGTCGATGCTGATATCGAAGGACGGCCCTGCACCTGTAGAAAGCACAGGCCCCGATCCGACCTCGAAGGACCGCGCCGCATCCTCGGCAATCTCGAAATAGCCCATGCCGCGCAAAAGGTCCGCACGGCGCACCCTGTCGGAGACATGGAAGGCCATGGCGCTTTCCGGGCCGAGCGTCACCGCACTGCCATCCGAAAGCACGACGCGGCGGATTTCCGCCGTGCTCGTCAGGTAGTCGGCCTTCGCCTGCACGATGAGTTCGGGTCCGCCGGTCGCGGCCGCCGTCGCGACAACCAGCCCGCCGACGATGAGTTTCCGGCGCGACAGCCGTGCCGGCCCCTGCTCCGCCTTGCGCTGGCCGTCGAGCACCTTACCGGTCATGCCGAAGATCTCGCCGGCCTCCTGCCAAGCCAGTTCATGCTCGGGGCTGCGCAGCCGCCAACCCTGCGCCAGCTCGATGGCCACGGGGTTGTTCGGTTCGTTCTGCAGCCGGATCATGTGATCGACGGCTTCGTCGAACAACCTGTCCCTGTCTGTCGCTGGTCCGGTCATGGTGGTCCCATGGATATGGCGTCGCGGTAGCGCTACCCTGAATGGTGTAACGCAGCAACCGCTGTCAATTTCGCTGGAAGCGCTCAGATTTCCTTGAGCCGGTCGCGCACATGCCGGTAGGCATCGCGGATCAGCGACCAGGTCTGCGTGGTGGAAAGGCCGACCAGCGGGCCGATTTCGGCAATCGACAGCCCATCGAGCCGGTGTAGCTCGAATGCCTTGCGCGTGCGCTCCGGAAGTTCGGCAAGCGCCCTTGCCGAGGCTAGCAGCCGCTGCTTGTCATAGAGCGCCCGTTCGGCAGAGGGCCGCGGATCGGCCACCGCCTCCACAATATCCTCCCCGATCGAAAGGAACGGGGCCGAGCGCGCCCGCCGCTCGAAATCCGTCGCCAGATTGCGCGACACCTGGAACAGGTAGGCCCGCGGATTGTCGTCGACGCCGCGCGGAGACGCCGTCATCGCCCGCAGGAACGTATCCTGCGTCAGGTCGGCCGCGTTGTCTTCCGACAGCCCCCGACGGCGCAGCGACCGTTTCAATTCCTGCGCATGGCGCTTGAAAAGATTATGAATATCCCATGCCATTCAAGGCTGGCCCCCAGCGGCAAGCGTCTTAACTTGCGTTCGATACTCATGTTTAAGACGATCAACATCATCTTTCAACTCCATATCGCGCGCAAAACCGCTGGAACGTCAGCCTTTCACTTCCACTCGTAGGATTTTTCGGCGCGCCACGGCCGCTCGACCACGAAAGCCGAGGAATCACCGGCCTGCGAGACATAGTGCAGCGCATCCGCTTCATCGTTGAAGGCGACGAACACCATCAGCGTCGAGCGCGTGACCGGTTGACCCTTCTTGCGATAGGAGAAATTGACGGCGCAGTGGGGATATTGCGTGTCCGCTTCCACGCGAGCGCCCGCTTCACCGGTCAGGGCGACGAACTCGCCGAGGGCGAAAAACCGGTCGATCGCGGCAAAGGCCGTGGCCTGGGAAATCTGCTGGTTGGCTCCGGTTGTGCCGGAGCGGCCGTAGTACAGGCTGTCCGTCTGGCCTTTCCGCCGTCGCGTCTCGTAGACGACGAGATTGCCTGCCGCGGCCAATTCAAAACGGGCGGTATAGGTCTGAAATCGTTCAGGATATCGATCCAGCTCCGCGAAGAGGCTTTTCAACTCGGCAATGTAGTCTGCGTATAATGCGACGGTCATGGCGCCTCACCCGTGCTGTCTCGTTCAAAAGTGCGGCCTGCCCTAGCATGCGCCGGCCGGGGGCGACACTGCTTTCCGTGCCGAAGCCGCCGCCGATCAATGCCGGGCAATCACAACCTTTCGACGAAGTGAAACATTCGAGGAACGAATGGTTGACGCGGCGGCGCAGGCAGGATACAAGGGCGCATCGAATTTGCTTGCTGAGCTTTGGTTATCGCGCGCCTAACGCCGCGCCCTGAACGAACTTCCTTTCAAAATCGCTATCATCATCCGCGGCGCCCTGGCGCAGCGGTCTCTCAATGTTGCTATGAAAGGGTTCATCATGACCACTGGCACAGTTAAATGGTTCAATTCCACCAAGGGCTTCGGCTTCATTCAGCCTGACAATGGCGATGCGGACGCATTCGTTCACATCTCCGCCGTCGAGCGTGCAGGCATGCGCGAACTCGTCGAAGGCCAGAAGGTTGCCTTCGACCTGGAGCGCGACAAGAAGTCCGGCAAGATGTCGGCCTGCAATCTCCAGGCTGCCTAAGCGGTTTGTGCTTCCCTTTGACCACGGATGTACTGGCACTGCCGGAAGCACGGTAACCATGCGAGGCCAGGCGATTTGCCTGGCCTTTTTAATTTCCGCTCGTTCACGAGCCCAGGATCGGACATCTCATGACCGAAAAATTCAGCCCATCGCGCCAGAAGGCGGAGGCTGCCTTCAGCAATCTCCAGACGCCGTTCTTCGCCAAAGCCGAGGCAGCCGAAGAGCTTGCCTCCATCACCCAGTCACGCGAGGCTAAGACCTTGCGGCTTCGCGAAGCCCGCCTTGCCAAGGAATTGAAGGACCGCGTCTCGGCGACGTCCGCCCTTCTCGCCAAGCGCGCGGCCGCGAAATGACCCTTTCGGCAACCCTCACAGTCAGGACACGAATTTGAAAAACGCCAGAGACAACCAGCTTACCGACCGCCGCAGTGCGGCCGCAGAGGCGAAAGCCGCTCAACTGGAGGCCTTCCGGGCCGCCCGCGCCGCATCCGAACCCGCCCAGGCCGCACGCCAGGCGGAACGCGCTGCCATCTCCGCAGCCCGCGAAGAGCGCCGCCTTGAGCGCGACCGCATCAAGCAGGAAGAACAGGCCCGCATCGCGAGCGAAGCCGCCGAGCGCGAAGCCGCTGCCCAGGCTGAGGCGAGAGCCGAGACGGAAGCGCGTGAAATCGCCGAAAAGGCCCGGGTCGCCCGCGTCATCGAAGACGAAGCGGCACGCAAGGCCGAACGCGACCTGCGTTATGCCGCCCGCAAAGCCAGACGCGGATAAATCCTGGTGCGCCTTCCTGCGCACCAAGGACGAATGGACGTGCTAAATCGCCTTGCCGAGCAAGTGTAAGGCGAGCACCGCTCGACATCCTCCCGGTAAGGATGGCACAACCCAATCGGCCCAGAAAAGGAATCAATCATGGCAACCACGCCGCGCAGACACGTCAATCCGAAAGACGCCGCAGAGGCACTGTTCAAGCCGATCAAGAAAGTCGCAGCACCTGCGGTCGAACGGCCTGCCATTCCCAACACCAAGGAACTCGTTTCGCTGAAGATCGACGCCGATGTGCTGGCGCATTTTCAGGCGGACGGACCCGGCTGGCAGGATCGCATGAACGATACCCTGCGCGCCGCCATGAAGCAGGCGACCGGCAGCTAAATCCGAGGCCGGTCACCACCCGTCATTCAATACCCGGCCTCTTTCTGGTGCCGGAAGGCCAGCACGTAGACCGCATCGTCGGCCGGTTCGTGGCGATAGAGCGCGACATAGCCGGAATCGCCGAAGGCGATCACCAGTTCGCGCAGTTCCGGCAGATCGGGGAACGGGCGGCCGATATCCGGCTTTGCTTCCAACAGCAGGAATTGCCGCTCGATGGCCTGGCCGGCGCGCCGCGTCGCTTCCGGCGCCTTTGCGGCCAGGAACTGGCGGCAGCGCTCAAGGCCCTGCGCGGCCCCTTCCGTAACGATCAGTCGTGGCACTCGGGCACGGCCTTTTCGTTCTCAGTGCCCCAGGTGTTCAGCCAGGTGCGGGCCTCCGCACCGCTCAGGTGCCGGCCGGTTTCCTGATAGGCCGCCCAGGACGACAAAGCCTCTTGCTTGAAGCTCTCGCGTGCTTCCTCGCGCTCGACATATTGCTGGATCGCCTCCAGCATGATCCAGTGCGGCGAACGACGGCGCTGGCTGGCAAGCTGCTGCACGCGGCTTTTCAATCCATCGTCGATCTTCAGGGATGTCGCCATGGCTGCACCTCTTATCACAGAGTAATACCTCGTGATACTATAGCCCCTCGCTCCCCTCCTGTCGACTCGTGCTCCGGACTCAGAGAGGCGTTTACGAGAAGGTGCGGCCGCCGTTTACGGTCAGGCGCTGGCCGGTGATGAAACGCGCGCGATCCGAAGCGAGGAACGCCACCGCGTGGGCAATGTCTTCCGGCGAACCAAAACGCTTCATCGGGACCTGGTCGAGATAACGCTGCTTTCGTTCCGGTGTCATCCCGGCGTGGCGCTCGACGGGGATCCAACCGGGAGACACCATGTTGACGGTGATGTTCTGGTCCGCCAGTTCCCGCGCCCAGGAGCGTGTCGCGGCGAGAAGCGCGCCCTTGGCGGCGACGTAGTGCCCTGCCTTGGCATTGCCGAGGTCGACGACCTCGGAGCCGATATTGACGACGGCGCCCCGCCCCCGCGCGCGCCATCCGGGCAACAGGAGTTTTAGCAGCTCGAAGGGCGCCTTGAGGGCGAAATCGAGCTGTTGGGCGTAGTGCGACCAATCCTGCTCCTCGAAGGAAAGCTCCGGTTGCGGGCCGGTCGCATTGTTGATCAGCACGGCGATCGGGCCAAGCGTCGCCGCGATAGCCTCGACGCCGGCGGCGCGCGCATCGGCGTCACAGATGTCAAACCGGAATTTTTCCGCGCGGCCGCCGTGCTCCACGATATCGTTGACGACGACCGTCGCCCCGCTATCGTCGCTCGAATAGTTGACCGCGACGGCCCAGCCCTCCCTGGCCATCGCCCTGGCAATTGCCGCACCCAGGCCGCGGGAGGCGCCGGTCACCAGCGCGGTTTCGGGCATGGGAGACATCACAGCAGCGACCGCTCGGTTTCCGCGTCGAAGACATGCAGCTTCTGCGGCTCGACGGAAAGGTCGAGGATGTCTCCGCCGGTTGCCGCCAACCGGCCGTTTACGATGACGGAAATTTCCGGATTGGTCGCAGACGTCAGAAGCGTTGTCGATCCCGGCACCTCGATCGACCCGACCGGCAGGCGCACCTGTCCCTCGCCCGGCGGGCAAATCGTCCAATGCTCCGGGCGCACGCCGATCACGACGCGTCGGCCGGGCTCCAGCGCACTGTTGATGGAAAGGGCGGGGTTCGAGGGAAGGTCGAGCCGGACCGATCGGCCGTCGTCGTTCACCGTTGCCTCGATGAAGTTCATCGCGGGCGATCCGATGAAGCCGGCGACGAAACGGTTGCACGGCCTGTCATAAAGGTCGAGTGGCGATCCCTGTTGTTCGATGACGCCATCCCGCATGACCACGACGATATCGGCCATGGTCATCGCCTCGACCTGGTCGTGGGTGACGTAGACGGAGGTCGCGCCCAGCCGGTCGTGCAGCGCCCGGACTTCCTTGCGCATGCGCACGCGCAGCGCCGCATCGAGGTTCGAAAGCGGTTCGTCGAACAGGAAGGCCTTGGGGTTGCGAATGATCGCCCGCCCCATGGCGACGCGCTGGCGCTGGCCGCCGGACAGTTCGCGCGGATAGCGGTGCAGCAGCGCGGTAAGGCCGACCGTGGCCGCCACATCCTCCGCCCGCTTTTGCGCCTCGGCCTTGGAGACGCCCTTCAGGCGCAGCGAATAGGTCAGGTTTTTCAACACCGACATATGCGGATAGAGCGCGTAGCTCTGGAAGACCATGGCGATGTCGCGCAGACGCGGCGGCACCTGGTTCACCGTCTCCCCCTTTATCTTCAGCGTGCCGCCGGTAATCGTCTCGAGCCCCGCAAGCGATCGCAGCAGCGTGGACTTGCCGCAGCCGGACGGGCCGACCAGGGCGACGAACGTCCCCTGGGGAATATCGAGATTGATATCCCTCAGCGCATGATAAGCGCCGTAATGCTTGTTCACGTTGGTAAGCTGGATCTGCAAGTTCATTTGATGGCTCCTTCCGTCAGTCCGCTGACGATCCGGCGCTGAAGCAGCACGAAGAGGGCGAGAATGGGGGCTATGTAGATGACGGCATAGGCCATGATGCCGGGCCAGTCGTTCATGTTCGGTCCCATGAAGGATTGCAGGCCGACGGTCGCGGGCTGGAACTCGCGCTGCGAGATCAGCGACCGCGCGTAGACATATTCGCCGAACGACTGCAGGAAGACGAGGACCGAGGTGACGAGGATGCCGTTGCGTGCCAGCGGCAGCATGATGTTGACGAAGGCGCCGAGACGAGAGTGGCCGTCGAGAAGGGCCGCCTCCTCCAGGTCCTTCGGCAGTTGCACGAAGGTCGCCCGGCAAAGAACGATGTAGAACGGCAGCGACTTGGCCGCCTGCGCGAGGATCACGGCAAGCCGCGGCGTCTCCATGAGCCCGGTCTGGCTGAACGCCACGAAGATCGGCGTCGCCATGAGCGAGGACGGAAGCACCTGCATCATGAGGATCGAGAAGAGCGCCGCATCGATCGCAAGCCCGCGAACCCGGGCGAGCGCATAGGCGCAGCCCGTTCCCAGCAGCACGACGATCGCGGTGCTTCCGGCGGCGATGATCAGGGAGTTTATCAGGAACCGCCCCATCTGGAGGTCCACCCAGACCTGGGCAAACCGGACATTCGGCTCGTGCGGAAAGAATGTCGGGGGATAGGCGAAGATCTCGGCACTGTCCTTCAGCGCCGTGATGAACATCCAGTAGAGCGGGAAGAGATAGATGGCGACCAGGACGATGCCGGCGGCACAGAGTGCATATTTTTTCATGGTCGCCTCTAGTTGATCTGTTCCGACCGCGTCGACAGCGTGTAGGTGGCCGCGACTGCGACGACGAGCACGATGAGGAGCACCGAAATGGCACTGCCGCTCGATATGTCGTAGGTCTGGAAGGAGAACTGCCAGGACCAGTATTGCATGACGTTGGACGAGTTCGACGGCCCGCCCTGCGTCAGCGCGGCGAAGAGATCGAACTGCTGCATCGTGAAAATCACACCGAGCGAGACGACGGCGGCGAGATGCGTGCGCATCAGGGGCAGCGTGATCGTCAGGAACCGCCGGAAGGCGCCTGCCCCGTCGAGTTCGGCCGCCTCGTATATGTCGTGCGGTATCGAGGCGAGGCCCACGGACAGCAGGATCATGTTGAACGGGATGCCGACCCAGATATTGGCGATGATGATCGAATACAGGGAATAGGCGGGATCGGAGAGCCAGAAGATGTTTCCGCTGATGACGCCGAGCGACCGCAGCACATAGTTGAGCACGCCGAAATCGCCCGCGAGAATCCAGTTCCAGATGGCGCCCGTGACAAGGCCCGGCATGATCCAGCCGGCGAGAAACAGCCCGCGCATATAGCTGGAGCCCGGGAAATCCTGGGCAAACAGCAATGCCAGCCCGAAGCCGAGCACGATCTGCATCAGCACCGAGATGCCGACGAAGAAGGCCGTGTTCTTCAGGATCGGCCAGAAGGACGGGTTTGCGAAGATCGCCGTGTAGTTCTGCAGGCCGACGAAGGGCCGGTCGAAGCTGGCGATCGAGAAGATGTCGACCGTCTGGAACGACATGATGATGTTGTAGAAAAGCGGGAAAGCCGAAAAGATCAGCAGATAGGCCATTCCCGCCCAAATCAGCACGATGTGCATGCCGATGCCGTCGCGCATCGAATTGAAGAGACGGGTCATGAATATCCTCCCGTAATTCGTAGGGCTCGGCGGCGCACCAGCAGTGCGCCGCCGAGCTATATCTTAGAGAACACCGTCGATCGTCGACTGCGCCTCGGCAAGAGCCGATGCGGCATCCTGCTGTCCCGTCAAGGTGGTCTGGATCGCCCGCTGGATGGCCTGCGAAATCCGGCGCCATTCCGCATGCGGCCCGCGGTTGCGCGCATATTTCATGCTTTCCTCGAACACCGCATACATGACCGGCGCATTCGGGTTGGCAACCTCCACCTTCGAGGCCGGCAGCAGCCCGAACTCGTTCCACGAACGCGGCATCTGCGAATAGAGATATTCGACGAAGGCGAACGCGGCTTCGGGATGCTTGGTGCTCTTCAGGATGACCGTGTCGCCTTCTCCGAGCGCCGATGCACGCGTGGCGCCGGCCTCCGGAACCGGGAGGAACGTCACCCGGTAGTCGAACTTCGCCTGCTTGACGAGACGGGGAACCTCCCAGTTGCCCGAGATCGCCATCGCCGCGCTGCCGGCGATGAAGGTCGACATGGAATCAGACTGGCTTCGCACCAGCGTATCCGGCGACGCCAGTTTTTCATCCAGCAGGCGCTTCCAGAATTCCAGCGCTTTCTTCGCACCCTCGGTGTTGACGTTGTTGAAGTCGCTTCCCGTCATCTGCACCCAGGGCAGGAACTGGAAGGTGCCGGATTCGGTCGCCACGGCGGAGAATGCAATGCCGTAGACATTGTTTTCAGCGTGCGTCAGCGCCGTCGCGGCCTTGTAGAGCTCGTCCCAGGTCTGCGGCGGCTTGTCCGGATCGAGCCCGGCGGCGCGGAACATGTCAGCATTGTAGTAGAGCGCCAGCGTGCTCGCGCCGCGTGGGATGCCGTAGATCCCGCCTTCATAGGTGACCGACGCGCGCGGACCGGGATAGATGTCGTCGACCTTGATGACCTTTGACTTTTCGATAAGCGGATTGAGATCGAGCAACAGGTCACGCGAGGCGAACAGGGCAACCTCGGGGTTGTCGATATGAGTGATGTCCGGGCCGGAATTGGTCGCCACCGCCCTTGCCAGGTCGTTGACCATGTCCTCGAACTGAACGGTGCGAAGATTGATCTTCACCTCCGGATGCAGCTTCATGTATTCGTCGGCCATGACGTAGTGGTACTCACCGGGATCGTCGATCGTCCAGAGATTGAGTTCCACCGCCTCCTGCGCAATGGCTAGGGTGGGCAGGGCAAACATCGCCATTCCGGCGGCCATTCTGCTGAGATAGTTCATTTCCAGTCCTCCTCTTGATTTTGATTGGTGGTCGCCCTCCTCCGGGCGGTTCACGTCCAGACGGGATCGGCTCGATACAAGCCGCCCCGGCATTCCTTGAGATATTCGAGAGCCCGCGCCTGACCGGTCATTTCCAGCGCGTCGCGGTAGACGGGGTCATGTCGACCCTCGATGTCGATGGTGCCGGTCCACCCGGCCAGGCGCAGTTCCGAGATGATGTCCGTCCAGTTGCAATCGCCGAAGCCCGGCGTGCGCATGAAGACGAACTTCTCCTTGCCGAAGATCCCGTGTTCGCGGATCACATCCCAGCGGATGGTCGCGTCCTTGCCGTGCACATGGAAAATCTTCGGCGCCCATTTGCGGATCTGCGGCAGGGGGTCGATGAGATAGACCATCTGGTGGCAGGGCTCCCATTCGAGCCCCAGATTGTCATCCGGCGTTTCGTTGAACATCATCTCCCAGGCATCCGGCGTGTGGGCGATGTTCCAGTCGCCGGTCGTCCAGTTGCCGTCCATCGCGCAATTTTCAAAGGCGATCCGAATGCCGCGGTCTGCCGCGTATTTTGCAAGCTCGCTCCAGACTTCCCTGTAGCGCGGCAGGCTTTCGGGGATCGGGCGATTGCGGATGCGGCCGGTAAAGGTTCCGATGCAATCGGCACCGAAATGATGCGCATTGTCGATGCAGCGCTTGAGGCTTTCGATGCTCTCAAGGTCGTCCGGCCCCGTTTCAAGGAAGTTGCCGAACATGCCGAGCGTGGAGATCGTGATGTCGCGATCACCGATGGCGTCGCGGCAGCGCTTGCCGAGATCCGCGAGGTCGACGCCGCCGAGCGTTTGCCAGAAATAGGGCTGGAAGCTTTCGAAACCCCAATCGGCAAGGCTGGCGATGCGGTTGGCGACATCGCCACTGGCGGCGCGGACCATCGTGCCGATGCGGATGTTCTTGACGGGATCGCTCATCACGTTTCTTTCTCGATTTCGATGTTCATGCGGGTGCCCGCCTTCGCGCTGTCGATAGCGGCGAAAACCATGGCGAGGCTGTTGATATTGTCGGTGGCGGCCGTTTCCGGCGCCGTGCCGGTTTCCAGCGCCTCCAGAAAGTCCGCGATCACGCTGGCATGGCCTTCGGTGCGGCGTGCTTCCGGCGCCGGTGGAATTTCGACGGGTGCGAGATCGCGAAACTGGCCCGTGCCGCCGGTGACGACATGGGCGGAAAACCCATCATGGCCGTCCCAGAGCAGCGTGCCCTTGGTGCCGACGAAGCGCCAGCTGCCCTCCCAGCTCGTGTTCGCGCCCTCCGCCGCCCAACTGCCGCGATAGGTGAAGACGACGTCGTCGCTCATCCGGAACAGCGCATTGGCCGCCGCACCATGCCTGTACCAGGAGCCGGGCGGGTTGCTTTCCTCGCAATAGACCGAAAGCGGCGTCTTGCCCGACATGAAGCGGGCGGCATCCAGCGTGTGGATCGCCATGTCGAGAAGCAGCACATGTTGCATCTCTTCACGGAAGCCGCCGAAATGCGCGCCGACGAAAAAGTCGCAGTGCAGCGCCGTCAGCCTGCCGATGCCGCCTTCGCGCAGGAAGCGCTCGATGCGCCGCACACCGTCAACGAACCGGCGGTTCTGGACGACGGCATGAACCCTTTGCGCCTGCGCCGCAGCGGCGATGAGGTGGCGGGCTTCTTCGAGAGAAGAGGCCATGGGCTTTTCGCTGAGGACGTGGCAACCGTGCCGAAGCCCCGTCTCGACGACGGTCCGGCGTGCGGCGGGCACCACCACGTCAAAGAGAATGTCGGGCTTCGTCGCGGCAAGCACGCTGTCCAAGTCCGTGCCAATCATGGCATCGGGAAAACGGAACTGTTCCGCACGACTGCGCGCCGCCGCTTCGTCGATATCCACAAGTCCGACGATTTCCACGCGGCCCTTCACATAGGGGCTTTCGTTGACGGCGCCGAGCCATTTGCGGGCCATCGACCCGCAGCCGACGAGCACCGCACTGAAGGGTTTTGTTGGTGGGTTCACAGTTTTACCAGTCATAATATGCTCCTAGCCCCGGCCGCCGAACGGCATCGCACTGGCGACGACGGTGAGATGCGGGACGTTTGCCTCCGGCGGGAGACCCGCCATGAACAGCACGGCGTCGACGGCATTGGCCGCGGACATGGTCGGTTCCGGTCGGACGGTGCCGTCCGGCTGGATCATTCCCTTCGCCATGCCGCTTGTCATGTCCGTGCTCGCATTGCCGATGTCGACCTGGCCGCAGGTGATGCCGAAAGCGCGCCCTTCCAGCGAAATCGCCCGCGTCAGGCCTGTGATGGCGCTCTTCGATGCCGAATAGGCGACCGCATTGGGGCGCGGCACCTGGGACGACACCGAGCCGTTGTTGATGATGCGCCCGCCCTGGGGCATCTGGCGCTTCATCGCCCGAAACGCGGCCTGTGCACAGAAGAAGGCACCGGACAGGTTGATGTCGATGGAGCTTTGCCACTGTTCCGGCGTGACCTCGTCGATCGGCACGGAGCCATCGAAGGTCCCGGCATTGTTGAAGAGAACATCGATGCGGCCGAAGCGGGCGACCACCGCCTCGATCAGTTCGGTGGCCGCGGCAGGCTTGCGCAGATCGGCAGCATGCACGAGGCAATGCGTGTCGTTGCCGATTGCCGCGGCAACGTCCGACAAAGCGCTTTCCCGACGCCCGACCAGCACGACGCGTGCGCCCCGCGCGGCGAAGGCCAGAGCCGCCAGCCGGCCTATTCCCGACCCTGCCCCCGTGATGACGACGACCTTGCCGTCCATATCAAAAGCCCCCCGAGGCTTGGGGTGCAGGCGTTGCGCCGGCTTCGCGCGCAAGGTCCATGGCGACGTCCACGATCATGTCCTCCTGCCCGCCAACCATCCGCCGGCGCCCGAGTTCGACCAGGATCGAGCGCGTATCGACCCCGTAGATCGGTGCGGCCCGCTCGGCATGGCGCAGGAAGGACGAATAGACACCGGCATAGCCCAGCGAGAGCGACTCCCGATCCACACGGACCGGGCGGTCCTGCAGCGGGCGAACGAGATCGTCCGCCGCATCCATCAGACCGAACAGGTTGCAGCCCGTTTCGATGCCCATGGCGTGGAGTGCGGCGACAAGCACCTCCAGCGGCGCATTTCCGGCACCGGCGCCCATGCCGGCAAGCGACGCGTCGACGCGATGGGCGCCTTCCTCGATGGCGACGATCGCATTGGCAACGCCGAGCGACAGATTGTGATGGGTGTGGATACCGACTTGCGTTTCCGGCTTCAGGCCCTCGCGCAGCGCTCGAACGCGCTCCCGCGTTGCAGTCATGGTCAGGGCACCCGCCGAATCCGTGATGTAGACACAGGCCGCCCCCGCCTTCTCCATGATGCGCGCCTGGGCCAGCAGTTCCTGCGGCCCGGACATGTGCGACATCATCAGGAAGCCGGCGACATCCATGCCGATGTTGCGGGCGAAGTCGATATGCTGGATCGCGATATCCGCCTCGGTGCAATGGGTGGCGACGCGGACCGAGCGAACGCCGAGCTCCTTCGCCTCGCGCAGGTCGTGCACCGTGCCGATGCCCGGCAGCAGCAGCGTCGTTAGCACCGCATGCGTCAGCTGGTCGGCAACGGCCGCGATCCATTCCGCATCGGTGTGCAGGCCGAAACCGTAGTTGAAGCTGGAGCCGGCAAGGCCGTCGCCGTGCGCAACCTCGATGGCATCCACCTTCGCGGCATCGAGAGCCCGGGCGATCGTGGCCGCCTGGTCGAGCGTGTAGCGATGGCGAACGGCGTGCATGCCGTCCCGAAGCGTCACGTCCTGGATATAGAGTTTGCTCATGCCGCGGCTCCCATCCGGCGCTCTGCGATACGCTCGGCGGTGCGAAGAGCCGCCGATGTCATGATGTCGAGATTGCCGGCATAGGCCGGCAGGTAATGCGCCGCCCCCTCCACTTCGAGGAAGACGGTGACCTTGGTCCGCTTCGCGCTGACCTCGCCGTCAAACGGTTCGAACTGGATCTCCTGCTTCAGCCGATAGCCCGGAACATAGGTCTGGACCTCCGCCACCATCGCCTCGATCGACGCCCGCAATGCCGCCGTATCCTCCGTCTCCACCAGGGCAAAGACGGTATCCCGCATCATCAGGGGCGGTTCCGCGGGGTTGAGGACGATGATCGCCTTGCCGCGCTCCGCGCCGCCCACCGTCTCGATCGCGCGAGACGTGGTTTCCGTGAATTCGTCGATATTGGCGCGTGTTCCCGGGCCAGCCGACTTCGACGCAATCGACGCGACGATTTCCGCATAAGGCACCCGCGCCACGCTCGAAATGGCCGCGACGATCGGGATCGTCGCCTGGCCGCCGCAGGTCACCATGTTGAGATTGCCGGCGGCAAGGTGTTCATCCAGATTGACCGGCGGCACGACATAGGGTCCTACGGCCGCGGGCGTCAGGTCGATGACCAGTTTCCCGTCCTCACTCAGGATCGCCGCATGCTTCTGGTGCGCTCCGGCCGATGTTGCATCAAACACGATCCCGATATCCGCATAGATCGGCATACGGCGCAGGCCTTCCAGGCCCTCATGGGTGGTAGCGACACCCAGACGCGCGGCCCTCGCCAGCCCGTCCGAACCCGGATCGACGCCGACCATCGCCACGACGGAGATCGCTCCCGCTTTTTTCCGCAAGCACTTGATCATGAGATCCGTGCCGATATTGCCCGATCCGATAATGGCCGCCTTGAGCATTCAAGCCTCCCTTGTATTCACGCCGCTTCAGTGCGCGTTTTCGCGCGCTTCGGCGCCGCTTTGACCGACCAGGAAATCGAAGTCGGCCCCGGTATCTGGCTGCATCACATGATCGAGGAACAGCCCCTCGTAGCCGCGGATCGCCTTGCGCGGCGGCGGGGTCCAGTCCTTCCGCCGCCGATCCAGCTCCTCCTCTGAGACATCGAGATGCAATCGGCCGTTTTCCATGTCGATTTCGATGAAATCACCATCCCGCACCAAAGCGAGCGGACCGCCGAGTGACGCCTCCGGCGCGACATGCAGGATGACGGTGCCATAGGCCGTGCCGCTCATGCGGGCATCGGAGATGCGCACCATGTCGCGCACGCCGCTTTCGAGGAGTTTGCGCGGCAGCGGCATGTTGCCGACCTCCGGCATGCCCGGGAAACCGCGCAGGCCGACATTGCGCATCACGAGAATGCTGTCAGCGTCGACATCCAGCGCCTGGTCGTCGATCCGCGTGCGAAAATCCTGCAATCCCTCGAAGACCACGGCGCGGCCGCGGTGCTTGAGAAGCGCCGGCGTTGCTGCCGCCGGCTTGATCAACGCACCGTTGGGCGCAAGATTTCCGCGCAGGACGGCGATGCCGGCATCCTTCACCACCGGGTTCGCGCGTGGGCGAATGACCTCCGGGTTCCAGTTGACGGTTCCCTCGATATTTTGCGCCAGCGACATGCCCGTCACCGTCGCCGCGGAGCCGTCGACGAGTTCGCCGAGTTCTGCAATCAGGGCAGGCAGCCCACCCGCATAATAAAAGTCTTCCATCAGGAAGCGGCCGGCCGGCATCAGATCCGCGAGCAGCGAAATATGGCGGCCGATGCGATCGAAATCGGCAAGGTCGAGCGGGATGCCCGTGCGCCCGGCAATGGCGAGCAGGTGAATGACGGCATTGGTCGATCCGCCGATCGCCGCATTGATGCGGATCGCGTTTTCGAAGGAGCGCCGGTCCAGCACTTTCGACAGGCGCAGGTCCTCGCGCACCATGTCGACGATGCGAAAGCCGGAATCCCGGGCAAGCAGCGTGCGGCGGCTGTCGACGGCGGGAATGGCGCCGTTCTGCGGCAGGCTCAGGCCCATGGCCTCGATGAGACAGGCCATCGTGGAAGCCGTGCCCATGGTCATGCAGTGGCCGGCCGATCGGGACATGCCCGCCTCGGCTTCCAGGAAGGCTTGCGCGCTCAAGGTTCCCGCGCGGTGCTCCTCGCTCATCGAAAACAGGTTGGTTCCCGAGCCGATATCGCGGCCGCGGAACTTGCCGTTCAGCATCGGGCCGCCGGAGACGACGATGGTCGGCAGGTCGCAGCTTGCGGCCCCCATGACGAGGGCCGGCGTGGTCTTGTCGCAGCCGCACAGCAGGACGACGCCGTCGATCGGATTGGCGCGAATGGATTCCTCCACATCCATGCTGACGAGATTGCGAAACAGCATCGCCGTCGGCCGCAGCAGCGTTTCGCCGAGCGACATGACGGGGAACTCGACCGGGAAACCACCGTTCTCGATGACCCCCAGCTTCACCGCCTCCGCAATGCCCCGCAGATGCGCATTGCAAGGGGTCAATTCCGACCAGGTGTTGCAGATGCCGATCACCGGGCGGCCATCGAAGGCCCTGTTCGGCGTTCCCTGGTTCTTCATCCAGGACCGGTGCATGAAGCCGTTTCGGTCGCTTGTCCCGAACCATTCGCGCGAGCGAAGGGCGGGATTTCCGGCCGGAGGATCCTTCTTCGTCATCGCCCGCTCCTCACGCCAACAGTGCTTTGGCGGCAAGGGCCGTGCCGCCCGATCGATACGGCCCGCTGTAGCGCGCGCGGGCCATGCTGGCGGCAAGCCGCAGCGCCGCCTTGCTGGCGCCGACATTGGCGATGCCCTTGCCGGCAATGTCATAGGCGCTGCCATGCGCCGGCGTCAGGATCGGAATGGCAAGCCCTCCGAGCAGGGTCACGCCGCTGTCGAAGCCGATCAGCTTCATCGCGATCTGGCCCTGGTCGTGATACATGGTCAAAACCGCATCGAACTCCGCATTCCGAGCCCGCCAGAACACCGTGTCGGCGGGAAATGGTCCGTCGCAGCAAAGCCCCCTGCTGCGCGCCGTCGCCACCGCCGGTGCGATGATGTCGATCTCCTCGCGCCCGAAATTGCCGCCATCGCCAGCGTGCGGATTGAGCGCGGCGATCGCGATGCGCGGCTCTGCAAAGCCCGCCTCGCGCATCGTCTGGCGCGTCAGGTCGAGCATTTCGAGAATGCGCTCCTGCGTCACCAGGCTGGCAACATCGGACATCGGGACATGGGAGCTGACGCGAGCATTCCAAAGATTGGGCAGGATGTTGAACTCGGCCGCCGCCGGTTCGTTCGGGAACCGCTCTCGCAGGAAGGCCACCTCGTCATCATAGGTCGGATGGGCAAGGCGCATCGCCGCCTTGTTGAACGGGGTGAAAGCAACCGCACCGGCAGCACCCGCAACGCCGAGGCCAAGCGCGACGGTAAAATTGTCGAGCGCGGATCGCCCGCTTTCGACGGAGTGGGTGCCGACCTCGATGTCGCCGGGATCGCTGTTGCGCAGATCCACCAGAACCGGGCGTGGCATTGCGTCAGGAATCGCATCTTCGGCGGTGAGGTGATCCAACTCCAGCACGACACCCGCCACCCTGGCGCCCTCGGCGAGAATGCGCGCATCGCCGACGACGAGGAGATCCATGTCACGGCGGATATCGTCATCCGCGACAATCCTCGCCGCGAGTTCGGGTCCGACACCCGCCGGGTCTCCAATGGCCAGAGCTATGCGTGGCTTTACGTCTGTCATCGTTCTATCTCATGCCTGTGTGCTGTATGCAGCATACTGATAAACCAAAAAATGACGCCGTCAAGTGCTGTATGCAGCATACTGGAAGTCTCACGCGATATTTGCTATGCGTCGATAACCAGCCCTCCAGAACGGAACAGCACGTGGACAATACGGAAATCAAAAGGCGACCGACCCTCCACGAAGAGGTCGTGCAACGGCTTCGCGACATGATCGTCGAAGGCCAGATCGAACCCGGCGGGCGGATCAACGAGGGCGCGATCGGGGCACAGCTCGGGGTTTCCCGCACACCGCTGCGCGAGGCTATCAAGACGCTTGTCGGGGAAGGCCTTGTCGACATCGTGCAGACCAAGGGCGCCATCGTTCATGTGTTCAGCGAGAAGGAGCTGCACGACACGCTAGAGACGCTGAAGATCCTTGAGGAAAACGCGGGACGACTAGCCTGTCAGAATGCAAGCGATGCCGCGATTGCGGGCATCGAGCAGATGCACCTGACCATGGTGAAACACTTCAATGCCGGCGAGCGGCTCGAATATTTCAAGCTGAACCAGGCCATCCATTCGGCGATCGTCGCGGCCGCCGGAAACGATGTCCTCATGGCGACGCACGAAATGCTCCAGGCCCGCGTGAAGAGAGCGCGGTTCGAAGGACATGGCGAAAAGAAGAGATGGGCCGAGGCGGTGGGCGAGCACGAAGAGATGATCGTGGCCCTGAAGTCCCGCAACGCCAATGCCTTGGCGGAGGTGTTGGGCCGCCACATGAGCCTGGCGTTCGAACGCGTCCGTTATCTCTTCAGCGACAAGGAAAAGTAACCGGACAGCTTCACTTCGCGAATACCTGCGCCAGCGACGACAGGTTGCCTTCCACGATCGCGATCAAGTCCTCGCCCTGTTTGACGGCGGACAGTACCACCCCCCGACCGCCGGCCTGCCTGATGCCTTCGGCAAGCTCCGGCGTCGGCTCGGCGCCGAGCAACACGACCGTCACGCCGTTGGCCTTGAGCCATGCGGCGAGTTTTGCGATGCGCTCCGGCGTCCATTCGTTGGGAGCGGCGGTGATCGAGGCAAGGAGGTCGATGCCGAGGTCGGCGGAGAGATAGGCGAAGTGCGGCGACAGCGCGAGGGCGGAAAGGTCATCGGCCTCGGCAAGCGCCAGGTCGGCCTCGGCTTTCAGGACGAGCAGCTTCTGCTTCACCGTCGCGAGATTGGTGGCGATTGTCTTGGCAGAAGACGGATCGAGGCGCGTGAGATCGGCGGCGAGCACGTCGGCCATGCGGCCGAGGCTGCTGGGGGCGAGCCACGGGGCCGAGCCCTCGCCCGTTGCAGGCATGGGCGCGAGGTCGAGGGCGGCGTAGACGGCGCTGTCGTCGGCGGGTTCGGCAACCGCGATGCCGTTCAGCGCGCCGTCGAGCGGGCGGCCGGCGTCGACCTCGACGATGCGGATATTGCTGCGGCGGGCATGCGGGTAGAGCGGGTCTTCCGGCCAGAAGGAACGGAAGGTGATGACCGCATCGGCGCCGGCGGCTGCCTGCGCGAGCGCAATCTTGCCCCGACCGGCGAGATAAGCGTTAAGCCGTGTTGCCGGCAGTTTTGCGGGCTGGATGGCTTCGACGGTGATCGTGCTGTCCCGGGTCAGCAGCGTGGCCAGCGCAAAGGCGGCCGGGTGGGCCGTCAGCACGCGGGTCGCGGTCTTCTCCTGCGACGCGGCGGTCGACCCGGCAAGGACGGGCGCGGCGAGCGTTGCCGAGAGCAGCGCGCGGCGGGACAGGACACCGCTCATGCGGGATCTCCTCTAAGCGATGGAAGGACCGCGCGCACCGCGGTACAGCCGAGGAAGATGCTGCCGGCGGTGAGGATGATCGCCGCACCCGACGGAATGGGCAGGTCGAGTTCCATCGGGATCAGGATTCCGGCGATCGTTGCCACGAGCGCGAAGAGCACCGAGAGGGTGACGAAGCCCTTCAGGGAACTTGAGACCGTGCGCGCGGCGGCGGCGGGAATGACCAGCAGCGCGCCGACGAGGATGGCGCCGATGATCTTGACGCTTGCCACCGTCACGATGGTCACCAGCATGACGAAGAGATAGTCGAGCGCCTTGACCGGCACGCCGCGCACCGAGGCCAGCATCGGGTTGAAGCTCGCCACCATGAAGCGGTTGAAGAAGAGCACCGTCACCACCAGCACGACGAACCCCACCACGGCGAGAATAGCGATATCCGTGCCCGATACCGTCAGGATCGAGCCGAACAGCACGTTTTCCAGGATATGGATGTTGATCCGACCGGCCAGCACGAGAAGAATGCTGGCGCCGAGCGCCAGCGACATCGAGAGGAAGACGCCGATCAGCGTATCGGCGGAAAGGCCGGTGCGGTTGCGCAGGTAGTTGAGCGCGATGCCGAAGATGAGGCAATAGCCGAACAGCGAGCCATAGGGGCCGGTATAGGGCTCGCCGAGCAGGATGCCGATCGCCACGCCCGTCAGAGCTGCATGGCCGACGGCCTCCGAGAAGAAGGCATGGCGCTTGACGACGACGAGCGTGCCGAGCCCGCCCAGCACGGGACCGGCGATGAGGCCGGCAAGCAGCGCATTCACCGCAAAACCATAGGTAAGCGAGGGCGGCAGGTAGCCGCTTGCCGCCAGCGCCTGCACTGCCTGGCGGAAGGCTTCGAACCACGCGCTCATGCCGCAGCCCCGCCGCGGTGCGAGAACAGCGCCAGCACCCGCTCGGGCGTCAGCGCCGCCTCCGGCGCGCCATCGAACAGCACGGTGCGGCTGAGACCGGTGATGCGATCCCCCAGGCGCCGCACGGCGGCGAGATCGTGCTCGACCCAGACGACCGTGGTGCCGCGCGACTTTAGCGTTCCGATCAGCCGCTCGAAGATCTGCGCACCCGCCTCGTCCAGCGCCGCCATCGGCTCGTCGAGCACCAGCAGGTCGGGTGCCGGCATCAGGCCCTGCGCCATCATCACCCGCTGGCGCTCACCACCGGAAAGCGCGCCCATACGCCGATAGGCCTTGCCCTCCATGCCGACCTCGGCAAGGGCGGTGAGGATGGCCGCCTTTACGGAAGCCTTCGGAGAGAAGAAGGCGGGCCTGTCGGCGACGAGGGCGGACAGGAAATCCATCACCGTCATCGGCAGGCCGCGATCGAATTCCAGCGCCTGCGGCACATAGCCGACGCGGCCCGGCGTGCCCGGCCAGTCGATGCGGATCGTGCCGGCATGCGGCGCCTGGCCGAGCAGGCAGCGGACCAGCGAGGATTTTCCGCCGCCATTCGGGCCGACGATGGCGTGAACCGTGCCGGCCTCGACCTGAAGGTCGATATCGGCGAGGACCTGGGTTCGGCCGAGCACGAGGGAAACCCGTTCGAAGGCAATGGCGGGGCCTTGCCGGACCACCGAGGACGGCGGGACGATCGCGTTCATGGAGTGGCTCCCGCACCGCCCTGCTCGCGGATGGCCTTCACCACCGTCGCGAAATTCTCCGCCATCTCGACTTCGAATTTTTCCGAGGCATAGGCGCCGTAGATGATGTGGGAGAGCGGATAAAGATGGATGCCGGTCTCCCGCTCGATGGTCTCGACATAGGTCGAGGGGAAGTTCAACTCGGAGAAGATGACCCTCACGTCGAGCGCCTTGATCGCGTCGATGGTCTTGGCAAGCTGCGCCGGGCTCGGCTCGATGCCGTGCGCGGGCTCCACCACCGCCGTCACCTCCAGGCCGAATTCGCGCAACAGGTAATCATAGGCGCCGTGGATGGTGGCGACGCGGAAGCTGGCGCCCGGCATGGCGGTCAATTCGGAAAGCGCGGCGGCGCGGATCTTGCGCAGGCGCTTGGCATAGGCGCGGGCGTTTTTGGCGTATTCGGCGGCATTGTCGGGGTCGAGCTTGCCGAGTTCGCGCGCGATGGTCTGCACCTGCTGGATCGCGCCGGCAATCGACAGGAAGGTGTGCGAATTCACCACCTGGCCGGAGATCATGCGGCTGTTGCCCATGCGGCTCGACACGCCGCCGACGGCGGCGAGCAGCGGCACGTCACGATTGGCCTCGATGATCGAGATCGACGGGTTCTCGGAGGCTGCGATCATGCGCTCGGCAAAATCGTCATGGCCGATTCCGTTCAGCACGACCACGTCGAGCGTGCCGACGCGGCGGATGTCTTCGGCGCGCGGCTCATAGGCATGCGGATTGAAGCCGACCGGGATCAGCGGCACGACCTCCGCCCGGTCACCGACTATATTAGCGACATAGGAATAATAGGGGTGCAGCGTCACGCCGACCTTGAGCACCTTGCCGGCAGCGCGCGTGGCGACGGGCACAGGAAGGGCGAAGGCCAAGGCGCCGGCCATCAGCGCCCGCCGCGAAATCCGGATGGTCATTCGTCTGCCCCTCGCGTCACGGATGCGTCGTAGCGATTGACGATCTCCTTCCAGCCGGCGGCGATCAGCGTCTCGTTGGAAAGGCCGGGGAGTGTGGCGTCCGGCGAGCGGTTCAGCCAGACGGAGACCCCGCCATCTGCCGCGTGCTTCGTCGCAATGCGAAGGAGGAGTGAGCCGGCGACATCGCCGGAAGCGGTGCGGCCGAGCCAGCCGGCAAAGCCGTCATCGGCTGGCACGAGGCTCCAGAGATGCCCACCGCGGCCCGCCGTTGCTGCGTCCCTTGAAAAAGGTGGCAACGCCTCGTCCGCCAGGTCCTCCGGCGTCGGTGTCGTGCCGCTTTCCAGCGCGAAGGCGATGTCGCCGGCAGCGACACGGAGATCCGCATTGATGCCCTGTTCGGCCGCCGTCAATCCGTCGCGCGCGTCGACCTGCCATTCGGCGGCCGCCGTGACGTCAGGCGCCCGCGTGCGCAGCCCCACCACCGTTCCTGCTACAAGCAGGATGGCAAGGCAGAGCAGGACCACGAGGAGCGTTTCCCGTTCAGCGCCCGCGGGGCGGACGGTGACGCTTGTCGCCTTGCTCGCCGTCACGGCGAAAGACCGTCAATATCGCGCCAGTCGACCTCGACCACATGGCCCGGTCCCGCATCGAAGAGCACGTAGAACTCGCCGGAGGGCCGATCGAACTGCACGACGGATTCCGGCCCGAACTTGCCGGGCACCAGGATTTCCTCCTCGTAGGAGATCACGTCGAGCGTCACGCCTTCGGCGCCCGTGCCATCGGAAAAGCCGCCCTTGCAGGCGATCTTGCCGTCCTCCAGCGCGCAGGTGCAGTAGGGATAGTGTGCTGCGGCGGGCGAGGCCAGGCAGACCATTGCAACCAGCCAGGCGATGAGCCCTAAAAACCGTGTTCTCATCGCGTTCCTCCGCGTTCTTTCAGCCACGCGATCGTGGCAGGTGAGGCTTCCGTCAGGGGGATCGCCGTCTGGTGGACGGACCCGTCCCATCCTTCGACGGTGAGCCAGATGTCATCGCCCGGCCGCGCGCGCCCCGGAATGGGCACGTCCGCCGTCTGGCGATAGGGGCTGCCCGACAGGACCACGCCGGCGGCCCGCAGCGAGCGCGGCTTGCCGACCCTGAGGTAGCTCGCCTTGATGCGATCGGCATCCTCGGGATTCCAGCGGATGGCGAAGGTCTTCATGTGACCGGCAAGGCCTTGGTCGATCGGCGCATCCGCGGTGTATTCCGCCACGCTGACATGCCAGGGGCCAACCGCTTTCTCGCCGAGTTCGTGCTGGCCGAGGCCCGCCTCGCCGTAGAACAGCGCCTCCTCGCGGAAGAATTTCGGCGCGGCGATGATGGGGATGATCAAAAGCAGGACGCCGAGGTGGAAGCGCCAGCGATGCCGCCCGCCGGGCAGGCCGGCATGGGGGTTGGTCTTTACCTTCGCGCCGCTCATTCCGCCGGCTCCCGCTGGCCGCCCGCAGCGGAAAGCATCCGGTCGGCCTTGACGTCGCGCATCAGCTTGGCGGTCGCCTGCGCCGTGCGTTTCGTCCAGATCATCATGCCGGAAAACACCATCATGGTGAGCAGCAGCCCGAAGAGGAAATAGACCAGCTTCAGCCACAAGCCGGCAAAGTCGCCGGTGTGCAGGGGCCGCATGCTCTCGGTGACGAGCTCCAGCGCCGAGCGGTCGGACACACGCCGCGTCGCCTCGATCTTGCCGTTATAGGGATTGACGTTGGCCGTCTCGAAAATCAGCGGATAGGCGCCGCGACCGCCGACGACGATATGGCCGAACGCATTGGACGGCAGGGCGACGAAATCCGGGCTCAGATCCGGAAACTTCTCGCGCACCAGTTCGCCGGCGCGATCGAGCGAAATCCACGGTGCCTTGGCGCCGCCCTCGGTCGGCACGTCCTCGCGCGCCACGACCGGCGGCACGCCGACCGTCGATACGGTGATGTTGTTGTCGGCGAGGATCTGCTCGATCAGGAACCAGCCGGCCGTGACCGCCATGATGGCGATGAACGGCACCGACCAGATGCCGGCCAGGCGATGGAAATCGCCCCAGAAGATGCGCGCGCCATTGCGCAGGCGCAGGCGCGGGTTGAAATAGCCGCGCCAGAATTTCTTGTAGACGACGAGCCCCGTCACCAGCGAGCCGAGCATGGGGATCGACAGCGCGGAGACGAGATACCAGCCCCAGCTCGTCGGGCCGACGAAGGGCACGAGCAGCCAGCCGTGCAGCGCGCGGATGAAATAGCGGAAGTCGAACACGCCGCCGACGCCCTGGATGGCGCCGGTATAGGGGTTCACATAGAGCGAGCGCGTCTTGCCGTCCGGATAGGTCACGGAAACATCGAGCGCGAAGATCGACTTCACCGGGCGAAGGATGAAGTTCACCGCCACCCCCGGCTCCGCCCGCTCGACGGCCGCCAGCACCGCGTCGTAGCCGAGCACAACGGCATCCGCCGTCGGGCGGTTTGCGCGCATCTCCGGCTTGACCACCCACATGATCTCCTGGCTCACCGTTGCGATCGTGCCCGTCAGGCAGACGAAAAACACCAGCACCCACAGCGGCAGGGCCAGCCAGCTGTGCACGATCAGCCAGAGCCGTGACGTCTTCTTCTTTTCTTTTACCGGTCGGGTCGAGGTCATGTCATTCCAAATTGCGTGTCGCCGCGGGCGATGGCTCCAACCTTTAAGACGAACAAAGGGGGGTGACTACACACCCCCAAACGGTAAAAATCTTTCAAGCCTTTGAACAGAAAGCGATATTCCGAAGGGCAGCGGCGGCGCAAAAGCGCCGCCCTACACACTTAGAACCTGAAGCTCGTTGACAGCTTGAACGTACGCCCTTCCCCGGCGATCAGGCCATAGGTCGTGCTCGCCCAGTAGTCGTTGTCGAGCACGTTATCGACATTGAAGCGGATGGTGATCGGTTCGGCGTTCTCCCGCTCGATCTCGTAGCGGCCGCCGACATCGAGCCGCGTCCAGGACGGAATTTCCCGGCGGGGTTCCGCCGTTTCGTAATATTGCGCGCTGGTAAACGTCACGCGCCCGCTGAGGCTCAGGCCGGTGATGAACGGCGTATCCCACTCCGCGCCGATATTCGCCTGGAACTTCGGCGAGCTGACCGCGATCTTGTCGTCATCGACGCCGCCCTGGGTCTTGGTCAGCCGTGCATCCAGCAGCATCAGGCCGCCGAGCACCCGCACGCTCTCCGTCACCTGCCCGAACACGTTGAGCTCGATGCCGCGGTTGCGCTGCTCGCCGTCATAGCTCAGCGTGTTGGTCGCGACGTTGACGCGCTGGCTCGGCTGCGTGATTTCGAAGAGGCTAAGCGTCGTCGTGAAGTCCCCCCATTCGGCCTTGACGCCCGCCTCGACCTGCTTCGTCTTGAAAGGCGCCAGCACCGCGCCCGCATTGGCAAAGCCGATCGGAACGGTGGTGCCGGGAGAAAGCCCCTCGGAATAGTTCGCATAGAGCGCCACATTCTCCCAGGGCTTGACGGAGAACGCCACCATCGGGCTCAGCGCATCTTGCTCATAGCTCCCGGAAAGCTCGCGGGTGAAGATGTTGTAGAACTTGTCGTCGACATATTGCTTGCGCAGGCCGCCCATCACGAGCAGCCGTTCGTCGAACATCGACGCCGAATAGAGCGCGGAGACGCCGTAGTAGGTGCCATCGCCATTCCGGCCGAGCTTCGGCAGTTCAAGCCCCGGATCGGGAATGTCCGAAAGATCATCCAGGTTGCCGGGGACCGGCTGCCCGATGGCGAGCCCCGCATCGGTATCGAGCGTCGTGCGATCATATTGCAGGGAGACGCGGTGGCTGACCGGGCCGGTGTCGAAATTCCACCGCATGCCGAGCTGCGCCGAAGTCCGCAGGTTCTCGCTGTTCAAAGCGTAAGGGTCCGCCACGAAGTCGCCGTCGGTGTTGAGGATCGTGTGGGAGACGAGCGTATTGGTGCTGAAGCGGCTCTCGCTGATGCCGTAAGCGCCATAAAGGGTGAGATTTTCTAGGGCATCGAACTCGCCGCGAACCACGCCGAAGCGCCCCGACGCATCGCTGAAGCTCCACGGCGCGACCGCCTGGTCCCGTCCGCTGAAGGCCGACGGAACCGGCACGCCTTCACCCAGGTAGAAATTCGAGATCGTCGCATTGTCGGTCTTGTTGGCCTGGTAGCCGAAATCGGCCGACAGCCGCAGCCGCTCGCCCTTGTAGTCGAGGCCGAGGGCAGCGAGCGACGATTCCTTGTCCTGATCGGAGGTATTGGTTTCGCCACCGCCGTAGACGCCGTTGAAGCGTATGCCGAATTCCTGGTTGTCCCCGTAGCGCCGCGCGAAATCGATATGTTCGCCGATCGTGCCGTTGCTGCGATAGAAGGTGTTGAATTCGGTGAGCGGCGCCTCGCCCGCGCGCTTGGGCACGATGTTCACGGTGCCGCCCACGGCGCCATCCGACGGCATGCCGTTGATCAGCGTGCTGGGGCCGCTCAGCACCTCGACCCGTTCGGCAAGCTCGGCCGTCGTCGAGTTGTACGGCAGTATCCCCGGCAGGCCGTCGAACAGATAGTTGTAGCTGCTGATGCGCAGGCCGCGGATGGTCACCTGCTCGAAGAAGCTGCTGCGGTCGCCATTGACGAGCGTGCGCACCGACGGGTTGTCCTGCAAGGCCTCGGCGACCGTCGACGATTGCGTGTCCTGGATGCGCTTTGCCGTATAGCTCGTCTGGTTGAACGGCGTGTCCATGACGCTGAGATTGCCGAGCAAACCGAGACGGGCGCCCGCCGCGACCTGGCCGCCGGCATACACGGGCGGCGCATCCCAGTTGTTGATGCCGTCGCCCTCGATGGTGATGGTTTCCAGCAGGGTCGAGCCATCGGCACTCGCCGCGCCGCCCTGCACCGTCGCAACGCCGACGATCGTCACCGTGTTGCCGCTGACCCGAGCCACAAGCCCCGTGCCGGCCAGGATCCTCTGCAGCGCATCCGAGCGCGTCAGCGCGCCCTGCGCGCCGCCGGACGCCTTGCCGCGCACCAGATCGGCATCGAAGAACAGCTGGACCCCGGTCGTGTTGGAAAACTGTACCAGCGCGCTCGACAGCGACTGCGCGGGGATGGCGAAGGACACCGCGCGTGCGGTGAGACCGGACGCGCTCGTCTGGGCGTAGGCGGGCATGGCGAGCGAGGCAACGGTGGCAAGCGCCGTCGTCATGAGAAGAGCCGGCAGCGACCGCGGCAAACGCCCCCGCGCGCCAACGTCCCGTTTTGTGTTTCCAGCCCCCATCACGTCACCCCTTGTCAAAACCGAGCCCGTACAGACGGGCTTCACCACAGTCCCCAGGGATTTTGCGTCCCTCACAAGGTTAGACACCCGGCCTCTGCCGGCTAATGATCGGCCGTTCGAAAATTTCCGGATTTTCTTTCCGTCAACGGCGATAGACGACGGTGACGAAGCCGGCGGCGTTCAGCACCCGGATCGGCAGGGTTTCCGCGATCGTGCGCAGCGCCTGCTCGGTCTGCCGGGTCTCGAAGATCGCCGTGACCGGGATGTCGCCGATGCTTTCGTCGACGAGCACGATCCGGCCCCGGCGGTAGCGCTCAAGTTCGCTGAGCACGCGGCGCAGCGGCACGTCCTCGAACACGATCCTGTCCTTGCGCCATGCCTCGACCACGCCCTGATCGGCCTGCTGCGGCGTGCCGAGCCCCGCCGCGCCATACGTCACCTGCCAGCCCTCCTCGATCGTGACGGCCCGCGCCGCATCGAGCGCCACCGATACGGAATGTTCGGCGACCGAGACGGTCACGAGGTCCGCCAGCTTGACGTTGAACTGCGTGCCGAGCGCCTGGGTCGTGCCGATGCCCGCCTCCACCAGGAAGGGCCGCGCGGCATCCTCCGCCACCTGGAAGAACCCCTCGCCCCGGTGCAGCACCAGCCGCCGCTCGCTGTCGGTATAGTGCACGGAAAGCGCCGAGTAGCTGCCGAGCTCGACGATGCTGCCATCGGCAAGCTCGAAGCTGCGGCGTTCCGCGACGTCGGTCGTATAGTCGGCAAAAAGGCCCGGCCGGGTAAAGACATAGCCGCCGGACGCCGCGGCAAGCCCCGCAAGACCGCCGATGAGCAGCGTGCGCCGACTCAGGCTGCCGGAGGCGCGCATGCGGTCATATTCCGGCTTGACGATCTCGAAGCGGTCCCAGAGCTGCTGCGCGCGCTGAAAGGCGGCCTCGTGCGCCGGGCTTTCGTCGATCCATTCTGCAAAGGCACGCCGATCCTCGGCACTCGCCTGCTCGTCCTTGATGCGGACGAACCATTCGAGTGCCTCGCGATAGATCGGATCGGTATCGGGTTCCGTCATGCCTTTATCGTCCGTGCCCGGAAGCTTCTGAAGTCCGTATGGGCTTCCTGCACTTCTTAAGACACTCCAGGCGGTGAAACCAATGATCGGTTGCGGGAATTTTTCAAAGCTGCCGGTCGAGTTCGGCAAGGGCAGAAACGATCTGGCTGATCACCGTGTTGCGCGAAATGCCCATCCGGATCGCCACTTCGTCATAGGAAAGCCCCTCGATGCGGTTGAGCACGAAGGCCTCGCGGCGACGCGCCGGCAAGGCCGCCACCGCCTCCAGCAACCGCCGCAACTCGCTGCGATAGAGGGCGATCATTTCAGGCGACGGGCGCAGGTCCGCGATAAGCTCCAGATCCAGCCCGGCCTGCTCGATATCGCCGCGCCGACGCGCATCACGCAGATGGTTGAGCGCCAGGTTGCGCGCCGCCTGCACGACATAGGCAGCACTTGCGGAATTTTCCTGCCGCCCGAGAATGTTGGCAAAGGCCTGCTGCACGACATCCTCCGCCGCCGCGGGATTGCCGACGATACGGCGCACGAAGGCGCGCAGCCGCCCGTGCTCCTTCTCGTATAGCTTGGCAATCTCCAAAGCCTGCGCGGTCATCTTCACAAACGGCCCCAATTCCTCCCTTCCCGGTTAGAGAACCGGATTTTCGAATGCAAATGCATTGATTTAGAGGGATTCTAAGCGAGGACCGTAAACTTGCCTTATAAAGTCACATTTTAATGTAAAAACATCGACTTCATTCTCGGAGCGCCCGATGCGCCCCGCCGAAAAGCCCGAGAGTTCCATCGAGCGAGTGGCAGAAATGCCACATTCTGGCTACGCCGCCTGCGCCAGGAAACGAGCGTATCGTTCCTCAAGCAGGGCGAAGAGGCGGTCGTGATTGACATCCGTCATGACGAGGCAATTGGGCGTGCGGCCGGCCAGTTCGCGCTGGCTCACGCTGACGATGCTCTGCCCCATCGCGAGGTCCGACTGGACATCGACTTCGACGAAACCCTCGACCCCGGAGAAAATCTCCGGTTCGATCAGGTAGGCGATGACGCAGGGATCATGCAGGCACGGGTCGCCGGCACCGTAGGATGTGAGCATGTCCGCGGCCACGGCGCCGATCCGGCCGAGGCGCTTCAGTCTTTCCGTTCGCTCGGGGGTGATGATCGCCTTGTGGGTGACGTCGAGACCGAACATGACCATGGGAATACCGGACGCGACGACCGCCTGGGCCGCGTGCGGGTCGAAGTAGAAGTTGAACTCGGCGCGCTCCGTGACGTTGCCCTTGCAGAAGGCAGTACCACCCATGAAGACGATGCGCTTGATCAGGGGTGCGATGCCGGGATCGATCGCAAGGGCGACCGCGATGTTGGTCATCGGGCCGAGAACGGCTATGGTGACCTCGCCCGGTGCTGCGCGAACCTGGTTGATGATGAAGTCGATGGCGGCGCGCTCGGCCGGCGGTGACGACGGTCGTTGCAGGCCGATGTCGCCCAGGCCATCCTCGCCATGCACCGTGACGCCGGCGCGTTGCGGGTAGAGCAGCGGGCGGCCGCAGCCCTGGAGGACGCGGATATCGCTCCGGCCGGCGAGTTCGCAGACGAAGCGCGCATTCGCCTCGGTCTTTTCGAGTGGAATGTTTCCGGCGACGGCGGTGATGCCGAGAATTTCGATTTCGTTGGATGGGAAGGCGAGCAGGAGTGCCGCCGCATCGTCAACACCCGGATCACAATCAATAATAATGGATTCAGTCATTTAACGCTCTTTCGTATAGGGAATGCCGCCGGCTTTTGGCGGGATGGCGCGGCCCATGAAGCCGGCCAGCAGGACGACGGTGAGGACGTAGGGAAGGGACTGGACGATCTGCGTCGAGAGCTCCGAGCCGAGGCCGAAGTCGAACGCCTGGAAGCGGATCGAGAGCGCTTCGAGGAAGCCGAACAGCAGGCAGGCGAGGAGCACGGGGACGGGTCGCCACTTCGCGAAGATCAGGGCCGCCAGCGCCATATAGCCCTTGCCGGCCGACATTTCCCGCACGAAGCCCGCGGACTGCGCCACCGAAAGGTAGGCGCCGGCGATGCCGCAGAGGATCGCGCCGCAGAGCAGTGCGCGATAGCGCAGCCAGCTAACCGAGATGCCGGCCGTGTCGACCGCAGCCGGGTTCTCGCCAACGGCGCGCAGGCGGAGGCCAAAGCGCGTGTGATGGAAAACCCACCACGTCACCGGCACGGCTGCAAACGCCACGTAGACGAGGATGCTGTAGCCGGAAATCAGGTCGGCATAGATCGGGCCGATGATCGGCACCGGACGGATCGCATCGGCGAAGGGCAGGATCACGGTGGGGAAGCGTGCCTCGGGCGGAAGCTGGGGCGTTCGCCCACCCAGCGCAAACCAGCCCACCGCAAGCAGGACCGTTAGCCCCGACGAGATGAAGTTGATTGCGACGCCGGAGATGATCTGGTTGCCCTGATGCGTCACGGAGGCGAAGCCATGCACGAGGCTGAGGAACAGGGCGACCAGGATCGCGAAGATCAGGCCGATCCAGGCGGATTCGAACTGGTAGGCGGCCGCCGCGGCGGCAAAGGCCGCAAACAGCATCTTGCCTTCCAGCCCGATATCCCAGACGCCGGAGCGCTCGGCATAGAGGCCGGCCAGCCCGCACAGGATGAGCGGCACGGAGAGGCGCAGCGTCGAACTCAGGAGAAGGATGACGGTCGAGAGCGTGTCTTGCATGGCTCAGGCCTCCCGTTTCGTGAAGCGGGAGAGATCGACCAGCGAATAGACCGAGTTACGGAACATCAGGCTCAGCGCACCGGCAAACAGGATGACCAGGCCCTGGATGAGCATGATCAGTTCGCGGGTGATGTTCGGCATCCAGAACGAGATTTCCGCGCCGCCCTGGTAGAGCACGCCGAACAGGATCGACGCGATGCCGATGCCGACCGGGTGGCCGCGCCCCATCAGCGCGACGGCGACACCCACCAGGCCGATGCCTGCCGGAAAATCGAGTTGCAGCTTGCCGAGATCGCCCATCAGGATGTTGACGCCGGCAAGTCCGGCAAGCGCGCCGGAGATCAGCATGCAGACGATGGTGATCTTGAAATAGCTGATGCCGGCGTTTTTCGCCGCCGCGGGGTTTGCCCCCGTGGCGCGGATCTCGAAGCCGAGCTTGGTCTTCCAGATAAGGACCCAGACGAAGACGGCGGCAGCAAGCGCGATGAACAGGCTCACATTGAGCGGCGCCGTGCCGATGTCGATCGGCAGGATCGCGCCCAGCTTCGGCACGAGACCGCCGCTGTCGAAGAGGCGCGTCTGCGGCGCCATGCTGCCGGGTTCCTTGATCACATTGACCAGGAAATAGATCATGATCGACGAGGCGATGAAATTGAACATGATCGTCGTGATGACGAGATGGCTGCCGCGCCGCGCCTGGAGATAGGCCGGGATATAGGCCCAGGCGGCCCCGAACAGCATGCCGGCGGCGGCGGCCGGCACGATGGTGACGTACCAGGGCACAAGATGATCGAGCGCCAGGCAGACGAGCGCAATGCCAAGCCCGCCGAGATAGGCCTGCCCCTCCGCGCCGATCGTGAAGAGGCCGGCATGGGAGGCCACCGCGACGGCCAGCCCCGTGAACATGAAGCTTGTCGCGAAGTAGAGCGTGAAGCCGATCCCCTCGCCCGAGCCCAGCGAGCCCGCGACGAGATAACCGACGGCCTCCAGCGGATTCTGGCCGACGAACAGCACGACGAGCCCGGAAATCAGCAGGGCGACGGCGACGTTCATCAGCGGCAGCACGGCAAAGTCGACGATCTGCCTGATGGTGATAAAGCTGGCCACTTAGCCCCTCCCCTGTTCTTCTTGCGTGACCCCGGCCATCAGCAGTCCCAATTCGCGCTCCGAGGCGTCCGGGCTGACTTCGCCGACAATCGCGCCGTCGAACATGACGAGGATGCGGTCGGAGAGCGCCCGGATCTCGTCGAGCTCGACCGAGACCAGGAGGATCGCCTTGTTCTGGTCGCGCAGTTCGATCAGCCGGCGATGGATGAACTCGATGGCGCCAATATCGACGCCGCGTGTCGGCTGGCCGACCAGCAGCATTTCCGGATCGTGCTCGATCTCGCGCGCCAGAACGATCTTCTGCTGGTTCCCGCCGGAAAAGAGCGAGGTGCGCAGGCTCGGGTCGGGCGGGCGGATGTCGTAGTCGGAAATATAATGCTGGGCGTACTCCTGCAACTGCGCCCGCTTGAGCATCGGGCTCGTGCCGAATTCCGGACGGCGGTGATAACCGAGGCTGGCATTTTCCCTAAGCGGGAAGGACAGGATGAGGCCGATGGCGTGCCTGTCCTCCGGCACATGCGCAATGCCCGCTTCCCGGCGCTTGAAGGGACCGGCGGGGACGTCCTCGCCGTTCAGCAGGACCGTTCCCGATTCCGGCGCGCGGTTGCCCGCCAGCGCATCGAGCAGTTCGCTCTGGCCGTTGCCGGCAACCCCGGCAATGCCGACGATCTCGCCGGCGCGCACCGTTAGCGAAACATCCTTGACCATGCGCACGCCGCGCTGGTCGCGCACGTTCAGGCCTCGCACATCGAAGACGACCTCGCCCGGCTTCGAGGGCGACTTGTCGACGCGCAGCAGCACGCGCCGGCCGACCATGAGTTCGGCGAGGCTCTCCTTTGTCACGGATGTCGTCGGCGCCGTGGTGATCAACTCGCCGCGCCGCATGACCGAGACGGCATCGGTGGCATCCATGATCTCGCGCAGCTTGTGCGTGATGAGGATGACGCTCTTGCCCTCGTCGCGCAGCCGTCGAAGGATGCGGAACAGGTGATCGGCCTCGCTTGGCGTCAGCACGCCGGTCGGCTCGTCGAGGATCAGGATGCGCGCCTGGCGATAGAGCGCCTTGAGGATTTCGACGCGCTGCTGCACGCCAACGGGCAGGTCTTCCGTGATCGCCTCCAGATCGACCTGCAACTCGTATTCCCGCGCGAGGCGCTGGAGTTCCGCACGCGCCTTGCGCCGGCTGACGGCAAGGAAAGCGCCCTCTTCCGCGCCAAGAATGATGTTCTCCAGCACCGTGAAATTCTCGACCAGCTTGAAATGCTGGTGCACCATGCCGATGCCATGGGCAATCGCGGTGCGGCTGTCGGGAATCCTGACCTCCTGGCCGTCGATCCGGATCTTGCCGGCGTCCGCCTGGTAGAAGCCGTAGAGGATCGACATCAGGGTCGATTTCCCGGCGCCGTTTTCACCGACGATGCCATGAATGCTGCCCGCCCGGACGGCGAGATTGACGTCCCGGTTCGCAGCGACCGAGCCAAAGCTCTTGGTGATGCCGATAAGCTCCAGCACGGGCTGCGCGGCGCTGATTTCTGCTTCCATGGTCTCCTCCGGGCAAGACTCTGGCAGAGCAAGCGGGGCGAACGATCAGACGTTCGCCCCATGCATCTTCAGAGGGGGCACTTGTCGTCCGACATATAGTCGTGGACCTTGAGCGTGCCCGCGGCGATATCGTCCTTCGCCTTCTTGGCGGCGGCCTCGACTTCCGGCGTGATCAGCTTGCGATTGTGCTCGTCCAGCGACCAGTCGACGCCGTTTTCGGCAAGACCCAGCGACTGCACGCCGCCCGTGAACTTGCCGTCCTTGGCGTCCATCAGCGCGTTGTAGACCGCGACGTCGACGCGCTTAACCATGGAGGTCAGCACGGAACCCGGATGCATATAGTTCTGGTTGGAATCCACGCCGACCGAGAGTTTCCCGGCATCCGCAACCTTCTGCAGCACACCGATGCCGGTGCCGCCGGCCGCCGCGAAGATCACGTCCGCGCCCTGGCCCATCTGCGAGGCTGCGATTTCGCCGCCCTTGACCGGGTCGTTGAAGGCCGAGCCCGTCGTGCCGGTCATGTTGCGGATGATGTTCGTCGCCCCGCCGGCCGAGGCGCCCTGGGCATAACCGCAACCGAACTTGCGGATGATCGGGATGTCCATGCCGCCGATGAAGCCGACGGTCTTGCTCTTCGAGGTAAGGGCCGCGACCAAGCCGACCACATAGGAGCCCTGCTCTTCCTTGAAGGTGACGGAGCGGACATTGGGCAGGTCGATCACGTCGTCGAGCATCACGAAATCGACATCGGGGAATTCCTTGGCGACCTTGGCCAGCTGGTCCTTGTAGGCGAAGTTCGTGACGATGACCGGGCTGAAGCCGCGGCTCGCGAAGTTGCGGATGCCCTGCTCGGCCTGCGAATCCGCCTGCGCCTCGAAATCGCGATAGCTGGATCCGGTGTCGGCCTTGAACTTTTCCGCGCCGGTATAGGCCATCTCGTTGAACGACTTGTCGAATTTACCGCTCGTGCCATAGACGACCGCCGGATTGAAATCGGCCGCCGACGCGTTTGCGATGGTCGCGGCGAAAGCCACGGTTACCAGAAGACTTTTCAGCATTGTCATTCTCCTCCCTTGTCGACGGCTCCCCCGATGAGCGCCGTGAATTCCCACCAACTCATAATGTCTAGACATATTTTCGCAGATCGCACATGTCAACCGTTTTCCCCTTAGTTAAACGTGTACCTAAGCGAAGTTAAACGTGTACCTAGGAGCCGAGACCGTCGTCAAGTGCCTCTGGTCGGCATCAATTAAAGAGGAGGAAACAAGCGGCTTCGCGGGGCGCACACCAGACCGGCTAGGTCGTGGTGCGACTGACGACTTCGGGCGTGATCGTGATGGCGGCACCCTTGCGCTCGGGGTCTTCGAGGAAGTCGATCAGCGCATCCGTCGCGACGCGGCCCGAATGCGCGATCCGCCTGTCCACCGTCGACAGCGGATGTTCGAGCAGCGGTGCGAGATAGATGTTGTCGAAGCCGATCACAGCGCAGTCTTCCGGCACGCGCAGGCCCCGCTCGCGCAAGGCCACCATCGCGCCGATCGCCAGCATGTCATTCATGCAGCAGATCGCTGTAAACGGCGTGGTATCGAGCAGATCCAGCGTCGCCTCGCGTCCGAACCGGTGCTGGAACTCCTTGCAGCGGATAAGGTCCGGATCGAAGGCGATGCCGGCCTCCTGAAGCGCCTGCCGGTAGCCGGCCAGCCGGATCTGCGTGTTCGAGCGGTGCGCCGCGCCGCTGAGGAAAGCGATCCGCGTGTGGCCCTTCTCAATCAGGTGGCGGGTCGAATCGAAGGCGCCACTGCGATAGTCCGTGTCGACGGTGGCGACGAGTTCCGCCACCGGCCCGATTTCCCGGTCCATGCACACGACCGGAATGCGCAGCGCCCCAAGCAATTCCGTATCGGGGATGACGTCGCTTGCGGCGAGCAGCAGTCCG
This sequence comes from Shinella sp. GW821-FHT10F02, assembly GCF_058809275.1. Taxonomy (NCBI): domain Bacteria; kingdom Pseudomonadati; phylum Pseudomonadota; class Alphaproteobacteria; order Hyphomicrobiales; family Rhizobiaceae; genus Shinella; species Shinella sp. GW821-FHT10F02. The sequence goes on along the minus strand of NZ_JBXASL010000001.1, from coordinate 880,764 downwards.
TCCACGCGATGCCCGGCGAAGGCCGTCAGGTGTGACGCCTCGATTTCCGCCACGCCGCCCGTGCTGCAGGCGAGCGTCGTGTAGCCGCGCAGGCGTGCCGCGTCGTCGCAGGCCCTGACCAGCTCGGTGAAATAGGGGTTGAGGATATCGGGAACGATGATGCCGATGACATGGGACTTGCGCATGACCAGCGAACGGGCAAGCGAGTTCGGCGTGTAGTTGAGCTCGCGGGCGAGCGCCCAAACGCGCTGGCGGGTTTCTTCGCCGATGAACGAATCTTTCCGGTTGAGGACCTTGGAGACGGTCGCCGTGGAGACGCCGGCACGCCTGGCAATGTCCTTGATCGTGACTGTCACAAACCCTCGCCGCTGCTCACCCTTGGCATCCACGTCGTTCTACCAGCGTCGTCCCGAAGCGTCCACCGGCGTCTCCGCCATGCAGCAGGAGCATGCCTACACTGCAAGCATATGCATTTTATCCGGGCATAGGATTGCTTATGTAATGGGCAACACAAAAGGAGTTGATCATGAACGTTTTCGCAAAGCTCAAGAAGTACAACGCTGAACGCCGCGCCGTGCGCGAACTGGGTGCCCTCGACGACCGCGCCCTCCAGGACCTCGGCATCTCGCGTTCGAACATCCGTTCCGCCGTTGCCGGCCTCCTGGTCCTCGGCTGATACGACGCCCGGGAAGCCGGGCGCGGGCCGATGGCCTCTGAAAAAATTCAAGTAAAAGGGCGACTGTTTCCGACAGCCGCCCTTTTTGTTTTCAGGAACCGGCCGTGGCCGCAAGCAGACCGGCCAGCGGCGACGGTTCCGGCGAGAAGGCGTCATAGGCGCAGGGTGCTGCGAAGATGACGGCCGCCAGCATCAAGACGAGGATGCGTTTCATCGAAACCTCTACCGTCCCGGCCCGTCAGACGAGCGCCAGCACGACGTCGATATTGCCGCGCGTCGCCTTCGAATAGGGGCAGGTCTGGTGGGCTTCGTCGATCAGGGCGCGCGCGACGTCCGGCTCGATGCCCGGCAGGCTGACGTTCAGGCGGGCCTGAAGGAAATAGGCGTCGCCCGCCGTGCCGAGGTCGACTTCGGCATCGATGGCGGTTTCGGCCGGCAGGCGGATCTTGCGTTTGCCGGCGGCAAGACCGAGCGCGCCGATGAAGCAAGCGGACCAGCCAGCGGCAAAAAGCTGCTCGGGATTGGTGCCGGGCTTGCCGCTGCCCGGAGGCGAGAGGCGCACGTCGAGCTGCGTATCGTCGCTGCGGGCCGCGCCGTCGCGCCCGCCGGTGGTGTGGGTCCTGCCGGTGTAGAGAACCTTTTCGATCTTGGTCATGAGGAAACTCCTTCGTTCTGTCGCACGCTGCGACGTTGTTGACGAGCGTGGTTTTGACGGATCGACGTATCCGGCATGTTTCCGGAAAAGACGGAAATGTATCAGAGCGTAGCGCCCGCCCGCGGGGCTACCTTTTCATACAAATGCCCGGGCAAGCCGGGCATTTTTCAGGGCAGCGAGACTTCCGCCGCGAGCCCGCCGCCGGGCCGATTGTAGAGCCGCACCGCGCCGCCGAGCGACACGGCGAGCTGCTGGGCGATGGCAAGGCCGAGGCCCGAACCGCCCGTCTCGCGGTTGCGCGATTGCTCCAGCCGGAAGAACGGCTGCATGGCCGCCTCCAGCTTCTCCTCCGGTATGCCCGGCCCCTTGTCGAAAACGGTGATGACCGTGCCGCCGTCCCCGCCCCGCTCGACGCCGATCTCGGCGCTGCCGCCGAACTTCAGCGCGTTATCGACGAAATTAGTGAGGATGCGCCGCAGCGCATGCGGCTTGGTGGCGACCGTGCCGGAGACCGTGCCCAGCACCGCGACCGCCTTGCCCATGTCCTGGTAGTCATAGGCGATGCTGTCGATGAAGGAGGACAGGTCGATGCGCGAGGGTTTCTCGCGATTGCCATGGGCGCTGCGGGCATAGGCGATGCCGTCCTGCACCAGCCGCTCGATCTCGCCGAGATCGCGCACCAGCTTGTCCCGCTCGGGCGTGTCGTCGGCCATGTCGGCGCGCAGCCGCATGCGGGTGATCGGGGTCTGGAGGTCGTGCGATATCGCGGCGAGGATCTGCACGCGCTCCTCCAGATAATGCGCGATGCGGCCGCGCATGGCGTTGAAGGCGCTCGCCGCATGGGCGACCTCGCTCGGCCCCGTCTCGCCAAGCGGCAGGCCCGGCTGGTTGGGGTCAAGCGCATCGGCGGCCGCGGCCAGCGTTTCCAGCGGCCGCACCGCCTGGCGCACGGCATACCACGCACAAAGCACCAGCAGCGCCATCTGCACGATGAAGACATAGGGCAGCCAGTCCGCCAAGGGCATGATGCCGCGCGGCGTGATATCGATCGTCAGCGGGTTGCCGTCGCTCAGCGTCAGGTGCGCCTGCAAGCGCATCACATCACCCGGAATGGCCTCGACGCGCAGCGGAAAACGATGGCCGACCGCCTCCTCGATGCGGGCGGCAATCTCGGCGCTGCGGAGCGAGGTATCCGGCACGCCGGGCAGGCCTTCGCCCAGCACGAAGCGGTAATTGCCGCGGCTGAGGCGATCGACGAGGCCGGCGCGATCACCCGCCGGGAGGCGGTCGAGCACGGCGATCGAGGTCGCCACGTCGTTTTCCAGCGTGCCCAGCATCACTGCCTTCGCCGACATGTAGCGCTCCAGGTAGAGCACGGTGAAGGAGAGGCCGTAGGCAAGCACCAGCCCGACGAAGAGGATCAGGAAGATCCGGGCGCGCAGCGTGCTCGGCCAGGGCAGCGCGGCCATCATAAGCGTGGTTCCGAAATCTCGACCGGCACGGAAAACACATAGCCTTCGCTGCGCACGGTCTTGATATAGGTGGGCTCGCGCGCCTCGTCGCCGAGCCGCTGGCGCAGACGGCTGACCAGAAGATCGATGGAACGGTCGAAGAGATCCGCATCGCGGCCCTGCGTCAGGTTCAGGAGCTGGTCGCGGTTGAGCACGCGCTGAGGATGGTCGATGAAGACGCGCAGCAGGCGGTATTCGGCGCCGCTCAGCGCAATCGCCGTGCCTTCCTTGTCGAGAAGATGCCTAGCGACGGTATCGAGCCGCCAGTCGCCGAAGGTCAGCAACTGGCCGGCCTCGCTGATCTGGAGATTGGGCGGCAGCATGCGCGTGCGCCGCAGCACCGCCTTGATGCGGGCAAGCAGTTCGCGCGCCGCAAAGGGTTTCGCCAGATAGTCGTCGGCGCCCATTTCGAGGCCGATGATGCGGTCCATCTCGTCGGTGCGCGCCGTCAGCATCAGGATCGGCGTCGCCTTGTGTTTTCCGGCGCGCAACTCCCGGCACAGCACGAGCCCGTCATCGCCCGGCATCATCACGTCGAGCACGATGAGATCGACGGTGTTCGCCTCCAGAAAGGCGCGCATCTGCCGGCCATCGGCGGCAATGCTCGCCCGCAGCCCGTTTTTTGTCAGATAGGAGGACAGCAGCTCGCGGATTTCACGGTCGTCGTCGACGATCAGGATATGGTCGATATGCTCCATGGACGGACTTTCGAAAGCGCTCGTGGCGGCCCATCTGCCGCCACCCTGTTCTAGACCCTGCACCCGCTCCCGCGAAGGGGAGAAATCGCTCACAACCGGACGACGTCGAGCACGGCCTGTGCAAACGCCTCCGGCGCCTCCTGCGGCAGGTTGTGGCCGATGCCGCCGGTGATTGTACGGTGCGCGTACTTTCCGGTGAATTTTTTGGCATAGACGGTCGGATCGGGATGTGGCGCGCCGTTCGCGTCCCCTTCCAGCGTGATCGTCGGAATGGCGATGGAGGGAGCCTGTGCGAGTAGGCTCTCATAGGCGTCGAATTGCGCCTCGCCCTCCGCAAGACCCAGCCGCCAGCGATAATTATGGATGGTGATGGCGACGTGGTCCGGATTGTCGAAGGCGGCCGCCGAGCGCTCGAAGGTCGCGTCGTCGAAGGCCCAGGTCGGCGAAGCGCTGTGCCAGATCAGCTTTGCGAATTCACGCGTATTGGCGGCGTAGCCGAGGCGTCCGCGCTCCGTCGCGAAGTAGAACTGATACCACCAGGAGAGTTCCGCGGCCGGCGTCAGCGGCTTGGCATTCGCCATCTGGCTGCCGATCAGGTAGCCGCTGACCGACACCATCGCCGTGCACCGCTCGGGCCAGAGCGCGGCCATGATGTTGACGGTGCGCGCGCCCCAGTCGAAGCCGGCGACGATCGCCTTTTCGATGCCGAGCGCATCCATCAGCGCGATCATGTCGGCGGCCAATGCCGACTGCTGGCCGTTGCGCGGTGTCTCTTCGGACAGGAAACGCGTGGTGCCGTAACCGCGGAGATAGGGCATGATCACCCGGTAGCCGGCAGCCGCCAGAATCGGCGCGACATCGACGAAGCTGTAGATGTCATAGGGCCAGCCATGCACCAGCAGGACCACCGGGCCATCCGCCGGACCATCCTCGGCATAACAGATATCGAGCACGCCGGCCTTCACCTGCTTCAGCGCCGGAAAAGACGTATGCGCCTTGGTGGTGGACGCCTTCATCATGGACGACTGGGCATTGGCGATGGCGGTAGCGCCAAACTGGGCGGCGGCGAGTGTAACGGCTGCGAGACCGAAAAAGCGGCGGCGCTGGTGGTTGATCGTGTCGGACATGGGCTTTCTCCTGAAGGGATCGAACATGGCGCCAAGAAAGCCGGCCCGATGTATCGCCGGTGTGTTCGCCTCCGGCCACTATTGCATGCCCGTGTAGCCTCCGCCCCTCCGGATACGTTCTGATACAAATCCCAACCGGCGCCCCCTTCCTACACTTCGGTACAAATCCGCCCGCTCCCGGACACATCCGGGATACGTCGCGCCGGCCATATCGCTGCCATTGCTGGCCGCGTCGTCGTCCAGCGCCCGAAACCCCGGTTCAAAGGAAACGATGATGACGCTCTTTGTCATTGCCTATCTCGGCGGTGCGCTGACCATTCTCAGTCCGTGCATCCTGCCCATCCTGCCCTTCGTCTTCGCCCGCGCTGGCCAGCCGTTCCTCAAAAGCACGCTGCCCATGCTGTTCGGCATGGCGGCCACCTTCGCGCTGGTCGCGACGCTTGCGGCGGTCGGCGGCAGCTGGGCGGTCCACGCCAATGAATATGGTCGCCTCGCCGCAATCGCGCTGCTCGCCATCTTCGGCGTCAGCCTGCTGTCACCCCGCATCGCCAGCATCGTCAGCCGCCCGTTGGTCGATCTCGGCAACAGGCTGCTGAACGCCTCCGGCCCCTCGGCTTCTGGAAGCACCGCGGCACGCTCGCTGCTGCTCGGCATCGCCACCGGCCTGCTCTGGGCGCCCTGCGCCGGCCCGATCCTCGGCCTCGTGCTGACGGGTGCCGCCCTTCAGGGCGCCAATCTCGAAACCACATTCCTGCTTCTCGCCTATGCGGCCGGTGCCGCCAGCTCGCTTGCCGTCGCCCTCCTCGTCGGCGGCCGGGTCTTTGCCGGCATGAAGCGCTCGCTCGGCGTCAGCGAAAGGGTCCGCCAGGCGCTGGGCGCTGCCGTTCTGGTCGGCGTCGCCACCATCGCGCTCGGCCTCGATACCGGCCTCCTCGCCCGCCTCTCCTATGCCAGCACCGCGACCTTCGAACAGGCCGTGCTCGACCGCCTGCACGCCAAGCCGAAGAGGGAGATGGCCGGTGCGATCGTCACCGCCGCCGATAGCACGCAGTCCTTCCGCAGCGATCTGCCGCTTGAAGGCGCCGCCCCCTCGTTCGACGGCGCCGTGGAATGGCTGAATTCGCCGCCGCTCGACACTGCGGCGCTCAAGGGCAAGGTCGTGCTCGTCGATTTCTGGACCTATTCCTGCATCAACTGCATTCGCACCGTGCCCTATGTCCGCGCCTGGGCGGAAAAGTACAAGGACCAGGGCCTCGTCGTCATCGGCGTGCATGCGCCGGAATTCGCCTTCGAAAAGAAGATCGACAATGTCAAAAAGGCGGTCAGCGATTTCGGCATCGGCTATCCGGTCGCCGTCGACAACGACTACCGCATCTGGCGCGCCTTCGAGAACAGCTATTGGCCGGCGCACTACCTGATCGATGCCGAAGGACAGATCCGCTACCACCATTTCGGCGAGGGCAATTATGCCGAGACCGAAAAGGCGATCCAGGACCTGCTGCGCGAAGCTGGCAGCAACATGCAGGCAAGTGCGGCCGTAACGCCCGACACCAAAGGTGCCGAGGCCGGCCCGGACCTCAAGAATATCCGTTCGGGCGAAACCTATCTCGGCTACCAGCGCACGACGAGCTTTGCCTCTCCAGAAGGCATCACCGCCGATGCGTCGCAGACCTACTCCGTCGCGGAACCGAGCCTGAACGCCTGGGGCCTCGCCGGAACCTGGACCGTGCATGCCGAGCAGGCAACGCTCGACCGCCCCGACGGCCGCATCGCCTATCGCTTCAGCGCCCGCGACCTGCACCTCGTGCTCGGGCCGGGCGCCGATGGCAAGCCGGTGCGCTTCGAGGTAACGATCGACGGCAAGCCCCCCGGCGCCGATCACGGCGCCGATACCGACACCGCCGGCCGCGGCACGGTCTCCTCCACGCGGCTCTACCAGCTCGTTCGCCAAGCCGCGGCGGTGGAGGCGCGCACCTTCGAAATCCGTTTCCTCGATCCCGGCGTCGAAGCCTACGCCTTCACCTTCGGCTGATCCCAAAGACCCTTGAACCACAGGAGAAAACCATGACCCGCAACATCCTCTCGACCCTCGCCCTCGCCTTCGCCACCAGCGTCATCGCCTTTGCCGCGCACGCCGCCGAGGTTAAGAACATCGTCATCGTACACGGCGCGCTAGCCGACGGCTCCGGCTGGCGGAAGGCGACGGATATCCTCACGGATCGCGGCTTCAACGTCACGATCGTGCAGCAGCCGATCACCTCACTGGCGGACGACGTCGCGGCCACCCAGCGCGTGCTCGACCTCCAGGACGGGCCGACCCTGCTCGTCGGCCACAGCTACGGCGGCATCGTCATCACCGAGGCGGGCCGTGACGACAAGGTCGCCGGCCTCGTCTATGTCGCAGCCTTCCAGCCGGACAAGGGCGAGAGCCTGCTCAGCCTCGCAAGCTCGAAGCCGGCAAGCGGCATGAACATCCGCGAAACGAAGGACGGCAAGTTCCTCTATATCGACCCCGTGGCCTTCCCCAACGATTTTGCCGCCGACCTGCCGAAGGACGAAACGGCCTTCCTCGCAAGGTCCCAGGTCTTCGCCGCCAAGGAAGCCTTCTCCGCAAAGGCCGGCGACCCCGCCTGGAAAAACAAGAAAAGCTGGGCGATCGTCGCGACCGAAGACCGCTCGATCAACCCCGACCTCGAACGCGATATGGCCAAACGCGCCGGCAGCATGGTCACCGAGATCAAAGCCAGCCACGCCGTCTTCGCCTCGCAGCCGGAGAAGGTTGCCGACGTGATCGATGCGGCTGCTAAGGCACTTTCGGAATAACATTGGGCCGAAAAACCTGAAAGGCCGGCTGCCTCTCTCCCCGAGGTAGCCGGCTTCTCTTCATTATTCTTGACAGATCGTTCCAGAATTCCTATCTCCCTTTCATGGCAAGGATGAAGGAATTCGACAGGGACACCGCCGTGGACGCCGCGATCGGCGTTTTCCGCGAGCATGGTTTCGAGGGCACGTCGACGGGCATGCTGGTCGAGGCCATGAAGATCGGCCGGCAGAGCCTCTACGATACGTTCGGGGACAAGTGGCAGCTCTATTGCTCCGCCGTCGAGCACTATACGGCGGGCGAAACGGCCGAGCATATCGCAGCTTTGCGCGGCGAGGCAAAGGCTCTGGACGGCATCCGCGCCATGCTGGCGCGCGTCGTCGAGACAGCCGGGCAGAGCTGCCTTGGCATCGGTTCCATCTGCGAGTTCGGCCGCAGCCGCCCCGAACTCTCCGCGCTGCATCAGGCCGCCGATCTTCGTTTGAAGACCGCCGCCCGGGAGCGGATCGTCGAAGCTCAGGCCGCCGGCGATATCGATCGCTCGCTCTCTGCCGCGGCGGTGGCGGATTTCCTTTTCGCAAGTGTCGCCGGCATACGCATCGCCGGCCGCGGCGGCGCCGATCATGCCCATCTTCAATCGCTCAGCGCCTTGGCGCTGCGCGCCGTGACCTGAGCAGCAAAAAATTTTGCTCAATTCTGGAATGAATAGTCAAGAAAGGAAGACATGATGAAAGCGGTCGTTATGAACGGGATCGGCGGCATCGAGGAAATGGCGGTGGTCGATCGCGAGCCGCCAACGGCGGCACCAGGACGGGTGGTCGTCGAGGTCGCCGCTGCCGGCGTCAATTTCATGGATATCGGCGTGCGCCAGGGGATGGCATGGACAGATGTGCCGAACCCGAAAATCCTCGGCGTCGAGGGTGCCGGCCGGGTGATCGCTGTGGGCGATAGCGTCGATCAGTTCGCGGTCGGCGATCGTGTCGCCTGGGTCTATGAGCCGGGCAGCTATGCCGAGCAGGTGTCGGTGCGGGCGGATGCTCTGGTAAAGATCTCCGATGGACTGGATTTCCGGACGGCGGCCTCCGTGATGATGCAGGGCCTCACCGCCAGCCATTTTGCGACGGATTTCTACCCCGTCCAGCCCGGCGACGTCGCGCTCGTGCATGCAGCGGCCGGCGGCGTCGGCCTGCTCCTCACGCAGATCATAAAACTCCGGGGCGGACGGGTCATCGGCCGCGTCTCCTCCGAGGAAAAGCGCGCCATCATCCGCGAGGCCGGCGCGGATCATGTCATCGTCGATCGCGACGGGAATTTTGCCGACGAGGTCCTCCGCCTCACCGGTGGAGAGGGCGTCAACGTCGTCTATGACGGCTCGGGTCCGAAAACCTTCGCCGGTTCCTTGGCTTCGCTGCGCCGATCCGGCACCTTCTGCTGGTACGGCCCGGTGCTCGGCGGTCCGGGGCCGCTCGATATCATGAGCCTGCCGGGAAGCATCAAGATCGGCTACGCCACCTTCTACGACCATATCCACACGCCCGACCTTCTGCGCGCCCGCAGCCGGCAACTGTTCGACTGGATCGAAAGCGGCGCCCTGCGGGTGACGGTCGGCGGCACCTATCCGCTCGCCGAGGCAGCACAAGCCCATGCCGACATGGAAAGCCGCCGCACGACCGGCAAACTCCTGCTCATTCCCTGATGGAGAGACCGATGGACAAGACACAACAAACCCGGACAGCCCTGGTTTTCGGCGGCTCGCGTGGCATTGGCGGGGCGATCGCAAAGCGCCTCGCCGCGGATGGATTTCATGTGGCGCTGACCTACGTCTCTCGCCCGGAAAAGGCGGCCGAAGTGGTCTCCACAATCGAGGCGATGGGCGGCAAGGCGCTGGCGATCAGGGCCGATAGCGCAGATCCCGCCGAAATCCGCGCAAGCGTCGATCGCGCGGTGGCCGAATACGGCCCTCTCGACGTCGCTGTCGTCAATGCCGGCGTTCTCAAGTTGGGGCTGCTGGACGATTTCCCGATCGAGGACCTCGACCTATCGCTCAATGTCAATATCCGCGGCGTCTATCTGGCAATCCAGGCGGCCGCCCGGCAGATGCGGGATGGCGGCCGGATCATCACGATCGGAAGCAATATCGGATCCAGAACAGCCTCTCCGGCCGGCACCGTCTATGCCATGACCAAGGCAGCGGTTGCGGCGATGAGCCAGGGCATCGCGCTCGACCTGGCGCCACGGCGCATCACCGTCAACAATATCCAGCCCGGCCCGACGGAGACCGACCTGACGGCCGACATGATCTCCGTCCTGAAGGACCAGATTCCCCTGAAGCGGGTCGGGCAGCCGGAAGAAATCGCCGCCCTCGCCTCGTATCTCGCGAGTGCGGACGCCGGTTACATGACCGGCGCAAGTCTGACCATCGACGGCGGGTATATTCTTTAAGATTGCGCGCCGCCGCTTGCTGACCCAAGTGAAACGGCGGCGCCTGAAGTCAATCCGGAAGGCCGGCCTTGCGATAGCCGCCGACGAAATGCGCAAGCGTCGCGGCGTCGCGGAACGGCTCGGTCGCGGCCCAGTGGCGGATCGTGAAATCGGGGTTGCCGACGAGGAACAGTTCGGCCTCTGCGCGTGCCTCGTCGAGCCGGCCGAGTTGGGCAAGGCTTGCCGCCAGGAAGCGGCGGGAGCTTGTGCGGTAGGTCTCGTCCCGGCGCAGCGTCTCGACGGCGGCTTCGTAGTCGCCGGCGGCATACAATGCCTGGCCGAGCGTCAGGTAGTACCAGCTTGCCGGAAACGGGTTCAGCCGGAATGCCTTGCGAATGTGCTCAAGGCCCTCCCCGACGCGACCTGCCAGGACCGCGATATCGGACAACGCCGCAAAGGTGTCGGCCTCGTTCGGATCGAGGGCGATCGCCTTGGCGAATTCAGCCTCCGCCTCGGCAAAGCTGCGTTCATAGGCGAGCAGGTAGGCCAGCACCCAGCGGCAGCCGGCATCGTTGGGATCCATCGCGACGGCCTTGCGTGCCAGTTCCAGGGCGGTGTCACGGTCCGGTTCCGTCGGTCCTCCGCTATGCACCCACCCCATCCAATGGTTCATGGCCAGCCAGCGATAGGGCTCGGCATAGTCCGGATCGAGCGAGATCGCACGCGTGAGCATCAGATGCGCTTCGCGCGCCGATTGCGGCGTGTCGTCCATCAGCTTGCGCGCCCGCACGCAGAGATCGTAGGCCTCAATATTCTTGGGCCGATTGCGCGGCGGGGATGCCTGCAACCGGCCGAGCAGCGCCTCGACGATCTTCGCTGTCACCTCGTCCTGAACGGCAAAGATATCGTCCAGGCCACGGTCGAACCGTTCCGCCCACAGATGATCGCCGCTCACCGCGTCGACGAGCTGGGCGTTGATGCGCACCCGCCCCGCGGCACGCCTTGCGCTGCCCTCCAGCAGGTAGCGCACGCCAAGATCCTCGGCGATGGCGCGCACGTCCATCGCCTTGCCCTTGTAGGCGAAGGCCGAGTTGCGGGCGATGACGAACAGGCCGGCGGTCCTGGACAGGTCGGTGATCAGGTCTTCGGTCAAGCCGTCCGCAAAGGATTCCTGCTCTGGATCGTTGCTGAGATTGACGAAGGGCAGCACGGCGATTGATGGTTTGTCGGGTAGCGGCAGCGTTTTTCGCTTCGCGCCACCATGCTGTTCGACGGCGCCCGTGAAGCGATAGCCGATCCGGGGGACGGTGGCGATCCATTCACCCCCGTCGGCGGTCGGACCAAGCAGCTTGCGCAGCTGCGAAATCTGGACTGTGAGATTGCCCTCCTCGACGGCCATGCCCGGCCACGCCGCATCCATCAACGCGGCCTTGTCGAGGATTTCGCCGGGCCGGGCGACAAGCGCCGCCAGCAGCATGACCCCGCGATGGCCGAGGGCAACGGGCTCGTCGTCCCGAAGGAGCGTTCCCGCCGCCGGATCAAGCACGAACGGACCAAAGGCAAAACGCGATCCCTGCATGCGGCGCATCTATAATCGGTTTGGATGTTTTTGAGAACTTTTTGGGAGGGCTTAATTACGGCGCTGTCCGCATCCGGCAGAATTCACCCTCTTTCGGGCCAAAGGAGGCTGACATGAGCCATATTCTTTCTTCGGGGTCGGCGGACGTATCGAACCGGCCCTCCAGCTTCGCGACCCTGCGCGATGTGATCGCGATCTGGGATGAGCGGCAGCGCTTTCGCCGGGACCTGGCGCAGAAATCCGAGGCCAATCCCCATTTGATCGACGATATCGGCCTGACGAAGAGACAGGTCGAGGCCGAGATCGCCAAGCCTTTCTGGCAAGCGTGAGGCGAATGCTGCAATGACATCGGATCAGCAAGCCTGCACGACGGCATCGCAAGAAGACCGGATCCCCTGGGCCGCGATGGCCGGCATCATCGCGACCGTCACGGTGTTTGCGGTAGCGCAGGGGCTGACCTATCCGCTACTCAGCTTCATCCTGGAGCGGCAGGGCACGACATCGGGGCTGATCGGCCTGTCGGCGGCGATGACGCCGCTGGGCTTCATCGTCTCCGCGCCGTTCATTCCGGTGCTGGTGCTGCGCGTGGGCGGGGCGGGGCTTGCGATCCTGTGTTCGGTGCTGGCCGCGCTGATCCTGATCGCGATTGCGCTCACGCAGGACGTCTGGGCCTGGATGCCGCTGCGCTTCCTGCTCGGCTTCTTCGCCAATCCGCTTTCCGTGATTAGCGAGACCTGGCTGCTCTCGATCACGCCGGCGTCGCGCCGCGGCCGCATCATGGGCCTCTATTCGTCGATCGTTTCGGGCGGTTTCGCCATCGGCCCGCTTTCGCTCGGCCTGGTCGGCGCCGAGGGCTGGCCACCCTTCCTGATCGGCATCGTGGCCTTCCTTGTCTGCGGCACCATCATGCTCGCCGTCGTGCCGCGCCTGCCGAAGATGCCGCGGGAGGGCGAGGCGACATCGGTCGGCGGCTTCTTCGCGCTGGCGCCGCTGCTGTTGTTCGCCGTTTTCACGGCCGCCGCCTTCGAGCAGGTCCTGTTGTCGCTGTTCGCCGTCTATGGCGCGGCACTAGCCAGCGCCGAAGAACGCACCGCTTCGCTCATCACCTGTTTCGTCGCGGGCAATGCCGTGCTGCAGATTGTTCTCGGGCGCGTCGCCGAACGGCTCGGATCAAGGCACACTATGCTCTTCTGTGTCCTGGCTTCGCTGGCCGGTTGCGCACTGCTGCCGCTGCTCTTCAACGCCTCGCTCATCTGGCCGCTCGTCTTCGTCTGGGGCGGGGTTTCGTTCGGCATCTACACCATGGCACTGATCCAGCTCGGCGAACGCTTCACCGGTCAGGCCCTGATCGCCGGCAACGCGGCCTTTGCCTTCGCCTGGGGCATGGGCGGCATCGTCGGCTCACCCGCGACGGGACTGGCGATGCAACTGGTCGGCCATCAGGGGCTGCCCCTGTCCCTTGGCCTGCTGTGCTGCGTTCTGGCGATGTTTTTGATGGCGTCGAGACGGCGGCTCTGATCGAAACATCAACTCATGCCGAAAATATTGTCAGTCAATTATTGTATGCAATTTTCTGAAAATTTAAGCGAAACATAACCATCTACTTGTATCCCATGGCCGTCCCTCCACGATAGGTGAGCGCCCATGCGAAATATCCCGATCATCAGCAAGTTCCTTGTCATCCTCTTTGCCTTCGGCCTGTTCGTAGCCGGCGTCATCGCCTACACCAGCTCCAGACTGTCCCTCATCAACAACGCCTACACGACGCTGCTGGAACAGGAATCCACAGCCGCCCTGACGCTTGCGCGCACCAGCCGCAGCCTCGTTTCCGTCCGCTCCGGCATCGCCGACCTGCTGCTCGCCCGCACGGAAGAGACCAGGAAGGCTGCCCTTGCCGATATCGAGTTGAGCAAAGGCTTCTTCGTCCAGCAGATTGATCTCGCGAGCGCGGCCATGCCATCCAAGGCGAGCTTCAAGATCCTCAAGGAGGACGGGCTGAATGCACTCAACACCGTGTGCGGCCCGCTCATCGCCGCCGCCAGTGCCGCAACCGGCGAAGCGGATATCGCCCGCGCGCAGATCGAATTCCCGACCGCCTGCCAGCCGGCCTTCACCGCAACCATCGCAAAGGTGACGGACGAGATCACCGTAATCATGGACATTGCCGACGCCCGCAGGGCCGAGCTCAGCGAAATGTCGCATTCGACCATCGTGACGACCATCGTCGGCGTCATCGCCGGCCTCATCGGCATCATGATCGCCGGCTTCTTCGCCGTGCGCGCCTGGATCACCCGCCCGCTGAACGCCCTGTCCGCCACCATGGCGACGCTCGCCGATGGCGACCTCTCCGCGACGGTTGCCGAGACAGAACGCCGCGATGAAATCGGCGGCATGGCCCGCGCCGTGCAGGTCTTCAAGGACAACGGCCTGCGCACCCGCGCGCTGGAAGCGAGCTCCGCGGCTGAGCGCACCGCCGCCGAGGCCGAGCGTGAACGCAACACGGAAGTAGACCGCGTGCGCGCCGCCGCGATGACGCAGGCGACCGGCGGACTTGCCGAGGGCCTGAAGCGCATGGCCAGCGGCGATCTCGGCTTCGAGCTGACGCAAGCCTTCTCGGAGGAGTTCGAGAGCCTGCGCCAGGATTTCAACGCCGCCGTCGGCCAGCTTCGCACCACGCTCCAGGCGGTTTCCGAGACCACCGTCTCGATCGACAGCGGCTCGCGTGAGCTGAGCCAGGCCGCCAACGACCTGTCGCGCCGCACCGAGCAGCAGGCGGCCGCCCTGGAGGAGACCGCCGCAGCACTCGACGAGATCACCGCCAATGTCTCCCAGTCCTCCAGGCGTGCCGAGGAGGCCCGCAGCAAGGCCTCGGAGGCCAATGCCGCCGCGCACCATTCGGCCAAGGTCGTCTCCGAGGCGGTGACCGCGATGCAGCGCATCGAGGGATCGTCCGGCCAGATCTCCAACATCATCGGCGTCATCGACGAGATCGCTTTCCAGACCAATCTCCTGGCGCTGAACGCCGGCGTCGAGGCGGCGCGCGCCGGCGAGGCTGGCAAGGGCTTTGCAGTGGTCGCGCAGGAAGTGCGCGAGCTCGCCCAGCGCTCCGCCCAGGCGGCCAAGGAAATCAAGGAGCTAATCCGGAATTCTGCCGGGGAGGTTGAAGGCGGCGTGCGTCTCGTGACCGAGACCGGCGAGGCGCTGAAGGTGATCGGCCAGCACGTCAACGACATCAACGCCCAACTCGACGCCATCGCCACCTCGGCGCGCGAGCAATCGGTCGGCCTGGTCGAGGTCAATTCCGCCGTCAACCAGATGGACCAGACGACGCAGCAGAACGCCGCCATGGTCGAGCAGTCGACCGCCGCCAGCGCATCGCTGGCGACGGAAGCCGACAGATTGCGCGAGCTGGTCGGCCAGTTCCAGGTCGGCGCGGCGGCCGCATCCGGCGCCGGCCGGGGCTTTGCACCGGCGCCCACCCGCCCGCAGCTGAAGGCGGCGAATACCGCATCGCTCCACGTCGCCTCCCCGGCCAAGCGGATGGTCGGCAAGCTGGCCAGTGCCTTCGGCGGCGGTAGCGCCGCTCCGGCCGCCGAGCCCGGCTGGGACGAGTTCTGAGCAAGGCTACAAGGGTCGGCGCGATCGATATCGCGCCGGCCTTCTTATTGGCGGTTCAAAGCCAGCCGTTCTTGCGGAACCGCCAGTAGAGGAATGTACAGGTGGCAATGATGGCGCTGAGCACCATCGGATAGCCGTATTCCATTCGCAGCTCGGGCATGTCGTTGAAATTCATGCCGTAGATGCCGGCGAGCGCGGTCGGCACGGCGAGGATCGCTGCCCAGGAGGCGAGCTTCTTGGAAATCGCCGTTTCCTGGCTCTGGCCGACCAGCAGGCTCGCCTCGAAGGCGAAGGCCAGCACCTCGCGCAGGCTGTCGATCTTTTCCTGCACGGTGCGGATGTGATCGGTCACATCGCGAAACAGCGGATGCATGGCCGCCTGGATTTGCGGCAGGTCGGCGCTCGTCAGCCGCCGGCAGACCTCGACCAGCGGAAGCGCGGCATTGCGCAGCCGCAGGAGGTCGCGGCGCATCATGTAGAGCCGCTCGATATCGGTGGCCGTCATCGGCCTCACCAAGACCTTGTCCTCGATCTCTTCGACCTCGTATTCGAGCTGTTCCAGCACCGGCATGTAGTTGTCGACGATGAAATCGAGAATGGCATAGAGGACAAAATCCTCGCCCTTGGCCAGCGAATGCGGGCAGCTTTCCCAATGCTGGCGGACGGTGGCGTAGGAGGTCGATGGGCCGTGCCGCACGCTGACGATATAGCCCTTGCCGACGAAAAGATGCGTTTCGCCGAAGATGACGCGCCGCTCGATCAATTGCGCGGTGCGCGCGACGATGAACAGCGCATCGCCATATTGCTCCAGCTTGGGGCGCTGATGCGGGTGCTCGGCATCCTCGATCGCGAGGTCATGCAGGTTGAATTGCGCCTGGACGCGCAGGAGAAGCTCCCGGCTCGGCTCCAGCAGACCGATCCACACGACATGGCCATCCTTGGCTGCCCACTCCCCGGCCTCCTCGATGGCGATATCGGCAACGCGCCGGCCGGCCGTATAGGCGCTCGAGGCGACGATCCCCTCTTCCCCAGAGACCGGCGCGAACTTATGGGCATAATCCATCACCACCTCCCGACCGCGATGCCTCCCCTGCGCAACGAATGCGCAGGACCGCTAATCTAGCGCAGTTTTGCCGCGGGTTCGAGGAGGGGTTGGGTCGAGAGATTGTCTAGACGGCAAAACCAGAGACGCGGGTTATTTTCCGTCCCCGTCCGGTTGCTCGGGCGATGCCGCGCGCTCCGCAAACAGATCCGACAGCACCTGCGAGGCGGCGATGGCGCGTGGGAAGCCGGCCGGGACTGTGATCATGTAGACGACTTCCTTGAGTTCATCCTCGGAGACGCCGATGTTGAGGGCGTATTGGGCGTGGATCTTCATGAAAGCGGTCTCGCCCATGGCAGCGAACGCGGCGACGGCGGCGATCTGGCGTGTCCGGTTGTCGAGCCCGGGCCGCGACCAGACATCGCCGAGCGCATAGGCCTGCGTCGCCTCCGCGAGGAACGGAAATTCCTGCCGCATGCGCTCCAGCGTGGGTTGCGGGGCACCGAGGTTCAGGTCCCGGATCACGGTCTCGCCGCGCTGCAAGCGGCGTTCCGTCGTTTCGGCAACGGCGACCGCCGCCGATCCGCCAAGGGACAGCGCGATCGTGGCGCCGGCGAGTGAAATGCTGGAAAGAAATGTCATCGTCGTCTTTCTCCGATCATTGGTTGCCATGACCACGAGGATAGACGCGCGCCATTGTTGTGATAAGTTTGCCATTCCTTTCTTCCATGGAAAGAACTGCTAACCAATGGACGCCGATTTCAACGCGCTCGCGATCTTCGCCCTGGTCGCCGAAGAGAAGAATTTTCGTGCGGCGGCAGACCGTCTGGGCGTCTCGCGCTCCGCGGTCAGCCAGACGATCGCGCGGTTGGAGGGGACGCTCGGCATAGCGCTCGTCCAGCGTACCACGCGCAGCGTCAACCTGACGGAAGCGGGGGAACGGCTTTACAACGAAGTGGCGCCGGCCATCGCCGACATGCGCGCGGCGGTCGAGGTGACCGTGAACCTGCGCGGCCCGCCGCGCGGACAATTGCGGCTGGCCGTTTCGTCGATCGCCGACCGCTTTCTCTCCGGCGACATGCTGGCGGCCTTTGCCGAGGAACACCCGGAAATCCAGCTCGACATCACCGTGACGGACGAGGAATTCGATATTGTCGCCGCCGGATACGACGCCGGCGTGCGGCTCGGCGAGGTCATCGAGCAGGACATGATCGCCGTGCCCATCGCCGGCGAAGAGCGGCAGATCGCCGTCTGCGCGCCGGCTTTTCGCGACCGGTTCGGCCTCCCCGCCCACCCGCGTGAGCTTCCCGGTTATCGCTGCATCGGCTGGCGGCCGGCGCCGAAGGCGGCACCCTATCGCTGGGAATTCACGGAGGACGGCAAGGATTTCAGCGTCGCCGTCTCACCCGAGATCACCACCAACGACATGGCCCTGATGATCAAACTCGCCATCGCCGGCGCCGGGATCAGCTTCGGCATGCAGGAAAGTTATCGCGCCGCCATCGAGCGCGGCGAACTCATCCCCATCCTGGGGGATTTCTGCGCCGGTTTCCCGGGTTTCTACCTCTATTATCCAAGCCGCCGCAACGTCGCGCCAAAGCTGCGCGCCCTGGTCAGGCACGTACAAAACCTCCGTTGACCGGGCTGATTGTCCAAGAAATCTAACCACACTGCTCACATTCGGCCACCTACTGAAGCAGGGGGCGCGTTCGTACATCCTGTGCACTTAACAGGAGTAGCGACATGGATAAGAACAAGCACGCCCACCTTCCCTACCGAAAGGCGACGTTCGAAGCCCGTCCCCTCGTAAACCTGGCCGTTGGCCTGCTGCTCAGCGCCGCCATGCTGCTCTTCATGGCGGCCTTTCTTTCGTAAGTGCCGATGGCTTTCTGAGACACAAACGCATTCAAGCAAAAAGAATTGGTTAGAAAATCTTCCCAACGTGGAAATTACTGGATGACTTATCGCGACAATGGATGATCGCTAAATTTCCTTTCAATGCTCGAACGCCTTTCGAGCGTAACCGGAAAGGAAATCAAAATGTCCAAAGTCGTTCTCATCACCGGCGCGTCCAGCGGCATCGGCGCCGGCATAGCGCGTGAACTGGGCGCGGCCGGCATGAAGCTCATGCTCGGCGCGCGGCGAACCGATCGCCTGTCGGACCTTGCCGACGAGATCAGGGCGAAGGGCGGCACCGTCGAAACCCGCCGGCTCGATGTGACGGACCGCGCGGATTTCGTCGCCTTCGTCGAGGCGGCGCGTGCCGCATACGGCCGGATCGACGTGATCGTCAACAATGCCGGCGTCATGCCGCTGTCGCTGATGGCCTCCCTGAAGGTCGACGAGTGGGACCAGATGGTCGACGTCAACATAAAGGGCGTGCTTTACGGCATCGCGGCGGTGCTGCCCGAAATGACCGCGCGCGGCGCGGGCCATGTGGTCAACATAGCCTCGATCGGCGCCCTGGCGGTGTCGCCCACCGCGGCGGTCTACTGCGCCACCAAATATGCCGTGCGCGCCATCTCGGACGGCTTGCGCCAGGAGCGGGACGACATCCGCGTCACCTGCATCCACCCCGGCGTCGTGGAAAGCGAGCTTGCGGGCACCATCACCGATCCGGTGGCAGCCGAGGCCATGAAGACCTACCGCGCCATTGCGCTTCAGCCGGACGCCATCGGCCGCGCCGTGCGCTTTGCCATCGAGCAGCCGGATGATGTCGACGTCAACGAGATCGTCGTGCGGCCGACGAAGGCGGCGCCGTAATGCGCCGCCGCTCCCTCCTCCATCTCGCTGGCGCGACGCTCGCTTCGGCGCTTTTCCATCACACCTCCGCAGAGGCAAACATGAACACGCAAACGCATCCCTATGTCGGCATGTGGGTCACCGAAGACGGCCACGTCCGCCACGAGCTGCTGCCCAACGGCCGCTATGACGAAGCGCGCGGCGCGCGCAAGAGCGCCTATCAGGGGCGCTACGCCGTGACCGGCAACCATATCGACTACTGGGACGATACGGGCTTCACCGCGGACGGCGACTTCATCGACGGCGTGCTGCACCATGGCGGCATGATCCTGCACCGGGAGCCATGACCGCCTTTGTCGCTCAGCCGAGGCTGCCGGCAAACCGCTCGGCAAGGCGGTCGCGTTTGAAGACCTCTGCGACGAGATCGATGAAAACGCGCGTCTTGGCGGGCAGCAGGGTGCGGGAGGCGTAATAGAGCGAGATGGCGCCGGCATCGGCATACCAATGCGGCAGGAGGCGCACGAGGCCGCCGGTCTCAAGCTCCGCAAGCACATCTGGCACGGTAAGCAGGGCGACGCCGAGGCCGAGTTTTGCCGCCTCGCGCATCGCGGCCGGATCGTTGACCACGATGGTTTCAGCGAGATGCGCCGCCATCTCGTTTCCGGCCGCATCACGCATCGTCCAGGGGCGGACGCGGCCGGTTTTAAGCGAGCGCATCACGATACCGTCGAGATGCACGAGCTCGCCAGGGTCGCTCGGCCGCGCCCGGCCGGACATGTGGGCGGGCGACGCCACCGCGATGATATGGGCGGGCGCCAGGGTGCGGGCGACGATACCCGGCGCAAGCTCGAAGCCACCGCCGATCGCGGCATCGTACCCTTCGGCGACAAGATCGACCGGCCGGTTTTCGAAATGCCATTCCGGGCGGATGCGCGGATATTTACGAAGCAGGTCCGGCAGCAGCGGCAGGATATGCGCGGTGCCGAAGGTGGGGCTGAGGCTGACCTTCAACACACCCGCCGGCTCGGAGGCGCCGGACGAGGCATCGGCGATCGCTGCCTGTAGCGCATCGAGATTGCCGCCGATCGACTGGAGGAACCGCTCGCCCGCTTCGGTCAGCACCAGTTTGCGGGTGGAGCGCTGGAACAGGCGCACGCCGAGATTCCGCTCCAGCATCGCCACGTTGCGGCTGACGGCAGCGGGCGTCAACGCCATGCGCCGGGCAGCCTCGGAAAAACTGGCGGTCTCCGCGCTTTTGACAAAACTCTCCAGGTTGGCCAGCGTTTCCATGAAACCTTCAATGATTGATTGAAATCAAGTCAAGATATTACCGGCTAATCGAGAGGAAATAAACCGGCCATATTCGCTCCATCGAAACCAATGGAGTGAAGACCATGAGCACCAACACCCACCCGCTCACCGGCAAGGCCGCCCTCGTCACGGGTGGCTCGCGCTCGATCGGCGCGGCCATCGCCAAGAGGCTCGCCGCCGATGGCGCCACCGTCGCCCTCACCTACAACGCCTCGCCGGACAGGGCACGGCAGGTCGTCGCCGAAATCGAGGCGGCCGGCGGCAGGGCCATCGCCATCGAGGCCGATGCCGGCAGGCCGGAGGCGGTGCGCGCCGCCGTGGCAAAAACCGTCGAGACGTTCGGCAGCATCGACATCCTGGTCAACAA
Organism: Shinella sp. GW821-FHT10F02; assembly: GCF_058809275.1. Lineage (NCBI taxonomy): Bacteria > Pseudomonadati > Pseudomonadota > Alphaproteobacteria > Hyphomicrobiales > Rhizobiaceae > Shinella > Shinella sp. GW821-FHT10F02. The sequence continues at coordinate 860,196 of NZ_JBXASL010000001.1, read as the reverse complement.
TGCTGGCCTCGGGCTCGGCGGGCCGATCGAGGACATCGCCTTCGAGACCTATGAGCGCATGATCGCCGTCAATGTGACGGGCGTCTTCGTCGCGACGCAGGAAGCGGTGCGGCACATGAAGCCGGGCGGCCGCATCATCCATATCGGCTCGTCGATGACGCGGTATGCCGCCTTCCCCACCGCCTCGCTCTACACGCTGACCAAGGGCGCAGTCACCGGCTTCAACCGCAGTCTCGTGCGCGACCTCGGGCCGAAGGGCATCACCGTCAACACGGTGCATCCCGGCCCGACCGACACCGACATGAACCCGGCGGATGGCGACATTGCCAAGATCGTCGGCCCCGGCATGGCGATCGGCCGTTATGGCCAGCCTGCCGAAATCGCCAGCGTCGTCGCCTTTCTGGCGAGCCCCGAAGCCGCCTTCGTCACCGGCGCCGACATCGTCGCCGATGGCGGACTGACCGCCTGACCCCCCAGCCCTCAAGGAGCAAGATCATGAACAGCATCGGCATCATCGGCGCCGGCAATATCGGCCGCGCCGTCGCAACCGCCCTCGCCAACCACAATATCCGCGCCACGCTCGCCAACAGCCGCGGACCGGAAAGCCTGAAGGACGTCGTCGCCGCCATCGGCCCGACCATCGAGGCCGGCAGCCGCGAGGAAGCGGCATCGAAGGATATCGTCTTCGTCGCGGTCAACTGGTCGAAACTGCCCACGGCACTTTCCGGTCTGCCGGACTTCGGCGGCCGCATCGTCATCGACGCCAACAACCCCATCGAGGCGCCGCTGTTCAAGCCCGCCGAGCTGGGCGGCCGGCTCTCCAGCGAGGTTTTTGCGGGCCTGGTGCCTGGTGCCCGCGTCGTGAAAGCCTTCAACCACCTCCAGCCGCACTTGCTTTCCGGCGACCCCGGTGCGGAAGGCGGCCGGCGCGTGCTGTTCTATTCCGGCGACGATGCCGGGGCAAAAGCCGAGGTCGGCGCGCTGATCGAGCGGCTCGGCTTCTTCGGCATCGACCTGGGGCCGATCGCCATCGGCGGCCGCCTCGTCCAGTTCCCCGGCGGCCCGCTGCCGGCGCTCAATCTCGTGAAATTCGGCTGAACGGTGCTAGGATCAGCGGCGTACAGATCACCGTTGACCCGCGCACGGCCTCTTCTATAACGAGCCGGACCCGGTGAAACTCCAAGTGGCATTGACGGAACGAGACTGTGAAAAACGTTCTATTCGTTTGCAGCCAGAACAAGCTGCGCAGCCCGACCGCCGAACAGGTGTTCGCAGACTGGCCGGGCATCGAGGCTTCGTCTGCGGGCACGAACAACGATGCGGAAAATCCGCTGTCATCCGAACAGATCGAATGGGCCGATATCGTCTTCGTGATGGAAAAAGCGCACCGGAACAAAGTCCAGGCGAAATACCGGCCTGCTCTCAAGGGCAAGCGGTTGATCTGCCTCAACATTCCGGACGACTACGATTTCATGGACCCGGCGCTCGTCCAGTTGCTGAAGGCAAAAGTTCCCCAGCATCTGTAGGGCCGGGCCCGGTCACTTCCCGGCGGCAGTCGCCTCCAGATAGTCCCGCGCGATCTCCTGCATGCGGCTCCTGCCGAATTCCATGCCATGGCCGCCATGCACCACATGGACATCGAGATCTGACAGCCGCGCCATCGTCTCGCGGTAAACGCCCCTGTCACACCCCGGCAGGTCGTCCACGAGGCCGCCCTGGTAGATCGCATCCCCGCTGAAAAAGGTGCCCGTCTTCTGGTCGAGCAGGCCGATGGAACCGGGAGAATGGCCGGGAAGATGCAGGACCGTATAGCTGGCGTCGCCGATGTCGATGACATCGTTCTCCGCCAGGATCGTGCTCAGCGGTGCGGGTGGGATTTTATAGTCTTCCGGCGTCACGCCCGTGGGAGGCACCGCAGCCAAGGCGTCCAGCTGCGTGCGAAAATAGTCGGCCAGCGTGTCCGCATCCGGCATGCGCGCGAAGGCCTCGGCTTCCGCCTCGTGGCCAAAGCGGGTCTCGAATTCGTGGAAGGAGCCGATATGATCGACGTGAACGTGCGTCGCCACGGCGAGCACGGGCTTGCCTGGGGGGATGTGCAGCTCGCTTCTGAGGTTGGCGAGGCCCATGCCGAAATCGATGACGAGGTCAGCGTCCCGGCCGGTGACGTGGAATATGTTGGCCCGGAAGAATTTATGGACATGCGGCTCGCAGATGCGGGTGAGTCGATCCGAGATCGCTTCCTTTGAAAACCAGTCCGTGTTGTTCACGATGGCCTCGCTCAATGCAGCAGCTTGCCGAGGAAGCGCTTCGTGCGCTCGTGCGTCGGCGCGGAAAACAGGATGTCGGGCTTGTTGCGCTCGATAATCTGGCCGCCATCCATGAAGACCACTTCGCTGGCGACCTCGCGCGCGAAATTCATCTCGTGGGTGACACAGACCATCGTCATGCCATCGGCGGCAAGCGAGATCATCGTGTCCAGCACCTCCTTGACCATTTCGGGATCGAGCGCCGAGGTCGGCTCGTCGAACAGCATGATGCTGGGGTTCATGCAAAGGGCACGCGCGATGGCGACGCGCTGCTGCTGGCCGCCGGAAAGCTGGCCGGGATATTTGTCGGCCTTTTCCGGAATGTGCACGCGTTCCAGATATTTCATGGCGATCTCGGTCGCCTGTTTCTTCGGCAGCTTGCGCACCCAGCGCTGGGCAACCGTGCAGTTTTCCAGAACCGTCAGGTGCGGGAACAGGTTGAAGTGCTGGAAGACCATGCCGACATCGCTTCGCACGCGGTCGATGCGCTTGAGCTGGCTGGTAAGCTCGATGCCGTTGACGACAATCGAGCCTTCCTGGTGCACCTCCAGACGGTTCATGCAGCGGATCAGCGTCGATTTGCCGGAGCCGGACGGGCCGCAGATGACGATGCGCTCGCCCTTGTGCACCGTAAGATCGATGCCCTTGAGGACCTGGAAGGCGCCGTACCATTTGTTGACGCCGGCAACCTGAATTGCGGTTTGCGTGTTCATATCCAACCCGTGGGTTTGCGGCGATCAGCGATAGCCGCGCGAAAGCACATGTTCGATGCGGTTCTGGGCAAGCGTCAGCACCGAGACGATGACGAGGTAGTAGACGAGCGCTGCGCCATACCATTCGAGGAACCGGAAGCTCGTGGCGATCGCAAACTGCGAGACGGTCATCAGTTCCTTGAGCGAGATCACGGTCGCAAGCGACGTGGTCTTCAACAACGAGATAAACTCGTTCATCAATGAAGGAACCGCGATCCGGAGCGCCTGCGGCATGGTGATGACCAGGAAAATCTGCCAGCGATGCATGCCGAGCGCGGCCGCACCTTCTTGCTGCCCCCGTCCCACAGCGGCAAAGGCGCTGCGCAGTATTTCCGCCAGATAGGCAATCTGGATCAGCGAAAGCGCCAGAAAGGCCGCGACGAAGGGCGTGAACCAGCCGGCGCGAAAGATTTCGGAAATCTGTGGCAGGCCGTTCCAGACGAACAACAGCACGAGCAGTGCGGGTGCGCCTCGAAACAGCCAGACATAGAGCGTCACCAGCCAGCGGACGGAGCGGCGCGGCGAGCCCGCCATGGAGCCGAGCCCCATGCCGAGCACGAGGGACACGGCCATGACGCACAGCGAGAGGCCGATCGTCAGCAGCGCCCCCTTGAAAAGGGGGGCACTGAAGATCGCCTGCAGGAAGAGGTCGAGCTGGAACAACGTAGCCCGCCTGTCGTCAGTTGACGTCGTGGGAAACGTCGGTCGCCGTTTCCGGCAACTTCCATTTCTCAAGCAGCGTCTTCATCTCGCCACTCGCCTGCAAAGCCTCGATCGCTTCCTTCAGCATCTGCCGGTCGCCATCGCTCTTGCGCAGGTAGATGCCGTAGTTTTCGCTTTGCTCGTAGGTATAGGGAATGGCCAGCCGGCCGGGCACCTGGAGCATGCGGTACGCGGCCGTCGTATCCTGCGTGATCGTCGCGGTGGCGCGGCCGACGAGGATCTGCTCGATGACGCCAGAGGCGGAGGGATAGGTCTGTGCCTGGATCGGCGCCTTGCCGGCGGCTTCGAGTTCGGCGTTGAGATCGGCGACCATCTTTTCGTAGGAGGTGCCGGCCTCGATCGCCATCACCTTGCCGCTGACATCGGCGGGGACTTTCGTCTCTGTGTCGCTCGCCGCGGTGACCATCACGATATGCGAGCTGAAATACGGAATGCCATCGTATTTTTCGAGGCGGGCGGGCGTGATCAGGATGCCGCTCGCGACCAGGTCGCAGCGCTTGGAATCGAGCGATGGCAGCAGGCCCTTGAAGTCGCCGACGACATATTCCGCCTTCGCGCCCCAACCCTTGGCGATCGCGTCGATGACGTCGATCTCGAAACCGACGAGATCCTTGTCGCCCGGATTCTCATAATATTCCATCGGCGGGAATTCGCCGCTGGTGCAGACTTTCAGGACGCCGCCCGATACGAAATCGGGCTTCTGGTCGGCGGAAAGAGCCGTGCCCACGCCGAGCAGGACGGCGAGCATGGTGCCTGCCAGAAGAGACGTTTTTATTCCCAGTTTTGCTTTCATCATGGTCGTGTTCCCTTGTTTTTTGGCTTCTTGCATTGACGTTTTTTGAAGTCGTATACGAAGGCCTTTTGCAGACAAGCTAAATGTTTTCGCTGTAAAGACGCAGAAAAACTAAACGATTGCACTAACCCACCGCGTTGAGGATCTGGCCGTAAATCTCGGTGTCGAATGCGGGCAGGACGAGCGGCTCGACATGGCCATCGCGGCGCGCCGTGAGCACGTATTGCATCATCGCTTCATTGCTCGGCATTTCGAAAACCTGCATGAAATCATAGGTTCCGAGCAGAGCGTAGAAGGCGATCGATCGCCCGCCGAGCGCCGCGACACGATCCTCGCTGACCTTTCGGCGCTTGGCGCTATCTGTGAGCTCGGCGAGCCCCTTTTGCGTGAGGCGCATCAGGGAAACATATTTCTGTGTCTCGCTCATTTCGTGGAGTTTCCAAGCTTCTTCAGGCCTTCAAGCACCGCCGATGTATCGGTCAGCGCGCCAAAAATGCCGTTCTCGACGGTGACCATGTGGAGGGCGGCCTCGTGGGCATATTGATCGCCGCTGGCGCAGGCGTCGGAGATGGTCAGGCACTGGAAATTCCGGTCGCAGGCTTCGCGCAGCGTCGTGTGAACGCAGACATCCGTCGTGCAGCCGGTGAACAGCAGATGGGTGATGCCCTGCGCGCGCAAAACATGCTCGAAATCGGTGTAGGTGAAGGCGCCGTTGCAGGTCTTGTCGACGATGATGTCCTGCGGGCGCACGTCGAGTTCGGGAACGATCTGGAAGCCGGGGCTGGAGCGCAGCAGCGCGGTGGTGCCCTCAAGGCCAGACCGCTGCCGGCGCCATTTTTCGTAAGGTGTCATGTCCGCGAGGTCCCCGCGATAACCCTGCCGCGTATGGATGATCTGGATGCCAGCCTCGCGGCAGGCGGCGATGAGCTGGTTTACCGCGGGAAGGATCGCGCGCAGCGGCGCGGGATCATAACCCTGTAGGGCGAAATACCCCGTGGTGGAAAGGAAATCCTCTTGCAGGTCGATGACGATCAGCGCCGTTTTGCGCGCATCGAGATTGCCGTCATAGGGGTAGTCGAATGGTTTTGCCGAGATCATGAACACGCTCCTCTTTGTCGATGGGATAGCACTCTTAACAGTTTGAAAAAATCAATTTAAAATCACCAATATCGTTCTATAAAGCTAAACGATCAGTCGGATATCCAGATGAGCCGCCTCCCGCCCTACCTGCAATATCTGCCGGCTTTCGAAGCGACCGCGCGCCTCGGCGGGGTGCGTCATGCGGCGGAGGAACTGAACCTCAGCCCCAGTGCGATTTCATTGCAGTTGAAGAAGTTGAGCGATGCGACGGGCATCATCCTGTTCCAGAAGTCGGGCCGGAATGTCGCCCTTACCCAGGCAGGCAGGGATTTTTCGCAGGCCGTCGCCATATCGCTCGGGCAGCTCGGCACGGCAACGCGGGCATCGCAGAAAATAGCCGCCGGTGATCAGCCCGCCTCCCTGTCGGTCTCCGTGCCGACCGCGCTTGGGATCGCCTGGCTGACGGCGACGATCGTCGATTTCGCGCAATCGCACGGCATCGCCAATCTCACCATCAACGAGGCGATCACCGCCGCGGAGGTGGACTGGGAGGAAAACGACTTGGCCGTCGTCTACGACAATCCGCCCTTCACCGGAAAATACTGGCGCTCGCTCAGCGAAGTCCGGCTCTGCGCCGTGTGCTCGCCGACATTGTTCCCCCGGCTCGACCTGCGCAACCGCGACAAAAAACTGAGCTCGGTCGCACTGCTGCATGAAGACGACGGCGGGGAATGGGCAAAATGGTCCGTTGCCGCGCGCATCGGCCTTGAGGGCAATACCCGTGTGCGGGTGAATTCGGTGGCGCAGGCGATTGCGTCTGCCGTCCAGGGCCGCGGCGTGGCGCTGGTCTCGGATGTGCTGACGCGAAACTACCTGAGCGAGGGGCGGCTCATCCAGCCGTTCTCCACCACGATCAACGCGGCGCGGGAATATTACATCGTCTGCCCTGTCGACCGGGCGAACGACCCGGTCCTGCGCGCTCTGGCCGACCGGGTGGTCGAACAGTTGCGCCCGGGGCGCGAGCAGAATGCCTGATCCGTTGAACAGCAATTGAAGGAAGAAACCGATGGCGCTACCACCCCTTCATGCCTTCCGCGTCTTCGAAAGCGTCGCGCGGCTCGGCAATGTGAGTGCTGCGGCGGCGGAGCTGCATGTGACGCCGGGCGCCGTCAGCCAGCAGATCCGCGCGCTCCAGGTGGCACTCGGCGTCGACCTCTTTCAAAAGCGCGGCCGGCAACTGGCTTTGACACCAAGCGGAAGCCAGCTTCAGCGCTCGGTGGCAAGCGCGATGGAGGCGATCCACACCGGCGTGCGCCAGCTCTCGGCGCACAAATATGGCGGAGTGGCGAGGCAATCCCTCACCATTTCCATTCCGCAGGTGCATGGCGTCGCATGGCTTGCCACACGGCTGTTCACCTTCATGGCGGAAAGCCCGAATTTCCAGTTGAAGGTCGTCACCTCCAGCCATTTCCACGGCGTCGACTGGCGCAAGACGGATGTCGCGATCGTTTATGGCGTGCCGCCGTGGCCGGGATTCTGGTGGCGCATGCTGCACGGCATCCATATGACGCCGGTTTGCAGCCCGCAGCTCCTGCGCGGGCCGAACGCCATCCGCCAGCCGTCCGACCTCGCCTATCACCGGCTGCTGCACGAGGATGACGGCTCGCAATGGCGGCGCTGGCAGGCCGAAGCCGGCGTCGCCTATATGGGCGAGTCGGATGTCTATTTCGACGATTTCGGCATCGTCCTTCAGGCCGCGCGAGACGGCTTTGGCGTCGCTCTCAGCGACGAAGTCGTGTCCGCCCGCGATCTTGATGAAGGCCGCCTCGTGCAGCCGTTGCAGCTCAGCGTGCCGGCCGTGCACAACTACTATTGCATCTGCGCCGAGGCGAAACGCGAAACCGCCGAGATCGGCTATTTCATCAACTGGCTGATCGAGGAGGCGGCGACGCCGTGACGCGCCTCGCTGGGCGTGAGGCCGAAGCGGGCACGATAGTGGCGGCTGAACTGGGCCTGGTCGGAAAACCCCCACCGATAGGCGATCGTGGTGATCGTATCGGCGCCGCGGCGCAGGTCCTCGTCCGAGCGCACCAGCCGGCATTCGCGGATATAGCCGCTGGCGGTGAAGCCCGTGCCTTCGAAAAGCTGTTGCAGATAGCGCATCGAAATACCGCACGCCTCCGCCACCATGCCCGCCGAAAGACCGGGATTCTTGAGGTTCTTGCGGATAAAGGTTTCCGCGCGGTGGAGATGCGCACGGCGGACGGCCGATTCCGAACTGTCGAGCGCGCGCTCGCCCGCAAGCAGCGCCAGACAGAGAACCTCGATCAGGTGTTCGCCCGCTAGCGCCCGCGCAGCCTCGTCCATCGCATCCGCATGGGTGACGGCCGAGGACAGGCTCGACAGGAAATAGGAGGCGATGCCCGAGCGGGCATCCATGCTCAGGCCGAGGAATTTTTCGAAGGAGCCGATGCGTGCGCGCACGCTGTCGCGCGGGATCTTCGCCACCCACTGCACGTCTGGTGTCTCGTGCCAATATTCGTAAGGCGCGTCGCTGCGCTCGATGACGAAACCGCCGGGCCGACATTGCGCCTGGCGCGCGCTCTGGTGAAACGTCACCTCGGCCGATCCGGGGATGGAGATCAGGAAGGCGCTTTCCCGTTCCTCGCGCAGGTGATGGGCTGTCCGGCGATAGAGCACCGCGTCACAATCGATGCGCGTGGCGCTGACGAGGCCGAGCTGCCACATGTCCAGCCGCCCGCGAAAATTCTTCCCCCGGCGTCCCTCGGTGACGAGCGGAAAATAGGCCGCAGAAACCCGCTGCTGCCAATCGGCGAGACCGTCATCGACCGATCGACCCGCGCCCGCTGCCATCTATCCGCCATCCTCCGTTGGGGAGCCAGGATCGGAGGGTAACAAAGGATGCCGGAGCACGCAAATATCCTCACGACAATGGCATCGCGCTTTCCTGCATGAAATCGTGCGCTTTCCTGCATGCGGCCTTCCATCACCCGGCTACCTTTTTGCAAAACGAAACGGGTGAACTGGCCATGCTGACGGAACCATCACGACCAAAGATGACCTTCCCGCGATCGGTCGACGAAGCGCTGAACGATCTTGCCGCCGCCGGGCCTGACGCCATCCCCGTTGCCGGGGCCACCTGGGTGATGCGAAGCCCGCTGCGGCATGAAGCAATGGCGCCGGTCTATGTCGCCCTCTCCGGCATCGAGGGTTTTCAGCGCATTGACGTCACCGACGAAGCGGTATCGATCGGCCCGCTCGCGACCCATGATGCGCTGGCCCAAAAACTCCCGCCGACGGCGGATCTCAAGGCGCTCAAGCGGGCAAGCGCACGCTCCGCCAATCCCGGTGTCCGGCGGATTGCGACGATCGGCGGCAATATCTGCACCGCCGCCTTTGCCGCCTCCGACTTCGCGCCGGCCCTCTTGAGCCTCGACGCCCAGATCGAGGTGCGCGACAAGGCGGGGCTGGAATGGCTGCCGGTGCTGGCCTTTCTGGAAAGCCGGAAAAACCGTGAACGGCCCTGGCTCGTGACCCGCCTCATCGTGCCGCGAACCGCACGGTTGAGCGCCCATGAGCGTCTCCCGATGCGCAAGGCGGGAGACTATCCCTGCGCCATCGCCAGCGTCTCCGTAGCGGTCGACGACAAGGACAGGATTCGCGATGCGCGCATCGGCGTCGGCGCGGTGGAGGCCGCCCCTCGCCGCTGGCAAAACCTGGAGCAGGCGCTGGAAGGCCAGCCCGTGGACCCCGCGCTCGCGGAAACGGCGGCACGAGACCTCATTGCCGATTTCACCGGCCGCGATGCCGTCGATGCGCCCGGCTGGTATCGCACGAGCATCCTGCCCGTGCTCCTGCGCCGTGCCTTCGAAACCATCCGGGCCGATCACGAAACGAGGGCATCATGACCATCGAACTGACCATCAACGGAGAGGTGCGCACCGTTACGGCCGATCCCCGGACGACACTGCTGGATGTGCTGCGCGACAGCTGTCGCCTGACGGGCGCCAAGGCGGTCTGCCGCGAAGGCTTTTGCGGCGCCTGCACCGTCCTGGTCGATGGCGAGGCCGTTCCGTCCTGCCTCAGACCTATCGGCATGCTCGATGGCCGCAGCATCGTCACCATCGAGGGCCTCGCGCATTTCGAGACACCCAATCCGGTGCAGCAGGCCTTCATCGACCATGACGTGGTGCAATGCGGCATGTGTTTTCCCGGCATGGTGATGACGCTGACGGCGTTTATGGAAGCCAATCCCGCGCCCAGCCGGGGCGAGGTGAAGGCGGCGCTTTCGGGAAACATCTGTCGATGCACCGGCTACGAGCGCATCGTCGATGCCGTCCTGTCGATCCAGGACATGCGAAAGGTATCCGGCCGATGAACGCTGTGACCGATCTCGCCTCCGTGGTGATGGACCTGCCCCGGCGCGACGCGCAGGACAAGCTCACCGGCCGTACCCGCTACACGATCGACAATATCGGGCAGGACATGCTGCACGCCGTGCAGGTGCGCTCCGACATGGCATCCGCCCGCATTCTGGAGATCGACTGCTCGAAGGCGCTGGCAATGAAGGGCGTGCGGGCGATTGTGACATACGCGGATGCGCCGGGCCTGCATGGCATCGGCGTGGCCGACCATCCGCTGTTTGCAAGCGACCTCATCCGCTATCACGGCGAGCCGATTGCGGCGATTGCGGCGGACACGCTGGAGATCGCACAGGTAGCCGCGAGAGCCGTCGTGGTGAGGACCGAGTCCCTGCCCGCAGTTTTGACCATGGCCGAAGCCTTGGGCGAACACGCACCCCTCATCCACCCGGATTGGCAGCATTATGAGCTTTTAAAGGAGGGCGCGCCGCGCGCCGGCAACGTCGCCTGGGAAGCCCATGTCACGCGCGGGGATACGGACGCAGCCTTCGCCCGCCCGGACGTCACCGTCGTCGACGACTGTTTCCGCGTCGGCCGCCAGAGCCATGTGCCCTTCGAGCCGCGCTGCGCCATCGCCAGCTACGAAGACGGCCGGTTTCACATCCAGTGCTCGACGCAGGTGCCCTGGACGGTGCGCAACGTGACCGCCAAGGTGCTGGGCGTTGCCGCGTCGCGCGTCCGCGTCACGGTGCCGGCCGTCGGCGGCGGGTTCGGCCTGAAATTCGACTGCACCATCGAGCCGGTCGCCGCCCTCCTCGCGCGAAAAACCGGAAAAACCGTCTCGCTCTGCAATTCGCGGGAAGAAGAATTCCTCTCCTGCCTGTGCCGGGAGAATGCCGAGGTCCGCATCCGCTCCGCCGTGACGCCAGATGGAGAAATCGTCGGCCGGGAGGCGACGGTGCTGATGGATTGCGGCGCCTATGGCGGCGAGCAGATCTTCCTCTCCACCATGACCGCCCATACGCTAGGCGGCAACTACAAGCTTGGCGCGGTAAAACTCAACAGCCGCGCGGTCTATACCAACACGCCGCCGAACGGCGCCTTCCGTGCCTGCAACGGCGTCTACAACACCTTCTTCCTTGAGCGCCACACCGACAATATCTGCGCGGCGATCGGCATGGACCCCATGGAGTTCCGCAAGCAAAACGTGCTCGGCGATGGCGATATTGGCGCCACGGGACAGGTGTTTCAGGGCGACGTGCTGCGGCCCATGCTGGAGCGGATGGAGACGATCAGTGCCGGCGCGGACAGGCGGGAGGCGGCCGATGGCCGGCTCTATGGACGTGCCACCACGGTCGGCACCTGGTTCGTCTTCGTCGGCCCGTCGGCGGCAACCATCAACCTCAATGCGGATGGCTCGGCGACGCTCGTCACCTCCGGCGTCGAGATCGGCTCCGGCACGATGGTCCAGTCGCTGCCGCAGATCGTGGCGGGAATTCTGGGCATTCACCCAGCCGACGTGATCGTCAAGACCGCCGATACCGACGCTTCCGGCCGCGATCTCGGTGTCGGCGGCGGGCGCACCACGGTCTCCATCGGCTCCGCCAGCAAGATGGCCGCGGAGAAGATCCGCGAGCAGATCCTTGAGATCGCCTCCGAAATGCTGCAAACGCCGCCTTCAGGCCTGGCGCTCCGCGGCGGACGCGTCGAGATCGCCGGCCGTCCCGGCAGCGGCATGACGATCGCCGCGGTCGTCCAGCGCGCGGAAGAACTCTTCGGCCCCATGTCCGGCACCGGCAACTTCACAGCCCCCGGCGTGCCAGCCCTGCCGGGCTGCGCCGCAGGCCACTTCATCGATGCCATCGATATCCCGATCTTCACCGTGCACGACTGCGAGGTCGCCGTCGATCCGGATACGGGCCATGTCGACGTCCTGAGCTACCGGGTGGTTCAGGATGTCGGCGTCGCCATCAATCCGCGTGCGATCAGGAGCCAGATCCAGGGTGGCGTCACCCAGGGTCTCGGCTATGCGCTGCACGAACATATCACCATCGACGAGCACGGCTCCATGGAGCAATCGGGCTTCGAGCACTATCTCCTGCCGCTCGCGCAAGACGTGCTGCCGGTCGAGATCGTGCTGCACGAGGGCGCCCCGTCGATCGGCCCGCTGGGCGCCAAGGGTGCAGGCGAAATACCGATCCTGAATGTCGGCGCGACCATCGCCTGCGCCGTTGCGCGGGCAACGGGAAGGCCGGTGGCGGAGCTTCCCTTGACCCCGCCGCGGGTGCTGGAGTTGATGCAAGGCAACGCAAAAGCGCTGGATTTCGAGCACATCAGCCCGGTTTGGCACGCCAATCTGGCGCGGCGGTGAAGGAGCCGGCATCACATCCGCCGGCTCAGGGCCTCATGCTTGTTTGCGCTCTTTGATTTGAGCCTTGTCGGCCGAAGGCTCTTCCGTGTCCTCAAGGTCGCCCTTGGACACAGGGTCGAGCCGGTGCTTGATCGCCAGCGCATAGACGACCTGGAGGATATTGGCGTCTTTCAGGTCCGGGTCCGAAAGGGCGAGAAGCGAGGCCTTCACGATCTTCTTGCTGCTCGCATTGGGACAGTGGCTCGCCACATGCTTGAACAGCTCGTCACCCGACAAGCCCGTCTCCGCGCCCTCGATCAGGGCTTCGTAAATCCTGTTTATTTTGCCACTCACTAATTCATACTCCGTTAAATATTACAATTGTTACAACTGAATCCAGCAATTCCCTGTCATAATCAAGGAAGCAGCGGCCCGGTCTTCAGGAACAAATATCGATCCTGCGCGTTCGACCGCGTCGGGGTCGCGGCCTCACCCCTGCCCCTCGCGTCACACGCATTTGATTTGATCGGCCGATACTATGCCGATTGACTGGTTTGATTGCCTCTTCCGTCAGTCCCTTTCCATCGTCGACTGACGCCATACCTCTTTGAAATATGAGCCCCGCCCCGCGGCTCCCTGCTGGAAGGATGCATGGACATGGTGACCTTCACCCTCAATGGAAAACAACGCTCGTTCACCGGAGACCCCGACACGCCGCTGCTCTGGGTGATCCGCGATTTCGAGAAGCTGACCGGAACGAAATATGGCTGCGGCGTCGCGCAATGCGGCGCCTGTACGGTGCATCTGGACGGCATGACGCGCCGCTCCTGCATCACCCCGATCGCAACGATCGAAGGCTCCGACGTCGTAACGATCGAGGGCATTTCCGGCAAGGAGGCCGAGGCCATCCAGACCGCCTGGGCCGGGCTCGACGTACCGCAATGCGGCTACTGTCAATCCGGGCAGATCATGTCGGCGGTCGCCCTCCTACAGATGGTGCCGAAACCGAGCGACGACGAGATCGACGGCGCCATGACCGGGAACATCTGTCGATGTGCCACCTATCATCGCATTCGAGCGGCGATCCACGACGCTGCAGACGCGATGGAGGGTTGAGCCATGACCATCCATGACATCCCATCCACCCGCCGCGGTTTCCTCGCCGGCGTCGGCCTCGTCATCGGCGTGGCGATCGCGCCGAAGATCCTGCGGGCCTCGCCGACCGGCACGCCCGCCGGCGGAAGCCCGGAGCTTCTCCCCCTCAACGCCTTCGTGAAGATCGGCACGGACGATACCGTGACCATCCTGTCGAAGCATATCGAGTTCGGACAGGGACCCTTCACGGGGCTCGCCACGCTGGTGGCCGAGGAGCTCGATGCCGACTGGAGCCAGATGCGCGCGGTCCATTCGCCGACCGACAACAAGATCTATGCAAACCTCGCCTTCGGGCTGCAGGGCACCGGCGGATCGAGCTCGATCGCCAATGCCTATGAGCAGATGCGCAAGGCGGGCGCCACGGCGCGGGCAATGCTGGTTGCCGCGGCCGCGCAAGAATGGAACGTGCCGGCGACCGAGATCACGGTCGAAAAGGGCCGCATGCGGCACGCCGCATCCGGCAAGGAAAGCGGCTTTGGCGCCTTCGCGGAAAAGGCCAAGGGACAGGTGGTGCCGGAGGATCCGGCACTGAAGGAGCCCAAGGACTTCGTGCTGATCGGCACCGACCTGCCCAAACTCGACACCCGCGAGAAGATCAATGGCACGGCGATCTTCACGCTGGATATCACGCCGGACAACCTGCTGATCGCCGTGGTCGCCCACCCCAAGCATTTCGGCGCCACGGTAAAATCCTTCGATGACAGCGAGGCACGCAAGATCAAGGGCGTGGTCGATGTCAAGCAGATCCCGCAGGGGATTGCCGTCTACGCCGACAACACCTTCACCGCCCTGAAGGGCCGTGACGCGCTCAAAATCGAATGGGATCTCAGCAAGGCGGAAACCCGCTCCTCCAGCGAACTCGCCGCCGAATATGCCCGCCAGTTTGCCAAGCCCGGCATCGAGGCGACGAACACGGGCAATGTCGCGACGGCCTTCCAGCAGGAAGGGCTCCAGACCATCGAGGCGGACATCGTCTTTCCCTTCCTCGCGCATGCCCCGATGGAGCCGCTCGATGCGGTGTTCATCAAGGCGGCGGACGGTTCGGTCGATATCTATAACGGCGCGCAGTTTCCCGGCTTCGACCAGCAGGTGGCGGCCGAGATCCTCAAGCTCGACGAAACGAAGGTCCGCGTGAACACCCAGCTCGCCGGCGGCAGTTTCGGCCGCAAGGCGCAGTTCGGGTCGCCCTATATGCAGGAGGCGGCAATGGTCTATGCCGCGATCGGCGGCGACCGGCCGCTCAAGCATATGTGGACCCGCGAGGACGACATCCAGGGCGGCTTCTACCGCCCGATGTATGCCCACAGGATGCGCGGCGCGATCGACGCGGAGGGGCGGATCACCGCCTGGGAGCAGATCATCGTCGGCCAGTCGATCATGGCCAAGGCCGATCTCGATTCGACATCGGTCGAAGGGGCGTCCAACCTCCCCTACCAGATCCCCAACCTCAAGGTCACGTCGCACAACATCACGCTGCCGATACCGCCGCTCTGGTGGCGCTCGGTCGGCCATACCCATACCGGCTTTGCAGTGGAAACCTTCGTCGACGAATTGCTGACCCGCGTGGGCCGCGACCCGGTGGAAGGGCGGCTGGCGCTGCTCGACAAGGCGTCGCGTCATGCCGGCGTGCTGCGCAAGGCGGCGGAGATGGCGGATTGGGGGGCGACGCCGCCGGAGGGACGGGCGCGCGGTGTTGCGGTCGTCGAAAGCTTCGGTTCCTTCGTCGCCCAGGTGGCGGAAGTCTCGGTCGGCTCCGATGGCGCGCCGCGCGTGCACAAGGTCTGGTGCGCGGTCGATTGCGGCGTCGCGGTCAATCCCAACATCATCAAGGCGCAGATGGAGGGCGGCATCGGCTATGGTCTGGGCGCCGTGCTCTTCGATGCGGTCATGCTCGGCAAGGGCGGAAAGATCATGCAGTCGAACTTCCACGACTATCGGTCGATCCGGATCAACGAGATGCCCGATGTCGCGGTGGAGATCATCAAGTCGGCGGAAAGCCCGACCGGTGTCGGCGAACCCGGCGTTCCGCCCATAGGACCGGCGGTCGCCAATGCGTGGCGAAAACTGACGAACGCCCCTGTTCGCCAGCTTCCCATCGTCAGCCTTATTTCCTCGTGAGGGATACCGTCAGATGAAAATCAAGCTCCTGTTTTCGGGCGTTCTTGCGCACTGTCTCATCGTGGGCGCAGGCCTGGCGCTCGCCCCCGCCTCCGTTGCCCAGAACCCCAACGCCTTGCAGCCGGCGGAGACGTTCCAGTCGATTTCCGACGAACGCGCCCGCTCGATCGCCCTCTTCGAAGAGGCCGGCAAGGTCATCCAGCATCCACGATGCGTCAACTGTCATCCGGCGACGGACCGTCCCTTGCAGGATATGACGATGCATCCGCACCAGCCGCCGGTCTTCCGCGGCGATGGCGGCATGGGTCTCGTGGGCATGCAGTGCAACACCTGCCACAGCGCGGAGAACACGCCGGTCGTCGGCCAGGCCGATACGCTGAAGAGCATCCCCGGCAACCCCGCCTGGCATCTCGCACCCATTGAAATGGCCTGGGAGGGCAAGACGCTCCGCCAGATCTGCGAGCAGCTGAAGGACCCCAAACGCAACGGCGACAAGACCATGGCCGAGATGGTCGAACACATGGCCCATGACGACCTCGTCGGCTGGGGATGGGATCCGGGCGAAGGCCGCGAACCCGTGCCGGGCACACAAGAAGAGTTCGGCAAGATCATCCAGGCCTGGGTGGACACCGGCGCAGTCTGTCCGGCGTCCTGACGGAATCTGGACGTCTCAACAATGCGCACCGCATGGATCGAACGATCCGTGCGGTGCCCATTTGAGAGAAGAGTTGGCGTTCTCCTGTGCGAGACTGGAAACAGAACCAGCGGTGAATGCGACACCACCATCGTATAATGGAATAGTATGCGATCCGGGGCTAAGCTCACGCCTTTCGGAGGGCGAACGCGTCCCTCGGATTTGAACGCGAGAGCATGGAAGCATGGCAGGGCGTAACGGAGAGTTCAGGGAGCCACCACTTGATTACGTTGCGCGGATATCCCCATTCGTCGCGCCCTATGAGGGCGCAAAGGTCATCGGCTTGCAGAACAAGCGCTGGGGCGGCGTTGGCGTTCAGGTCAAGGAACAGCGTTTTTCCACACCGTTCCAGGTGGATCTGCGATCCGACTATGCAAGGTTCAGCGTCGTGCTCGACCTTGCGGGCGGCCAGCCGGAAGCACGGGATAACCGCGCCCGTCCCACCGCCCCGCGCGAAAACACCATCCACCAGATGAATTTTGCGCCCGCCGACTGCCCCGTCTGGGCGTGTTCCGAAAACACGCACTATCTACGTGCGCTTTCGCTCTATTTTAAAGTCGGCGACGTGGGACAACTCAGGGAGGACAATGTCAATCCCGACACATTGGTCGTTCCGCGGTTGATGTTCTTCGATGCCTCCCTGCTCCACATCGCACGTCTCCTGGAACTCGAATGCGGCTCAAATCACCCGGTTGATGACTTTTATGTCGAAACGCTGATCCTGACATTCCTTCTGCGCCTGTCCGGTCTGGAGCGAAACCGGCCGGAACGCCGTGCCCGTGGTGGACTGACGGCCAACCAGTTGCGCCAGGTCACGGAATACCTTTCGGAACATCTTCCGCAAGGCGCCAGCCTTTAGGAGCTTGCGAGCCTGACCGGCCTCTCCCGCTCCTATTTCTGCCGCGCGTTTCGGGAATCCACCGGCATGTCGGCCCATCAATGGCTGCTCCAGAAACGCATCCTGAAATCGAAAGAGTATTTGCTGGGCACCGATTTTTCGGTCGCGCAGATCGCGCTTGCGGTCGGCTTCTCCGATCAGGCGCATTTTACACGCATGTTCAATCGCAGCGTCGGCACAAGCCCCGCGACATGGCGCCGTGCCCGGGCGAACTGACCAACAATTCACGGCCACTCACGTTAATGTCACCGAGACAACGGGCCTGCGAGGAAACGAGCGAGAATGGAGACACCGTGCCGGACGTCTTGATCTTGCAGCCTTGCCCCGCTTAGTCTGTGCATCGCAGGTCTAACTATCCATCTTTGCTTGGGGTAGGCAATGCCAAGGTCGATGCCAACGACCGGGTGATCTACGACAACAAGACGGCGCCCTCTATTACGACGCCGACGGCTCCGGCGATGCTGCCTGGCAAAGCCAGCCGCTACCGCTTGACCGTCAGCCGCACGCTGCCGCGATTGTTGTCGTAGGTCTGCCAGGCGTCATTGGCGAAGGCGTAGAGATAGCCGCTCTTGTTCGGCGTGAAATCCTTGCCGGCGCCGATTTCGAACTCCTCGTGCGGCGCAAAGCTCAGCCGGTCCTCCGGCTTCTTGTCCGGCAGAACGACATTGGCGACCATGCCGATCAGCGAGAACCAGGGCGCGTCTTCCGCGCGCTTGGTGTACCAGAAATCCACCTGGTGATTACCGGTCAGCTTGGTGAAGAGCTGCTCACCCTTGCCGAAGATCGATGAGGCGATCTGGACGGCTTCGCCGAGGTGGAATTTGCCGTCATTGGTGCCGGAGGGCGGGCAGGTGATCTCGCCGTCCATCCATTCACCCTTGGCGGAAAACCGGTAGGTGACGCCGGCCTCCAGAAAAAGTCCGGTAAAGTTCCACCGCTCGCGCGCGAAAACGTCGACCGTCGCCTCCTGCCCCTTGTCGAGGCGCTTGGTCTTCCAGTAGTCGCCCTGTGTCAGCGGCGGGTTGTCGTGGCGATCGCGCGCGGAACGATGCAGCTCCGTGCTGCTTGCGGAGAAAAGCGGCACGCTGCGCGGCCGGGTCCGCAAGGTCTTGAACACGCCGGTCACCGAATCGTGCAGCAGGCCGAGCGGATCGGCGACGAGCTGCTGCTGGATGTTTTCGCGAAAATTCAGGCCGAGCGCCCTCACCTCCTCGATCATCCAGTCGAGCGCGCCATCGGAGAGACCGCTGCGGCCATAACCGCCCCCGACATCGGCATGCACGCCCGGAAACCAGATTTGCTGGACCGTCGGGCGATCCTCGACATTCGTCCAGAGCGTCGGCGTGAAGCTCTGGCGCCGCTCGTCGATGGCGATGGCGTGGCGGGCGTTCTTGACGACCGGGCTCAGCTCCGTGTCGTGAAAGCTGTGTTTGGCGGGGTCGTCCAGCAGGTTCAGCAGCGCCAGGTCGTCCGGCACGCCGAGCGCGCCGACCGTATCCCACACGCCGATGCAGTGGATCGGCATCGAGTGTTTGCATTTCTGTCCGCTCGCGACGCCATGGAACGGCA
The DNA here is from genome assembly GCF_058809275.1 of Shinella sp. GW821-FHT10F02. Classification (NCBI taxonomy): domain Bacteria; kingdom Pseudomonadati; phylum Pseudomonadota; class Alphaproteobacteria; order Hyphomicrobiales; family Rhizobiaceae; genus Shinella; species Shinella sp. GW821-FHT10F02. Next base: position 841,376 of record NZ_JBXASL010000001.1, on the reverse strand, counting down.
GGCGCTTCGTCGCGGTCACCGGCTTTGCTGTCTTTTCCGGCGTGCGATAATTCTCGAAAAGCGTCTCGATGGCGGCCCAGATCGCCTTTTCCTCCAGTCCCGCGGCCTTCAACAGGCCGCAGCGGGAGATCATGCCGCCGAGGCTGCGCACGGTATAGGCGCCGCGGCTGAAGCCGAAGAGCCAGATCTGTGCGCCGTCCTCGTAGTTGCGCGCCAGCCAGTTGTAGGCGCTCATGATGTTGCGATCGAGCCCCTCGCCCATGCCGCCGCCGGCAAGGCGATCCCACACACCGCCGTCGGTGCCGACGCCAGGGTGGTAGTAGGCCCGCTGTTCCCGGCCGGCCCCGTCCTTAGGTGCCAGCGCGTGGTGCAGTTTCACGACATTGGTCGGCGCCGGCAGTCCGTCTTCCAGTTGATCGGGCGTGTTCCAGGTTCCGTCGCAGAATACGATGAGGTGCATCTTCCCTTCCTCCCAGACGTTGCTGCCCGAAAGTATGCCGCCAAATCGGCGGAAGGAAAGAAGGCTTTACAATTTAAAGGCGATCCCTTTTAGATCTTGATGTCGTAGGTCACCCAGGCCGTCTTGCTCGCCACCCGGTCATAGACCCCGCGGCCGCGATAATTGTTCTCGGCGGTGATCCAGCGCACGACGGACCATCCTTCGCCTGCGGCAATCGAGCGGACGTTTTCGATCAGCGCGTCGGCGGCACCCGTCCCGCGGGCGGCGGGCGAGACGAACAGATCGTCGAGGAAACAGCCGATGGTGGCGGAGAGCGGCCGCGGAAACGGCCGGAAATGCGCAAGGCCTATCAGGGTGCCATCCGCGCGCGCGGCGACGAGGCCGCGCGGGTCCTTGCTTGCATCGTCCAGCCACGACCAAACCGTGTCGCGCATCTGCGCAGTCTGGGTGACGTTGTAGAAGGTCGCATAGCCCTGATAGAGCGCGTCCCATTGCGCACGATCGTCCAGGTGAAGCGCGCGAACCGTGATTTCGGACATTGAAGAACCTTTCCGGGGAAGTTGGCCGTTTCGGAAAGGTTAGCAGCGAAAGCCTCGCGCGTGCCACCGGGAAAGAATCCCATGAGGATTGAAATTGTCCTGCATTTGGCCGACAAGAATGCATGACAAAGTGGCGACCCGATACCGGCCAATTGCGGCGGCCCGTTTACATTTCCCTTGCAGACCAGTTTACGGCGGCCATCAAGAGCGGCCGGCTTGTGCATGAGGAAAAGCTGCCCGGCCACCGCGACCTCGCCTATGACCTGAAGGTCTCGATCCAGACGGTCAGCAAGGCCTATGACGTCCTGGCGCGGCGCGGGCTGGTCTCCGGCGAGGTCGGCCGTGGCACCTATGTGACGTCGACCGGCCCTTCCCTGCAATCTCCCTACATCGCCGAGCGCCTCGCCAATGTCATCGATCTTTCCATCGTCACGCCCGTCTGCACATCCTTGCATCTCGACCGGATGAAGGATGCCCTGCACCGGCTGGCGGACACGCTGCCGCCGGCCGCCGTGCTGTCGTTTCGGCCAAACACGATTTTCCCGCGGCACAACGAGGCGGCGGTCGCCTGGCTTTCCACGCTGGGCGTGAGCACGTCGCCGCAAAACCTTCTCGTCACGAACGGGGCCTCCTCCGCCTTTACCATCGCGCTGATGTCCGCCGCCGGACCCGGAACGGTGCTGGCGGCTGAAGAAATCTGCTACCATGTGATCCGCCCCCTGTCGGATTATCTGGGCATGCGCGTGCGCGCGATAGCCGCCGATGGGGACGGCATGTTGCCCGAGGCGCTCGAAGAGGCCTGCCTGCGGGACAAGGTGCGCGTTCTGGTTCTCCAGCCGAACCTCGCCAATCCGACCGCCACGCTGATGCCGGAAGCCCGGCGCCTGGCGCTTGCCGAGATGGCGCGCAAACACGACCTGACCATCATCGAAAACGATGTGTTCGGCCCGCTGATATCCAACCGGCCAAGGCCGATCGCGGCACTCGCTCCCGAACGCACCATCTACTTTACCGGCTTCACGAAGGTCGCCATGCCGGGATTGAGGATCGGCTATATCGCGGCGCCGGATCACTTTGCGGCCACCGTCGCCAACCGGCAACTGATGGCCAACTGGATGGCGACACCGATGATCGCCGAACTCGCCACGCTCTGGCTTGGCGACGGCACGATCGGCAAACTCGCCGATTGGCAGCGCGATGCCCTGCGTGCGCGCCACCGGATCGTCACGGACGCCTTGCAGGGCGCGCACTATCGCGCGCATCCTGAAGCGCTGCATGTCTGGCTGACGCTGCCGCCGGATCACGACGAACTGGCCTTCGTGTCGCAGGCCCGGGTTCGCGGCGTTGCGGTCGCCCCCAGCACGCCCTTCTCCCTTTCGGGATTGCCGGTGGGAGCCGTCCGGGTGTCGGTCGGCGCGACAGAGATGGACGAGCTTCGCGCAGGGCTCGATATCCTCGCCTCGCTCCTGCGTGCCGCGCCCGACCGGAGCGTGCTGACGATCTAGAAATTGACACGTATCTTTTTACCGATTGACGCACATCGCTTTCCATTGCTCAATGCCCGCAGAACCCACCGGAGCGGGCATGATCGAAGAGAGGCAGCATCAGTCGACTTTGGATGACCGCCCGACAGGAAAGCGGATCGGCCTCATCGCGCTTGCCACGGACCACACGGTGGAGGCGGATTTCTGGCGGCTTGTCGCGCGCGACGACATTGCCGTCCATGTGACGCGCGTCAGCTACGCCAACCCGACGACGCCGGAAAACCTGTTGGCCATGCAGCCGCACCTCACCGCCGCGGCCTCCCTCATCCTCCCCGATGAGGCGCTGGATGCGATCGTCTACGGCTGCACGTCCGCCTCGGTCATCATCGGCGAGCAGAAGATCGCGAAAGCCATCGGAGCCGGCAAACCGGGCGTACCCGTCGTCACGCCGGCCGGCGCCGCCGTTGCCGCGTTGCGCGCATTGCAGGCCAACCGTATCGCCATCCTCACGCCTTATGTGCGCAGGACGGCGGAGCCCATGCATGCCTTCTTCACGGCACAGGGATTTCAGGTCGATCGCCTCGCCTGCCTCGGCATGGAAGACGACCGCGCCATGGCGCGCCTGCCGCATGCCGAAATCGTCCGGCTCGCCATCGAGACGGTGAAGCCGGAGACGCAGGCGCTTTTCATCGCCTGCACGGCGCTGCGCGCCGCCGAATGCGTGCCGGAGATCGAGAGACGGACCGGCCTGCCGGTCGTCACCAGCAATCTCGCCGCCGCATGGGCGAGCCTCCGGCTGTGCGGCATCGCCGCCGATCCGCATTCCACCGCACGCCTGATGGCGCTTGCCGGCACACCCGACCTACCCGCCTAAGAACAGGATGAATTCTTATGATCCAACTGCCCTTCGCGCTCAGCGAATACAGGACCAGGCTCCAGGCCATCCGCGCAGAAATGGCGCGCCGCAATCTCGATCTGCTGATCGTGAACGACGTCGCCAACCAGCATTACATCACCGGCTATGACGGCTGGTCCTTCTATACGCCGCAGGTGGTGTTGGTCCCCCTCGTCGAGGAGGAGCCGGTCTGGATCGGCCGTGCCATGGATGCCGCGGGCGGCCTGCTCACCGCCTGGATGAAACCCGAAAACGTCGTCGGTTTCCCGGAAGATCATGTCCAGCGCGCCGACCGGCACCCGATGGACTGGATTGCCGAATGGATCAGCCGGAAAGGCTGGGGCCGCGGCACGATCGGCATCGAGCTCGAAGCCTATTATTATTCGCCCAAGGCCCATGCCCGCCTCACCGCGGGCCTGCCGAACGCGACATTCCAGGATGCGGACCTGCTGGTGAACTGGATCCGCAGCGTCAAATCGGAAGCCGAGATCGACTATCTCCGCAAGGCCTCGCGCCTCGCCGAAGCGGCCGTTACCGCCGCCTATGAGGTGATTGCGCCCGGTGTGCGCGAATGCGACGCGATCGCCAGAATCCAGGCGGCGCAGGTGGCGGGCTCCCCGGACTTCGCCGGCGACATCACCGCCCTGCCGCCCACCATCCTCGGCGGGGAGAACGCCTCGGCGCCGCATGTCATGTGGAGCGACCGCCGGTTCGGCGCAAACGAAACCGTGGCACTCGAACTTGCGGGCGTCGTGCGCCGCTATACCGCCGGCCTCGCGCGCACCATGCAGCTCGGCACCATGCCGACCAAGGTCGGCGATACGAGCAAGGCCGTGCTCGAAGGCATGGAGGCTGTGCTCGCGACCATCAGGCCGGGCATCACCGCGGAGGCGGTCGAGGCCAGCTGGCGCCAGGTCATCCAGCGCTACGGCCTGAAGAAGGAATCGCGCATCGGCTATTCGATCGGCGTCGCCTATCCGCCGGACTGGGGCGAGCACACGATCAGCCTGCGCCCCGGCGACAAGACCGTTTTGCAGCCCGGCAACGTGCTGCACTCCATCCTCGGCATGTGGATGGACGGCTGGGGCATCGAGGTCAGCGAAACGATCCTCGTCACGGAGAACGGCAACGAGACGCTGACCCGCTTCCCGCGAGACATCCATGTCAAATCCTGACATCGGTGCGGGCGGAATGGAGGCAGCACTTGAGCGCCGGATGATCGACATCCGGCGCCACCTGCACCGCAATCCGGAACTCTCGAACGAAGAGCGCGAGACGCAGGCCTACCTGAAGCAGGCCCTGGAAGAGGCGGGTCTGCGCGATATCCGACCCGTCGCCGGCTTCGGCCTCGCCGTCGATATCGTGGGCACGGCCGGGCCGTCCAACCGCAAGGTCGTCATCCGCGCCGATATCGACGCGCTGCCGATCACCGAGACATCCGGCGTGCCGTTCAGTTCCCAGCGCCCCGGCGTCATGCATGCCTGCGGACACGACGCCCATGCCGCGATGGGTTATGCCGCCGCGGTGCTGCTCGACCAGCAGAAACAATCGTTCAGCGGCACCGTGCGCATCATCTTCCAGCCGGCCGAAGAGGCCGAGCCGCTCGGCGGCCGGCGGGTGGTCGAGGAAGGGCTTCTCGACGACGTCGATGCGGCGATCGGCATCCATGTCGACCCCTATACCGCGACCGGCAGGATCGCGGTCGGCGCCGGACCCTACACGCTTGCCTGCGATATTTTCGACGTCGTCGTCACGGGCAATTCCGCCCATGCCGCAAAACCCTCCGAAGGTGTCGACGCCATCACTGTCGCCTGCTCGATGGTCACGGAATTGCAGAAGATCGTGGCGCGCGAGATCGATCCCTACGATCCGCTTGTCATCTCCGTCACGGGCATCGAAGGCGGCGGGGCCTATAATGTCATTGCGGCCGAAGCCCGGCTGAAGGGCACGATCCGCAGCGGACATGAGGAAACGCGCCAAAAGGCCTGGACCCGGCTGCGCCAGATCCTGGAAGGCGTGGCGGCAACCCATGGCGCCAGGGTCGACATCCACCTGCAACGCGGCGAGCCGCCGGTCGTCAACGCGCCGGAGATGGTCGAGGTCGTCCGGCGTGCCGGGAGCGAGATCGTCGGGCAGGAAAATGTGCTTGCCCTACCCGGCTGGACCGCGGCCGACGACTTCGCCTTCTACAGCGAAAAATGCCCGTCGGTCTATTTCCGCCTCGGCATTCGCAATGACGCGATCGACGCCGTCCACCCGTTGCATCACCCGAAATTCCGGGTCGATGAAGCCGCCCTGCCGCAGGGTGCCCTGGTGCTCAGCACCGCCGCCCGGACTTTCCTCCAGCCGCCCGAGTGACGGCCGGCTGCACGCCTTACAGGAAATCGTCGCGCCGGGGTGTGAACGTGTCGATCAACAGGCCCGGCTCCAGCGCGACCACGCCGTGCACCAGGTTCGGGGCGACGATGAAGCTGCTTCCTTGGGCAAGGCGGGTGGTGACGCCGTCCACGGTGACGTCGAAGGCGCCTTCGGCAATGTAGCTCACCTGCGTGTGCGGATGCGAATGCAGGGCGCCGATCGCGCCTTGCTCGAAGCGAAAGGCGACGAGCATCATTTCCGGGCGATGGCTCAGAACCGCGCGGCTGTTGCCGGGCGCCACTTCTGTCCAGACGGTGTCTTCGGGCAAAGTATAGTGTTGCATGTGTCCTCTCAGCGGGCGAGCCATCCGCCGTCCACCGGCAGGATGGTGCCATGTACATAGTCGGAAGCCGGTGCCGCCAGGAAAACCGCAGCACCGACCATGTCGCCGGGCTTCGCCCAGCGGCCGGCTGGAATGCGTTTCAAAATGTCGGCGCTGCGCTCCGCATCGGCGCGCAGGGCCACCGTGTTGTTGGTCTCGACATAACCGGGCGCAATGGCATTGACGTTGATGCCGCGCGCCGCCCATTCGTTTGCCATGAGCTTCGTCAGGCCGGCAAGACCGCTCTTCGCCGCCGTGTAGGATGGCACGCGAATGCCGCCCTGGAAGGAGAGCAGGGAGGCGATGTTGATGATCTTCGCCGGACGCTCCGCCGCGACCGCCGCCTTTGCAAAGGCCTGGCACAGGAAGAAGACGGACTTCAGGTTGGTGTCGAGCACCGCGTCCCAGTCTTCTTCGGTGAATTCCAGCGCATCGGCGCGGCGGATGATGCCGGCATTGTTGACCAGCACATCCGGCGTGGCGCCGGCCGCCAGCGCCTGCGCGATGACGCCGGCCCCCGCACCCGCCTGCGAAAGATCGGCCGTGATGGACAGGAAGGTCCGCCCGGCGGACGTCACCTCCGTCGCCGTGTCCGTCATCGCCGATCGTCCGACGCCGACGATGTCGGCGCCGGCCTGCGCCAGCCCGACCGCGATGGCGCGGCCGATGCCGGTATTGGCGCCGGTGACGATCGCCCAGCGGCCGGTCAGATCGAACATCGTCATAGAAGCGCGTCCATCGGCACCTTGTCCATGTCGGTGAAGCTCATGTTATCCCCCGCCATGGCCCAGATGAAGGCATAACGCCCGGTGCCGGCACCGGAATGGATCGACCAGCCCGGCGACAAGACCGCCTGGTGGTTCTTCAGCACAACGTGCCGCGTCTCTCCCGGTTCACCCATGAAATGGAAGATGCGCGTCGCCTCCTGCATGCCGAAATAGAGATAGACCTCCATGCGCCGGTCATGCACATGCGCCGGCATGGTGTTCCAGACCGAACCCGGCTCGAACATGGTCAGCCCGACGAGCAACTGGCAGCTCTCGCAGACATCCGGGTGCACATATTGGTTGATGGTGCGGGCATTGGATTCCTCCGCCGAGCCGAGCACGACCTTCTTCGCCATCTCGCGGGTGATGTGCACCGTGGGGCAAACGCGGTGCGCGGGCGCGCTCAGGAGATAGAACAGAGCTGGAGCGGCCGGGTCGCCGCTTACAAAGCCGAGGGCGCCGCCGCCCATGCCGACATAGAGCGCTTCCTGGAAGCCGAGCGCATAGTCCTTGCCGCCGACGCTGACCGTGCCCGCGCCGCCAATATTGACGATCGCCACTTCGCGGCGGTCGAGAAAGTGTTCGGTGCCCGTCTCCGGCACGCTGTCGACCACCAGCTTGCTCGTCGTCGGCACCACGCCGCCGACGATCATGCGATCGAGATGGCTGTAGGTGAGTTTCACCTCGCCGGGGCGGAACAGGTCCTCGATGACGAAGCCATCGCGCAGGCCCTTCGTGTCGCGCCTTGCGGCATCCTGCGGCCCCACGGCCTGTCGTACAGATACGGAAAGTGTCACGGCATTTGCCTCTTGTCTTTCAAAATGGGGGTCAGGTGAGCACGACATATTCGGTCAGCTGGTTGATCGTCGTGTCGGCCTTGTCGACGTCGAACACCTTGGTGCCATGGCTCATGATCACGAACCGGTCGCAGACCTGGTAGGCGTGGTAGATGTTGTGCGTCACCAGCACGCTGGAGACGTTTTCCGCCTTGAGCTTCAGCACCTGGTTCAGGAGCGCCTCCGTCTCGCGCACCGAGAGCGCCGACGTGGGCTCGTCGAGCAGCAGCACGCGCTTCTTGAAGTAGACGGCGCGGGCGATGGCCACGGCCTGCTTCTGGCCGCCGGAAAGGTTGCCGACGAGCGTATCCGGGGAATCGATGCCCGAGATGTGCACGGCGTTCTGCAACACGTCCATGGCGATCTCGCGCATCTCGGCCTGCCGCAGGAAGCCGAAGCGGTCCGTCAGCTCGCGGCCCATGAAGATGTTGCGGGTGATCGAAAGCGAATCCACCAGTGCGGTATGCTGGTAGATCGTCTCGATGCCGGCATCCGCCGAATCCGAGCGGCAGGTAAACGCCGTCTTCTTACCGTCGACGCTGAGATAGCCTTCCGTCGGCTTGTGGATGCCAGAGATGAGGTTGACGGTCGTCGACTTGCCGGCGCCGTTGTCGCCGAGCAGGCCCACCACTTCGCCTTCGCCGATGTGGAAGCTGAGGTTCCGGAGCGCGGTGAGTGCGCCAAAACTTTTCGAGATATTGTGCAGTTCGAGAAGGTTCGACATCACGCAAGACCCCGCCGCTCGATGAGATGGTTAAAGATGGCGGCCAGCACGATCAGCGTCGCGATGAACATGTCGAGATAGAAGCCGGGGGCGCGCAGCAGCAGCAGCACGTCCGTCATGGTGTGAATGAGCAGCACGCCGAGGAAGATGCCGATGATCGAGCCCCGGCCGCCGCGCAGCGACAGGCCGCCGATGACGCAGGCCGCAATCGCCTGGAGTTCAAGCCCGGCGCCCTGCCCCGGCTGCACGCTACCGACGCGCGCCGTGGCCAGAATGCCCGCCACCGCCGCCATGCCGCCGGCAATCGCAAAGGCGATGAGCTTGACGCGGTTCGTATTGATACCGATCGCCGTCGCCGCGCCCGGATTGCCACCCGTCGCGAAGACGTGGTTGCCGAAGCGGTGGCGGTGCAGGAGCAGGTGGAAACCGATGACGAAGAGCACGATCCAGATGAAGGCGGCGTTGACGCCGAGCAGCGTACCGGAAAACAGGCTGGTGAAGATCGGCTCGGGATCGAAGCGCACCTGGACCGCGCCGTTGTAGAGCAGCACGGCGCCGCGCCAGAACAACAGGCCGCCGAGCGTGACGATGAAGGACGGCAGGCCGAAGCGCAGCGTGATATGGCCGTTGAGCAGGCCGATCATCACACCGGCGAGGATTCCGAGCGGGGCGGCGATGAAGGCACTGACGCCGGCACCGACGAGCGTGGCCATCAGGACGGCCGTGAAGGTATAGACGGAGCCGATGGAGAGGTCGAATTCGCCGGCGATCATCAGCACGCCCGCGCCGAGCGCCAGGCAGCCGAGCACCGGGATCGCCTTCATCAGGATCGTCAGGTTCTGCGGCGAGAGATAGCGGAATTCATTGGGATAGAGCAGCGCACCGGCAATGCAGACGATCTGCAACGTCACGAAGACGAGGAAGATCGCGCCCGCGGGCATGCCCATGATCTGCTTGAGGATGGATTGTCTCTGGGTCCGCGACCGGGGCGCGGCACTGTCTGCTAGAATAGGGGTCACGGTCTGGCACTCGATCGTTTGGGAACGGGGAACCCGCCGGGCACGCCGGCAGGCTCCCTTTCAAGGCGATTAGCGGAAGCTGCCGATCAGCGGCTTGACCGAACTGATGCGCGACTTGTCGAGGAAGGCGCCCTGCCCGGTGTCGATGTCGGTCGGGGTCAGGCCGTACCTCTTCGAGAGCGCGATCTGGGCGATCGGGTAGTAACCCTGGAGATAGGGCTGCTGGTCCATGGTCGCGAACATCGCGCCGGATTCCACCGCATTGACGATTTCGACCGCAAGGTCGAAGCCACCGAACGGAATGTTGACGCCGGCATCCTTGATGGCGCCAGCACCGACCGTGGAGGTGACCGAGCCGGTGCCGAACAGCGCCTTGACCGTCGGGTTGGCGATCAGGAACTGCGCCATGATGTTCTGCGCTTCCGCCGGATCGAGGCCGGCGCGGACCGTCTCCACCTTGATGCCGGCCTCCGTCATGGCCTTCTCGATGCCGCCGCCACGGGCGACCGCGAAGCTCGCCTCGGGGATTTCGCGCGGGTTGAAGACGACGTCGCCGGATTTCAGGCCGAATTCCTTGATCATCCGGTTGCCGAGCTCGTAGCCGGAGGCGAATTCGTTCATGCCGACATAGGCCTGGCGGCAATTGCCCTTGGCGCCGTCGAGGTCGTCATTGTTGAAGCCGATGACGACGATGCCGGCCTTCACCGCAGCGCAGATGCTTTCGTCGAAGGCGTCCGACGAGGAGATGGCGACGGCGATGCCGTCAACGCCGCTCGCGGTCGCGCTTTCGATCAGGTCGTTCTGGCGCACCGGATCGTTGTTGGCATATTGCACGTCAAGATCGACGCCGAACTGGGCGGCCGCGTCTTGCGCGCCCTTCACCACGGGGTTAAAGAACTGGACACTCGGATCGAGGTAGATGATCATCGTGGCCTTGACATCCGCGGAAAGCGCCGTAGATGCCAGCATGGTGGTCAGGCCCGCAGCCAATGCAGCGGTTCTCAACCTGGTCAATTTCATTTGCGTATCCTCCCTTTGGATGTGCAATGCGGGTCCAAAAGACCCAAGTCTCGGCTGGCGGGCTCCGACCAAAGATCACGCCAGCCGAGATTTTCCTCCTCTCGCTACAGATTGCAGCGGATTATCCGAACCAGGGCGCCGGGCGCCCGAGCGTGACGTGCACGCCCTTGAACTGGGAATATTCATCGAAGCCGTAGCGGCCGAGTTCGCGACCAAGACCGCTCTTCTTGTAGCCGCCGATCGGCAGCTCCGGCGTGCCGTCGATGACGCTGTTGATCCAGCAGCGGCCGGCACGGATGCGGCGGATGCTCTGGAGTGCATTTTCGAGATTGGTGGACCAGACGGAAGCCGACAGGCCGAATTCGCTGGCATTGGCCATCGCCACGGCCTCGTCCGCCGTCTTGAAGGTCAGCGTCGAGAGCACCGGCCCGAAGATCTCCTCCCGGGCGATCGACATGTCCGGCGTCACGCCGCCGAAGACCGTCGGTGCGTAATAGAGACCGGCCTCCCTGCCGACCCTTTCGCCGCCGAGCAGCAGTTCCGCGCCGGAGGCGATGCCGGCCTCCACATAGGAATGCACCTTGTCCGCATGGGCTTCGGAAATCATCGCGCCGATCTTGGTGCGCTCGTTCAGCGGATCGCCGAAAGTGACCTTGCGCGAGATGTCGAGCAGGCGTTCCATCAGCGCATCGCGGATGCCTTCCTGCACCAGCAGCCGGCTGCCGGAAATGCAGCACTGGCCGGCATTGTGGTAGACGCCATAGGCAATGCCATCGGCCGCGGCATCGAGATCCGCATCGGCGAAGACGATCTGCGGGCCCTTGCCGCCAAGCTCCAGCCCGACGCGTTTGACGCTGCGGGCCGCGATCTCGCCGAGCTTGGTGCCGACGCGGACGGAGCCGGTGAAGGCGACCATGTCGACGCCTGGGTCTTCGGCCAGCACCTGCCCGGCCGGATCGCCATAGCCGGTGACAACATTGAGCACGCCGTCCGGAATGCCGGCCTCGCGCGCCAGTTCCGCCATGCGGATCGAGGTGCCGGAGGTGAATTCGGAGGGCTTCAGCACCACCGTGCAGCCGGCGCCGATGGCCCACGGCACGCGCTCGGAGGCGATGATGAAGGGGAAGTTCCAGGGCGTGATGATGCCGACGACACCGACCGCTTCGCGCAGCACGAGGCCGAGGCGGTCGTCGCCGATATTGTTGTGGCTCTGCCCTTCCAGCGCCCGGGCCTGCCCGGCCGCATAGGACCAGAGATCGGCGCAGAAGCCGATCTCGCCGCGGGCCTGGTTGATCGGCTTGCCGACCTCCAGGCTCTCGGCAAGCGCCAGGTCTTCCTGATGCACAAGGATAAGGTCCGCCACCTTGAACATCAGGCGCGAGCGCTCGGCGCCCGACATGCGCGGCCACGGGCCGGTATCGAAGGCCCGGCGCGCGGCGGCGATAGCGAGCCGCACGTCATCCGCCGAAGCCTCCGGCCAGGTGCCGACCACGGCGCCGGCATGGCCGGGGCTCACCCGATCGATCGTCTTGCCCGAAGCCGCATCCACAGACTTGCCATCGACAAGCATCCGGTAGCGGGATTTAATGCCGAGGCGGGGATCACTGGAATCGGGTGCAATAAAATTGGACAGCAATATCTCTCCAAGGCCGGACACATGGCGCCGGCCCCTCCCTGTTCATCCGGTTTTCAGGCCACCGGATTTCTGTTGCGTTTGATCTGTATGGTACTGTATGGTGGTTTAAATTGGATGTCAACGCATGACGGCGGCGAAAGAGATGAACCTTGAATCCCTGAAGATCGACACCGGCGAAACGGCGGCGGCGCAGGTCGAGCGCGACCTGCGGGAGTCGATCATCCGCCTCGAACTCGCCCCCGGAGTTCGGCTTTCCGAACAGGAAATCGCGACCCGCATGGGCGTATCACGCCAGCCGGTGCGCGAGGCGCTGATCGCGCTCGGCAAGTCCAAGCTGGTCGACATCCGCCCCAACCGGGGCACGGTCGTCGTCAGGATTTCAGCGCGGCAGATGATGGAAGCGCGCTTCGTGCGCGAGGCGATTGAGACCGCCGTCGCGCGGCGCGCCAGCGAAACCTTCGACGCGTGGACGCGGCGCAAGATCGATACGATCCTTGCCCGCCAGACGGCGGCGATGGAGGCGCACGACCACAACGCCTTCCGCCGGGAAGACGAGCAGTTCCACATCGCGATTGCGGAAGGTGCCGGCTGCGGCCTCGCCTGGAACGCCATCTCGGACATCAAGGCCCATATGGACCGGGTCTGCAACCTGCAGCTCCGCCATCCCGATTCCATGACGCGGCTGATTTCCGAACATGAGGCGATCATCGCCGCCATCGACACACGCGATGCCGATGCCGCTGCGGCCGCCATGCGGCGTCACCTCAACGGCATCCTCGCCGACCTGCCCCAGATCGAGGCCGATCACCCCGGCCTGTTCGAATGACGGATCGTCAATAGCGTATGACGTAACGGCCCTTGGCCTGGCCGCTTGCGAGCGCCTCCAGCGCCTCGGTGGCGCGGGTGAGGTCGATCTCCTCGATGGGGTTGAGGAGCGGCTGCCGCGCATGCATCGCGACGACCTCGCGCATCTCCTGCCGCGTGCCGACGCTGGTGCCGGTGATCGTGACGCCCGTCGCCGTCAGCCATTCCTGAACCAATGGAACGGGTTCGGAGACCAGCGCCGCCGCAACGATGCGGCCACGCGGCCGGATCGACGCAACGATCGCCGTCCAGGTGGCGGGCGTCGGCGCAAAGTTGATCGCCGCATGATAGCGCGCGCCGCCGGCAAGATGGCGGTCGAAATCCGGACCCGCCGTCATCACCTCGGCCGCGCCATAGGACCGTGCATGCTCCAGCTTGGCGGGGTCGCGGTCCACGGCCAGCACATGAACACCCATGCGCGCGGCGATCTGCACCGCATAAAGGCCGAGGCCGCCGCAGCCGAACACCGCAAGGTGCTCGCCGGTCACCACCCCTGCCCGACGGATCGCGCCATAGGCGGTGACACCCGCGCACATCACCGGCGCGGTCGCCAAGGGGTCAACGTCGGCCGGCAGCGCGACGGCGAAGGCGGCGTCGACTGCGACATAATCCGCAAAGCCGCCAGGCACGTTGAGGCCATGCGCCCGCTGGTGCTGGCAGAAGGCCTCATGGCCATCCGAACATTCATCGCAGCGAAGGCAGGTGTCGTGCAGCCAGGGCACGCCCACCGTATCACCGGCCGCCCAGCCCTCGACACCCTCGCCGACCGCCTCGACCACCCCCACACCCTCATGGCCGAGAATGAAGGGTTCCGGCGCCTGCGGCGGCATCACGTCGCCCTTCCAGATGTGGACGTCGGAATGACAGATGCCGCAGGCCTTGAGGCGGACGAGCAGCTGGCCGCGCCCTGCAACGGGCCGAGGCACCTGCCGGATCTGCAAGGGTTCCCCGTAGCCCGCCAGCACGGCGGCTCGCATCATGGGCATGGATGTCACTGGATGCCGAGCTCCGCCTTGACGGCAGCCAGTCCCGGCTTGCCGTCAAGCGTCACGACGTCCTTTAGCCAGGCATCGAGCTTTTCCGGATGCGCCTGCATCATCTTTATGGCCGCGTCCTTCGCTTCCAGCCCGTCGGTCATGATTATGTTCATGCCGGTGTTTTCGTAGTCGATGTCGAAGACGAGGTTGCTGAAGAAGGCCGTGACGTTCGGGCACAGCTCCGGATACCCCTTGCGCACCAGCGTGCGCACGGTCGCGCCCCCGAAATCGGGGCCGAATTCGGCATCGCCGTCGGCGAGATAGGCGATCTCCATGTTGACGTTCATGGGGTGCGGCTGCCAGCCGAGGAAGACGATCCATTCCTTGGCCTCGGCCGCCCGCTGCACCTGCGTCAGCATCGCAGCTTCGCTCGATTCCACCACTTCCCAGTCGCCCTCCAGCCCATGCGCCTTGGCTTCGACCATGTCGAGCAGCGGTTTGTTGGTGCCGGGCTCGATGCCGTAGATCTTGCGATCGAGCTTGTCGGCGAATTTCTGGAGGTCGTCGAAGGATTTCAGGCCGCCGTCGAAGACGTATTTCGGAACGGCCAGCGTGTATTTCGCGCCCGTCAGGTTGGTGGCGACGGGAATGACGGAGCCGTCGTCGAAATAGGGCTTGTAATCGAGATCCTGCACGGGACGCCAATTGCCGAGGAACACGTCGATATCGCCATTGCGCAGCGAATCGAAGGTGATGTTGAGGGCAAGCAGCGTCTGGCTGGGCTCGTAGCCGAGTGCGCCCAGAATGATCTCCGCCGTCGTGTTGGTCAGCGCGATATCCGTCCAGCCGAGATCGGAAAGCCGCACCGCCTTGCATTCCGGCGCATCGGCCGCAATTGCAGCATGGGCCGGCAGACATGCGGCACCGGCCGCGACGATCATCGCAAAAACTGTCCTGTTCATTGGCGTTCCCCTTGTGGTTTTCACAAAGGATACGGACGGTAATTTTTAAGACAAGCAAAAAATTGTTAAAGCGTACAAAAATTTGATCTGCTAGGGAAAACCATGCAGCAGAAGCCAAAGAAGCAGCGCACCCGCATCGAGGACGTCCGGCGCGTCGAACTGATCGACGCCGCCCATCGCATCTTCCTGAAGGAGGGTTTGCGCGGCCTGACGAGCGCAAAAATCTGCGCCGAGGCCGGCCTCTCGCAGGGCATCCTCACCTATTACTTCAAGGACAAGGAGGAGGTTCTCTTCGAGATGGTGCGGATGAACAACCGCATCCTTGCCAATGAGATCGTCGGCAACCTGCGCCGCTCGCGCTGCGGCTGGGAGCGCCTCATCGCCCTCATCGACGGGAATTTTCCCGCACAGCGTTTCGACCAGCCCACGGCGAGCGCCTGGATATCGCTTTATTCGGAAGCCTCGCACAACGAACGCTACGCGCGCCTGCTGCGCCCCTATTACCGCCGCCTGAAATCCAATGTGTCGGATATCCTGAAGCCCCATCTCGGCCCGACCGAGATCGACCACTTCGTGCGCGGTTTTGCGGCTCTCATCGACGGCCTCTGGCTGCGCCGCGGCCATGCGGATATCGACCTTCCGCTAAACGAGGCGAAATCCATCCTGATCGATTATGCGCGAAACACGCTCGGCCCGGAATTGGTCCGCCGGTTGAACAGCGTTGGTGCGGCCGAGATCTGACCACACGGATCAGCTCTTCCTATGGATTGTGCTTGCGGCAATCGCCCTGTCGCGGCCTTCCGCCTTGGCTTGCAGCAACGCCGCATCCGCGCGCGTGACAAGGGTTTCCACCGAGCCCTCCCCCGGCGACGCCGCCACCCCGACAGAGATGGACACCGTGCCCAGAATCTGGCCGGCATGGGAGAGCGCGACGCTGCTGATCTTGTCGCGCAGCGTGTCTGCAAGCTCGATCCCCTCCTGTTCGCCGAGGAACGGCAGGAGAGCGGTGAATTCCTCCCCGCCGAACCGGAAGGCATTGCCGGCCGGCGCGCAGGTTTCGCGCAGCGTCTGCCCCACGAACTGCATGACGAGATCGCCCGCATCGTGCCCGAACTGGTCGTTGAAGCGCTTGAAGTGGTCGATGTCGATCATCAGGCAGACGAGCGGCTCGCCCGCATGGTCCCTGGTGTGCCGCTGCAGGGTTTCTTCCAGGAAGCGGCGGTTGAAGAGGCCGGTCAGCGGATCGCGCACGGCAAGCGTCGTCAGCTTCTCCCGCAGTTGCAGGTTCGCGATCGCCAGGCCGACATTCTCGGCGATCAGTTCGAGATAGAGCCGCGCGCCCAAGGGTCCCAGCGCATCGTCGTCCCGCTCTTCGAGGGAGAGAAGCCCGATCATGTCGCCCTGGGCCGTCAGGGGAACGCAGAGCGCCGTCACGCCGGGCGGATCGAGGTGCTGGCAGGGCACATCGGAGCCGTTGGCGCTGCTCTGGTGCGAGCGGCCGCGCCGCAGGCTCCAGCAAGCGGTGGCGGGAAAGACCGCCGCCGAATGTTGCGGATCGAGCCATGCCCCCGTGCGCACGAGCGACGTATTGCCTTCGTTCAGAATATAGAGGCCGCCGGCAAGGCCCGGAAAGATCTGCGGCGCGAACCGGACGACGACGTCGGTCAGTTCCGCCTGGTTCTGGCACGCCTGCACGCGGTGCATCATCTGGAGAATGAGGTCCTTGGTGCGTTGGTCGGCCCGTCGCTCGGAATCGAGCCGCTCGCGTTCGATCAGGTTTGTCCGGAAGACGTCGATGGCCTCGTTCATCTCGCCGATCTCGTCGCCCCGCCGGTCGATAGGAAGCTCGACGGTATAATCCTGCTTGGCGAGCCGGCTGACGATCCCCGTCATGCGCATCAGCGGCATCGCCACCCGCCGCCTCAGAACGAAATAAAGCACGGCGACGAACAGCGCGCCTGTCACCGCAAGCATGATCTCGGCGGCGAGGCTCCACCAGTCACTGCGCGCGCGGGCGGCTTCAAGTTCCGATGTCGCACGCGTCGCCGTCAGGTCGCGGAAATGGGCCACCGTCTGGAGAAGGGCTTTCTGGACCCGTTCATGCTCCGCGCCGAAGAGAACGTCCTGCGCCGCGACCTTGTCTCCACGCTGAAACGCCTCGACCGCGGCCACTTCGATCTTGTCCAGTTCCTCCGCGTCCCTGGCGACATCCGCCAAGGCTGCCACTTCGGCCGGCGTCAGTTTCTGCGCGCCGAGTTTCTGCGCGGCGGCCTCGCGGCGCCGCTCCGTCTGCTCTTCCGCGTGAAACGCCTGCAGGTGGCGCTCCTCGCCGCGCATCACGTAAAGCCGAGCCTCGTCGCTCCGCACCTCGGCGCCGAGTGCCAGTTCCTCGGCAAGCGTGTCGAGCGTCAGGTGCTCCTCGACCGCGACCCGTTCATGAAGGGCGCTGCGGGACGACATGATGAAGGACGCGCCGGAAAGCGCCGTCAGAACGACGGTGATGCCGTAGGCCCAGTTGGTGATGGTAGTGATTCGCATCCCCGCACAGTGCCAGCCTCTGCTTGCGGGAGGATTAAGGAAATATTGCTGATTGTGCTGGGGCTAAAACCCGCCCGCATCGTACCGCTAATATACTCTATTCGATGGACTTTGCGGCAAGGAAGGTGCTTTACCGGTGTCCACGCACGAACAGGCGGCCGACTCGCCAGAGCCGACGGGCCAAAATCCAGCTGTCGATATCGGAATTGCAGGAATGAATGAAGCACGTCACCCGAGCGGAACGGTAACGGCGATACCCGCTTTGTCCGAGCCGGAAAAGAACGTCATCATCGCCGGTGTTCTCCTCTCCATGCTGCTCGCCGCGCTCGACCAGACGATCGTGGCGCCCGCCATGCCGACGATCGGCAGGGCACTCGGGCACAGCGACTACCTGCCCTGGATCGTCACGGGCTACCTCTTGACCGCCACCGCGATGGCGCCGCTGTACGGCAAGATCGCTGATGTGCACGGGCGACGTCCGACGATCTTCGCCGCCATTATCATCTTCCTCGTAGGATCGCTGATCAGCGCGCTGGCGCCCAACATGCTGACCCTGATCATCGGTCGCGCCGTGCAGGGGCTCGGCGGCGGCGGTCTGTTCGCGCTGTCGCAAACGGTGATCGGCGACCTCGTACCGCCCCGCGAACGCGCGCGTTACGCCGCCTGGATATCCGGAACCTGGGCGGTGGCCTGCATCGCCGGGCCGCTGCTCGGCGGCACCTTCGCCGAGCACCTCCACTGGTCCCTGATCTTCTGGATCAACATTCCGCTCGGGCTGGCGGCGATGATGATCATCAACAACCCGCTGAAGAAGCTGCCCGCCATAACGCGCAAGCACCGTATCGATGGCGCTGGTGCAGTGCTGCTCATCGTCGCGACGACGCTCCTGCTGCTCGCCCTCAACTGGGGCGGCAGCCGCTATTCCTGGATCTCGCCTGTGATCGTCGGATTGCTGGGGGCTTCGGCCGTCGTCTGGGCGATTTTTGCCCTGCGGCTGCGGCACACGGCCGAGCCGCTGATCTCGCTCGAAGTCCTCGGCAATCCGATCGTGCGCTACGGAACCCTGGCGATGTTCCTGGTGCAGGCCGCCAATGTCGGCCTTTCGGTCTATATTCCGGTCTATGTGCAGTCGTTCCACGGGCTGTCCGCCAGCGGATCGGGCATCGCCCTGCTGGGCCTGTTGCTGGGCACCGTGCTCGGCGCGACGACCAGCGGGCGCACGATCCCGCGTTTCACCCATTACAAGAGGATCGCACTTGTCGGCGGCGTGATCAGCTTCCTCTGCCTGATCGCGCTGGCATTTCTCGCCGGGCGCACGTCGCTGCTCGTGCTGGAAGCTCTGACGGCGGGCGTGGGCTTCGGCACCGGAATGACCTTCCCGGTCGCAACCGTTTCGGTGCAGAACGCGGTCGATCAAGCGCATCTCGGCGTCGCGACGGGCGTCCTGACATTCCTGCGCTCCCTCGGCAGCGCGCTCGGCGTCGCGATCCTCGGCGCCATCGCTCTCGGCAACGGCCTGCCGCTCGGCGGCGAAGCCATCCAAACGGTGAGCGCCGGCGTCACCTCCGCACTGCCCTTCACCTATATTTTCCTCGCCTGCGCGGTCACCATGGCGCTGTCGCTCGTCATCTTCCACCTCATGCCGGAAAAGCCGCTACGTGGCCGCGAAGACGGCGAGATGCCGCCTGCCATCGAGTAAGGCGCCCGGGGAAGCCGGCGTTCACCAGCAGCAGAAACCGCCATCGACGAGAAGATCGACACCGGTCACGTAGCTTGCGGCGCCGGACAGCAGGAAGACGGCGGGGCCGACCATCTCGTCGACACTGGCCATGCGCTGCATCGGCGTCTGCTCCTCGAAGAGCTTGGTCTGGTGCACCATTTCCGGCCGCGTGTTCATCGGTGTTGCCGTATAGCCGGGGCTGATCGTGTTGACGCGGATGCCGCGGCCGACCCATTCCATCGCCATCGATTTCGTCATGTGGATGACGCCGGCCTTGGAGGCGTTGTAGTGGCACTGGCTGAGGCCGCGGTTGACGATGACGCCGGACATGGAGGCGATGTTGACGATCGAGCCGCGGCCGGTCTTCAGCATGGCGCGCGCTTCCGCCTGGCAGGAGAGGAAAACGCCCTTCAGGTTGATGTCCATCATCGTCTGGAACTGACTTTCCTCCATCTCCTCCGCCGGATTGGCATTGGCGATGCCGGCCGCGTTGACGGCGAGCGTGAGCGGACCGAGCTCTGCTTCGGTACGCGCGACCGCATCGTTCAGCGCTGCACCACTGGTAACATCGGCCGCGATCTGGATGCTGCGGCGGCCTGCCTTGGCGATGAAGTCGGCGGTGGTCGCGAGGCCGTCATCGGTGCGGCGATCGAGCAGCGCGACATCCGCGCCGCACTGGGCAAGGCCCATGGCGATGCGCTGGCCGATGCCGCTGCCGGCGCCGGTCACGAAGGCGACGTTTCCGGAAAGATCAAACAATTTCGGTGCGTTGAGGGCGATTTCAGACATAATGCTTTTCCTGTTCAGATCGTCGCCAGTTCCATGACCGAGACGTCGTTGGCGTCCTCGCGGTCCAAAATGCCGGCCTGCTTGCCCTGTGCCATGACCATGATGCGGCTGGAGACGCCGAGCACTTCTTCAAGGTCGGAACTAACCACGATGACCGCGACGCCCGCACGGGCGAGGTCCATGATGAGATCGTAGATCGAGGAGCGGGCGCCGACATCGATGCCGCGCGTCGGTTCGTCGAGCACCACCACCTGCGGCTTGCGCGCCAGCCACTTGGCGAGCACCACCTTCTGCTGGTTGCCGCCGGAGAGTTCACCCGCATTCTGCCCGCCGCGACCCTTCACGCCGAAGCGCTTGATATAGTCCTCGGCGAATTCACGGATGCGGCGCGAGGAAAGCCAGCCATTGCGGGAAATCTCGCCGAGATTGGCATAGCCGATATTCTCCGCGATCGAATGTTCGAGCACCACGCCCTGGAGCTTGCGGTCCTCCGGTACAAGCACGATGCCGTTGCGGATCGCATCGATCGGCGAGCGCGGCGTGACGGCCTTGCCGCGCAGCAGCACCTCGCCGCCGGAAATCGGATCGGCACCCGTGATGGCGCGCACGAGCTCGGTGCGGCCCGCGCCCATGAGGCCGGCAATGCCGAAGACCTCGCCCTTGCGTACCGAGAAACTGATGTTGCGAAACGTATTGGATGGCGACGAGAGATTGCGCACCTCCAGCGTCACCTCCTCCGTCGGCGCGGGAAGCGTCGGGAACATGCGCTCCAGCGAGCGCCCGACCATCGCCTCGACAATGGTGCGGACCGGCACGTCGCCGCTGTCAAATTCCTGCACCTTGGCGCCATCGCGCATGACGACGATGCGGTCGGCGATCTGGCGGATTTCTTCGAGGCGATGCGAAATGTAGACGATGCCGACGCCGTCCGCTTTCAGCCGTTCGATCTGCTGGAAAAGAAGCTGGGTCTCCTCGCCGCCAAGTGCCGCGGTCGGCTCGTCGAGGATGAGCAGGCGCGCGTTGAGCGTCAGTGCCTTGGCGATCTCGATGAGCTGCTGTTTTCCCGTCGAAAGCCCCTCGACGAGGCGATCGGGCGAGATATCGAGGCCGAGCCGCTTGAGGCCGCTCCTCGCCCGCTCTTCCATCGCCTTGCGGTCGATGCGGCCGGCCTTCATGGGATAGCGGCCGACGAAGACGTTTTCGGCGATGGAAAGCTTCGGCAGCAACTTCAGTTCCTGGTGGATCATGCCCACGCCCTCGTCCATCGCGGCGCGCGGATTGGCGGGGGCATAGGGCCTGTCCAGCCATGTCATCTCGCCCGCGGAGGGCTGCACGGTGCCGGAAATAATGTTCGACAGGGTCGACTTTCCGGCACCGTTTTCACCGAGCAGCGCCACGACCTCTCCCGGATGGATGTCGAGATCGACACCATGGAGAACCTTGACCGGACCATAGGATTTCTGGATCCCACGGAGCGACAGGATGGGAGAGCGTGTCGTCATGGCGCTGCTGCCTTTCGTGTCCGGATTACGGATGGCTCTTGACGAATTCCGGCGCGTTCTCGCAGGTCGTCAGGACGGCATTCGGCGTCTGGCGCTCTTCCACCTTCTGGCCGGCTGCAACGGCCAGCGCGGATTCGACGGCGAGGACGCCCATCTTCTGCGTGCTCTGCGTTGCGGTGGCGATGAACGGACCGTTGCACTTGGCGAGGTATTCGAGCGCCGAGACGTCGCCGTCATAACCGCCGATGATTACCTTGTCCGAGAGATTGGCAACATCGACCGCCTTGGCAGCACCCATGGCGAGACCGTCAGCCTGGCCGAAGATGATCGTGATGTCCGGGTTTGCCTGCAGCATGTTCTGCGCGATCGTGAAGCCCTCGTCGGCCGACCACATGTTGCTCCACTGCTGGTCGACCAGCTCGATGCCCTTGTTCTCGTCGATGGCGCGCTTGCAGCCGGTGAAGCGGTCGACTTCCGGCGTCGTGCCCTTCTGGCCGTGGATGATCGCCATCTTGCCCGAGCCGCCGGCCTTCTCGATGATGTGCTTGCAGACGGCATAGGCGGATTCGACGCTCTCGCCGGCAATGAAGGTATCGCCCGGTGCGCCATCGGGAACACGGTCGACGTTGATCACCGGAATGCCGGCTTCGCGGGCAAGGCGGGTCGGCACGGCGGCAGCGGCAGCACCGGCGGGAATGTAGATGAAGGCGTCGATGCCCTGGGTCATCAGGTCCTGCACCTGGCTGACCTGCGTGGCCGTGTCGTTCTTCGCATCGACGACGATGACCGTGAGGCCCTTTTCCTTGGCGTATTTTTCGACGCCGAGCTTGATCTGGTTGAAGAAGTCGGCCTGGAGGTTCGGCACGGCAAGGCCGATCGTCTTGACCTCCGCGGCGGCCGCGGGAGAGGCAAGGACCGCAGCCGCGGTTGCCGCCATCAGCAGTTTGGACAGTTTCATGGTTTCTCCTCCGAGTTTCCCGGTGGTTTCCGTTTGCCGGAGACCACCTTCCCTTTTGCCGGTCCGCACCATTGCCGACCGTTTTCCGCACCCCGCCGCGTGGCTGCGGGGTGAAAACCGTTATTTCCGCTTGCGATAGGTCTCGGCCGTGACGGCGAGCACGATGACGGCGCCGATGATGACCTGCTGCATGAAGGGCGAGACGCTGAGCAGGTTGAGGCCGTTGCGCAGCACGCCGATGATGAGAACGCCGATGATGGTGCCACCGATGCCGCCGGTGCCGCCCGACAACGACGTGCCGCCGATGACGACCGCCGCGATGGCGTCGAGTTCGTAGGAAACGCCCGACGACGGCTGGACCGAGTCGAGGCGCGCGGCGAGCACCATGCCGGCAAGGCCCGCGAGGAAGCTGCACACGACATAGACGAGCACGGTCGCGCGCTGGACGTTAATGCCGGCAAGCCGCGCCACTTCCGCATTGCCGCCGATCGCGTAGAGCACGCGTCCGCCGTGACGGTAGCGCTGGTAGAGCAAGCCGACGATGAAGACCACGACCATCACGGCGACGGTCAGCGTCAGGAAGCCGCCGAAACGCACGATCGCCATCATGTTGAACCAGGCCGGAAAACCGATGATCTGCTGGCCGTCGGTGATCATGTTCGCAAGGCCGCGCGCAATCGACATCATGGCGAGCGTCGCGATGAAGGCCGGCACGTTGAAACGCGTGATCAACAGGCCTGCGACGAGACCGTTGAGCGAGGCGACGAGCAAAGCGAGCGGAATGGCAAGCCCCATCGGCACGCCGGCAACGACGTGGAGATAGCCGAGCACCATCATCGCCAGCGCCATGACGGAGCCCACTGCAAGATCGATGCCGCCGATCAGGATGACCAGCGTCATGCCCACGGCCATCACGCCCAGCACCGTGATCTGGTCGAGCACGTTGAGGAAGTTGCGGATCGACAGGAACTTGTCCGTCGCAAACGTGAGGAAGAGGCACAGAACGATCAGGCCGATCAGCGGCCCGGTGGCCCCGCGCAGGGATGGCAGCAGCCCGCCCACGATGCCCTGTTTTTCCTTCGCTGCAACCAGCATGAACGCTCCTCCCGGTCAGCCAGCCACCCTAGATTGGCGGCACGCATAAATATTCATTACCGTGTGTAAATTCGTATATGATCGATCCGGGTCCTGTCAATACGATCCGGCCAGCTAATTTTTGCGCCACCATCCGCGATTTCCGCTTGACTTGCCTGATCTCCGTGCAAGTATATAGGCAACTGTATATTTATTCACTATGAGGGTTTCATGCAGCCGAACGATCTCGACCGCATCGCTCGCCAGATCCGCCTTCGCGATCTGCAAGCGGTTTTCGAAGCCGGCGCCGGACACATTGGCGGGGAGATGTCGGCCATCGACATCCTGACCGCGCTCTATTTCCGCGTGCTGCGCATCTGGCCCGACCAGCCGAAAAACCCGGACCGCGACCGTTTCGTGCTGTCGAAGGGCCATGTGGCGCTGGCGCTCTACGTGACGCTCGCCAAACGCGGCTTCATTCCGGAAGAAGAGGTCGCGACGTTCCTGAAGCCGCATTCGCGCCTCAACGGCCATCCGAACTGCAACAAGGTGCCGGGCGTCGAGACCAATACGGGGCCGCTCGGCCATGGCTTGCCGGTCGCGGTCGGCATGGCGAAGGCCGCCAAGCTGACGGGGGCCGCCTACCGCACCTATGTCATGACCGGCGACGGCGAAATGCAGGAAGGCTCGAACTGGGAGGCGATTGCGGCCGCCGCACAGTTCGGCCTCGACAACCTGACGCTGATCATCGACCACAACCGCTTCCAGCAGGGCGCGTCGCTGAAGGACACCAACAACCTCGCTCCCTTCCCGGCCAAGCTGGAGGCCTTCGGCTGGGATGTCACGGAGATCAACGGCAATGTGATGGACGAGATCGTGCCGGCGCTGGAAAAGCGCGGCAGCCGCCCGCACTGCATCGTCGCCCATACCAACAAGGGCCACGGCATCTCCTTCATGCAGGACACGGTCGACTGGCACCACAAGGTGCCGAATGCCGAACAATACAAGATTGCCGTGGCTGAGCTTTCGGAGACGCTGTGATGAAAGACGTGATGACCTCTCCCAAGCTGCACGATTGCCGCGACGCCTTCGTCGCCACGCTGGAACGCCTCGGGGCGGACAATCCGAAGATCGTGGCCGTCTGCAACGATTCCGTCGGTTCCTCTAAGCTCGGTGGCTTCAAGTCCCGCTGGCCGGAACGGCTGGTCAATGTCGGCATCGCCGAGCAGAACATGGTGGGCGTCGGCGCCGGCCTTGCCAATGGTGGGCTGCTGCCCTTCGTCTGCGGCGCGGCGTGCTTCCTGACCGGCCGCTCGCTGGAGCAGATCAAGGCCGACATCGCCTATTCCAACGCCAATGTGAAGCTGATCGGCATTTCCTCCGGCATGGCCTACGGCGAACTCGGCCCGACGCATCATTCCATCGAGGATTTCGCCTGGACCCGCGTGCTGCCGAACCTGCCGGTCGTGGCGCCCTGCGATTCGATCGAGACGGCCGCCGCCGTGGAATGGGCCGCGCATTATGACGGGCCGGTCTTCCTGCGCCTCTCGCGCGTCGGCGTGCCGGACCTGCTGCCGGCGGGCCATAAGTTCGAGTTGGGCAAGGCGAACCTGCTGCGCGATGGTGACGCCATCACCCTAATCGCCAACGGGACACTGACTCACCGCATCCTGAAGGCGGCCGAAATTCTCGCCGAACAGGGCATCGAGGCCCGCGTGTTGAACATGGCGACGGTCCGGCCGATCGATGTCGAGGCCGTGGTGGCTGCCGCGCGCGAAACCGGCGCCATCCTGACGGCGGAAGAACATTCCACCATCGGCGGCCTCGGCTCGGCGATCGCCGAATATGTCGTGGCGGAAGCGCCCGTGCCGATGAAGATCCTCGGCGTGCCCGGCATCTTCGCCCCCACCGGTTCGGCCGAGTTCCTGCTCGACGAATTCGGCATGTCGCCTGCCTCAATCGCCGAGGCGGCCGTCGCTTTGATTGCACGGAAGTCTTCCCGCGCGTGATCGCGCTGGATTAGATGACGTGCCGGGCGCGGCAAGGCCTCCCTTTCGCCGCGCCCCCAATTTCTGCCTGCCGGAGCCGCCATGACGACCGCCATCCTCGCCATCGACCAGGGCACCACGAATTCCAAGGCCGTGCTTGTCTCCACGGCCGGCGAAATTCTGTCGCGCGGCGCTTCTCCGGTCGGCATCGAGCATCCGCAGCCCGGCTGGGTCGAGCAGAGCCCACTGCGCATCTGGCAATCGGTTCAGGAAGCGATCGCCGCCTGCCTGCAAGCCGGCCCTGAAGTCGATATCCTCGGCATCGCGATCTCCAACCAGCGCGAATCCGTCACGGTCTGGGATGCCGCGACCGGCGAACCGCTTGGCCCGGTGGTGAGCTGGCAGTGCCGCCGCAGCGCGCCGGCCTGCGCCGAGCTGATCGCGGCCGGCCATGCGCCGCGCGTGCAGGCGCTCACCGGCCTTCCCATCGATCCGATGTTCCCCGGCCCCAAGATGAAGTGGCTGCTCGACCGCGTGCCCGCGGGAAAAACGGTCCGGCTCGGCACGATCGACGCCTGGCTGATCCATCGCTTCACGGATGGTGCGGTGCATGCCTGCGATGCCGCCAATGCCGCGCGCAGCCAGCTTTACGACCTCAACCGGCAGGCCTGGAGCGACGAACTCTGCACCCTCTTCGGCGTTCCGAAATCCGCCCTGCCAGAGGTGTGCGACAGCGCGTCTCATTTTGGCGTCACTAAGAACGTGTCCGGTCTCGGGGACGGCATCCCGATCGCCTCCGCCATCGGCGACAGCCATGCTGCGCTCTTCGGCCACGGTGCTTTCAACCCCGGCGACGGCAAGGTGACCTTCGGCACCGGCTCGTCGATCATGACGACGCTGCCGCGGTTCATCGCGCCCGAACAGGGCATCACCACCACCATCGCCTGGTCGATCGGCGGCACGCCGACCTATGCCTTCGAGGGCAACATCCTCGTCTCGGCCGCCGCCCTGCCCTGGATGGCCGAGATGCTCGGCCTGCCGGACGTGCAGGCCCTCACCGATCTCGCCGCCACAGCCCAGCCCGGCGGTCCCGGCTTCGTGCCGGCCTTCGTCGGCCTCGGCGCGCCCTATTGGCAGGCCGATGCGCGGGCGCTTTTCTCCGGCATCACCTTCACCACCACGCGCGCCCAGATGGCCCGCGCGGTGACGGATTCGATGGCGTTCCAGGTCCATGACGTCTTCAAGGCTATGTCCGCGCAATCGCCGACGCCGCTTGGCCGCCTCTATGCCGATGGCGGGCCGAGCCGGAACAGGTTCCTGATGCAATGTGTCGCCGACACGCTGAACCACGTCATCACGCAATGCGATGCGCCGGAGGCTTCGGCCCTTGGCGCCGCCTATCTCGCTGGCCTTTCTCTTGGCATCTGGCCCGATCTTGCCGCCATCGCCGCCCTGCCGCGCGCCGGCAATCCCATCGTGCCGCGCAATGCCGATACCGTGGATCGCCTTGCGGTCTGGCAGGACGCAATCTACCGCTCGACCGTTCCGGGTCCTTCAACTATGAGTGAATAAAAATTCACCAATGGAGGACTGCATGGGACGATTGAACGAGCTGCGACTGATCGCCCGCATCGCCCAGATGTACCATATCGAGGGCAAGCGGCAGGCGGAGATCGCCGAGACCATGCACATGTCGCAGGCCACCGTTTCGCGCATGCTGAAGCGGGCCGAGCAGGAAGACATCGTGCGCACCACGGTCATCCCCCCCGCCGGCACCTTCGCGGACCTCGAAAACGCACTGCGCGAACGCTACGGTCTCACCGAAGCCATCGTCATAGACTGTTCGGAAGACCGCGACGGCGCCATCATGGCCCGTATCGGCGAGGCCGCCGCCCATTTCCTCGAAGTCACCTTGCAGCAGGACGAGATTATCGGCGTCTCCAGCTGGAGCCAGACGATCCTGCGCATGGTGGACAACATCCATCCGCTGAAGAACGCCAAGGCCAAATACATCGCCCAGATCCTCGGCGGCATGGGCGACGCCTCGGTGCAGACCCACGCCACGCAGCTCACGGCGCGCCTCGCAAGGCTCACCGGCGGCGAGCCGCGGCTGCTTCTCGTGCAGGGCATCACCTCGTCGCGCGAGGCAAAACTCGTCATGCTGGCCGACCCGGTCGTGCGCGAGACGATGGACCTCTTTGGCCGCCTCAGCCTCGCCATCATCGGCATCGGCGCCGTCGAGCCGTCCGAACTGCTCGCCCGTTCCGGCAACACCTTTTCCCGCCAGGAAATGGCGATGCTGCACGAGGCCGGCGCGGTTGGCGAAATTTCCTACAGGTTCTACGACAGCCAGGGCAAGCCGGTGGAAACGCCGCTCAACGAGCGCGTCATCGGCATTTCGCTGGAAGACCTGCGCCGGACCAACCGCGTCATGGCGCTCGCGGGCGGAGAATCGAAGACGCAGGCCATCGCCGGCGCCCTGAAACTGGGCGTCATCGATGTGCTTGTCACCGACAAGTTCACAGCAGCGCGGCTGACGGCCTGATTTCAGCCGCCGGCCTGCTGCGCATTATGGAGAAGAGACCATGAGACGTTTTGCAGGCCAGACGGTTTTTGTCACCGGGGGCAACAAGGGCATCGGGCGCGGCATCGCCAAGCGCTTTGCGGAAGAAGGCGCAAAGGTCGCGATCGCCGCAATCGAGAAGGATACGGTCGCGGCCGCTGCGACGCTGGCGGAGGAAACCGGCGCCGAGGTGCTGGGCCTCGCGCTGGACGTGACCGACGCCAAGGCCGTGCAGGAAGCCTATGGCGAGGCCGAGGCGAAGCTCGGCGCCCTGTCCGTCTCCGTGCAGAATGCCGGCGTCATCACCATCGCCAAGGTCGAGAACCTCACCGAGCACGAATGGGACCTCAACCTCGACGTCAACACCAAGGGCGTCTTCCTGTGCTGCCAGGAGGCGATCCGTCGCTTCCGCGCGAGCGGCACCAAGGGACGCCTCGTCAACACCGCCTCCGGCCAGGCCCGCCAGGGCTTTATCTACACCCCGCATTATGCCGCCTCGAAATTCGGCGTCGTCGGCTTGACGCAGAGCCTCGCGAAAGAACTCGCCCGCGAAGGCATCACCGCCAACGCCATCTGCCCTGGCATCATCCACACCGAGATGTGGGACTATAACGACCGCGTCTGGGGCCAGATGCTCGGCGAATACGGCCCGGGCGAGTTGATGGCAGAATGGGTCGAAGGCATCCCCATGGGCCGCGCCGGCACGCCCGCCGAAGTCGCTGCCCTCGTCGCCTTCCTTGCATCGCCGGATGCCGCCTACATCACCGGGCAGACGATCAATGTGGATGGCGGCCTGATCATGTCTTGATCAGTTCCCGACACGCGACGGTGGAATAGCAGGAAGCCGGAACTCGACGGGTTTGCCGCGGCGTTGGCAGCGCACCGCGTTGCGATCCCTGTTGCTCTCTTCCAGCGCATAATGCATCGCGGCGTCCTCACTGGCGAAAATGCCGCCGACGCGGCCGAGGCGGTCATCGACGACCCACCAGCCGTGGCAATCGCGGCCGACGGTGAAGCGGGGTGGTTCTGTCCGGCTCGTTTCGCGAGGAGGACGCGGCTGTCTGGCATGCGGATGCATGGTTCTTCCTTTCTTCAATGGGAGAGGTGGCTCAGGGATGCGGCAGGAAATGCTGGGCGAGCGCGGCAGCCGCGAGGATCAGGACCACGCGTAACACCAGCGCCGGCATCGGGAGTTCAGGCCGTGGCGACGGCATGGTGGTCGCGACGGCCTTGGGGTTCTTCCTTTTGCGTTTCATCGACGCCTCCGGATCAGCTTGCCTTGGCGAGCTGATCCGCGCATTCCGGAAGGCCAGCCAGCGCATGGCTAATAGCCACACCGGCCGGCACTGAGGCGGATACCAGCGGCAGCCGCACCGCTTCGTCGATGCCCAGCAAGGGCGCGAGACCGTGCTTGAGCATGGCGGGATCGGGCATGTCGCCAAGGGCGGCGAAGAGTGGGGCGAGCCGGTCCTTCAGATCGAGTGCAAGATCGACATTGCGGGTACGCAGTGCCTGATGGAGCGCGCTTGTCATGCGCGGGGCGAGGTTTGCCGCTGGCGACAGGGTTCCGCACCCGCCGAGCACGTTGAAGGCGAAGGCGGTCGCGTCGTGGGCGGAATAGAGCGCCAGCCGCTCGCGCAACGGCCGGTCGATCACGGCGAGCCGCGCGATGTCGCCGGAGGCGTCGATGAAGCCATGGATGCCGGGGACCGCGCCGAGTTCGCGCAGCGTGTCGGCCGTGACATCCGACCGGGTTGCGACAGGATCCGCAAGAACCAGGACCGGAAGCGTCGTGGCCTCCGCAACGGCGCGCAGGTGGGCGATGATGCCTTTCTGCGTCGGCTTGCTGTAATAGGGCGTCGTGACGACCAGGCCGTCCGCGCCTTCCGCTTCCGCATCCAGCGCGAGGCCGATGGTGGTCTCCGTCGCATAGGTGCCGACGGCGGCCAGAACCGGAACGGCGAGGCCTGTCGCCCGGACCACCGTGGCAAGCACGGCACGGCGCTCCGCGCGGCTGAGCGCGCCGCCCTCGCCGACCCTGCCGCAGACCGAGAGCCCCGAGACGCCGCTGGCGATCTGCCAGTGCACGAGCGCGGCTAGGCCGTCATGGTCCACGGTGTCTCCGCGGAAGGGTGTGACGAGGTCGCAGACCAGTCCCTGCACGGGGAGACGACGCCGATAATCCTGCATGATGCAAATCCTTTTCAGTGTTTTGCGGGGCCAGCAGCGCGCCGGTCCGCCGCAACCAGGGCCGCCATGATGGCGGCGACACGATCGACATGGACGGCGACGGAGCGGGACGGCGAGGCCTCGCGGGAGAGAATGCGGGCAATCCAGTTGCCGTCGACGGATTGCAGGCGGTCCAGATGGCGCCTCGGGCGGGCTGCATCGACCAGCGCGCGGCTCGCACCCTCCAGGTCATCGCGCTCCATCAGCGCCCGGAACTGCTGCCGGAAGACGGCATCGTCGCGTGCTTCGGCAAGCGAGGGCAAGGAACGCAGGATTTCCCACAGGTGATGTTCACGCAGGCGCCGGGCGGCGCCGATGCGTTCCGCCAGTTCATCCGCGGCCGTCGATGGCCCCTCGCCGCCCTGGGGACGATGCGTTTCGGACGAGGAGGCCCTAGGCATGGAAGGCACCGATCAAAACCACGATGGCGGCGGCAAGTGCCAGAAGTGAAAGACGCACAGCGAGCGACGGGCTTTGCGTTCCCGCGCTGCCGTGGTGAAAACGATGGTGCATCCGCACGCGGTGATGAAGAAAGATCATCCGCGTCGATAGCGGTGGAAGCGGGTGTTTCGGAAAATCGTTCCGCATGGCGGCACCTCACAAGAGATCGCAGCCATCCCTTGCTGACTGCGATCTCAAGTTAGGCGCGCCGGCATAACTTCTCGATTGGGAAACACGGCGGAACGAATATGGATTTCATAAAGACGGATACGCCTCTGCGCGTCACACCCGCATGGCGTCGATGACGGCTCTCAGGCCCGCGGACATGTGCCGGCGCGTCGGGTAATACAGATAGAGCCAATCCTCCGGCGGGCACCACGCCTGGAGGCATTTAACCAGCCGGCCGCTCTCCACATAGGGCTTGGCGCGCGCCTCCCAGATATAGGCAAGCCCGATGCCGGCAAGGGCTGCCTCCACCATCAATTCGTGGTCATGCAAGGCCAGCGGCCCGCGCGGTTCGACATCGATCGCCTCGCCATCACGCGCGAAAGACCACGGATAAAAGGCGCCGCTCGGATACATGTTGCGGATGCAGACATGGGCCGTCAGGTCGGCCGGCGACCGGGGGATGGGCTTCGTTTCAAAATAGGCGGGAGATCCCACCACGGCAAAGCGCAGCCGCGGCCTGATCTTGACGGCCACCATGCCTTCCCGAAGGCTTTCGCCCAGCCGAATGCCCGCATCGAACCCGTCTTCGACAATATCGACAAGCCGGTCGGTCGCGACGATTTCCAGTTCAAGCTTGGGATTGTTCCGGATCAACTCACCCATGACCGGCCCCAGCACAAAGGGCGCGATCGAATTGGGAGCGTTGATGCGGACCTTGCCGAAGGGCGTCTCGCGGAACTGGTTGAGCGCATCGAGCGCCGAGCCGATATCGCGCAGGGCCGGAGAAAGCTGCGCAAGAAGCATCGCGCCTGCATCGGTGGCGGAGACATTTCGTGTGGTGCGGTTCAGCAGGCGGATGCCGACGCGGGCCTCCAGATTGCTCACCGCATGGCTGATCGCCGAGGCGGTCACGCCGCGCTCCTCGCTCGCCTTTCGAAAACTGCGATGGCGAGCGACAGCTTCGAAGGCTGCGAGTTCGGAAAGGTCGGTCGCGCGCATTGCTGAGCCATATTCATGATGATCGACAATATTATCTCGCTAATCGGCGGAATGGCAAAGGGCTAAATTCATCTTGCCGGCCAACGATGGCCGCTCAAATTCAAACCTGAGGGAATTCCTATGAAAACCTGGTTCATCACTGGCGCCTCGCGTGGCTTCGGCGCCCTCATCACGGAACGCGCGCTTGCCAAGGGCGACAACGTGGTCGCCACGGCCCGCAACCCCAAAGCCATTCTCGACCGCTTCGGCAACCATGCCAACCTGCTCGCGGTGGCGCTCGATGTCACCAACGAGGACCAGGCGATCGCCGCCGCCCATTCGGCCATCCAGCGCTTCGGGCGCATCGACGTCCTGCTCAACAATGCCGGCTTCGGCCTGCTGGGCGCCATCGAGGAGGCAACCGCGGCCGAAGTGGAAGCGATCTACCGCACCAACGTGTTCGGCCTCCTCAATGTCACGCGCGCTGTCCTGCCTCACATGCGGAAGGCCCGTTCGGGCCGCATCCTCAACATCTCGTCGATCGGCGGGTATCGGGCGGGCGCCGGCTTCGGCGTCTATTCGTCGGCGAAATTCGCGGTCGAGGGCCTCAGCGAATCGCTGCATGCGGAGCTCACTCCGCTCGGCATCCACGTCACCGCCGTGGAGCCCGGATATTTCCGCACGGACTTCCTGGATGCCTCCTCGCTCTCCGTCAGCTCGCCGATCATAGACGACTATGACGGCACCGCGGGCGCTGTCCGGCGGCTGGCCGCCGAAGTGAGCCACAACCAGCCGGGCGATCCAGCGAAACTGGCGGACGTGCTGATCGATTTCGTCGACGCCCCCAATCCGCCGGTCCGCCTGCCCCTTGGCAGCGACACCGTCGCGGAGATCGAGAAGAAACATGCCTCCGATGCTGAAATCCTGGCAGCTTGGCGGAACATCTCCGTTTCCACCGACTTCGCACGATAACGCCGGCGGCGCTGACCGTCACAGAACTGCAAAAAACCATCCCGCCGATACACTTTCTGCGGTCGGCGGGGTTGTGGAACAGGCATTCTGGAGTAAGGAGCTGCAGGCGTTCTGGAAACGGGCGCCGTCGGTGGAAGAGGGAAGAACCGGATGGACATGGATGCTGCGAACGAGGAGCTCCAGCCGAAACAATCCGGTCGTTTTTCGGTCCTCTTCCAGCGAAACGTGCTGCTCTATCTCATCAGCCGCTTCCTCCTGATTTGTGCAAGCCAGGTGACCAATGTGGCGGTGGGCTGGCTCGTCTATGACGTCACCCGCAGCGCCATGGCACTCGGCCTCGTGGGGCTCGCGGCCTTCACGCCGAAATTGCTGTTGTCGCTGGTCTCCGGCGTCGTGGCGGACCGGTTCGAACGCCGGCTGGTCTGCGCCGGCAGCTTCGTTACCATGGCCCTCGTCTCCGTCGGCCTGCTGCTTGCGGCAACCAGCAGCCCGGTCGATATCAGCGCGATCTACGCTCTGTTCATCCTCTATGGCTGCGCAAGGGGTTTTGGAAATCCCGCCGCCCAGGCGATGATCGCCAATCTCGTGCCGCGGGCATCGCTGAGCCAGGTCGTCGGCATCTCCTCCTCGACGAGCCAGATGGCGACGATCATCGGCCCGGCGCTCGGCGGCGTGCTCTACATTGCCGGCGGCTGGGCGCCCTTCGCCTTTGCCTGCGCCGCCTTCCTTCTCGCCGCGATCCTGATGCTCTGCATCGAAGCAAGGCCGCAGCATGCAGTCAAAACGCCCTTCACCTTCAGCGACGCCTTTGCCGGCCTGACATTCATCTGGCGAAAGCCCGTCATCCTCGGCGCCATCTCGCTCGACCTTTTCACCGTGCTGCTGGGCGGCGCGACGGCGCTGCTGCCGATCATCGCCAGCGAGATCCTGCATATCGGTCCGCTCGGCCTCGGCATCCTGCGCTCCGCGCCGGCCCTCGGCGCGATGATGCTGGGACTTTTCATCGCCTACCGACCGATCGAGCGGCGCGCCGGCCCGAAACTCTTCGTTGTCACCACGATTTTCGGGCTGGCAACGATCGTGCTCGGCCTGTCGACCGACGTCTACCTGTCGCTCGCAATGCTCTGGCTGCTCGGCGCATCCGACGTCTTCAGCGTGGTGATCCGCCAGACATTGGTGCAGAGCGATACGCCGGATGCGATGCGCGGCCGGGTGGCGGCGGTCAACTCGCTTTTTATCGGCGCCTCGAACGAGCTCGGGGAGTTCGAATCCGGCGTTACCGCCGCACTCTTCGGCCTTGTCCCGGCCATCGTCATCGGCGGCGCCGGCACGCTTCTCGTCTCGCTCTCCTGGGCGATCATGTTCCCGCAATTGCGAAAGCGCGATCGCCTCGTCGACTGAGCCTCAGGGCGATGGTTTTATGGTCATGCGGCCATAGGCGACGAGGCTGAATCCGACGGCGTACATGAGCAGGCCGAAGAGCGCGGGCGGGACGGCGATCTCGGGCGAATTCATCATGGTGATCGCGAGCAACATGCCGATCGCGGCGTTTCGGATGCTGATCGACAGGGCGACGGTCACCGTCTCGGGGCCGGATAGGCCGAGAATGCGGGAGCCGAGGAAACCGATGGCGATCCCGCTGAAGACCAGGGCGATGACGGCAGGCCCGGCGCTGGCAAGGATTTCCGCCCAGCGGCCATAGACCGAAACACCGATGCCGACGATCAGCACCACCAGCACGACCGCGCCGAATGCGCCCACCATCCGTTCGGCGCGCGCTGCGAATGTCGGGATCCTGTGCCGGATGCCCATGCCGACGATGACGGGCAGCAGGATGAGCCCGACCATGATGCCGATCGTGCGCATCACGGGCAGATAGACGCGCGCATCGCCATCGCTGAAGCGCTCTATGGCGAAGTTGGCAAAGAGCGGCAGCGTTGCAATCGCCACGAGGCTGCCGACCGCGCTCAATGCGATCGACAGCGCGACGTTTCCGCGCGCAAAATAGGAAAACAGGCTGGACGTGGTGCCGATCGGGCAGGCCGCAACGATCACGAGGCCGACGGCGATCTTGGGCGGCAGGCCCAGAAGTACGGCAATCAGCATGCCCGCCATCGGGACAAGGAAGAGTGCGGCCACGATGCCCCAGATCAGCGCTTTCGGCCGCGCCACCACCCGTTGGAAATCGGTGGGCACCAGCGTCATGCCGATGCCGGTCATGATGACGAACACGGCGATCGGCAAACCGATCTCGATCAGGGCGGACTGCTCCATCTTTCTTCCTTTTCCACAGAGGCCGTTGATCGCGCCCGTGTGGATCGTAGCATTGTTCCATTGTCCCGCCAGATGCAATCGATCCCGCCAAGATGCGCACGCCCGTTCACAAACACGTTGGGAACACGAAAAAGAGGATCTATCGCTTGCCCAGGAGGCGTCGGCAGGCTACGCCATCGGCGCCGAGCAGCATGCACTGCAGAACCGAAAGTCACCCCACACCTATGACTGCCATAAAAACGACCGCCCATGACGGCGGCGACCCGGGAAAAGCCTGGCTCAAGATCCTCGCCGCCTATCGCAAGCCGAGTACGGGCCGCAGCGTGTTCGAACTGGCGGTGACGCTCATCCCGTTTACGCTCCTCTGGGCAGCCGCTTGGGCCTCGATGCATTTTGGCTATTGGTTCGGGTTGATCCTGATCGTCCCGGCCGCCGGCTTTCTGCTGCGCCTGTTCATGCTGCAACATGATTGCGGGCACGGCTCGCTCTTCGGCCGGCGCGGCCTGGATGACTGGACGGGCCGGGCGATCGGCGTCCTCACCCTGACACCTTACGATTACTGGCGCCGCGCCCATTCGCAGCACCACGCCTCGGCGGGCAACCTCGATGAGCGCGGGGTGGGTGACATTACCACCCTCACCGTCGCGGAATACCGGGCCTTGAAGCCCCGAGGCCGGCTCGGCTACCGCCTCTACCGGCATCCCCTGGTCATGTTCGGAATTGGCCCCGCCTGGCTGTTCCTCTTCCAGCAGAGATTGCCGTTCGGCATGATGCGATCCGGCGCGCTGCCCTGGATTTCGACGATGGCAACCAACGCCGCCATCCTCGTGCTCGCAGCCCTCGTCATCTGGTGCGTCGGGATTGTGCCTTTCCTGCTGATCCACCTGCCGATCGTGCTGATTGCCGGGTCGGCCGGCGTGTGGCTGTTCTATGTCCAGCACCAGTTCGAGGATACGCACTGGTCGAAGCCGCCGGAATGGACCTTCCAGCACGCGGCCCTGCACGGCGCCTCGCACTATGACCTGCCGCGCCCCCTGCGCTGGATGACCGGCAATATCGGCCTGCACCACATCCATCACCTCTCCAGCCGCGTCCCGTTCTACCGGCTTCCGGAGGTCATGCGCGATCACCCGGAACTGGGCGACCTGGGACGCATCACGCTCAGGGACAGCCTGCGATGCGTAAAACTCATCCTCTGGGACGAGGCATCCAAGAGACTGGTGACGCTGCGGGAAGTGGAACCCAGGCTTCACGCAGCGGCATAACCAACATTTACTTCTCGCAGCCTGCGGGTGAATAGTCGTCGTTCGGAAGCCACTATCCCGAAGGACGGCACGATCATGGACCGCATCGATGCGATGAAGGTGTTTATCACCGCGCTGGACGAAGGCAGCCTCGCGGGCGCGGCCCGTCGCCTGCGGCGATCCCCAACGGCCGTCAGCCGCGCGCTGGCCTTTTTGGAGGCCCATGTCGGCGTCGAGCTGCTGCATCGCACGACCCGTACGATCAAGCTGAGCGAAGCGGGCGAACGGTATGCGGCAGCATGCCGGCGGGTTCTGGTCGATCTCCAGGAAGCGGACATGCTTGCCGCCGGCGAACGCTCGGCACCGCGCGGCATGCTGACGATTTCGGCGCCGCCGATCAGCGGCGAGGAAGTGTTGCGGCCGGTCCTCGACGACTTTCTCGATCTCCACCCCGCCGTCTCCGCCCAGCTTCTCCTGCTGGACCGCCCGGTCAGCCTGGTCGACGAAGGCGTCGATATCGCGCTGCGCATCGGCCACCTCCCTGATTCCTCGCTGATCGCCACGCGACTCGGCGGCGATGTCCGGCGCGTCGTGGTCGCCTCGCCTCGTTACCTCGCCAACCATCCCGACATCGTCGAGCCCGCCGATCTTGCGAGGCATCAGATCGTGGCCTTCACGAATTTCGGGCTCGACAGCTGGAATTTCACGCCGGCGGCGGGCTCGACCATTCCCCGCACGGTGCATTTCGCGCCAAGGCTGATCGTCAACACGGTGCGCGCCGCGATCGCATCGGCAATCGCGGGCTGCGGCCTGGTGCGGCTCTATTCCTATCATGTCGCCGAACATGTGCGCGACGGGCGCCTCAAGATCGTCCTCGCCGACGCCGAGCACCCGCCCCTGCCGGTGCACCTGCTCTCCCCGCCGGGCCGGGTCTCGATGCCGAAGGTCCGCGCCTTCGTCGATTTCGCAGCGCCACGTCTGCGATCGGCATTCGCGCGAATGGCGGTAGAAGCCAGCACGCTTCAGTGATTATGCCGAAATACGGTCGAGTGTCCGTCAATCATCGACCATTCTAACGAAGAACGGGCCGTTCTAAATCGATAGCACCAACGCCGAGGGCGTGGGCGGGCTGCCAGGGTGGCGCCCGCGGCAATCGATAAAGGTCCCATCATCATGAGCACGCAGCAAAAGGTCGTCATCATCACCGGCGCCTCCCAAGGCATCGGCGCTGGACTGGTTCGCGCCTATCGCGACTACAACTATCGCATCATCGCCAACTCCCGGTCGATCGCGCCAAGCGGCGACCCGGACATTCTCGCCATTCCCGGCGATGTGAGCCAGCCGGAAACCGCCGAGCGGATCGTTCGCGAAGGGCTCGACCGCTTTGACCGCATCGACACGCTGGTGAACAATGCCGGCGTCTTCCTGGCCAAGCCGTTCGTCCAGTTCACCGCGGAGGATTTCGCGCACAATATGAGCGTCAACGTCGCCGGCTTCTTCCACATCACCCAGCGCGCCGCCGCCGAAATGCTCAAGCAGGGCTCCGGCCACATCGTCAACATCACGACAAGCCTGGTCGACCAGCCGATCGCAGGGGTTCCCGCCGCCCTCGCCTCGCTGACGAAGGGCGGCCTGAACGCGGTCACGCAGTCGCTCGCCATCGAGTTCGCAAAGAGCGGCGTGCGGGTCAACGCGGTCTCCCCGGGCATCATTAAGACCCCGATGAACCCGCCGGAAACCCATGCAGCCCTTTCGGGCCTTCATCCGGTCGGCCGGATGGGCGAGATCCGCGACATCGTCGATGCCGTCCTGTTTCTGGAGACGGCAAGCTTCATCACCGGCGAAATCCTCCATGTCGACGGCGGCCAGAGCGCCGGGCGCTGGTAGCCGATGTTTTCGCTCGATCAACTTTCGTTCTTTTGAAAAAGGAGACTGCAAATGCCCATCGTCACAATCCAGGTTACCCGCGAAGGAATAACGCCCGAGCGTGACCGTGTGTCCGCTTCGGAGAAAGCAGCGCTCATCAAGGGCGTCAGCGCGCTTCTTCTCGACGTCCTCAACAAGCCGCTCGAATCGACCTATGTCGTGATCGAGGAAGTCGAGCTCGAAAACTGGGGCTGGGGCGGCATGCCCACCACCGAATACCGCCGGCTGCGGGCGCAGGAGCGAGAAAATCCGCCCAAGGGATGAGCCGTGCCATCCCCTTCCGGGTGGATGGCACGCGCGGTGGTCTTGCTTTAGGCCTGTTGCATGCCGGCCAGCAGCAAGGAGAGCGCCCATGAAATATGTCCGCATGCCCATCGAACTCGAATCGCCCGAACAACTCGGCTATGACACGATCCGCTACAATCTGTCGGAAAGTTCGGTCGCCGACCGGCGTCTCGGCGAACTCAACGCGAAGCTCGACGACATCCTGCTGTGTTACGGCGATCATCGCGGCGCGCCGGATTTGCGCGGCCTGATCGCCGGGACGGGCAAAGGGCTTGTGGCGGATGACGTGCTGGTGACCGCGGGGGCAGTGGGCGCGCTGTTCATCATCTCGACCTCGATGCTGCAGGCCGGCGACCACATCGTCGTGGTGCGGCCGAACTACGCGACCAACATCGAGACGCCGCGCGCCATCGGCTGCGAACTGAGCCTCATCGACTTGACCTTCGAGGAGGGCTACCGGCTGGACCTCGGAAAAATCGAAGCGGCGATCCGGCCGGAGACGAAATATGTCTCGGTCACCTATCCGCACAATCCGACGGGCGTGATGCTGTCGCCGGCCGAGCTTGATGCGCTTGTCTCGCTGGTGGAGCGCAAGGGCATCCATCTGCTGTTCGACGAGACCTATCGCGAGATGACCTTCGGCCCGATGCTGCCGGTCGCCGCCAGCCTGTCGGACCGGGTGATCAGCGTCTCCTCGCTGTCGAAGACCTATGGCATTCCCGGCATCCGCATCGGCTGGCTGATCACCCGCGATGCCACGCTGATGGACACCTTCCTCGCCGCGCGCGAACAGATCGGCATTTCCGGCAGCATGGCGGATGAATATATCGCTTACGTCGCGCTCAGCCAGCGCGACGAATGGCTTGCCTTCAACAATGCCCGCATCGCCAGCGCTTTCGCCATCGTCAAGGACTGGATCGCCGGCGAGCCGCTGGTCGAATGGGTCGAGCCATCCGGCGGCTGCGTCTGCTTTCCCCGCATCGTGCCCTCGGCGAATGTCGATCCCGCCGCCTTCCACGACCGGCTCTACCGCGAACACCACGCCTATGTCGGCCGCGGCCGCTGGTTCGAGCAGGACGACCGGCATTTCCGCATCGGCTATGCCTGGCCGACCGAGGACGAACTGCGCCTGGGCCTTGCCGCGATCTCCGCCGCCATACGCGAGAGCCTCAAGAACTGAGCGGGGCGGCCTACAGATTGAGGCTGCGCAGGAAGGTGGAAAACAGCTCCTGCTGGGTCGAAAGATTGAGTTTGGCGTAGAGCTTCTGCCGGTGGGTCTTCACCGTCGCGATCGAAATGCCGAGATGGTAGCCGATCGATTCGCTGGAATGGCCCTTCAGGATGAGCAAGGCCACCTCGCGCTCGCGTGGGCTTAGAAGGCCGCGTCCGAAGTCGGTGAACAGGTGGTCGATGGGG
The DNA here is from genome assembly GCF_058809275.1 of Shinella sp. GW821-FHT10F02. Classification (NCBI taxonomy): domain Bacteria; kingdom Pseudomonadati; phylum Pseudomonadota; class Alphaproteobacteria; order Hyphomicrobiales; family Rhizobiaceae; genus Shinella; species Shinella sp. GW821-FHT10F02. The sequence continues at coordinate 801,388 of NZ_JBXASL010000001.1, read as the reverse complement.
CGCGGCTGCGGCTGCGCGTCGCCGCGCGACAGATGCACCCAAAGACGCCGGAAGATCGCCGCGATCAGGGCATGCGCCTCGCGAAGCCGCGCAACGGACGCTTCATCGAAACCGCCTTCGCTGCGGATGCGCGACAGGCTGATTTCCGCCATTTCGCCGCCGGGCAGGTCGATGGCGATGAGCAGCTCCTCCATGCCCTCCGGCCAGCCATGCGTGCGGTATCCCAACTCCTCGTCTTCATGGCGGCGGATGTCGAGGCCGCGATACAGGTCCGACGCGAGGTAATTGTCGGGCGCGAGGTCGCGCATCAGGTAGACGCCTGAAGACAGGCCGCCGAGATAGGCATTGTGGAACGGGTTCAGCACATAGGTGCCGGCGATGAACAGCGCGACGGCCCGCTTGGCGCGCGGGCCGGAGAAGGTGTCGAAGACATAACTAGGCCCACCATCGCGCCGGTGGACCACCGACAGCGCCAGGTGAAAGCGCGCGACCGAGCCGATCGCCGCCAGAAGCGCAGTGGCAGCGTCCGGCTGGTCATAGCGGTCGAGAGCCTGGGCGAAGGGCGCTATCCAGCTGGCAGCGAGGGGTTCCGACATGGGGCCATCTGTCAAATTCCTGAGGGAAACCGGCTATTTGCCCGCATGGTTAGGGCATGGCGGCCTATGAGACAAGCCGCTCGATGACCGCCAGGGTGCGCTCGATCTCGTCTTCGCGATTGTAATGGGCAATGCCGATGCGCACGACGCCTTCCTCCTCGGATAGGCCGAGATGGCGGGCGGGCTCCAGCGCGTAATTGTGACCCGACCAGACATTGATGTCTTCGGCCGCCAGCGCCTCGGCGAAGCGGTGGGTCGAGACGCTCTCGTGGGTGAAGGAGATGGTCGGCACACGATGGGCAAAGAGGTTCGGGTTGGCGATCCCCATCAGCTTGACACCGGGCAGCGCCGCCAGGCCGCCGATCAGCCGGCGGGTCAGGCCGGCCTCGTAGGCGTCGAAGGCGTTGTAGGCGCCCGCCATCCGCTCGCGCCGCGTGCCGGCATGGCCCGTCGCCTCGCCGGCCCAGGCAAGATACTCGATCGTCGCTGTCAGGCCGGCAAGAAGCTCGGTCTGCGGCGTGCCGGTGCAGAAGCGGTCCGGAATATCGTCGCTCGCGCAGCGCACACGGTGCGGCGGCAGCGACCTCAGCAGCGCCTCGCGCCCCCACAGGATGCCGAGATGCGGGCCGAAGAACTTGTAGGACGAGCAGGCCAGGAAATCGCAGCCGATCGCCTGGACATCCGGCAGCCGGTGCGGCGCCAGCTGCACCGCGTCGATCCAGACGAGCGCGCCCGCAGCCCGCGCCAGCGCTGTCAACGCGGTGACGTCATTGACACTGCCGGTCATGTTCGAGGCATAGTTGAGCGCGAGGAATTTCGTGCGCGGCGACAGGAGGGCCGCAAGATTCTCGGGCTCGATGCGCCAGCTTTCCCTGTTGAAGGGCAGCCATTTCACCACCAGGCCGCGCGCCTCGGCCATCGCAAGCCAGGGCGAGATGTTGCCCTCGTGGTCCATGCGGGTGACGATGATCTCGTCGCCGGGCGACAGCGTCTGGCCGATGACCTGCGCCATCTGGAAGGCCAGCGTCGTCATGTTCGAGCCGATCACCATCTCCTGCCAGGAGGCGGCATTGACGAATTCCGCGGCCGCCTCATGCGCCGCCCGCCAGATCGCATCGGCCCGCTGCGAGGCAGCGAAACGCCCGCCGAGATTGGAGGATGCCGTCGCCATGGCTTGGGCTACGGCCGCAATGACCTGTTCGGGAACCAGCGTTCCGGCCGGATTGTCGAGATAGGCGGTGCGGGACTGGAGCAAGGCCGGGAAAGCGGCGCGGATCAGGTCGATCGGATAGGCGGTCACGGGCATCACTCCTGCGGAATAGGTCTGTTCGATCGCTTATCCCGCGCCCGGAGCACCGTCGCAATCCACCTGACGGAGGATGGGCCGTATCCCTGGTGACAGCTAGGCCCTTATCTCGACCGCCTTTCGCCGGCTATAGGACGCGATGCCGGCCATGCCGCTTTCGATGCCGAAGCCCGACTGTTTCCAGGGCGCGGAGCCGAGCGCGAAGCCGGAACCCTCGCCGGCCGCGTCGTCGCCCATGACGACCACCTTGCCGGCCTGGATCGTGCGAGCCGCCTCCATGGCGATTGTCAGGTCGCGGGTATAGACGGTGGCGGCAAGCCCGTAGATCGTATCGTTCGCCAAAGCGAAGGCCTCGTCGGCGGTGCGGAACGACTGGATCGTCAGGACTGGCCCGAAGACTTCTTCCTGCACGATGCGCGTGCCCTGCGAAACACCATCGAAGACCGTGGGGGCGACATAGCTGCCCTCCGCCGAAGGCGCCACCCGCACGGCCGTCACCCGGCGCGCACCGTCGCGGAGCGCGGACTGGATGTATCCGTCAACGCGCTGCTTCTGTGATGCGCTCGCGAGCGGCCCAAGCCCGGCCTCGCCGGAAAACGGCGCGACCAGGCGCATGGCATCGACCTTCGCGGCGAGCGCTTCGGTGAACGGTTTCACGATCGCATCCGCGACGAGAATGCGGGTTCGGGCGACGCAGAGCTGGCCGGCATTCCAGAGGCCCGCCTGCGCGATGCATGCGGCAATCCGCTCGATATCGCCGGCCATGTCCTCGAACACCAGGGCCGGCGACTTGCCGCCGCATTCGAGCAGCAGCGGCTTGCCGTTCGATTGCGCGGCGAGCATCATGAGCGCCCTGCCTGTCGCCGTCGATCCGGTAAAGCTCATCAGGTCGACATCCGGATGCCCGCCGAGCGCCGCGCCGGCATCCGCGCCAAACCCGGTCACCACGTTCAGTACGCCCTCCGGCACGCCGGCCTCTACCGCGATCTCCGCGAGCTTCAGTGTCGAATAGGACGCGATCTCGGATGGCTTCAGCACGATCGAATTGCCCGCCGCCAGCGCCGGCGCGATCTTCAGGGCGGCGTTGACCAGCGGGAAATTCCAGGGGGTGATCGCAGCGACGACGCCATGCGGCTCGTCGCGCGAGAAGGCGAGCGTGCGCGGATCGGCGCTCATGACCGCGCCCTCCGTCTTGTCCACCGCGCCGGCGAAGAAGCGGATCAGGCCTTCGGCGATCGACACGTCGAACCGGGCGTCGGCGAGCGGCTTGCCCATCTCCAGCGTGTCGAAAAGTGCCAGCGTCTCCGTGTTCTCCCGCACGAGATCGGCAAAACGGTTGAGGATCGCCTGGCGCCGCAACGGGCCGAGCGACCGCCAGCGGCCATCCACAAAGGCCCTCCGCGCAGCCTGGACCGCGCCGTCCACATCCTGCGCATCGCAGGCCGCCACGGCCGGCAACCGACGGCCGTCAGCGGGGTGGACGGGCTCGAAAGTCTTCCCCGCGCTTGACGGACGAAAGGCGCCGTCGATGAATGGCTGGACGGGGAACGCGAGCGCGTTCAAAGCAGCGTCGAAATCAGGAGAAAGGGAAGGCAGCATGAGGTCGGTGTCCTTGAAAAATCCCACGCCGTTTAAGCACGCGTATCCATCCGCAGGGAGACGACCATTGGGCGTCACTCGATGCATTTGGATGTCTTATGCGCAGGGTGCCGTTGGCCTAGCGTCGTTGCCAGCATATCCGAGCCAGGCACCATTGATGAACGCAGACCAGCATTTTTCGCATCCCCAGTCCGACGAGGCGTCGATCGAAGAAATCGGCGGCCGTCGTTCGGGCCTCGTGCTGATCTGCGAACATGCCGGACGTGAAGTGCCGGAAGCATGGAATCGGCTCGGCCTCGGTGAGGACTATTTCGACACGCATTTCTCGCACGATATCGGCGCGGCGGAGCTTACCCGCGCGCTCAGCGCCCAGCTCGCCGCACCCGCCATCCTCGCCCGCTATTCGCGGCTGTTCTACGACATCAACCGTGGTTCGCGTTCCTGGGATTGCATTCGCCCGGACATGGGCGGCATTCCCGTGCCGGGCAACCAGAAACTGACGGATGCGGAACGGGACCTTCGCGATGCGCTGGTGCGCGAGCCCTTCGACCGCGCTGTCATCCGCCGCCTGCGCCCGGGCGACGTGCTGGTCGGCATCCACAGCTTCTCCGGCATCTATGACGGCAAGGCGCGCCGGACGGAAATCGGCGTGCTGCGCGCCGACGGCTGCCGGACCGGCCAGGCGATGCTCGACTGGCTGAAGCAGGACGGCCGTTTCGTCATCGGCGACAACGATCCCTACGACCTGCGCAAGGTGGCGCCGGGCACCACGACCCGCATACAGTCCGCGGTCGACGTCGAGGCCATCATCATCGAAGTGCGCAACGACATCATCGATACGGCCGAAGGCGTCGAGCAGGTGGCGGCCTGCCTGGCCGATGCGCTTGCGGCTCTCGTCTCCTCGAAAGAGGAGGTGCAGCCATGAAATTCCACCAGATCAGCGCCTTCGAGGCCGTGACGCGCGCCGGCGGCATCCGGGCGGCCGCGCGCACGCTCGGCCTCACGCAAAGTGCCATCACCAAGGCGATCCGCGAGCTGGAGGCGGAAGCCGGCGTGTCGCTGCTGCTGCGCAGCGCCCGCGGCGTCGTGCTCACCGAGAGCGGCCGGCAGCTTGCCGCGCGCGCCCATCTCCTCGTCGAGCAGATGCGCGCCGCGCAGGACGATATCCGCCAGCTCAATGCCGGCACCGGCGGCAAGCTGGTCGTCGGCCTGACGCCCACCATCATTGAGACGGTGCTGTCCGAGATCATCCGGCATTTCCGCACCCGCATGCCGGGCGTGCGGCTGGTCATCCACGAGGCGTCGTTGCCGGGCTCTCTGCCCGATATCCGCGACGGCACCTTCGACCTCGCCGTCGTGGGCGCCGGCCGGGAGCCGGCGACCGCCAGCGACCTCGCCTGCGAATTCCTGCTCAGCGTCAACAAGCGGATCGCGCTGCGCCGCGGCCATCCGCTGGCGGGGATCCGCAACCCGGCGGAGCTTGCCGATGCGGTCTGGGTGCTGCCGCAGGAGCCGAGCGATCCCTCCGACCCAATGCACGCCTTCATGCAGGAAGCGGGCCTCGCCATGCCGCCGAAGCTGGTCGAATGCGTGAGCCTGCCGGCCACCGTTTCAATCATCGCCAACAGCGACATGGTGTCCGCCCTGCCGGAACCGCTGATCGACCAGCCGCATGTCGCAAGCCGCATCGTCAGCCTCGCCTTCGAGCAAAAACTCCAGCCGAGCCGCTATTGGCTTCTGCGGCGCTCGGCCGTGCCGCTGTCGCCGGCGGCGCTGTTCATGTGCGACCTGCTGCGCACCTATTCAAAAGACATCAAGGACAAACGATGACGACCAAGACCACGGACATTGTCGTCATCGGCGCAGGCTCGGCCGGATCGGTCGTCGCCAACCGCCTTTCGGCGGACGGCACGCGGCGCGTGCTGCTGCTGGAGGCCGGCGGCTGGGACTGGTCACCGGTGTTCAGCGTGCCAGCCGGTGAAGAGAAGGCGATCGGCAACCCCGACTACGCCTGGGCCTACCGGACGGAACCGGACGCCACCCGCGACGGACGGCAGGAGAACTGGCCGGCCGGGCGCGTGCTCGGTGGCAGTTCCTCGATCAACGGCATGATTTTCCTGCGCGGTAATCGCGGCGATTTCGACGCCTGGGCCGAGGCGGGTGCAACGGGCTGGGACTATGACAACGTGCTGCCCTATTTTAAGCAGCTGGAGCACAATTCCCGCGGCGGCGACGCCTTTCGTGGTGCCGATGGCCCTTTGAGCGTCTCCGACGTGCGCACGCCGCACGCGCTGGTTAAGACCTTCATCGCCGCCGCGCAGCAGGCGGGCCACGCCTACAATCCGAACGTCAACGGCGAGACGCAGCTTGGCGTCGGCCCCTTGCAGGCCTCCCAGAAGCGCGGCTGGCGGCACAGCGCGGCGCGCGCCTATCTCTGGCCGGCCCTCTTCCGGCGCAACCTGACGATCCGCACGCGGGCGCAGGTCACCCGCATCCTGACCGATCGTGGGCGGGTAACCGGCCTCGACTATGTTCAGGGCGGCACGACGCATCGCATCCATGCGGGTGCCGTCGTTCTCAGCGCCGGTGCGCTCGCCTCCCCGCGCCTCCTCATGCTGTCGGGCATCGGCCCTGCCGATCATCTCCGCGCGCATGGCATCAACGTGGCTGCAGACCTGCCGGGTGTCGGCGAGAACCTGCAGGAGCATCCGGGCGTGCTGGTCACGGCGGCCGTTCGCACGCGCACCTACAATGTCGAGACGGACCCGCTCAGCGTCGTCAAACACGGGCTGAACTGGATGCTGCGCGGCCGCGGGCCGGGTGCGACGCCCATCGGCCACGCCGTCGCCTTTGCCCGCACGCGCGAAGGGCTTGCCGAGGGCGACGTGCAGATCACCTTCACGCCGATCGGCTACAACACCGATGGCGACGGGCCGATGCTGTTGCCGTTTCCGGCGATCGTGCTCGCCGTCAATGTCTGCCGCCCGCTGTCGCGCGGCACGCTTCGCCTGCGCTCGGCAGATCCGCATGCGCTACCCGTCATCGACCACCCGATGTTCGGCGACCCGCAAGACCTCGACACGCTGCGGCGCGGCGCGCTGATGGCCCGCGACATCCTTGCCGCACCGGCCTTCGCCGCAACCTATGAGCGGGAAGTGAAGCCGGGGCCGGAGACGCACTCCGACGAGGATTGGAACACGTTCCTGCGCCAGAAATCCATGCGCTTCAGCCATCCCGCGGGCACCTGCCGCATGGGGCGCGACGGTGGCGCCGTCGTCGATGAGACGCTGCGCGTGCACGGCCTGTCCGGCCTCTTCGTCGCCGATGCCTCGATCATGCCGACGCTGCCCAGCGCCAACACCAATGCAGCCTCGATCATGATCGGAGAAAAGGCCTCCTATCACATCAAGGCACACCTATAAGCCAAAAGGGGAACCCGCGTGTCCAACGATTACGAAACCGCCCGCGCCGAAAGGGCGCCCGCCCTCGACGACTTCCAGGCGTCGCTTGCGAAAAACGGCGCCCAGTTCATCCAGGTCCACCTGCCGGATATCAACGGCAACTTCCGCACCAAGATCGCGCCCTTCAAGATCTCCTCGCAGGGCGAGGCGGTGAACTGCAATTTCTTCTGCACGGCGCCCGGCGAAGGCGCGCCGCTGCTGGAGCCGCTCTTCCCGGCCGAGGTCTCCAGCGAGACGAACGGTTTTCCAAACATGCGCGGCCTCATTGACCCCGCGACGGTGCGCCAGCACGAATGGGCGCCGGAATGGGCCTCGGTGATCGTCGATTCCTTCGAGATCGGCGGCCGGCGTAATCCGCTCGACCTGCGCGGCATCATCGCGCGTCATGAACAGCGGGCGACCGATCTCGGCTACGAGGTGAAGTTCGCACTCGAATACGAGTTCGGCATCTTCGAGATCGACGAGGAGAAGATGCGGGCCGGGCGCTACCGTGACCTGAAACCCTGGGGCCATGGCGATATCAACTATTCGCTGATGCGCTCCAAGGGCTTCCAGGCCTTCTTCGCCGAACTCATCCGCCGGCTGAAGGGCGTCGGCATCACGCTGGCCGCGGTGACGACGGAATACGGCTACGGCATGTACGAATATGCGCTCGGCCCGAAATCGCCGCTGGAGGCGGCCGACGACGCCGTGCGCGCGAAAATCGTCCTTCAGGAACTCTGCCTGGAGCACGGCCTCACCGCCACCTTCATGGCGCGGTTCCAGCCGCTCGGCACGCACAGCGCCTCCGGCGCGCACCACCACCAGAGCCTCTGGAAGGACGGCCGCAATGTCACCGCGACCGGCGAAAACCAGCTGAGCGCGGTCGGTCGACACTATCTCGGCGGCCTGCTGCAACACCTGCCCGCCTCGCACCTCGCCTTCCGGCCGAACATCAACTCCTACCGCCGCTTCGACCGCGGCGCCTGGTCGCCCACGACGATCGGCTGGGGCCACGAGGATCGCACGAAATCGATCCGCGCCATCACCATCCCGTCGGAGCCGGCCGCCCGTTTCGAGCACCGCGTCCCGGGTTCGGACATCAACCCGTATCTGAGCGTCGCGATGATGCTCGCCGCCGGCCTCGATGGTATCGAGAAGCGCCTCGATCCGGATGCCATTGCCGACCGGGAGCTGCCCGATACGCTGGAAGGCTCGATCGCGCTCTTCGAAAAGGACGCCTTTGTGACCGAGGCGCTCGGCGCCGGATTCCAGGCCCACTACGCGGCGAGCCGGCATTTCGAGGCAGCGGCCTTCAAGGCCTGGCTCGACCGGCACATCACCGATTTCGAATTCCAGCGTTATTTCGCCGGCCTCTAACCGGCCTTTTGCTTGACGACAAAAAAGGGGAACCAGATGTCAAAGCAAGCCTCCGCAGATACACCAGCCAACCGGCTACGGCCGGATTCTCTCGGCGTCGGCGCCATCACCTTTCTCGTGGTCTCGGCAGCAGCACCCCTCACCGCCACCGCGGGCGGCGTGCCCATGTCGATGCTGCTCGGCAACGGCGCCGGCATTCCGGCCGCCTTCCTCGTCGTGGTCGCCGTGCTGCTGCTCTTTTCCGTCGGCTACGTGACCATGACGCGCTATGTGCGCAATGCCGGCGCCTTCTATGCCTATGCCTCGCAGGGCATCGGCGGCATTGCCGGCGGGGCGGCCTCGCTGGTCGCCATCCTTGCCTATAACTCCATGCAGATCGGCGTCTATGGCCTGTTCGGCGCGGCGACGGCCGGCTTCCTCGCAACACTCGGCATCACCCTGCCCTGGTGGGCCTGCGCCTTTGCCGGCATCGTGATCGTCGCCGTCTGCGGCTACCGCCATGTCGACCTCTCGGCCAAGATCCTTGCCGTGCTCGTGCTGCTCGAATTCCTCGTCGTCATCATCGTCGATGTCGCGATTCTCGTGAGCGGCGGCGATTCCGGCTTCACCTTCACCCCGTTCACCCCCGCCGCCTTCTTCTCCGGCTCGCCGGCGATCGGCCTGCTGTTCTGCTTCGCGTCCTTCGTCGGCTTCGAGGCGACGGCGATCTATAGCGAGGAGGCGCGCGATCCGCTGAAGACCATACCCCGCGCAACCTACGTCTCCGTGCTCACCATTGGCATCTTCTACATGCTCACCTCCTGGCTGATGGTCATCGGCGCCGGCGAGGCGAAGCTGCTGCCGGAGCTGCAAAGCCTCGCAGACCCCACCACCTTCCTCTTTGCGCTGGCCGAGCGCTATGTCGGCAGCTGGATCGTGCCGATCATGAGCCTGCTCTTCATCAGCAGCCTCTTTGCCGCCGTGCTGGCACTGCACAACGCCGTCGCCCGCTACGTCTATGTCGGTGGTCGCGAGGGGCTGTTTCCGAAAATCTGCGGCACCACACACGGTGTCTTCCAGAGCCCACATGTCGGCTCGGTGGTCCAGACGGTCATCGCCATCGTGGTCATCGCCTATTTCGCGATCGCCGGGCTTGATCCGGTGCTGGCACTCTTCGCCTGGCTCACCATGCTGGCGACGCTTGCCGTCATGGTGCTGATGGCGCTGACCGCCGTGGCGATCTTCTGCTATTTCCGCAAGAATCCGCAGCTGGAGCATGGCGTCTTCGTCACGACGATCGCACCGCTCGCAGTGGCGGTCACGCTTGCGGCGATGATCTACTTCGTGACGGTGAATTTCGGCGTGCTGACCGGGGCGAGTTCGGTGCTTGCCGTGGCGCTTCCCGCCCTGATCCCGGCTGCGGCGATCATCGGCATCCTGCTCGCCACGCGCCTCAGAGGTGCAAGCCCCGACCGCTTCGCCCAGCTCGGCTTCGGCATCTGAGTTGGAGCCGGCACGCTCGTGACGTGCCGGCTCAGCCTACCAGGCGATCGTCTTGTTGCGATAATCGACGAAATGCACCCCGCCGCTGCCGGCGCGGGCAATCAGCGTGGCAACGATGCCGGCAGCGCTCGTTTCGACATCGAGCGGTGCGCCATCACCGCCCATGTCGGTGCGCACCCAGCCGGGCGAGACGGCGAGATAGGTTTTGCCGTCCGCATGCCGGGCGGCAAAACTCTTCATCAACTGGTTGAGCGCAGCCTTGCTGGCGCGATAGACGTCCCAACCGCCCCCGGCATTGCCGCTGACGCTGCCCATGTTCGAGGACATGGCGGCAACGACACCGGCGGGCGCCATCAGACCGTGCAGCGCGCCGATGACGCGCAAGGGCGCCAGCGCATTGGTGGCCATGACGTTCAGGAAATCCTGCTCCGGTACGCTCTCGATGGGGGATTCCGGATCATTGGCGATGCCGGCATTGACGAACAGCACATCCAGCGTACGCCCGGACAGGGTTTTCCGCACACGCTCGATATCCTCGGCGATCGTGATGTCCATCGTCACGATCGAGAGCGTGCCCTTCCCCGCCAGCGTTTCGAGGGCTACGCGGCCGCGCTCATTGCGCACGGTCGCGATCACCTCCCATCCGCGCGCAAGAAAGGCTTCCGCGAGGCCCAGGCCGAGGCCTCGCGATGCTCCGACGATCAACGCCACCTTTTGCGACATGCTGTCCCTTATGCTCTCTTCAGCCCGCCGAAGCAGGCATATTTCAGCTCCACATATTCCTCGATACCATATTTGGAGCCCTCGCGACCGAAACCGCTCTCCTTGATGCCGCCGAAGGGCGCGAGTTCGGTGGAAATCAGGCCCTCGTTGATGCCGACCATGCCGAATTGCAGCTCTTCGAGCACATGCCAGATCCGATTGATATCGCGCGCGTAAAAATAGGCCATCAGGCCGTAGCGCGTGTCGTTGGCGAGCCGGATGACCTCGGCTTCATCCTTGAAGCGGAAGACCGGGGCGACCGGCCCAAAAGCCTCTTCCCGCGCAAGCCGCATCGAGGCCTGCATGCCGCTCAGCACTGTCGGCGCGAACCAGGTGCCGCCAAGCGCATGCGGCTTGCCGCCGGTCTCGACGCGGGCGCCATGGCCCACGGCATCGCCGATCAACTCCGCCACCTTCGCCACGGCCTTGGCATTGATCAGCGGCCCCTGCACCACCTCCGGCGCGGCACCATCGCCGACCTTCAGCTTCGCAACCTCCTCCGTCAACTTCGCCACGAAGGCATCGTGGACACCGTCCTGCACATAGATGCGGTTGGTGCAGACGCAGGTCTGGCCGGAATTGCGGAACTTCGACGCGATGGCGCCGGCAACGGCGAGATCGAGGTCCGCGTCGTCGAACACGATGAACGGCGCGTTGCCGCCGAGTTCCAGCGAGAGCTTTTTCAGCGTGTCAGAGCACTGCCGCATCAACAACTTGCCGACGGCGGTCGAGCCGGTGAAGGAGAGTTTTCGGATGACCGGGTGCTCGCAGAGCAGGCGGCCGATGCCGGCGGCATCCTTCGACGGCACGATGTTGAGCACGCCGGCCGGGATACCGGCTTGCCGGGCAAGTTCGGCCATGGCCAGCGCCGTCAGCGGCGTTTCCTCGGACGGTTTGACGACCATGGTGCAGCCGGCGGCGAGCGCTGCGGCGGCCTTGCGGGTGATCATCGCCAGCGGAAAATTCCAGGGGGTGATGGCGGCGCAGACGCCGATCGGCTGTTTTAGCACGACAAAACGCCGATCGCGGCCGGCCGAGGGGATGACGTCGCCATAAACACGCTTGGCCTCTTCGGAAAACCAGTCGACGAAGGAGGCGCCGAACGCCACCTCGCCCCGCGCCTCGTAGAGCGGCTTGCCCTGCTCGGCGGTGATCAGCCGGGCAAGGTCTTCGGTGTGGGCGGTGATGAGGTCGAACCAGGCGCGCAGCAACTTGGCCCGCTCCTTGGCCGGGCGCTCGCGCCAGTCGATTTGCGCGCGCTCGGCGGCAAGGATGGCGCGCTCGACGTCGGCCGCCGCGAGGTCGGCGACGCGGGCGAGAACCTCGCCCGTCGCTGGATTGCGCACCTCAAAGGTCGCGCCCCCATCCGCCCCGGCCCAGGCGCCATCGATGAAGGCCTGGTCATGCAGCAGCGCGAGCGTCATTGCCCGGCCTCCACCTTTTCCAGCGCCGCCCGCAGGCTGTCCTTGAGAATGGCGATGCCCTCGTCGAGATGGTCGAAGGGGATGGTCAGCGGCGTGAGCACGCGCACGACATTGCCGTGCACGCCGCAGGAGAGCAGCAGCAGGCCTTTTTCGGCGGCGGTGTGGGTGATCGCCTTCACCAGTTCCGGCCAGGGCTGGCGCGTCTCGCGGTCACGCACGAACTCGATCGCTACCATGGCGCCGAGGCCGCGCACCTCGCCGATGCAGGCGAATTCGTTGCCCTCCTGCCAGTCCTCGAAGACCGCCTTCAGCCGGCTGCCGACTTCGTTGGCGCGGGCGATCAGCTTTTCATCCTCGATGATCTCCATCACGGCGAGCGACGCTGCGCAGGACAGCGGATTGCCGGCGAAGGTCGAGCCGACGCCGCCCATCGGGATCTTGTCCATGATATCGGCGCGGCCGGTGACGGCGGCGATCGGAAAGCCGCCGCCAAGCCCCTTCGCCATGGTGACGATATCGGCGGCGACGCCGGCATGTTCCATCGCAAACATTTTGCCGGTGCGGGCAAAGCCAGTCTGGATTTCATCGGCGATCAGCAGGATGCCGTGTTTGTCGCAGATCTCGCGCAGCGTGCGCAGGAAGGTGACGGGTGCGGGATAGAAACCACCCTCGCCCTGCACCGGCTCGACGAAGATGCCGGCGACGCGCGTCGGGTCGACCTCGGAGCGGAAGAAGCGGTCGAGCGCCGTCAGCGATTCCTGCTCGGAAATGCCGTGATAGGGGATCGGGAACGGCAGATGGAAGACATCCGGCACCAGCGGGCCGAAGCCGGCCTTGTAGGGCGCGGTCTTGCCGGTCAGCGTCATCGCCATCAGCGTGCGGCCGTGGAAGGCGCCGGAAAAGGCGACGAAAGCCGAGCGGCCGGTCGCGGCGCGGGCGATCTTGGCGGCGTTTTCGATGGCTTCCGCGCCGGTGGAGACGAGAAACGTCTTCTTCGGGAAATCGCCGGGGACCAGCGCGTTCAGCTTTTCGCAGACCGTGACATAGTCGATATAGGGCGTGGTCTGGAACGAGGTGTGGGTGACCTTGTCGAGCTGGTTGCGCACGCGCTCGACCACCTTCGGATGGCGGTGGCCGGTGTTGTTGACGGCGATGCCGGCTGCAAAATCGATGTAGCGCTTGCCTTCGACGTCCCACAGTTCGGCGTTTTCCGCCTTCTCGATATAGACGTCGAGATGTTTCGAAAGGCCAGCCGGAATAGCGGCAGCGCGCCGCGCCGTGAAGGCAGCGTTCGTGGACATGGATGTCTCCTTGGACAGTTTGTTATGGCGCGGCGCTAATCGCGGCGCTTCAAGTTGGCCGGCCCCACCCTCACAGACGGGGCCGGCACATCAATTCCTAGACGGCCGCCTTGGCGCGACGGGCGTCCCGGGCAAGCTTCCAATCGACGCATTCCTCGGAGCAATAAATGCTCCCGTCATGCAACTTCTTGCGGGCGGAATCCTCGGCCGAGGCCTCGTAGATCAGCACGCCGCAATTGGCGCATTTCGTGTAGCTTTCGATATAAAGCCCGTTCAGCGAAAACTTCATGGTCTCAGGCCTCCTGGTAGCCGTAATGTTTCTGGGCGGCCGCCTTGGAGACGTAGCCCTCGCGGACATCCTCTGCGACCGCTGCCGGGTCGCGCTTTGCCGGTTCGCCGTAACCGCCGCCGCCGGGCGTGACGAGCCGCACGCGGTCGCCGCGGCGGATCGAGACGTTGGAGTAGCGGCTGGTCGAGGCCTTGCCATAGGCCTCGCGCATCGTCTGCCAGTCCTCGCGGCCGTTCTTCATGACCAGCGTCGCGCCGACGCCGCCTTCCGTGCCGCCGTTGAGGCCCCAGGGGGCGAGCAGGTGGCGGTCGGTCATCTGCGAGCAGATGATCTCGTCGTTGAGGCACAACATCTGCTTGGAATAGCCGACCCCACCGCGGTACTCGCCGGCACCGCCGGCATCGACGTTGAAGGCGAGGCTTTCGATGCGCCAGGGGAAGCGCGTCTCGTAGACTTCGACCGGCGTGATGCGGCAATTGCCGTTGATGGAGTCTACGCCGTCATTGCCGTCCGCAAAGGCACGGCCGCCCCAGCCGACCGCTTCGAGGTCGTAGCAGGCGAAATATTCGCCCGTATCCGCATCGACGCCGCCGAAGACGAAGTTGCAGTGCGTCGCCCCTTCCGCCGCCATCACCCGGTTCGGAATGGCCGGCGCCATGGCGCCAAGGATGGTGCCGACGATGCGCGGATGCGTCTCGGTGTTGCCACCGACTTCCGGTGCCGGGAAATCGACATTGACGATGGTGCCGGGTGGCGCCATCACGCGGATCGGCCGGAAGCAGCCGGAATTGCGCGGGATCGTCGGGTCCGTCATGTGCAGCACGGCATTGTAGGCGGCCGAGGTGGCCACGCCGAGCGTCGCGTTGATCGGACCCGAAGCCTGCGGCGAGGAGCCGTGGTAGTCGACGATGATCTCGCCGCCGCGCTTGTGCACTTCCACGGCCACCGTATAGGTGCGCTCGGCATCGATGCCGTCGCTCTCGATCGTGTCGGAGAAGGCATAGATGCCGTCCGGGATCGCTTCCAGTTCGGCGCGCATGCGGCGTTCCGAATAAAGCAGCAGGTCGTTGACGGTCTCCTTGATCTTCTCCTTTCCGTATTTCTTGTAGATCTGCGTCATCTGCTTTTCGCCGAGATCGACGGCGGCGATGAGGGCGCGAAGGTCGCCATAGTTGACGCGTGGCGTGCGCACATTGGCGAGAAGCAGCTTCCAGACCTCGATATTGTCCTTCCCGCGCTTCTTGATCTTCACCGGCGGAATGCGAAGGCCTTCCTGGAAGATTTCCGTCGCCTCGCCGCAGAAGCCGCCCGGCGCCATACCGCCGACTTCGGCGATATGGCCGATCGCCACCGCAAAGCCCATGATCTCGCCGTCGACGAAGATCGGCTTGAAGAAGGTGTGCTCCGGCGTGTGCAGGCCGCCGCGATAGGGGTCGTTGTGCAGGATGACGTCGCCCTCCTCGATCTCGTCGATCGGGATTTCCTTGAGGCACGATTTCACGAGCAGCGGCATGCCGCCGATTTGCGCCGGGCAATAGTCGGCGACGGCGATCATGTCGCCGTTCATGTCCGCGAGGCCGCAGGTGAAGTCGAGCGCCTCGTTGAAGATCGTCGAATAGGACGTCTTCATCAGCACGATTCCCATCTCCTTGCAGAGAGAGACCATGCTGGATTCCAGGATGTTCATCGTAACGAAGTCCATGACGGTACTCCTCAGGCCGAAATGATCAGATTGCCGAGCCGGTCGACGCGGAGCGTCTGTTTCGGCTGCAAGATGGTGACGGAGGCGTTCTCCTCGACAATGGCGGGACCGGTGACGGTCTGGCCCTGCTTGAAGGTGCCGCGGTCGTAGGTCTTCACCTCGTGCCAGCCGTCCTCGAAGCGCACCTTGCGGCTGCCGGAGGAGCCAGGCGTGCCCTCGCCCTTTTCGAGTTCGCGCATCTGCGGCTTTTCCGAAACGGCGACGGCCACGACCTTGAGATTGACCGTCTCGATGGTTTCGCCAGGAATGGAGAAGCCGAAGCGGTTCTGGTGCTCCTCGTGGAAGCGTTCCCAAAGGCTTGCGATGGTTTCCTCGGTGAACTGGTTGGCCGGGAAGCTGAGTTCCAGCTCGTGGTTCTGGCCGAAGTAACGGGCCTCGATGGAGCGGTAGATCTCCACCTTCTGCTGGTAACCCTGCGAGACCAGCTCGGCGATCGCGCCATCCACCAGCTCCGTCATCGCCGCCGTGGCGCGGGCACCGTCGAAATATTTCGAGATCTGCTGCACCGTGCGGTGCCGGTCGACGCGGGCATCGGTCATGATGAAGCCGAAGGCGGAGAACTGGCCGGGATAGTTCGGCACGATGCCCTGCGGAATGCCGGAAATATCCATCAGGTCGCAGATATGCACCGGACCCGCCCCGCCCGAGGCGACCAGCGAGAAGTCGCGCGGATCGAGGCCGCGCTGGAGGAGCACGGCGCGCAGCGCCCCCAGCATGTTGTTGTTGGCGATCTGCACCATGGCGAAGGCCGCGGCATCGACCTCAAGGCCGAGCTGGTCGGCGATCTTCTTCACCGCGCGATGCGCCGCCTCGGCGTCGAGCTTCATCTTGCCGCCGAGGAAGTAATCGGGGTTGATGCGGCCGAGCACGACGTTGGCGTCGGTCACGGTGGCATTCTCACCGCCGCGGCCATAGCAGGCAGGACCCGGTGCGGCGCCGGCCGATTGCGGGCCCATGCGCAGCATGCCGCCCTTGTCGATCCACGCAATCGAGCCGCCGCCGGCACCGATCGTGTGGATGTCGATCATCGGGATCTGGATCGGCAGGCCCCATTCGATCTCGAAACTGGTCGTGACATGCTCCATGCCATCGACGACGGTCGAGCAATCGGTCGAGGTGCCACCCATGTCGAAGGTAACGAGGTTCTTGATGCCGGTGAGTTCGGAGAGAACGCGGGTGGCGACGACCGCGCCGGTCGGGCCGGACAGCGTCATCTGCACCGGCGCTTCGGCGGCACCTTTTAGCGTCGATTCACCGCCGTTCGACTTGATCACGCCAATGCGGTCGCCGATGCCGATGGCGTCAAGGCGCTTCTGCATGCGGTGGAAATTGTCGGAGACGATGGGCTTCAGGTAGGCATCGGCAATGGTGGTCGAGGCGCGGTCGTATTCCTTCCACTTCGGCAGGACCTCGTAGGAAATCGAGATCGGCATGCCGGGCAGTTCTTCGGCCAGGATATCGCGGATGCGCTGCTCGTGGCTCGGGTCGATATAGGAGAACAGCGTGCAGACGGCGATCGCCTCGATCGTGCCGTCGGCCTTGATGGTGGCGGCGAGTTCCCGCACGGCCGCTTCGTCGAGCGCCGTGACCTCTTCGCCCTTGGCGCTGAACCGGCCGCCGATTTCATAGGTGTCGGCGCGCTTCATCAGCGGCTTGGTCTTGATCCAGGTAATGTCGTAGTGGCTGCGGCGGTCGCCGCGCTGGATAAAGGGAACATCGCGAAAGCCGGTGGTCGTGACATAGGCCACCTTGGCGCCGCGGCGCGTCAGAAGCGCGTTGGTGGCGATCGTCGTGCCGAGACGGATCTTGTCGACGCTGGCAACATCCTCGACCTGACCGAGGCCCTGGAGCACGCCTTCGATCGGTTCGGAGGGCGTCGTCAGGTTCTTCCAGTTCTCGATGGTGCCGGTCGCCGCATCGTAGGAAACGAAGTCAGTGAACGTTCCCCCAATATCGATGCCGATGATTTTTCTGTCAGGCATTGTTCCCTCTTTTCTCATGGATAGGGTCAGGACGAGCGGGGTTTTTCCCGCTCGTAAGCTTCAAGCAGGTGGCGCCAGGAATCGCGGATGTGATCGCGGATGGCGTCCATCGCCTTTTCGGGGTTGCGGGTGCGCAGCGCCTCGACGACCGGCCAGTGGTCGACGGCCGCCGCCATCTGGCTTTCGAACTGGCGCTCGGCCATGGTGATGAGCATCTGCACTTCCGCCTGGATGTTGGTGAAGGCGTGCAGCGTCTGGCGGTTCTTCGAGAGCCGGCAGATTTCGAGGTGGAAGGCGAGGTCGTTTTCGACCAGCGCGATCTCGTCATTGGCATTGGCGGCCGCGACCATCGCATCGACGAAACCGGCAATGCGCTCGATGTCGGCGTCGGTCATCTGCGGCAGCGCCTGCTCGACAGCGAAGCGCTCGACCACGACGCGGAACGAGAAGATCTCGTCGATATCGCTGTGCAGGAAGGTGCGAACAAAGGTGCCCTTGCGGGGAACCGCGACGAGCAGGCCGCGCTCCTCCAGCCGGCGGATCGCCTCGCGGATGGGGTTGCGGCTGATGCCGAGCTGGCGCGCCAGCTCTGCCTCGTTGATGCGCTGGCCGGGCTGGAGCCGGCCGAAGATCAGTTCGCGCACGAGAAAGGTCGAAACCTGGTCGGACAACATCCGGTGGTCGATGATGCCAATCGGCTCGTCGGTATTGAAGAGTAGATTGTTAGCCATTGATGAGCCCTTTCTCGCGATGTTCCTGCTCCGGCAGGGTCATTTCTCGCCCTGCCATGATTCCGTCTTTGCGGAAGACCAGTATCAACAGCATAAAGGCCGCGATGATAAGCTCCTGCGTGCCCGCCGGCAGCGACCACTGCTCGCCGCCGATCGAAATCCCGCCTTCAAGCCGACGGAAGATATCAACCATCGCCGTGATGACGACGACGCCGACCACAGCGCCGGCAAGGCTTCCCATGCCGCCGACGATGAGCATGGCGAGCGCCAGGAAAGTGAAGCTCAGGAAGAAACTGTTGATCGACACCGTGCCGAGGTAGTGCGCCTGCAGCACCCCGCCGAGACCGACCATGAAGCCCGAGAGCGTGAAGGCGATCAGCCGCGACCAGTAGAGCGAGATGCCCGACGCGGCGGCCGCCACCTCGTCTTCGCGTGTTGCGCGGATCGCCAGGCCAAAGGCGGAGACCTGATACAGATAGGCGATGACGATGGCGACGACGGCACAGCCGAGTGCCAGCCAGGCCGTGACATAGGTCGGCAGGCCGACGATCGAGGCCGAGCCCATCGTGACGCTGTCCCAGTTGGAATAGACGACGTTCAGGATGAACAGCACGGCGAGCGTGGAAATCGAGGCCGCAAGGCCGGTGAGCCGCATGATGACGAGGCCGGTGAGGAAGGCGGCACCGCCGGCGAGTAGCACGGAGACCACGGCGGACGGCAGCAGCGGAATGCTCTGGTCGCGCAGGAACGGCGGCAGGCCGGACATGGTGATCGGCTTCAGCATCTCGCAGCAGGTCTGCCAGGCCGAGGCGTAGGCGGCGATGGCCATGAAGGTGGCATGGCCGAAGGAGATGATGCCGGAATTGCCGACGAAGACGTAGAGCCCGACAACGATGACGATGCTGATCAGCATCTCGATGACGGTGCGCTGGATGGACAGGCCGCCGAACTGGCCTGTGACCACCACGATGATCGCAAGCGGTACGACGAGAGCAAGCACCGGAAACCAGAAGCGGCCGATCGTTGCGAAGGACATGGTATCGCTCTTCATTATACGCGCTCCTTCGCGGCGCTGGTGACGATCAGGCCCTGCGGGCGCACGAGGAGGATCAGGATGACCATCATGAACACGCCGGCATCGCGGAAGGGGCGCAGGTCCGCCGGCAGATAGGTTTGCAGAAGCACGCTGGCGACACCGACGAGAAACCCGCCGAGTGCTGCGCCCGGCAGCGAACCCATGCCGCCGATGACGGTGGCGAAGAAGGCGTAGACGACGGGCATCAGGCCCATGCGCAGGTCGAGCGTGCCGGTCTGGATCGTCAGGAGCAGCGAGACCGCGCCGCCGAGCAGGCCGGAGATGGCAAAGGCGAGCGCGATCACCCGGTTTGCCGGCATTCCGAGCAGTCGGGCCATCTGGAAATTCTCGGCCGCAGCCCGCATCTGGATGCCGAGCGGCGTCTTCTTGAGGAAGAGCACCAGGGCGACGAGTAGGCCGGCGGTGACGACCATGGTGAGGAGTTGCACGCCCGGAACCCGCACGCCGCCGATCTCCACCGCATTGGCAAGGCCCTGCCCGATGCCGACCGACTTCGGCCGGCCGGTATGGATGAGCATGACGAGGTTCTGCAGGAAATAGCTGACGGCGAAGGAGGAGATGAGCAGCGTAGACGGATTGGAATTGCGCAGCGGCCGGAAGGCGACACGTTCCGTCAGAAGCGCCAGAGCCATCACGACGACGAGCACGCCGCCGATCATCAGGGCCGAGGGCAGCGCGCCGAGCAGCAGCGGGGGCGTGACGCTCGCGGTCGGCACCACCAGCGCATAGGCTCCGATGGTGATGTAGTCGGCCTGGGCAAAATTGACGAGCCGCATGACGCCGAAGACGAGGCCGATCGCCAGCGCGACGAGGGCATAGAGGCTGCCCAGCGCGATGGCATCGACGAGAACTTGAACGATGTTGGCCATGGCGTCCGGTTCCTAGATCGCGAGGGTGCTGTCGGCAGCCTTTTCGCCGAGATAGGCGCGGCGGACGGCAGGGTTTTTCTGGATGTCCTGGGGCGAGCCCTCGGCGAGGCTTTGGCCGCCATCGAGCACATGGATGCGCTGGCAGACGCCCATGATCACCTTCATATTGTGTTCGATCAGCAGCACGCCGCAGCCGAAACGCGCCGGCAGCTCGGCGATGACTTCCATCAGCGCCTCGCATTCCGCGTCGTTCATGCCGGAAGCCGGCTCGTCGAGCAGCGCGAAGGACGGCTGCAAGGCGAGTGCCCGGGCGATGCTGATACGCCGCTCGTCGCCGTAGGACAGGCTGTCGCAGCGGTGGTCGGCCTTTTTCGCGAGGCCCATCCAGTCGAGGATTTCGAGCGCCCGCTCCCGGGCCGCCTTGCGCGAAAGCCCGCTGCCGATCGCGGCGACGGAAAGGTTCTGCTCCACCGTCATCGCCCGGAAGAGACGCGCCGCCTGGAAACTGCGGCCGACACCGGCCTGGGCGATCTTGCGAGCCGTGAGCTTCGAAACGTCGATGCCGTCGAGGCTGATGCTGCCGCTGGTCGGCCGCTGGAAGCCGCTCAGCACATTGACCATGGTCGTCTTGCCGGCGCCGTTCGGGCCGATGAGGCCGAGCACCTCGCCGCGCCGGAGCTCGAGGTCGACACCGCTCAAGGCCCGGATGCCGCCAAAGGCGACGGCAACGCCGCGGGCTTCCAGCCGTTCTTTCGATGGACGTGACATATCGGGCGAGACCTATCCGTAAGCTCGGCTATGAATTTGCTTGGAGATTTGGTTCCGCCGGCTGCACCGCCATGCAGCCGACGGATCGCTGCCGGTTACTGACCGACGCGGAACAGGAGCTTCATGTCCGGCTTGAACGAGTTCCGGTACACCTCGACGGCGCGGAAGGAGTCGTTCTCGACCTTCATGATCAGCCAGGGCCGGTCGACCTGGATATGAAGCTGATCGGTGAAGGAGGTCGGGCCGGCGGTGAACGGCTGGTCCTTGAAGGTGTTCATGACGCCGACCACGGCTTCGGATTCCGTCGTCTTCGCCTGCTCGACCGCATAGGCCCACTGTTCGATGAGGCTATAGCCGAGAACCGAATAGGAGGAGACCGGCGGCTCGCCGTAACGCGCCTTGTGGCTTTCGAGGAAGGTGTTCATTTCCGGGCGCGGATCATCGCCGTAAAGCGACATGAACGCGGGCAGGTAGAAATCCTTGAGGCCCGGCACGGCGTTCAGCCAGTAATTGTCGACCATGGCCGTGTTGGCGAGGATCGGCAGGTCGATGCCGGCAGCGCGCAGCTGGCGCACGGCCGAAGCGCCACCCGGCGTGAAGGAGCAGACGAAGACCGCATCCGGCTGCGTCGCCAGACCCTTGAGGCGGGTGATCTGCGAGGCGATCGACGGGTCGTCGTTCTTGAACGTGTCGTTGCCGAGGATTGCCTCAGCGCCGGCACTTGCCGTCCAGGCGGCGCGAAAACCGGCGCAGGCCGACTTGTTGTATTCGATCGTCAGGTCTTCCAGCACGTAGACCGACTTCAGGTTCATTTTCTTGTTGCCATATTCGGCAATGGCGATGCCTTCCGACTGCGCTGCGCTGTTGGCGGTGAAGGCGAGCGGGCCGACGCCCTGCACGCCCATCTTCGGATCGGCCGCGCAGAGGCTGAAGGCGATCTTGCCCGCCTGCTTGGCGGCAAGCGCCGACGGCGCGCCGAAATCGTAGTCGCAGGAAACGACCAGCATGTCGACGCCGCTGTCGACGAGCTGTGCGCCGACCGTCGCGGCACGGGCCTGCTCCGTCTTGGTGTCCATCACGGAATATTCGATCTGGCGACCCAAGAGGCCGCCGGCCTTGTTGATTTCCTCGATCTTCATGACCGCGGCCTTGAAGGGCGCGCTGTCGTAGTTCGAAAGCCAGCCGGATTCCGCGATGGCGAAGCCGATCTTGATCGGCTCTTCGGCCTGAACGCTGGCCACCGGCAACAGGAGGGCGATTGCGGCCGAGGCGGCCACAGCAACAGATTTCATCGTCGTTCCCCTTTGGCGATGAACGATGCACCGCCATAATTTTTGCACATAGTCCTCTGTGGACAGAAGACAGAATGCGGGTTAGATTTTTTTTGTCAACGGCAAAAAACGGTGAGCCTTTCCGATTTCGATCGACGGCCTCAACCGCGCTAAAGGGGAACGACATGCTTGAAATACGCAGCCTCACCGCCGGCTACGGCCGGCTCGCTGCCTTGAAATCGGTCGATCTGGAGGTCCGCAAGGGCGAGATCGTCTTCGTCGTCGGCCCCAACGGCGCCGGCAAATCCACGCTTTTGAAGACGATTTCCGGGCTCATGGCGCCGACCGGCGGCACGATGACCTTCAATGGCGAGCCGATCGCCGGTCAGGTGCCCGAAAAGCTGTGCCGGAAGGGCCTGGCGCTGGTGCCGGAAGGGCGAAGCATTTTCCGCACGCTGACGGTGCAGGAAAACCTGCTGCTCGGCGGCATGATCCGCAAGGACAAGGCTGAAGCCGCCGCGGATCTGGAGCGCGTGCTTGCCATCTTCCCGATCCTGAAGGCCCGCTACCGCGGCGTTGCCGGCCACCTTTCCGGCGGCGAACAGCAGCAGCTCGCCATCGCCCGCGCCATCCTGCAACGCCCCTCGCTGATGATGATCGACGAACCCTCGCTCGGCCTTGCGCCGCTCGTCATCGACCAGGTCTATGCAAGCCTGCGCCAGCTCAATGCCGACGGGTTGACGCTGCTCGTCGTCGAACAGTCCACCGCCCGCATCCTCGACCTTGCCTCCCGAATCTACGTGCTGCGCAACGGCCATGTGGCGCTGGAGGGTTCAGCAAGCGAGCTTGCCGACGGCCATGCGTTGGAAGAGGCTTATTTCGGCTATGGCGAACGCCAGGCTGCGGGCGCATAATCGGCCAGGCAGGGGCAGGACAAATGATTTTCGATTATTGCGTTATCGGCGGCGGCATCGTCGGCCTGGCGACGGCCATGCGGCTTCTGGAAGGCCAGCCCGGCAGCAGCATGATCCTCATCGAAAAGGAGGATGCGCTCGGCAAGCACCAGACGGGCCACAACAGCGGCGTCATCCATGCCGGCATCTACTATCCGCCCGGCAGCCTGAAGGCCGAGCTCTGCCGCAAGGGCGCCGAGGCCACCAAGGCCTTCTGCCTGGAGAACGACATCCGCTTCGAGGTCTGCGGCAAGCTGCTCGTCGCCACATCCGATCTCGAAGTGGAGCGCATGGAAGCGCTCTACGAACGCTCGAAACAGAACACGATCGAGGTCCAGCGCATCAGCGAGGGCGAATTGAACGAGCGGGAGCCGAACATCCGCGGCCGCGGCGCGCTGTTCGTGCCCTCCACCGGCATCGTCAGCTATGCCGACGTCTGCCAGGCCATGGGACGGCGCATCAAGGCGCTCGGCGGCGACATTCGCCTTTCAACGCGCGTGACCGGCATTCGCGAATCCATCGATTCCGTCGACATCGCATCGGCTGGCGAGAACTGGCAGGCGAAGAAGCTGGTGGTCTGCGGCGGCCTCCAGTCCGACCGGCTGGCTGTGCTCGCCGGGCTTTCGATCGAGCATCGCATCGTTCCCTTCCGCGGCGAATATTATCGCCTTCCGGCAGCCAAGAACAACATCGTCCGCCACCTGATCTACCCGATCCCCGATCCCGCCCTGCCCTTCCTCGGCGTGCACCTGACGCGCATGATCGACGGCAGCGTGACGGTCGGGCCAAATGCCGTGATCGGTTTTGCCCGCGAAGGCTACCCACGCCTTTCCGTCAATTTTGCCGACATGGCCGACTACGCGCTGTTTCCCGGTTTCTGGAAAACCGTATTCGCCAACCGAAAATCCGCGGTCACCGAGCTGCGCAACTCGCTTTGGAAACCAGGCTATCTGGAAGAGTGCCGAAAATACTGCCCAAGCCTCGACCTCACCGACCTGCTCCCGCACGAAGCCGGCATCCGCGCCCAGGCCGTCCGCAAGGACGGCGCCCTGATCCACGATTTCCTCTTCGCGCAGACCGACCGCATGCTGCACGTCTGCAACGCCCCCTCCCCCGCCGCCACCTCGGCGATCCCGATTGCCGAAATGATCGTCGAGCGGATGGCAGAAAAGGGTCGGTAAAACCATACGCGCGGCGGCGGGCCGCGGGCGGTTGTTAAACGGATGATTGCCCGGTACTCTTGCCGCCAACCTTTCGAAAGCATAGCCCGATGGCGCCTCATGCAGCGCAGATCCTGTTGACAAGCGCCGGCAGGAATTGGACCGGGCTAGACGCCGATTTCCTGCATATCCCCCGCGGGCTTTCGCATGTGCCGGGCGGAAAACTGCATAGACTGGGCATGCACTTCGGTCCGCCCGTAAAGGCCGATTGTTCGATCGGCGGCCGGCACATGCGCCGGGTGCAGAAGCCGGGCGATATCGACATCGTTCCGGCCGGCATGGATGGCACATGGGAGGACGATGCCGACTGCCGGATCCTGCGACTGAGCCTCCACCCTTCGCTGCTTGATCACGTTGCCGGGGAACTCGGACGCGACGCCGGCAAGATCGAGCTGCTGCCGAGATTTCAGGTTCGCGACGCCCGCCTGGAAGGCATTGGCCTTGCCATCAAGGCGGATCTCGAGGCCGACACGCCATCCGACCCTCTCTTCATCGATCTTCTCGCCAACGCGCTCGCCGTCCGGCTGATCGAGACCGCCAGCGGCGATTTTCAGGCGCCGGATGATCGCAGCGAACCGAAGCTCTCGGCGCGCCAGCTTCGCATGTTGACGGACTTCATTGAGGCCAATCTCGATCAACGACTCCGGCTTGCCGATCTGGCAGTGGTCGCAGGCGTCAGCGTCACGCGCCTGAAGACACTGTTTCGCAACAGCACCGGCGCCCCGGTGCATCAATATGTCATCCGCCGCCGCGTTGAATATGCGCGCGCCCTGATGCTCACGACGACGATGCCCGCAAGTGAGATCGCGGTCGCCGCCGGGTTCGCGCATCAAAGCCATATGACCTCGACGATGCGCCGGCTCCTCGGCCAGACCCCTGGCGAGATCGCCCGGCAGGCGAACGAATTCCGCCCGAACCTGCAAAAATCCGCCTGAATCTGTGCGACGAATTTTGTACCGCTCCCTACTCCTTGCCCATCTTCAGCAAGGAAATGCACCATGTTTGCAATCGTCGGAGCCGCCGGTAAGGTCGGTTATTCTACATCATTGGCACTGCGCAAGGCCGGCATGCCCGTCCGGGCGATCCTGCGCGACGAGGCAAAGGCCGGCCGGCTCCGCGAAATAGGCTGCGACATCGCGCTCGCCGATCTGCAGGACCCCACCGCCCTCGGCTGGGCGATCGCGAATGCGGATGCCGTGCAGGTCATTCTTCCGCCTCCAACGCAGGCCGAGGATGCCCCCGGCGACATGCGCCGGTCCATCGAAAGCATGGCCATGGCGCTGGAGCGGGCGCGGCCGAAAAGTGTCCTGGCGATTTCCGACTATGGCGCCCATATCGGCGGTGATATTGGGATGCCCACCCTCTTTCGCATTTTCGAGGAGCGCCTTCGCAGGCTGGACATGCCGAAGATTTTCCTGCGATCGGCAGAACATATGGAAGGCTGGGGCGCGTTCGTTCCAATGGCGATCACGACCGGCATCCTGCCCAGCCTGCACCACCCGGTCGAAATGGATTTTCCCACGGCTTTAGCGGCGGATGTCGGCTTGATGGCCGCGGACCTCCTGCTTGGCCCAAGCGGCGGAACCGATGTGCAAATCGTCCATGCGGAAGGGCCGCGCCGCTACAGTGCCGCCGATGTGGCCGCGGCTCTGAGCCAATTGCGCGGCCGCACGATCACCGCGCAGGCGCTACCCCGTTCGCAATGGCAGGAAAGCCTGGAGCGGGTTGTGAGCGCAAGTGCCACCAAGCTGCTGATCGACCTTTACGACGCACATAACACAGGTGGACTCATAGACGTCGAGCCCGACGGCGAGGTTCGCTATGGCGCTACCACATTGATCGATGCGCTCCGGCCATTGGTTCCAGCGGCGGTGGACCTCGACTGAAATCGACCAGGGTTCGATGGGCGGCGAGGCGATTCGCGGCATGCTTTCCGCCTAGAGTTCCTTAACTCGCGCCGGAGAGGAGCTTCTCGATCTTGCCGATCAGCCGCGGCAGGTCGATCGGCTTGGTGTCGAAGTCGTCGCAGCCGGCTTCGCGGGCGCGGGCTTCGTCGACGCTCATGGCGTGGGCGGTGAGGGCGATGATGGGCAGGCCGGTGCCGGCGGGGCCGCTGCGGATGCGGCGTGTCGCCTCGCAGCCGTCGATGCCGGGCAGGCCGATATCCATCAGGATGAGGTCGGGGGCGTCCGCCTCTGCCCGCGCGACGGCCTCTTCGCCGTCATGGGCGAAAATGACTTCGTAGCCTCGGCGTTCCAGCCGGCGCGAGAGCATGTCGCGGTTCATTTCATTGTCTTCGACAAGCAGGATTTTCACCAT
Organism: Shinella sp. GW821-FHT10F02; assembly: GCF_058809275.1. Classification (NCBI taxonomy): domain Bacteria; kingdom Pseudomonadati; phylum Pseudomonadota; class Alphaproteobacteria; order Hyphomicrobiales; family Rhizobiaceae; genus Shinella; species Shinella sp. GW821-FHT10F02. The sequence continues at coordinate 774,838 of NZ_JBXASL010000001.1, read as the reverse complement.
CTCTATGGATTCCCGGTCCCTTTCGGCGCACCCGAGATGATGACGTCGCGAAGCGCCTGCGTGAGTTCGATATGCGCGCCCTTGCCCTTGCCGATGATCTGCGTCGTGCGGGCGCTGAGCAGATCCCGTTCCGCATTGGAGAGATGTTTCGCGGTAACGACGAGCACCGGCACGGCGTTCCATTCCTCCCGGTCGCGCAGGGCCGCGAGGAACTCGAAGCCGTTCATTTCCGGCATTTGAAGGTCTAGCAGGATGGCGATCGGCGGTTCGTTGGCGGCAAGCCAGGCCATGCCCTGGCGGCCGTTCTCCGTGAGCGCGACGGCGCGGCCGAGCCGCTCGACGGTACGCTGGATGAGGAGCCGCGTCGCCTGGTCGTCCTCGACGACGAGCACCGTTCCGCCCTGGCTGCCGCCGGTGATGCGGGCGATGAAATCGCTGAGTTCGCCGCGGTCGACGGGCTTGGTGAGCATGGCGGCGGCGCCGAGCGTGAAGCCGAGCGCCTTCTCGTTGCTGATGCTGACGATGACGACGGGGATGGCGGCGAGTTCCGGATCGGATTTCAGCGCGACGAGCACCGACCAGCCGTCCATCTGCGGCATCAGGATATCGAGCGTGATGGCGGCCGGGCGGTGTTTGCGCGCCATTTCCAGCGCCTGTTCCCCGGCACCGGCATAGAGCACGCGGTAGCCCTCGCGCTTCAGGTGCGAGCCGATGATGTTGAGCGACGCCTCGTCGTCATCGACGACAAGCACGGCGGGCCGCTCGCTCTGCTCCGGTCTCGATATCGAAGGATCGTCGCCCTCGGTGGCTTCCGTACCTGCTGCCGCCTCTTCCGGATCGGGCAGGACGAAGATGAAGCGGGACCCCTCGCCCGGCCGGCTTTCGACCGTCAGGTCGCCGCCGAGCATCTGCGCGAAACTGCGGCTGATCGCGAGACCCAGCCCGGTGCCGCCGAATTTGCGGGACGTCGAGCTGTCGGCCTGGGAAAACGCCTGGAAGAGCCGGCCGAGCTGTTCCTCGTTCATGCCGATGCCGGTATCCGTGACGGTCATCACCAGTAGGCGCTCCGCACCGTTGCCCTGTCGCGCGACGCCGAGCGAGACCGTGCCCTTTTCGGTGAACTTGCAGGCGTTGCTCAAAAGATTGAGCAGCGCCTGCTTGACCTTGGTGACGTCGGTCTCGATCGTGCCGATATCGTCGGGGCAATGGACCACGAATTCGTTGTCGTTCTTGGCGGCGAGCGGGCGGATCAGCGATGCCACGTCACTCATCAGCGCGCCGATGTCGAAGCGCTCGCGATAGACCTCCATGCGGCCGGCCTCGATCTTCGACAGGTCGAGGATGCCGTTGATGAGGCCGAGCAGGTGGTTGCCGGCGCTCTCGATCTTCTTGAGGTCGGGAAGGGATTCGGTCTGGCCGGTGTCCTCGGCATCCTCCTGGAGGATCTGCGCATAGCCGATGATGGCGTTGAGCGGCGTGCGCAGCTCGTGGCTCATATTGGCGAGGAATTCTGATTTCACCTGCGTCGCCCGCTGCGCCTCGTCGCGCGCGAGCTCCAGCTCGTGCTGGCGCTGGCGCAGCTCGGTGATGTCGACGTAGACGACGGTGAAGCCACCCTCATGGGTGCGCCGCTCGCTGACCTGCATCCAACGGCCATCCTTGAAGGGGGTAACCCGGGTGGCGCTGTGGTCGTGCAGGGAGAGCCGCGAGGCGAGCCATTCGTCGAAGGGTCGGTCGAGCTCGACGATGTGGCGTCCGGCCGCTTCAATGACGTCGCGGAAGGTCGACGTCCCGGCGACCATCTCGTTGTGGACGGGGTGCATGTCGCGGAACCGCTGGTTCATAATCAGCAGGCGCTCGTCGGGACCATAGAGCGTGAACCCTTCGGCGATGCTCTCGATGGCGTCGACGAGGGTTTTCCGCTGGTGCTCGGCTTCGCGCGTCAGGCGGTCGCGCTCGCCCTGGTTCTCCTTGAGCAGTTGCAGGGCCTCGCTGACCTTGCCGAGTTCGTCACCGCCCGCCGGAGGCACGACGACCTGGGCGTCGCCGGCGGTCAATCCCCGCACGGCCGTGACGATCTCGCCGAGCGGCCTCAGGATCGAGCCGAGGATGACGACGGTCAGCGCGGTGCCGATGATGGCGGCGATGGCAGAGAGCAGCGAGGCGACATTGGAAGCGCGCTCGAACTGCCGCAGAATGTTGGCGCGTGCGGTGCCGGACTGGCGGGCAAGATCGGCCTGGAGGGCGGCGAGGTTTTCCTCGACGCTGATGCCGTAGCGCCGCGCTTCGGCGAAGCGGGTGTTGCCGATCACGCGCTGGTCGTCGGTATAGGCCTCCACCGCCTGGTTGGCGAGCGCATCGAACCGGTCGACCCCCTCACGTATCGCCGCCGCCTCCGTCGGCCGGTGCTCGGACAGCCTGTCCAGCCGTTCGCGAAGGCGGGTGCGGGCTTCCTCGGCGCGGGTCTCGGCCAGCGTGAGGAGGCTGACGGCGAGGTCCGTCTGCCAGTAGCGCAGGCTGTTGAAGGCTTCGCGCACATCATCGGACAGCGTGCTGATCTGCGCGATACGATTGGCCTCGTCGCCCGATTCCAGCGCGCGGAACAGTTCGCCGCGGGTGAACAGGCTGCTGCCGAGCATTGCGAGAAGCAGCACCGCCGCGAGGATGATCAGCCGCAGCCGGATCGACAGGCGCCGCGGCGAGAAGAAGGCGGCGCTGCTCATTGCGGAATGAGCCCGATGCTGATCACGCCGCCAAGGTCGCCCTCATGCGCGCCTTCCTTCGGGTAGCCGGTGATGTCGAGTTCGCCGGCCGGGTCGCCATGACAGGTGAGACAGGACGGCACGTAATATTCGGGCACCATGATGCGCGCCCTCTCCTGGCCGTCCGCCGAAACGAGCGCCGAATAGATCTGGCCCTTCGGCCAGTCGGCGGCTTCCAGATAATCGCGGATCGCCGCCGCCTCGAAGGCGTCCGGGCGAGCCTTGCGGTTGCGGATCAGCACGGGCGGGGCGGTGAACTTCATGCTCGCCTCCTCGCCGACGCGGGCCTGGAAGGCCTCGGTGACCAGCCGCGTGAAGGTGGCGGGGATGAAGCCCTTGAAGCCCTCGCCCTCGGCGTTGATCGTCGCCTGGTTGGCATCCATCACCTCGACCACGGCGTCCATCTGCGCCCCGATGAGCCGCCCCTCATAGGAGGCCGGATCGATGGTGTTCGGGTCGCGGCCGGTGGCCTGCATGTAGTTGGCGATGGCTTTTTCCAAGACAGCCGCACCCGACAAGCCCTTGTCGCCGAGCGCCGGATCGTTGATCCGCTCCTGGTTGACGGAAATCACCGCGCGCGCCGATTGCAGCATGGTGGCGAGGCTGCGCGCGATCGCGAGGTCGGCCGGCGCCGCCTCAGTAGCGGCAGCGCTACCGGACAGCATCTGGAGAACCAAGAGCGCGGCCGGGCCGCATTTCATGAACGAGACCATGACCGACTCCTCCTCCAGCATGCTGCAAAGATAGCGGAATTAAGCTCCCCGGCAACCGGCAATTGATTCGATCAGAAACGGATTTCGAGCAGCGAGAAGTCGTCCGGCAGCGGGCCTTCCGCGTTGAACGACCGCACCCAGGCGAGAACGCCCTTGGGACCGCAGCCTTCCTTCTCCGCATGGTCGGCCAGCGCCTCGACGCTCAGCATCTCGTCGCCGGGACCATTCACCTCAAATGTTCCATCACTTATAACGAGCAACCGGTCGCCCGGGAAAACACGCGTGACTTCGCTGTCGTAGTCCATTTCCGAAAGCGCGCCGATCGCAACACCGCCGACGGTGATGAGCAGTTCGCGCGACGGCGTGCCTTCCGGACGGTTCTCTCCGCGCAGCAGGATCGACGGCGGATGGCCGCCCGTCGCATAGCGCAACTCGCCGGTGCTCGCCTTGTAGACGCCGTACCAGATGGTGAAGAACATGTTGTTCTGCTTTTCCATCGGGAACGTATCGTTGAGTGCCTTCAGGACCGTGGAAGGATCGCGGAAATCCGCATTCGACAGCGCGGACGCCCTCAACACATTGATAACAGTGACGGAAAGCAGCGCGGCGCCGACACCGTGGCCGCAGACGTCCAGCAGATAGATGGCGAAATGGTCATGGTCGATCTGATGGTAGCCGAAGGAATCGCCGCCGAGTTCGGTCGAGGGCACCAGCAGCCAGTCGGTCGCGGGTGCCGCGGCACGCTTGTCGGGCAGGATGGAGAAGACGTAGCGGCCGGCATCGTTCAGCTCTTCGTCGAGCCGCGCCCGTGTGCGCTCCAGCAGCAGGTTCTGTTCGGCGAGCTGGTCTTCCACGGCCTCGCCATGTTCGATCATCGCCTCGTAGAGAAGCTTCAGGTCGTCATATTCCTCTTGGAGCTGCGCGAAATCGAGGCGCACCCGGGCAAGTTCCGCGGCGTCATCGCCCGCAGGGGTTGCTGAAGAAGCAACGGTTGAGTTTGACAAATCCTTCATGATTGTATGGAAAGCTTCCTTCTTGAGTTCGGAGGGGACGGCGCAACCCGCGATATCATATCGCTTACGTCGATCTCCGCTGGCGGCCACGCGCATCGCCCGCACTTCGGACATTACATAGTTTAGGTTTTTCCCGAAAGATATGTAAGCGCGCGGCCGCAATGCCCCCTTACGAAATCACGAGGCAGGGGCGAATGGATCTGGGTGCAGGGCAGACGGAGGCAGGCGATCACGCGCTGCTTCTGGAATTCGACATGGATATGGCGGGATTCACCTCCAACTGGGCCTATTGCGACCGGCTGTCGACCTATTTCGCGCGCATGATCAGCCACAACCGCAGCGATTCGCTGCTCTATTCCAACCTTTTCTCCTCCGCGCTGAACGAGCTTCTGGAAACGGTCTACCGCCTGCACGCGCCGACCGGCAGCTTCGTCTGCTCGGTTTCGCGCAGCGGCGCCAGCGACCGGATCGCCCTCACCATCCCGGTCGACGCGGAAACGGAGCAGTTTTACCGGGACGCGGTCGTCATCCTCAACGGGGGCGATGTTTCGCCGCGTTATCACAAGGCGTTGTTTTCCGACGGACCGTTGCAGCCGAATATCGGCCTGCTCGAACTCGCCGTCGACTACGCCGCCCGTTTCTCCATAGAACCAGCCGACGGAAACGCCATCCGTCTCATCGCCGAACTCACGCTCGAGGCCAGTGCACCATGATCGCCGAAAAGCTTGTCCGGACCTACAAGGTCTCCTTCGACCAGAACAACCAGGAATTCGCGCTTGCCGGCTCGATGCGGCCGCAACGCGCCGCTGAGATGGCGGATTGCGTCAAGCTCTTGGAAACGTCGATTGCCTCGATCCGGGGCTCGTTCTACGTCAACGTGAAGCGACTTGTGCGCCTCAACAACGTGGCGTTTCATGCACTTGCCGGTGCCTTGCTGAAAGCGACAGAAGAGCGACCCGACGTCAAGATCACCATCGTCACGTCGAGCGTGATCGGTTGGTCGACCAAGAAATTCGGCACGCTGACGGCGATGAACCCGAAAATCCTCGTCGAGGAATATGACAGCGAGTTCTATCCCGGCCAGGCTTTCCTCGAAGAAGGCGGCTTCGTGCCGGTGCTGCGCACGCAGACGAAGCTCACCTGGAAGCACGAACGCGATATCCTGCCACGCCATGGGCTGGAGCCCGGCATGACCATGGCCGACATCTGCTGCGGCATCGGCGATTTCGCCATGCTGGTCGCAAAGGAGTTTTCGCCGTCGCGCATAGTGGCACTCGACCATTCCAAGTCGAGCCTCGCCTATGCCCGCCAGGTCGCCAGCGAATTCGACATCAGCGGGATCGAATATATCTACGGCGACGCCGCCGAAATGTTGCTCGAAGACGGCCAGTTCGACTTCGTCTCCTGCCGCCATGCGCTGCAGATTTTCAACAAGCCGGAAATGATCGTCAGCGAGCTGGTGCGCATCTGCAAGCCGGGCGGCCGTGTCTATGTCACCAACGAAAAGATCTCCCAGTGCCTCGGCGAGCCGCGCGGTCCCTCCATCCAGTGGACCTATGAACAGCTTTCGAAACTGTTCGCGGACTTCGACATGGACCTCGAATTCGGGCCGAAAAGCTACCAGGCCCTGCAACGCGCCGGTCTTGAGGATCTCCGCATCGAAAGCTTCATGGTGACCAATCGCGACGGGGACGCACAGGCTTTTGCCGATATGATCATGGCCTGGGAAGAAATGTTCGCAGGCGGCATGTCGGAAAAACGCGGCGACGACGGCGCCTTTGTCGAAAAATTCCGCCGCGGCTTCGAAGATCACATTGCCGCTGCCCTCCATCCCGGTGGTTATGCCGGATGGCCGGTCTGGGTGGCATCGGGACGCAAGCCGCGATGAGCGATATTGCCGAGACACCACCCTCGCGTTGGGGATTTTCATTGACGTCGTTCCGCGCGAAATTCGTGCTGGTCGTCGGCGGCGCCGTGCTGGTGGACCTTTTGGTCGCCGGCGGCATCGCGCTATGGAACGTCAACCGCCTCTCCACCAACGCGATGGACGAGGTCGGCCGCGGTCTCGAAAAAGCGAACATCGAATATCTGCAGAACTATATCGAGACGACAGTCGAGCGCACCGATCTCCTGCTCGACCGCTATCACGCGGAAGTGACCGGCCTTGCCGGGTCGATGCAGACGTTCATCGACAATCCTGCGCTGTCCGACAAGCTTGGCCAGCAGCTTCAGACCGATGGTGTGACCACGCCGCTCACCTACAACCAGGCGGGCAACTGGTGGCAGAACCAGGCAGGCGAAGCCTCGGCCGTCACCGTCTGGGGCTATCTGCTCGACGAGAACAAGCAGCCGACCCCGGAGGCTATGAAAACCGTGCGCGAAAGCGCCATTTTCAACCTCGTCGGCCCAAGCTTCCTTTCGGCCGGTCCTCCGAAATTGCAGATGTACTATATCGGCCCGCGCGCAAACCCGATCCTGCGCTCGACGCCTTATAATGACCAGGGCTCGGTCTTCGACAAGGTCTATCCCGGCCACAACCAGACGAACTGGTGGGACTTCTACTTCCCCGGCCTCTACGAGACATGGCAGTCGTGGCTCGCCACGCCAACCGAGCGCCCTGTCGACAGCCAGATCACCATGCTGTCGCCCTATCTCGACGGCATCACGGGCAAGATCATCGTCAGCTTCTTCCAGCCGCTGGCGACACCCGACCGCAAGGACCTAAACGGCATCGTCGGCGTCGACCTGACGCTCGACCAGCTCGCCGATATCGTCAAGAGCGTCAAGATCGCAGAGACGGGCTTCGCATTCCTCACCATGTCGAACGGCAACGTGCTCGCCGTCACGGAACAGGGTGAGAAAACACTCGGCGTCAAGATCAACAATGAAAGCGGCTTCGACCGGCGGCTGGCGCACAGCAATCAGGCCGCCATCGCCTCGCTCGCCATGCCGTCAACCACCGAGACCGTGCTCACCAATGTGACGCTGAAGGAGAACGGTGAGGACGTGCCTTACGTCGTGCTGCTCAAGCAGCTCGAGGCGGAGAACCTTTATACCGGCAAGGTCCCCGTCACCCGCGAAGTGATGTCGCTCGGCTTCATGGTTCCGGAACACGAAATCTATGCCTCGCTGATTGCAGCCAAGCAGGGCATTTCCGACGAGACGCGCCAGGTCGTAACCTGGCAGATCGGCACCGTCATCCTGTCGCTGCTGATCGTTCTCAGCGCCGTCTTCGCCATCTCCGGCCGCATCACCGCGGGCCTTCGCGCGCTGGCCGACGCGGCGCAGCGGCTCCAGAACAAGGACTACTCCGTCCGCGTGGCCATTCCCGCCCGCGACGAGGTGGCCGCGGTGGGCGTTGCGTTCAACCGCATGGCGGAAGAGATCAGCTACCACACGGAAAACCTTGAAAATCTGGTGGCCGTGCGCACGAAAGCGCTCGAAACCGCCGTTGGCGAGATCAACGCGTTGAACGCCAAGTTGAAGAGCGAGAACCTGCGGCTGGGCGCCGAACTCGACGTGGCGCGGCAGATCCAGATGATGGTGCTGCCGCGACGCGACGAGCTCGACGAGATCAAAGGCATCGACGTTTCCGGCTATATGGAGCCGGCCGACGAGGTGGGCGGCGACTATTTCGACGTGCTGCACGACGAGCGGCGCATGAAGGTCGGCATCGGCGACGTCACGGGCCACGGGCTTGAGAGTGGCGTATTGATGCTGATGGTGCAGTCGGTGGCGCGCGCGCTTCAGGAACAGGGCGACGAGAACCCGCGCGAATTCCTGGAAGTGCTTAACCGCGCCGTCTTCAAGAACATCCAGCGCACCAAGACCGACAAACATCTCTCGCTCGCCTTCCTCGACTACGAGGATCGCAAGATGACGCTGTCGGGCCAGCACGAGGAAGTGCTCGTGCTGCGCGACAATGACGAGGTCGAGCGCATCGACACCGTCGACCTCGGTTTCCCGATCGGCCTTGAAAGCGACATCGGCCCGTTCATATCCACGCATGAATTCCCGTTCGATACCGGCGATGTCATCGTGCTGCACACGGACGGTGTTACCGAGGCGGAAAGCCCCGGGGGCGAACTCTTCGGGTTCGACCGGCTGTGCGAGAGCGCCAAGAAACGCCGCAGGGAAACCGCCGACGAGATCAAGGATGGCATCATCGCCGATCTCATGGCGCATATCGGCACGCAGAAGATCCACGACGACATCACGCTCGTCGTCATGAAACACAGGTAAGGTCATGGAAGCCACATTCGGACAGGTGGAATTCACCAACGGCGCCGGCGCGCTGAAGAACCGCATCCGTCTTGCCGATGGTCCGCTCGACCTCGCCTGGCAGCATTGCGGCGTCACCTCGGAATTCCTGGGCGATTTCTTCGCCCTGCAACGGGTGGAAAAGGGCGGCGACTATAACGAAGCGCGTCACTCGATCGGCTACCTGACGAACGAGCTTCTGGAAAACGCGCTGAAGTTTCGTCACGGCAACGGCATAACGCTGGAAGCCTCGCTCGACGGCGCCTCCTTCGAGATCCGCATCAGCAACCTGATCACCCAGGAGACGGCCGGAAAATTCCAGGCGCTGCTCGCCGAACTGACGACGCGCGATCCGGGCGAGCTTCTCATCGAACGCATCGAAGAAAATGCGGAGAACATGAATTCGAGCGGCTCGGGCCTTGGCCTGCTCACCTTAATGAGCGACTATGGCGCGCGTCTCGGCTGGCGTTTTCAACCGGCGACAGAGCCGGACGCCATGCGCCTCGACACCTATGCCGCCCTCGACATCGTTTGAGCAGACATTACCGGGAGTTTATTGCGAAAAATGGAAATCAAAACGAACGAATATAGGGTCTGGAGCGAGGGGTCCGCGATCCATTACGAAGGCACGATGCGCCTTTCCGGCACGGAAGCCTATGCGCCCATCCTCGACCTGATGCAGCAGGTGCTGGGCGAGAAGCCCGAAACCATCACGCTCGATCTTTCCGGGCTGGAATTCCTGAACTCCTCCGGTATCAATCTGCTGGCGAAGTTCACCATCGACGTGCGCAAGCAGCCGGGCATCGGCCTGATGGTCAAGGGCAGCACGCAGATTCCGTGGCAGTCGAAATCCCTGCCGAACCTCAAGAAGCTGCATCCCGCCGTCAACCTCGTGATTGCCTGACCGCCAGCAGCCGCACGAAATCGGCGGCGGACGGACGTTTTGCCGCTTCCCCCAACCCGGCCCGCAGCAGACGCAGCAGGTCGGGCTCGTCGTGTTGCATCGCTTCCGGAACCGCGAATGCCGGCGGCTCTCCGGCGATCCGCCGGCGCAGCACCGCCTCCGCATCGCCAGAATAGGGTTTCTGCCCCGTCAGCAGGAACAGGCCGAGGGCGGCGAGCGACCATAGGTCCGCTTCCGGCCCGACGGCCCCGCCCGCAAGCTGCTCCGGCGCCATCCAGGCCGGTGTGCCGGAAAGCTCTTCGCGCTGGAGATCGTCGCCGGGCGTTCCGGCAACGCCGAAATCGATGAGCACCGGCGTTTCGCCGCGAAACAGCACATGCGCGGGCTTCACGTCGCGATGCACCACGCCGCGCGCGTGGATGTAGGCAAGCGCGTCAGCCAGGCGAAGAAGCAACGCCGTGACCATGGATGCCGCAACCGGCGGCGCGGGCAGCGTGCCTTCCAAGGCTTCGAAGGCGATCCAGTCGTCGCCCTCGGCGAGAAGCCGTGGCAACGAGGGATGCGGCAGGAGATGCGCGAATCGGCGTTCCCGTTCGAACCGGCGCTGGGCCACGCTGTCCTGCGCGTCCACCATCCGCTTGACGACGACGGGCGTGCCCTCCCTGATCCGCGAACGGTAGACAAGGACGGGACCGCGTCCGCGCAACACCTCGCCGACCGATGGCGCGCCCTCGCCCATGGCGCTAGATCGCGCCGACCCGCCGCCACATCGGCAGGGCGACGGCAAGGATCAGTTCGACATTCTCCCGGATGACGCGCAGCGCCTGCGCTTCGTCCTCGATCGGCACGCCGCCGTCGCGCAGCCGGTCGCCGCGCTCCTGCAACAGGGCGTGGATGGCCGCCGTCACCGCGCCGACCTCCGGCTCGGTGCCGTCGACCAGCACCTCATAGGCCAGCATTTCGAACAGGCGCACCGTGATGCCCGAGCCGAGCCCAGCGGCAGCCAGCGCGCAGACGGCACGGGCCTCGTCGGCGCAGATGCGTAAATGGGCGCGGTTATAGCGCCGCACCGAGGCCACACCCTCCTCGCTCACCGCGTTCGGCAGCGCCATCGCCTGGCGCGCGCCGATCAGCATGCCAAGCACCTCGCGCTCCGTGGCACTCGATCCGTCCGCTTCCGGCAGGCTCCTGAGCTCGCCGATCGTCATCGGGCGGGCAACGAGGGCGTCGAGGGCGGGGCGGTAAAAACTCTCGTTGAGCGTCGCCTCGCCGACCGGCACCTTCACCGCAAGCTTGATTTCCGACGGCGGCACGACGAGGCAGAGCCTGCGGGCCGCAAGCCGTCGTTCCAGCCGCCGCGCCGCGATCGGCCGGGCGCCGCGCATATAGATGTCGCGGCGGAAACTGCGGACGAGGAAAAAGTCCCGGGCCGTTTCCGCATAGGCGGCGGGAAACCCCTCGACGAGACTGCGCTGTTCGGCCGTCATGGAAAGGTCCGGATAGTTCTCGAAGAGATTGGCCGTGGCAACGAAGGAGAGTTTCGCCTCCGCCAGATCCCGCGCCACGTCGATCTGGTAGCAGGGCGACCAATGGGCGTTCAGATATTCGTGGCTAAGATAGGCCGTGCTTTCCGCCCGCTCCTTGTCGAGCCGGTCGAGCATGTCGACCGAGATCATATCGGCGCCGGCGGCGGAAAAGGCGCGCGCCATGTCGAGCCCGCGCAACACGCGCCGGTCGCTGCGATCATTGTCGAGCGAGGCGGTAAGGCTCACCAGCCGCTGCAACGGCGTCGACGGCGTCCAGCGCGGCAGGGCATTGTAGGTGACGTAGAGAGCCCCACCGGGCTTCAGATAACGCGCGGCGAAGCGGACGATATGGCTGCGATTTTCCGGGCTGACCCAACTCCAGACGCCGTGCAGCGCGATATAGTCGAACATCGGCAGCCCGGCATAGCCGCCATCGGCGAGGTCCTCGAAGGACGCCTCCTCCAGGCGGATATTGCCCACGCCGCCCGCCTCGGCAAGCGCGCGGCCTCTTGCGATATGGGCCGGGTTGAAATCAAAACCCCAGACGCTGCTTTGCGGATTGGCCGCGGCGATCGTTAGCGCCGTCTCGCCCACCCCGCAGCCCAGCTCGCAATAGGCGAAGGGCGCGCCCTCCTCGACCGGCGGCTCGACGCCGCGCAGCAGGCAGGCCACATCCAGATGCGCCGGCGTCTGCTCGGCATAGAACCCGGGCAGATATTCGATGTCGGAAACGTAGCCGTGGGTCCAGTCGTTCATGAAAAATCCTAACGCAAATGCGGCGGTGGGCGGAATTGGATGGAAGCGGGTTTCTGGCGCGGGCGGGCGGGCTGGAGCCAGGTGTTCCAGCCGAGCCGGCTCGCCTTCGGCTCCTCGCGATGCCCGCCGAGTTGCAGCGCCGGCACCTGGTCGGGCTTCAGCTCCAGGCGGATGTTGAACATCTTGTCGGCGCCGAGCGCTCCTGCCGCAAGGTCCGTCAGCAGGCGCGCGCGTTTTCCGTCCGGCAGCAGCGAGCGGAAGGCGGGATAGTCCAGCGCCTCCAGGCAGATCGTGACGGCGGACTGGATGTCGAAGGTCTTGGTACCGATCACCGCGTCGTCGCCGAGGCGCGCGAAGGCGCCCTTCGGCTGGGCGCGATCGGGCAGGCGCGTGCGGTCGGAAGGCGCGATCGGATACCATTCCCCGGAAAACTGCTCGACGCGCAGCCGGTGGCCGAGCGCGCCGGAAAGCGCCCGCTCGATCGCCGTGGCGGAGCGGCCCTGCCGGGCGAGCAGGCCGCCGAAGAAGACGAAAGCATGATCGCCGATATGCGTCCGGTTCGCCGTCGCCGGAAGCCCGAGCCCGACGAGGGATTTCAGCGCATGGTCAATCGTGGCGGGGGTGCCAAGCTGGGCCGCCCGCTCGCGCTCGATGACGGGGCGGTACTTTGTCCAGGCATTGTAAAGCAGCCCGGAAAGCCGGTTGTTGAAGACGTCGAAGAATTCGCGCAGCGCAAAATTGCGCTCGCGCACGCTCACCTGCACGAGTTCGCTCAGCGCATGCGGCAGAACGCCGGAAGGGCCTGTGAGACCTACCAGGGTCTGCGTCATCTCGACCGGCCCGCCACCGCGCGGCCGGCGCACGGAAAGCACCTCGGCGGACGCGAAACCGAGTGGCACCGACGAGCGGATCTTCAGCGCCGCACGTTCCGGATCGACGCCCTGCCCGACCGGATCGACCGGCCGGTGCGAAACGTCACGCCCCTCCTCGGCGCCAAGCGCCTCCAGCAGGCGAACCATCTGGAAGAGCTCGAAAGCCTGCGGCGCCTCAAAAATGCCCGCGACTAGAGAAGAATTCGATCGCCTGCCCGTGCCGGCCATGTCTTCAGCTTTCCGCTTCGCCCCCTCACCAGGGCGGTGAGCCGTGAGAATGAATTGACGCTCGCATAGAGACCCAGAAACCGCTCGATGATGCTGGCCATCAGGAAGACGCCGTTGCCGGAGAAATTGCTCTCCTCGAAGGTCATCGTCACATCGACACCCCGGCAGAAAGCGCTTTGGCCGAAACTCCTCACGCGCGCCGTACCGCTTTGCGATGACAGCGCCGTGATGCCGTCGATTAGGGCGCGCGTTTCGGCGGAATTGCGGAAATCGTAGAGCAGCAGGATTTCCTTCAACGCCTCCACACCACCATCCGACACCAGCGAGAGATGGTTGAGCGCCAGGTGCGAGATCAACCGCCAGCGCCCGCCCTGGCCATAATGCGGCCGGATCGTCGGGGTCGGCACGGTGAGGAGCCGCATGGTCTTCACCATCGGCACCGGCTCGACCATTCTGAGCTGCGGCTGGCCGCCGCCGAAGGGCAGCCGTTCCGGCCGGTTGCGGTTGAGGCAGAGCGTCTCGACCGAAAGCACGTCGTCGGCAATGGCCTTCGGGTTGAAATCCGGGTCGGAGAGCGACAGGAACACCTCGCTGCCGGGGTTCTCCTCTTCAGCCTGCCGGCGATGGGAGAGCCACCAGGCGGCCGACCGCTCCTCGCCCCGCAGCGCTTCCCCATCGGCGCCGTGGCGGATGCCGTAGAACGGCAGCAGCGCGCGCGCCTCGCCCTCGGCGGTCACGGTGGAGACGCCTTCGATGCTGTAGACTTCCAGCGCATGCAGCCGGCGGCTATCGGGCACGATGCGGTATTCGGTGACGGTCCGGTCAAGCTTGATCGGCTCGGCGGCTTGCGGAAACAGGTTGACGATCGGCGTGCAGCCGAGCGCGAAGGCCGCCGCCGTCAGCGATCGTTCGAGGCTCGGCACGGAGCGGTTGAGATAGATGAAAACGTCGAGCGTGCGGCCCTTGCCGGCAAGGCGGGCAGCCTCCGGGAAGGCGAGATCGACGAACAGGAACTTTTCCGGAAAGGCGAAATATTCGGTGAGCAGCCGGTAGGCCGGGTGCGAGGCCTGCGGATAGGGCAGCATGCTCTCGTCCTGCCCGAAGCCGCCGGGCGACAGGGCCGACGCATCGAGCATCGCCGGATTGCGGTCGTTTGCGCCCTCGGCAAAGGCCACGGCCACGGCATCGTTCAGGAGAAGCTCGTAGAGGGGATAGACCAGCTGCGGCTGGCCGCGCAGGAAGAAGCGCAGGCGGCCGGGATTGTAGCTCGAAAAATCGAGGCCCTCGCCGGCCATTTCCAGCGTGAGGCGCAGGCAGCCGGCCGCATTGTGCGCCTGCGGCGTTTCCGGCGCCGTGATGGGACGGCCGGTCAGCGTTGCCGAACGCACCACGACCGGGTGCAGCGTGACGTCGAAGCAGGTGGAGAAGCGGCAGCGCTCGCCATCGACCGGCTCAGTATCGAGCAGGGTGCCGACGGGAACGTGATGGGGTTCCTGAAGCTCGACCTTCGGGTCCAGCTGGAGGATGGACATGGAGGGGATCGGCCGGTCGAAATGCGGATAGAGGATGCCGAGCATGGCATTGGTCAGCTCGGGAAAATCATCGTCCATCTTCTGCCGCACGCGGGCGGTGAGATAGGCGAAGGCCTCGATCAGGCGGCCGACATGCGGGTCTTCGATCGCATCCTCGGACAGCCGCAACCGGCCGGCAATGCGCGGGTTTTCCGCGGCAAAGGCGGCGGCGGCCCTGCGGATGCTGAGAAGTTCGCGGTTATAGTGGACGAGCAGATCATCCGACATGGGCTGGCCGAACCCCTCTCCAACGCCTTGTCGATTCGTAACGGCATCCCGGCGGTTGCGCGGACATTGGCGTACTCCTTCTCACCCTGTCAAGGAAGCGTCGGGGCCTCGTCATAGGGTTGGGCACGTGAAATCGGACAGGGTATCCCGTGCGAACGGATTGCGGGTCGCGGGCGCCGTCAGCCGCATGAGAACCGCGCGGTTTCCGACGCGGAACTGGTAGGTCACCACGTCCGTCGGGTTCTTGTCGACCTTGCGGCCTTGGTCGAAAAGCCGGAAGAGCGCCCAGGCGCCCTGCTCCGTCAGGATGTTGCGCTGGCCGGCGACCTCGGGTGTCATCGACATGGAGGCGCCCGCCACCAGGTTTTCCGGTGGCCAGAGATATTGCGTGCCCGCCGGCGGGCCGTGGCTGTAGCTCGCGACCTTGCCGCCGATATCGAGCAGGAAGGCCCGCGCGGTCGCGTCCAGCTTGCCGACCTCAACGGTGAAATCGACATTCGGCTTCTCTTGCCCGGCGAAGAACACAGTCTCGATATCGTCCGCCTTCTCGAAGGCCGCGAGCACCGCATCAGGGAAACCGAGGCCGAATTGCTGGCCGGCCTTCCAGCGCCAGGGCTTCGTCGTCCGGTCGATATAGGGCTTCAGGTAGTCGTTGCGGAAACCGGCAATGGCGCCCTGCGGCCCAAAGAGCCGCGAAAAATCGTCCAGCGAGGCATCGTTGATGCTCTCGGTGTCGAAGGGATAGCGGCCGATCGTTGTCGCGGTGCAGAGCGGCAGCACCGTCGAGGTCCAGATTTCCGCCAGCCGCTCGCGCGAGCTTCCCCCCGTCACCGCGCCGACCTGGCTGAGGATGCGGGCGAAGAACGGCTGGACGCTCGGCGGCAGCTTGCCGTTGCGATCGGTCAGCTGGCTGAGCAGCGTCTGCGGTTCGGTGCCGAGTTCCAGCACGTCGCCGCCGGCAGCGACATGGTTGAGCTGCCGGTAGAGCGGCTCCAGCGCCGCCAGCATGTCGTTGACGGGCGTCTGCTGGCCTTCCGCCTTGGCGACGACCGCCTCGCGAAAGACCTTGAAATGATCCGTCACCGACTGCGGCACGTTGACGACGCGCCGGGGTGCCCGGACGGTCTTCGTCACCTGCGTCAACTGCTCGGCGACCATGGCTTCGATCGCGCCCGCCGCGCTCGACGTGAGGTCCGTCAGGTCCACCTCGGCAGCGATGGCGACGAAGAGTTCCTTGGCGGGCGACGGGTTGCCGGCGACGATCGCCACGGCATCGGCGAGGCGCCGTGGATCGGTCTCGCCGGCAATGCCGAGATCGGCGAGCAGGCTGTCCCAGCGGCTCATGTAGTTGACGCGGTAGAGATCGGCCAGGCCATCGCGGATGCGGCCGGCCTCGCGTTCGCGGTCCAGCGCCGTATCCGGCTTGCCCATCACCCAGAGGTCGGCGGCGAGCGCCAGCGCCGCGTCGCCCGAGGCGCGCATCATCACGCCGAAACCGTTCTTGGTGTAGATGCCCTCGATGCCGTCGAAGAAGCTCGCGCCGCTTACACGCGCCAATGCTTCGGGGCCGGCCAGCCCCATATGGTCGACCGGCCGCCACATCGCCATCCCCTTCACCGCCGGGTAAGTCTCGGCCATATCGTAGGCGAGCCGTGCGAGGCTATAGTCGGTGATGCGTGCACGCGCGTTTTCGATGAGCGCGCCATCGGCGGAGGGCGTCGGAATGGCTACCGAGGCAAGCTCGGAGAAGTGGTCGGCGATGCGCTGGTCCACCGCGTCACTGCGGTCATAGAGCATCCAGTTCGCCGCGAAATCGGGGCCGAGCAACGCTGCCGTCTCGCGGCCGGGCGGGCGCTCACCGGTCAGCATCAGGTAGAATTTCAGCTGGGTGAAGCGAAGAGCCGCGGGCGTCTGCTGGTTCGCCAGGCCCTGGCGCAGATATTGCCAGACGAAGGGGAAGAACAGGTTGGCGAGCGCCTTGTCATAGGCCTTGCGCGCCTCGCCCTGCACAGAGGCCGGGCTGTAGAGGCCGAAGGTGGCGCCGCGCGGCTCTTCCTTGGCAAGGGCCGCCAACCGGTCGAGTACGGCAAGCACCGGCTCGAAACGTGTCGAGAGGCTGCCGGCCGGCACCGCCTCGGCGATGCGCCCGCGCGCCGCCGTCGTCTGGTCCGTGACACTGGCCACATAGGCGCGCCCGTCGCTGAAGCCGAGCCACCAGAAGGCGAGCACGGTGAAGGCGGCGATGCAGAGCAATGCGTTGACCGCCAGATCCTTGAAGCGGGCGGCCACAAGGGCCGGTCGCGTCAGGCCGCCGAGATCGGCCTCCGGCAGAATGACCTTGCGCAGCAGACCGAAGAGGAAGAACGGCCGGACACGGCGCGCGCCCGGATCCGGCGCAAGCGCCAGTGTGGCCGGGCTGCGGCCGAACAGAGGGGCGAGCGAGCCCGCCAGCGCATCGACATTGTCGCCGGTCTGGCGGCAGGAGACGAAGAAGACACCGCGCATGTTCGTCGCCGCGCCAAAACGGTGCAGCGTGGCGAGCTGCTGCACGAAGGGCTGGATGCGTTCGCGCAGCAGGGCGAACTGTGCGGGGAATTCGAAGGTGCGGCGGCGGCGCAGCTCGTCCGGCTCTTCCTGCAGGCAGACGAACTGGCGTTGCGCGATGCGTTCGACGAGGCCGGCAAATCCCCGGTCGAGCGCTTCGGCGGGGCCCCGCGCATCACCACCGAGATCCGGCGCGATCGGGATGCCAAAGGCGGCCGCGCGCTCCTCGGTCGTCAGGTCCTCGAAAATCTCCTCGAAACCGACGACCCGGTCGAGCTTGGTGACGACGATATAGACCGGCGCATTGGCGCGCAGATGCTGGACGGCCTCGTCGAGCCGCTGGCGGATGGCCGTGGCATAGGCGACCGCCTGCTCCGGCAGCATGGCCAGCAGCTCATCGACGCTGACTGCCACGACGATGCCGTTGACGGGCTGGCGCGAGCGCAGGTGACGGATGTGCTGGAGCGCCTGCTGCCAGAGCTGGCGCGCCTCGGGTGCCTCGCTGCCGGTGAGACGGCCGGAAAACTCCACCAGTACGGCCTGGTCGCTGATGTGGAAACGGGCGGAGGGGGCCTCCACCGCGCCGTCGCTCTCAAAGGGCAGCGTCAGCCCGCTGGCGCGCACCAGCGAGGTCTTGCCGGCACCGTCCGCGCCGAGCAGCATGTACCAGGGCAGCGCATAACGCGCGCTGACGAAGAGATCGCCATGGCCGCGCCGAAGCAGGCTCATTGCCCGGCCTGCGGCATCGCGGAAGGCGGAAATCTCGGCGTCGACCGCCGCCCGGTTGCGGTCCGTCCGATCCGCCGCCTCTTCCTCCTGCTTGCGCAGCGCCGCGATCAGCGCCGCCTCCTCGCTGCTGCGCCTGGTGCGCATCAGGAAGCCGAGACCGCCCCAGGCGAGCGCCAGCAGCAAAAGCAGTGTGAGGCGGGCGGCGGCCGATCCGAGCGGACGCACTTCGCCAAAGGCGATCAGCGGGCCGATGAACCAGATGAGAAGCGCCAGAAGCAGGACGACGATCGTCAGGATGACGCTGGGTCGGCGCAGGGTGCGCCCGAATTTCCGCAATCTCGCCCGCACGCTCACGTCAGGCTTTCCCGGTAGGCGATGCGCCTGCGCGCCGCGTCGACATAGGCCCGATCGATGGTGAAACCGCCGGCCTCGTCGATCGCCTCCAGAGCGCGGGCGACGAATTCGCCATCACGATCACCGGCGATTGTCGGCGCACGCTTTTCGAGCCAGGTCTTGAGCTGCGGCGATGCCGGATTGTCGGCAAGGGCGATCAGGTCCTTGAGGGCGACCGTATCATTGTTGTCGTCAACAAGATCGGCCTGGAGCCAGGCGGCGATTTCCGGCAACAGCGCATTGGCCCGCACGGCGCGTTTTGCGTCCGCAATGCCGTCGCTGAGCATCGCCCGCTTGTCGAGCCAGAAAGCATAGGCGGGAACCGGGCGCTGCCCGGCGAGCATCACACCGACGGCATCGAGCCGTTGCAGGGCGGCAAGCAGCACCGGCACGTCGGCCCGGCGCAGCGGCCCTTTCAGCGGCGCGGCATCGCCGATCGCCTCCTGTACCTGCCGGCGCAGGCGGATCTCGTTGTCGAAGGTCGAAAACAGCACGTAGCCGCCGGCCGCACAGGCGATGACGGTCGCGGCGATCGGCAACCAATAGAGAGCCGACCGCGAAGCGCCCTGCCGGTCCTTCAGCACCAGGCCGGCCTCCGGCAGGATCGCCTTCTTCACGGCACCGCTGATGAAATAGCCATGGTTCAGCTCGTCATCCACGCCGAGATCGGGCGGCAGCATGCCGCTGCGCGGCATGGCGAAGCGGCGCGACAGTTCCGGCAGGAGGGCGTCGATCGACAGCATTTCCTGCCGCGCGCTCGTCATGAAGATGCCGCGCAGCAGCACACCCCGCCAGGTGCCGTTCCCCAGCGGCGTCATCGCGTCGATGAGCGGCATGACGATGCGCTGGATCGCGGCGATCTGCGCGGAAAAACCGTGGATGTGGCTGCTGCGGATCGGCTCGGATTCCTTCGACAGCAGTTCGATATGGCGCTTGCGCATGGTCTCGACCATGTCGCCGAAACCCGCGTCGATCTCCGCATGCAGCGCGTCGACGGTCTTCGGCTCCCTCGCGTCATGCGGCAGGGCGAAGCCCCAGGGCTGCGCCCGGTCGGCGGGCTCGATGCGCTCGAAGATCTCCTGGAAACCGGGAACGAGATCGGTGCGCGACAGGAGCACATAGGCGGGCAGCGTCTGGTCGAGCATCTCGTCGGCCTGGCGGAACCAGGCGGCGATCGTCTCGGCGGTCATGCGCTGTTCGAGCTGGTCGGCCAACACGAGATCGGCCGGGCTGACGACGAGCATGATGCCGTTGACGGGGAGTTTCGGCCGCACGGCGCGGAGCAGCCGGAAGAGTTCACCGGCGTCATCCGACACCTGCGCCTCGACGAAGACGGCATCCGGCCCGACCCACCAGTTGGCGGGGCCGATGGTCTTCGGCATGCCGAGGCGCATTTCCGCACTTTCGAGCAGGCAGGTCTTGCCGCTGCCGGCCGGGCCGACGATCAGGAAGAACGGCACCGAATAGCGCCCGCGACGGCCCTTCAGGCCACGATCGGCAAGGAAGGCGCCGACCTGGCGGCGCAGATCGCGCAATGCCGGCGTTTCCGGCGTCGAGCGCCGGAAGAACAGGCGCGAAAAGACGACCGGCAGCAGCGCCCAGACGACCACCGGTAGAAGCGACAGCAAAAGCCCGAGATCGGGATCGGCGACGAGAGGCTGCTTCGCCAGGAACCAGCTCGCGGCCGCCGCGGCCGCAAGCCCGAGAAGCCAGAGAATGAGCAGCCACGGCCTCATGGGGTCTTTTCCGCGGGGATCTGGAATTCGACGCGGCGGTTGCGCGCCCGGTTCTCACGGCTGTTGTTGGCGATCAGCGGGTCGTTTGCGCCGCGGCCCTCGAAGCTCACCCGCGCGGGGTCGTCGATATGGCGTTGCAGCATCTGCGCGGCGGAGCGGGCGCGGGCAAGCGAGATCGCCATATTGTCGCCGAGCGGGCTTCCCGCCCCGACGGGCGTATTGTCCGTATGACCGACAACGGCGATCTTCCCGCTTTCAGCGTTCAGCGCATCGCCGATGCGGGTGATCAGCGGCTCTTCGCCGAGCGAAAGGTCGGTGCCGCCGGAGGGGAAGGAGGCCTTCAGCATGCGGATGACCACCAGCTCGCCAACGCTTGCGACCTCGACGCGGCCATCGGCGATTTCCGGCGCCAGTGCTTCGGAAAGCCGCTCGACCTGCGTCTTGCGCACCGGCGGCACAGGGTCGGGGATGGTCGGGATGCCGGCCTGCTCCACCAGCAACGGGATAGCGGGGACCAGCGCAGCGATCTCGGCGGCGGTCTGCTCCATGCTGGAGCGCAGGCTGATCGAGGAGAATGCCCAGACGACGGCGAGAAGCGCCAGCAGCACCAGCGCCGCCAGCCACGGAGCCGCCATGCTGCGCGGCGCGCGGTGGGGTGCTGCCGCACTCTGCCAGACCTGCGAAAGGTTGCGCTCATAGGGGCCGCGCACCCGGCGGATGACGCGGTAGAGGTCCTGCCGCAGGCGGGCGAACTGTCCCTGCCCGCCATCCATAACCCGGTATTTGCCGCTGAAGCCGATCGACAGGCAGATCGCCATCAGTTCGAGCACGTCGATATTCTGTTCCGGCTGCTGCAGAAGCTGCTGGAGCAGATCATAGAAGCGCTCGCCGCCCCAGGTCTCGTTATAGAGGATGGAAACGAGGCTCTGGCTCGCCCAGCCGGTCGTCGCACCCCAGCGGGTGTTGAGGATGATGTCGTCGATGACGGCGCAGAGCGCGTAACGCGACACGCGCACCAGCCGGTCCGGCGTGTCCCGCGCCATTGCTGCCGTTTCGAAATTGCGGATCTCTTCGAGCACCCGGCGACGGAATTCGGCGATGTCATCGGGCGCCGCGCTCTCGTTGAGGCGGCCGGCCAGCCAGAGCAGCGGCGAGGCCGCGCCCACCAGCGGGTTGACCGCCGCAAGCTCGAAGGCCTTTTCGATCGCCGGATCGCCGCGATGGCGCGCGCGCTCGACCGGCAAGGCGTCGAGGCCGAAATCGAGATCGTCCTTCTCGCTGGCGGCAGGACGGCCGCCGAAAAACCCACCATCGCCGCCGCCGAAGCCGCCACGCGGCAGGCTGTCCTGCCCGAAAGTCGTCGACTGGCGCGACGGCTGCCCGCCCAGCGGCCTGCGGATCGTATCGTCGGCACTCGGAAAATCGGCAAATGGATCGTTCACGCCCGCCTCCTCAGTCCTTCACGGCCCAAAGGTCGAGCTCAAGCGCCGGGAAGTCGCCTGCGACATGGATGGCGAGGCCGTTGCCGGCCGCGACCTGCTTCCAGATCGGGCTGGAACGGTCGAGTTCGAAATAGGCCTTGCCCGTATGGTAGGGGATCTGGCGCGGCGCCACCGGCAGCGCGCGCAGCATGATGCCCGGAAGAGCGGCGTTGACCAGCTCGGTGATCTGCTCGGCCGCGCCGATCTTGAACTGCCCGACGAGCCGGCGCACCAGCGCTTCGGCCGGCATATCGGCCTTGGCGGCGAGGATGAAGGAATATTTCGAATAGATCGAGCGGTCGGAAACGTCGGCGACGCGGATACCGTAGCGATGCTCGACGAGCGGGATGGTGATGGCGCTGCGCTCCAGCACCGCGCTCAGCGCCTGGCGAACGGCCGCGGCGACCGGGGCGAAGGACAGTTGCAGGCGCTCGTGATCGTAGACCGGGAAAGGCCGCGGCCGGTGGCCGGCGGCGGTGAAGGTGGCAAGCTCGCCGGCAAGCCCGATCATCGACGTGAAGAGCCGTTCGGGATGGACGAAGGTGGCCGACGCCATATGAGTGAAGAGCGGCTGCCAGCGGTTGATGGTCTGGAGCATCATCATGTCGGTGATTTCGGCAGCCGTGCCGACATTGGTGCCGGCGAGCCGCGCGGCGATCGCCTCGCCGCGGTGGTTGAGCAGGCCGACGATCTCGGTGAGCAGGCCGGACAGGATCGGCGAGACGGCGCAATCCATCGCCGGCGGCACATAACTTTCGTCGAGCACCACCGAATTGTCGCTGCGCACCTCGACGATGCGCGCGAGCCCGATGCCGACGAGACCGCTGCGGTCGCTGGTATCGAGCGCATAGCGCAGGCGCAGCTTGCCGACATTGATGGGGGCTGCCGACACGTCACCGCTGTTGGCATCCGACACGTCGATCTCGGCGAGCGTATAGCGGGTCGTCAGTTCGGCCTCGGCATCGGCCGCCTCGCGCCCGCCCGGTTCCGTCAGCGGCAGGGTGAGGTAGAGCACGGCATTGCGGACGTTCTCGCCAAGCATCAACGGCGCGAGGCGCACGCTGTCGTCGGGCAGCGAAAACGGCGTGCCATCGGCAAAGACGCCCGCCGCCCGCTCGACGGCGAACTGGCCGATCGACAGCAGCTCGCGGTTCAGGCGCAGCTCCGTCAGGCCCCAGCCATGCGGCACGAGCGCTTTCGTCCGGGCCCTCAGCTGGCGCTCGAAATGGCGAGCCTCCTGCTGGAAATGCTGGGCACGGATAAACATCCCCTCCGACCAGATCACCTTGTCATCGAACGACATGCATACCCTTCCCTCTGCCGGCGGCGCAGGTCCATCCCCGCGTCGCGACCGACCTTGCCCCTCTCTGCGAACCGTCTCAGTCCTGTGGCCCCATCTCCACGGACAGCGTCTTCAGGTCCACCTTGAGCTTGAATTTCTTGTCGCCCGGAAGCCCGACCATGGCGCGCCACTTTGCCTCTTCGAAATTACGGAACCCGACGACCACCGCGATGATCGTCGTGCCCTCGATCATATTGGCCTTTATCCGCTGCACCTCCGCCGGTGCCAGATAGAGTTCCGTCTTGCCCAGCATGGTCGGCCCGAGCGTCTCCGCATCCGCCTCCCAGAGCTGGCGAAAGCTGGCATTGGCGAAGGCCGTCTCGGCGTTCAGCTGGTAGAGCCGCATGACGACGGGTTGCGGCAGGCCGTCCGGCCCCGGATTGACCAGCGGCGAAGCGACCGCGATGACGTCGATGCTGGCTTCCGCCGGCGCCGGCTTGATCTCGATCTCCTTCGGCGGCGGCTTCTTCGGCATGAGACCACAGCCGGGCAGCGCGAACGCAAACAGGCACAGGCACAACAGCACGAAGAGGCGCGAGACAACCGCGCGCATCCCGATCGACCACCGCCCCGCCGGAGAGTGCTCGATCGTCAACCTGACTTCTCCTTGCGAAGAAGTTCAACCAAACGCCCCTCGAACCTACGCTTTTCCTCTACGGACAAAACCAACATCGCCGTTTCAACAGCCTTAGCAAACACCGCCGCATCCAGCCCGAGGGCCTCCGCAGCGAAATTCGTCCCAGTATCGGCTATCGAGGCTACCGCCTCGCCCGCCGCATTGGTACGCGCAATCGAGGCATTCCCCATGCCCCCGGAGATATCCACAGGTTTCGGCTCGCCATGCCGGCCGTCAGCCGTGGGTATCCACCAGTCCTGTAGGACCGCAACCTTGTCCCGGGCATTCTCTGCCGCCGTATCCGGCAGGATCGCCGCCTTCACGGCCTCGGCGGCCTGCTCGTCGAAGCCGAACGGTCCCTCTGCGAAGGGATCGTCCGCGACAGGCAACGGCGCGACACCCGGCGGCGCCGTCTCGATCGCGACCGCGATGATCGCATCGCCGAGCGTCAGCACATCCTTGTCGACGAGCGTCCTGGAGGCTTCACGCCCCAGCGGCACGCCGTTGACCAGCACGCCATTGGTGGACATGTCCGTGAGCAGGAAACCGCCGGCCTGCCGCTCGATCCGGCAATGCCGCTTGGAAACGATGCGCTCGGGGTCCGCCAGCACCCAGTCGGCATCCTCCGACCGGCCGATGACGAGGGCTCCCGTCTCGACGGTTCTTTCCCGCAGGCCGGTCGCCAGGCGCTCCGGGCCTTTGAGTACGAGTCGCAATTGCATGGCCTACCCCCGCTGGCGATCCGCTTTCCCGCCTCGCAGGGAATCACGGAATCGCTGGCTCGGGCGGATGTTACCCCACCGTCTTGCGAGCGACTACCAGATATGCGGAATAATACATGCAGGATCGGTCGTGCAACCGGACATGCCAGGGTGCTTCTCCGACCGAGCCGGTGCGCCGCAGGCTGCCGGCGGCGAGCGGCCCTTCGGAGAGCAGCAGGTCGAGGATGGCCTCCGGGCTGCCGGCATGGCCGGAGCGCTGCGAATGACCGCCAAGCCATGCCTCCACCGGAGTCACCTGCCCCGCCCAGTCGAAGGGCACGGACAGCACGGCGCTGCCTTCGTCGGCCAGCACGCGGCTGATCTCGACGAGGCCCGCGCGCGGGTCGCGCATGCAATCCACCACGTTCATGCCGATGGCGAGCGCGAAGGTGCCGGCGGTAAAGGGCAGCGCCAGCGCATCGCAGAGCCAGACGTCGCCGCGCCCCTCGGCCCGGTGGCTGAGCGGATAGGTGCGCCGGTCGTAGACCAGGCCGATCCGGCGCAGGCCGTAATTGACTTGCCCACCCACCACGGCCTGCCGGCCGGTGCGCGCGAGCGGCACGGAAAGGTCGATGCCGAGGACATCACGGCCGAGCCGTTCGGCCGCGTCCACGACGGTGCGCCCGGCGGCACAGCCGATATCAAGCACCGGACCGTCCGGTAGCCCGTCGTCCAGCATATCGAGCGCCTGCGCGAGGTTGCGCGACACCGCCCCCGGCACACCGCCGCCCGGCACTGGCAGGAAAGCCACGGGGTCCTGGTCGCCCCAATGGTCCCAGGCATAGGAGGAGACGTGCTGGCGGATCGATTCGAGGCCGCTGCCCGGCCCCGCCGCATCCCCGAGCAGGCTTTCGACCGCGGGCGTGAGATCGTTGCGCGCGAGAAGGTAGAAGAGGTTGTCCTGCACGAAGCGGCGCACTTCCGGCACGATGATCGGCATGCCGTCGATGATCGGGAATTCGGAGCCGCAGGCCTGGCAGCCGAGGATGCCGCTTGCGACATCGCCGCGGGCCTCCGCCTCGACGACGCTGAGCGCCAGCGGCGCGTCCCGCCCGTTCAGGCGGCAGACGGGGCAGACCGGCCGCAATTTCTCGAAATGGGACAGGCGCACGTCAGCCGCCGATCATCACGGTCGGGCAGCCGGGCGGCAGGATTTTTCCAACGGGGCTCGGGATCGGCGCCACGCAGGCGGCGTGCAGCGTCAGGTCGTTGATTCGCGCCGCCGGCAGGTTGCCGATCAGGACCGTCGCGGAACCCTTGCTGATCATGCCCGGCCCGCCCGGCACGCAGCCCGGCAGGGAGCACAGAATGGTCATGTCCGTAACCCTTGCGGCGGGCATGTTGCCGATCATCACGGTCGGCAGGCCGCCGATGATCGCCAGCGGCAGGGCCGGATGCGGCACGGGCGTCGGAACGAGCGCGGCCGGATGGATCGGCGCATGGCAATGCGGCGCGTCCTGCTTGACCAAATCCCCCATGCGCGCGGCGTTCATGATGCCCTATCCGTCCTGCTGGCCAACTGTTTTTCCAGGCTCAGCACGTTCCAGCCATTACGACGGCAGTAGGAAACCCTGTCAAGCAGCGTGCGGACGAAATGCATGCCGAGCCCGCCGATCTGTCGGCTTTCGAGGTCCGCGTCGAGATCGGGCTCGGGGATGCCGAGCGGATCGAAGGGGCGGCCGTCGTCCTGCACCTCGATCGCCAGGCGGTCCGCGGCAATCGACAGCGATAGCAGGATCTCGTGCGCCTCGCCGTCCTCGAAGCCGTAATTGACGGCATTGGTGAGGATCTCGTCGAGCGCGACGTCGATGCGCGTGACGTCCTCCTCGCCGACGCCGTGCATTTCCAGGAAGCGGCGCACCTTTTCGGCGGCGACCTGGATGTCGCCATGGCTGTTGCCGATGGAAAAGATCGTCTCCTGCGCCAGGCGCCCCGGCGTCTTGAACAGCAGGGCGCAGGCGGCGCCGGAACGGCTGCGGTCGATGCCGTCGCGGATGAGCCCAGCAATGTCCTTCGATGGTGCGGTGGCTTTTGGCGGATCGATATCGCCGGCGGCAAGCCAGGCAACGTCGCCCGACACCATTTCACGCTGATTCGTCCGGCCGGAGATCGTCACCGCCGCCTTGCCACGCGCCGCATAGGACACCTTGCCGGACACCACGTCGAGAACGAGCAGGCCGATATCGAGGCCGGCCGTGTCGATATGTGCCGCCAGCGCCTCCAGCGCCTGCCCGGCGTTCAGCGTCGTCGCGACGACCGCGCGCAACAATTGGCGCAGGCCTGTCGCGCGCAGCGCCGCATCGATATCGCCTCCCGCAACGCGGGCGGTGCTTATGGCGAGGACCGAGCGGGCTGGCCAATGGTGATCGTAGAAGGAGATCACTTCACGCCCGTCGCCGGCGCCGCCCTCCAGCTCGGCCTCGCGCCGGACGGGGAAACGCTGCGGCGAGAGCGACGCACGCAGATGCGCGACAAGGCCTTCCTCCGACACTGCCATCACGTCGTCACCCCAAAGCGTTTCAAAAAACCTTCTGGCAAGTCGTATAACTTTCTGAAATCATCACGCCACAAAGTGATCAACAGGAAGCCCGAGGTCAATATCATCATGAACATCGCCGAGACGCGGCAGGCAAACAGCCTCGTCGTCGCGCCCACCGGGCGGATAGACAGCCAGACCTCCCCGGTTTTCGACAGGCACCTCTCCGCCATCATCGAACGGGGCGACGTGAACCTGATCATCGACCTGGCGGGCCTGGAGTATATCAGCAGCACAGGGCTTTCCGCCTTTCTCTCCGCCGCAAAGAAGGTCCGCGCGGCGGGCGGACGCATGGCGCTGACCGGACTGAACAGCCGTATCCGTCTGGTCTTCGAAATGAGTGGTTTCTTAAGGTTGTTCCCAATCTATGCCAATGTAGATGCCGCACTCTCCGGCTGAAGGCCGATAGGGTGGTAGACTTTTACGGGAACTAGGAATTAGAGTTGCCCGTCATCTTGCCTATATGAATTGATTCTAGTCATCTTTTTGCGTTGGTGCGGATTGTCGCGTCGGCGCGGCAAAAGCTGGGGGGCCGCTTTGCTGAACGTGGATCTGCAATCACTCGTGGGGCGCCTGAACGCACTTTGCCGTTCGACGCTCGAAGGCGCGGTCGGGCTGACGCTTTCGCGCACCCATTACAATGTCGAAATCGAACATTGGCTGACGAAGCTGGTGGAGACGCCCGACAGCGACGTCGCGGCCATCCTGCGGCATTTCGAGATCGATTCGAGCCGGCTTCTGGCGGACCTGACCAAGGTGCTGGACCGGTTGAAGACCGGCAACAGCCGCTCTCCGGCGCTGACGCCGAACGTCGTAAAATGGATCCGCGAGGCCTGGATCTATGGGTCGCTGCAATCCGGCGACACGTCGATCCGCAGTGGCTACCTGCTCGTCAGCCTGCTCGGCGACGATGCGCTGTCGGCGCTGGCGCGTGACGCGTCCTCGCAATTCGCACGAATCAATGCCGAGGTGCTGAAGACCGGCCTGATGAAGATCGTGTCGGGCAGCAGCGAGGCCGGCCAGTCCGCCTCGGGCGCCAAGGCGACATCCTCCTCCGGCGACGCACCTGCATCATCCGGCTCCGGCGTTGTAAGTGGTTCCGCGCTCGACCAGTACACGATCAACCTGACGGCGCGTGCGCGTGACGGCAAGATCGACCCGGTGCTCGGCCGCGATTCCGAGACGCGCCAGATCGTCGATATCCTCACCCGCCGCCGGCAGAACAACCCGATCCTCACCGGCGAAGCCGGCGTCGGCAAAACGGCCGTCGTCGAGGGTTTTGCGCTGAAGATCGCAGCCGGCGAAGTGCCCCCGGCGCTGGCAGACGTCGAACTGCTCTCGCTCGACCTCGGCCTGCTCCAGGCCGGCGCCGGCATGAAGGGCGAATTCGAGAACCGGCTGAAAAAGGTGATCGAAGAGGTCAAGGCCTCCGCGAAGCCTATCATCATGTTCATCGACGAGGCGCATACGCTGATCGGCGCCGGCGGTGCTGCCGGCCAGAACGACGCCGCGAACCTCCTGAAGCCTGCCCTTGCCCGCGGCGAGATGCGCACGATCGCCGCCACGACCTGGGCGGAATACAAGAAATATTTCGAGCGCGACCCGGCACTGACGCGCCGCTTCCAGGTGGTCAAGGTGGAGGAGCCCGGCGACGAGGCCGCCATCGCCATGATGCGCGGCCTGATCCCGACGCTCGAACGCCATCATGGCGTGCGTGTGCTCGCCGAAGCCGTGGAGGACGCAGTCCGGCTGTCCCGCCGCTACATTCCGAGCCGCCAGCTGCCCGACAAGGCGGTGAGCCTGCTCGACACAGCCTGCGGGCGCGTCGCCATTGCGAGCAACGCCGTTCCGGCCGTCGTCGAGGATCGCCGCCGCCGGGTCAACATGATCGACACCGATCTCGGCGTGCTGACGCGCGAAACCAAGATCGGCACGGACCATTCCGGGCGCATCGCTGATCTCAAGGACGAGCGGGTGCGCGTCTCCGAGGAACTCGAAAAGCTCGAAGAACAGTGGAACCGTGAAAAGGACCTGGTCGGGCAAATTCGCGCGCTGCACGATGCACTGACCGGGCCGGACGACGCACCTGCGGGCGAAAAGACCCCCGAGGAGATGAAGGCCGAACTGGCGACGCTGACGGCCGAGCTGGAAGCACTACAGGGCGAGACGCCGCTGATGCGCGTGACGGTCGACGGCCAGGCGATCGCCGAGGTGGTCGGCAACTGGACGGGCATTCCGGTCGGCCGCATGGTTTCCAACGAGATCAAGACGATCCTTGCCCTCAACGACAAGCTGCGCGAGCGCGTCATCGGTCAGTCGCATGCCCTGGAAGCGATCGCCGAGACGATCCGCACCTCGCGCGCCAAACTGCTCGATCCGCGCAAGCCCATCGGCGTCTTCCTGATGGTCGGCACGTCCGGTGTCGGCAAGACCGAGACGGCGCTGGCGCTCGCCGACCTGCTCTATGGCGGCGAGCAGAACCTCACCGTCATCAACATGTCGGAATTCAAGGAAGAGCATAAGGTCTCGATGCTGGTCGGCTCGCCGCCCGGTTATGTCGGCTATGGCGAAGGCGGCGTTCTGACGGAAGCCGTGCGCCGGCGGCCCTATTCCGTGATCCTGTTCGACGAGATGGAAAAGGCCCATCCGGGCGTGCAGGACGTGTTCTACCAGGTGTTCGACAAGGGCATGCTGCGCGACGGCGAAGGCCGCGACATCGACTTCAAGAACACCGTCATCATCATGACCTCGAATGCCGGCACCGACCTCATCCACCGCCTCTATGCCGATCCGGCCAAGCGGCCGGATGTCACGGAGTTGACGGAGGCAATCCGGCCGGAGCTGCTCAAGAGCTTCAAGCCGGCCTTCCTCGGGCGCTGCTCGGTCGTGCCCTATTTCCCGCTCGCAGACGACGTGATCCGCAAGATCGTCACGCTGCAGCTCAACCGCATCCGCAAGCGGTTCGCGGAGAATTACAACGCGACGCTCACCTGGGACGAGACGCTCGTCGAAGCGATCGCCAGCCGCTGCACCGAGGTGGAAAGCGGCGCACGAAACATCGAGTACATTCTGTCGCGTGGGCTTCTGCCGCGGCTTTCGTCGCATGTTCTCGCCGTCATGGCGGATGGCGGCCAGATCGGCGGATTGAAAGCCGTGCTCGATGAAAACGGCCAGTTCGAATTCCACGCGCAGCCGGATCAGCCGGTAGAGCGCGCGGCGGCACAATGAACGGGATGCCGGGCGGTCTTCGACGGTCCCGGCACAACGGTTATACCTCACAACCAGGACACGAAGGGAGCTGACTATGGCAATTTATCTGAAATATGAAGGCATCGACGGGGAAGCGACACACGACAGCCACAAGAAGTGGATCGAAGTGGGTTCGCTGCAGTTCGGCACCGGCCGCGGCATCTCCACGCCCGCTGGCGCGACTGCCAACCGCGAAGCGAGCGAGCCGAACATCAGCGAAGTCGTCATCACCAAGACGCTCGACGGTGCCTCGCCCAAGCTGTTCACCGAATCGGTGACCGGTACGGCCGGCAAGAAGGTGGAAATCCACCTCGTCTCCACCGGCAACCCCGGCAACACCTATGTCGAATACGTGCTCACCAACGCCCTCATCTCCGGCTACAGCGTCAGCTCCGGCGGTGACCGTCCGTCTGAATCGATCTCGATCAACTTCACCAAGGTCGAGTTCAAGTTCATCCCGTACGACGACAAGAACAAGGGCGGCACGCCGGTGACCGTCAACTACGACCTCAGCACGGCAAAGAGCGGCTGATCGGCCGGCGCCGCAAGGCGCATCGGGACCTGGCCGCCGCGACATGCGGCGGCCGGCGTCACTCTTCGACGCGCATCGACCAGACAAGTGACACGCAATGGCGACGACCATAGTTCAAGAGGACCGCTGGATCACCCTTGAGACCCCTCTCGGGGAAAACGTCTTCGTCGCAACGGAAGCGCACGGAACGGAGGGCATATCCCGCCTCTTCTCGTTCACCGTCAGCGCGCTCTCCACCCGCAAGTCCATCGAGCCGAAGGACCTGCTCGGCAAGAGCGTCACGCTTTCGCTCGCCAAGCCCGGCGGCAGCCGGCGCTATGTCAACGGCATCGTCACGTCGTTTTCGGCCGGCGCCTTCACCCGCAACGATTACCGCCTCTATACGCTGGTCATCTCGCCCAGCCTCTGGCTGTTGCAGCGCACCTCCGACCACAAGGTCTTCCAGGAAAAGACCGCCGTCGCGATCGCCGAACAATTGCTGGGCGACAGCGACGTGGCCTTCGAGAAGAAGCTCAACGGCACCTACGAGACCTCCGAATACCGCGTGCAGTTCGGCGAGACGGATTTCGCCTTCCTGCAACGCATCCTCGCCGAAGAGGGCATTTTCTACTTTTTCAAGCACCAGGACGGCGACCACAAGCTGGTTCTCGCCGACAATGCTTCCGCCTATGCCGATTGCGCGCAGGAAGACGTGCAGTATCGTCAGGCCCAGGAAGAGGCCGTGGACAGCGTGCACAGCTTCAATACGGGCGCGAGCCTGACCGACGCGACCTGGCATATCGAGGACTACGATTTCGAAAAGCCCTCGACCAATATCGAGGGCGAACGCAAGACGAACCAGCAGCCGGCTTCGGGCAAGAGCTGGGAACATTTCCGCTTTCCGGGCGCCTCCCTCAAGGCGGACAGCCTGAAGCAGTTCGCGACGGCGGCGATCGACGCCGCGGAGGCCGGCTTCGAAACCGCGACCGGCGGGGGAACCTGCGCAAGCTTTACCAGCGGCCACGCCTTCACGCTGAAGGAGCACCCGGTCGACGCGGAAAACCGCCGGCTGGTGTTGACCGAAGTGCAGCACGAGGCGGTCGACCGCGCGCATTTCACCACGCGGCCGGGCACCGAGGGTCGACCCTATTACCGCAATACATTCACCTGCATGCCGGCGACCCGGATCGCCCGCAATCCGCTGCCGGCGCCAAAGCCGGTCGTGCAGGGGCCGCAGACCGCCCTCGTCGTCGGACCGTCCGGCGAGGAAATCCATACGGACAAATACGGCCGCATCCGCATCCAGTTCTACTGGGACCGTTACGGCAAGAAGAACGAGACGAGTTCCTGCTTCGTGCGCGTGGCGCAGTCGCTGGCCGGCAACAATTGGGGCTCGGTCTTCGTGCCGCGCATCGGCATGGAGGTGGTCGTCCAGTTCCTCGACGGCGATCCGGACCGTCCGCTCGTGACGGGCGCCGTCTACAATGCCGACAACATGCCGCCCTGGGCCTTGCCCACCAACATGACGAAGAGCGGCCTGCTCACGCGCAGCAGCAAATCCGGCCAGACGGCGAATGCCAACGAACTCTCCTTCGAGGACAAGAAGGGCGAGGAGAAGATCACCTTCCACGCCGAGAAGGATTTTTTGCGCGAGGTCGAGAACGACGACACGCTGACCGTCGACCACGACCAGAAACGCACGATCAAGAACGACCGCACCACCGAGATCACCGAGGGCAACGAGACCTTCACGATCAAGAAGGGCAACCGGACGGAGAAGATCGAGACCGGCAACGAGACGCTCGACATCGACAAGGGCAACCGCACGGTGACGCTTTCCACCGGCGGCGACACGCTGACGCTCAAGAAGGGCGACCGGGCGGTGACGCTGAACGTGGGCAGCGACAGCCTGACCATCACCCAGGGCAACCAGACGACGAAGGCCAGCGCCGGCAAGATCACGCTCGAAGCGATGCAGGGCATCACGCTCAAATGCGGCAGCAGCACGGTGGAGATCACCCAGGCCGGCATCACCATGAAAGGCGTCACGGTGTCGATCGAAGGTTCCGCCAAAAGCGAGATCAAGGGTCCGATCGTCAATGTCGCGGGCGATGGCATGGCCATCGTCAAGGGCGGCATGGTCAAGATCAATTAGGGGTAGATGGTGAAAATCCAGACGGAAGCCTTCCGCAAGGTGACGGCCCAGACGGCACAGGATATCTGCAGCCGGGCGGAGCTTTCTGCCGAGGCCCTGCCCTTCCTGTTGCCCGGCCTGTCGCCGCAGGGTTTCCTTTCCCTCCTGGTCGAGGCGGAAAACATTGGGGACGCCGTGCGTTTCCTCGCCTTCGCGCTGCCGATCCGCGAGGCGATCTGGTGGTGCTACGTGGTCGCGAAAACCAGCATTCCGGCGCCGACGGAGCTGGAATTGCTGTGCCTGGAACGCACGGCCGCCTGGGTCTATGAACCGGACGATTCCCGCCGCCGCTCTTGCATGGAGTGCGCCGAATCGGCCAAGTTCACGGGGGCCGCGGCCTATGCGGCGCTCGCGGTCTTCTGGTCAGGCGGCAGCCTGGCGCCGGAAGGCATGCCGGATGCCGACGCCGACCCCCGGCTGGGGCCGATCGGGGCTGGCGCTTCTGTTCTGCTGTCGATCACGTCAGGCGATGCGAAGAACCTCGTGGAGCGCTTCGAGACGGTGGTGACACGAGCGGTGAACATCGCCAATGGCGGCAACGGCTGGTTGCCGGGCGAGCGGCCGACGGGAGGAAATTGATCCTGCGCGAATCGAGAGATTCGCTTCAAGATCGATTAAGTATTTGGGGCTAAGCATTCTTCTGCCAGCCCCGCGTGTGTTGCGGTATCCGAGTAAAAGTTTCCATGCGACTAGGCCCCGCAAGGGCAGGAGGATATCTATCCATGGCTTTGCCGCAGGTTATCGACATCGACGCTCTGCTCCAGGCGATCTCGGAAGAGGCGCCTGCCGGGACAGATCCGCGCACCGATAGCTCGCCGGCCTCGCTCTATTACCGCACCAAGGACGCCCGCAACGCCGCCCGCTCCGCCGAACGGGCCGCCGTCGAGACCGGCGGCGCATCGCCCGAGGAATGGGACACCGTCGCCGAGACCGCGATGACGATCCTGTCCTCGCATGGCAAGGATCTCGAAATCGCCGCCTGGCTGGTCGAGGCGCTGCTGCGCACCGAAGGTTTTGCCGGCCTTCGCGACGGCATGAAGGTGCTCGCCGGCATCGTCAACGGCTTCTGGGAAACCTGCTTCCCCGAACTCGACGAAGACGGCGTGGAAGGCAAGGTTTCCGCGGTCGCCGGCCTCAACGGCTCGGGCGCGGTCGGAACGCTCATCCAGCCGATCCGGCTGGTGCCAATCACCCACGGCTCGCAATGGAGCTTTTCGCTCTGGAACTACGAGCAGGCGACGGACCTCGCCAAGGTCACCGATTCCAGCCGCCGGCAGGAGCGCATCGACAACGGCGCCGTGACCATGGAGCAATTCATGGAAAGCGTGGCGGATACCTCCGCCACCTTCTTCGCCGAAACGCAGGCCGTCATCGTCGAGGCACTGGCAGCCCTTGCCGAGATGTCAGCGGCCTTCGATGCGGTGGCCGGCGTCGATGCGCCGCCCATTTCGGCGCTTCGCGAGCTGTTGGAGGAAATCTCCCGCTCGATTACCCATTTCGCCGCTGACAAGCTGGCGGTCGCGAACTATTCTGCGGCCAGCGAGGACGTGGTCGCCGACGACGCCGGCCAAACGGGCGAGAGCGGCCAGCAGGCGGCCGGCACGGTGGTCGTCCGCAAGATCGAAGGTTACCAGTCCCGTGAAGAGGCCTTGGCGGAGCTGACGCGCATTTCCGCCTATTTTCGCAAGACCGAACCGCATTCGCCCATGTCGTACACGCTTGAAGACGCCGTGCGGCGTGCGCGCATGAGCCTGCCCGATCTGCTGGTGGAACTGGTCGAAGACCCGGCCCACCTTCAGCGCATCCTGTTGGCGGCGGGCATCAAGCCGCCGTCGGCCGAACAAGGTTATTGATCCCTATCCCGTATCCGCAACAATTCACCGCTTGAAGAGGGGGCCGTCATGGCAGAAAGCGTTCAACAGAAGCTCAAGAGGGTGCGCGCACCGCGCGTCCACATCACTTATGACGTGGAGACGGAAGGCGCACAGGTCCGCAAGGAACTGCCCTTCGTCGTGGGCGTCATCGGCGACTTCTCCGGCAAGCCCTACGAGCCGCTGAAGCCGCTGCGCGACCGCAAGTTCATCCAGATCGACCGCGACAACTTCGACGACGTCATGCAGCGCATGACGCCCGGCGCGGAATTCAAGGTCGAGAACACGCTGGCCGGCGACGACACGCTGATGCCGGTCTCGCTGAAGTTCAAGTCGATCGACGATTTCGAGCCCGGCGCCGTCGTGGAACAGGTCGAGCCGCTGCGCAAGCTCCTGGCCGTGCGCAACAAGCTGCGCGACCTGATGTCGAAGGTAGACCGGTCGGAAGAACTCGAAAGCCTCCTGGAGGAGGTCCTGCAGAACACCGACAAGCTTGCATCCCTTGCCAACGAGCTTGGCGCCGAGAAAGCGAAGGAGTAGTCGAATGAGCGCCGAGACCCAAACAGCCGGCAGCGCAGCCGCCACTGAGGAAACGGGCTCCCTGAGCCTCCTCGACCAGGCCATCCAGGTCACCAAGACCGCCGAGCCGGACGAGATCCAGGACCTGTTGCGCACGCTGACGTCGGAAGCCCTTTCCGGCACGGTCACGTTCAGCAAGAACCTGACGCAGACCTTCAACAAGGCGATTGCCGCAATCGACGAGAAGATGTCGAAGCAGCTCACCGCCATCATGCACAACGAAGACTTCCAGAAACTGGAAGGCAGCTGGCGGGGCCTCAACTACCTCGTCAAGAACTCGGAAACCAGCTCGACGCTGAAGATCCGCGTTCTCAACCTGTCGAAGAAGGAACTGCACAAGGACCTGACCAAGGCGGTCGAGTTCGACCAGAGCCAGACCTTCAAGAAGCTCTACGAAACCGAGTTCGGCACGCCCGGCGGCGAGCCCTACGGCGCGCTCATCGGCGACTTCGAGTTCGGCTCCGGCACGGAAGACCTCGAAGTGCTGCAGGGCATGTCGAACGTCGCTGCCGCCTCCTTCGCGCCCTTCATCTCCGCCGCAAGCCCGAAGATGTTCGGCCTGGAAAGCTTCACCGAACTCTCCAAGCCGCGCGACCTCGAAAAGATCTTCGACAGCTCGGAATACATCAAGTGGCGCGGTTTCCGTGACAGCGAAGACAGCCGCTTCGTCACGCTGACCATGCCGCGCGTGCTGGCCCGCGTTCCCTACGGCTCGCAGGGCAAGCAGATCGAGGAGTTCTCCTTCGAGGAAGCCCCGATCGGCGCCAATGGCGTCGTCACCAAGATGAAGTCGGAAGAGTTCACCTGGATGAACGCCTCCTATGCGCTCGGCGAGCGCCTGACATCGGCCTTCTCGAAATACGGCTGGTGCGTAGCGATCCGCGGTGCGGAAGGCGGCGGCAAGGTCGAAAACCTGCCGACCTTCACCTTCACCAGCGACGACGGCGACGCCGACCAGCAATGCCCGACGGAAATCGGCATCACCGATCGCCGCGAGGCGGAGCTTTCCAAGCTCGGCTTCCTGCCGCTCTGCCACTACAAGAGCACGGACTACGCGGTGTTCTTCGGCGCGCAGACCACGCAGCGCGCGAAGAAGTACGACAAGCCCGATGCCACGGCCAACGCGGCGATCTCCGCCCGCCTGCCCTACATCATGGCGACCTCGCGCTTCTCGCACTACCTCAAGGTCATGGGCCGCGACAAGATCGGCTCCTTCCTCGAAGTGCGCGATTGCGAAACCTGGCTCAACAACTGGATCCGCAATTTCGTCAACGGCAATCCGGATGCGAGCGCCGAGATGAAGGCCCAGTATCCGCTGGCCGACGCCTCGATCACCGTGAAGGAAATCCCAGGTTCGCCGGGCGCCTACAACGCGGTCGCTTATCTCCGCCCGTGGCTGCAGATGGAAGAGCTCACCGCATCCATGCGCCTCGTCGCGCGCATCCCGCAGATGGGCTGACGCAGGCATGGAACAAGACGCAGCCATCGCCATGGAAGACGCTTCCAGCGGCGATGGCGCAAAGAGCGAAGCCGGCATCCGGCTTCGCATCATCGATGCGGTTCTCGAGCGTGGCGGAGAGGAAATCTCCGCCACGCTCGACCGTTTCATCGAAAGCGACGACCCGGCGGAATGCCTTCGCCTGTGGTTCGGCACGCGCGGCGGCGGCGATGGCTGGCGGGCAGTGCTGACCCGCGACATCGCGGCGATCGATCCGCTGCTCGGCGACCAGGTCGATGCGATCATCCACACGGCGGAGTTCAAGGCGCTCGAAGCCACTTGGCGCGGCGTGGACCTGCTGCTGTCGGAAACCGGCAATGACGACAAGGTCCGCGTCAAACTCTTCAATGCCACCTGGTCGGAACTCTCGCGCGATTTCGACCGCGCCATCGAATTCGACCAGAGCACGCTGTTCGCCAAGGTCTACAGCGAGGAATACGGCATGCCGGGCGGCGTGCCCTATGGACTGCTGCTGTGCGACCACGCGGTGCGCCATCGCGCGCCTTCGGGGGCTGCGGGCGTACAGGATGATGTCGGCACGCTTTCCGGCCTGGCGCAGGTCGCGGCGGCGGCGTTTTCCCCCTGCATCCTCGGCGCGGCACCAGAACTGTTCGGGGTCACCACCTTCGCCGACCTCTCCTATGTGCAGCGGCTCGATGCCGGCTTCCAGCTCGGCGAATACCATCGCTGGCGCCGGCTGCGCGACCTGGAGGACAGCCGCTTCCTCGGCATCGCCATGCCGCGCATCCTGCTGCGCGACCGCTATCGCGACTCCGCCTCGCGACAGGACGGTTTCCGCTACAGCGAAGGCGGCGAAGGTGTCGATTCCTGGCTCTGGGGCAATGCCGCCTTCGCCTTCGGCCTCATCGCCATCCGGGCGTTTCGCGAATGGGGCTGGTTTGCCGATATGTGCGGCACGCGCGGCCCGCAGGGCGATCTCGGCGGCGTCGTCGGCCACCTGCCCGTGGCACAGTTCTCGACGGGCGAGAGGGTCGCCTACCGGCGGCCGCTGGAAGTCGAGCTGACCGACAAGAAGCAGAAGATCCTCGAAGCGCTCGGCTTCATCGCGCTGACGCCGTGCAATTTTGATCGTTCCGTGATCTTCCTCGGCGCGCAATCGCTCTATGCAGCGCCGAGCGACAACGACCTTCCGGCCCAGGTGAACGGCCGGCTTTCCTCCATGCTGCACTACGTCATGTGCATGAGCCGGTTTGCCCACTACGTGAAGATCATGGCCCGCGACCGGGTCGGCGCCTATACGACGCCGCAGGACCTCGAACGTTACCTCGAAGACTGGCTGCGCAACTATACGATCGGCAACACCGATGCCGGCCCGGAGCTGAAGGCGCGTTATCCGCTTGCCGGCGCGCGGCTGGAGATGAGCGAGGTCAGCGGCCGCCCCGGCGTGATGAATTGCGTGCTGCACCTCCAGCCGCATTTCCAGTTCGACCAGGTCGTCTCGGGGTTCCGGATGCGGACCGAAGTGCAGTCCGTGCGTTCGCGGTGAAAGACAAAGGATAGAGCATGGCCCGGCTTCCCAACAAGGCGCCCCCGCGGCTGCCCCTCTTCGACCGGCTGTTGCAGGGCGACAGCATCGAGACGGACCGCAATGTCGACCGCGCCATGCAGGAAATGCACGAATCCGTGCGGCGCGACCTCGAAATCCTCTTCAACACCCGCCCCGGCCGCCTGCCCGAGGACGCAAAACTCCAGGAGCTGCGCCAGTCGATCCTGACCTATGGCCTGCCGGAAGTGCAGAGCCAGCACCTCGCCTCGCCCACCCAGCAGGAACAGTTCCGCAAACGCCTGGAAGACGTCATACGCCGCTTCGAGCCGCGCTTCCGCGAGCTTTCCGTCGTGCTCGTCGTGCCGGAAAACCAGGTGGAGCGGGTGCTGCGCTTCCAGATCAACGCCCTCATGGAAACGGACAGCTCCAGCGAGGCCGTCACCTTCAACACGGCGATCGATCCGGTCACCGGCATGCTCTCGATCAATGGACGCTGAGCCGCCTTTGAAACCTCCGGCGATTGGCGTAACGTGACGGCGGCCGATCGCGGGTTTCTACAGTACAGCATTCATGAGGTCTCTTTGGATTTCTCCCAGGCGCGTATCCTCATCGTCGATGATATCGAGGACAACCGGGATGTGCTGGCGCGCCGTCTCCGGCGGCTCGGCCTCGTCAACACCGAGCAGGCAGGGGACGGCCTCGAAGCGCTCGAAAAGGTGCGTGCCGAACCCTTCGACCTGATCCTGCTCGACGTGATGATGCCGCGCATGAACGGCATCGACGCGCTCCAGGCACTGAACGACGAAGGCTGGCTCAAGTCGCTGTCCGTCGTCATGATCTCCGCGGCGTCCGAAATCGAGACCGTGGTGCGCTGTATCGAGCTCGGCGCCGAGGATTATCTGCCGAAACCCTTCAACCCGGCGCTGCTTGCCGCCCGTGTCGGCGCGGTGCTGGAAAAGAAGCTCCTGCGCGATATCAACCAGCGCCAGCTCGAACGGCTCGAACGGGAGCTGGCGGAAGCCTGGCTCTGCCAGCAATCCATGCTGCCGACCACCTTCCCCGTCGATCCCGCACAGCTCGATATCTTCGCCAGCATCGACCCGGCGCTGGAAATCGGCGGCGATCTCTACGACGTTTTCGAGGTGACGCCCGGCCTGATCGCGCTGGCGATCGGCGACGTCGCCGGCAAGGGCGCCTCCGCCGCCCTTTTCATGGCGCGCACGCGCAGCCTGCTTCGCGCCGGCACCCTGCAATTCCACGCCATTTCGGGACGGGTGCCGCGCCCCTCGGAAATCGTCGCCCTCGTCAATGACGAACTCGGCAAGAACAATCCGAACTCGCGATTCGTCACGCTGTTCTATGCCCTGCTGGAGGTCGCGACCGGCCGCCTCACCTATTGCAATGCCGGTCACGTCTATCCGATCTGGACCAGCGGAAACACCGTCGCCGAAGTGGCGACCCCGCCCGATCCCGCTCTCGGCGTGATCGACGCGCTCGACTTCCACGATCACGAGCTCGTGCTCGCCGTGGGCGACCGTCTTTTCCTCACCTCGGACGGCCTTTCGGACATGCAGAATGCCGGCCAGGAGCAGTTCGGCACGGAAAACATCCTTGCCGAAATCGCCGTCCGCCCGGACGCGCCTGCAACCGATCTCGCCCGCAGCGTGCTGGCGGCGGCCTATGCCTTTGCAGGCGGCGCGCCGCAGTTCGACGACATCACGGTGCTGGTCGTCAAAAGGCTCGGGTAAAGCGCCGCAAAGGCCTGAGAAAGCAACAATCCCACTGTCAAATAAGCAGGCTTTGAAGTAGCTTTGCGCGCGAAGATCTAGACTCAGGGGGACATCGTGCCGGGCAGTTTCAATTTCAGTGCAATCGACAAGAACGACGCGGAAGACGTGTGCTGGTGCGTGGTCGAATCCGTCGCGAGCGTCGACGATACGGCGTCCAATCTCATTTCCGTCATTCACTTCCTGCGCGAGGCCTACGGCGCCGAGGAGGCCGACGAAAAGGTCATCCCGAACCCGGCTTTCCTGGCCAATGGCCATGACGGATTGTCGCCCAAGACGCGCAAATATTTCACCGGCCGCACGTTCAAGGGACTGGGCGGAAGTGCGGTCAGCCTTGCCGGCGGCCTGGCATCCGGCGTGACGGCCGTCGACGTCGGCAGCATCCTGCGCGAGGGGAGCGCCGTCGGCACGACCGCCGCGCATCTGGTCGGCATCAAGGCGGCCGGCAAGGGGTTCAAGAAGAGCGAAACGGTGACGCGCTGGGTCGATGCGATGCTCAAGGCGAAGGTCGCGAAGATCGGCGTTCGCGGCGTGGGCCTCGCAGGCGCCGCCATTCCGATCCCCGCGGTTGGTCTGGCGACCAACATCGCCACGACCGTCGCCAAGCTCGGCATCAAGGTGACGCTGAGCAAGCTCGTCGCCCGCACCGCGATGGAGGTCCACTGGCGCGCCTACCAGGAAACCGTCATCGCCGGCGCCTTCGGCGGCCGCGGCGGCCCCGTCGGCCCCGCCTCGGCGATGTTCTACGAAATCTTCACCAAGCGCAGCTTCACGCGCATCTTCGGCAAACACGACACCGCGGCCCTGATCAAGGAACCCGGCGGCTGGATGGCGCTGAACGACAAGCTCATGCTGATGTGATGACAGTCTGACCCTGCTCTTTTTGGGGCAGGGTCAGATCGTTTCCGTGTCCGGAACGGCGACCATGGCCGACCTATTCGAGACGATGCCTATAGAGGCGCCTCCGGGTTCGGCGGAACGTCATAGGCGCCCCAGATGGATTGGTCGTAGTTGATGATCGCCCCGGTCATCAGGCCGGACTCCGCACTTGCGAGAAAGGCGACGGCGCGGGCGACTTCATTCGGATCGATTAGGCGACCGTTCGGCTGGGTGGCGGCGGCCTTTTCCAGCCAGTTCTCTTCCGAGCCGTGGAAGGAGCGCTGCGTCTGGTCCTCTCCGTCGGAGGCCATCCAGCCGATATTGAGGCTGTTGACGCGGATGCGGTTTCGCAGAAGCGCGTAGGCAGTGTTTCGCGTCAACGTATCGAGCGCGCCCTTGGAGGCGCAATAGGGCGCGATGAACGGCTGGCCGCCCATCGACGACATGGAAGAGATGTTGACGATGGCGCCCTCCCTTCCCCCGCGTCGCATGACCTTGGTCGCCTCCTGCATCAGGAAGAAGGACGCACGCACGTTCACCGCGAAGATGAGATCGAACAGGGCCGGGTCCGTATCGAGGATCGTTCCGCGATTGGTGTTACCGGCGGCGTTCACCAGGATATCGACGCGTCCGAAGGCGCGGTCGGCCTCGGCAACGACGCGGCGGCAGTCTTCAACGCGACTGAGATCGGCCTGAACGAAATGCACGTCGACACCCGAAGCGTTGGCGATTTCCCTCGCGCGCGCCTCGCCTTTCTCGGCACTGCGGCCGCAGGTGACGATGCCCGCGATACCGCGCTCGGCAAACAGGGTCGCGATTGCGGCAC
This sequence comes from Shinella sp. GW821-FHT10F02, assembly GCF_058809275.1. Lineage (NCBI taxonomy): Bacteria > Pseudomonadati > Pseudomonadota > Alphaproteobacteria > Hyphomicrobiales > Rhizobiaceae > Shinella > Shinella sp. GW821-FHT10F02. The sequence continues at coordinate 732,966 of NZ_JBXASL010000001.1, read as the reverse complement.
CCAGACCCTGCGTCCCGCCCGTCACGACGGCGATTTTTCCCTTTAGCGATGTCATGCCTTTTCCTCCGTTATTCCCATCTCAAGGGACTGCCGCAAGCGCGTTGGCGGGAAGTAGAGAGCCGGGTCCGGGGTCAAACAACGCTTGATATGTTCAAAATGGACGCCGGCTTGCACCCGGTATTGCGAGCCGCACCCGCTCGTGTGGCCGAGGCAGTATCCAAAGTGGACATCTTCGCCGTTGGACGGACCGGAACGGCCCACGATGCTCCAAAAACCGCCGAGGTCCAGAGGAGGACCGCCATGCGGAACCTACGGAGGAACCAATGATAAGACATACCGCGCTTGCTGCCGCGCTCACCTTGACAGCTTTCATCGCCGGCTCGGGAGCGGCCGCGGCCCAGTCGGCGCCGGACTGGCTGGGTGGCGAGCTGAAGAAGCCGCTTGCGGACACCCGCATCGGCATCACGGTGCTCTATCCCGGCTCGAATTCCTACCAGGCGAAATATGCCGAGGCCGCCGTCTCCTATGCCAAGGAGATCGGCATCAACGCCACCGTCATGGACCCGCAGGGCGACCCGGCGACGCAGTTCAACCAGTTGCAGGACATGATCGCCCAGAAGATGGACGTCATCGTGCTGTGGCCGACCTCGCAGAACGCGCTGATCCCCGCCGTGCGCCAGGCTTCACGCGCCAACATTCCGGTCGTTACGTCGAACAGCCCGATCGGCGAGGCCGGAAGGCAGTATGTGACCGCCCATACCGGTCCGGACGATTGCAAGCTCGCTTCGCAAGCGGCCGAGATGCTCGGCGACTCGCTCGGCGGCAAGGGCAATATCGTCGTTGTCGAGGGCACGCCGGGCTATTCGGTCTCGATCCTGCGCGGCAACTGCTTCCTCGATGCAATGGAAGACAAATATCCCGACATCAAGATCCTGGCGAGCCAGCCGGCCGACTGGAACCGCGAGAAGGCGCAGACCGTGATGGAAACCTTCCTGACGCAATATGGCGGCGAGATCAACGGCGTCTATGCCTTCGACGACGGCATGGGCCTCGGCATCATCTCCACCCTTCAGGCCGCTGGCAAGAAGCCCGGCGAAATCAAGCTCGTCACCTGCAACCAGTTCGGCGAAGGTTGGGATGCGATCAAGGCGGGCTGGCAAACCGGCTCGGGCAAGCAGTCGCCGATCGACGATGCCGTTCTCGCCATCCAGACGGCGGTGAAGGTCGCCAATGGCATCGCGGTGCCGCCGGTTCAGGAGATCGCGATCGACAAGATCACCGCCGACACCATCGACAATTTCGAACGCCCGAGCTGGTAAGACAGCTTTTTATATCGGTATAAGAAAAACCCCCGCAGCCAAGCTGCGGGGGTTTTTCGTTGGGCATCGATGGATTGGGCAGCCGTTCAGGCCGCGTGATGGGCCACGGCCCTGATCAGGTTTTCCTCGGTCATCGCCGCGCCGGAGAATTTGCCGGTAAGCCGGCCATCCGCCATGGTGAGGATGCGGTGGCTGACGCCCAGTACCTCGGGCATTTCGGAAGAGATGACGATGACGGCGAGCCCGTCCTCCGCGAGTTTGGCGATCAGCGCATGGATCGCCGCCTTCGAGCCGACATCGATACCGCGTGTCGGCTCGTCCAGCACGAGCAGCTTCGGCTTGCGGCAGAGCCATTTGGCGAGCACGAACTTCTGCTGGTTGCCGCCGGAAAGCGTGCGCAGCGCCGTCGCTGGCCCCGTGGTCTTGATCTGCAAGAGATCGCGATAGGTGAGGTACACGGCCTGCTCGCGTGCGCGGCGCATGACGCCGAAGGTGGAGAAGACGCGAAGGCTCGGCAGCGCGATATTGTCCCGCCCGCCGAGACCGAGAACCAGCCCCTGCTCCTTGCGGTTTTCCGGCGCAAGGCACAGCCCCATGTCGATCGCCTGGCGCGGTGAAGGAAAGGCTGTCTCCCGTCCCTGCCACCGTAGTTTGCCGCGGTCGGGGCGGCGGATGCCGAAAAGCGTCTCGACCACCTCGGAGCGCCCTGCACCGATGAGGCCATAGAGCCCCAGCACCTCGCCTTGGCGGACGCTGAAGGAGACGTCGTGATAGTCGCCGCGCCGGCCAAGGCCCTCGACCCGCAGAACCTCCGCCCCGAATTTCTCTTCGGCGCGGCTGAAAAAGGCGTCCAGCTTGCGGCCAATCATCATCTGCGTCACGCGGTCGGCGTCGGTCTCACCGGTGGCGAGAGTGCCCTGCACGACGCCGTCGCGCAGAACGGTGACGCGGTCGGTGATGGTGAAGATCTCATCCATCTTGTGCGAGATGTAGATGATGCCGACGCCGCGCGCCTTGAGATCGCGGATCGTCGCGAAGAGCTGGTCGCGCTCGGCGTCGGTCAGCGAGGCTGTCGGTTCGTCGAGAATGACCACATTGGCCTTGAAGGCATGGATGCGGGCGATTTCCACCATCTGCTTGCGCGCAATCGAGAGGCCACCGACGCGGGTTTTCGGGCCGACATCGCAACCGAGCGCCTTCAGCGCCTCGCCCGCCCGCCGGTTCAGCTCCGATTTTCGCAAGAGCCCGATGCCGTTCGTTGGCCACGCGCCGAGATAGATGTTCTCCGCCGCCGAAAGCTCGGGCGACAGCGACAGTTCCTGGTGGATGAGGAGGATGCCCCGCTCGCGCGCATCGAGCGGGCTACGCAGCGCGATTTTCTCGCCCCGGTGAAGGATCTGCCCCTCGTCCGCCGGCTGGAGACCGGCGAGGATTTTCATCAGCGTCGATTTTCCCGCGCCGTTTTCCCCCATCAGGGCATGCACTTCGCCAGGTCTCAGATCGAAATCGACGCCGGTCAGCGCCTGCACGCCGGGAAAGCGTTTCGAGACGCCGCGAATGGTCAGAAGGTCGGTCATGCTATCCTCTCTCGTTCACGCAGCAGCGTCATCAGGCGGTCGATGCCAAGGGCGATCATCAGGATCACGCCCATGACGATGAGCTCGACATGGTTGGGCGTGTTGAGCAGGCGCAGGCCATTCTGGAGGACCGCGAGAACGAGCACGCCGCCGAGTGTCTTCCACAAGCTGCCGACACCGCCTTGCAGCCGCGTACCGCCGAGCACGACGGCGATGATGGTCCACAATTCCCAGATGCGGCCGGCCTGCGGCTCGGCCGTGCCGAGGCGGATCGACAGGAGAATGCCGCAGAGCGCCGCCAGAAAACCCGAAATGGTGAAATTGATGATCTTGTGGCGACCGACCTTCACGCCCGCATCGCGCGCAGCTTCCGGATTGTCGCCCACCGCATAGGCCTCGCGCCCATGGCGGCTGGCGGAAAGCAGCCACTGGAAGAAAGCGAGCATGCCGATGAAGATGATGGCGGTCAGCGAAACGGGGCCGACATAGACCTCCAGGAGGTCCGCATAGGTGAAATCCTCGACGAGCAGGGCATTGCCTTTGGTGTAGACGAAGACGAGGCCGCGAATGCCGATCAGCGCGCCGAGCGTGACGACGAAGGAATGCATGCCGGAGGCGACGACCACCGCGCCGTTGATGAAACCGAGCGCCGTACCGGCGGCAAGGCCCGCCGCGATCGCCGCGCCCGTCGGCCAGCCACCGTTCTGAAGGCCGATCGCCAGCGCTGCGGAAAGTGCGAGCGTCGCGCCCACCGAAAGATCGATCTCGCCGTTCAGGATCACCAGCGTCATGCCGATGGCGAGCAGGCCGATGAAGGCCGATTGCGTCAGCACGTTGCCGATGTTGAAAGCCGTCAGGAAGTGTGGCGACAGGAACGCGAAGATGATGCAGACCAGCACCAGCAGCATCCAGACATAGTGATCGGCGGCGAGCCGCCGGATGGTCATGCCGTTCATGCGAACATCCTCCCCCGCTTGGCGGCAAGGTCTATCCAGACCGCCGCGATGATGACGCCCCAGGTGACGAGCCACTGCGCATAGAAGGGAAAGCCCATGAGGATGAGCCCGTTCTGGATGAAACCCAGCATCAAGACGCCCCAGAGGGTGCGCCAGATGCTGCCGGCCCCGCCGAGCAGCGAGGTACCGCCGAGGATGATGCCAGCGAGAACGTTGAGCTCGTATCCTTGGCCGATGGTGCTCTGCGCACCCATGACGCGGCTGCCCATGATGATGGCGCCAAGCGCGGTGGCGAAACCGCTGAGAAGGTAGGCGACGAACACCGTCCGCGCGGGGGAAATACCGGAATAGAGCGCTGCCGTCTCGTTTCCGCCAACGGCGAACACCGCGCGCCCGAAGGCGGTTCGCTTCAGCAGGAAGGCGGCGAGCCCCGCGGCCAGCAGCATCAGCACGACCGGCACCGGAATGCCGAACCAGCCGCCGCGGCCGAAGACGGCAAACCAGCCGGGGCTCGCCACGCTGACATTCGAGCCGCCGGAATACCAGAGCGCAAACCCTTGCAGCACCGACAGCATGGCGAGCGTGACGATGAGCGCATTGAAGCGCAGGAAACCGACCAGGAGGCCGTTCCAGGCACCGATGGCAAGGCCGGCAAGCAGGGTCAGCGCGATCGCGCCGGCGGGGCCAGCGTGGTTATGTTGGTCAACGACGATGATCGTCAGCAGCGTCAGGCCGGAGCCGACCGAAAGATCCAGCCGGCCTGCAATGACGACGAAGGTGACGCCCAGCGCGATCGTGCCCGTTATCGACACCTGCCGCAGCACATCCAGAAGGTTGCCCGGGCTCAGAAAGGCGGGCGCATTGAGCGCCACCACCGCCATGAACAGCGCGAAGCCGAGCCATAGCCCGCCCTGGCGCAGGCCTGTGGCCGCGCCCGATTTCCAGTTCATTTCGTTCCTCCCCGTTATGTCTCCGTCAGAGATCGGTCAGCGTGCCGAGCGCGCGCTCGGCTGCAAAGGCCACCGTCTCCGACAGGGTTGGATGGGCGTGCACCGTCAGCGCGACATCCTCCAGCCGCGCCCCCATCTCGATCGCCAGCGTCAACTCCGCCAGAAGCTCGCCGGCATTGGCGCCGACCAGCGTCGCGCCAAGCAGGCGCCTGCTGTCCTCGCAATAGACAAGCCGCGTCAGCCCTGCCCCGCCGCCCGAAGCCAGATTTCGCCCGCTGGCCTGCCAGGGAAAGCTCGTCGCCCTGGCCTTGACGCCCGCGACCTTCGCCTGTTCCACGTTCTGGCCGACCCAGGCGAGTTCCGGCCGCGTATAGGCGACGGAGGGGATCAGGCTGGAGAGCGGCGCGGGGTGATGGCCGGCGGAAAGTTCCGCGACGATCTTGCCCTGGTGCGTGGCGCGATGGGCCAGCATCGGCCCACCGGTGATGTCGCCGACGGCATAGATGTGCGCCTTGCCCGTGCGGCCATAGGCATCGACCGCAAGCGTGCCGTCAGGCCGCACCTCCAGGCCCGCCTTGGCGACCTCAAGTGCCGCCGCATCCGCACGCCGGCCGACAGCCTGAATGACCGCATCGGCTTCGATATGCTCCGTCACGGCGCCCGAAAGTTCGAGGCGGACCGCCCGTACCTCCGGCGTGATCGCGGTGACGCGTGTCTCCGTGAGGATGCGGCAGCCTGACGCTTCCAGCGACGCGCGCAGGATCGCGGCCGCTTCGCCATCCGCGCCGGGAACGATCTGCGGGCCGAGCTCGACGATGGTGACCGCGGACCCAAGCGCGGCATAGACCGTCGCCATTTCCAGCCCGATGATCCCGCCGCCGACCACAACAAGGTTGGCGGGAATGCTGCGCAATTCCAGCGCGGCCGTGCTGTCCCAGATCCGCGGATCCTTCGGCCAGCCGGGCAGGTGCACAGGCGCGGAGCCGGTGGCGATGACGCAGTCCGTGAACTGCCACTCCTCCTCGTTGACAATCACGCGATCCGGCCTGGCGAAGCGGGCAAAGCCCTGCACCACCTCAACCTTGCGACGGCGTGCGAGGCCCGTAAGCCCGCCGGTCAGCGTCGAGACGATCTCGTCCTTGCGCGCCCGCATCTTTTCGAGATCGATCCGGGGGCTCTCGGGTGCGGCGATGCCCCATGCCTTCGCCTCGCTCATCTCGTGCAGGATGGCAGCAGCATGCAGCAGCGCCTTTGACGGGATGCATCCCTCGTTGAGACAGACGCCGCCGAGCGTGGCGCGGGCATCAACCAGCACCACCTTGCGGCCGAGATCGGCAGCGCGGAAGGCGGCGGCGTAACCGCCGGGCCCGGCCCCGATCACCAGAAAATCGGCTTTTCGTGTCATGCCATCCTCACAGCAGCAGGCGGCGCGGATCGGCGATCAGCCCCGCATAGTGCGACAGGAAGCGCGCGGCATCGGCGCCGTTGATCGCACGGTGGTCGTAGGAAAGGTCGAGCGGCACGGTCAGGCGCGGCAGGAAGGCCTCGCCGTCCCAATGCGAGCGGATCTGCGCGCGGGTAATGCCGAGGATCGCCACTTCCGGCGGATTGACAATCGGCGTGAAGGCACTGCCGCCGATGCCGCCGAGGCTGGATATCGACATGGACGCGCCGCCCATCTCCTCCGCCCGAATTTTTCGCGCCTGCGCACAGGCGGCAAGATCGGAAATCTCGGTCGCCACGGCAAAGAGGCCCTTGCGGTCCACATCGCGGATGACAGGCACCATCAAGCCCGCGGGCGTATCGACGGCAATACCGATATGCACATAGTCCTTGAGGACCAGCGCCGTGCCATCTGGCGTCAGCGACGCGTTGAAGCGCGGAAAGGCCTTCAGGCAGGCGGCGAGCGCCAGCACATGGAAGGCCAGCGCCGTCAGTTTCACGCCCTTCTCCGCAGCATCGGCCTTCAGCGCCGCCCGCAACGCCTCTACAGCATCCATACCGGCCTCGTCGTGGTGCGTCACGGCCGGGATGAACCGCTGCGCCGCCGAAAGATTGGCCGCGCCGACCTGCATCATCTTCGACAGCGGCTCCTGCCGGACCGGCCCCCATTGGCGATGGTCGACCGCCCAGAGATCGGCCGTATTCAAGGGCATCCCACCGGAAAGCTTGCGATCGACATCCTCGCGGGCAAGGTTCGTTCGCCCAGTCTCGGCCGCAAGGGCCGAAAGGTCGACACCCTTTTGCGCTGCATAGGCGCGGGTCGCAGGACTTGCCACGAAATCAGCCATCACGCCCTCACCAGCTTGCCGAGATATATTGCGTTTCCATGAATTCGAGCATGCCCTCATGCCCGCCCTCACGCCCGAGCCCGGACTGCTTCATGCCGCCGAAGGGAGCCGCAGGGTCGGAAACCAGCCCGCGATTGATACCGATCATGCCGAATTCGAGCTGTTCGCTGACCCGCAACCCGCGCGCCATGTCTCGGGTGAAGACATAGGCGACGAGGCCGTATTCCGTGTCGTTGGCGCGGCGGATAACCTCAGTTTCATCGCGAAACGTCTGGATGGCGGCGACGGGGCCGAAAATCTCGTCCTGCACGCATGCGGCGTTGTCGGGCACGTCGGTCAGCACCGTCGGCGGATAGAAGAAGCCCTTCCCTTCCGGCACTTGGCCACCGAGCCGCACCTTTGCGCCCTTCGCCACCGCATCGGCAACAAAGGCCGCAACCTTATCGCGCGTATCGGCGTTGACCAACGGGCCGACATCGACGCCGGCCTCGATGCCGTTGCCCATCTTCAGCCCGGCCATCCGCGCGGTGAATCGGTCTATGAACACCTCGGCGACGTCCTCATGGACGTAGAAACGGTTCGCCGCAGTGCAGGCCTCGCCGAGATTGCGCATTTTCGCCAGCATCGCGCCTTCGACCGCGACGTCGATATCGGCATCCTCGAAGACGAGGATCGGGGCATTGCCGCCGAGCTCCATCGCCGGTTTCAGCACCTGCTCGGCCGCCGAATGCAGGAGCTTTCGCCCGACGGCCGTCGAGCCGGTGAAGGAGACGACGCGCACGCGCGGATCGCGCAGCATGGTGTCGACCACCGCACCGGAGGCACGGGACGGCAGCACGTTGACGACACCCGGCGGCACGCCCGCCTCTTCGAGAAGCGGCATCAGGGCGAGCATGGTGAGCGGCGTCTCGGACGCCGGCTTTATGACGACGGAACATCCCGCCGCCAGCGCCGGCGCGATCTTGCGCGTGCCCATGGCGGCCGGATAGTTCCATGGCGTGACCAGCACCGCGACGCCGGCGGGCCGCTGTTGCACCAGGATACGCGCGCCCGAGGCGGGCGCGCGGGCAAGCAGCCCCTCGCCGCGCACCGCCTCTTCGGAAAACCAGCGGAAGAATTCCGCCGCATAGGCCGCCTCACCCATGGCATCGGCCCGCGCCTTGCCGTTTTCCAGCGTGATCAGCCGAGCGAAATCCTCAAGCCGCGCTGTCATCAGCTCAAAAGCTTTGCGCAGGATTTCGGCGCGGGCGCGCGGCGTCTTGGCCGCCCAGCCCTTCATCGCCGTGGCAGCGGCATCGACGGCCGCTTTCGCATCCTCGACGGTGCCCGAAGCAACGGAGGCAAGCACGGTCTCGTCGGCGGGATTCTGCACGTCGAAGCACGCACCATCGGACGCCGCGCGCCATTCGCCGTTGATGTAGAGGTCGGTCTGGAACATGGCGTTCCCTCCTAGAGAAGCAGGCGCATCGGGTTTTCCACCCGGGCCGCAAAGGCGTCGATCAAGGCAAAGGCGTCGTCCGCATTGAGCCGTTCGCTCGTAAAGGTGAGCGTCACGGTAAGCCGGTCCGAGACATCGCCGTCGGTGAGGGTGAGAACCGGGGCGAGATCGCAGGCTAGCCGGGCGAGGCTGATACGGCTCCTCCTCAAATCCCGCACGACAAGATCCGACGAAACCTCCGCGGCATCCAGAGCGACAAGCGCGCCAAGCGACGGCCGGCCGGTGAGGTCATAGACCCACGCCGTCCGGCGATGCTCCACCCTTATGGAAGATGGCCGGGCGAGCGCGGAGGCCGCCAGTGCTGCGAGCAACGCCGGAGCCTCGACGCCGGCCTCCTGTCCAACCCATTCGACGAAGCGCTGGAGCGCACCGGCCGAAACGTCGGCGACGATTTCGTTCAGCGCGACGCCAGGGGCCGCGGGCGCTGGGACCGGCACATAGCGATCAAGATCGGCGGCATGGAGGGGCTCTGAGACACCCTGTTCGACCAGGCGGCGCAGGTCGATGCCGCGCTCTTCCGCCAACCGACGCGTTTTGGGAGAGGCCAGCACTTTGCCGGTTTGAGCCGGCTGTGCGGGCACTTTGCGGGCCGGCTCCGGGGAAGCGGGTGCGGCGGTCACAAGCGGTGCTGTCTCCACTGTAGCGACCGGGACAGCGGCAGGAGTTACGGCCGGGACCACCGCATCCGCGCTGGTGCCGATGCGGGCGATCACCTCTCCCACCGGCACGTCGGCCCCGGCGGGGTGAAAGATCTCCACGAGGAAGCCGGAGGCAAGAGCCTGGACTTCCATAACCGCCTTGTCGGTTTCCACCTCCATCAGCGGATCGCCCTCAGCCACGGCGTCGCCCGCCGCCTTCAGCCAATTGACGATCACCCCGGAATTCTGCGCCATGCCGAGCGCCGGCATGATGACATCATGCGCCATGGTCAGATCTCCCCGCGCACGAGCGCCCGTGCCCGCGCCGCCACGCCATCCGGCGTCGGCACCGTCAGGTCTTCGAGCGCCGGCGAGAACGGCACCGGCACGTCCATCGCCCCCATGCGCTGCACCGGCGCATCAAGATGATAGAAGGCCTTGTCGGCGATACGGCTGGCGATCTCGGCGGTGACGCCGTAACTCTGGTGCCCCTCGTCAATGACGATGACCCGCCCAGTCTTGCGCGCCGAGGCGACAAGGGTTTCCTCGTCCAGTGGCACGATGGTGCGTGGATCGATGACTTCCGCCGATATGCCCTCGGCGGCCAGAATGTCGGCCGCCTTTTCGGCGACCTGCACCATGGATGAGATGGCGACGAGCGTCACATCCCGCCCCTCACGCTTCACATTGGCGACGCCGAAGGGAATGAGATATTCCTCCTCCGGCACGCCGGCCTTCTCCTGGTACATCAGCTTGTCTTCGAAGATGACGACCGGGTTGTCGTCACGGATCGCCGTCTTCATCAGGCCCTTCGCCTCGTAGGCGGAGGACGGCAGCGCGACCTTGAGGCCGGGAATATGCGCGACGAGCGCATGCAGAGACTGGCTGTGCTGGGCGGCCGAGCGGCGGGTGGCGCCGAGATTGGTGCGCAGGACCAGCGGCACTTTCAGCTTGCCGCCGGACATATAGTGCGTCTTGGCCGCCTGGTTGCAGAGCTGGTCCATGACGAGAAAGATGAAGTCGCCGAACATCAGGTCGACGATCGGCCGGCTGCCGGTCATCGCCGCACCCACGGCCATACCCATGAAACCGGGCTCGGAAATGGGCGTGTCGATGATGCGGTCCGGGCCGAACTCCTCGACGAGGCCGGACAGCACCTTGAAGGGCGTGCCTGCCTCGGCGACGTCCTCGCCGATCAGGAAGATCGCAGGATCGCGGCGCATCTCCTCGGCGATCGCCTCGTTGACGGCTTTGGAAAGGGTGATTTCACGCATTGCAATCTCCTCAGGCGACGATCATGTCGGTGAAGACATGGCGTCCCACCTGCGCGGCATCGGGGAAAGGAGCGGCCAGCGCATAGGCGACCGCCGCTTCGGCGTCGGCCTTCACGTCGGCATCGAGCGCAGCAAGTTCATCGGCCGTCGCAAGGCCTTCCGCCGTCAGCCAGCGCCCGAAATTGAGGATGGGATCGCGCTCGGTCTTCCAGAGCGCCTCCTCGTCCTTCGATCGGTAATATTCGCGGTTGATGTCGCCGACGTGGTGGCCGTGGTAACGGTAAGTATCGAGCTGCACGAAGAACGGCCCCTCGCCCTTGCGGCAGCGGGCGACCAGTTTTTGTGCCAGTTCGTTCACCGCCAGCACATCCTGGCCGTCGACTTTGAACGCCTCGATGCCGAAGGCCTCGGCCCGCGCGGTCAGCGATCCGGCGGCGATCTCGGCCGTCTTGGTATATTCGCTGTAGCCGTTGTTCTCGCAGGCATAGATGACCGGCAGGTTCCAAAGTGCTGCCATGTTCATGACCTCGTAGAGCAGCCCCTGCGCCGTCGCGCCGTCGCCGAAGAAACAGACCGCCACGTCCTTGCGCCCGAGGTGCTTGGCCGAGAGCGCCGCACCCGTGGCAATGCCCATCGAGCCGCCGACGATGGCGTTGGCGCCGAGATTGCCGTTCGACTGGTCGGCAATGTGCATGGAGCCGCCCTTGCCGCCGCAATAACCCTCGGCGCGGCCGAGAAGCTCGCAGAACATTTCCTTGAATTCCGCGCCCTTGGCCACGCAATGCCCATGGCCGCGGTGGGTCGAGGTGATCTTGTCGTCGCGCGTCAAGGCTTCGCAGATGCCGACCGCCACGGCCTCCTGGCCGGAATACATGTGGGTCAGCCCCGGCATCTTGGCCGAGAGATAGAGCGAATTCGCCTGGTCCTCAAAGGCGCGGATGCGCACCATCTGGCGATACATCCGAAGATAGGCGTCCGCATTGGTTTTCGTGGGTGTCATGGATCTCTTCCCGATGAAGGCCGCACCGGAGGAAACGCTCCGGTGCGGCGGGTCATCTCAGTAGCGGTTGGCGATCGGCAGTTCTTCGGCCGGGAAGAGGCTGATGACCTCGCAGCCCCTGTCGGTCACGACCACCTCCTCCTCGATGCGCGCGGCCGAATAGCCGTCCGCCGCCGGGCAATAAGTTTCGAGTGCGAAGACCATGCCGGTCTCGATCACCATCGGGTTTTCGAGGCTGACGGCGCGGCTGATGATCGGCCGCTCATGCAGCGCGAGGCCGAGACCGTGGCCGAATTGCAGGCCGAAGGCGGCCAGTTCGTTCGGGAAGCCGAGGCTCTGGGCGGTCGGCCAGACCTCGGCGACCTTGTCGGTCGTTACGCCGGGCTTGATCATCGCGATGGCGGCATCCAGCCATTCACGCGCCTTGACATAGGCATCCCGCTGCACCGGCGTGGCGCGGCCGATGTTGAATGTGCGGTAATAGCAGGTGCGATAGCCCTGGTAGCTTTGCAGGATGTCGAAGAAGGCCTGATCGCCCGGGCGGAAGAGCCGGTCGGTGAAGTTGTGCGGATGCGGGTTGCAGCGCTCGCCGGCAATGGCGTTGATCGCCTCGACGTCGTCGGAGCCCATTTCGTAGAGCATCTTGTTGGCCATGGCGACGATGTCGTTCTCGCGGATGCCCGGCTTCAGCTCTTCCCAGATCATGTGGTAGACGCCATCGACCATGCTGGCCGCCTGGGTCAGGAGATGAATCTCGTCGACATTCTTGATCTCGCGGGCCGAGAGCATGACCTGCTGGCCATCGACGACCTTGATGCCGGCCTCCTGAAGCGCGAAGAACATCGCCGTCTCGGCATAGTCGACACCGACCGGCATATCGAGCACGCCGGCCACCCGCAGCAGCGAGGCGATCTCCTCGGCATAATATTTCATCAGTCCGAAGGACGGCGGGATCGTGCCGCGCATGCCGACGACGCCGGCGCGGCAATGCTCCGGGTCGAGCCAGTCGCAATATTGCTTGTGGTGCACCGCCGCCGAGCCGAAATCCCAGACGAAGGGTTCCTCGTCGCCGGCCAGAAGAGCGAAGCGGCACATCTTGTCGCGCTCCCATTCCCCGATCTTCGTGCCGGTGATGTAGCGGATATTGTTGACGTCGAAGGTCAACAGCGCGCCGAGGCCGGATTTCTTCAGGGCGTCCTTGGCACGGCTAAGGCGATAGCGGCGCAGGCGATCATGGTCGACGCGGCGCTCGAAATCGACGGCGGTGTGGCCGAGCGCCGGCAGGTGCCGATCCCAGCGCCAGTTCGGATCGATGTCCCCCGGCTGCAAGATGCGGGGGTTGAGAGCGGATGTGATGGACATGGCTTTCTCCTTCGCGCAGCCGGCAAGGCGCGCGTTACACAGGGTCAGGTCGTTGAATGGGATCAGCGGCGGCGGATCACTGCATGATCATGCCGCCATCGATCATGATGAGCTGGCCGGTCATGTAGTCGCTTTCGGGCGAGCAGAGGAACGCGGCCGTGCCGCGCACGTCGTCCGGATAGCTGTAGCGCTTCATCAGGATCATGGTTTTCGCCAGGTGGTCCATCGACTGGCCCTCCTTCTCGAACATGCCGATCTTGACGAGGTCCTTGTCGAGCTGCTCCCACAGTTCCGTGCGCACGACGCCCGGGCCATAGCCGTTGACGGTGATGTTGTGCTCGACGAGCGCCTTGGCGCCGCCATTGATCAGCGCAAGCGTTGCATGCTTGGAGGCTGAATAGGGCACGACGTCGAGAAACGCCTGGCGCGAGACAATGGAACCGACATTGATGATCTTGTAGGGACCATTTTCCTTGCCCTGCTTGATGAACTGCTTTGCCGCCTCCTGCATGCCGAGCAGCTGGCCCTTGGCGTTGATGTTCATGATCATGTCCCAGTTTTCCTCGGTAATATCGAGGAACATCAGGGGCTTGTTGATGCCGGCATTCAGCAGCGTCACGTTGATCGAACCGAAGGCCTCAACCGTGGCGGCAACGGCGGCGGCATTGTCGGCGCGGCTCGTCACGTCCAGCCTGAGGGCAATCGCCCTTCCGTTGCCGGCCGCGTTGATGCGCCGCGCCACCTCGTTGACGCCTTCGACATTGATATCGCCAAGGCAGACATTGGCGCCCTGCGCGGCGAAATATTCGGCGTTGCAGGCACCCATGCCCTGGGCTGCGCCGGTGATCAGGATGTTCTTGCCCTTCAGGCGGTTCGGATCCATGTCGTGTCCTCCTCAGTTCGTCATATGTGTCTTGAGCAACGCGTCGGCGCGGGCCTGGGCGCGCTGCAAGGCGGTGCGTGCCGGCTGGATGCCGCGCAGCATGTCGTGAAATTCCTCGCCGCAGATGCGGATGATTTCCGAGATCTTCGGGATCGGCGGGCGAGCCCAGAATTGCAGCTCCTCGCGCCAGGACATGGCGTCCACCGCCTCGAAGATCGGCGAGCGACGGCGCACTTCCGGGTCGGCGCCGACCGAATAACGCGGCGCGGTGCGCGAGCCGTTGACGACGAAGAGCTTTTGCGCCTCGGCCGAGGTGAAGGCGATCAGCGCTTCGATGGCGTCGGCGCGGCGCTCGGCCGGCAGGTTGGCGGGAATGCCCAGCATATAGCCTCCGACCGTCGCGTGCGGCGCAATGCCGGGGCCGGACGGATGCGGCAAGTAGCCGGTTTGGCCATGGGCCGGAGAGCCCGGATCCAACTCGAAATAGGGTGCCAGCGCAGTATAGCCGTAGGCCATAGCGACCTTGCCGGCAGCATAGGGGCGGATTCGCTCGTACCAGGACATCGAGAGAATGTCGGGTGGCGAAAAGGCAAGCAGTGCGCGCAAGTATTCCGCCGCCTCCAGCCCCTTTTCCGTGTCGATCGTCGCGCGCAGATCCTGGCGCAGACCGACATCGGCGTCGAAACCCGTGGCGAGCGGCGCCAGGTTCAGCAGCGGCTGGCCGAAATCAGCGCAGGCCATCATGAAGGTGTGGCCGAGCGCCGTGCCCCGCGCGGCATTCCATGCAATGCCGTAGCGCCCCTGGGACGGGCGATGAAAGACCTCGGCGGCCTTCAGCACGTCGCGGGTGCTCGTCGGAGGCTCGAGCCCGGCTTCGGCAAAGAGGTCGCGCCGGTAAAACAGAAGTTCTGGCGTCGTCTGGCTCGGCACGCCATAGGGCCGGCCGGCCCAGTGCGTCGCCCGCCAGCCCGCAGGATGAAAATCGTCCGGCCTCAGCCGCGCGACATCCATCAGCGCATCAAGCGGCGCGAGAATGCCCTTTTCGGCGAACTCGCCGACCCAGGGAAGGTCGACGGCGATGATGTCGTAGCGGCTGACCGGGCGTTCGGCATTGCGGATCGCCTCCTCGCGCAGCCGGTCGATCGAGAAGGCGCGCTGGTTGATCTTCACGCCGACCATCTGCTCGAACTGGCGCTTGAGCTTGTCCATCACCATGAAGGTGGGATCGCCATGCACCAGGATGCGCAGACCGCCGGAAAGCGAGAGCGCGCGGTTCAACACCAGCGGCGGGCGGATCGTCGAGGCCTGCTGGTGCGTGCTCTGGAAATAATAGGCGCTGCCATCGTCCTGTGCCGAGCCCATGTAGCGGGCGGCGAGCTGGCGGCTGCGGGCAATGAGACTGGTCATCGCCGCAACGAGCTGCGCACTCGGATGGACGGAGAAGCTGCGGCCCGACCGGCTTCTTTCGCGATGCTCCAGCAGGCCGGCGCGTTCCATGTCCTTCAGCTTGCGCGATGCCGTGGCATAGGGCACGCCGGAGGCCGCGATCAGCGAGGTGGGCGTCACCAGCTTGCCGTCGAGATGATGTCGCAGCAGGTGGTTTGCCATATTGAGGAAGGGATTGGGCGCCTCCAGCTCGAAGGTGCTGCCGAGCTCGGTCGAGAAACTATCCAGGAAATCCAGCCCGTCGCGCAGCCCGCGATTGTTTTCCTCCACCATCGTCATCTTCCCAAGGCGAGCGACATCCCGGCCCCGCGGAGGGCGGGACGAGAGCGGAGACAGGGAAGTGGGAACATGTGTGTTCACGGCTGGCTTCACAGGTTGAAGGTGATGAAGATGGTGTGCCAGAAATCCGCGGCGTGCAGATCAGCAGATTTATCCATTTTGGATATCGAAACATCGCCTTTTGGATATTTTGCGCTTGCCCTCACGAGGGGAGCAAAGATTTGCCCACGCTCCACGCCGGAACACTGGCAGAACTGGATGTTTTCGCGCGGAATTTAGAAGCGAGGCCGCACGGCCTGCCCCGTAGAGCGCGATTGTTCGCAGGCCCGCGCGATGATCAGCGCATTGCGGCCGTCACGCTGCGTTGCGGATGGTGCCCGCCCCTCGCGCACAGCCGAAACGAACTCCTTGAGCGCCAGCGCAAAACTCGCCTCATAGCGTTCGAGGAAAAAATGCTTCAGCAGCGATTGCCGGGCAAAACCATCAGCACCGCTGCGCAGCAGGTTGTCGTTGTGCTGGTTGGCCGTCTGCACCATGCCGCCGGAGCCGAAGGCTTCGATGCGCTGGTCGAAACCGTAGACCGCGCGGCGCGAATTGTTGATGTGAACGAGCACGCCCGAGGGCATTTTCAGGATGGTCATGGCGGTGTCGCAATCGCCCTCCGCGCCGATCGCCGGATCGACGAGGCAGGAGCCCGTCGCATAGACTTCGGCGGGCAACTCGCCCGTGATCCAGCAGGCAAGGTCGATATCGTGGATCGTGCTGTCGGCGAAGTAACCGCCCGACTGGCGGACATAGGCGATCGGCGGTGGGGCGGGATCGCGCGAGGTCAGCGAGAGCATGTTGAGGTCACCGACATCCCCCGCTTCGACAGCCGAGCGCAGCGCCGCGACGCCGGGATCGAAGCGGCGGTTGAAGGAGAGCATGAAGGGCACGCCCGTCTCCTCCAACACTGCCATCGCCCGGTCGACACGCTCGATGGCGAGATCCAACGGCTTCTCGCACATGATCGCCCGGCCGGCGCGAGCAACCTGTTCGATCAGTTCAACATGGGTGGAGGTCGGCGTGCAGATGATAACGGCGTGGACTACGGGATCGGACAGCGCCTCCTGCGCGCTGGCGACGACCGGCACGCCGAGCTCTTCGGCGAGCGGCTGCGCCATTGCTCGATTGGGGTTCATGATGCTGACGAGCCGCGCGCCCGCGGCCCTCGCCACATTGCGGGCATGGATCACGCCGATCCGGCCGGACCCGAAAACCGAGATTCCGATCGTCATCTTGTCTCCTCCAGAATAAGGGCCGCGCCCTTTTCGCCGATCATGATCGCGGCGGCGTTGGTGTTTCCGGTTACGATGCGCGGCATGATCGAGGCATCGATCACCCGCAGGCCCGAAACGCCGTGCACCCTGAGGCGCGGATCGACCACCGCATCCACGCCCGTGCCCATGCGGCAGGTGCCGACGGGATGCAGCAGCGACAGGCCGTTCTGCCGGCAATAGGCCAGCATCTGGTCGTCGCTCTCGACATCGAGGCCGGGCGAAATTTCGCGGCGCACAAAGTCGCGCATCGGCGACGTCTCGGAAATCCGCCGGCCGAACCGCAGGCCAGCAAGCGCCGCGCGATGATCCGCCTCGCTTTCGAAGAAATTGAACTGGATGGCCGGCGCGGCGCCACTTTCCACTGAACGGATGCGCACATGGCCGCGGCTTTCCGGCCGCATGTGCTCGCACAGGATGGTGAAGCCGGAAAAGGGATGCGGCACCAGCGCCTCGTTGGTGCACCAGGACATGAAGGTGACCATCATGTCGGGCGTCGCGATGTCAGGTCCCGAACGGATGAAGGTATTGGAATAATTACCGTTGTCGGCAAACGGTCCCTTGCGGGTCAGGAGATAGCGCAGGAGCTGGACGCCGCCGCGCAGCCAGTTGTTGTAGAGGTCGTTCACCGTCGTGCGCGAGGTGC
Source organism: Shinella sp. GW821-FHT10F02 (assembly GCF_058809275.1). Classification (NCBI taxonomy): domain Bacteria; kingdom Pseudomonadati; phylum Pseudomonadota; class Alphaproteobacteria; order Hyphomicrobiales; family Rhizobiaceae; genus Shinella; species Shinella sp. GW821-FHT10F02. The sequence continues at coordinate 715,531 of NZ_JBXASL010000001.1, read as the reverse complement.
TCTCGAATTCCAGCCCGATGCCGAAATGGTCCTGAAGGTTCTCGCCGACACCGGGCAGGTCGTGCAGCACCGCGATGCCGCGGCTTTGCAAAAGGCTGGCCGGGCCGATGCCAGAGAGCTGGAGAAGTTGCGGCGAGGCGAAAGTGCCGCCGCACAGGATCACCTCGCATCCCGCCCGGACACTGTGGCGGCCGCTGCGATCGGAAAACGTCACGCCGACGGCGCGACGCCCCTCGAAATCGACCTTCTCGCAATGGGCATGCAGCGCCACCGTGATATTGGCCATGGCGGGGCCGCGCAGATAACCGCGCGCCGTGGACCAGCGCCGGCCTTTGCGCGTCGTCGTCTGTACATAGCCGGTGCCGAGCTGCGCGGCACCGTTGAAGTCATCGTTTCGCGGCACGCCGAGCCGTTCGGATGCGGCGTGAAACGCGTCACCCAGCAGATGCGGGCCCGGCAGGTCCGAGACCGAAACCGGGCCGCCGGTGCCATGGAAGGCGTCGGCGCCGCGCTGCTGGTCTTCGCAGGATTTGAAATAGGGCAACACGTCCGCCCAGCCCCAGCCTGCACAGCCCGCCGCCTCCCAGCCGTCAAAATCCTCCGGCTGGCCGCGCATGTAGATCATGCCGTTGATCGAGCCGGTTCCGCCCAGGACTTTGCCACGCGGCTGGAACAGCGTGCGATTGTTGAGATGCGGTTCGGGCTCGCTGGAAAAACACCAATTCACCTTGGGATTGGCGTAGAGTTTTGCATAGCCGAGCGGAATATGGATCCAGGGGCTCGAATCCCTGCCGCCAGCCTCCAACAGCAGGACCCGCTTTCCCGCCTCGCCCAGCCGGCCCGCCACCGCACAGCCGGCCGAGCCGGCTCCCACGACGATATAGTCGTATTTCACGTCCGCCAGTTCCACATTGCCCTCCGGTTTGCCTCGTGACGCCGCTCCTCGCCGGCCCATCAATTTTGGATAGGATGCGCATGGGCCGGACTCGATGGCGCAGATATCCAAAACGGACATCCGGGCAATTCGCAGCCGCCGGCCGGGCGGTTAGGAACGGGTGAGAACAGGGAGGACGACATGGACAAGCGACAGGCGCGCATCGGGCTCATTGGTGCCGGTTTCATGGGGCGCTGCCACGCCAATGCGTTCCGATCGGTCGGCGGGCTGTTCGATCTGCCGGTGGAGCCGGTGCCGCATATGCTGAGCGACATTTCCGACGCCGCGGCATCCCGCAACGCCGCCCTTCTCGGCTATGCCAAGAGCACGGGCGACTGGCGCACGCTCGTTGCCGACCCCGATGTCGACATTGTCGCCGTCACCGCGCCCAATGTGCTGCACGAGCCGATCGTGCTGGCGGCGATTGCCGCGGGAAAGGCGGTCTATTGCGAGAAGCCGCTCTCCACCACCGCCGAAAACGGTTGGCGCATGACGGAGGCGGCCGAAAAAGCCGGCACGCTGACGCTCGTCGGCTTCAATTTCCTGCGCAACCCGATGATCAAGCTGGCGCAGGAGATCGTGCAATCCGGCGAACTCGGCGACATTACCGGTTTTCGCGGCCGGCACGCGGAAAACTACATGTGCGACCCCGAAACACCGCACAGCTTTCGCACAGACCCCGAGGGCGGCGGGGCGCTTGCCGATATCGGCAGCCACATAATCTCGATGGCGCGCTTCCTGCTCGGGCCAATCACGGCCGTCGCCGGGCAGAGCCGCACGATTCACGCGACGCGCCCAATAAAGGTCGGCAGTTCGGAGCGCGCATCGGTCGTAGTTGACGACATGACCCATGCGCTGCTGCGTTTTGAAAGCGGCGCCGAGGGCGGTATCGAGGCCAACTGGGCGGCGACCGGCCGCACGATGGATCTGAGCTGGGAGATCACCGGAACGGAGGGCGCCCTTGCCTTCAGCCAAGAGCGCATGAATGAATTGTTGATCCACACTGCTGGCCGGCCGGGAAGGAGCGGTTTCACCAAAATCGAGGCCGGCCCTGCTCATCCACCCTATGGCGCCTTTTGCCCCGCTCCCGGCCATCAACTCGGTTTCAACGACCTCAAGGTGATCGAGGTGGCGGAACTGCTCACGGCATGGGCGACGGGCGAGAAATGCGTCACGGATTTCCGCGAGGCCTGGCAGGTGCAGCGTTGCGTCGAGGCGATCCAGCAATCCGCGAAAAGCGGCCGGTTCGTCGATATTCTCTGAGCTATTGCCGCCTGTCGAGCATTTCCTTCTCCGCGCGCTCCTGCGCCCGGCGCAGCGCCTGGCGGGGCGACACCGCACCGCGCAACATATCGTGGATTTCCTCGCCGCAGATGGTGATGATGCTCGATATTTCGGGAATGGGCGGGCGCGGCCAGAATTGCAGCTCGTCCCGCCAGGACATGGCATCCACCGCCTCGAAGATCGAGGAGAGCCGCCGCACGTCCGGATCGGCACCGACCGAGTAACGCGGCGCGGTGCGGCTGCCATTGGTGATGTAGAGTTTCTGCGCTTCTGGCGAGGTGAAAGCGATCAGCGCCTCCGTTGCCGCGGAAAGCCGATCCTCGGAAAGATTGCTCGGAATGCACAGCACGTAACCGCCGATGGGCGCGATCGGTGTGCCGACGGCACCGGCCGGGTGCGGCAGGAAGGCCGTATTGCCGAAGGCCGGCGAATTCGGATCCAGCTCGAAATAGGGCGCAAGCAGCGTGTAACCGTAGGCCATCGCCACTTCGCCGGCCGCATAGGGCCGGATGCGCTCGTACCACGACATGGAGAGGATGTAGGGCGGCGAATATTGCAGGAGCGCCATCAGGTATTCCGCCGCTTCAAGCGCCCGCGGCGTATCGATCGTCGGCACAAGATCGTCACGATGCAGGCTTCGCGTATCGAAACCGCCATGCACGGTGCGCAAATTGAGCACCGGCTGGCCGAAGTCTGCGCAGGCCATCATGAAGGTATGCCCGAGCGCCGTGCCCCTCGCGGCATTCCATGCGATGCCGTAGCGGCCGTGCGCCGGCATGTGCAGCGCCTTGGCCGCAGTCAATAGCGTTTCAGTCGTCGTCGGCGGTTCGAGGCCAGCCTCGGCGAAGAGGTCACGCCGATAGAACAGCAGTTCCGGCGTCGTCTGGCTCGGAACGCCATAGGGTCGGCCGCCCCAATGCGCCGCTTGCCAGCCCGCCGTGTGAAAATCACCGGGATCGAGCCGCTCGATATCCATAATGGAGTCCAGCGGCAAGATGACGTTCTTTTCCGCCAACTCGCCGATCCATGGAAGATCGACGGCGACGATGTCATAGCGGCTGACGCGCCGTTCGGCATTCTTCAGAACCTCCTCGTGCAGCCGGTCGATGGAAAAGGCCCGCTGGTGGATTTTCGTGCCGACAATCTGCTCAAACTGACGTTTCAGATTCTCCATGACCATGAAGGTCGGATCGCCATGCACCAGAACGCGGATGCCGCCGGATACGGAAAGCGGCTCGGAGAGCACTTTCGGCGGATGAATGGACCGGCTCTGGAGATAGGTGCCGCCGAAATAATAGTCGGACGCGCTCTTGTCCGTCGCCGTCGCACCGTAGCGCTGGGCAGCAATGCGTTGCAGACGCTCGCCGAGCAGGCCCCAGCTTGCAATCAGCCGCGCACTCGGATGCAGCGAAAAGCTCTTGCCCGTGCGCGTGCGGGAGCGCTGCTCGACAAGCCCCGCTTCCTGCATATCGGCGAGCTTGCGCATGCCGGTGGCATAGGCGACGCCGGATTCGGCGACGAGCGACGAGGCGGTGACCGTCTTTCCTTCCAGATGCGCCCGCATCAGGTGCAGCGCCATCGAGAGGTATGGATCGTGCGTCGTGAGGTCCAGCACGGAGCCGAGCTCTGAAACCACCGCCTCCATGAAGTCAACGGTATCGAGAAGTTCGGCCGACCTTTGCCTCGTCATCGTTGCGGACAATCCACTCTTGCTGCTCTCGAAACGGTCATGCCTGCGCTCTGCATCGTGCAGGCCGGCTTCAGGTCGTTTGGCCAAATTCCCCTCTCGTGCTATCGGACTTCCCGCGATCATGTATCACGCAAAACATCCATTTTGGATTATTTTTTATCAGATCTGGATATATCAGTCGTGGCCCCAGGCGGCCCTTTGCAGGAAGTGTTGCTGAGGCTGAACCGCTGGTCATTGTCGCATCGAGGAAATGCGAACCTGTCACCAGTAGCACGCCGCTCAACGGGAGGAACCAAGATGAACCTGAAATTCAAGAGCCTTGCAGGCGTGAGCCTTGCTGCCGGTCTGGTATGCGCCCATGGCGCTTTCGCCGATACGATCAAGATCGGCATCACCCAGAACAATGTCGGCGTCGACAGCTACCAGACGACCTATGAGAAGGCCTTCAAGGAGGCCGCAGCCGGCGAAAGCGGCGTGGAGACGGTCGTGCTCGATGCCGGCGGTGACGTCGCCCGCCAGATCGCCCAGATGCAGGACCTGATCCAGCAGAAGGTCAACGCCATCATCATCTGGCCGACGAACGGCAAGGCGGTCGTGCCCGCCGTTCGCAAGGCGCAGGCCGCCGGCATTCCCGTCATCGTGACGAATTCCAACATCGCTCCGGAAGGCGCCGAATTCATCGCCTCCTTCTCCGGCCCGAACAACATCCAGCAGGGCGCCTCGGCGGCGGAGCTGATGTGCGAGGCGCTCAACAACAAGGGCCAGATCGTGCAGATTTCCGGCCAGCCGGGCTACACCACGGCCATCGAGCGCCAGAAGGGCTTCGAAGACCGCCTCGCCGAGGCCTGCCCGGACGTCAAGATCCTGGAAACGCAACCGGGCGACTGGAACCGCGAGAAATCGCAGCGTGTCATGGAGGCCTTCCTCGTCAAGTACGACACGATCGACGGCGTCTATTCCGGCGACGACAATATGGGCGTCGGCGCGCTGAACGCCGCCAAGGCCTCTGGCCGCGCCGACAAGATCGCCTTCGTCGGTGCGACGAATTTCGCCGTTGGCTACGAGGCCATGGAGCGCGGCGAATATTACGGCTCGATCTACCAGTCGCCCGTCGACGACGCCAAGAACGCCCTCAAGACGGCCATCGCCGTCGTGAAAGGCGAAAAGGTCCCGGCGCTTGCCTACTTCGAAACGCCGAAGATCACCAAGGCAAACATGAAGGATTTTTCCAAGCCGGTCTTCTGATCCGTCCTCCCGGACCGCGCGGGTTCCGCAAGCGGAGCCCGCGCATTTTTTTGCTTCTGGAGTAACTTATGGGACGTGTCTCAGGGCTTTCCTGTCTCGTGACGGGTGCCGCGCGGGGAATTGGCCGCGCGATCGGTGAAGCGCTGCTCGATGAAGGCGCAAACGTCTGTTTTGCCGATATCAACGGCGCGCTCGCCGCCGACGTCGCCGCCGCAAACGAGGGTCGTGCAAAGGCCGCGGGCGCGCGCGTGATGGCGCATGCCGTCGACGTCACCCGGCGCGAGGACATGCGCGCGCTCGTTGAAGCCGTGGCCAGGAATTTCGGACGGCTCGACGTCTGCTTCAACAATGCCGGCGTCAACAAGCCGATGAACTTCCTCGACGTGACCGAGGAGAACTGGCAGTTCATCATGAACGTCAACGGCATGGGCGTGCTTATCGGCATCCAGGAGGCCGCGCGCCAGATGATCGCGCAGGGCGGCGGCGGCAAGATCATCAACACGGCCTCGGTCGCCAGCCGCCAGGGTTTCGACAATGTCGCGCCCTACTGCGCCTCGAAATGGGCTGTGGTCTCGCTCACCCAGTCGGCGGCGCGTGCGCTCGCCCCGCACGACATCACCGTCACCGGCTTCGCCCCCGGCGTGGTTGCGACGGAAATGTGGGAGGAAGTGGACCGCGACCTCATCAACATCGGCGCGGCAGAACGGCCCGGACAGGCCATGGCGGAGTTCTCCGCCGAGATCCTGCGCGGGCGCGTTGCGCGCCCAAGCGATATTACCGGCACGACCACCTTCCTTGCATCCCGCGAAAGCGACTACATGACGGGCCAGATCATCATGATCGACGGCGGAATGACGTTGGTGTGACCATGAGCCAGCCAGCGACCGTCATCACAGGCAAAACGGGAGAGAGACCGGCCATGGCGGAAGAACGCCTGAAGTCAGCAACCAGGATCCTGACCCAGCGGGGCATCCTCCTCGCCTTCATCCTGTTCATGGTCGTGTTTTCGATCGTCTCCGACCGCTTCATGACCGGGGACAACCTGCAAGCAGTGTTCCGGCAGGCAGCGATCATCGGCGTGATGGCGCTCGGCGTCACCATGGTCGTCATCTGCGGCAATCTCGATCTCTCCGTTGGCTCGCTCCTGTCGCTCTGCACGGTGCTGGTCGTCGACCTGCACGACAAGATCGGCCCCGTCCCGGCTATCGCGGTCACGCTTCTCGCAGCCCTTGCGGTCGGCGCGGTCAACGGCCTTCTCGTCGGCATCGCCCGGCTCAATTCCCTCATCGTCACGCTCGGCATGCTCTCGGCGATCCAGGGCCTGACGCTCATCTATACCGGCGGGCAGAATGTCGACATCCAGAACCAGGACGCCACCTGGTTCACCATCTTCGGCCGCGGTGCGGTTCTCGGCATGCCGACGCAGATCCTCATCTTCATCGTGCTTGCGCTCGTCATGCATGTCACCCTCACGCACACGCCCTTCGGACGGCGGGTCTATGCCTCCGGCGGCAACCCGACGGCGGCGGTCTTTTCCGGCATCCGCCGCGGCCGCGTGGTCCTCGCCACCTACATGATCTCCGCCTTCACGACAGGCATCGCCGCCATCATCCTCGGCAGCCGGGTCATGGGTTCGCAGAACAATGTCGGGCAGGGCTACGAATTGCTCGTGCTTTCCGCCGTCATCCTCGGCGGCACATCCCTGCTCGGCGGCTCCGGCAGCATTCCGAAGACCGTTATCGGCGTGCTCATCCTCGGCTTCATCCAGAACGGCCTGCTTCTGCTGGGCTTTGCCTATTACGTGCAGTGGCTCGTCACCTGGATCGTCATCATCCTGGCCGTATGGCTCGATATCGCTGCCAAGCGCGGCCGCATGTTCTCCCCCTTCGCGTGAGGATGCGCCCCGTGACCCGATCGCTCCGCTGGCTTGCGCGCAACCCCATCTGGGGTTTCATCCTGCTGATCTTCACCTTCTTCAGCCTCGCCAACCCATTCTTCTTCGACCTGCAGAATTTCGAGAACATCCTCGTCCAGACCTCGACGATCGGCCTCATCGCGCTCGGCATGACGCTGGTGATGATCAACGGCAATATCGATCTCAGCGTCGGCGGCATCGTGGCGCTTTCGGCAAGCCTCGTCGTCGATGTGCAGGGCTGGGAGGTTTTTGCAAGCTGGGGCGATTGGCAGCTGCTGCCCGCGGTGGCGGCAGGTCTTCTCGCCGGCGTCGCGCTCGGCGCGCTCAACGGCTTCATCGTCTGGTGGACGGGCGTCGATGCCTTCATCGTCACGCTCGGCGCAATGCTCGGCATTCGCGGCATCGTCTTCGTCTACACTGAGGAGCAATCCTTCTACGCGATGAATTTCGCCTTCTCCGATTTCGGCTCCAGTTCCATCGGCCCGCTACCGACGCTCGCCGTGATCTTCCTCGCCTGCGCCCTCGCCACCCATTGGCTGCTGTCGCAGACAGTACACGGCCGCAACAGCTACGCCGTCGGCGGAAATCGCCAGGCGGCCGTGAATGCCGGCATCCGCATCGGCCCGCACATGATGATCAACTTCATCATCCTCGGCTTCCTCGCCGCCCTTGCCGGCATGACGCTGGCGAGCCAGATGGGCGCCTCGACACCGACGCTCGGCCAGGACTACGAACTCTGGGTCATCACTGCCGTAGTGCTCGGCGGCACGAAGCTCACGGGCGGCGCCGGCAACATCATCGGCACGCTCGGCGGCGTGCTGGCGATCGGCATCCTGCGCAACGGCATGAACCTGATGCAGGTGCCTGCCTTCTACGTGCTGGTCATCCTCGGCGTCATCCTCATCGCCGTGCTCTTCCTCGACCGGCAATTGAACCGCAAGGGACAGGAGGAGTATCGCCTATGACCGCCCTAACCCTGTCCCACATCGGAAAATCTTTCCCCGGCGTGCGCGCCATCGACGATGTCTCGCTCGACATCCAGCCCGGTGAAGTGCACGCTCTCCTCGGCGAAAACGGCGCCGGAAAATCCACGCTGATGAAGATCCTCGCCGGCATGTACCAGCCGGACGAAGGCGAGATCACGGTCGACGGCAAGAGCGTGGTGATGCGCACGCCGCTCGAAGCCAAAGCCCTCGGCGTCGTGCTCGTCCACCAGGAACTCAGCCTCGTGAAGGAACTGAGCGTCGCCGAAAACATCTATCTCGGCGAACTGCCGCGGCGCTCCTTCGGCCGGGTCGACTGGAAGACGCTTTATGCGCGCGTGCAGCAGATCCTCGACCGGCTGAACTGTGGCTTTTCGCCGGAAACCCGCGTCGGCGATCTTTCCATAGCCAACCAGCAGATGGTCGAAATCGCCCGCGTGCTCACCGTGACGCCACGCGTCGTCATCTTCGACGAGCCGACCGCCTCGCTCACCGATGCCGAAAAGACCGTGCTCTTCGACATCATCCGCGACCTGAAGGCGGAAGGCGTCGCCATCATCTACATCTCGCACCGCATGGACGAGATCTTTTCGCTTTCCGACCGCATCACCGTGCTGCGCGACGGCAAGCACAGCGGCACGCTCATCACCGCCGAGACGAGCGAGGACGAGGTCACAAGGCTGATGATCGGCCGCAGCCTCGACCTCACGCGCCGGATCGAGACAAGCGGCCCCGGCGAGGTCGTGCTGGAGGTCGACGGCCTTTCCTGCGGCAAGCTCTTCCAGGACGTCTCCTTCAAGGTGCAAGCCGGCGAGGTCGTCGGCTTCTACGGCCTGATCGGCGCGGGACGGAGCGAAATCGCAGAAACCCTTTTTGGCCTGCGCGCGCCCACCGCCGGCACCATTCGGTTTCGTGGCGAGCCCGTGTCGATCGCCTCGCCGGCACACGCGATTTCGCTCGGCATCTCGCTCGTGCCGGAAAGCCGCAAGGAGCAGGGTCTGGTGCTGGAATTGAACTGCCGCGACAATATCAGCCTCGCGACGATCGATACCATGACAAAAGGCCCGTTTCTCTCGAACAGCCGCGAGGTGGCGATCTTCGACAAATACCGCGAGCGCCTGAGGATCAAGACACCCGGCTGGCGGCAGGTCGTCGGCAATCTCTCCGGCGGCAACCAGCAGAAGATCGTCATCGGCAAATGGCTGGCGACGCAGCCGAAACTGCTGATTCTGGACGAGCCGACGCGCGGCATCGACATCGGCTCGAAGGCCGAAATCCACGACCTCATCCGAGAACTTGCCCGCTCCGGCTACGCAATCATCGTGATCTCCTCGGAAATGCCCGAGATCCTGAAGGTCTCCGACCGCGTGATCGGCATGTATCACGGCCGGCTGATGCGCGAATTCACCGCCGCGGAGGTAACCGAAGACCATCTCGTCCAGGCCATATCCGGCGTCGGCCAGAAGACGCCCGCCCTCGCCTGAGCAGGCCAGAAACAATGCCCGCGGAGGCGCCAGATGACCCTGCATTCGAGAATTGCCGCCATGCATCGCCTTCTGCGGACGAAGGTGGGTCTCGTCCCCGAAATAGCGTTGTACGTCATTATCATCTGCTCAGGGTTCATTGCCGCCTGGGGAATTCCTGTCCATTGGCTGCCCTGGGCAGAATAGCGATCCGCATCCGCCATGCCTTCGCCGTCAGACCGGATAGGGCCTGCCGGATACGTAGCGATGATAGACCCGGGCGACGGCGAAGATGGCGAGCGTGCCGGCTAGTATGGGAAAGATCAGGAAGCTCCAGGGCGCGCCGCTGAGCAGGACGACGATGGGGTCCGCGCCGGCGGGCGGATGCAGCGTGTCCGTCGCCTGCATTGCGGCGATCGCCAGGCCGACGGCGATGGCGAGGGAAAGCGGGCCCGGACCGAGCAGCGCCAGCACGCAAAGGCCGATGAAGGTGGAAATCAGGTGGCCGAAAACGAGGTTCTTCGGCCGCGCCAGCGGGCTCTGCGGCAAGGCGAAGACCAGAACGCAACTGGCGCCGAAGGGTGCTACCAGCAGCGGCCAGTCGAAACGGTCCGTCAGGCCCGCGAGAAGGTAGGTGACGAGGAAGCCGCCAAACCCGGAGATCGCAGCGGGGCGAATGCGGCGCCACAACAGATTCAGGTGCGAAATATCGGCCGTTGTCGCCCTGATTTCAGTCATGATATCCCTCCCCGCTTGAGCTAAAAGGCGGGGCTGCGGCGACAAACCGGCAGCCCCGCCCGACCATTCGATCAGCCCTTCTTGAACCTGGCCGCCTCTTCCGAGCCGCCGGTGGCATTGCCCTTCGAGTAGGAATGCGCACCGGTGCCTGCCAGCGCACCGCCCTGGACGATCAGGTATTCGTCACGGATGGGACGCTCCTCGAAGAAGCATTCGAGGATTTCGCGGGTGCCGGCGGCGTAGCGCGCCTGCGCCGACAGCGAGGTGCCGGAGATGTGCGGCGTCATGCCGTGGTTGGGCATGGTGCGCCACGGATGGTCCTTCGGCGCCGGCTGCGGGAACCAGACGTCGCCGGCATAACCGGCAAGCTGGCCGCTTTCGAGCGCACGGGCGATCGCGTCGCGGTCGCAGAGTTTTCCACGCGCGGTGTTGACCAGATAGGCGCCGCGCTTGAAGAGCTTCAGCGTCTCGTCGTTGATCATGTGCTCCGTCTCGGGGTGCAGCGGGCAATTCAGCGTGACCACGTCGCAGGCGGCATAGAGCTCCTCGCGGGTGGCGTGCCAGGTGAGGCCCAGCTCCTGCTCCACCGATTCCGGCAGGCGGTGGCGGTCGGTATAGTGCAGGTGCATGTCGAAGGGTTTCAGGCGCTTCAGCACCGCCAGGCCGATGCGGCCGGCCGCGACCGTGCCGACATGCATGCCTTCGACATCGTAGGAGCGTGTGACGCAATCGGCGATGTTCCAGCCGCCCTTCACCACCCATTGATAGGAGGGGATGTAGTTGCGCACGAGGCCGAGGATCATCATCACGACGTGCTCGGAAACGCTGATCGAGTTGCAGTAGGTGACCTCGGCGACCGTGATGCCACGGTCGATGGCGGCCTGGAGGTCGACATGGTCGGAGCCGATGCCCGCGGTGAGCGCCAGCTTCAGCTTCGGCGCCTTGGCGATGCGCTCGGCCGTCAGGTAGGCCGGCCAGAATGGCTGGGAGATGACGACATCGGCATCGGCCAGTTCCCGCTCGAACTGGGAGTCCGGGCCGTCCTTGTCGGAGGTCACGACGAAGGTGTGGCCGTTGGCCTCCAGATACTGGCGCAGGCCCAGTTCGCCGGAAACGCTGCCGAGCAGGGCGCCGGGCTGGAAATCGATGGCTTTCGGCGTCGGCAGCGTCTGGCCGCCCGGATAATGCTCGATCTTCGGCAGATCGTCGCGCGGATAGGATTTCGGGTAGCCGTCGACCGGATCGTCGTAAAGAACGCAGACCACTTTCGCCATGTCGTTTCCTCCAGATTTCGGCAACAGGGGGCCGTCCCGCGAACCGGGGTCCGCAGGCTTTCGATGCGCGCTGTTGCGAAGTGTTCGCCGGCCCATGGGGACAGGGCCGCGGCGGTGTTTCCTCACATGCGCCCCGACCGGGCGCGTCTCGTTGACGGCCGGATAGTTTCACAGGCGCAAAGGCCGCGCCAATGAAAGCTTTGGAACAATCGATAGACGGAATCTATGAGGCGGCGCGCCAGCTCCGGTCGAAGTCGTCGTCCAGATTGGTGTGGCGCAGCGCGGCAAACAGCGCGCCGGCCATGGGGGACTGCGGGGCACGCGCCGACAGCACCAGCCCCACCACCTGCGTCTGGCGCGGGCTCACGAGCTCGGTCGCGATCAGGTCCTCGGCGCCGCCGAAGACATGCAGGAAGGTATGCGGAACGATGCTGCACCATTGCCCGCTTCTCAGATGCGCGCAGACGGCGAGGAAGGAATTGCTGACGATCGGTGCTGCGATCTTCAGGCCGACCGAGGCCGCGATATCGTTCAGGATGCGCCGGTTCTGCATGTCTTCGCTGAGCAGGCAGAGCGGCTGCGCCACCGCCTCCGCCCAGTCGACCGTGGCGCGATTGCCGAGCGGATGGCCGGGAGCGCACATGAACACGTAGCGCTCATTGTAGAGCGGCAGGCGTTCGACATTCTCCAGCGGCTCGTTTTCCAGATAGGTCACGCCGCCGTCGAGCTCGAACGTATCGAGGCCGTGCTGGATCGCCCGCGAGGTCAGCGAGCGGATCTCGACACTGACGTTGGGATGGGTCTTGCGGAAGCGGGAGGTGAGGAAGGAGACGCAGGGCATCGCCGCCGGAATGACGCCGAGCCTCAGCGTTCCGGCGAGCCCCGTCTTCGCGCCCTTCAATTCGTGCAGCAGGCTGCCATAGTCCGACAGGATCTGCCGGCCCCATTGCAGCGCCTTCTCCCCGTCCGGCGTCAGGCCGAGATAACGGTGCCCGCGCACGATGAGCACGGTGTTGAGGTCTTCCTCCAGCTTGCGGATCGCTGCCGACAGCGTCGGCTGCGCGACGTTGCAGATTTCCGCCGCCCGCCCGAAATGCATTTCCTCTGCCAGCGTGACGAAGAAAGAAAGGTGTCTGATCAGCACGCGCTCTTCCCAATACGTTATATTTCATGAAATATAACGCCTAGTGGATTTGACGGCGAAGGGAAAGAGCCTTTGCCGAGTGGCGTTGCGTGCCGGTTTGCGGGCGCGGGCGTCTTGCCGGAGAAAAAGATGCAACAGGAAATTCGAATCTCCGTCGCGCTGATCGTGCGGGACAATGGCGACACGCTGCTTGTTCGCAAACGCGGCGCGCCGGTCTTCATGCAAAGCGGCGGCACGATCGAGGGGGCGGAAACACCCAAGGAAACGCTTGCTCGCGAACTGCACGAGGAACTCAGCCTCAAGATTCCGCCCTCGCGCATGTTGCCCTTCGGCTGTTTCGAGGCGGAGGCGGCGGATGTGCCGGATCACCTCGTCATCGCCTATGTGTTCCGGGTCCAGCTTCACGACGAGGCGGTCACACCGGCGGCGGAAATCGACGAGGCGATCTGGATGCCGATCCATGAGGCCCCCGCCCTGCCGCTGGCACCGCTCACCCGCAATCACATCCTCACGCTCTACTGGCAGATGCAGTTCGGCGTGGACCTGAACTCCCGGCCGGACACCCAGACCGCCGCCTGAGCGGCGCTCAGTTCGACGTCTTCGCCTCGGAGACCAGCACCGGATCGTTCCGGTAGAGATCGGGGAAGAGCTTTCGCAGGTTCTCGATCTTCGGCATGTCGTTGTAGACGATGTAGGGCTGGCTCGGATTGAGCGTCAGGTAATCCTGGTGGTAGCCTTCCGCCGGGTAGAAGGACTGGCCGGGCTCGAGCTTGGTGACGATGGCCGCGTTGAACAGCCGGGCTTTGTTGAGTTCGGCGATATAGTCCTTCGCGACCTTCGCCTGCGCCTCGTCCTGCGGGAAAATCGCGGTGCGGTACTGCGTGCCGGTGTCCGGTCCTTGGCGGTTGAGCTGCGTCGGATCATGCGCGACCGAGAAGAAGACCTGCAGCAGCTTGCCGTAGCTGATCTTCGCCGGGTCATAGCTGATCTGCACGGCTTCCGCGTGCCCGGTATCGCCGAGGCCGACCATTTCATAGCGTGCCGTCTGCGCCGAGCCGCCCGCATAGCCTGAAACGGCATTACTGACGCCTTCGACATGCTGGAAGACGCCCTGGACGCCCCAGAAGCAACCGCCGGCGAAGACCGCGACGGCGGTATCCTTCGGCATCGCGATATCTTCCGCCGGCGCTGGAATGGCGATCCCCTCCTGCGCCGCTGCCGGCGCGGCCGAAGCTATGCCGGCGATCGCGAAAAGCACCAGCGCGGTAGAACGGAAGGTGGGTCTGCGGTGCATCGATGAATGGGCCATGTCTGGTCTCCGAGTTTCAGCCGAAGGTGAAGGCGTAGGCTTCCACGCCTGGGTCGAGGAAGCGGATTTCAAAGGTACGGTCGCGCGCGGCGTCCTTCTGGCGCACGAGCTGGTAGAGCCGCTGGCCGGTGATCACGCCCGTTCCGTCGGCAGCGACGTCGACGCCATGATCCTCCGTAGGCGGCGCACCGTCCAGCGTCACGCGAAAGCGGATCGGCTTGCCGTCCGCCGCCGGGCCGAGCACCAGATGCAGGTCTCGGGCATGGAAGCGGTAGACGATGGCGCCGTCCGCGGCATCGAGGGCTGCATGCTCGCGGCCGATGGTCCACGAGCCGTCGAAACCCCATTCGTTAAGGCGCGGCCCGCCATCGGTATAGGTGTGGGCCACGTCATTCACGGCGCCGCCGGGCGAGACGAAGTTCTGCGCCCGCTCGTAGCCGATATAGGTTTCCGGCGAGAGCACGTCGGCCGTGTCGGACGCAGCCTGCGCGCCCGTCGCATTCACCGCCACGATGTCGGAAGCGACCTGCTTGGCGCCAGCCTCGGCCAGAAGTTTCTGGATGACGCGCTCGGATTCGTCGTAGCCGCCCTCGCCGAACTTGTGATGCCGGATGCGGCTTTCCGCATCGATGAAATAGTGCGCGGGCCAGTAGCGATTGTTGAAGGCGCGCCAGATGGCATAGTCGTTGTCGACGGCGACGGGATAGGTAATGCCGAGATCGGCCGCCGCCTGGCGGACATTGCCAAGGTCCTTCTCGAAGGCGAATTCCGGCGTGTGCACGCCGATCACCACCAGCCCCTGGTCCTTGTACTTCTCGGCCCAGGCGCGGACATAGGGAATGGCGCGCAGGCAGTTGACGCAGGAATAGGTCCAGAAATCGACCAGCACGACCTTGCCTTTGAGTTGGTCGGTTGTCAGCGGCGGCGAGTTCAGCCATTCAACCGCACCGGTGAGCTTCGGCACGATGCCTTCGACCGGCAGGGCGCCCGTCGCGTTTGCCTGCGGGTTGGCTGCCATCATGGCCGATCCGCCGGCCATCATCGCCGAGCCACCCGCCATCATGGCGGGATCGGCCTGCATCATGCCCGAGCCATCGCTCATGGCGACCGGCTGCTCCGCGTCGAGTGCCTTGATCAACCGCTCTTCCAGCGCGACCGTGCCCGACAGCGACAGCCGCGTCAGCAGGCCCGTATCGAGCCCGAGCGCGATGGCCGCGACGGCGACGAGCACCGCCGCGCCCAGCCCACGCCGCACCCATTCGCCGGCGCCGAGCGAGCGCTTCATTGCCGAGAAGACCCGCCCGCCGACGAGGATCGCCAGCGCCAGCGAGGTCGCGGCACCCGCGGCATAGGCGAGCAACAGCACCGTCGTGCCGATATTGGCCCCCTGCAAGGCTGCACCCGTCAGGATCAGGCCGAGCACCGGGCCGGCGCAGGGCGCCCAAAGCAGGCCGGTCGCAGCGCCAAGCAGCAGCGAGCCGCCAATACCGCCATCCGCCGACCGCGACAGCCGCGCGCCAAAATCGACCAGCGGGCGCGTCACCCGTTCGGCGACGGCGGGGAAGAGCAGCATGATGCCGAAAACGGCGAGCAGGGCAATCGCTACGAAGCGCCCGTAGCGGTTCGCCTCCACCGCCCAGCCGCCCGCCACGGCGGCAAGGCTCGCAACGAGCGCGAAGGTGACCGTCATGCCGGCGAGCATGGGCAGGCCGCTCTTCAGAAAAGGCCGGTCGGCCCGCGAGAAGACGAACGGCAGCACGGGCAGGATGCAGGGGCTGACGATGGTCAGCACGCCCCCGAGATAGGCAAGCAGGAACAGCAGCATCATGCGACCTTCAGGTTTCCAGCGATTTGAAGCTGAGGGCAATTCCGTTCATGCAGTAGCGCAGGCCGGTGGGCTGCGGGCCGTCGTCGAAGACATGCCCGAGATGCCCGCCGCAACGGCTGCAATGCACCGAGGTACGGGTCATGCCGAAGGACACGTCGGTCTCGGTGCCCACGGCCTTGTCCAGCGGCGCCCAGAAGCTCGGCCAGCCCGTGCCGCTGTCATACTTGGTCGTCGAGGAGAAGAGATCAAGCTCGCACCCCGCGCAGGCGAAATTACCGCGGCGGTGCTCGTTGAGGAGCGCGCTGGTAAAGGGGCGCTCCGTGCCGCTGCGCCGCAGCACCTCATACTGTTCGGGCGTCAGGAGCGTTTTCCACTCCTCGTCCGAATGCGTGACGCCGAACGTGCCGGCCGCCACCGCCTGCCGAAACGGCGCCCCAGCCAGGATTGCCGCACAGGCGCTCTGAAGTAAAAACCACCGTCTCGAAACCATCTGAAGCCTCCGTGTCGATCCGAAAACGTCTCTCGAAGACTGATACGACTCCACGCGCTATATTGTTACAGATATAGCGTCAGTCACAGTGATGTGAACGAAACCGGCGGGTGCACGCCGCCAGCAGCAGGGATGATATGCCATGGGTCTCGACCAGTCCTTCGGGAAAAGCGCCATCAGTGTGGAGGAAGCGCGCCGGCTGATCAATTCCGGCATGCATCTCGTCGGGGAGGAGACGATCGGGCTGCATGAAGCACTCGGGCGCGTCACAGCGACGTCGTTGAAAGCGCTCACGACCTCGCCGCCCTTCGACGTCTCGGCGATGGACGGCTATGCGGTGCGGGCGGCCGAGATATCGTCGGTCGGCATGCGCCTGCCGCTTTCCGGTGCATCCAGGGCCGGCACGCCTGTCGTGCCCACCCTTTCGCCGGGAACCTGCATGCGCATCTTCACCGGCGCGCCTGTGCCGATCGGGGCCGACGCGATCGTCATCCAGGAGGATGTCGAGGCCGACGGCGGCCGCATCGTCTTCCAGGCGCAGGCCAGGCCGGGGCTGTACATTCGCCCGGCGGGGCTGAACTTCAAGGCGGGCGACGAGATCATTGAGGCGGGCCGCACGATCAGCGCCCGCGACATCGGCCTGTTGGCCGCCGCCGGTCACGGCACGGTCGCAGTCCGCCGCCGGCCAAGAATTGCCGTGCTCTCCACCGGAGACGAACTGGCAAACGACCCGGCTGGGGCAGGCGCCGGGCGGATATTCGATGCGAACCGGCCCGCCCTTCTTGCCCTCTTGGCAGCCTGGGGCGGCGAGCCGCTCGATCTCGGAATCGCCCTCGACGACGATGCCGCCATCACCACGGCGCTCCAGGGCCTGGACGCCGACCTTCTGCTCGTGACCGGCGGCGCCTCGGTCGGCGATCACGACCGCGTGCGCCCCGCCCTTCAGGCGCTCGGCCTCAGCTTCAATTTCTGGAAGATCAGGATGCGGCCCGGCAAGCCGCTGATGTTCGGCGCGCTCGGCAGCATGCCGGTCCTCGGCCTGCCCGGCAATCCCGTCTCGGCGCTGGTCTGCGCGCTGCTGTTCCTGAAGTCCGCCATCGCCGCCATGACCGGCGGCGATGCCTCCGGACCGCGCTTCGAGAATGCACGGCTGACCGCCCCCATCGGAAAGACGGGCGAGCGCGACGACTATCTGCGCGCGACCGTCACCGCCAGCGATAGCGAACTCACCGTCGAAGCCTTCGCGGAACAGGACAGCTCGATGCTCGCCCTCCTCGCGGCGTCAAACGCGCTGCTCTTCCGCTCCGCCGGTGCGCCCGCAGCTGCGGCCGGCGAGACGGTCAAGGTCGTTCGTTTCGACACCCTTGCGGGTTATTGATACTCAAAAGCCCGATCGATGACGCAGCGTCCTGTCAGCTCGCAAGATGCTCGAAGAGCCGTGCGACGGCTTCCGCACCCGGATCGACGTGACCTTCAAGCTGCTTGGCGTTGATGTAGGCGGCGCGGCCGGCTTTGGCGCGGGTGAGCGTTGCGGTGAAGTTTGCGCCCTTCCTTGCGGCAGCCGCGGCGGCGGCGATGTTTTCCCCAAGCGCGTCGAGGGCGGGGGAAAGGGCGTCAACCATGGTCCGGTCGCCGATGCTGGCGCCGCCGATCTCCTGCATGCGGGCGAGGCCTGCGCGCAGCGCCTCGCGCATCGGCAGGCCGCTCGACGCGCCGTCGCCGGCGGCGGCGAAGAATATAGCGAGCAGCACGCCGGAGGAGCCGCCCATGGTCTGGCTGAGCTCCTGGCCGATGGCGCGCAGCAGTTGGGTGTGATCGGACAAAGGCAGGCGGTCGATCGCGTTGATCAGCGCGCGGGCAGCCCCCGCCAGCGTCGAGCCGGTATCACCGTCGCCGGATTTCGCGTCCAGCGCATTGAGGTCCTGTTCGGCGGCGATCAGCACGTTGCAGCAATTGATCAGGAATTCGCGTGTCGCCCGGTGCTCCGAGCGCATGGGCGTGATCGGCGTCAGGCCGTCCGGCAGGGCCGCGATGGCGATGGGCCGCACCTCGGAAACCCCCGGCCAGGCGGCAATCGAGACCGGCGCCTTCAGGAGTTCCAGCTCGGCCGCATCGGCGGCGAAGACCGAGATCGAAAAACCCTGCATGTCGAGCGAGGTCATCAGCGGCGCCGGGCCGATCGCATGGGCGATCTTTCCGCCGATGGAGGAGCCCAGCAGGTCATGCGCCAGCACGGACATTTCCAGCTCGGACGTGCCGCCGAGATTGTTGATCAGCGCGACATGCGGCCCCTCGCCCATGACGGCGGCAAGCCGCTCCGCCATGGTCGCGACGGAGGGACGGGCACCGGCGAAATCGATCTGCTCGACGCCGGCTTCGCCATGGATGCCGAGGCCGAGTTCGGCCTTGCCTTCCGGAATGCGATCCTCCTTCGGCGAGCCCGGAACCCGGCAGGTATCGAGCGACATACCGATGGAATGCGTGCCGGCGATGACGCGCTTTGCGGCCGCCGTGACCGTTTCGAGGTCGGCGCCCTGCTCGGCGAGCGCGCCGGTGATCTTGTGCACGAACAGCGTGCCGGCGACACCGCGCGCCTGCGGCAGGTCCGGAAGCGCGATGTCGTCGCCGACGATCACCATCGAGACATTGAGCCCGAAGGCGCGGGCGCGCTCGGCGGCGAGGCCGAAATTCAACCGGTCCCCGGTATAGTTCTTGACGATGAGCAGGCAGCCGGCCGGCCCCGTCACCGCCAGGATGCCGGCGAGAACGGCGTCGACGCTCGGCGAGGCGAAGACGTCGCCGCAGACCGCCGCCGTCAGCATGCCTTTGCCGACGAAGCCGACATGGGCGGGCTCGTGGCCGGAGCCGCCGCCGGAGACGATCGCCACGCGCGACTTGTCCCAATCGCTGCGCAGCACGACGCGGATATGCGGATAACCATCGAGACGGGTGAGCGCGCTGCCGGACAAGGCCAGCAGGCCATCGATCGCCTCGGTGACGACGTCTTCGCGCTTGTTGATGAATTGCGCCATGATTTTTGTTCTCCTTAAGCTAAACGCATGCCTGCCGCGTCGAAGTAGAGCGGCCGCAACGGCTGGATTTTTATGGTTTCGCCACCCTTGAGCGGCGTGTGCGCATCCGTGACAGTGATGAGGTCGTGTTTGCGGAAGGTGAGATGCAGGCGTGTCTGGTCGCCGAGATGTTCTACGCGCTTGACCAGCGCCTCCTCGCCTTCACCCTGCGCGATATGCTCCGGCCTCAGCCCGATGCTTTTCGCGCCGGACGGCGCGCCCGCGAAAATGTCGGCCGGCAGCACGTTGATGCGCGGCTGGCCGAGGCGGGTCGCGGCATAGACGCTGACCGGCTGTTCATAGACCTCGCGCGGCGAGCCGAACTGCACGAGCCGGCCCTCGTTCAGCACGCCGACATGGGTCGCCATGGTCATCGCCTCGATCTGATCATGCGTGACATAGAGCAGGGTCGCGCCGGTTTTCGCCTGGATGCGCTTCAGCTCGATGCGCAGATCCGCCCGCAGCTTCGCGTCGAGCGAGCTCAACGGCTCGTCCATCAGAAAGATCTGCGGGTTGCGGACAAGGGCGCGGCCGATGGAGACGCGCTGCATCTCGCCGCCGGAAAGGGCCGTCGCCTTGTTGTCCAGCTTGTGGGCGATCTGGAGCGTTTCGGCGACCTCGCGCACCTTGCGCTCGATCGCGTCTTTCGGTGTCTTGAGGAGCGGGGATTTCAGCGGGAACTCCAGGTTCTGGCGAACGGTCAGATGCGGATAGAGCGAATATTGCTGAAAAACCATGGCGACGTTGCGTTCGGCCGGCGACAGGCCCTTCATCGGCCTTCCGCCGATATAGACCTCGCCGCTGTCCGGCGTATCGAGGCCGGAGACCATTCTGAGCGTCGTCGTCTTGCCCACGCCGGTTGGGCCGAGCAGCACGACGAAGGCGCCGTCGGGAACCGTCAGCGAGACATTGTCGAGCGCCAGCGTGTTGCCGAAGGACTTGCTCACGTTTTGAAGGACGACTTCAGCCATGTGCCAGAACTCCTTCATTTGCCTCGGAAATAAGCGCCTTGCCGTTCTCCGCATCGAAGACCGACAGTGTGCGCGCATCGAAATCGAGGCCGATCAACTCGTCCTCGTGCACGACATGGCCGGAGGGGATGCGCGCCTTCAGGTCGCCGTGGCCGGTGGACAGCGTCACGATCTGGGTGGTGCCGAGATATTCGACCGCGATCACGCGACCTCGGTAGGCCGCATCGCTGCTGAACCGCACATGTTCCGGGCGCACGCCGAGCGTCAATCGCCCGGCCCGGCCCTCCCGTGTGGCCGGCACTTTCACCTTCACGCCGCCAAGATCGATGCTGTCGCCGCCAATGCCGATCATGCCGTCGAACTCCAGAAAGTTCATCGGCGGCGAGCCGATGAACTGCGCCACGAACTTCGTCGCCGGCCAGTCGTAGATCTGCTGCGGCCGGCCGAACTGCTCGACGACGCCGTGGTTCATGACGACGATCTTGTCGCCCATCTGCATGGCTTCGAGCTGGTCGTGCGTGACATAGACGGTGGTGGCGCCCATGCGGTCGTGCAAGGCACGCAGTTCCTCCGCCATATGCTCTCGGAACTCGGCATCGAGCGCGCCAAGCGGCTCGTCCATGAAGAAGGCTTTCGGGCGGCGCACGATGGCGCGGCCGAGCGCCACGCGCTGGCGGTCGCCGCCGGAAAGGCCGCCGACGGGCTTGTCCAGGATATGCTCGATACGGAGGATGCGCGCGACCTCGGCGACGCGTGTCTTCAACTCCTCGCCGCGCAGGCCCTGGCTTACCAGCGGATAGGAAATGTTCTTGCGCACGTTCATGTGCGGATAGAGCGCGAACATCTGGAAGACGAAGGCGATGTCGCGCTGGCTCGCCGGCTTCATGCCGACCTCCTCGCCATCGATGAAGATCTCGCCGGATGTGGGCAGCTCCAGGCCCGCCATCATGCGAAGGGTGGTCGTCTTGCCGCAGCCGGAGGGGCCGAGCAGCATGAAGAACTCGCCGTCCTCGATGGTGAAACTGGAGGAGCGGACCGCGGTGAAGGCGCCGAATTCCTTGCGCACGTTCTGGATTCTGATTTGCGCCATCAGCCTACTCCGGGAAATGGCTGACGATGATGAACATCACCGTACCCAGCAAGGTTATGACGAAGGACCAGGAATAGAGGACGAGGGCGAAGGGCTGCATGAGCATGACGACGCCCATGGCGATCAGCACCGATGCCAGCATTTCCCAGGCGCCGCGCCGCATATGCAGCAACCCGTTGAAGAATCTTGTCATTTGCGGACTGCTCCGAATGTGATGCCGCGCAGCAAATGTTTGCGCAGAAGAATGGTGAACACCATGACCGGCACGAGGAAGAGGGTCGCGCCCGCCGCGACCGCCGGCCAGTCCTGCCCGCTGACGCCGATGATGGTGGGAATGAAGGGCGGCGCCGTCTGGGCGTTGCCGGATGTCAGCAGCACGGCGAAGGCATATTCGTTCCAGGCGAAGATCAGGCAGAAGATGGCCGTGGAGGCGATGCCCGTCGCCGCCTGGGGCAGCACGACCTTGTAGAAGGCCTGGAACCGCGTGTAGCCGTCGATCAGCGCCGCCTCCTCGTATTCGATCGGGATTTCATCGATGAAGCCCTTGAGCAGCCAGACCGAGAGCGACAGGTTCACCGCCGTATAGAGCAGGATCATGCCGGCGTGGGTATCGCTGAGGCCGAGCGAGCGGAACATCAGGAAGATCGGGATGGCCACGGCGATCGGCGGCATCATGCGCGTGGACAGGATGAAGAACAGCAGGTCATCCTTCAGCGGCACCTTGAAGCGCGAGAAGGCATAGGCCGCCGCCGTGCCGAGCACGATGCACAGCACCGTCGAGCCGAAGCCGATGATCACCGAATTGGTGAAACGCTCGGAAAAGCGCGAGGGGCCGGAGATGACGAGCCCGTCCTTGCGCACCAGCTTGTCGTACCAGGTCGTGGGCTCGCCGAGCGCCTGCAACTGTTCGGGCGAGAGGCGTGTGCGCGTGGTGAAGACGTTGACATAGCCTTCCACCGTCGGCGTGAAGAAGGTTTTCGGCGGATAGGCGATCGCATCCGCCGGTGTCTTGAAGCTCGTCGCGATGATCCAGACCAGGGGAAGGATGGTGATCAGCGCGTAGAGCACGACCAGGCTGCCGGCGAACCATTTCTGCCGCAGGGACGGCTCGGTAACGGAATAGCTCATCGCTGTTTCACCTTGTTCAGGGCTTTGACGTAGATCGAGGCAAGGCCGAAGACCGTGACGAAGAGGATGACGGCATAGGCGGACGCATAGCCCGTGCGCCACTTCTCGAAGGCCTCGCGCTTCAGGTTGATCGAGGTAAGCTCGGTGATCGAGCCCGGCCCGCCGCCGGTGAGCTGCACGACGAGGTCGAACATCTTGAAATTCTCGATGCCGCGGAAGAGCACGGCGAGCATCAGGAAGGGCAGCACGAGCGGGATGGTGATCGTCCAGAACTGCCGCCATTTGCTGGCGCGGTCGCATTCGGCGGCTTCATAGATGCTGGGCGGAATGGAGCGCAGACCCGCAAGGCAGATCAGCATGACGAAGGGCGTCCACATCCAGGTATCGACGATGACGATGGCCCAGGGTGCCAGCGACACGTCGCCGATCATGGAAAAGCTCGACGGGTCGGCGCCTGTCAGGAAGCCGACGGCATAATTGAACAGGCCGATCTGCGGCTGGTAGAGAAAGGTCCAGAAATTGCCGACCACCGCCGGGCTCAGCATCATCGGCAGCACGATGATCGTCGTCCAGAGGTCGTTGCCGCGGAACTTCTTGTTGATCAGGTAGGCGAGCGAAAAGCCGATCAGCACCTGAAGGACGATGGTCCAGATCAGGAAATGCGCGGTCGCCTGCATGGTCAGCCAGATGTCGCGGTCGGACAGGATGTTCAGGTAGTTCTTCAGGCCGACGAACTCGACCTCGGCATTCGGGCGGTTGACCCGGAAATTGGTGAAGCTCAGCCGGATCGTCCAGATGAGCGGAAAGATGTTGACCGCCAGAAGCAGCACGATCGACGGGGCAACGAAGAGCCAGGCGAGCGCGCGGTCAGACAGGCCGTGCATGCGTTTGGCAATGGCATGCGGCGTCGCTTCGGCGACCCGCTCCACGGATGATTTCAGCATTGAATGTCCCTTGGTTTTCAACTGAGCGGCGACAGAGCCGGGGGCAGATCCCCGGCTCCGGCCGCGCCTTGGTCCGCTGGGAGGCGGCGGGCACAAAGCTCGTGGCGGTCAGTACTTGCCTTCGTCGTCGAAGACCTGCGTCCAGTCCTTTGCCAGACCGTCGAGCGCTTCCTGCGCCGTCCCCTGGCCGGCGACCACATAGTCATGGAAGCGCTTCTGCGCCGCCTGCAGCAGCGAGGCGTAGGACGGTTCTGCCCAGAAGTCCTTCACGATGGCCATGGAGTCGAGGAAGGTCTGTGCATAGGGCTGGCTGGTCGCAAAACCGGGGTCTTCGACCACCTTGCGCAGTGCCGAATAGCCGCCCATCTGCCACCATTTCTGCTGGACCTCCGGCTGGGCGAACCACTTGATATAGGCAAGCGCCTCTTCCTGCTTTTCGGACGCCGCGACCACCGAAATGCCCTGGCCGCCAAGCTGCGCGAAGGCGACGCCATCGGGGCCTGCCGGGTTCGGGAAGTAGCCGGACTTGTCGCCGCCGACATTGGGATCGGCGTTGATGCCCGGCCAGGTGAAGGCGAAGTTCATGTGCAGCGCGACCTGGCCCGACTTATAGGCGTCGATGTCCTCCGACATGTAGGCGTCGGAATGACCGGGCGGCGTGCAGCAATTGTAGAGTTCCTTGTAGAACTCCAGGCCGGCCACCGCCTTGGCGGAGTTCACGTAGCCGTCCAGCTCATAGGGCTTGTCGGGGTTTTCGTACTGGAAGCCGAAGCTGTAGAGCACGTCCATGACGCCCATGGTGATGCCCTCGGAGCCGCGCTCCGTGTAGATCGCCGCGCCATAGACGGTCTTGCCGTCGATCTCGCGCTTCTGGAAGAATTCGGCGATGTCCTTCAATTCGGCGAAGGTTTTCGGCACCGCGAGATCGCGGCCGTATTTCTGCTTGAACTCCGCCTGGAGTTCGGGGCGTGCGAACCAGTCCTTGCGGTAGCTCCAGCCCACGACGTCGCCGAAGGCCGGCAGCGCCCAGTAGTTCGGCGAGTTCTTCGGCCATTCGGCATAACCGACGACGGTGGCCGGGATGAAGTCGTCCATCTTGATTCCTTCCTTGTCGAAGAAATCGTTGAGCTTGACGTATTGCCCGTTCTCCGCGGCACCGCCGATCCACTGACTGTCGCCGATCAGGAGATCGCAGAGCTTGCCGCCGGAATTCAGCTCGTTGAGCATGCGGTCGGCGAAGTTCGGCCACGGTACGAACTCGAATTTCATCGTATTGCCGCTCTTGGCCTCGAAATCCTTGCTGAGTTCGACGAGGGCGTTTGCCGGGTCCCAGGCGGCCCAGCAAAGAGTTAGTTCGGCGGCGCCGGCCTGGCCGGTGTTTGCAACGCCGGCGGCCAAAAGGGCGCCGAGAGCGGTCAATGATCTGACTTTGTGAAAATTCATGGCTGGGGCCTCCTCCCCCTCCCTTCCGACCTCCATCGAAAGGTGAAAACGCCCGTGGCGGGCAACAGGCGCAGAAGGACGCCTCCATGGGCCTGCCCTCTTCCACGCCATTTCCATGGCCACGGTGTTCCTCCTCGCGGCCATGGAGAGAGTCATATTGAGGTGCGCACCTCAATGCAAGCAATTTTTGAGGTGCGCACTTCAATTCTTGCTTTTCGCCTGCTTTTGTTAGAAAAATCCGATTCAGACTCTTGGGAGGAGAAAGCGGGCGCATGCGGCCAACCGCAAAAGACCTGGCAGAAGCCGCGGGCGTCAGCCTGGCGACCGTCGACCGCGTGCTGAACGAGCGCCCGAATGTCAGCGGGAAGGCCGCGCGCAAAGTCGCCGAGGCGATAGAGCGCATCGGCTTCGTCCGCAACCCGGCCGCAGTCGCGCTGGCGCGCAACAAGACCTATCGCTTCCGCTTCGTGCTGCCGACCTCCGGCGACCAGTATCTCAAGGAGCTCATCGGCCGCGTCACCGAGGCGAAGGAAGCGCTTCGCGCCGATTCCATCGCGGTGGAGGCCGTACAGATTCCCATGTCGGATCCGCACCATGTCGCCAAATACCTGACCGCCATCGACCCCGAAGCCATTGACGGCGTCGCCGTCATGGCGCCGGAATCGCCGCAGGTACGCGACGCGCTGATGCGGCTCGTCGAGCGCGGCGTCAAGGTCGTGCAGTTCCTCTCAGGCCAGGAACGGCTGGAGAGCGCCGACTATGTCGGCGTCGACAACTTCGCGGCCGGTGCCACCGCCGGCAAGATCGCCGGCCGCTTCATCAGCGAGAGGCCCGGCAAGATCATGGTGGTGGCGGAAACCATGATGGCGCTCGACAGCATCCAGCGCCGCCTCGGCTTCGACAGCATCATCAACACCCAGTTCCCGTATCTCGAAATCCTGCCGTCGCTGGAAACCTATGCCGACGAAAAGCGCACCGAGCTGATCATCCAGCGCACCCTGCAGCACAACCCGGATACCGTCGCCGTCTATGTGCTGAGTTCGGAGGCAAGAGTGCCGCTGTCTGCCGTCTGGAACGCGCAGGGTTCCCGCCCCCTCACCGTCGTCGCGCACGAGCGCACCCCGTTCAGCGAAAAGGCCCTGATGGACGAGCGCATCGACGCCGTGATCGCCCAGGACCCCGGCCACGCCGTCAGAAGCGCGCTGCGCATCATGCGCGCCCGCGCCGACCACCGCGAACTGCTCGCCTCCCAGGAGCGAATCCGCATCGAGGTCCTGCTCAAGGAGAACCTTCAGCTCGAATAATTCAGGCGACGCGGGCGTCGACCAACGTGTCGCCGGCGAGCGCTACGGTGTTTCGGCCCATGCGCTTCGCTTCGTAGAGCGCGCTGTCGGCATCGCACAAAAGCCGTTCGAGCGTCGTCTCGGCAGGTCCCGCCAGGGCCACCCCGAGGCTGACCGTCACGCAGCCATCGTCCAGTCCGCGATGACGCATGGCGAGGCCTTCGATGGCGACGCGGATGCGCTCCGCCATCGCCAGTGCCGCTAGGGGTTCCCGATCAGCCGAGAGGACCAGCATCTCCTCGCCCCCGAAGCGGAACACGAAAGACGCCTCGTCCACGGTGTCGCGGATGCATCGCGAGACGGCACGAAGGCAGGCGTCACCTTCGATATGGCCGTGAACGTCGTTGAACCGCTTGAAATGATCGATGTCGAGCAGGATGGCGGCCACGGTTTTATGCTTTCCGCCGCTCCATAAGCCTTCGCAGATCCGTGCGAGCGAGCGCCGGTTGAGCAGTCCCGTCAGCTCGTCCCGCTCGGCATTGCGCTCCAGCTGCCCGTAAAGCAGGCCGGCTCGCAACTGGTTGAGAAAATTCTGCCGGTCCTTCTGCTCCAGGAAATAGGCACTCACCGCCAGGAAGATCGAGAGCGTCACATAGAAGGTGACAATGCCGGAATAGGTCACGGCGTCGAAGGCGCCCGTCATCTGCGTGGTGGTGAAATGCGAAGCGCACATCAGCGCGAGCCCGACAAGGATCGCAGGAAAACGCGGCCGCAATGCGATGACGAAGAACAGGAAGGCGGCGGAGTTGCCGTTCTGGTAGACGAAAAGGTAGGGGCTGGCGCTTTGCGTAGCGGCAAGCATGGGCAGGGTGACGCCCATCACGGCAATCGCAACGGAAAGACTATCGTAAAGCAGCGCATTCCGCCAACGGCGGACGGTCAGGATACAGGCGATCACGAAGGGCGTGAACACCAGGAAACGCGCGAAGACCAGCGCGGTGAAGACATCCGCCATCATGGTGCGGTCGCCGAAATAGACGAGATCGTAGATCAGCGTTCCGATCACGCCCCAGATGACGGCGAGCCGCACCCGCTCCGCCACGTAGTCCTTGCGGAAGGCGGCCTCGATATCCGGAGAAAAACGCAAGAACCGAAAGCCCCGCGCGATCTGGCGCTCCACCTGGTCCAGCGTCACGACGCCCATTCCGAAATCCCCGCATGCCGCAAGATTACCTGACGTTACGGCAGAAAGCTGAACAACGACCTAAAGCGGAATCTTAGGGCAATACCTTCATGAAATCGATGAAGGCGCGCAGCGGGGCCGGCACCAGCCGGCGCCCGGGATAATAGAGGAACGGGCCGGAAAAGCTCAGCCACCACGGCTCCAGCACGGGAACGAGGGCACCGCTCTGGAAGTGGGGCTTCAGCCAATCCTCGAAGAGCGATATGATGCCGGCGCCGTCGATCGCGGCCATGACGCCCAGGTCCGAACCGCCGCCCGCCTGCACGATCAGCGAACTCGGCGGATCGACCCGCACGACCTCGCCGTCACGCTCGAACTCCCAGGAGCCGAGCGACCGGCCGGCGAAGCGGCTTCGAATGCAGGCATGCGACAGCAGGTCCCGTGGATGTTCGGGCCGGCCGCGCGCAGCAAGATAGGAGGGCGATGCGGCGCTGGCGAAGCGCTGAATGCGCGGGCCGATCGGCACGGCTATCATATCCAGCTCCAGCCGTTCGTCATAGCGGATCCCGGCGTCGCACCCGGCGGCGATGATATCCACGAAATTCTCGTCGGTGACGATTTCCAGCTGGATATCGGGATAGGCCGCCAGGAACTGCGGCACGATCTTCGGCAGCACCAGCCGCGCCGCGCTGACCGGGACATTGAGCTTCAACGTTCCCGCCGGTCGCCCGCGAAGGCTCCTGACATGCTCCAACGCGCCGCCGATTTCGCTGAAGGCCGGGCTGATGCGCTCCATGAGGCCGCGTCCCGCCTCGGTGGGCACGACGCTTCGCGTGGTGCGGTTGAACAGCCGGACGCCAAGCTCGGTTTCGAGGCGCCGGACGGCGTCGCTCAGGGCCGACGAGCTGCTGTTGGTCGCGCGGGCCGCCTCGCGGAAACCGCTGGCCCGCGCCACCGCCAGGAAGGCGCCCAGATCCGCCATGTTCGAGCCACCCAGCGTCATGTTGTCCTCCACCACTGTCCGGCATCACGGACAAGCTGTGCGGATTATATCCCATTTTCGCTGCGGACAAGCCGCCCTATTTCAGGATCGACCAGACAATGGAGGCACGACATGTCCAATCTCGAAAAATCCGGCACGTACAAACTCGGCGACTTCACGGTAAAGCGGCTCGGCTATGGCGCCATGCAGCTCGCAGGAAAGGGCGTATTCGGTCCGCCGAAGGATCGTGCGGAAGCGATCGCCGTGCTGCGCGAAGCCGTGGAGAGCGGGGTCGACCACATCGACACCAGCGACTTCTATGGGCCGCATGTCACCAACCAGATCATCAAGGAGGCGTTGCATCCCTACAATGACGGTATTGTTATCGTCACCAAGGTCGGCGCGACGCGCGGCGCGGATGCGTCTTGGAACCCGGCCTTCTCGAAGGAAGCGCTGACGCAGGCCGTACACGACAACCTGAAGAACCTCGGCCTCGACGCCATCGACGTCGTCAACCTGCGCGCCATGTTCGATGTGCATGGGCCTGCGGAGGGCTCGCTGGAGGAACCGCTCACGGTTCTCGCAGACCTGCAACGCCAGGGCCTGATAAAGCATATCGGGCTGTCGAACGTCACCGCCCGGCAGATCGCGGATGGCCGGAAAATTACCGATATCGTCTGCGTCCAGAACCAGTACAATCTCGCCCATCGCGGAGATGACGGACTGATCGACCAGCTGGCGACAGAAGGCACCGCCTATGTGCCCTTCTTCCCGCTCGGCGGATTTTCGCCGCTGCAATCCGCAACCCTGTCGGAGGTCGCGGCGGATCTGGAAGCGACCCCGCTTCAGGTCGCCCTCGCCTGGCTCCTCGCCCGCAAGCCGAACATCCTGCTGATCCCCGGCACCTCGTCCCGCGGCCATCTGCGCGAAAATCTCGCCGCCGCCGATATCGAGTTGCCGGCAGAAGCGATGCAGCGGCTTGACGGCATTGCCGCGGCGAAAGCCGATTGATGCTTGAACGGGCCGGCAATTGCCGGCCCTTCAATGTTTCAGGATCTGGCTGAGGAAGAGCTTCGTGCGCTCGTGCTGCGGGTTCTTGAAGAATTCTTCCGGTTTACCCTGCTCGACGATCTGGCCCGCATTCATGAAGATCACCCGGTCGGCGACGGCGCGGGCAAAGGCCATTTCGTGGGTGACGCAGACCATGGTCATGCCGTCGCGCGCCAGGCTCGTCATGGTGTCGAGCACTTCGGACACCATTTCCGGATCGAGCGCGGATGTCGGCTCGTCGAACAGCATGACGGCCGGCTGCATGCAGAGCGAACGGGCGATCGCCACGCGCTGCTGCTGGCCGCCGGAGAGCTGGACGGGATATTTGTCCGCCTGTTCGGGAATGCGCACGCGCTCCAGGAATTGCAGCGCGGTCTTGCGGGCTTCGGCCTGCGAGACGCCCTTGATCCACATCGGCCCGACCATGCAGTTCATCAGCACGGTCATATGCGGAAAGAGGTTGAAGTGCTGGAAGACCATGCCGACGTTCTTGCGCACCTCGCCGACATTGCGCATCTTGTCATGCAGGGGGATGCCGTTGACGACGATATCGCCTTCCTGATGCGCCTCCAGCCGGTTGAAGCAGCGGATCAGCGTCGACTTTCCCGAGCCGGAGGGGCCGCAGATGACGATGCGCTCGCCCTTTTCCACCGTCAGGTTCACATCGGTCAGCACCCGGAACGCGCCGTACCATTTGGAGACGTTGCGGACGTCGATGATCTTTTCGCTCATCGGACTTTGCTCCTCGCATAATGACGCTCGATGCGTGACTGGATGAGTTCGAGGCAGATCGAGACGCCCCAGTAGAGCATCGCGGCGGAAATCAGCATTTCCATGTGCTGGAACGACTTCTGGCCGAGCGTGCGCGCCAGGAACATCAGTTCCCACACGCCGATGACCGAGACGAGCGAACTGTCCTTCAGCATCGAGATGAACTGGTTGCCGGTCGGCGGGATGATGACGGGCAGCGCCTGCGGCAGGATGATCTTACGCATGGTGATGCCGAAGCCGAAGCCGATCGAGCGCGAGGCCTCCCATTGGCCGCGGTCGATGCTCTGGATGCCGGAACGAAAGATCTCCGTCATATAGGCGCCGTAACAGAGCGACAGCGCAAGGATGCCGGCCGGCACCGCATCGATGATGAAGCCGAGCTGCGGCAGGCCGAGATAGATGAGGTAGACCTGCATCAGGAGCGGCAGGCCGCGGAAGAACGAGGTGTAGAAACTCGCGATCGCATAGGCGAACCCGTTCGTCGAAAGCTTCGCCACCGCACCGAGAATGGCGATGCAGGAAGCGATGACGATGGAGATCGCCGAGACGTAGATCGTCGTGAAAAGCCCCTGCGTG
The DNA here is from genome assembly GCF_058809275.1 of Shinella sp. GW821-FHT10F02. NCBI lineage: Bacteria > Pseudomonadati > Pseudomonadota > Alphaproteobacteria > Hyphomicrobiales > Rhizobiaceae > Shinella > Shinella sp. GW821-FHT10F02. Next base: position 684,742 of record NZ_JBXASL010000001.1, on the reverse strand, counting down.
ACGAGGAAGGGCAATTTCTCGGCCATGAAAGGCAGGCTGAGATTGAACGTCTTGAAGAAGGCGAGGAACAGCAGCAAAAGTTCAAGCCAGACGATCGTGATCTGCACCCTCAGCGAGGCGAAGCCGATCAGGACGACGTTCAGGCAAAACAGCACCGCGATGACGAAGGCGATGGCGAAGCGGCCGTAGATGCCGCTTTCCAGCGGCTCGCCGATCACCGGGCGCATCAGCTCGCCCATCGACGTTCCCGAGAGATCGAAGGCAAGGAACAGGACGAAGATCGCCGCAAACATCACCGCGACGAACCACGGCTTGTGGACGAGCACTTCGGACTCGACGGTATCCGGATACAGCATCTCCGCTCCCTGAATGTAAGGCGCGGCCCGGTTTTCCGGGCGCGCGCGAACGGATGGGTCTTTTTACTGCGTGACCGTGTAGTCGACACCGTACCACTTGACCGACAGCTTGCTCAGCGTGCCATCGGCCCGGATCGCGTCGACGGCCTCGGCGATCTTCTCGCTCAGCTCCTTGTCGCCATGCTCGACGGCAACGGCAAGGGGCTCGAAGAAGACCGGCTTGCCGAGCTGCTTGATCGGGTAGCCGGCTTTCTCCGCATCGAGAATGCTCGGCAGCGTGGAAACGACGGCATCGAGGCGCGTTCCGTCGCCAAGACGCAGGTCATCGAAGGCGGTGGTGGAATTGGCGTAGGATTTCACCTCGCCGGCCTTGAACTCATAGGTGAAAGGCGGCGCGCCGGCAGCGTCCAGCGTCAGGTCCTGGTTGGCATAGGCCTCGAAAGTCGAGGTTGCCGTCACGCCGACGACCTTGCCTTCGAGATCGGAGAGCTTTTCCGCCTTGCTGTCCTTGTGCACGGCGACGGCGGCGGGGGTGTAATAGTAGACTGCCGGGAAATCGAAGATTTCGGCGCGTGCCTTGGTCGGCGTCATCGAGCCGACATGCATGTCCCAGCGGCCCTGCCACTTGCCGGCCGTGATGATGTCCCAGCCGGGCGTCACGAATTCGACGGAGACGCCGAGATGTTTGCCGATCTCCTTGGCGACGTCGATGTCGAAGCCGTCCATCTCGTTCTTGTCGTTGACGAAGGATTGCGGTGCCCAATTGGCATCGGTCGCGACCTTCAGGGTCTTGGCGGCGAGCACCCGGTCCAGAACGGCACCGGCCTGGGCCGGCACGGCGGCGAGCGAAAGCGAGAGAGAGGCGACGAGCGCCGCGAGTGTCGATGTCTTCATCATGTGTTTGTTCCCTCTGTCCATTGTCGTTTCTGTCGACGGCGCGGGTTCCTCTCCCTGCCGATGGTATCAATCTTGGGGCTTATCGCCCCTCCCCGTCTTCCGGCGTTCCCAAGCAGCGCGTGGCCCCTGGCTTCATCGAAATGACGGAAATCAAGTCGTGCCCTCCCCGCCCATTTCCGCCCGGATGGCACGGGCCACCCGGAACGCCTCGACGCCCGCCGGCACGCCGCAGTAGATTGCGATCTGGAGAAGCGCCGCCTGCAATTCCCTGTCCGACAGGCCGTTGCGGATGGCGCCGCGGAAATGGATGCCGAATTCATGCATGCGGTTGCTGGCGGCAAGCATGCCGAGGTTCAGAAGGCTGCGCTGCTTGAGGTCGAGGCCATCGTCCGTCCAGCCGAGGCCCCAGCAATATTCGTTGAGCAGGTCCTGCAAGGGTGCGGAGAAGGCATCCGCGCCTGCCTTGGCGCGATCGACATAGTCGTCGCCGAGCACGCGCCGCCGGACGGCTTCCCCGTCTTTGCGCAAAGTCTCATCCATGGGCGGCCTCCGTCTTCGACACAAAATTATCGATGGTTTCGGCCACGATGCCCGGCGCCTCGATGAGGATGGAATGACGCAGGCCCGGGAAAAGGGTGAGCTGCGATCCCGGGATGCGGTCGTGCATATAGCGGGCCATGCGCGGGTTGGAGCCGACATCCTCCTCGCCGGTGGCGATCAGGGTCGGGCAGCGGATCTGGTCGAGGAAGCCGCCGAAATCCGTCTCGGCCAGCACCCGATAGGCGGCCGCGTAGCAGTCCGGATCGTTCTCCGCGTCGCGCGCCCGCAGCCAGGCGATCACGTCGGGATGTTCCTCCTGAAACGCTTCCGTCAGCCAGCGGGAGAGCGACGCCGTGTGGTGATCCGCCGGCGTTCCGGCCTGAAGCGCCGCGAGGCGGGCGAGGACGCGTTCCCGCTCCTCGGGCGTGCGGCCTGCAACCGTGGACAGCAGCACGAGCCGGCGAAGGCGCGGCAGATGCGTCAGCGCGAGGCGTTGGGCGATCAGCCCGCCGAGCGAAAATCCCGCGAGATTGAAGGTCGAAAATCCCGCCTTGTCGGCAAGCGCCAGTGTCTCTGCCACGAAGTCGTCGATCTCGTAGCGGCCCTTGACGCGGCTTGACCGGCCATGGCCCCGCAGGTCGAAGGTGAGGATCGTGAACCGGTCCTTCAACCGCTCCACCACGCCCGACCAGGCCTCCAGATAGGAGCCGACGCCGTGGATGCAGACGAGTGGCTCGCCGCCATCGCCATCGATGCGACAGTTGAGCGTGACCTCGCCGACCGTGTGCTCTCGTGCCTCTGCCATGATCAGCCCCCTGCAGCCGCCCGCTTCCGGTCGTTTTCGCGCGCGGCGAAGACCGGCATGACCTCTTTCACGAAAAGCTCGATCGTGCGCTTCTGCAATTCGAAGGGCAGGTTGAAGGTGAGGCCCAGGCAATATTGATCGACGCCTGCCGCTTCGAAGACGAGCAGCTTCTCGATCACCTCGTCCGGCGTGCCGAACATCAGGTTCTTGCGGATGTTCTCCGGATTGTAGTTCTCCTTGCCCTTCACCGCCTCATAGGGCACGGCCTCGGGAAAGCCGTTCTGCACGGTGCCGGCATTCTGCATGAGGTTCTCGAAGGCGCGGCCATAATCCATGCTGTGCTGCACGGCCTTTTCCCAGCCGTCCGGCCGATCGTAGGCGCAGGTGCGCCGCTGCATCATGAAACGCGGGCGCGGCACCTCCGGATGGTCGGCCACGGCCTTGTGGAACTTGTCGGAAAGCACCTGGATTTCGGCGGCGGGTGCCGAAAGCGGCGTCGACAGGATGCTCGCACCATTCGCAATCGCCCAGTCGAAGGTGCCGGGATCACGCGCGGCGACCCAGAGGCGCGGATGCGGCTGCTGCAACGGCTTCGGCACGGAGGTGGCGAGCGGGAACTTCCAGTAGTGCCCGTCATGGGCATAATCGCCGGCCCAGAGCTTCTTCACCGCCGGCACGATCTCCTTCATGTAGGCGACGCCTTCCTGCTGCGGCATGCCGCCTGCCATCCGGTCGAACTCGTACTGGTAGGAGCCGCGCGCGATTCCGAATTCCAGTCGGCCGTTCGTGAGGTGGTCGCAAAGTGCCGATTCACCCGCCAGCCGGATCGGGTCCCAGTAGGGTGCCACCAGCGTCGAGGTGCCGAGCCGCAGCTGCTCGGTATGCTGCGCCAGCCAGACGAGCGTCTGGAACGGATTGGGCGAGATCGTGCATTCGATCGTGTGATGCTCGGCGGTCCAGAGCATCTCGAAGCCGCCCTCGTCCGCCATCCGGGCCAGCGTCAGCAGGTTGTTCTTCGCGGTCGCCATCGGCACATCCGGCGAGAAGCGTTCCATCGTGAGCGAGACTGCGAACTTCATGGTTCTGCCTTTCGATGCTTGTTACTTGAGGCGGATGACGAAGGGGTCCTGCATCGCGCCGGAATAGTCGATGATCACGTTCTTCAGCCGCGAGAATTCGTGCATCACCTCGAAACCGCCGCGCCGGCCGTAGCCGCTTTCCTTGAAGCCGCCATTGGCAGACATGAAGGAGGCGGAGCGATAGGTGTTGACCCAGACGGTGCCCGCCTCGATCTCGCTAGCGAAACGCAGCGCCCGGTCGATGTCCTTCGTCCAGATGCCGGAGGCGAGGCCGTAGCGGGTATCGTTGGCGAGCCGGATCATCTCCGCCTCGTCCCGGAACGGCATGACACCGACCACCGGGCCGAACAGTTCGTCGCGCATGAAGGTCATGTCGTTTTCGGCATCGACCATCACCGTCGGCTCGAAATACCAGCCGCCAGGCGCAAGCCCAGCCTTCTGCGGCCGCCGTCCGCCCGCAGCAACCTTCGCGCCCTCCTTCACACCGGAGGCGACATAGGATTCGACCTTGGAAAGCTGGTCGGCGAGCGCCAGCGGGCCGATATCGGTGTCATCGCCGGTCGGAAGGCCGACGCGGATACGCTGCGTGCGGGCGACGAGCGCCTCGATGAACCTGTCGTGGACGTTCGCCTCGACGAAACAGCGCGAACCGGCCACGCAGGTCTGGCCCGCCGCGGCGAAGACGCCGGAGACGACGCCGTTCACCGCATGCTCGATGTCGACATCGCCGAAGACGACATGGGGCGACTTGCCGCCGAGCTCCATCGAGCAGGGCACGAGGTTCTGCGCGGCGTTGCCGGCGATGCGGCGGCCGGTGGCGGTGCTGCCGGTGAAGACGTATTTCGCGACGCCCGGATGGCGGGTCAGCGCCTCGCCGGCGCTCTTGCCGGTGCCCGTCACCACATTGACGACGCCGGCCGGGAAGCCCGCCTCGTGGATGAGTTCGGCCAGCGCCAGCGTGGAGGCCGTCGCATGTTCAGAAGGCTTGATGACGATGGTGTTGCCGATTGCAAGGCACGGCGCCAGCGTGCCGGTCAGCAGCATCAGCGGCGAGTTCCACGGCGTGATCATGCCGATGACGCCGAGCGGCTCGCGCAGGTTGATGTTCAGCGTGTCGAGCCGGTTGATCGGGATCGTGTCGCCCTGCAATTTGTCGGCCATGCCGGCGAAGTAGTGGTAGCTGTCCGGCATGGCGCGCATCTGCGCCCGCGTTTCCTTGAGCAGCTTGCCATTGTCGCGCGTCTCGATCTCGGCGAGCGTATCGGCATTGGCCCGCACCAATTCGGCGAGCCGGCGCACCAGCGCACCGCGATCGGTCTGCGTCATGCGTCGCCATTCGGGGTTGCGGAAGGCGGCATTGGCAGCGGCGACGGCCGCCTCGACATCGTCCACATCGGCCTCGGCAAACTCATACCAGGGCGCGCCCGTCGTCGGGTCGAAGCTCTGGATGTAGTTGCCGTTCTTCGGGGCCACGAACCGGCCGTCGATGAACAGCAACTGGCGGGAGCCCTCGATGGAGCTGACTGTCGTCTTCATGTCATTGTCCTTGGTCTTGGGAGGCCTGGAGCCAAGCGCGGGCTTCGCCGTCGATCATCGCGACCCGGCCGCCGTCGTCGGAATCCATGTAGATGCCGAAGCGGCCCACCAGCCGCTCGCGCCCGTAGCGCCGCAGCATGGAGCGCAGTTCATGGGTCGCGATCGTGTCGTAGGGCAAGTCGTCGATGGGGAAGAAGCGCAGGTCGGCGGGAAGATTGCCCGTGGCACCCTCGCCCGCGAGACGCGCACGATAGACGAGATAACCGGGGTCGCTGTCGGCGACGTCGAAGACCGAATAGAGGAAGGTTTCCTCCGGCACGAGGCGCAGCGCATCGCCGCCGTCGAGCACCAGCTGGCTGTCCGCCTTGCGCCGGCGCGCTGAGGGCAACACCCAGCCGCCCTTGCCGTCCGAGCGCAGCAGCAGGCTGTCGCCTGCCTCTATGAGGTAGCCGATGATCATGCCATGCGAGGCGAGCCAGCCGGTCGGCAACGGATCCTTCACGCTGGCGTAACGGCCACGGCAGAAGCCGAGCGGCGCGGTGGGGCTGGTGCCGAAGGCGCGCACCTGGCCGATCAGGATGGCGTGGTCGCCGGCATCCACCGCGCTGTGAAGGCTGCAATCGAACCAGGTCAGGCTGTCGGTGAGAACCGGCGCACCGGTGTGCACCCGGTCGTGGTTGACCGACTGGAACTTGTCCTGCGCCTTCGAGGCGAAGGTCGCCGATACATCGACCTGTCCTTCATGCAGGATGTTGACCGCAAAACAGTCCGCCGCCTTGAACACCGCATAGCTGGACGCTGACTTGGCGACGCAGACGAGCAGCAGCGGCGGATCGAGCGATACGGAGGTGAAGGAATTCGCGGTCATGCCGCGCGGCGTTCCGTCGGCTTCGAGCGTGGTGATGACCGTCACGCCGGTGACGAAGGTGCCGAAGGCCCGGCGCAGTGCGATCGGGTCGATCGGTGCATCCTGTGCTGCCGCTTGCTCCACCATCCCGACCTCCTCTCCGGTTCATTGAGAGGAAGCTACCGCCGCCGGCCGGCTGCTTCTTCCTCCTAGGCGGAGGAGAGTGGCAAAGAGTTCTCCTGCGCTTCGAAGGAGAGCCCGAAGGCGTCAGCGTTCGCTGAAGGCGTGGTTCTCGATGACGCCGTAGAGACGCAGGGCGAGCTCGACGGAAAAGCGTCTTTCCGCCGTTTCGACATCGATGCCGAAGAGTTCCTGGATGCGCGAGAGCCGGTAACGCAACGTCGTCACATGCAGGCCGAGGCGGTCGGCACAGGCCTGGCTGCGGCAGCCTTCTTCGAGATAGGTCGACAGCGTTTCCAGATAGGGCGTGCCGTTCTCCCGGTCGTGTTCGGCAATGGCGCCGATGCTTTCACGGACGAAACTGCGCACGTCACCCACATCGGCGGCGGAAACCAGCATCGGCAGCGGACCGAAATCCTGTGTGGAGAGCGCGCCCGTCAGCCCGAACGAACGGCCGATGCGGATCATCCGGCTGCACCGCTCCCAGGCGGCGGGGTAGTCCTCCAGTCCGGCGCAGCGGTTTCCGGCAACGATGACCGGCGCCTCGTCGAAATAGCGGCCCAGTTCATCGGCCATGCGGCGCATGAGTTTTGTTGTGCGCTCCTGCTTTCGCCCCGCCTCATGCGGCACGAGGCAGACGACACCGCCATCGATGGCGACGAGGCTCGCTTCCAGCGACGCCTGCCGCAGGATGCGCGACAGCGTGTGCTCGACATCGACGGAACCGCCGCCGAAGGCCTTCGCCTTCTCCGGAAAATCGACGACGATCATCTGCTGCGGTGCGGAAAAATCGAGCCCGAGACGCGTAGCGCGCTGGGTGACATCCCCAGCATCGCGCCAGCGCCGCTCGACGACTTCAAAAAACAGTTCGCTTTGCGTGCGCGTCTCGAAACGAAAGCGCAGGAAGGAACGCATCATCTGCACGCTCAGCGCAAACTTGGCGCTGTCGAGCATCAACTGATCCAGCTCGCCCTCGGCGACCGCGCCGGGAAAGATGACGAGCGCGCCGACCAGCTGCCGGTCGACCGTCAGGGCTTCGATCCGCGCGGAGGCACGCAGCCGTCGCGTGCCGTCATCCAGCAGGATTGCCGCCGTTTCGAGGGTGCCGCGCTCGACGGCATCGCGGGCCGCCTTGATGAGCGTGCGGGAAAAGACCGTCGGGGCCGCGGCCTGCCATGCCGCATCGTCGAAGTCTGCGGTAAGCGGCGAGCGCCCGGCGATCACCTGGTTGACGGTGAAATCGACGACGACCAGCGGATTGGGCAGCAGCCTGCCGACCATGGCGGCAAGCGAGGAGACGGAGCCGTCGCTGAGCACATGTTCCAGCAGCGAGGTATGCGCCGTAAGCGCCCGGTCCAGCCGATCGGACGCCCGTTTTTCCGCAGCGAGGCGGTGCTGCTTTTCCACCGCGATCGCGCCGAGATGGATGATCGTTCCGAGAAAGGCGAGATCGTCTTCGGTGACCTCCGTCACCGTGCGGGCGATGACGCTCAGCACCATCGGCCGGCCTTCGGCGTCGGCGCAGTTCATCGGCATGACGAGCACGGTGCGGTAATCCCGCTCGAAGGCCTCCTTGCGGTAGCCGGGAAACTCGGCGCTTTCGCGCGCATCGCGCAGATAGACCGGCTCGTTGCGCTGGAGCGCGATCAGCGACGGGCTGGTCGCCAGTTCCCAGCGGTCGGGCAGGTCGCGCTGGATGAGCGTGGGATCATGCCGCACGATGACATGGGCATAACCATGCGCGGCATCGATGCCCATGATGGAGCCGAGCGCCCAGTTCGCATGCCGGCAGGCCGCGGCAATCAGATGCTGCAACACGGTCGTCAGGTCGCCGCCGCTGTTGATCTGGCTGGCAACGTCGCGAAGCGAAAGTATCCGTGATTTCTGGTCCAACCGGCCGCGCACTCCCATCCTAGGCTCGCGATAATGCGGCGCAAAGCCCGCGAATGCTACTTGTTTTCAGAGGAGCGGTGCCGCCCCGTTTCCTAGGAACGATAGGAAGATCGCGAGCCGCTGCACGCTAGGTTGAGCAAACGGTCAACAGACGGCGGAAAAGACATGGCGCTCGGCATCAGAAAGATCTGCACCTTCCTCGAGGAAACCCACATCGAGGGCGGCAAGGCCGCGCCGCGCCCCCTCAACATCGTCGTCGTCGCCGCCATCATCCAAAATCCCTGGGCCGGCAAGGGCTTCGTCGAGAACCTGCGGCCCGAGATCATCGACATTGCAGGGCCGTTGAGCGAGGAGATGACCCGGCGCCTGCTGGCGCAAATGCCCGCCGAAAAAATCGAGGCTTGCGGCAAGGCGGCCGCGGTCGGCGTCAACGGCGAAATCGAGCATGCCTCGGCGATGATCCACACGCTGCGTTTCGGCAATCCCTTCCGCAATGCGATCGGCGGCACGAACTATCTGGAATTCGCCAATACGCGCAACGCGCCCGGTGCCCTGCTCTCCCTGCCGATGATGCACAAGAGCGAGAACGGCAAGCGTTCCCACTTCCTCACCGCCAATTTCCAGATTGCCGACGCGCCGCATCCCGACGAGATCGTCATTGCCATCGCCGCCGCCGACGGCGGCCGCCCGCACGCCCGCATCGCCGACCGGTTCCAGGACATTGCGGAAATGGAGGCAGAGCTCGCACAGGGCTAAGGCTTGCGGCTTGAAACATGTAGTGTCGGAATCTCGTTTGGCTGATCGTCTTCAAGACGAACAGACCAGGGAGAACGACAATGACGATCACCATCACCGCCTTTGAAAGCTCGCCCGATCGCGGCAGGGGCCTGGCGCGCGACATGCGCGTTCGTTGGGCGCTTGAGGAAGTGGGCCTGCCTTACGAGGTGCGCCTTGTTTCGTTCAAGGCGATGAAGCAGCCTGCGCACTTGGCACTTCAGCCCTTCGGACAGATCCCGACCTATGAGGAAGGCGACCTGGCGCTGTTCGAATCCGGCGGTATCGTGCTCCACATCGCAGAGAACCATCCGGGCCTGCTGCCAGCAGATGCGGATGCCCGGGCGCGCGCCATCACATGGATGTTTGCCGCGCTCAGCACGGTGGAGCCGCCCATTGTCGAGCGTGAAGCCGCCCACTTTGCGGAGCGCGACAAGGCCTGGCACGAGGCGCGTCAGCCCATCCTCAAGGGCCGCATCCGTGAGCGGCTGGACCAGCTTTCCGACCGGCTCGGCGATGCCGACTGGCTCGACGGCGCATTCAGCGCCGCCGACCTCCTGATGGTGACGGTGCTGCGCCGGTTGGAAGGCTCGGATATCCTGGGCGCCTACCCAACCCTCTCCGCCTATATCGCCCGCGGCCAGGCGCGACCCGCCTACAAACGCGCTTTCGACGCTCAGTTGGCGGTGTTCACCGCCACGCAGAAATGACCTCACGCGGATAGCATATCCCTTACGCCTTGATCCCGCCGCAAAATCCCCTATAAACCGAATCGGTCTGCTTCCTACCGATTCGGTAGGCATGCAAAACGAGGGTCGGCCATGGGGCAAGGCAAAGGAATGACGATCTTACACGGCTCACTCTGTGCTGTCGGAAGGCACCTCCATGTCGCCGTCTCCGCGACGTTCGTGCCAGGCACGGGCGCCACGATGCGCCAACCCGAAATATAGTCCAATCTCGTCTGGCATTCGGCGCGCCCGCCCAGACGCATCCCCCAAAACCCACGAGGTCACCAAGCACATGGCCTGTGCTTGCGATGACGCGCGCCTATGAAAGGAACTTCCATGCAATCAAGACCCCTTCTCGCCCTCACACTTGCTGCGGCGGTGTTCGCTTCCGGCTGCCAGTCCAGATCCCAGTCCATGGACGAAGCCTACAATATCTGCGCCGACAGCGGCATGCGGCCGGGCGGCTGGCAGCACCAGCGCTGCACGCGCAACATCTATTCCGAAAATCGTCGCAAGTCCGATCAGGCGGCGGCCGCGGTTGCCGTCGGCGTTGCGGCAACGGCTGTCGGCGCCTATTCGATTTCGCAGGCCAACAAGGATAAACACAAGGATCGCGATCGCAGGGATCGTGGCTGGCAGCGGGATCGGCACGACCCATATTGGCCGAAGCGCGCCCGGTAATCGCCCTCGCCCGCACCATCGATTTTCTCTAGCCTCGGCCGGAAAACTCCGGCCGGGGTACTACGGCTGCCGATGGCCCAGCGCATCCATCGTTGCGGCGACCATGGAGGCGCGCCATTCCTTCGTCTGTTTCGTGCGCACCGCGAGATTGGCCGTAATCCCGAGGCCCGAAAAGGCGCAGGTCACGCGAATGATCCTGTCCAGTTCCAGTTTCTGAAGGTCGATGCCGATCGCCTCATACATGATGAAGCCGATCTCGTTCATCTCCTGATCGTTGGGATCGGGATCGAGCGCGATACGGTTGCCCAGCGCCGAAATGCCCGGCTGCTCGAAGGCGAAAGTGACGGAGGCCTCGACCACCGCGAGATCCCGCTCGCGCCCGACCGGCAATCCCTTCACGCTTTCCAGCATTTCTTCGGCATGCTCGCGCAGCGTCCGGATGCCGGCATCATAGATGGCCTGCTTGCTCGGGAAATGATGCAGCAGCCCGGCTTTCGAATAGCCGACGGCTTCGGCGATCTGCGAGAGCGAGGCATGCGCAAATCCGTGCTGGGCGAACAGGGCGGCCGCCCGGTCGATGATTCCGGCCTCTATTTCGGATTTTGTCGGCCTGAGCATGAACGGACCCAACGTTGATTGCCTCGTGCGGCGAGCTCTAGGCCTGCGGCACCCTCGCCCGCTATACGAAATGCGGCGATGTTTGTCTGTCTGCTTTTCGACGCAGGGCCGGGCGCAAGCCTCTCCACGCACAGATTTGGACAGGCTTACCCGGCGCGCTCGGTGGCGTCTCCCGCCGTCACCGGGGTTTCTTCCGGAGAGCGCGTGTTCCTGAAGAACTCCCACATGCGGCCGGTGGCGTCCCGTTCGGAGGTCACCTTGCCGTTCGCGTCGAAGGTTCGGAACAGCACACTACGGGCCGGCCAGTCGTGGGTGTTTTCCTTGAGAAGATAGGACGTGATGCGCGCACCGCTAGCGCAGGTGTCGAACGACAGCGCCGTCATCGCCGCATCGGTGAGGACGTCGCCCTTGGCCTCGCACTTGTCCAGCTCCGCCCAGCGCCGAAGCGCAGCTTCGCCACCATATTGCCAATAGGGCCTGCCGCCGCCAACGAAGGGGTTGGTGACGTCCTTCATGCCGGAGAAGGCGATGATTGAGATCGGATTGCCGGGATTGCAGGATGCGACGTCCGGCTGCCAGACACCATCGCGCTCCACCGGATAGCCGGCGCGCAGGCCCATGACGAAGCCGGCGGCTGCGAAGTCCGGATGGCCATTGCAGATATATTGGGAGAGCATGCGGCCGCCGCCGGAATAGCCGGAGGCGTAGATACGTGTCGGGTCGACGCAGAAGGTGTCCTTCACCGTCTTGATGGCATCCTTGATGTAGCGCTCGTCGTCGTGCGTGCCGCCCTTCGTCACGCCCGGCACGTTCCAGGCATGCGTGCCCTTGTACTGCCCGTCGAGGCTTCCCTGCAGCGCGATCGCCACGAAGCCTTCACGCTCGGCGACGGCATCCCAGCCGCTGCGGCGAAACTGGCCGGCCGGACCGGAATTGCTGCCGTGAAAATCGAAGACGACGGCGAGCTTTTTCTTCCCATCATAGGCAGCCGGAACATGGGCCAGCGCCGGCCGCTCGATGCCGCCAGTCTTTACCGTGAACTCCATCTGACCCGGCGCGATGGGCTGGCCGCAGCCTGCTGCAAAACCGGGGCCGGCAAGGCCGAGAGCGAGAAGCAGTCCCATCGCTGTCACGCGGATAGAACCTTCAGGCCGCACGCGGCCAAGCAGACGAAGTATATCCATCAAAACGCCCTGTGAGTGCTGGTCTGTATCGGCTGGCACTGTCGTTCCTAATACAGGAACAGTTTACGCAAGGTATTGATGGTGCTGCCGTTGCATGTGGATGCCGTGTCACCTCCGGCATGTCAAGGCGTTGACCTAGAATTCACTAGTGCGACCCCGCCCTCCTCTACGCATCCTTGCGCTTCAGCCTGATCGAGACAAGCAAACCGAGCACCAGGCCGAAGACGACGAGGTTGATCAGCGTCGAGAGCGCATAGAGTTCCGGCTTGACCCCGTATCGCAAGGCGCCCCAGGCGACGGACGGCATCGTTGGCGTTGCGCCCAGCAGATAGAAGGAGATGTCGAGACCGTTGAGCGACAGCACGAAGGCAGTGATGAGGCTGCCCATGATGGCCGGCCAGGTGATCGGCAGCATGATCTCCAGGAAGGAGCGCACGGGCGACGCGCCGCAGACGATGGCCGCCTCGTTCATCCGCCAATCATATTTGTAGAGCATGGCCGCCATGATGAGGAAGCAGAAGCTGAAACAATGCACGGCATTGGCGATGATCGCCGTCACCATGTTCCCCTGCAATTCGAACAGCAGATAGTAGAGCGCCATGCTGGAAATGCCGAGCATGATTTCCGACACGAAGAGCGGCGCGGCAAACAGGATGGCGTAGAACAGCGCCCTGCGGCCGCCGAACCGGAGCACGCCGATCGTGGCGAGGAACCCCAGCACCGTCGACAGCACCGCCGTGCAGGAGGCGAGCAGCAGGCTGTTCAGGAAGGCGCTCTGGTAGACGGTGTTGTTGGACAGCCGCACATAGCTCGCGAAGTTGAACTCCGGCGGATAGGGGAAGTTCGGCCGGCTCGACAGCGACGCGAAGAGGATGTGGACGATCGGCATATACAGGAAGGCGAAGACCAGGATCACGAAGGCTGCGAGCAGCCATTTGGCGATGGCATCGGAAACATGCGGGCTCATCTTACTGCCTCCCCATTCCGGTAAATCCGGTCCTTCGCAGATCGACGCCGAAGCTGAGGATCGCAAGCGCAAGCGCCGAAAACAAAAACAACACGACGCCCATGGCCGCACCCAGCGCCCAGGTGCCGGACTCGCCGAATTGCTGTGACATCGACATGCCGTAGAGGGTGCCGTTGGGTCCGCCGAGGAACCGGGGCACCAGCGAGGCCGACAGCGTCGGGATGAAGGCCAGCATAAAGCCGACGAGCGTGCCGGACAGGTTGAGCGGCCAGACGACCTCGGTGAACACCCGCAAGCGGTTTGCGCCGCAGGCATTGGCGGCGTGAGCGAGGCGGAAATCGAAATTGATCAGCGAAAGATAGACCGTTGTGACGACCAGCGGCAGGTAGAGATAAATGAAGGCGATGAACGAGGCGACATTCGAATACATGATGAGCCGCAGCGGCGCCGCCCCCATCCGCACCAGCATGCCGTTCACGAGGCCAGCCGGCCCCAGCATGCCCTGAAGCGCGATCAGCCGCAGCACTTCGCCGGAGAGGAACGGGATGACAAGCAGCAGCGACAGGATGATCCGGTAGCGGCCGCCATAACGCACGATGAAATAGGCGATCGGCCAGGCCATGACGACAAGGGTGACCGAAACGCCGACCGCCATCGCGAGCGACCGCAGGAAGAAGGTGATGTAGGCCCCCTCCGCCGCCAGCGTGACATAGTTGTTGAGCGTCAGTTCGCGCACGATCTTGTAGTTCTCGGTCTGCCAGAAGCTGAGCACGACGAGCGCGATGAGCGGGAAGACGAAGAAGAACAGCAGGAAGCCGCTCGGAACATAGAGCAGCAGGCGCTGGCGCAGCGAAACGTTTGGCATCGTCAGCTCCCCGCCTTGAAGATGTGGCAATCGGACGGCGCCCAGGAGAGCAAGACACGCTCCTGAATGGGCAGCGGGTCGTTGCGCTTCGGCTTGACGACGATCACCGTATCGCCGCGATCGGTCTCGAGGATATATTCGAGAAACGGCCCGCGCAGCACGATATCGGACACCGTGCAGACGATGCCGCTGCCGCCCTCGGATTTCGGGTTCAGGTCGAAGCGTTCGTTCTTCACGAACACGTCGAGCGCATCGCCGGGCTGGAAGCGGTTCTGCGGAGGCAGCGGGAATTCATGGTCGTAGCGGGCAAGCCGCACCGTCTTGCCGTCCGGCGTCACGGTGCCCTGGAATTTCGTCGACTTGCCGACGAAGCGGGCGACGAAGGGCGTCGGCGGATTGTCGTAGATCGCCTGGCGCACATCGAGCGCCTCCAGCCGGCCATTGTGGATGACCGCGATCCGGTCGCTCATGCTGAGCGCTTCTTCCTGGTTGTGCGTGACATAGATGAAGGGGATGCCGAGCTGCTTCTGGTAGCGGCGGATCTCGACCTCCATTTCCTGGCGCAGTTCACGGTCGAGATTGGCCAGCGGCTCGTCGAGCAGCAGCAAGGTCGGCCGGGCGATTAGGCCGCGGCCGAGCGCGACGCGCTGCTGCTGGCCGCCGGAAAGCTGGCTCGGATAACGATCGAGCAGCGTCGTCAGCGACAGGACGCCGGCCACCCATTCGAGCCGCTCGTCGATCACCGTTTGAGGTTCCCTGCGCATACGCAGCGGAAAGGCGAGGTTCTCGCGCACCGTCCGGTGCGGGAAGAGCAGGAACTCCTGGAACACCATGCCGATGCCGCGCTTGTGCGGCGGTAGCCCGGTGACGTCCTTGCCTTCGAAACTGATGTGCCCCTCGGTCGGCCGGTCGAGGCCGGCGATCAACCGGAGCAGCGTGCTCTTGCCCGAACCGCTCGGCCCGAGGATGGCGATGAACTCCTCCTTGGCGATGTCGAGGGTGACGCTGTCCAGCGCCTTTACCGCGCCGTAGCGGCGCGAAACATTGTCAATCCGGATATAGGAATCGCTTTGTCGCATGAAATGGACCTGTGCTCATGAGATGGGGGCCAGGGCGTGAAAGCCGCCCCGGCCGCCGTATCTGGGAGGATGGAATACGGGCAGGTCACGCCGCCTGTACGTTCGACCATACGCGTTCCCACTTTTCAGGGGAGGACGGCTGGTCGAACATGAAGAGGTCGGCGATCTCGCTCGAACGGTCCATGAGGAAGAGCTTGCGCTCGTCCTCCGTCGATATGGCGCGCAGGTCGACCGTGGTCGAGCAACCCGCCACTTCGCCGATCTTCTTCATCACCGGCGCCGAGATCATGATGTCGATGAAGTTGTAGCAGAGGTCGAGCTTCGGCCCGTCCTCGACACCGGACGTGACCAGCCAGGTATCGACCCAGCCGAGCCCGCCTTCCTTCATCTTCAAGGCATGCCGGAAGTCGACGGCCGGAGCGCCCTGGCTTTCCGCCGTCAGCAACTGGCGGAAGACCTGCGCGAATTCGGTCGCGGCAACCACGGCGCCGCTTTGCAGCAACTGGAAGAGCGTTGGGTTGTCCTGGTAGCGGGTGAGCAGCAAGGCCTTCTGCTGGACGAGCAGCTTCTCGATCTCGGCGAGCTCCTCGTCGGTCAGCACATAAGGATTGAACGGCTTGCCATCTGGCCGGGGCTTGGTGCGGCTGCCCAGGCGATCGGTGACCAGGAGA
The DNA here is from genome assembly GCF_058809275.1 of Shinella sp. GW821-FHT10F02. Lineage (NCBI taxonomy): Bacteria > Pseudomonadati > Pseudomonadota > Alphaproteobacteria > Hyphomicrobiales > Rhizobiaceae > Shinella > Shinella sp. GW821-FHT10F02. The sequence continues at coordinate 669,042 of NZ_JBXASL010000001.1, read as the reverse complement.
GCGGCAAGCGCGATGTTTTCCTCGAAGCGGGAGCTGGTCGACAGCATGCCGGAATAATCGGCATTGAACATGCATTCGAGCGTCTCGGTCTTCTCCGGCGCGACCTTGCCGGCATCGTAGGTGATGCCATAGGCGCCCCAGCAGAACGGAAAGCCGATCTTCCCGCCCGCTTCCGGCTCGGAGAGCACGTCGAAGGCCGCGGCCTGGAATTCCGGCAGGTAGCCGCCGGCATTCGGCACCTTGGCGTAATCGACCGTGCGCAGCAGTTTTTCGCGGTAGTAGAGCTGCGGCCAGAAACCGTCGGCCTGGACGAGGTCGAATTCCTTGGAGCCGCCGACGCGCAGCTTGTTATAGGCCTCGGAATTGCCGTCGAAGAAGGTCGGAACGAACTTGACCTTGTTGGTCTCCTCGAAGGCGGTGATCTGGTCGGGCAGAAGATAGGCCTCCCACATCAGCGCGCGAACCTGGTCGGGTGCCGCCCAGGACGGCCGGATGAAAGGCATGGCAAGCGCCGCCGTGGTGCCGGCGGCGAGAATGGATCGGCGTGTGAACTTCTTGTCGAACATTGTCGTGATCCCCTTTGTTGGTCTTGCTGAACAGCGTCGCGTGCTTTGGCACGTCTTGTCATTCCCAGTGTTTCTTACTTTCGGTGCTTCCGGCGGGCTTACCGCCGGAAGCTTTTGCGGGCTGCTCGCTCAGGCGATGCCATCCGCTTCGATCGAGCCCAGCACTTCGTCGAGAACGTCGAGCGCGTGGGCCATGTCCTCCATGGAGCAATCCAGCGGAGGCTTGACCTTGATCAGGTTGCCGAGGCCGGCATAGCGGCTTTCGCCGAACAGCACACCACGGTCGACACCGCGACGGTAGACCTCTGCGGCGGCAGCGCGCGCCGGCTCCTTGCTGTCGCGATCCTTGACCAGCTCGATCGACACGAAGAGGCCTGGCCCCCGGACATCGCCGATCAGCTTGCGGCGCCCTGCCATCTCGTGCAGGCGACCGGTGGCATATTCGCCGAGCGTATGCGCCTTGTCGCAGAGCCCGTCGCCGATGATCGCATCCACCGTGGCGACCGCGGCGGCCATCGCCACCGGGAAGGAGCCGAAGGTGAGCGCGTCCTCACCGGAATCGAACTTTTGCAGCTTGTCGCTGGCGAAGATGCCGGCCAGCGGGAAGCCGCCGCCGATGCCTTTGCCAAAGGTCATGATGTCGGGAACGATGCCGTAGAAATCGGCCGCGAACATCTTGCCGGTGCGGCCGAAGCAGCTCTGGATTTCATCCCAGATCAGCAGGATGCCACGACGGTCGCAGATCTCGCGAACGCCCTTCAGGTAGGAGTGCGGCAGCACGATATGGCCGCCATTGCCCATGATCGGCTCCATCATGATCGCAGCGACGCCGCCGTCGACGCCCCTGTCGATCGCATCTTCGAGCAGCGACAGGCAGAGCTGGACATCGGTCTCGGGATCGAGCCCGAGGCGCGGCCGGTAGGGATCGGGATGCGGCACGCGGGTGAAGCGCGGCGAAATCGGCAGGAAGGGATTGTTCGGATGCGGCCAGCTTGCCGCCATCGTGGTGATCGAGCGGCCGTGATAGGCATCCTGCAGGACGATCAGGTTCTGGGCGCCGGGGCGGTTCTTGAAGGCAAGCTTCATCGCCATTTCGACCGCGAGGCTGCCGTGAAGCGCATAACCGATGCGGTTGAGGTCGCCGGGCGAGATCTCGCGCAGCTTCGACGTCAGCGTCAAGAGCGGCCTGGTGTTGAAGTTCGGCCGCGCATGGGTGATTTCCCGGAGCTGGGCGATCGCCGCTTCGACGACGCGGGGATCGTTGGCGCCAAGATTGTTCGACCAGGCCTGCGAGGTGCAATCGAGGTAACGATTGCCCTTGTCGTCCCAGACATGGGAGCCGCGTGCCCGAACGAGCATGATCTTGGTGTTGTCCCCTTCGACCGGATCGTGGATCAGCGAGCGCTTTCCCTCCTCGATCCGATATTCGTCCGATTTTACAGCGGTTTGTGCGACATTCATGGGATGTTTCCTCTCACCTTCGATGAGCGCGATTACCCCATGAAAGCGCGTTGACAACAAGGACGATTAGCGAAAGGATTAATTCATGGCGCTTATGAATATCCAGCTTCGGCACGTCCGCTGCCTGCTTGCCGTCGCGGGCGAGAAGAGCTTTGCGCGCGCTGCCGAAAAGCTGGCGGTCTCGCAGCCGGCGCTCTCCCAAACCATCAGCCAGCTAGAGGAGACGCTGGGCTTCGAAATCTTCCAGCGGACGACGCGCAGCGTCACCCTAACGAAAGATGGCGAGGCGCTCTGCGAATATGCCCAGAAGCTCAACCGGGCGATGGAAAGTTTTTACCGGGATGTGAAGTCGCTCCAGCTCTCCGTGCACAATTCCCTGCGCGTCGGCTATCTCATTGGCACGGCTGTGGAATTCATCCCGAAGATCACCCAGGAGTTCGAGCGCCGTTTTCCCAATGCCACGCTGGAATTCATCGAATACGACTTCAACAATCCGGATGCGGGCCTTGCCACCGGCAGCGTGGATTGCGGCATCTTCCGCCCGCCGGTCGACACGACCAACATCAACATCGTCGAGATCGCGCGGGAACGGTGCGTCGCCTGCCTGCCCGACGGCCATCCGCTCAGCCTGCAGGAGACTGTCGAGGTGGAGCAGCTGCTCGACGAGCCCTTCATCGCGGCTCCAGGCTCAGGCATCTGGCGCGACTACTGGCTGGCCGGCCAGTACCGCAACGGGCGCGAGGCCCGCGTTGTTTTCGAAGCGGCGACGGTGGATTCAGAATTGCAGGCGGTCGCCATGCGCAAGGGCATCAGCATCACGGCGGAAAGCACCGCCCGCTTCTACGCCCGCCCCGGCGTCGCCTTCCGCACCATCACCAATATGGACGAATGCGTCATCGCCATCGGCTACAAACATCCGGCAAACCCGCTCGTCAGGGAACTTATCGACGTCGCGCGATCGGTCGCCCGCTAAGCCCAAATACGCGCAGCAATTCCCTATCTCGGAGCGAGGCCGTCGAGCAGGAAATCGAGTCCCTTGCGGAAAACGCCGTCCCAGTCGTCGTCCAACAGCAGGCCCGAGCGCTCGATCGTCGGGTAGTGATGCTCAACGCGCTGCTGGCCGGTCGCCCTGTCTGCATCCGAGAGGTCGAAGCTCGACCGGGTGATGGTGGCGCCCATCACATAGTTCCAGAGCGACCATATCGCGACGTTCAGGTCCGCGTCCGCCACACCGGCTCCGGAGAGCGTCTTGCTCAGCAGTTCGAGGCGGGCGAGGATGTTCGGCCCGAGTGCGCGGCGCGGCAGAAGCGACGCCGACCAGGGGTGGCGCAGCATGCTGGCGCGCCAGTCTTCGAGCATGTGGAGCACGTCCCCGCGCCAGTCTTCCGACCCGACTGTTCCGCGATATTCGAGCACGGAGTCGAGCGCCAGATCGAAGACATCCTCCTTGTTGTCGACGTGCCAATAGAGGCTCATCACGCCCGAGCCGAGGCGGTCGGCGAGCCGGCGCATCTTCAAGCCGTCGAGCCCTTCGGCATCCAGCAGCTCCACCGCCGTCGCCACGATCCGCTCCAGGGAGAGCGGCGGCTCTCCGCGTGGTTCGGGCACGGACGCACCCGTCCGTTGAGATCGTTTGCTGGATTTGGCTGCCATCCGTCTTCCCTGCTGATCAGAGCGCCGACTTAACCCGACGACGCGGCGAATGTCGATCCTGACCGGTTGACTCGTACGACGTACGATGCAATGAAATCGTACGTCGTACGAGTCAAAATATGAGCGGCACGTCGAAGTTCAACCCTGCGGCCGCGAGGACACGTTGCTCGCCGTCCCCGGAGCCGAGAGAAACCATGTCACGCGCAATCCAGCACCTGCTTATCGGAGGGCTCATCATCATGACCACGGGAGTTTCCACTGTGACGAAAGCGAGCGATCTCAAGCTGACCACCGTCAATCCGCAAAACCTCTACGACCCGACGCCGAATGGCTACAGCACCGCGGTGATCGTGCCGAGCAATGCGCGAATAGCCTACATTTCCGGACAGGGCGGGCAGGACGCCACGGGAGCCTTGTCGCCCGATTTCGCCGTCCAGGTGAAGCAGGCTTACGCCAATTTGCGCGCCGCCCTCGATGGTCTCGGCGCCAGGCCGGACCAGGTCGCCAAGCTCACGATCTTCGTGGTCGACCACGACATGTCCAAGCTTGAAGTGCTGACGCGGAACGTCAAGGAGATGTTCGGCGAGGCGCTGCCGGCGCAGACGCTTGTTCCCGTTCCCAAGCTTGCCATCGACCCCATGCTCTGCGAGGTCGAAGCCATCGTCATGCTGGAATAGCGGTTTCCGCTAGAACAAGAACTCGCCGATAGAGAGCTTCCTAAGTGCCACGGCGATATTGGCGACCAGCGCCTCCTTCTTCGGACCATGATCCGGATAGCGGGTCATGTTGTCGCCATTGTGCATGAAGACATAGCCGCCCCGGCCCGTTACCGTCGGATATTGCCAGATCCAGTCCGCCGGCTTCGGGTCGTGCGCGGGGCCGATGTCGGTGAGCCAGATCGCTCCGGGCGGCGGGTCGGTCCAGCCGCGGGCATACTGGCCGAAAACGCCTTGCCACCCGTCGAACCCCTCGCCGAGATCGGAGAAGATCCCGAAACGATCGTCGCGCAGGCGCACCTTGATGTTCGTGAAGGGACGCGGAGAGACGGCATGGAACGGCGCCATGAAGGGGAGCCATGGTTGGCACGGCTCCGCACACAGGATCAGGTTTCCGCCGTACTCCAGAAATGCCAGCAAGTCGTCGGCTCGGCTCTTCAGGAAAAACTCGTCATGGCTGCTGGGAATGTAGAGCGTGTCCGTCGCGCCGAGCAATTCCGGGCCGAGCTGGTAGAGGGGAGTGAACTGGGTCTCGAAACCCGCCTGCCCGAGGCTTTCCCCGATCCATTCGGGGCGCCACTCCGAGGGCACATGCGAGCATTGCAGATAGGTGAACCGGTTGCGCAGGGGCCGCTCGATGCCGAGTTCGCGGTTGAGCCAGGGATAGAAGGACTGCAAGAAACGCGTGGTGGCCGGCATGAAGCGCTGGCCGTTGTGCGAGTGCGGGTCCAGCGTCGTCAGCAGCAGGCGCCCGCCGCCCGGCAGCGATGGAAAGTCGAGGAACAGGCTGCCGCGTCCATCGTCGATCTCCAGTATCGAGCGCGCGCCGTCCGGAACATTGTAGGAGCCGCCCCAATGCCAGCTCATATGCGAAAGCGGCATGCTTTCGGTGATGGGATGGTGCGGCTCGGAGAACCGGACCTCCAGCTTTTCGCCCTTCGTCCACCACAGCCAGTCTCGGCAGTTGCCGGGCGTCCATTCCAGGCCCGGAATGTCGAGCCAGTCGGCGTGACCCTGGAGGCACACGACAAGAAACCCGCCGCCGTAGAGATAACCGTTCAACTGTTGCGCATGGGGGAGCGCTGCGGCCGCATCCATCGCGTCCGGCATGACCACCGCCGCATAGGACGACAGGTCGACCTTCGGCAGGTCGTGGATGTAGATGAGATCGTCGATATAGTGGCGAAAATCCTGGAAGCTCCTGAGCTGCCAGCTGTTGCCCCAGTGGATATAGGCGATGCGTTTGCCGGTCGCTTCAGCCATCGATCACCACTCCCTCATGGCGGAACACCGGTGCGTAGGTATGCTTGGCAAGCCCGGAAAAGTCCGCGCGCGCGATCGGCAGGTCGTAGAGCGCCGTCAGGTTTTCCGCATTGAGCGCATCCGCCGTCGGCCCGCAGACATAGCTGCTCCCGCTGGTCATCAGCAGCACGTCGCTGGCGATCTCCACCGCATGCTGCGGCATATGGGTGGAAAAGACGATCGTCATGGCGTGGCTGTCGCGCAGGTGTTCGAGCAGGCTCAAGACCTTGTCCTGGTTCTTGTAGTCGAGCGCGGCACACGGTTCGTCAAGCACCAGCAACTCACATTCCGAGGCGAGCGCCTGGGCGATCATCACCAGCTGGCGCTGGCCGCCGCTCAGCGAATTGAAAGTCTGCGGCTCGAACTCCTCGATGCCGAGCATGTGGAAATAGTGCCGCACGATCTCGTAGTCCCGCTTGCCGGGGGCGCCGAACAGGCCGAGATGGCGCGCCCTTCCCATGAGCGCGATATCGAGGGCGGAATAGGAGAACGGCACTTCGAAGAGCTGCGGCACGAAGCCCACCTGCCCGCCGATCGACAGCCGTCCGGACCTCGGTTTTATCAGGCCGATCAGCGTGTTGATGAGCGTGGTCTTGCCGACACCGTTGGCGCCGAGCACGGCCAGCGTCCGGCCGCGCTCCAGGCGGAGGCTGTAATCCCGAAGGATGATCCTGCCGCCGCGCTCGACGGTAAGGTCGCTTGCCTCAATCACTGGACCAGCCTCCCTTCGCATGCAACCGGCGCAGGATCACGGCGAAGACCGGAACGCCGATCAGCGCGGTGATGATGCCGAGCGGAATTTCGGCGGTCGTCACCGTGCGCGCCAGATTGTCGACCATCAGCAGGTAGATCGCGCCGAGCACGCCGGAGACCGGCAAGAGCCGCTGGTGATCGGCCCCGACAAGCGCGCGGGCGACATGCGGAATGACGAGGCCGACCCAGCCGATAATGCCGGACGTCGCGACCACACCCGCCGAGATGAGCGCCGAAGCGACCAGGATGATCCATTGCACCAGCACGACCCTCGTGCCGAGCGCGCGCGCCTTCTCCTCGCCAAGCGACATGATGTTGATCTGGAAGCGCAGCAGGTAGATCGCGATGGCGGACGGCACCACCGCCGCGGCGACCAGCAGCACGTCCAGATAGTTGCTGGAGGCGATGCTGCCCATCAGCCAGTAGGTAATCGCGGGCAGTTTCTGGAAGGGATCGGCCAGCAGCTTGGCAATCGAAATCGCCGCCGAAAAGAAGGCCGAGATGACGACACCCGCCAGAACCAGCGTCAGCATGCTGGTGCGGCCCCGCACCGTCGACAGCAGCTTGACGAGAAAGACGCTGCCGATGCCGAAGAAGAATGCCATGGCCAGCAGGAGATACCCCTGCCAGCCGATGAGGATCGCCAGCGTGCCGCCGAAGCCGGCGCCCGAGGTGACGCCGATGATGCCGGGATCGACCAGCGGATTGCGGAACAGCCCCTGGAGGGCAGCCCCCGAAACGGACAGGCCGAAACCGATGATGACGGCCGCCATGATGCGCGGCAGGCGGACCTGCTCGACGACCACCTCATGCACCGGATCCCAATAGGGCGCGACCAGCGGATGGACGTTGCCGATGAGGATATAGGTGACGTCGCGCACCGACAGGTCGTAGCGCCCGATCGTCACCGAATAGAGCACGACGGCAACCAGCAGGGTGATCAGCGCTGGAAGGATGGAAACCGAAGCCAGTTTCCGGCCAAGCCAGCCGGTTCTCACCTTGCCGGCCGGCGCCTCAGCCGAAGAGTTCGGCATATTTGTTCGCCGCGGCGTTGCTGTCGGATTCGAGGATCGCCTTCACCTGGTCGTCCGTCAGCTTGGCGCCGTAAAGGAGCTCATAGATGCCGGCGATCTGCTTCTTGAAATCCGGTGCGAAGTCGGCGCCATGCGCGATGGCCGCAAGCCATTCCGAGGTCAGGAAGATTTCCGGCGCATCCGGCGTGCGGGCGAAGACCGGCTGCTTATAGACCCGCTTTTCCTTGACCGCCTTCAAGCTCGCCAAAACCGGATTGTCGAAGAAATCCTTGGGGTTGAGGTCGTCGGCATAGGCGGGGATGATGATGATGTCGGGGTTCCAGACGAGCAGTTGCTCGAAATCGATGGTGCGCCACCATTCGCCGGTATTGTCCGCCGCCGGATTGCTCACTCCGCTCAGCGCAAGGTTCTGCGAGCCGTTGGCGATGACCTGAATCTGGTCAGCCACCTTGTCGATATGCAGGACGGTCGGAAGGGCTGCTGCATCGAGCTTGGCGACCTTACCGTCGAGCGTCTTCAACGTATCAGCCTGCGCCTTCAGGATCGCCTGCGCGCGGTCGTTGCGGCCGGTCATGTAGCCGGTAAGCGTGAGGTAGTCGAGGCGGTCCTGCTCCGTGCAGCATTGCCATCCGACCACAGTGAGGCCGACGCGCTCCAGCGGCTCGATGATCTTTTCGTCATGGGTCCACTGGATGACAGCATCCGGCTTCTGCGCGAGGATCGCCTCGACATTCGGCACGAAACCATCCTGGGCGGCGCTGGCATTGATCTTGGCCATTTCCGGCAGCATCTCGGCATAGATGCCCTTGGTGAAATAGCGCACCAGCGAATCCTTGTTCATGCCGGCAATGCTGTCCGCCTTCGCATCGACCGCGCGGTAGATGATCGGCGCGGAGCGGACGATCGTGACGACCCGTTCCGGGGGCTTTGCAAAGGTGATCGTCTTTCCGCGGTGATCGACGAACGAGCTTTCGGCGTGCGCGGTCGCCGGCAGGAGAAGCGCCAGGGACAAGGCCAGTGCGGAAAACGTCTTGGAACTGCGGGACATGGATCACTCCTCCGATAGGGCGCCGGCTCGCTCGCGGCGACGAAAATATCATGAGCGTGATAGTCATGTTATTACTGTCTGTCCAGCGCGCGGAAGGCCGGCAGCCCGCTATTTCGCGCTCTCGGTCGTCCGCCTCGAATTCTCCACAGCCAGCGCGCCGGCATCGCTGAGCCTGTAGACGCCCTTGTCGACCTTCTCGAACCAACCATAGTAGTTTTTGAGCAGGATCTGGCCGGCGGTGGGCACGATCGGCTTGAGGTCGCGCGGCCGTTGCGGGCCATCTGCCATGGCGGCGGCGCAGGCGAGCGCCTGCTGGCGGTAAGCCGTCATGATCGGCACCTTCGTCGAGCCGCCGAGCGCCGGGTCGCCGGCGCGCTTGCGGTGCTCCTTGACCAGCCGGGTGCGGCGCTTCGGGTTGCTGCGGGGCATGGGGGATACCGAGCTCACGATGATACTCACCTCGCCGGTATCCGACACGCCAAGCATGCCAAATCCGAGCCGGCGGCAGAGGTCGCGATACCGCTTGTCGCTCTCGCGCCCCCTGCCTTTGACGGAAATGCGGGCAGCAATCCACACCTCGTCGGCCATCGTGGCGCGGTCGACGGCCTGCAGGATTAGTTCGAGATTGAAGACGAGTTTCAGCTCGCCGATGACCACCACGGTCGGATCGCCCTCGCTCAATCCGACGAGATCGCAGCCTCCGATCTCGCCCTTGACCGTATAACCGGCATTCTCAAGAAAGGTTTTGATCGGGAGGTAAAGCGAAGTTTCCATGTCGGCCTGAAATCCATGTCGGCGATGCCCATTGGCACGGGTCTTGTCGGTCAATATCCCCGTCAGGACTGCGGCGCATCCCCCACCGGACGGATCGAGTACGGGATCGTGCGGCGCGTATTGTGCTCGATGACCAGGCGGCCCTTGAGGGGCGGCACGGCGCGGCTGGCGCATTGGGTCCGCTCGCAGATGCGGCAGGAAATGCCGATCGGGTCGTAGGCGCTCGCATTGGTGAGGTCCATGTCGTCGGCGTAGACGAAGTTTTCTGCGTAGGAAACCTCGCACCCCAAGGCCAGCACATAGTGCTGCTGCGGCTGGCGGAATCCGCGCCCGCCACGCGAGACCTGCATGGACAGACAGAGATAGCGCACGCCATCCGGCGTCTCGGCGAGCTGCCGGGTGATGCGGCCGGGGCTTTCGAAGGCCTGGTGTGCGTTCCACAGCGGACAGGCCGCGCCGAAGCGGGCGAATTGCAGACGGGTCGCGCTGTGGCGCTTGGTGATGTTGCCCGCCCGGTCGATGCGGGCGAAAAAGATCGGAACGCCTTTCTGGCCGGGCCGCTGAAGCGTCGACAGGCGATGGCAGACCTGTTCGAGGCTCGCGCCGAACCGCGCCGCGAGCAGATCGAGATCGTGCCGCACCTCGCGCGCCGCCGCCATGAACCTGCGATAGGGCAGCAGCAATGCACCGGCGAAGTAATTGTGCAGGCCGATGCGACAGATCTCATAGGCTTCCGTCGCGCGGAAACCGGCGCCGGTCGCAACGCTGTCGACGACCGTCTCCGCATGAAGCTGCGCGATCTGCAGGGCGATCTGGAAATGGCGGGTCGGCGCGGGCAGATAGGGATTAAGCGTGAGCACGCGCGCCTCGGGATCGTAGGCGCGTACGAGGTCGTCGTTCTGCGTTGCGCGCGCGAGCCTCACCCCATAGTGCCGTTCGAGATAGCCGGATAGAACCGGCCCCGGATCCGCATCGCCGATGCCGATCTCGACCGCCAGCGCTTCCGCAAGCAGATCCAGATCGCCGATATAGTTGTCGACGAAGTGGAAGAAGTCGCGCACCTCCTCGTAAGGCGTCGCTTCGACGGAGGCCAAGCTGCGGCCCAGCGTGTCGTTGATGCTGGCGAGCTGTTCTGAATTGTGGCGATAGGCCCGGTGTGCGGCAATGAGAGCGTGGGCGAAGCCGGGTGCATTCTGGGTGACGAGCTTCAGCTCCTGAAGGCTCGGCGTGTAGCCGTCGAAAAGCGTGTCCGTCAGCGTCTCCGACAGCGCCGAAACCAGCCGGTCGCCCTCCCCGCCGGAGAGTTCGGCAAGGTCGATGCGGAATTTTTCCGCGAGCGCCACCAGCACGCCCGCCGAAACCGGACGCTGGTTGTTCTCGATCTGGTTGAGGTAGGAGACGGAAATGCCGAGCCGCTCGGCGAATTGCGCCTGCGTGGCGCGGTTCGCCTGGCGCAGGTCCCGCACCTTGCGGCCGATATAGAGTTTGTTCGCAGCCATGTTTGCAACTTTGCAAATTCACTTTGTAAAATGTGTAACGCTTACATGTGCACCCGATCAAGCGTTCATTTCTGCCGGCATCCGCCCTAAGCAGGGTCAAGTTGACCCTTTCCATGGACGGACCGATGCACGCAATTCTCGACCAACTCGAAGCCCGCCGGCAGGCGGCGCGGCTCGGCGGCGGCCAACGCCGCATCGATGCCCAGCATGCCAAGGGCAAGCTGACCGCGCGCGAGCGCCTGGACGTGCTGCTCGATGAGGGCTCCTTCGAGGAATACGACATGTACGTCACCCACCGGGCGGTAGAATTCGGCATGGCCGAGCAGAAGGTGGCTGGCGATGGCGTCGTCACCGGCTGGGGCACGATCAACGGCCGGCAGGTCTATGTGTTCAGCCAGGACTTTACAGTGCTCGGCGGTTCGCTGTCGGAAACCCATGCGCAGAAAATCTGCAAGATCATGGACATGGCGGTGCGCAACGGCGCGCCGGTGATCGGGCTCAACGATTCGGGCGGCGCGCGCATCCAGGAGGGCGTGGATTCGCTCGCCGGCTATGCGGATGTCTTCAAGCGCAATGTCGAGGCGTCCGGCGTCATCCCGCAGATCTCCGTCATCATGGGGCCATGCGCGGGCGGCGCGGTCTATTCGCCGGCTATGACCGATTTCATCTTCATGGTGCGCGATTCATCCTACATGTTCGTCACCGGCCCGGATGTGGTGAAGACCGTCACCAACGAGATCGTCACCGCCGAGGAACTGGGCGGCGCGCGCACCCACACGCAAAAATCCTCCGTCGCCGACGGCGCCTATGAAAACGACATCGAGGTGCTGGAGCAGGTCCGCGCCCTGTTCGATTTCCTACCACTCAACAACCGCCAGAAACCGCCGCTGCGCCCGTTCCACGACGACCCGGCGCGGCTCGAGGCACGGCTCGACACGCTGGTCCCCGACAGTTCCAACAAGCCCTACGACATGAAGGAACTGATCACGGCGGTCGCCGACGAGGGCGATTTCTTCGAGATCCAGGAGGCTTTCGCCCGGAACATCATCACCGGCTTCGTGCGCATCGAGGGCGAGACGGTCGGCATCGTCGCCAACCAGCCGATGGTGCTGGCCGGCTGCCTCGACATCGATTCCTCGCGCAAGGCCGCCCGTTTCGTGCGCTTCTGCGATGCCTTCAACATCCCGATCCTGACCCTCGTCGACGTGCCGGGTTTCCTGCCGGGCACCGCACAGGAATATGGCGGCGTCATCAAGCATGGCGCCAAACTGCTCTTCGCCTATAGCCAGGCGACCGTGCCGATGGTGACGCTGATCACGCGAAAAGCCTATGGCGGCGCCTATGACGTGATGGCCTCCAAACATATCGGCGCGGACGTGAACTATGCCTGGCCAACCGCCGAGATCGCGGTGATGGGCGCCAAGGGCGCTGCCGAAATCCTCTACCGCTCGGAGCTTTCCGACCCGGAAAAGATTGCCACCCGCACGAAGGAATATGAGGAGCGCTTCGCCAATCCCTTCGTCGCAGCCGAGCGCGGTTTCATCGACGAGGTCATCATGCCGCACTCCTCGCGCCGCCGCATCGCCCGCGCCTTCGCTTCCCTGCGGGGCAAGCAGGTGGAAACGCGCTGGAAGAAGCACGACACGATTCCGTTGTAACCTCCCCTCCGTCATGCCCGGGCTTGACCCGGGCATCCACATTCTGATGCCCGCGGCCGTTATGGGTCCTCGGGTCAAGCCCGAGGATGACGGGCGGATAGGTAAGAGACTGCATGTTCAAGAAAATCCTGATCGCAAACCGCGGCGAAATCGCCTGCCGGGTCATCAAGACCGCGCGAAAACTCGGCATCGCCACCGTCGCCGTCTATTCCGACGCCGACCGAGGCGCGCTGCATGTCACCATGGCCGACGAGGCGGTTCATATCGGCCCCGCGCCGTCATCCCAGTCCTATATCGTCATCGACAGGATCATCGAGGCCATCCGCAAGACCGGCGCGGACGCGGTGCATCCGGGCTACGGCTTCCTGTCGGAAAACGCCGCTTTTGCCGAGGCGCTGGAAAAGGAGGGCGTCGCCTTCATCGGCCCGCCCGTGGGCGCGATCCAGGCGATGGGTGACAAGATCACCTCCAAGAAGCTCGCCGCCGAAGCCGGCGTCAGCACCGTGCCCGGCCATATGGGGCTGATAGAGGATGCCGACGAGGCGGTAAGAATCGCGTCTCGCATCGGCTATCCCGTGATGATCAAGGCCTCGGCCGGCGGCGGCGGCAAGGGCATGCGCATCGCCTGGAACGATGCCGAGGCGCGCGAGGGCTTCCAGTCCTCCAAGAACGAGGCGAAGAGCGCCTTCGGTGATGACCGCATCTTCATCGAGAAATTCGTGACACAGCCGCGCCATATCGAGATCCAGGTGCTCGGCGACAGACATAGCACCACGCTCTATCTCGGCGAGCGCGAATGCTCGATCCAGCGGCGCAACCAGAAGGTCGTGGAAGAGGCCCCCTCGCCCTTTCTAGACGCGGCAACACGCAAGGCGATGGGCGAACAGGCCGTGGCGCTCGCCAGGGCCGTCGGCTATCATTCCGCCGGCACGGTGGAATTCATCGTCGATGGCGACCGCAATTTCTATTTTCTCGAAATGAACACGCGGCTCCAGGTGGAACATCCGGTGACGGAACTCATCACCGGCATCGACCTCGTGGAGCAGATGATCCGCGTGGCGGCCGGCGAGAGGCTGGCCTTCGGGCAGGAAGACGTGCGCCTCGATGGCTGGGCCATCGAAAGCCGGCTTTATGCCGAAGACCCCTACCGCAATTTTCTGCCCTCCATCGGCCGCCTCACCCGCTACCGTCCTCCGGTGGAAGGCCGGCAGGCGGATGGCACCGTGGTGCGCAACGACACTGGCGTCTTCGAGGGCGGCGAGATCTCGATGTACTACGACCCGATGGTCGCAAAACTCTGCACCTGGGCGCCGGACCGGCTTTCCGCCATCGACGCCATGGCGCGCGCGCTCGATGATTTCGAGGTGGAAGGCATCGGCCACAACCTGCCCTTCCTCTCCGCCGTGATGGGCAATGAGCGTTTTCGCGCAGGGCGGCTCACCACCGCCTTTATCGCCGAAGAATTCCCGGATGGTTTCCACGGCGTCGCTCCGGATGCAGCGGCCGCCCGCCAGCTTGCCGCCGTCGCCGCTTTCGTGCAGCAGGCTTTGCAGGAACGTGCCGCGAAGATTTCCGGCACGATCGGCAACCACCGCCGCATCGTCGGCCGGGAATGGGTTGCAAGCCTTGCCGGCAGCGCGCATGCGCTGACACTGGAAACCGGCCAGGACGGCCTTGCCGTGCACTTCGACGATGGCGAAACGCTGGGCGTTGCGGGTAACTGGACGCCCGGCCGCCGCCATGCGGTCTTTACCGTGGCGGGCATGCGCATGGGCGTGAAGGTGGACCTCGTCGGTTCGGCGATCCGCCTGCGCTGGCGCGGCATGGACGTGACGGCGCATATGCGAGAGCCGCGCGTGGCCGCGCTCGCCCGGCTGATGCCGCAAAAACTGCCGCCCGATACGTCGAAGCTGCTGCTCTGCCCGATGCCGGGCGTCATCACCACGCTTCTCGTTGCGGAAGGAGAGATGGTCGAGGCCGGACAGACGCTCGCCACCATCGAGGCGATGAAGATGGAAAACGCGATGAAGGCCGAGCGCCGCGGCACGGTCAGGCGCATCGCCGTCACGATCGGGCAAAGCCTTGCCGTGGACGAAACGATCCTGGAGTTCGAATGATGGCCGGCAAGACTTTTGCGGACTGGGAAGCGCTGGCGGAAAAGGAATTGCGCGCCTCGCCCGAGACGCTGACCTGGCAGACACCCGAGGGCATCGCGGTCAAGCCAGTCTATACGCAGGATGACCTCGCCGGCACCGGCCATCTCGGCTCCGTGCCGGGTTTTGCGCCCTTCGTGCGCGGCCCGCGCGCCACCATGTATGCCGGCCGGCCCTGGACGATCCGGCAATATGCCGGCTTCTCGACCGCTGAAGCCTCCAACGCCTTCTACCGCAAGGCGCTCGCCGCCGGCCAGCAGGGCGTCTCCGTCGCCTTCGACCTTGCCACCCATCGAGGCTATGACAGCGACCACCCGCGCGTCGTCGGCGATGTCGGCAAGGCGGGCGTCGCCATCGACAGCGTGGAGGACATGAAGATCCTCTTCTCCAACATTCCGCTGGAAAAGGTCTCCGTTTCCATGACGATGAACGGCGCGGTGATCCCGATCCTTGCGAATTTCATCGTCGCTGGCGAAGAACAGGGCGTCGCGCGCGAAAACCTGTCCGGCACCATCCAGAACGACATCCTCAAGGAGTTCATGGTCCGAAACACCTACATCTACCCCCCGCAGCCCTCGATGCGGATCATCGCCGACATTATCGACTATACGGCGCGGGAAATGCCGAAGTTCAATTCGATCTCGATCTCCGGCTACCACATGCAGGAGGCCGGCGCGACGCTGGTGCAGGAGCTCGCCTTCACCATCGCCGACGGGCGCGAATATGTGCGCGCCGCCATCGCCAAGGGGCTTTCCGTCGACGAGTTCGCCGGCCGCCTCTCCTTCTTCTTCGCGATCGGCATGAACTTCTTCATGGAGGCGGCCAAGCTGCGCGCCGCGCGCCTGCTCTGGGACCGCGTCATGGACGAGTTCCAGCCGAAGAAAGCCTCCTCGCGCATGCTGCGCACCCATTGCCAGACCTCCGGCGTCTCGCTGCAGGAGCAGGATCCCTACAACAACATCGTGCGCACCGCCTTCGAGGCGATGTCGGCCGTGCTTGGCGGCACGCAGTCGCTGCACACCAATTCCTTCGACGAGGCGATTGCGCTGCCGACGGAATTTTCCGCCCGCATCGCGCGCAACACCCAGCTCATCCTCCAGCACGAGACGGGCGTGACCAAGGTGGTCGACCCACTGGCCGGCTCCTACTATGTCGAAAGCCTCACCCATGAGCTTGCCGAAAAGGCCTGGGCGCTGATCGAAGAGGTGGAGGCGATGGGCGGCATGACGAAGGCTGTGATCGAGGGCCTGCCGAAGCGCCTGATCGAGGAGGCCGCGACCCGCCGGCAGGCCGCTGTCGACCGGGGCGACGAGGTGATCGTCGGCGTCAACAAATACAGGCTGGAGGACGAACAGCCGATCGACATCCTCGAAATCGACAACAGCGCCGTGCGCGCCTCGCAGATCAAGCGGCTGGAAGACATCCGCCGTCGGCGCGACAGGGCGGCCGTGGCCGCAGCGCTCGGGGCACTGGAAACGGCCGCGAAAACCGGCGAAGGCAACCTTCTGGAAGCGGCCGTCGCCGCGGCGCGGGCGCGCGCAACGGTGGGCGAGATTTCCGATGCCATGCGCCGCGCCTTCGGTGACCACGCCGCCGTGCCCGACGTGGTCGGCGACATCTACGGTCCAGCCTATGGCGACGACCCGGAATACAGCACGCTCGCCGCGCGCATTGCCGCGCACGGCGCAAGGCCGAAGATCATGGTGGCGAAACTCGGACAGGATGGCCACGACCGCGGGGCGAAGGTGATCGCTTCGGCCTTCGGCGACCTCGGCTTCGATGTGTTGATGGGGCCGCTCTTCCAGACGCCGGAGGAGGCCGCCGACCTTGCCGTCGGCGCGAAGGTGCAGGTCGTCGGCATGTCCTCGCTTGCCGCCGGACACAAGACGCTTGCGCCGGCGCTGGTGGCGGCTTTGCGCGAACGCGGGGCGCAGAACGTCGTCGTGGTCGTCGGCGGTGTCATTCCGCGCCAGGACTACGACTTCCTGCTAGAGCATGGCGTATCGGCCGTGTTCGGCCCCGGCACCAACGTGCTCGACGCAGCCAATGCCGTGCTCGACCTCGTCGAGGGCCGCATCCGGAACCAATAGGAGAGAGCCATGCTCGGAGCGCTCAACCACGTCGCCATCGCCGTCCCGGACCTTGCGGCCGCCGCCGACCGCTATGCCCAGTTGGGGGCGAAGGTCTCCCCACCCCAGCATCTGCCCGAGCACGGTGTCACCATCGTCTTCGTGGAACTGCCCAACACCAAGATCGAATTGCTCCACCCTCTGGGCGACGCCTCGCCGATCGCCGGCTTCCTGGAGAAGAACCCGGCTGGCGGCATTCATCACCTCTGCTTCGAGGTGGCGGATATCGGCGCCGCAGCCGAGACCGTTCGCACCACCGGCGCCCGCATCCTCGGCGACGGAACGCCCAAGATTGGCGCTCATGGCAAGCCCGTGCTCTTCGCCCATCCGAAGGATTTTCACGGCGCGCTCGTCGAATTCGAAGAAAGCTAGGTTCGACCAGCAAGGGGCTCTATCTTTACAATCGGCGCTTCGGGCGATTGCCTGCGGCGCTGCGCACCTTTATCGATCTTGCTTGACGGGCGCTTCGCGCTTGGCTCTCACCTTCGGAGTGTGTCCTTGGATCAGCAAGAGATCGGCAATATCGTGGACTGGCTCGTGCAGCAGGGGCTGGACGGGACGGACCCGGCCGAGCTGCTCGCGGGCTTCTGCCGCCGCCTCCGCCTGCTGGGCATCGAGCTCGAACAGGCAGTAATTTTCATCGATACGCTCCATCCCGTTCTCGAATCGCAAGGTTATTTCTGGGATATCAAGGAAGAGGCCAATGCCGGGCGGCGGGATTTTCTGCGGCTGGAGGCAACACGCTACGAACAGCAATGGCTCGACAGCCCCTTCCACCACCTTCTGGAAAACGGGCTCGATGAAGTGCGCGTGCTGCTCTCCAACTACGGGAACTATACGTTCCCCGTGCTGGACGACATGCGGGAGGCAGGCCACACCGACTATTTCGTCCAGCTCCACCGGCTGGGAACCACGGCCTCGATCGGCGAGATCGACGGCCTTTTTTCGCGATGGTCGACAAAACGGCCTGACGGCTTCAGCGAAGAAAATCTCGCATGTCTGCGGCGCATTGTGCCAGCTTTAGTGCTTGCCGTGAAATCCACAGCACTTCGCCAGATCACCGGCTCGCTTGCCGAGGTTTACCTCGGGCGCGATGCGGCGAGGCGCGTGCTCAAGGGACGCATCGAGCGGGGCAAGGTCGACAGCATCCACGCCGTGCTCTGGTTCTCGGACATGCGGAATTATACATCGCTGTCGGAAAGCGTGCCCGGCAACGAACTGATCGCCATGCTGGGCGATTATGCCGAGGCGGTCATTTCCGCAGTGCACGGGGCCGGCGGCGATGTCCTCAAATTGATCGGCGACGGCACGCTCGCCATCTTCAACCACGCCGATCCGCAGGAAGCCGCCGCCGCGAGCATCAAGGCGTGGCACGACCTCGCAGAGCGCATAGACGCGCTCAACGCGACACGGCAGGCCGCCGGGCTCGCCACCACGACGGTCCATGTCGGGCTCCATGTCGGCGAGGTGTTCTACGGCAATATCGGCAGCGACGAACGGCTGGATTTCACCGTCATCGGCCCGGCGGTCAACGAAGCCTCGCGCATCGTCGCCGCCACCCGAAAGGTCGATCGTCCGCTGCTGATCTCTGACGACCTGTTTGCCCTGCTCTCCGCGCCGGAGAGCGAGACGTTCGAAGATCTCGGCAAGTTTCGCCTGAAAGGCGTGACGCGCAAAAGGCGGCTGCACGCGCCACGGCGGCAGCAAGCCTGACTAGTCGGCGCTTGCCCCCTGGAATTCTTGTAAGCGGCGTCTGAGCTGCGGCAGGGCGAAATCCAGGAAGCTGCGCATTTTCAGCGGCATCTGGCCGCGCGCCACATGCACCACGTTCACCGGCGCCGGTTCCGGCTCGAACGGCGCGAAAACGATCCGCAGGCTTCCCGCCTTGACGGCATCCGCGACCTGATAGTGGAACAGCCGTATGATGCCGACATGGAGGAGCGCTGCGCGAATGGCAGCCTCGACGGTCGTAACCGAAAGGCGCGGCGTCATCGGGACCAGCACAGATGTCTTCGTCTGCGGATCGGTGAGCCGCCAGTTGGCGGAGGAGCCCGGGCCATCGAGGACGATACAGGGCATCTCCTGCAACGCTGCCACCGTCTGCGGCACACTGTGGACGGCCAGCAGCTCCGGGCTGGCACAGATGACCGTGCGCATCGAACCGACCGTCGTCGCAATCATCGCACTGTCGGGAAGCCTGCCGATGCGCACCGCCATGTCGACGTGGTCTTCCACGAGCTGGACGTTTCGATCGAGCAGCAGCAACCGGATGTTGATGTTGGGAAACAGGCCGAGGAAGTCGGCCACGATCGGCAAGACATGGAGCTGGCCGAACTGCACCGGCGCCGTGATGACGAGTTCGCCTTTGGGCGCGGTAAATTCGCCCGAAACCTCGCGCTCCGCTTCATCCACCTGATCGATGATCCGCCGGGCGGCCGCAAGGTAGGTGATACCGGCATCGGTCAGGCTCAGCTTGCGCGTGGTGCGGACCAGGAGTTTTGCCCCGAGCGCCGCCTCAAGGTCGGAAATCTTTCTGGCGACGGTTGTCAGCGGCACGCCCAGCCGTCTTGCCGCCGCCGAAAAGCTGCCGCTGTCGACGACGTCGATCAGCAGGGACATGGCACCGAGACGATCCATCCATATTCCCATTTTCCGGTTAGGTTATAACCAGAAATAGCCGATTATCCCAAAAACCGAAATGACTAAATTGACGCCATCGAAGTCAATCGTCGGAGCGGGACCATGGGCTATGGATTTATGGACATTGCAGTGACGCCGAGCGTGCGGGCGGTGCAGGCCGAAATGGGCGCCGACGGCATCTGGTCGGACTTTCGGGGGCACCGGGAGTTCGACCGGTTCAGCGAGAACGAAAAAGCCTTCATCGCCGAACGCGACAGCGTCTACATCGCCTCGGTGTCGGAGACCGGCTGGCCCTATGTCCAGCACCGGGGCGGCCCGCGCGGTTTCCTCAAGGTGATCGATGACCAGACCCTGGCCTTCGCGGACTACCGCGGCAACCGGCAGTACATCAGCACCGGGAACTTCGCGGCCAACGACCGCGCCTGCCTCTTCCTGATGGATTACCCGAGACGCGCGCGCCTGAAGATCTATGCCCATGTCGAAAGGCTGGAGCTCGACGAGGATCCGGCGCTGACCGAACTGGTCACGGATGGCCCGTACCGGGCAAAGCTCGAACGCATCTTCCGTCTCCGGCTCGAAGCCTTTGACTGGAACTGCCCGCAGCACATCGTCCCGCGGTTTACCGAAGACGAAATCACCAAGGCCGTCCAGCCGCTGCGCGATCGTCTCGCGCAACTGGAAGCGGAAAATGCCGAACTGAAGGCCCGGTCCGGCTGAATTGCACCGGCTTCATCTCCACCGAAATCACCCTACTGGAGCATAACCATGACACATCCCACTTACCGCAGCGTCGATGTCGACGGCTTCGAAATTTTCTACCGCGAGGCCGGCGATCCGGCGAAGCCGTCTCTCCTGCTGCTGCATGGCTTTCCGACATCCGGCCACATGTTCCGCGACCTCATCCCGCTGCTGGCGAAGGATTTCCATCTCGTGGCGCCGGATCTTCCGGGCTTCGGCCGCTCGGCGCTCCCCTCGCGTGATCAGTTCGCCTATACGTTCGACAACCTCGCCAAGGTGATCGGCCGCTTCACCGAGGTCGTCGGCCTCGAAAAGTTCGCCGTCTATGTTTTCGACTACGGCGCACCGACCGGCTTGCGCCTGGCGATGGCCCATCCGGAACGGATAACGGCCATCATTTCCCAGAACGGCAACGCCTATACGGAAGGGCTGAGCGACGGGTGGAACCCGATCGAGCGCTACTGGCGCGATCCGACGGCGGAGAACCGCGAGGCGCTGCGGGGGATGCTGGGCGAGGACGCCATTCGCTGGCAATACGAACACGGCGTTTCCGATCCCACGCAGGTCTCGCCCGACGGCATCGCGCTCGATCTCTTCTACCTGCAGCGTCCGGAGGCCGACGAGATCCAGCTCGACCTGATGCTGGATTATGCGAGCAACGTCGCCCTCTACCCCGCCTTCCACGCCTATTTCCGGGAACATCAGCCGAGGCTTCTGGCGATCTGGGGCGACAAGGACCCCTTCTTCCTGCCGCCTGGCGCCGAGGCCTACAAGCGCGACCTCCCGAAGGCCCAGGTGCAGTTCCTCGACACCGGCCACTTCGCGCTTGAAACCCATGCCAACGAGATCGCTGACGCGATCAGGGTCTTTCTCAAAGCCTGAGACAGCGGCGAGCGCCGGCCGATCTTCCGGCCGGCGCTCGATGCCCATCAAAGGCCGAGCGCGATGCCGTCCTTGCGCGATTCGGATCCGCCGGTCAGCGTTCCGTTCTCCCAGTCGATGCGGATCGCCTGCGCGCCGCCGATCGGGTCCTCCGCTGGGACGATCGCGAAGCCGCGCCGGCGGAGCTCGTCGGCGGTCGCCGTCGGCAACGTGTGTTCGGCTTCGACCTGCGTGCCGTCGGATTTCGGGATCAAGCGCGGCAGGTCGATCGCCTCCTGCAAATCCATGCCGTAGTCGAACGCCTTGGAAATCAGGTGCGCGTGGCCCATGGCCTGGTAGTAGCCGCCCATCACGCCGAAGGGCATCTCGACCCTGCCGGCGCGCGTGACCATGCCCGGGATGATCGTGTGCAGCGGCCGCTTCAGCGGCGCCACCACGTTCCGATGGCCGGGTTTCAGCGAGAAACTCTGGCCGCGATTGTGCAGGACCACGCCCGAGCGCGGCGCGACGAGACCCGTGCCGAAACTGTCGAAGACCGAGTTGATGAAGCTGACGGCGTTGCGATCGCGGTCGACCACGGAGATGTAGACCGTATCGCGATGCAGCGGCATGTCGAAGGGCGGCAGGTCGGTGAGCGCGCGGCGAAGGTCGATCATGCCGGCAAGCCGGTCGGCGAGCGCATCCGACAGGAACTCCTCCACCGGCACGTCCGCCTTGTCCGGATCGGCAAGCCAGACGTCGCGCGCGGCATAGGCGAGCCGTGTCGCCTCGATCTCGATATGCAGCCGATCGGGCGATTGCGGATCGCCCTTTGCCTCGAAGCGGCTCAGGATGTTGAGGATCAGGAGCGCGACGATGCCCTGGCCGTTCGGTGGGCATTCATGGATCGTGTATCCGCGAAAATCGGTGGTGACCGGCGTGACATAGGCCCCGCGCGCCGTCGCAAAATCTTCCATCGTGTGCAGCCCGCCGAGCGAGCGGAGATAGGACACCATGTCTTCCGCGACGGGGCCGGTGTAGAAGCCGTCACGGCCATCGACCGCGATCCGCTTCAGCGTTTCGGCGAGTTCCGGCTGGCGGTGGACCTCGCCGATTTTCGGCGCGCGACCGGCGGGCAGGAAGATGCGTGCGGCGGTCGGATCGGCCGCCAGCAACCCCTCCTCCAGCGACCAGTCGCGGTGCACGCGCGGCGTGATCGCATAGCCTTCCGCGGCAAAGCGGATTGCCGGCGCCAGGACATCGGCGAACGGAAGTCGGCCATGATCGGCATGGAGTTGCACCCAGGCATCGATCGCGCCGGGAATGGTCACCGCCGCCGGCGACTGGCGGGGCACTTCGGTCAGGCCGCGCTCGGTAAACCAGTCGAGCGTCAGCGCCGCCGGCGTGCGGCCGGAGCCGTTATAGGCGACGACCTTGTCGGAGCCCTCCGGCGCGAAAAGCACGAAACAGTCGCCGCCGATGCCAGTCGAACCCGGTTCGACGGCGCATTGCACGGCGGACGCCGCGATGGCCGCGTCCATGGCATTGCCGCCGGCCTCCATGATCTGCAGGGCCGTCAGCGTCGCGGACGGATGCGATGTCGCCGCCATTGCCTGGCGGGATACGGCGACGGACCGTGTCGGCTTCTCGAAATTGCGCATGCTGTTCCTCTCTTCGTAGCCAGCCGCCGGAATCAGCGCCGGCTCGGGGTCGCGGAATCGGCCAGCAGGGGTGCCGTGCCGAGAATATGCTCCTGCATCACCTGCTCGGCGTGGCGCGCATCGCCCGAGCGCAGCGCCGCAATCAACGCCGCATGCTCTTCCCGGGCGGAGAGCGGCTTGTCGACATAGTCGAACCAGATGCGCATGTAGGGCTCGATGACCACATGCAGCGCCGAGATCTGGTGAATGAGCTTCGGCCGGGCGCTCAGCGCGTAGATCCGGCCGTGAAACTCTTGGTGGCGCACGACCCAGTCGCTGCTGCCGCTCTGGCCGGCGCGCTCCATGCGCGCGAGCAGCCGCTCAAGCTCGTCCAGCACGTCCTCGTCGATGCGGGGAACCGCGAGGCGCACGGCAAGCCCCTCCAGCACGGAGCGCATCTCGAAGGCCTCGTACAGTTCATCGAGCGTGAGGCCGGCGACGATGCAGCCGCGGTTGGGGCGCAGCACCACGAGACCATCCGAGGCAAGCCGCCGGAAGGCCTCGCGAACCGGCATGCGGCTCATGCCGATTTCGGCGGCGATGTCCTCGGGAATCAGTCGTTCGCCCGCCTTGTAGCGGCCGAGACGAAGCGCCTGCTGGATATGGCGATAGGCTTCCTCCTCCGCGGTCGCGGCGGAATTCGGCTGGCTGGAGAAACCTGCGGACATGGCGAGGACCAAAAAAAGTATTTTTGTATCCACTTATCCAATCATCCGCGGATATGCGCCGTCAAGCCGGGGTGCGGCGAAATCGTCAGTCGGGGCTGGACGTCGGGACGAACCCTTTGACGAACCGCTCCCGAACCCGGCGGGAGAAGGCCGAGACGGTGGCGCGATCGGCCGAAGCCGCGGTGACGAGCACGAACTCGACATCCTCCAGAACCGGCAGGTGGGGCGGGACGATCTCGCGAAGTCCGGCCGGGGCGAGGCTGCGCGGCTGGACAAGCACCCCCATGCCGGCCCGCGCCGCCGCGGTCAGCCCGCTGAGGCTGTGGCACGAGCAGACGATGCGCCACGGCGTGCCGCTGCGCTCCAGCGCTTCCATCAGGAGGATCCGGGTGAGGCTCGGCGGCGGGAAGACGATTAGCGGGAGGACGGGTTTCGCAAGCACCGCCTCGGGGTCACTCGCCAGCCAGACGAGCGGTTCGCGAAGCACCCCGTCGCCCCTTTTGTCGCCGATCCTGCGCTTGGCCATGACGAGATCGAGTTCGCCGCGGTCCTGCATTTCGGCGAGCGACTTCGACAGCGCGACCGAAAGCTGGAGATCGACCGAGGGATAATCGGCGATAAAGTCCTCCAGCAATCCCGGCAGCTGCCCGCTCACCAGGTCCTCCGAAACACCAAGCCGGAAGACGCCCCGCGGCGTGTCAGCCTCGAACTGGGCAACGGCCTGGCGCTCCAGCGCCAGAAGCTGCCGGGCGTGCGGCAGCAGGGCCTCGCCATCGGCGGTGAGCCGAACCGTGTGCGTGTCGCGGTGGACGAGCCGCCGGCGCAGGCTGCGCTCCAGGCGTTGCAGATGCTGACTGACGGTCGACTGGCCGAGGTCCAGCCTTTCGGCGGCAAGCGTAAAGCTCTTGAGCTGGGCCACCGTCACGAAGCTGCGCAACTGCACCATATCAAGCATATCGCGATCCTCGATAACTGTTATTCCTTGCATTGTGAATCAGGATATCAAAGATCGGTAGCCTGTCGAGACTGATGGATCCGGACCGCCCCCATGAAAAGCCTGCTCCCCGATACCTTCACCCTGCTTCTCATCGCCGCCGTGGGCCTCGCGTCCCTCCTGCCGATTTCCGGCGAGCCGGCGGCGTGGTTCGGCATTGCCACCAATATCGCGATCGCCGGCCTGTTCTTCCTGCATGGCGCGCGCCTTTCCACCGACGTGGTTATTGCCGGCTTCCTGCACTGGCGCTTACAGATCTTCATCCTGGCGACCACCTTCGTGGTGTTCCCGCTGCTCGGCCTCGGGCTCGGCGTCCTGTCGCCCTGGCTGATCCCGCAGCCGCTCTATCTCGGCCTGCTTTTCCTGTGTGTGCTGCCCTCGACGGTGCAGTCGTCGATCGCCTTCACGTCGATTGCCGGCGGCAATGTGCCGGCGGCGATCTGCGCCGCCTCGACCTCCAACATTCTCGGCATCTTCCTCACACCGGCCCTGGTCGCCATGCTGTTTTCCGCCGGTGGCCATGTCGGCGTGTCGTTCGACATGGTCTGGAAGATCATGCTCCAGCTCTTCCTGCCCTTCGTGGCCGGCCAGCTCTTGCAGCCCTTCATCGGCAAATGGGTGCGCGCGCGAAAATCATTGCTCACGCCCTTCGACCGCGGCTCGATCCTGATGGTCGTCTATCTCGCCTTCTCGGATGCGGTGACGGAGGGCGTCTGGCACCAGCTGGAGGCACAGGATCTGGCCATGCTCGTCGCGCTGGACGCCCTGCTGCTCGTGGTCGTGCTCCTCATCACCAGCCTTGGCGCAAAACTCTTCGGCTTCAACCGCGAGGACCGCATCACCGCCGTCTTCTGCGGCTCGAAGAAAAGCCTGGCGAGCGGCGTGCCGATGGCGGGCGTGATCTTCGCCGGCCAGCCGATCGGTGCAATCGTCCTGCCGCTGATGCTGTTTCACCAGATCCAGCTGATGGTCTGCGCCTGGCTGGCCCGGATCTACGCCGAGCGCAAGGCGGCCGCGATACCCGACGCCGCCTAGCGGATTTCGCGGCTCAGCGCTTGCAGCCGGGTGAAGGCATCGTATCGCTTGACGTGACGGGTGGCGGTTTCGCCGTCCGCCGGGTGATAGGTCCGATCGGTCTTGGAAAGCGCAGCCATCGCCGCACCGACATCCGGGAAAGCGCCGCCCGCGACGCTGCCGAGAATGGCGGCGCCGAGCAGGACGGGTTCTTCGGCGCGCGTTGCCAGCAGCGGTTTTCCGGTGGCGTCGGCCAGAAGCTGGCGGACGAGATCGAGCTGACCGGCGCCGCCGCTGATCACGATCTTGTCAACCGGTGCGCCGGCAGCCGTCTGTGTTTCGATGATCTGGCGCAGGCCGTAGCCGATACCGCAGAGGCCGGCGATGTAGAGCGAGACGAGGTTGTCGAGGTCACGTTCCATGCCGAGTCCGACGATCGCCGCGCGGGCATGCGGATCGGCGAAGGGCGCACGATTGCCGAGGAATTCAGGAACGACGTGTACGCCGTCGGCCAGTTCCACCACGGCGGACAGCGTTTTTGCCTTTTCGGCCGCCAGTTCGGCCAGCAGAACGGGCAGCGAGAGGCCGCGTGTCTTTGCCAGTGCGGTCGCGTCACCAGCCGCCGGATGAAAGGAGAGGAGCTGCTCGATCGCGGCGCCGGCCGCCGATTGCCCCCCCTCGTTCAGCCACATGCCGGGCACCATCGCGGAGAAGTAAGGCCCCCAGACGCCCGGCACGAAGACCGGCTCATGGGTCGAGGTCATGGTGCAGGAGGACGTGCCGAAGACGTAGCCGAGATTGTTTTCCGGCGGGCCATCGACGCCCACCGTGCCGATGCCGCCCGCATGGGCGTCGATCATGCCGGCACCGACCGGCGTGCCGGCGGCAAGCCCGAGCTCTTCTGCCGCGCGAGCGGTGAGGCCGTTGCCGAGCGGCGTGCCGGGCTCGACGACCTGTTGACCGATGCGGGAGAATTCCTCGTCCGCCAGAACACCGAGGCCGATTTCGCGGAAATAGCTCGGGTCCCAGCGTTTTTCATGCGCCAGATAGGTCCATTTACAGGTGACCGTACAGGTGGAGCGGGCGAGATCGCCCGTCGCGCGCCAGGTGAGGAAATCCGCCAGATCGAAGAACTGCCAGGCGGCGTCGAAAACCTGCGGGCGGTTTTCCTTGAGCCAAAGCAGTTTCGGCGTTTCCATCTCCGGTGAGATGCGGCCGCCGACATAGCGCAGCACCTCGTGCCCCAGCGCATTGATGCGCTCGACCTGATCGACGGCCCGGTGGTCCATCCAGACGATGATGTCGCGCTCGGGATTTTCCGATGGGCCGACGGGCAGCGGCGCCCCTTCCCTGCCGAGCACGACCAGCGAGCAGGTCGCATCGAAGCCGATGCCGGCGACCTGTTCCGGCGCAACACCCGCCTTGGCGATAGCATCGCGCACCGACGCGCAGACGGCGGCCCAGATTTCCGTGCTCGACTGCTCGACCATCGCGCCCGCCTCGCGAAACAGCGAAATGTCGCGCTTGCCCGAGGCCAGCATGCGGCCGGTGAGATCGAAGAGGCCGGCTCTGGCGCTTCCCGTGCCGACATCGACGCCGATCAGGTAGCGTTCGCCGCCCGCGGGGCGTGCGGAGGAAGGGGTGCTCATAGGGTCTACCGCCTGCAAATCGGGAACTTTCTTGGCGAGCGGCCTCATGCCGCCCGCCGCTTGTTTAGAGATCGACGCTGTTCGGCAGGATGACCAGATCGCGGATCGTGACATTGCGCGGCCGGGTCAGCATGAAGAGCACGGCATCCGCCACTTCCTTCGGCTGCATCAGGCTGCCATTGGCGAGCGCCTCGTCCATCTTCTCCTTCGGCCAGTCGTCGAGCAGCGCCGTCACCACCGGCCCCGGCAGGACCGCGCCGACGCGCACGCCATGCTGCGATACCTGGCGGCGCGTCGAGTGCACGAAGGCCTGCACGGCGAACTTGGAGGCCGTGTAGATCGGCTCCCAGATGACGGGCACGACACCGGCAATCGAGCTGGTGAACAGGATGTCGCCCGTCTTCTGCTCAATCATGTACGGCAGAACCGCATGGACGGAGCGGAAGGCGGCATTGATGTTGAGGTTCAGCATGCGGTCCCAGGCATCCGGATCGCCCTCCGCCACCGGGCCGCCGATATAGGCGCCGGCATTGGCGTGGAAGACGTCGAGCCCGCCGGCAATCTCCAGGATGCGCGGCAGCATGCCGGACACCTCGGCCGGCTTCAGCAGGTCCACGACGAGCGGCAGGGCGTTGGGACCAAGCTCTTTGCAAAGCTGTTCCAGCTTGTCCTGCGCCCGGTCGACGAGCACCACCTTCGCGCCTTCGGCAAGCAAGGTCCTGGCGCATTCGAGGCCGATGCCGGATGCGGCACCCGTGATGGCGGCAATCTTGCCCTTCATGAGGTCAGCCATGGTCTAAAACTCCATTCAATATGCGTTAGGCGCGACCGTGGCTGACACGGGAGCGACGGGCAAGCGAATCGACGATAACCGCAATGGCGAGAACGCCGCCGGTGATCATATAGCGCAGAGACGACGAGAGGTTGAGCAGGGTCAACCCGTTCGAGATCGCCTGGATGACGATGATGCCGAGCAGAGCCGAATAGGCGCTGCCGCGACCGCCGAACAGGCTGGTACCCCCGATGACCGCCGCGGCGATCGCGTTGAGGTTCACGTCGCCTGTGCCGGCCTGCTGGCTGGACGAGGCAAGCCGCGAGGCCGAGAGGATGCCGCCGAGCGCCGCGAGCGTCGAGCACAGCATGAAGGCGCTCATATAGATGCGGCGGACATTGATGCCGGAGCGGCGTGCGGCCTCCTTGTTGCCGCCGACGGCAAACATGGAGCGGCCCCATTTGGTGCGCGTCAGCGCATAGTTGAGGATCACGGCGAGCGCGATGAACAGCGCGAACATCCACGGAATGCCGCGGCCGAGATTGAGGTAGAAGACGGCGGCTTCCAGCACCACCGTCAGCACGACGGCCTTCAGGATCAGCGCCCGCATCGGCTGGGCGGAGAGGTTCGCGGCAAGACGCTGGGTGCGGGTGCGCAGTCCCCGGCCGATCATCACGAGGCCCGGCACGAGCGCCAGCGTATAGGACAGCCAGTCCGGCATGATCAGGATCTGACCGAAGCGCACGAGCGGCGAGGCATAGGGCAAGTTGATCGAGCCGGTCGGGCCGAGGATGTAGAGCTGCAGCCCGAGGAGCGCCAGCAGGCCGGCAAGCGTTGCCACGAAGCTCGGCATGCCGAGGCGGTTATAGAGCATGGCATAAAGCATGCCGACGCCCGCACCCACCACCAGCGCGACGATGATCGCGCCCGCGACCGGCCAGCCCATATTGACCCAGATGACGCCGACCAGGGCCGAGGCGAGCCCGCTCATGGAGCCGACGGAGAGGTCGATTTCGCCGAGCACCAGCACGCAGACGATTCCGAGCGAAATGACGCCGACCGTGGCGCAGTCGAACAGCAGGTTCACCAGGTTGTTCGGAGCCAGGAAGATCGGGTTCAGCGCGGAAAAGACGATGGAGATGACGACGAGGCCGACGGCGACCGGCAGCATGCCGAGGTCGCCGGAGCGCACGCGGTCGATGAAACCTTTCGCCATGGCGGAAAGGCTGTCGTCGTGGCGCACGCGCTCATCACTGCGGTCGAGCGTCGGCATGGATTTGTTGGAAGGGTTCTGGCTCATGCGGTTCCCCCGGTGCTTTCCTGCATGTGGCCGGACTTGCGGTCTGCGCGGCGCGAGACGGAATTGTCCGTGGCGCCCGTGATGGCGGAGACGAGCTCCTGGCTCGATGAATCCGGCGTGAAGATGCCGTTGTTGCGCCCCAGCCGCAGTACGACGATGCGGTCGGCGACGGCGCGCACGTCTTCCATGTTGTGGCTGATGATGATGACGCCGAGGCCGCGGTCGCGCACGCGCTCGATGAGGTTCAGCACCTCCGCGGTCTGCGCGACGCCGAGCGCCGCCGTCGGTTCGTCCAGCATGATGAGCCGCGGATTGAGCAGCAGCGAGCGGGCAATGGCGACCGTCTGCCGCTGGCCGCCGGAGAGCGAGGCGATGGGCTCGCGCACGGAAGGAATGCGCGCGGCAAGCTCGCGCAGCAAGGTCCAGGCCCGCACTTCCATGGCCACTTCGTCGAGCGCCCAGGGCGACATTTCGTGGCCGAGGAAGAGGTTCGCCACGACGTCGAGGTTTTCGCAGAGTGCCAGGTCCTGGAACACCGTGGCGATGCCGAGATCCAGCGCCTTGGCGGGGCTGTCGAGCGTCACCTGCTCGCCGCAGAACTCGATCGTGCCGGAGGATGCCTGGTGCACGCCGGCCAGCACCTTGACCAGCGTCGACTTGCCCGCACCGTTGTCGCCGACGAGGGCGACGACTTCGCCGGCCTTCACGTCGAGATCGATATCCGTCAAGGCGGATACGGCACCGAAATTCTTGGATATGCCGCTAAGGCGCAGCACGGATTCTCCCTTGGCGGGAATGTTTTGAAGCGTGGCTGTCATGGCCTCTGGAACCTCTAGGGCTGACCTCGACTGATCGGGTGTCCGGCCGCGTCAAACGGCCGGACACGGGAATGGGCAGATTAGTTGATGATGCCGAGTTTGCGGCAACCTTCAACATATTCGCCGGTGCAGACTTCTTCCGGCTTGTTGATGCCCTTGTCGAAGATTTCAGCCTTGATGTTCTCCGCCGTCACGACCGCCGGCACGAAAAGCTGCGAAGGCGTTTCGTAGAGCTTGTGGGTCGCTTCCGGGGTTTCGCCCTTGAGCAGCTTCACCGCAACGCCGGCCGCAGCCGCCGCAACGATTTCGGAGGGCTTGGAGATCGTGTTGTACTGGTCGCCCGAGATGATCAGCTGGAGCGCTGCGATCGTCGCGTCGTTGCCGGTGACCGGCGGCATTTCCTTCACGCCGGCCGCCTTCAGCGCCGCGATCGCACCGCCGCCCGTGCCGTCGTTCGCCGCTACGATGCCGACGATCTGGTCGCCGAAGCGGGTGATCTGGCCGGCCGCCCATTCCTGTGCCTTCGGCGGCGCCCAGTCCGGCGTGTCGAATTCGGCAAGCGTCTTGTAGGGCGAGGCGTCGAGCGCGGAATCGATGCCGTCGCGGATGAGGCCGGCGGCCGCGTCGGTCGGCGAGCCGTTGATCTGGAGCACGCCGGCACCGTCCGCAACGCCCTTGGCCTTCAGGTGGTCGACCAGCGACTGCGCGATGGCCTTGCCGATGCCCTGGTTGTCGAAGGAGACGTAGTAGTCGGCCGGCTTGTCGGGGATCGGGCGGTCATAGGCGATGACCTTGACGTCCTGCGACTGGGCGATCTCGACCAGCGCTGCGGCAGCGGCGGAATCGACCGGGTCGAGCACGACGACCTTGGCGCCCTGCGCGATCACCGAGTTGAACTGCTGCTGCTGGAGGGCGACGTCCGCATTGGCATTCTGGTAGATCACGGTGCAGCTCGGGCACAGCTTTTCCATCTCGGCCTTGAAGCCGGGATAGTCGTGCTGCTCGTAGCGGGTCGAGGCCTGGTCGGGCATCAGGAAGGCGACGGTTGCACCTTCCTGGGCAAGGGCGGCGCTGCCGAGCGACAGGACGAGACCGGTCGATGCGAGCAAAAGGGTAAGCGTCTTCATTGGGTTCCTCCACGGTTGATTTTTCAAGTTCACGTTCGCCGGCGTCCTCAAGCCGACAAGGGCGACAGGACCGACGCCTTCCGCGCACCAAAGCGCGCAGATCATCGTTCGCTGCGGGGATGCCGCAACGTCCGGTTCGTCGATGCTCCGTCTGACTCCTCCCTTGGGTCAGCCTTGCTGTTCAGGCAACTTCATCGATGGAGCATGCTTGCTCAATCGATGAAGCAAGAATTGCCACCAATCGCCATTGGTGTCAAGGTGGCTCTCGAAACGGAGATGAAATGTGAACCGGACGACGCAGACGAAAAGGACGACCATCTATGATCTGGCGGAGCTGGCGGGCACCTCGGCCAGCGCCGTGAGCGCCGTTCTGAACGGCAACTGGAAGAAGCGCCGTATCAGCGCCAAGCTTGCTGAAAAGATCACCAAGCTCGCCGAGGAGCAGGGCTACGCGCTCAACATGCAGGCAAGCGTGCTGCGCCGGGACCGGTCGAAAATCATCGGCATGATCGTGCCCAAATACGACAACCGCTATTTCGGCTCGATCGTCGAACAGTTCGAGGCGCTGGCGCGCGAACGCGGCCTGTTTCCGATCATCACCTGCACGATGCGCGACCCGGCGCTGGAGCTGGAAGCCGCGCGCGCCATGCTGTCCTACCAGGTCGACTGCCTGATCGCGACGGGCGCCACCGACCCGGACCGCGTCATGGAACTCTGCGCTTCCGCCGGCGTGCGCACCATCAACCTCGACCTGCCCGGCGCCCGCGCGCCCTCCGTCATCTCCGACAATTACGGCGGCGCGCTGGAGCTGACGCGCCGGGTGCTTGCCAATTGCGAGAAGGAATATGGCGAGAAGACCCCTCTCCTCTTCGTCGGCGGCCGCGGCACGGACCACAACACGATGGAGCGCGTGCGCGGCTTTCGCGACGCCCATGCGGAGGCCGGCGTCGCCGTCGACGACACGCTCGTGCAAACCGTCGGCTACGCCCCCGAAAAGGCGGAGAACGCCATGCGCCAGCTTGCCGAACGCATGAGCCCACTGCCGCGCGGCATGTTCGTCAACTCGACGATTTCGCTGGAAGGCGTGATGCGCTGGATCCGTCGTTCCGGCCACTATGCCGACCGCGTGCCGCAACTCGGCTGCTTCGACTGGGACCCCTTCGTCGCCATGCTCGGCGACCATATCGAGATGGTGCGCCAGGACGTGTCGAAAATGCTGGAAGCCGTCTTCGGCATCATCGATTCCGGCGCAACCGAGCTCACCGTGGTGCAGATCCCGCCGATCGTCGAGAAGATGGGGTGATCTGGCGGCTAGCCTTGCGCACCCATCGCGACAGGTCGATATCGAGGCAAAACAGCGCTCGCAAGAGATGCAATCAGCCTTTTATTTATGCAAAGAAAACAATTGACTACAAAGCAGCCGTATTCTAGCTTTTTCTTCGAAAACGGCAGACGCTGCCACGGCAAATGAGCCCCGATACCGCACGACCTGCGGTGCGGGGTTTTTTTGTTTCGGGCACTCGGCCGACCTCATGGATCGAGGTTGAAGCGTGGACGGGAACCGGGCGATGCAGCCATGGGAAATGCCGATGAACGCGAAACGGCGCGGGCAGCCAGTGCCGCGGGGGCAGTCGCGATGAAGCGCGAGACGGTGCCGGTTTCCATCCTCTATTCGACGACCGGGGCCTATGCGGATGTCGGCCGGCAAGCCGTCGCCGGCGCGTTTGCGGCCATATCCGAGATCAATGCGGATGGCGGCTTCTCCTTCCGCATCGAGCCGAAGATCGACGATCCGGCCGGACGGGCGGAACGCTACGCGCTCCTGTCCGAAGCGGCGATCCGCCAGCATGGCTGTCGCCATGTCATCGGCACCATCACCTCGTGGAGCCGCAAGGACGTGCTGCCGGCGATCGAGCGCCATGGCGCGCTGCTCTGGTATGCTTTTCCCTATGAGGGCTACGAGGCGAGCGACAGCGCCATCTATCTCGGCGCCTGTCCAAACCAGCACCTGCTGCCGCTGTTCGACCATGTGCTGCCGCGCTACGGACGCCGCCCCTTCATTGTCGGCTCGAACTACATCTGGGGCTGGGAAATCAGCCGCATTGCGCGCGAGATGACCGAGGCGGTCGGTGGGCAGGTGGTGTCCGAGCGCTTCGTCCCGCTCGGTTCCGTCGAGGTCGACCACCTGATTGCGGAAATCGCGCAAAAGAAGCCCGACTTCATCCTGAGCAACCTCGTCGGGGAATCGGCCACGGCTTTCCTGGCCGCCTATGACGTGCTGCGCGGCGGAGACCCGTCCGCCCCGCCGGTCGTGGCCTGCAACCTTTGTGAGATCGAGCTTGGCGGCCTTACTCCTTCCGCCTCTGCCGGGCACATTTCGGCATCGCCCTATTTCAACCGGCTGGACACCGCCGAAAACCGCGATTTCAAAGCGCGCATGGCGTTGCGCCACGGCAGTGACCACCGACTGACGACGCCTTTCGTGGCCGCCTATATGAGCGTGTCGATCCTTGCCCAGGCGATGCAGGACGCGGCAACAGATGCGCCGGACGCGATCCGCCGCGTCGTCACCTCCCGGCTCTTCGATACGCCGCTCGGCCCCATCGCCATCAATCCGCGCACCCACCATGCGGCGCTGCGCCCGCACCTGGCGATCTCGAATGCGGACGGCGAATTCGAGATCTTCCACAGCGCCGCAAGCCCGGTCGAGGCCGATCCCTATCTGGTGCATTCGCTCAGCCAGCCGCTTGCCGCCAGCGAAGCCACCGCTGACACCATGCTGAAGGTGATCAAATGAGCCGCGCGGACCGCCCTTCCCTGGCGACGTGGCGCGCCGTCATCCTGCACCGGGAGCACCCTTCCGTGGATGCCCTGAAGCGGCAGCTCGAAATGCTGCATATCCGCGTCACCGTCGTCTGGCCGCAGATCGACGAGGCCGATGTGGCAAGCGACATCGTCTTCTTCGATGCGGATATGGGCCATGACGGCCAGTTTCCCTGGCCACCCGGTTTTGCGCCCATGCCGATGATCGCGCTCATCGGCTCCGAGGCGCCCGGCCGCATCGAATGGGCGCTGGCGCAGGGCTCCAACGCGCATCTGCTCAAGCCGATCGGCTCCACCGGCGCCTACAGCGCGCTGCTGATTGCCACGCACGCCTATCAGGTCGCGCGCAGGCAGGCGGAGGATATCCGTGCGCTCGAAGACAGGCTGCGCCAGCGGCCGATCGTCGTGCGGGCGATCCTGCGGCTCATTCAGCAGGAGCGGCTCGACGAGGCCGGCGCGTGGAAGCGCCTGCGCAAGATCGCCATGGACTGGGGCATGACCATCGAGGAGACGGCGGACGCCATCTGCCGCGACGACCGGCGCACGAAAAGCGGCGCCTGAGGGACAATGGAGAAGGAGCATGACGCGTGTCGATCACTGAAGGCTACGCCCCCTATGGGGACTACAAGACCTGGTACCGCATCACGGGGGATCTGGCCTCCGGCAAGCCGCCGCTCATCGTCGCCCATGGCGGACCGGGCTGCACGCATGACTATGTCGACAGCTTCAAGGACATAGCCGCGACCGGCCGCGCCGTCATCCACTACGACCAGGTGGGCAACGGCAAATCGACCCACCTGCCGGAAAAGGGCGGGGATTTCTGGACGGTCGATTTCTTCCGCACCGAGCTGCACAACCTGATCGACCATCTCGGCATCCGTGACGCCTATTGCCTGCTCGGCCAGTCCTGGGGCGGCATGCTTGGGGCCGAGTTCGCGCAGGAACGCCCCGCGGGCCTGAAGGCGCTCATCATCGCCAATTCGCCGGCCGCTATGACCACCTGGGTATCGGAAGCCAACCGGCTGCGCGAGGCCCTGCCGCCGGAAGTACAGGCGACGCTGCTGCGCCATGAACAGGCCGAAACCACCGACAGCGCGGAATACATGGAGGCGACGGAGGTCTTCAACCAGCGCCATGTCTGCCGCGTCGTGCCCATGCCGCCGGAGGTCAAGCGCACCTTCGATGCCATTGCCGACGACCCGACCGTCTATCACACGATGAACGGCCCGAACGAGTTCCACGTCATCGGCACGATGAAGGACTGGTCGATCGTCGGCCGGCTTTCGACCATCGAAGCCCCGACGCTGCTGATCTCCGGCCATTTCGACGAGGCGACGAAAGCCTGCGTCCAGCCCTATGCCGAGGAGATCCCGGACGTGCGCTGGCGCATCTTCGAACAGTCGAGCCACATGCCGCATGTCGAGGAGCGCGAGGCCTGCATGGCCGAAGTCGCCGGCTTCCTCGACGAAAAGGCACCCTGACCATTCCAGAAGAAGAAACCGCGCCCTAACGGCGCGATCACCGACCACCAGAAAACCAGAGGGAAACCGTATCATGACGATATATCTGAAACCTTCCATCCGCCGCGCCGGCCTTCTCGCCGCCGGTATCCTGCTTGCGCAGACGGCGCTCTGCAGCACCGCACTCGCCGACGAGCGCGCCGACCTGATGGCCAAGCACCGCGGCGGCACGATGACGCTTGCAGCCGTTTCGGCCGCCGGCACGATCGATCCGATGATCAACTACACCGCCCAGTTCTGGCAGATCTACCAGATGACCTATGACGGCCTCGTCAAGTTCAAGCAGGCCGGCGGCACCGATGGCTTCGAGATCGTGCCCGCGATCGCGGAAGAAATCCCCCAGCCGACCAATGACGGCAAGACCTATGTCTTCAAGATCCGCAAGGGCATCAAGTTCTCCAACGGCAAGGACGTGACGCCGTCCGACGTCGTCGCCTCGTTCCAGCGCATCTTCAAGGTCAAGGGTCCGACCACCGGCAGCTTCTACAACGGCATCGTCGGCTCCGACAAATGCATCGCGGACGCCGCGACCTGCACGCTCGACGGCGGGGTCGTGGGCGACGATGCGGCCGGTACGGTGACGATCAACCTCACGGCGCCGGATTCGGAAATCTTCTCCAAGCTCGCCGTGCCGCACGCCTCCATCCTGCCGGCCGATGCGCCGCTGGCGGACGCCGGCACCACGCCGATTGCCGGCACGGGCGCCTATTATTTCGAGAGCTACAATCCCACCGAACAGCTCGTCATGAAGCGCAATCCGCACTTCAAGGAATGGAGCGCGGACGCGCAGCCGGACGGCTATGCCGACGAGATCATCTACAAGTTCGGCCTGACCGAAGAGGCGATGATCAACGCGATCATCAACGGCCAGATCGACTGGATGTACGACACGCCGCCCTCCGACCGCCTGCCGGAAATCGGCGCGAAATATGCCAGCCAGATCCATATCGACCCGCTGGCCGCCTTCTGGTACGCGCCGATGAACACCAACCTCGCGCCCTTCGACAACATCAAGGTGCGCCAGGCCGTGAACTATGCGCTCGACCGCGACGCGCTCGTCGGCCTGTTCGGCGGCGAAGTTCTCGCCCAGCCAACCTGCCAGATCCTGCCGCCGGACTTCCCGGGCCATGTGGATGATTGCCTCTACACCACGGAGGCAAGCCCGGAATGGATCGGTGCCGACATGGAGAAGGCCAAGCAGCTCGTCGAGGAATCCGGCACGAAGGGCCAGAAGGTTACGGTCATTGCCGAGGACAACGCCACTTCGCGCGGCGTCGGCACCTATATCCAGAGCGTGCTGTCGGAACTCGGCTACGATGCCTCGATGAAGGCCGTCTCGCCGAACATCCAGTTCACCTACATCCAGAACACCAGCAACAATGTCCAGATCAGCATCTCGCAATGGTACATGGACTATCCGGCGGCATCGAACTTCCTCAACGTGCTGCTCTCCTGCGCATCCTTCACGCCGGGCAGCGACGCTTCCATCAACATTTCGGGCTACTGCAACAAGGATCTCGATGCCAAGATGCAGGAAGCGATGACCCTTGCGCTGACCGATGCCGATGCGGCGAATGCCAAATGGGCGGAAGTCGACAAGGGCTTCATGGAACAGTCGCCGATCGCACCGCTCTTCACGCCGAAAAGCGTGAACTTCACCTCGGCACGGCTCGGCAACTATCTGTTCAACAAGCAGAACCGCTGGATCACCTCACAGTCCTGGGTGAAGTGAGGCTCACCTGAAAATGCCTCAGCGGGCGGCAAGACCCTCTGCCGCCCGCACGCCGCATTCAGCCGATCAGGAAACAGATGACCGATATTACCGAGGCCATACGCGTCGATGCGCCAGCCGTCTCCTCCCGCCCGTCCTCCGGCCCATGGCGACGCGCCTGGCATATCCTGAAGCGCGACCGCGCGACACTGCTCGCAGCCGCGGTCTTCGTGCTGATCATCCTGTCGGCGCTGGCGGCACCGCTCTACGCCCGCTACGTCTCCGGCACCGATCCGTTCCGTTCCAATCTCAGCGCGCGCATCATGGTCGACGGCAAGCGCGTGAAGGTGATGCAGGCTTCGACCGAGGGGCTTGGCCTCGGCGTCACGCCGATCGGGCCGACCTGGGGGGCGCAATATCTGCTCGGCGCCGACACGCAGGGCCGCGATGTCGCCGCGCGCCTGCTCTATGGCGGGCGCAACTCGCTGCTGATTGCCGCCTCCGCCACCGTCATCTGTCTCTGTCTTGCCGCCATCGTCGGCATTTCTGCCGGCTTCTTCGGCGGCTGGGTGGACAAGATCCTGTCGCGTATCCTCGATATCCTCTGGGCATTCCCGGTCTACCTGCTGGCGATCTCGCTCTCCATCGTGCTGATCTCGCAGGGCATCGTCATCGGGCCGATAGAGATCGGCTCGGATAGCTTGCTTCTGCCGATCTTCATCATCGGCATCATCTATGTGCCCTATGTCGCGCGCCCCTTACGCGGTCGCGTACTGTCCTTGAAGCAGAGCGAATTCGTGCTGGCTGCGCGCGGGCTCGGCATTCCGGCCTGGCGCATCCTGCTCTACGATATCCTGCCCAATGTCTCGACCATGCTCATCGTCTTCGTTCCGCTGATGATGGGGCTCAACATCATCACGGAATCCTCGCTGTCCTTCCTGTCGATCGGCGTGCAGGCGCCGGATGCGAGCTGGGGCACAATCATCCAGGACGGCCAGACCCTGCTCTACACGCGCCCGGTCGTGGCGCTGGCGCCCGGCATCGCCATCGTGCTGACGGTGCTGTCTCTCAACGTCTTGGGCGACAGCCTGCGTGACGCGCTCGATCCGCGCACCAAACTGATCTGAGGAGGCTTTTCATGTTTTTCGCCATCCTGCAGCGCCTCGGCCAGATGCTCTTCGTGATGTTCGGCATCTCCGCGCTCGTCTTCCTCATCTTCTTCGCCACCCCCGGCTCCGACCCCGCCGCCCGCCTTGCCGGCCGCAATGCCTCGCAGGAGACCGTCGAGGCCATCCGCAAGGAATTCGGCTTCGACCGGCCGCTGCCCGTTCAATACGTCGTCATGATGAAGCGGCTCTTCGTGACGCAGGACCTCACCTCCTTCGTCAACCGCGGCTATCGCATCGTGCCGGCGGTGGTCGCCGCCGCGCCCGTCACGATCTCGCTGGTTGCGGGTGCTGCGATACTCTGGATCGTCGGCGGCATTTTCGTCGGCGTGATCGCGGCGCTGACGCGCGACACGTTGATTGATCGCGGCCTGATGGCGCTCGCGCTGATCGGGGTGTCCATGCCGGTCTACTGGCTGGGCGAGGTGATGAACCTGATCAGCCAGAGCCGTTTTCACGACACCTGGATGTTCTCGTGGGTGCCGGCGCTCGGCTACAAGCCGCTGATGGAAGACCCCATCGGCTGGTTCAAGACGCTGGTCATTCCATGGTTCACGCTGGCGGCCCTCTATATCGGCATCTACGGCCGGGTACTCCGCGCCAACCTCGTCGAGGCCTATCAGGAAGACTTCATCCGCACCGCCCGCGCCAAGGGCCTGTCCCCGGCGCGCGTCATGGTGCGCCACGCGCTGCGCACGTCGCTCATACCCTTCGTCACCATGTTCGGGTTGGATTTCGGCGTGCTAGTCGGCGGCGCGGCCTTGCTGACGGAGGTCGTCTTCGGCCTCAACGGCGTCGGCCGCCTCACCTACCAGGCGCTGCTCAATCTCGACCTGCCGATGATCCTCGGCACCGTGATGTACGCCTCCTTCTTCGTCGTCGTCGCCAATGCGCTGGTCGACGTGGTCTATGTGCTGATCGACCCACGGGTCAGGGGAAACTGACGCATGGTGCAGCAGGACAAACCAATCCTCCTCGACGTCAATGGGCTGTCGGTCTCGTTTGCCAGCGACCGCGGCCTGGTGCAGGCCGTGCGTGATGTGTCGTTCCGCGTCCACGAGGGCGAAATCCTCTCCATCGTCGGTGAATCCGGCTCCGGCAAATCGGTGACTCTGCTCTCCCTGCTCGGCCTGCACGACAGGAAGGCCACGCGCGTGGAAGGCTCCGTCTCCTTCCGGGGCAAGCCGATCCTCGACCTGCCGGCGAGCCGGATGCGGGCGATCCGCGGCAAGGAAATCGGCCTGATCTCGCAGGACCCGATGACGGCGCTGACGCCGGTCTACACGATCGGCTGGCAGATCGCCGAGCAGATTCGCGCGCACGAAAACATATCGGCCCGCGCCGCCCGCCGCCGTGCCATCGAACTGCTCGGCGAGGTCGGCCTGTCCAATCCCGGCGAAGCGGTCGATCGCTATCCGCACCAGTTGTCCGGCGGCATGCGCCAGCGTGCCGTCATCGCCATGGCGCTCTCCTGCAATCCCGTCCTCCTCGTTGCGGACGAGCCGACCACGGCGCTGGACGTCACCGTGCAGGCCCAGGTGATCGACCTGCTTTTGCGCCTGCGCAAGGATTTCGGTTCCGCCATCATCCTTATCACCCACGACATGGGCGTCGTGGCCGAAGTCGCCGAACAGGTGGCGGTGATGTATGCCGGGCGCATCGTCGAGCGCGGACGCACCGAGGAAATCTTCTCGGCGCCGCTCCACCCCTATACCTGGGGCCTCATGGCCTCCATTCCGCCGCTCACCGGGCCGCGGCTCACCAAGCTGCGCTCGATCCCCGGCATGCCGCCGACGCCCGAGACGGTTCCGGACGGCTGCGGCTTTGCACCGCGCTGCGCCTTCGCCCGGCCCATCTGCGCCGAGCGGCCGCCCTTGCAAAAGGTGGGCGGACAGGCAGCGCTCTGCGTCATCGACGATGACGAGCGACCAGCGCTCCGCCGCGCCGCCCTTCCGCAGGAGGAACTTGCATGAATGCCGAAATGCTGGTCTCGAAGCCGCTGCTCACGGCGCACAAGCTCACCAAGAATTTCGTCGTCGGCAAGACCATCCGCCCCGGCTCGGGCCGCGTCCTGCATGCCGTCGATGCCATCGATCTCGACGTATATCCGACTGAGACGCTCGGCCTCGTCGGCGAATCCGGCAGCGGAAAGTCCACCCTCGGCCGCTGCCTCACCCGGCTCTACGACATCACGGCCGGCGACCTCACCTTCGACGGGCAGGACATCGCCAAGGCAGACGCGGCCGCCCTGAAGCCGGTCCGGCGCAAGATGCAGATGATCTTCCAGGATCCATCGGCCTCGCTCAATCCGCGCCGGCGCATCCGCGACATGCTGTCCGAAGTGCTGCACGTCCATCGCATCCGCGAAGGGGCTGCGGTCGAGGAACGGTTGCAGGAATTGATGGAGCTCGTCGGCCTGCGCCGGGAATATCTCGACCGCTACCCACACGAGTTTTCCGGCGGCCAGCGCCAGCGCATCGGCATTGCCCGCGCGCTTGCCGTGGAGCCGAAGCTGATCGTCGCCGACGAGCCGGTCTCTGCCCTCGACGTTTCGGTGCAGGCGCAGGTGGTGAACCTCTTCGACGAGCTGCGCGAGCGGCTGAACCTCACCTATGTCTTCATCGCGCATGACCTTGCGGTCGTGCGCCATGTCTCGACGCGGGTGGCGGTGATGTATCTCGGCTCGATTGCCGAGACGGGCGAGACGGACGCGCTCTATGCAAGGCCGCACCACCCCTATACGCGCGCCCTGCTTTCCGCCATTCCGCAGCCGCACAACCGGGGCAAGCGTGAGCGCATCCTGCTCACGGGCGAAATTCCAAGCCCGCTGTCGCCACCGCCCGGCTGCAAGTTCTCCACCCGCTGTCCCTATGCCAAGGACATCTGCCGCGAGCAGCGGCCGGAACTCGCCGCCATTGCGACGGGCCGCAAGGTCGCCTGCCATTTTCCGTTGGACTGACCTTCGGCATCCGGAAAGCCAGAAAGGATATCCGATGTGCATCACCTGCACCCACACCATCCACCGCGCCCGGCATCATTTCGGCTGGAACCGGGACTTTGAACCGGCAATCGTCGCGAAATCCGGCGAAACGATCCTGTTCGAATGCCTGGATTCTTCGGGTGGCCAGATCGGCCGCGATGCGACGCTCGAAACCCTGACGGCGCTCGATTTCGCCCGCATCAACCCGGTCACCGGGCCGGTCTACGTGGAAGGCGCCGCACCGGGGGATGCCTTGAAGATCACGCTTCGCGCCTTCCATCCCTCGGGCGCGGGCTGGACTGCCATCATCCCCGGTTTCGGCCTGCTGGCCGACCAGTTCACGGACCCCGCGCTGCATGTCTGGTCCTATGATTCCGGCACGATGGCGCCTGCCGCCTTCGGGCCGAAGGGGCGCGTGCCGCTAAAACCCTTCGCCGGCACCATCGGCGTCGCACTTGCCGAACCGGGCCTGCATTCCGTGGTGCCGCCGCGCCGGGTGGGCGGCAACCTGGATATCCGCGACCTTTCCGCCGGCGTGACGCTCTATCTGCCGGTCGAGGTGGAGGGCGCGCTGCTTTCCATCGGCGATACGCATGCCGCGCAGGGCGACGGCGAAGTCTGCGGCACAGCGATCGAAAGCCGCATGGATGTCGAGGCGACTGTCGAGCTCGTCAAGGATGCCCGCCTGCCCGCGCCGCGCTTCACCACGCCCGGCCCGGTCACCCGCCATCTCGACGGCGCCGGCTATGAAGTGACCACCGGCATCGGCCCCGACCTGATGACCGCCGCGCGCGAGGCTGTCATGCGCATGGTCGATCTGCTGGCCGCCGAACATGGGCTCGATCCGAACGACGCCTATATGCTGTGCTCGGTCTGCGCCGATCTCAGAATCAGCGAGATCGTCGACCTGCCCAACTGGGTGGTGAGCTTCTATTTCCCACGCATCATCTTCGACTAGAAGGAGGCGGCCGCCACCCTGGCGTCGAAACCCGTTATCGCCACATGCGCAACCGCTTCCAGCTCCGCGCGACCCGCTCCGTCGCGCGCCAGAATGGACATGCCGAACTGGACGGTCTGGATGAAACGCGCCAGTGCCGGAACGTCGGCGGCGATCGGAACTTCACCATCCGCCACGGCTTGTTCCAACCGCGCCTCGATACGCTCGAAGGTGACGGCACGGGCGGCGCGGACCAGTTCACCCAACTCCAGATGGCCCTGGCTACCGACAGACGACAGGGCCACCATGCAGCCGGTGGGAATGTCTTCGACACAGCCGGTCAAGACCGCGGCCGAATCCAGCAGGAACGCCGAGATCGCTTCACGCGCGGTGTCCGCTCGCTGGAATTTACCCCAGACGTAAGCCTCGTAGCTCTCACGATAAAACCCCACCGCTTCTACATAGAGCGCTTCCTTTGAACCGAAGGCGGCATAGAGGCTGGGTGAGCCGATCCCCATGGCCTCGGTCAGGTCCGTCATCGACGTGGCCTCGAAACCCTTGAGCCAGAAGAGCCGGGTCGCCTGCGCCAACGCGGCCTTTCGATCGAAGGCGCGCGGGCGCCCCCGTCCGCGGGTCGGCGCGGATTCAATGACTTCAGGGGTTTGGTCCGATTTCTGCATCGATCATTATATAAACCTCCCCAGCCATTTCGACAACTCTCCGAATTTATTGTGCTGATCGATACATAAATACCTTGACGTGCTGCACCCGCATCCCTAGCTAATTCTATGTCGATCACTACAGAAAGGTTTGATCCATGAGTGAATTGTCTGGAAAGCGCGCGCTCGTCACGGGCGGGTCGCGTGGCATCGGTGCCGCGATCGCATTGGCGCTGGCTGAAAAAGGGGCGGATGTAGCGATCACCTACGAACGTTCGGCTGACCGCGCCGCAGAGGTCGTGCGCGAAATCGAGGAGAAGGGCCGCAAAGGGCTGGCCATACAGGCGGATAGCGCCGATCCCGCAGCGGTGAAGCGCTCCGTACAGGAGGCGGCCGAAGCGCTGGGTGGCCTCGACATTCTCGTCAACAATGCCGCCATCGCGCTCTACGATACGATCGCCAATATCAGCGCTGAGCAAATCGATGCGCTGCTGGGCGTCAATGTGCGTTCGCCCATCCTCGCCTCGCAGGCCGCCATTCCCTATCTTCAGGCGGGCGGCCGGATCGTCACGATCGGCTCGGCCGGCGCAGAACGCATAGTCGGCGATACCGGGACCGTCTATTTCATGACGAAATCCGCGCTCCACTCGTTCAACCGGGGCCTTGCGCGCGAACTCGGACCAAGGGATATCACCGTCAACCTGGTGCAGCCTGGCTCGACGAACACGGACATGAACCCCTCCAACGGCGAATTTGCCGACTTTCAACGCGCCCTGATCCCGCTAGGCCGGTATGGCGCGCCGGAAGACGTGGCCGCCGCTGTGGCCTTCCTTGCAAGCCCCGCTGCCCGGCACATCACCGGAACGATCCTCACGGTGGATGGCGGCATGACCACCTGATCGGACAATCCCCCCGTCAACAAAACGGGGGGATTACCTTGGGAAACGGTGGCGCTTCATCAGGCTACTCGCCCGCGACCTTGACCGACTTAACCCCGTAGTATTTTGCGTAGCACTTGTTTTCCCAATAGTCCGGGTCGCCGGTAAGCTCCGGCTTGAAGAACAGGCGCGGAGGACGGGACAGCCTCTTGAAGGTGAGATCCGCGTCATCCGGTGCACTTCTAATCTCCACTTTGCGGGCCTCGATGACCGGGCGGTATTCGGCAAAATTGAACCGGAGATCGTTGATCGCGGCCGATGTATTCGGTGCCGCAATCAGGCTCATCGACAACAGGAGCAACGCGATTGCGGACGTCTGTTTGGGCCAGTTGGCGG
Organism: Shinella sp. GW821-FHT10F02; assembly: GCF_058809275.1. Lineage (NCBI taxonomy): Bacteria > Pseudomonadati > Pseudomonadota > Alphaproteobacteria > Hyphomicrobiales > Rhizobiaceae > Shinella > Shinella sp. GW821-FHT10F02. The sequence goes on along the minus strand of NZ_JBXASL010000001.1, from coordinate 624,945 downwards.
GGCCCGCCGATCGACCGCTCAGCCATCTGAGCGCGGCGGGAAGCAGAAGGAAAACAGAGGCGATGAACACGGCAAAGAGCACGTTGGACACGCGGCCCGGCAGGATCGTGCCCTGCGCGAAGGACACGACGAACCTTCCGCAGAACCACGCGAGCAAGGCAACGCAAACAAGAACGGGAAGATTCAGGATCTTATGTTGTGCGCGCGACCCGTCCGGCGCCGAGCTTACCTGACTGCCTTCTCTCCCTATATGCGCCAGCAGTGCAATCGTCAGGAAAATCAGCGCCGGATTTATGATCCAGGCGATGAACGAGTGCTCTGGATCATAAAGAAACGCCAGAATTGCCGGCACCAGACGCATGGAATTTGGAAACTCGCCCGCCGAGCGCACGGCGTTTCCCGGCGCGGACACGGAAATGTACCAGGCGACGACAGCCGCTAAAAACACAGTAGCGAATAGAACCGTGGTACGCCTGTCGCTCCGGAGGATCGCCAGGATCAGTTGCAACGCGCAGAAGGCAACGAAGTAAAGCCCGAGAAGCTCGTTCAAGCCACTCAAAGCGACCGCGCTTACCATGGCAACGCCGGTGAGAAGCAGGTCCATGTTTTTCGAACAAAGACCTCTCGTGACTGCGAGAAGCGATGCCGACGCGATTACTAGGAGAAAAAACGGGAGCTGGTATTCGACGATGCCCGTCGCCCAATACCATAGTTCGCCGATGGACGGCATATAGGCCCAGAAGATTGCCGTGATCGCGAGCGAGATGAAAACGGACGTGGTTCTGTTGATGAGCGGTGACAGGATAACGCGCGCCATGATGTAAAATGAGACAACCGACATCAGGGGCGCGAGCAGCAAAAATACGCTGTAGTTTATCGTATCGATCCCGAGGCGTGGAAATACATAAGGGTAGATCGACATTGCGAGCCAGCGGCCCGTCCACTGCGAATATTGCAGCGTTGCATAGGAATACCAGAATCCCGCCGTCTGCGGCAAACCCGCGCTGCAATAGTCATCCGCAGCAGCCTCTGCCAAAAAAGTATAGGTGAGCGAAAGTATCATTACCAGAATGCAGGAACCTACGATTGCCACCACCGAAAACAGGTAGAAAAAATCCGTTTTCTTCGTTGAAAAATCACGCATTTTACGCCCCTTGCCACAGCCGGCTCACCGGTCAGACTTTTTGACGAAATCCTCCGGGGAAAACTGGTCCGCTTTGGTTTGTGGCCGACTTCCGCACGATGTATCGGGGCCGCATCTTCGTTTCCCGGTATATTCTGCCGATATACTCGCCGATAATGCCGATACCGAGGATCTGGACGCCGCCAAAAAACATGATCGCAGCAAAAATCGAGGGGTAGCCCGGCACGCTATTGCCGAAGAGAAGCTTGTCCAGAACGATCCATGTGCCGTAGATGAAGGCGAGCGTTGAGATGAACAGGCCGATATAGGTCCATATTCTCAAGGGCATGGTCGAAAAACTCGTGATGCCTTCGAGCGCCAGGTTCCACAGCTTCCAGCCATTGAACTTCGTCGTTCCGGCGACGCGCCGGGCTCGTCTGTATTCAACGACTTCGGTACGCCCGCCGACCCAGGAGAGAAGGCCCTTCATAAAGAGGTTTCGCTCCGGCAGGAGCAAGATTTCATCGACGATCGGACGGGATATCAGCCGGAAGTCACCGACATTCTCTTCGATCCTGGTGTCACTGATGAGGTTGTGAATGGCGTAGAATGCCTGCGCCGTTCTTCGTTTTACAAAATTGTCGCTGGACCTGTCCTGGCGCTTGGCAAGCACGACTTCCGCACCGTGCCTCCACTTTTCCAGCATTTTCGGGATGAGCTCGATAGGATCCTGCAGATCCACATCGATGGGGATCACCGCATCGCCTTTTGCGTAGGCTAGGCCCGCAAAGAGCGCCGGCTCCTTTCCAAAATTACGCGTGAAGTCGACGAGCTGGACCAGCGGATCGGTGCTCATGATCTGCTGGACGATTTCCGCAGAATGATCCCAACTCCCGTCATTGACGAAAACGATCTCGATCGACTCATTCTTCAACGCGTCTTGCGACCTTACGGCCGCGTAGAAGATCGGGATCGTCGCCTCTTCATTGTAGATCGGCACAATCAGGGAAATAGACACGCGCCACCTCATCTAAACACGAGAAAACGAGAACAGGCATAACCTGTGATCAGGCTTATTGCGGAGAACATCACCAGGGCTACGATGGCAGGCAACGCCAGATAGTCGGCAAGGCCACCGACCGAATAGGCAATCAGACCGAGGGAGCCGAAGTACAAAACAAACCTTGCGGGCGAAGATTCAGCATGGAAGGTCCACCGGGCATTCGCGAAGAAGCTGAAGGTGACTGCGATGGCGAACGCCGAGACATTCGACCAGCTCTGCGGCATTCCAACCCCCGCATGGAAGATAAAGAACGCCGTCCAGTGAATGGCCGTGTTCAGCACGCCAACGGATGCGTATTTCAAGAACGACGTCAGCATTTGCGACCAGCCTTTGTCATCCCTCACACCACACTTCGCGCGGTTCCGCGCCGTAAGCCGTAGTCGTTCGGGTTGTCCGGGCGTCCGTGCGCCGGTCGCATGCCGGCGTAGAGAAGGCCGGGGATGAGGAACACCGCCATATGCACCCAGGCGATGACGATCTCGTTTGTAAAATGCGTGATGACAAGCATCGCCGGCATGGCGGAGAGCATGTAGAGGATCTGCATGGAGGTGTTGCCCTGCATGGCGCAGGAATAGATCCAGCTCAGAATCCCCGCCACCAATGCAAACTTCAGGCAGCCAAAATAGGAGAACGACGCAAAGGAATCCATCATCCCGGTCGGCGTCGTGCCCGGCAAGGGATCGTAATCCTTCGAGTAGACCGAGGGCGTCTCGATGTAGAGGCTCTCCTTGATCTTGCTTCCGACCAGTTGCGCGGGGACATAGGTGAAGGCAAGTGAATTCCAGTGCGACACGCCAAAGTCATATTCCTGGCTCTCGGAGATCGACGATATGGAAAACACCAGGTTTCGAAACTCCGGCCCGCCCTGCTTCAGGAGCTTTTGCCAATTCTCGACGGGATTGATCTCGAGAACCGCGCGCCAATCGGGCGCGCTGTTGTAATAGGTCGCGGCGCGATACTCCCCGGCACTGACCAGGCCGACCATGGCGAAAACCAGACTTATGGACACGAAAAACCGCGGCACCGCCCATCCTCTGTGAAACCAGATGGCAAGGGAAACCATCAGCGCCAGTTCGGCGGCTTCCGAGCGGCGGCCCGCGATAACGATGCGATCGAAGTAGAAAGCAAGGCCGAAAAGGATGATGCAGAGCGCGAGGGAGGAGCGGCGATGGGCGAAACACAACAGCGCAATCGCGAGCCCATAGGTCAGCATTTTGGCGAAGAACAGATAGGCCACCGCCGTACCGGTCAGAAAGCCGCGAAGGCGCTCCTCGTCGGCAAGCTGACCGAACCGGTAGAAGAAGTAGGCGCCCACCAGTGACAAACCCGCAGCGTAATAAAGCAGGCGCTTTTCACTGAAGACCAGATCGGGTCCCAATTTGGAATGTTTGCCAAGCTGCCACCCGACAGAGCACATGACGAGGCAAAGCCAGGAGAAAAAGATGGCGCCAGACAGCGCGGAATTCTGCGGCATGAAGCGGTCGTCGATCAGGCCCGGGATCTGCGGCAAGACGAATGTCAGGAACATCGCCGCGGCGAGAAAGGGGAAATCGAAGAAGCCGCCGCGTCTCCACAGACCCGAGACGAGCATGGCGATGGACGTGAAGAGCAACAGAACGACGCCAAGCCATGCCATGTCAGCCCCTCGACCCCTGATGCCTCCATGCTGGCAATGACAACCGAGTTAAGCAACTTACTCATCAGGCGTAGGGAATTGCCGCGGACAAAACCCCAGGTACGGTATCGGCGAATGACGGAGATGGAATCCACCTTTGATGGAACCCATCTACCGCTTTTGGATGAAGACGCGGCCGCGGCGATGGCCGTCAGCCAACCGTCGCGTGGGGAATGTAAACGGGCTTGAGCCCTCCAAGGCGGTCGGCGAGGATATTCTCCTGCGCCGTCAACCGTTGGCGGAAATCGGCGTTTGCGCCGAGTATCCGGCTGCGAATGGCCGCTCGATCGTCGAACATCCGCTGGAACTGCCGCTTCAAGAGTTCTAGGTCGAGATCCTCGATATGCTGGCAAAAGTCCCCCAGGCCCATTTCATCCATCAGGGCCTGGTTCTTTTGTGAATATTCGATCGAAATTGCCGGACGGCCGAGCTTCAGGGCACTGACCAGATTATGGTAGCGCGTCACGACGACGGCGCTGGTCTGGTTGATCTCGTCCATCAGGCCACGCAGATCGCTGGTTCGCACCGCCTTGACGCGTTCCTGCCCGGAATGCGTTATTGCGTCGGACGATGCTATCCGTTTGCGCAGATCCTCGACAGCCGGCCAATCCCCGACATCCCCCGTCAAAAGGCGGATATCGTAGCCTTGGTCGAGCAGCCAGGCGATGAACGCCTCCAGTTTTTGCAGGTATGTCTGGTAGATGCCCGCGCCGTTCACATTCGCCTTGAGCCAGCCAAAATAGGACATGACGCCCACGCCGACGACACGAAGGTCGTTGGCAGGATAACGCTCCGAGCCGGGCGGCAGGCTGAAGACGATATCCGGGTACACCCGGTCGTCGCTGACATCGAGGCCAAGGCTTTGCATGAATTGGCGCGAGTTCTTGTCGCGATAGGATCGGTAGCTCGCCATGCGCGCCACGCTGACCAGGAAGAACCGGCTGAGCGGATGCCGGATAGGACCCGCCCCGATGCTGACCAGGAAAATCTTCCGGCGCCAGATCCAGGCTGCCAGACACCATTTGAAGGCCATGAACGGCCAGCCGAAAGGGTTGTCCTGAAAGTCGTCCAGAAAGCCCGTTCCCGGCACGATCAGGATATCCACGGTGCGGGCGGATCGAAACGCGTACCATATGCCCATGATCCGGCGCGGGAGGTGCCAAAGCAGGGCGTCCATCCAGCGGGATACCGGCGTCGCAAAGCCGGCGGGGCTGCTTTCAATGGAGGAAACACCGTGATCCCGCGCCACGGCCTCGGGATTCGGGCAAATGCAGGTTATGGAATCGTCGGGGCGAAAACGGCGCAGGAAAATCAGCATCGAATCCAGGGATGCGTCGTTACCGCTGTTGCCGCATCCAAAGAGCCCGAAAAGCCCGATTTTCATGCCGACCTCCAAGCGGAACGACAAACTCGCCATTGCGGTCGGCAAGCCCGTTCGTGGCGCGCAACACCTCGTATAATGAGGCTTTACTGAAATGACTACCTGTCCTTTCGGCGAATGGCCGGGCGCGTGGGATGGTATCGGGACAGTTAGCGTCAACCGCGGCATAACCCGTTGATTCTATTCCCTTACAGGTGGCGCTTTCGTACGAAGCGACTACCCGGACGACTATTGCCCCTACTCCCTATGGCCGCGTTCCCGTTGTGACCAGTTCATATACTCTGGCATGCTCGCAGCCATTGAGGGCCTTGCAAGAATGATACGTGTTCGCAGCGCATTTCTGATGGCGACGCTTGGGCAGTATCTCGCGCTGGTGGTGAGCTTTGTCACCATAGCCGTCGTTTCCCACCTGATGACGCCGGCCGAGATTGGTCTTTCGGTCATCGGCGCCAGCGCGATAACAATGATCTTCTCGCTCCGCGAATTCGCCACGTCCGACTTCCTGATCCAGCTCGATACCGTCGAAAACAATGACGTGCGGACCGCCATGACCGTGATGGTCATCCTGACCGTCTTGCTGTCCCTCGCCTTGCTCATGGCCCTGCCGGCGCTAGTCAGTTTTTACAAGAGCGACGTGCTGAAGCCGTTCTTTCTGCTGATGATTCTGGCGGTGGCCATCGAAGGCCTCTCGTTTCCGGGGATGGCGCTTTTGCGCCGAGACATGCTGTTTGGCAAGGTTACCGTCATCAAGACCATTGCGGCGGTGGTCAATGCCGGAGTCACGATCCTGTTTGCCGTGCTGGACTGGAGCGTCGTCAGTTTCGCGCTGGGGGCAATCGCCGGTAGCGTCACGACGACAGGGCTGACACTGCTTACCAGAAAGGACTGGTGGAGTTTCAAGCCGTCGCTGAAGTCGCTTGCCGCGGTGAGCGAATTCGGGCGCTACAAGGGCGCCACGAACGTCGTCGACCGCTTTTACGATGCCCTTCCGCAAATCCTTCTCGGCAGCATCATGCCTTCGGCCGCGGTTGGCAAATATAGCCGGGCGGTCACCATCTCGGGCCTGGCGGATCGTCTGGTCCTGTCGGCGGTCTTTACCGTGGCTTTTCCGGCGCTGGCAGCCGCGGTACGCGAGAAGGTCGACATTCGACAGTCGTATTTGCGCGCCATCAGCTTCATTACCGTCGTCTACTGGCCCGCGCTTCTCATGCTGGTCCTCCTGATCACACCCATCTCCGAGGTTCTCCTTGGCGCTGGCTGGGACGAGGTGATCCCGGTCGCCCGCCTTTTGGCCCTGTCGGCCGTCTTCTGGTTTCCCGTCGTGCTGACCTATCCGGTGCTGATCGGGCTCGGCGCCAATCGTTCGGCCTTCACTTTCAACATCGTGTCGCGCTCCTTGTCCGCGATCATCATCTGTGGTGCCGGCTTCTTCGGCCTCATGGCGATCGCCTATAGCCAGTTCATCGCCCTGCCCATGCAGATGCTGCTCGCGCTGATTTATGTGCGCCGTCACGCTTACTTCGCCTGGTCGGAATTGTTCGCGGTCCTGTGGCCGAGTTTCGTGGTTTCGCTCACGACCATATCCGGCCCCGTCATCCTCATCGCCTGTCTTGGGTTCCGGCTGAGTTTTTCAGGCGCGGAGGCAATCTACATCAGTTTTCTGGGCGCCGTCGGCTGGTTCGCAGGCATCCTGCTGACGGCCCATCCCTTCCGCGACGAGATCCTGGCGGCGATGGGAGATGGCAATCGATGGCTGCGCGCATGGTCGCCGTCGTCTTTGAGAAGCGCGCCTTCGGAGGTTGGCGAGCGCACCAGCATAGGAGGGTAGAGCCGTGGCACGCATGGACATAGCGATACCGAACTATAATTACGGCCGTTTCCTGCACGAGTGCATCGCAAGCGTCTATCGGCAGGACATCGAAGACATTCGCATCCTCATCATCGACAATGCCTCCACGGACGACAGTGTCGCCATCGCGCGTGATCTGGCGGCGAGAGATCCAAGGATCGAATTGTGCCTGCGGCCGGAAAACCTCGGCCAGCACGCTTCCTTCAACACCGCCGTCGATTGGGCGCAGTCGGACTACTTCGTCATCCTCTGCTCCGACGACTACCTGCCGGACGGCGCGCTGGGCCGGGCAGTCGCAGCATTGGATCGACATCCCGAGGCTCATCTGGCGTTTGGCGATACGCTTTTTCTCACGGATGGTTCGGCACCCCCTGCCCGGGCAATACTGCCAGCAGATGAACGGGTGTGGAGTGGTGAGAGTTTCCTTCGAACATCGTGCCAGAGAGGGCGCAATCTCATTGGCGGCCCAATGGCCGTGGTGCGAACAAGCGCCCAGAAGCGGGTGGGGAATTTTCGACGGGACCTGCCGCACACGGACGACATGGAAATGTGGCTGCGCTTCGCGGCCATGGGCGCCGTCGTCGAGATCGACCATGTGCAAAGTATCGTTCGCATCCACGGCTCGAACCAGTCCGCCGTCGTGTCGAACGTGCATCATTGGAACGTCGCGTCCGAGGCGGCGTTCGAGGCTTTCTTCACAGGTTTCGGGCGCAGCCTGCCGCAAGCGCGCGAGCTTCTCGCGCTCGCACGGCGAAGCCTCAGCGACCGGGCTTACTGGTGCGCCGTCTCGCATGTTTTGCGGGGAGAACCGGGCGTGTGGGACCTCGCCAGATATGCGGTAAAACTTCGACCGACGAGCGCCGTCTTTCCGCCTCTCGGTTACGCCTGGCGCAAGGCGAGCTTATGGCAGCGGATGAGGACCATGCTGTTCGGCAGAACTCGCTTTCATGCTCAACAAACCGATCCTTGATCGATCCACTTCAGACGTGGTCGCTATGCATAACGGCGCCATGCGCTGCCGCCCGCGTCCGCCTCCATTTTACCCATCTCGCTGACGGCCGGCCCTGCCTTCTCAAGGATGAAATAGGCATAGCGTTCATCATCAACGAGATCGTCCTTGGGCCGAAGGGAAACGTATCTCGGCGTAAACGCAGCGGTTTCCGCCCGGTGCCAAAAGTCATCGATCGGGTAGGTCGTCATGTTCGCCAGGTTTCTGCGATATCCCCACTTTCGCGATTGCGTACGGCGTTCATGGGTTTGATATTTTATCTGGATGATCGCAAACCCGCCCGGCCGCAAAAGCTTGTACGCAAGATGCAGGATGCGCTGGCCATAGTCCTGGGACGGAAGCAGTTCGAAAACATAGGTACAGAGAAAGACGTCGGCCGTTGCAATGAGATCTTCGGCTGATTTTTCCGGCTCCGAGACATCGACCAGCAGCCGAGAAAAATTGTCCTGCCCGACGTTTCGCAACACCTTTTCGCACTCATCGAGGGACGCGCTCGACACATCGACGCCGACGAACGACTTGGCAAGCGGCGCGAAATGCACAGCATTCGCACCACCCCCGCACCCCCATTCGATGATCCGCTCCAGCGGAGCCGACTGGCCGCGAATTTTCATGTGCTCCTGGAGAAGCTGAACATGGGGCCTGCCAAGCTCCGACCAGACCTCTTCGCGAAGCCCGCCCTCACCCTTCCAGTGCGAATTCGAGTGAAACGCCGTTTGAGCCGGGTCCTCCCAGTATTTTTGCGCTTCGTTGGCGAGGCTGAGGTCTGACGGCGACCTGGGGAGGCGCTCAAGCAGCTGATAACCCGCACGTCGAAGCGCTCGAAATATCTGTCTCATTTGGCATCCTTTCTGCAACGAAACCGCGGCGCCCATTGATGGGCATCCGGTCGCCTCCCTTCAGGCAGAGGACCAGCCTAATCCCCTGCAAATGCCGGTAAAGATGGACAAAATAGAAAGCCACCGGGGTCTCTAAGCCAAAAGGTGGTGTCGTAATAGGCAAACACGCGCCTCAGCACAGCGTTCGGGCATGGCACAACGCATTCACGGCGCAAACGCGCCGCGAACGAGAGTGAGGATGTGGGTTGACCGCGAACTACCCGCTGCGCCTCAGGCGTCCTTCAAATAAGGGCCGATGAGAGCGAGATCGGCATCGCTCAGGCGATCGTTTGCCGTATTCCTCTGGTGCCAGTAGGGGTACTGAAGCCAGGGCTGGCTGATCTTGTCGAGCTTCGCGCGCTCTTCGTCGGTCAGCTTCAGCTCGGCGGACGCAAGGTTATCCTTGAACTGCGCTTCCGTGCGGCCGCCGATAATGACCGAGGTCACGCCCTTGCGGCCGATCAGCCAGGCAAGCGCGACCTGCGCCGCGGATACGCCGCGACCATCGGCAATTTCCACCAGCGTCTCCACGATATCCCAGAGACGGTTTTCGTCGCGGATCGGCGGCTCGGTCCAGCCGGCGAACTGGCGCGTGCCTTCGGGCGCCGCCTGATCGCGGCGATGTTTGCCGGACAGGAGGCCGCCGGCGATCGGGCTCCAGACGAGGATGCCCAGGCCTTGATCGATGCTGATCGGAACCAGCTCGTTCTCGGCATCGCGGGTTTCCAGCGTGTAGTGGATCTGCTGGCTGACGAAGCGCTGGTAGCGTTCACGCTCGGAAACGCCCAGCGCCTTCATGATGTGCCAGCCCGAGAAATTCGAGCAGCCGATATAGCGCACCTTGCCCTGGCGCACGAGCGTATCGAGCGCCTCCATGGTCTCTTCGAGCGGTGTCTGACCGTCCCATTCATGCACCTGGTAGAGGTCGATCACGTCCGTCTTCATGCGCTTCAGACTGGCCTCGCAGGCGGCGATCAGATGCTGGCGCGACAGGCCGCTCTGGTTCGGCCCGTCGCCCATCGAAAATCGGGCCTTGGTGGCGATCAGCACGCCGTTCTTGCGCGGGCCACCGATGATCTCGCCGAGGATTTCCTCGCACACGCCCTGGGAATAGGCATCCGCCGTGTCGATCAGGTTGACCCCGGCGTCGAGGCATATATCGACGAGACGGCGGGCGTCATTGACGCCCAGGTCCCCCACGGTCTTCGCCCAGCCGACGCCGCCGAAGGTCATCGTGCCCATGGTGATCGTCGAAACCTTGAGGCCAGAGCGGCCTAGCAAACGGTATTCCATTATCGCGCTCCTTGAGTAAGTCAGGCTGCGGTTGCGATGGGTTCGGCAAAACGCAGCGGAGAAAATAGCATCAAACTGCGTCTATGAGGCCTCGCCAAAGGTCAATGCTGCCTTCGGTGGCGTGGGTGTCGATCTCCTTCAACTCCTCGTCGGAGAAGGCCAAGTTGTCGAGCGCATCGAGCGAATCGTCAAGCTGAACGAGATTACGCGCGCCGATCAACGCGGATGTCACGCGTGCATCGCGCAGGACCCAGGCGATCGCCATCTGCGCCAGCGACTGGCCGCGCCGCTTGGCGATCTCATTGAGCGCACGCACGCGGGAGAGATTGTCGTCGCTGAGCAGTTTTTCGTTGAAGGACCCGCCCCGCGCCGCTCGGGCATCCTGCGGAACGCCGGCGAGATATTTGGAGGTCAGCAGGCCCTGCGCCAGCGGCGAAAAGGCGATGCAGCCGACGCCGAGTTCGCCGAGCGTATCGAGAAGCCCCTCCTCGATCCAGCGATTGAGCATGGAATAGGACGGCTGATGGATGAGGAGCGGTACGCCTTCGGCGCGAAGGATGCGCGCGGCTTCACGCGTGCGTTCGGGGCCGTAGGAAGACAGGCCGACGTAGAGCGCCTTGCCCTGACGCACCATCTGCACCAGTGCCGCCATGGTTTCCTCCAGCGGCACGTCCAGCGTGGGGCGGTGGGAGTAGAAGATATCAACATAGTCGAGCCCCATCCGAGTGAGGCTCTGGTCGAGCGATGCCAGAAGATGCTTGCGCGAGCCGCCACGGCCATAGGGACCGTCCCACATGTCCCAACCGGCCTTGGACGAGATGACGAGCTCATCGCGATGATGCTGGAAATCCTTGTTCAGGATGACGCCGAAATTCTCTTCCGCCGAACCGTAGGGCGGGCCATAATTGTTGGCGAGGTCGAAATGCGTGACGCCACGGTCGAAGGCCCGGCGGATGACGCTGCGGCCCGTCTCGAAGACATCGGCGCCACCGAAATTCTGCCAGAGACCGAGCGAGACCGGAGGAAGCTTGAGACCGGAACGGCCGGTGCGGCGATAGTCGATGCCGTCATAACGGCCCGGATTGGCGAGATACATGGTCGTCTCCATTGCAATACGGCCGGCGTGAAAAGCTTCCGGCTGCTCGGTGCAATGGGTACGCACCGGCGATCATTGAATCAATCGCCATCAACTCAACGGATCATTGATTTCAACTCAACGATCCTGCCGCTGCGCTTCCCGGATGCATTGGATCAGCATCTGCAGGCCATAGGGCAGTTGCCGGCGGCTGGAATAATAGAAGGCCAGCGGCGGACCGACGGACGACCATTCCGGCAGCACGAGTTCCAGACGGCCGGCGTGCAGATGCCGCTGGACCAGCCTTTCCAGGCAATAAGCAATGCCCACCCCCGAAAGTGCCGCCGAGATCGAAATGTCGGTGGAGCCGGAAATGAGGGAGCCCGGCACATCGATCTGGCGCCGTTCGTCGCCCCGGTCGAACTCCCAATGATAGATCTGCCCTCGCCCCGTTCGAATGCGCACACAGTTGTGAGACAGGAGATCGTCGGGATTCAAGGGCCGTCCGAAGCGGTCCAGATAGGCGGGCGAGGCGACGGCGACCCAGCTCAGCGGCTCCGTCACCGAAACGGCGATCATGTCTTCCGGAATGGTCCCGGCATATCGGAGGCCGGCGTCAAAGCCTTCCGCGGTGACATCGACGAAATAATCGTCGGACGCGACTTCCAGCTCGATGTTCGGAAACCGCTCGCGAAACAGCGGCAGGACCGGCGCCAGCAGCAGATCGACGGCGTCGCGCAGCACATTGATGCGAACACTGCCCGAGATGCCGCGAAATTGTCCCTGGAGTTCTTCGAGACCCGTATGGATGAGATCCAGACCGGCCGCGACCTTCTCGGCCAGAGCCGAGCCCGCAGCGGTTGGCGAAACGCTTCTGCTCGTCCGGTTGAGCAGCCGGACACCAAGGCGCGCCTCCAGTGCCTTCATGCGGTGGCTCAGGGCCGAAACCGAGATTTCGAGCTGATCGGCCGCCTTGCGGAAGCTTCTGTGCCGGACGATCTGGAGGAAGACAGCCAGATCGGAAAGCTCATTTCGGTTGGAGACCATGTTCACCGCCACCCCATCGCTCCCCGTCATAGGGGGAGCGCCGCAGCGCGTCAAACTGGGCTCGTTAGAGCTTGGCAGTCCGTTGAGACGACCTGCGGCTGAGTTCGAAGGCGACGGCCGCGATGACCGTCAGAGCGATCAGGACGAGGCCGAGGGCGTTGACGGCCGGCGTCAGGCCGGTGCGGACCTTCGTCGCGATATAGACCGTCAAGGGTGTCTCCGTGCCGCGCACGAACAGCGTGGTGTTGTAGTTCTCGAAGGATTGCAGGAAGGCGATGAAGGTCGCCGCCAGAAGCGACGGCTTGAGATAGGGCAGCAGGATGCGGCGGAACACCATGAGCCGCGAGGCGCCGAGGCCGATGGCGGCATCCTCCAGCGTCCGGTCGAACCTTTGCAGCCGGGCCGCCACCATCAGCATGACATAGGCGGTGATGAAGCTCGCCTGCGCCAGCACGATCAACAGCGTACCGCCGCCGACGCCCGCCTGCCGCCAGAGAACGAGCGTGGCGATGCCGATGGCGACGCCGGGCGTCAGCAGCGGCGAGACCATCAGCGCATAGAAGAAATTGCGGGAGCGATCCTGGAGGCTGTTGAGGAACAGCGCCGCCGCCGTGCCGATCGGCAGCGATATGGCGATGACGCCAAGCCCAATGAAGATCGACAGGCGAAGCGCCTTCCACATCGCCTGGTCGGCCCAAAGTGCTGCGAACCAGTCGAGTGTGGTGCCGAGCCAGGGCGTGACGGTGGGGAACTTGCTCGCATTGAAGGTGGCAAGCCCCATGACCACCAGAGGCAGGAACAGATAGAGGAAGAACAGCGCCATGTAGACGGCGAAAATGATGCGTGGCAGGGCGGCCAGGATGGTGGCGAACGCCGTGTTGCTTCGCGACGGCTTTGCCGCGCCTTCGAGGGTCATGGTCATTTCGCTACATCCGCAAGGTTGACCTTGAAAATCCGGAGCGCCACCATCACCACCACCATGCAGAGCGTCAGCAGCACCAGCGCATAGGCCGCACCCCGGTTCCAGTTGCCGCCCTCGAAGAACCAGTTGTAGATGACCTCGGTGAACCAGCGGCTGCCCGGAGCGCCAAGCAGCGCCGGAGCGACATAGCTGCCGGCCGCCAGCATGAAGGTGAACACGCAACCGGTCGCAATGCCGGCTTTCGCATGGGGAATGACGATCCGGCGATGGATCTGGATCGTCGAGGCGCCAAGGTTGCGCGCCGCTTCGATCTGCGCGGAATCCAGTGTGGAAATGGAATTGTACACCGGAAAAAGCATGAACAGGATATAGGCATAGACCATGCCCGCCAGCACGCCGGCATCGCCGAACCAGCGCATCGGCGTATCGAGAATGCCGAGCCCGACGAGGACGACATTGAGCGGTCCGTTGAAGGCAAGCAAGATATACCAGGCGAGCGTGCGCAGCACCTCGTTGATCCAGAACGGAATGATCAGCGCCACGGTCACCCAGGCGACGGCGCGGTGCGTCGCCACCTTGGCGAGCCAGAACGCCATCGGATAGGTGACGACGAGCGTCGTCAGCATGACCAGCGCGCTTGCCCAGATCGTCTTGAAGAAGATGGCCCGGTGCACGGGATCGGCAAACAGCGCGCTGAAATTCACCAGTGTGTAGTGATCGTCCGGACCGCCGATCTGCGCGGGCGTCAGGTTCGGGCGCAGCGAAAAATCCAGCATCATCAGGTTGGGTGCGAGCACCATGCCCACGAGCCAGACGGCAACGCCGAGGATGATGAGGCTGCCGAGGCCGGGGCCGAAGCGCTGGACGAGGCTATGCATGGGCGAGGACCAGCGCCTGCGCGGGCTCGAAGGAGAGCCGCACGCGTGCGCCGGCCGGCGGCGCATCGGTGAGGCGATGGTGCGGCAGCGCCGCCATCACAGGCTGGCCGCCCTCCGTGCGGGCGTGCAGCATCGCCGTCGCGCCCTCGAATTCGAGCTGTTCGGCAAGCGCGTCGAGGCCGTTGCCGCCCGCCCCGGAGCCAAGCGATATCGCCTCCGGACGAACATAGACCGTGGCGGCATCCCCCGCCTTCAGGCCCGCAGCACCCCGGCCGAGGAAAATGCCGTGTTCCGTCTCGACCGCCGCCAGCCCATCGGCGATCCGGTCGACCTTGCCGGAAAACGCATTCGTCTCGCCGACGAATTTGGCGACGAAGGCGGTGCGGGGATTGGCGTAGAGCTCGCGCGGTGTTGCCACCTGCTGCAGGACGCCGGCACTCATGACGGCGACGCGGTCGGACATGGCGAGCGCTTCCGACTGGTCATGCGTGATGTAGATGAAGGTGACGCCGGTACGTTTTTGCAGCGATCGGAGTTCCGAGCGCATGTGCTGGCGCAGTTTCAGGTCGAGCGCCGAAAGCGGCTCGTCGAGCAACAGCACCTGCGGCTCCACGGCGAGAGCCCGCGCGATGGCGACGCGCTGCTTTTGCCCGCCGGAGAGTTCGTGCACCATGCGGTCGGCATATCCGGGAAGTGCGATCAATTCGAGCAGTTCCTCGGCACGCCGGCGCCGCGCCGCCTTCGGCACGCCCCGAACCTCCAGCCCGAAGGCGATGTTTTCCCACACCGGCATCAGCGGAAACAGCGCCAGCGACTGGAAGATCATCGAAGTCGGCCGCTGGTTGGCGCCAATGCCGACCATGTCGCGCCCGCCGATCAGGATGCGCCCCGCCGTCGGCTGCATGAAGCCGGCGATCAGCCGCAGGATCGTCGTCTTGCCGCAGCCCGAGGGGCCGAGAATCGAGAAGAATTCGCCGCTCTCGACGGTGACGGAGAGCTTTTCGACCGCCCGGGTGATGCCGAAGGTCATTTCGATGTCGATCAGTTCGACGGAGCGGGTCATTGACTGCGTGATCCTTGAAACGCAACGGCGGGGTCATCGCCCCGCCGCTTCTATTGAGGTGAAAGCCGATCAGGCCGACAGGAACTTGTCCTGGTATTCGTTGCGGAGCGCGACGAACCAGTTGTCCTGCACCGGCCACCACCAGAGCTTCTCAAGCGCGTCGCCCGGATAGGCGGCCTTGAAGAAGGCCTGCGAGGCCTCCGACAGGAACTTTTCCGCGCCGACAGCCGTCGTGTTGATCGACGTGTGGTTGGCATAGAGGGCGCCTGCTTCCGGCGTCAGCACCCAGTTCAGGAAAGCATAGGCCTGTTCGACATTGGCAGCGCCGACCGGGATGGAAACCCCTTCCATCCAGGTGAGGGCACCTTCCTTCGGCGCGACGAAACCGATCGGCAGACCTTCCTTGGCAAGGCCGGCAGCAGACGAATCCCAGGTCTGGCCGATCGTCACGCCATTGGCACGGAAGGCGCCCTGGGCTTCGTTCTCGTTCGACCAGAACTGGGCGATGTTGCCCTTGCGGGCGATGGCTTCGACCATGATGGCATCGTAGTTGGCGCGCATCGTGGCTTCGTCCTTGAAGCTGTCACGCATCGGCTTCGGCAGCTTGCCCTGCGCTTCCATCCAGAGGCCGAGGCCGACGAGGCCCGAATGGCCGCGAACGGTGGCCTTGCCGGCCATTTCCGGCTTCCAGATATCGCCGTAGGAGGCGGTGCCGTATTCGAGCGGTGACGTGTTCTTGTCGAAGGAGATCGCTTCCGTGCCCCAGTCGGTCGGCACCTGGTAGCGCTTGCCGCCGACGACGGCGCCAAGGGTTTCCGATCCTTTCACGGCGCTCGTCAGGGCGCGGTCCCAGAGAACCTTGCTTTCGTCGATCGGCTGCACGAGGCCGAATTCGACATAGTTCGGAACGCGGTCGACGGCCGGCCAGATCACGTCATAGCCGGTGCCGTTGCTGGCGCGCATCTGGTTGAGAAGCTCGTCGTTCGTTCCGTAGGGCGTATAGACCGGCTTGATGCCCGTGTCCTTTTCGAAGGCGGCGAGCATGTCGTCGGAAATGTAGCCGGCCCAGGCGAAGATGTTGACGCTGCCCGAGGTGCCGGCGGCAAAACCGCTGCGCGAGACGAACGGCGCAGCAAGCGCAAAGCCGGCGGTGGCGGCGGCACCCTTCAGCAAGATACGGCGGCTAACATGTGTCATCGAAAACTCCTTGTGGCGACCACCATCGGCCCCTTGATGACCTCGCTCATAGGCGTGGCATATGACAGCCATGCGACCACTTCCTGCCGCGGCCACAAGAATGAAAGAGAAAAATGGAAAGCGGAAATTTCATAGAAATGTCATGCACTTGTCGACCGGCTGACATGGTGTTCCACTAACGCAGACCTTTCCGTCCGGCCATTCAGCCGGCGATTGTTTCCGGATGAAAAAGGTCTGCAAAAATGGTTTCCAGCGGCGTCAAGGGCATCGGCATTTCCGCCCACAAGAGGGCTCACGATCTTTCGGATTTTGGCGCCGAGCTGGACATGATCGAGGCGCTCGGCGTGGACTCCATCGAGATCCCGACCTTCGATCTCGATCTGGTCGTCGGCGGAAAGGTCCGCAGGCCGCAGCTCGATGTCCTGCTGCGCGCCACCCGCGGCCGCAGCGTCGGCTATTCCGTTCACGGCCCGCTCGCGATCAATTTCATGGACGACGCCTGGCGGCTGCCGCGCCATTTCGACGTGCTGAAAGCCTCGCTGGACGTGGCCGCCGAAATCGGCGCCGAACATTACGTCATGCATTCCGGCCTGATGCCGCGCCAGCAGGCCGCGGGAACCGAGGCCGCCTACGAGCGGCAGCGCGAGGCCTTGTCGAAGGCCGGCGACCTCGCCCGCCAGCATGGCCTTGTCGTCTGCGTCGAGACGCTGTTTGCCGACTTCAAGGGCGACGGCTACGCCTCCTCCCCCAGGCGCCTCGCAAGGGAACTCGCCACCATCGCGCACGACCATGTCATGGCGACAATCGACTTCAGCCACTCCTACCTGAAGATGGATTTCGACGGCGCGCGCGACGCCTTCGTCGCCGAGATCGCCGCGCTGGCGCCCTACGCAAAACACCTCCACATCCATGACAGCTTCGGCCGGCAGGACGATATCTGGATGTACACGGAAGGCGAACGCCTCGCCTACGGCCATGGCGACCTGCACCTGCCGGTCGGTTGGGGCGATATTCCCTGGCAGGCCCTCATGGAGCAATGCGTTTTCGCCGAAGGCGTCGTCTTCAACATCGAGCTGAACCAGCGCTACTGGTACGCCGCTGTCGAATGCGTTGAGGCGACGAAAGCACTGGCGGCGACCGCGCAGACCGACCGGCGCGCTGCTGCGGCATAATTTCGGTTTACCGGGATCGCCCTCATTTTCGGCGAACGTGCGGCAATCCGGCAAGACCGGCGAAGCGCTTGCGATACTCCGCGGGCGTGACACCGACATGCCGCGCAAAGGCGCGGCGCAACGTATCGGCATCGGCAAAGCCGCAATGCACCGCGACCCGCTTGGGCGCCTCATGGCCCTGCTCCAGCAGGCGCCGCGCCGCATCGACGCGCGCTTCCTCCACCCAGACCGCCGGCGTAACGCCGACCTCGCGCCGGAAGAGGCGCGCAAAATGGCGCGGGCTGAGGCCCAAACGTTTGCCCAGACTTGCCACGCTGTGGTCCATCGCCGGATTGGCGGCGACCCAGCGCTGAAGCTCCTGAAGGGCCGCGCGGCCGGCCGGCGCGGCCTCGCCCTTGCGGCTGAACTGCATCTGCCCGCCGGGCCGCTTGAAGAACATCACCAGCTGGCTCGCGACCCGGAGAGCAATATCGCGGCCGACATCCTCCTCCACCAGCGCCAGTGCCAGGTCGAGCCCGGCCGTGACACCTGCGGCCGTGCGCACCGGCCCATCGCTGACATGGATCGCATCTTCCTCCACGGTCACGGCCGGGAATCGTGCGGCAAGCCGCTCGGCCACGGCCCAGTGCGTGGTGACGCGCCGGCCGTCGAGCAGGCCCGCGGCTGCGAGGAAGAAGGCGCCGCTGCACACCGAGCCATAGCGCCGCGCCTCCGGCGCCCGCTGGCGTAACCAGTCGAGGACGAGGCTATCCATCGGCACCTCCGCCAAATTCGGGCACCCGGCAACGAGGAGCGTATCGATGGGTTCGGCAAGGTCGCGGCCGATCACGCAATCCGGCAGCAATCGCACACCGGAAGAGCTTCGCAGCGGCCCCGGGTCACGCGCGGCAACGAGCAGCCGATAGGCCTCGTACCCCGCCTGGCTGTTGGCCTCGGCAAAAACATCCAGCGGGCCGGAGACGTCGAGAAGCTGCACGCCGGGCAGCGCTACCATCACGATCGTTCTCGTCCTGTCTTTCATGCTGTCCGTCTCGGTCGGGATTTGTCTCTTTTAGACGTACTACGTCAATTGCAGACAAATTAGCGCACTTCTATTCTTCCGGCGAGTTAAAAAAGCAGGAGAACATCATGCCCCATATCCCTGAAGCCGCGGCCATTCCCGACACGAAGCTCGCCAAGGCCATCACGGAATTCATCCGTGACACCGAGACGGACCTCCTCTTCAACCATTCCAGCCGCGTCTATCATTTCGGCGCGCTTGCCGGCGTCCACGGCAACCTGAAATTCGATCGCGAGTTGCTTTATGCCGGCGCGATGTTCCACGATATCGGCCTCATGCCGAGCCACAGCAGCAAGCACGAGCGTTTCGAGGTCGACGGCGCGCATGCCGCCAGCGATTTCCTGCGCAGCCACGGCATCCCGGAAGCGGACGCCTATACGGTCTGGACCGCCATCGCGCTGCACACCACGCCCGGCGTGCCGCAACACATGCACCCCGTCGTCGCGCTGGTAACGGCCGGGGTGGAAATGGATGTGCTCGGGCTCACCTACGATCAATATTCCGAAGCCGAACGGACGGCCGTCGTCGGCGCCTTTCCGCGCACGCCAAAATTCAAGGAGGACATCATCCAGGCCTTCTACGACGGCATCAGGCACAAGCCGGAAACCACCTTCGGAAACGTCAAGGCCGACGTCATCGCGGACAAGGAACCGCATTTCCATCGCGGCAATTTCTGCAGCGTCATCAGCTGCTCGCACTGGCACGGTTGAGGCGACGGCCTCGACCCGATCAAGCGAAGTTGAACAGCCGTTTGCGGAAAGACGGGCCGACGCACCGTATAGTCTGCGCAAACCATGACCGCCGCGGGGATAGCCGGCGGCGGCAAAAGGGAGAGAGCGTTTGTCCCATAGCCGGTTCGTCGTCGGGTTCTTTCTGTGCCTGGCCATCCTCACGGGCGCCGCCGTCGCCCAGACGCCGGACGCGGAGAGCCGGCAACAGCCGGCCTCCGAAACGGGCATCTTCAGCCTCATTCCGGGCGATTCCGTCACGGAACACACTTTGCAGACGCAGGACGGTCCGCTTTCCTACACGGCAACGGCCGGCACGCTCGATCTCTACGGGCAGGATGGCAACCGCACGGCGAAGGTCTTCTACACCGCCTATGTCGCCGGCAAGGGCGATCCGGCGCGCCCGATCACCTTTGCCTTTAACGGCGGGCCGGGCGCCGCTTCAGCCTATCTGCATCTCGGCCTCGTCGGCCCGAAAGTGCTGGAATTCGGCGAAAACCGCGACGACGGTACGCGCCCGTCCCTCAAGGACAATCCGGATAGCTGGCTTGCCTTTACGGATCTCGTCCTGATCGATCCCGTGGGCACGGGCTGGAGCCGTGCAGCGAATGACGACGCGGCCGGCCAGTTCTATGGCGTGCGGCAGGATGCCGAAAGCCTCGCCAAGGTCATGACGCTCTACATGCAGAAGAACAAGCGCGTCGCCTCCCCTGCCTATCTGCTGGGAGAGAGCTATGGCGGGTTCCGCACGGCGAAGGTGGCCGCGGCGCTGAAGGAGACGCAGGGCATTCTCGTCTCCGGCGTCCTGATGGTCTCGCCGCTTATCGAAGGCCGCTTCCTCTTCGGCGCTGCGGATGATGCGCTGAACGCTGCGCTCCAGCTTCCGGCCCTTGCGGCGGCCGAGATGGAGCGGCGAAATGCGTTCGATATGGAAAAACTTCGGGAAGCGGAGCGCTTCGCCATAACGGAGTATCTCATTACGCTTGCCGGCCCCTCCCCGTCCGGCGCGCAGGCGGATGCCTTCTATCAGCGTGTTGCAGACCTCACCGGAATAGCGAAGGCGGATGTCGCGCGGGCGCGCGGTTTCCTGGACGGTCTCTATGCAAGGCTGTCCGGCGAAAGCGGGCGTGTCGTCAGCCCCTATGACGCCGCCTATTCGGTGCCCGATGCCTATCCGGAATCGACCACGAGCCGCAATGACGACCCGATCCTCGACGGCTTCACCCGCGCCTACGGATCAGCCTTCGCCGCCTATGCACGCGACGAGCTCGGCTTTCAGTCCGACATGACCTATTCCCTGCTCAACACCGGCGTCAACCGCCGCTGGGAATGGAACGACGGCAGGGGTGGCGACGGGCGGGCAAATGCCAGCGCCTCCGGCGACCTGCGCGATCTTCTCTCGACCATTCCGCGGTTCCGGCTGGCGATCTATCACGGCTATAGCGACGCGCTGACCCCCTACGGATCGAGCCGCTATGTGCTGGACCACCTGCCGCCAAGCCTCGCGGCGGGACGCGCCGAACTCAACATCTACCGTGGCGGGCACATGTTCTACGTCGACCCCGCCTCCCGGCGACAGATGAAGGAAGATGCCGGGAGATTCTACCGCCTGCCGTAATCGATCAATTTTTCCGGCAGGTACAGGCCTGGTAGCCGGTAGCGAACAACCGGCCGGCCTTCATGCCGATCGCATCCGGCACATCCTGAATGCGCGAGACCCGAAGCGAGCGCGCAATAGCGATGGCCGCCTCGGCGCAGATCGCGGCATCTTCTGCCGCGTTGTGGTGCGCAAAGGTCAGGCCGAGATGCGAGGCCAGGATGTTGAGCTTGTGCGACCCGAGATGCGGCCAGGCCTTCTGCGCCATTTTCACCGAGCAGAGATACTGGAGTTCAGGGTAGCTCTGCGCATAAAGATCGAGGCACGAACGCCAGACGCTGAAATCGAAGGCCGCGTTGTGCGCGATCATGGTCGCATCGCGGAAATCGTCGACGAACTCGTCCATCACCTCGGGAAACTCGCCCGCATCCTCCACATGTTCCGGCCGGATGCCGTGGATGGCGATGTTGAAGGACGAGAAGCGCATGGACTTCGGGCGGATCAGCCGCTCCTCGACGCGCACCACGCGGTTGTCCTCGATCCACGCCAGCCCGACGGAACATGCGGAGCCACGCTGTTCGTTGGCGGTTTCGAAATCGATCGCAATGGTTTTCAACACGGGCCTCGGCTTAGGGAAACCACGTCTTTATCGCCAGCCGGCTGATTTGGCAAAGCGCCAATTAGACCGGCCTGGCGGCAAACCGTTCGAGCAGGCGGTCGACCTTCATGGGCGCGAAAATGTCCTCCAGCAGCAGGTAGGCGGCGCCGAACAGCGCGCTGTCCTCCTGTGCTGTGGAAAGCACGATGGAGAGATCGCGCGTCGCCAGCGGAAGACAGCGCTGGTAGACGAGTTCGCGGATGCCCGACAGCAGGAAATCGCCGCCCCGCGCCAGCGTCCCGCCAATGACGATGAGGCTCGGATTGATGATGCTGACGGCGTCGGAGATCACCTCGCCGATCGTCCGCCCGGCGGCGCGCAGCAGCATCAGCGCCTCGGGCTTGCGCTGTTCGACGAGGTCGATCACGTCTCGCGCCGTCTCGGCGTGGAAGCCGCGTGCGGAAAGGTCCCGGGCAATAGCCCAGCCGGCGGCGCGGGCCTCCACGCAGCCGAACTTGCCGCAGCGGCACAGCGGCGCGTCGTCCGACAGGAACTGGATATGGCCGATATCGCCGGCCGCACCCTGCGCACCGCGGAACATGCGCCCGCCGGCAATCATGCCGCTGCCGATGCCGGTGCCCACCTTCACGAACAGCATGTCGTCGACGGTCGGGAAGCGGCGCTTATGCTCGCAGATCGTCATGAGGTTCACGTCGTTCTCGACATAGACCGGCACCGCGAAACGCGCCTGTAACTGGCCGATGATGTCGAAATCGTCCCAGCCGTGCAGCACCGAGGGACCGACGACGCAACCGCGCTTGAAATCGACGGGCGTCGGCAGGCTGAGGCTGATGCCGAGGAAGAAGCCGTGGGTTTTTTCCGCCTCCGCCGCAAGCGACGCGAACACGTCCCCCACCTGCTGGAGCGTCGCCTCCGGCCCGCTCGTCACGGAAAAGGGCAGCGTCGCCTGGGCGACGATGGCCGGCGTCAGGTCCATGGCCGCGAGGTGGATGTGGGTTTCGCCGATATTGGCGACCAGCAGGAAGCCGCTTGCAGCATTGATGGCGAGAACCCGCGTCGGCCGTCCACCGCTCGGCAGGGTCTCCTCGGTCTCGCGCACCAGCCCGCTGGAAAGGAGCGCATTCAGCCGCTGGGTGACGGTGACACGCGAAAGGCCCGACGCCTGCAGCAGTTCGGCCCTCGACGACGCCTGGCCTGTCGCGATCAAGGAAAGAATGCCCCCCGCGCCGTCCAGCGTCGGCCCCTCATGCCCCTGCTCATGCCGTCCCATGCAAAACTCCTGTTGCCTCCTCGCTTTAGCGGCAAAGCACAGAGAGATAAAGCGGCAGTTTCTAACGTCGCCTGCACTTATGTATAACATAATACATAAGATTGCGAATTATGTTTTATTTTGTATATATTCTCCGTGCGGCCAGACGGAGAAGCCCCTTGGACACCTACCTTATCGGATTGGACTACGGATCGGAATCGGCGCGGGGCGTGCTGATCGAGGTCGCGACCGGAAGGCAGGTGGCAAGCCATGTCCATGCCTACCGGCACGGCATTCTCACCCGCAACCTGCCCGATGGAACGCCCCTGCCGGCGGATTTCGCCTTGCAGAACGCAGACGACTATACGGAAGCGGCCTTCGAGATCCTCTCGCGGCTGGGGCGGGACCGCACCGTCGAGGGCATCGGCATCGGCTTCACTGCCAGCTCTCCCCTGCCCGCCCGCGCCGATGGCGCGCCGCTCTCTCGCCTGCGCCCGTCCGATCCGCATGCCTATGTCAAGCTGTGGAAACACAATGCGCAGGCCTATGCCGACGCGATCAATGCCAGGCCGGCGCCCTTTCTCGCCAATTTCGGCGGGCGGCTTTCCGGGGAGTGGCTGCTGGCCAAGGCCGCGCAGATCGCCGCGGAGGCACCCGCCGTCTGGGCCGAGACGGATCGCTTCATCGAGGGCGGCGACTGGCTCGTCTGGCAGCTCACCGGCAGGGAGGCGCGCGGCCTCGGCTTTGCCGCCTACAAAGCGCAGTTTTCCGGCGATGCGGGTTATCCGCAGGGCGTGGTGGCGGGCCTCGACCGGCGCCTTGCGATGCCACTCCCCGTCGGGTCCGCGGCCGGCCCGCTTTCGCCGCAATGGCGCGACCTCACCGGCATTCGCGGCCGGGCGACCGTTGCCGTCGCCGTCATCGATTCCCATGTGGTGCTGCCGGCGATCGGCGCCGTTTCACCGGGCTGCTTCGTCGGCGCGCTCGGCACCTCGGCCGCCTATCTCTACCTCAGCGACATCCAGCGGCCGCTACCGCCCGGCATCGAGGGCATGGCCTTCGACGGCTCGATGCGCCAGCTCTGGTGCTACGAGGCGGGCCAGCCGAGTTTTGGCGATACACTCGCCTGGTTCGTCACGACCTTCCCGCGCGGCAGCGACATGCAGGAGAGTTTTCGCGCTTACAACGAAGAGGCTGCCACGCTTGCGCCCGCGGCCGGGCGGGTTGTCGCGCTCGACTGGTGGGGCGGCAACCGCGTTCCCTTCGCCGATGGCAATCTCTCCGGCCTTCTGGCAGGGCTGACACGGCAGACGACGGCCGCCGAAATCTATCTTGCCCTGCTGGAAGGCCTCTGTTTCGGCGCAAAAGCGATCTTCGACCTCTTCCCCGAGAACGGCCTCGTGCCGGAGCGCGTGCTGATGGCAAGCGGCCTTGCCCGCGCCAATCCGCTGCTCATTCAGATCCTGGCCGATGTGCTCGACCGCCCCGTCGACATCCCGGAGATCGCCAACGCGACGGCCGTTGGCGCGGCCATCCACGGCGCGGTTGCCGGCAGGACGGTCAGCACCTACGCGGAAGGCGCGGAGCGGTTTGGCGCAAGGGACATCGGCCGCGTGCTGCCGCGCCCGGACCGGGTTCAGGCTTACCGCTCGGCCTACGCCGTCTATCGCGATCTTTCCCGCCAGAAACCCCTTCATACCGCCATGCATGCGCTGCGCCGTCTGGAGGGTTAAACTGGCAAAACAAGGCCATAGCCATTTATGGACAAAAATATACAAAAGAGAAGTTATTACTATTTGACTTTATCCAAAAGGAGTGACCTAATCCAGCATGGCCTTTGAGGAGAGGCCGGCCCGCCACGGAGCCCAAGGCTCGGCGGTATCGTAGATTTTGGGAGGTTTTCATGTCGTTTCATCGCATTCGCACGTCCGCACGTTCCAAAGCTCTCCAGGCCGGCATCAGCGCCCTCGGCCTGATGCTCGGTGTCGCCTTCGGCGCCGGCTCCGCCTCGGCGCAGGAGGTCATCGTCGGCCTCGTCACCAAGACGGAGGTCAACCCGTTCTTCGCCAAGATGCGCCAGGCCGCCGAAGCCCGCGCCAAGGAAAAGGGCGTCAAACTGATCGCCCGCGCCGGCAAGTTCGACGGCGACAACGAAGGTCAGGTCGCCGCCATCGAAGACCTGATCAGCGCCGGCGCCAAGGGTATCCTGGTCACGCCGAACAACTCGTCGGGCATGCTCGACATCATCAAGAAGGCCCGCGAGGCTGGCGTGCTGGTGATCGCGCTCGACACGGCGACCGACCCCGCCGACGCGGTCGACGCCACCTTCGCGACTGACAATTTCGAGGCCGGCGTGCAGCAGGGCACCTATGCCCGCAAGGCGATGGGCGACACCAAGGCGGTCGTCGCCATGCTGGACGGCACGCCGGGCGGCACGGTCGATACCTTCCGCCATGACGGCTACTTGAAGGGCTTCGGCATCGCCGAGGGTGACCCGTCCATTGCCGGCGCGGCCATCACCAACGGCGCGCAGGACAAGGGCCAGGTCGGCATGGAGAACCTGCTCTCCAAGAACGGCGACATCAACGCCGTCTACACGATCAACGAGCCGGCAGCGGCCGGTGCCTATGCAGCGCTCAAATCCTTCGGCAAGGAAAGCGACGTGATGCTGACCTCCATCGACGGCGGCTGCGCGGGCGTGCGCGACGTCAAGGACGGCAAGATCGCCGCAACGGTCATGCAGTTCCCCTACAAGATGGCGTCCATGGGCATCGATGCCGTGGCGGAATATGCCGCGACCGGCAAGAAGCCGAGCGGCTTCGTCAATACCGGCTCCTTCCTGATCACCGACAAGCCCGTCGAGGGCCTGGAATCGAAGGATACGGCCTGGGGCCTGGAAAACTGCTGGGGCGATTGATCGCCCTTCTCCCGGCGGGATCACGCACGGTCCCGCGCCTCCCTTGGCGCGGCGCCGGCGTGATCCCGATCGGGCGTCCACCGGTCACGGCGCGACGGCGCCACGGCAATCCGTCGGGGTGCGGCGCCCCCGAAGCATGAGGTTTCCATGAACACAGCCACCGCTTCTCCGCCCGAGACATCCCCGAGCCTGAAGGCCCGCATCATCGGCGCACCTTCCGCGGGGCCGCTGCTGGTTCTCATCGGCTTCTGCGTGATCTTTGCGCTCACCAATCCGCGTTTTCTTGCCACCCACAACCTGTCGATCATCCTGCAGCAGACGGTCATCATCGGCGTGCTGGCGATCGGCCAGACGCTGGTCATCCTGACGGCCGGCATCGACCTCGCCGTCGGCGCCATCTGCGTGCTCGGCACCATCGTCGCCGGCAAGCTGGTCAATCTCGGCTATGATCCGGTGCTCTCGATGGGCTTCGCCGTGCTGGTCTGCACGGCCGCGGGGCTTGCGGCGGGCGGGCTCGTCAGCGGTCTCAGGCTGCCGCCCTTCATCGTCACGCTCGGCATTCTCGGCATTCTGACCGCAGCCTTGCGCCTGATCTCCGAAGGCGGCGCCTTCGCCGTGCGCGATGCGTTCCTCTCCTGGACCGGCAACACGATGAAGCTCGGCGGCTTCGTGCTCACCTACGGCGTGCTCATCATGTTCACGCTCTATGCCGTCGTCTGGTACTTCCTGAACCAGACCAAGTGGGGCCGCCACGTCTACGCCATCGGCAACAATCCGGAGGCAGCCCGCCTCGTCGGCATCCCGGTGCGCCGCCACCTGCTCTCCGTCTATCTCGTCGCCGGCCTCATCTACGGCATCGCCGCCTGGCTGGCGCTCGGCCGCATCCCGAACGCCGATCCGAACGCGATGCAGACCGCCAACCTCGATTCCATCACGGCCGTCGTCATCGGCGGCACCAGCCTGTTCGGCGGACGCGGCGGGCTGATCGGCACGCTGATCGGCGCTCTCATCGTCGGCGTGCTGCGCAACGGGCTGACGCTCGCCGGCATCGACCCGCTCTGGCAGGACCTCGTGACCGGCATCCTCGTCATCATCGCCGTCGCCCTCGACCAGATGTCGCGGAGGAGGAACTGATGTCTTTCGAAACCAACCCCGAGACGTCGCCCCATGTCGTGCTGGAAGCGCGCAACGTCGTGAAGACCTACGGCCATGTCACGGCGCTGGCCGGCGTCGATTTCGAACTGCGCGCCGGCGAAATTCTCGCCGTGGTCGGCGATAACGGTGCCGGCAAGAGCACGCTCATCAAGGCGTTGACCGGCGCGTTGCATCCGACGAGCGGCGAAATCCTGCTCGATGGCGCGCCCGTCCACTTCCGCGGCCCGCTCGATGCGCGCCATGCCGGCATCGAGACCGTCTACCAGGATCTCGCCATGGCGCCGGCGCTCGACATCGCCTCCAACCTCTTCCTCGGCCGCGAACTGCGCGCCCCGGGCATCCTCGGCAGCATCTTCCGCCGCCTCGACAAGAAGCGAATGCGCGAGGAAGCCCGGCGCGCCATGAGCGAGCTGAAGTTCCGCCTGCCGTCGATCGACAATGCGGTGGAGGCGCTTTCGGGCGGCCAGCGGCAGGGTGTCGCCGTCGCGCGAGCAGCGCTCTTCGCGCGAAAACTCGTCATCATGGACGAGCCGACGGCAGCGCTCGGCGTGCGCGAGACCGGCCAAGTGCTGGAGCTCATCCGCTCGATCCGCGAGCGCGGCCTCGCCGTCGTCCTCATCAGCCACAACATGCCGAACGTCTTCGATATCGCCGACCGCATCCACATCATGCGTCTCGGCAGACGCGCCGCCGTGGTGACACCGAAAACCCATTCCATGAACGACGTGGTCGCCATCATGACGGGGGCGGCCACCGCCTGATCCTTCCCGTCCGGCTCCCGACGGGCCGGACCATACCGAACGGAGCCAATCCATGTATCGTCTCGACCAGAAACTCGACCGCATCCGCGCCGGCAAATACACCCGCAATGACTTCATCATCGCCGACGCCAAGGACGGCGACATGGGGCCGAGCATCACCTCCTGCGGCCCCAGGCGGGCGAAGGACGGCACATGGTCGCGCCACTATACCCGCCCGGAATTCCTCGAAAACATCCGCGCCGTCGTCGAGCAGGACATCGTCGACATCATGCTGACCTCGGCTTCCAACATGGAGGCGCTGATCGACATGGGCGTATACCGCAACAGTGCTGTCAAACCGGCGATCCGCGCCAACGACACGACCGACGTCTGGGTCTGCCGCGGCGCCACCTATTCGCAGCAGGCCTCCCGCCCCTTCCGCAGCGCCTCCCTGTCGCGCGTCGCCACCGGCACCATCGATCCCGCGCCCGGTGCACCGATCACCGGGACCGATCTCGGCCTCTATTCCATCACCTTCAACAACGATCTCGACCGCGACTACCAGGCGCTCGAAGCCTTCGGGGCCTTCCGCGAGGATGCCGCGCGCAACAATTTCAAATACTTCCTTGAAGTGTTCAATCCCAATGTCGATTCCAAGATCGCGCCCGAGACGGTGCCGCACTATGTCAACGACGTGCTGATGCGCTGCATTGCCGGGGTCACCAAGGCGGACCGGCCGCAATTCCTGAAGATCCCGTTCAACGGCGCCAAGGCGATGGAGGAACTTGCCTCCTACGATCCGAGCGTCATCGTCGGCGTGCTCGGCGGCGGCGCGGGCACCACCCGCGACTGCTTCGAACTGTTGCACCAGGCCGAACGTTTTGGCGCCCGCGTTGCGCTGTTCGGGCGCAAGATCAACCTGGCGGAGGATCCGCTGGCGATGGTGCGCTTCATGCGCGAAGTCGCCTCCGGCAATATTTCCCCCACTGAAGCCGTGAAGGCCTATCACGCGGCGCTTGCGAAAGAGGATATCACGCCGATCCGCGAGTTCGCCAAGGACAACGAGGTGACGGAAGCCGTCCTCAAGCCGGAGCAGAGCAAATGACGAGCGCGCGGCGAGGTTTCCTCACCGGCGGAACGTGGTGCGCCGACTACAATCGCAGCGTCAGCCACTGGCCGGGTGAGGACGGCCTTGCCGAGCTCTTCGAGGAGGAGCGCCACGGCGGCGGATCGAGCTGCAATCTGGCGCTCGACATGAAACGCCTCGACCCGTCCATGCCGGTCGAGACCGTCGGCCTCGTCGGCGACGACGACGATGGCCGCTACCTCAAGGCGACGGCCGAGGCGGCAGGCATCGACACGCGCCAGATGGCGGTGACCGATGCCGCCGCAACGCAATTCTGCGACGCCTATGTCTCACGCAAATCGCACCGACGTACCCACATCTTCCACGCCGGCACAGGCGCGTTGCTGACGCCGGACCATTTCGACTTTTCCACGACGCGCATGCGCTATCTCCATCTCGGCCTGCCGGGCGTTCACAGGACGCTTGATAGCCCCTGGCACGACGAACCGAACGGCTGGGTCGCCGTGCTCAAGAAGGCCCGCGCCGCGGGCCTTCAGACCAATCTCGAACTGGCCAGCATCGAAAAGAGCCTGATGGCGGCGCTCGTGGCACCCTGCCTGCCCCATCTCGATTTCCTGATCGTCAACGACATGGAAATCGGCGCGATTGCCGGCGTGGAGACTGTCGGCGCGGAGGCGACCGACCGGCAGGCCTGCGAGCGCGCCGCGCGCATTGCGCTCGAACGCGGCGCCATGAAAATGGTCGCCGTGCACTGCCCGGCCTTCGCCATCGCCGTCACGCGCGACGGAGAGACCGCGACGCTACCACCCGTCGCCATTCCCGAAACGGAAGTGCTCGGGGCAAACGGCGCAGGCGACGCCTTTGCCGCGGGCATGTTCTACGGCATCCACGAAGGCTGGAGCATGGAACAATGCCTCCGCCTCGCCCACGCAACAGCAGCTGCATCGCTGCGCAGCATCTCGACCACGGGCGCAATTGTCCCCTGGCAGGAATGTTTGGCGCTGGCGGAACGCTGGGGCGAGCGCGCTCTGTAGCTGCGTTCGCTTTTCAAAATCTACAGGGATAGGCGCTAGCCGAATAAGATACGTCTCATTCCTGTGCACATGGCCATGATGTCGGCGTCGTAAGGCCGTTCGGCAGCTTGGTCTCGGCGTCGCCGCAAGCAATGTCGATTTGGGACTGGTCGAGACCGGTAGCGCGGGAAAGATCGAGGCCCTCAATCCGCGTCAACAGCATGAACGCCCTGTTAAAGCCGAGCGCTCCCTCTATTTTGGCCTCGCTCAGATCGGCGCGCGAAAGGTTCGCATAGGTGAAGGTCGCGCCCGAGAGGATCGCCTGGTCGAAGTCCGCGCGGCTGACATCCGCTTTCTCGAAACTCGTATTGGTCAGGTCGGCACCGTTGAACGCAGCGCGCTGAAGTTCGGCGGATGCAAACGAGGCGCCCTGGGCAAAAACATTCTTGAAGATGGATCGATAGGCCTCGACCCTTGCGAAATTCGCCTTGTCCAGCCGCGCATCGGTGAACCAAGTTCGGACCAGGGTCGCCTTCTCCAGATCGGCCCCCGTCAGCGTTGTATTGCGCATGTCGGTCAAACTCAGATCGGCATCCCGCAAATTCGCACCGGTGAAGTCGTTGCCGCTCAGCATCAGGCTCTTCTTGGCGCAGTCGCTCCAATCGATTTCGGGCGCGGGGTCCGACCGGCAATCCGCGGCCTTGGCGTCACCGGAAGAAAAGCCCACCGCCATCCCCAAAAATGTCGCGGCGAAGCCGAAAAACATGCCCCTCTGCAGTGCACTCACCGTAATAACTCCCGTTGCAAATGCGACCTTTAAACTGACAGCTCCTTAAATATGGTGATCAACAGCGGAATGTCATTAGCTAACCCTCGATATGCGTATCTTTGGGGATTTGGCGGAACCTTGTAGATGTCACCACGCCTTAAAGCGGCAAAATGGACCACGGCGCGTCATAGGCCGTGATCCATTCCGAATTCCAGGTTTCGTTACGTCGACGATGCCGTCAGCGCGGGCTGAGCAACGCCTTCGCCTTGATACGCGCGAGGACGGCGGGGTTGGGTTGCGGTGGGATATTGGCCCATGCGCGCTTCAACTCCGCGAAGGCCTCGTCCGTGGCGGCGAGCGTTTTGGCGATATCCGCTTCCGTCAGCGCCGAGGTCGCGAACATGTTGTGATAGGGGTGCAGGTAGACGCCCCTTCTGACGGCGGCGGCGGCCCAGAAATAGCCGATGCGCATGTCGGGATCGTCGGAGAAGAAGATCTGCGGCATTTGTGCAGGGCCGGTCTGGCGGATGCCGAAGCCATGCGCGGCGGCCTGCTCGGCAATACCTTTGCGCATCTCCTCGGCGCGCGCGATCATGCGTTCCAGATAGTCCGATGTCCGGACGACCGCGAGCGTCGCGACGGCGGCGGCCATCGGCACGGCGGAAAACCAGAAGGAACCCGTGACATAGATGCTGGACGCGGCGGCGCGCAGCTTCTCGCGGCCGAGAAGCGCCGAGATGGGATAGCCATTGCCGAGAACCTTGCCCCAGGTGGTGAGGTCGGGTTCCACGCCGAGCAGGCTCCAGCTCGCATCGCGCGCCAGGCGAAAACCCGCGCGGACCTCGTCGACGATCAAGAGGGCATCCGCATCGTCGCAGAGTTGCCGCGCGCCCCTAGCGAATTCGGCCGAAGGCAGGAATTGGTCCTCGAACACTTCATGCCGGAAGGGCGTCGCGAAAACGCCAGCGACATCTCCATCGGCCTGACGGAAGGCATCCCGCAGGCTATCGAGATCGTCGTAGCGGAAATAGAGGATATGCGCCCGGTCTTCCGGCAGCGTGCCCTTCGGGTTGGGCGTATTCCAGGGCGAGGCGCCGTGATAGGCGCCCTGGGCAACCAGAATCTTGCGCCGCCCGGAATGGGCGCGTGCCAGCACCATCGCCATTGAGGTCGCGTCGCTGCCGTTCTTGCAGAACATCGCCCAGGCGGCATGGCTGATCATCGAGACGAGATCTTCCGCCAGCGTCACCATCGCCTCCGACGGTCCGGTCAGCGTGTCACCCATCGCGGCCTGCGCGCTTGCGGCCTCTTCGACGACCGGATTGCGGTATCCCAGAAGGTTCGGGCCGAAGGCGCACATGTAGTCGACATATTCGTTGCCGTCGGCATCCCATATGCGCGCACCCTCGCCACGGGAGAAGAACTGCGGGAAATCCTCCGGTAGAAGTGCCACGGATTCATGGCCGTACATGCCGCCCGGAATCACTGCGCGTGCCCGCTCCCTCAATGCGCGGTCCCTGGAATTCGTCGTCATCGATATGGCCTCTCCTGTTTAAATCCAACCTTGTGCCTGTCAGGCGAAGACGTGCCCGTCGCCGTCGTTCCAGCCGATCAGAATGTCCTCGCCGATTGCCGGCGGGCGGGCAAAATCCTGAAGCGGCTTGCGAACCACCATCGTCTGCCCCATGCCGATATCCACGAGCGCACGCAGATGGTCACCGAGATAGGTCGTGTCGGCGATCTTGCCGGAACATTGATTGAGACGATCGCGCGCCGGGGTGCCGATCACCAGATTTTCCGGCCGCACTGCGAGTTTCAACGGTCTTCCGGTGTCCGCGAAGCCGGCGGGTGCTTGCATGCGGACCGACTGGCCGCAATCGAGGAGAACTACGCCGCGCCCGTTGTCGTCCCGTCCCGCGGACTTGCCAGAGAGAATGTTGTTCTCGCCGATGAAGCCTGCGACGAAGACGCTGGCCGGTTGTTCATAGAGTTCCTGCGGGCTCGCGATCTGCGCGACCGCACCGGCCTGAAAAATGGCGATGCGATCGGACATGGCGAGCGCCTCGGACTGGTCGTGCGTGACGTAGACCATCGTGACGCCGAGATCGCGATGGATCTGCTTGATCTCGTATTGCATGTGCTCGCGCAATGTCTTGTCGAGGGCGCCGAGGGGTTCATCCATCAGGACGAGGTCGGGCTCGAACACCAGCGCGCGGGCCAGCGCCACGCGTTGCTGCTGGCCGCCGGAAAGCTCTGCCGGCCGGCGGTGCTGCATTCCTTCGAGCCGCACCATCTCGATGGCCTTATCGACCTTCATCTGCGTCTCGGCGCGGCTTTTCTTGCGCATCCTCAGCGGATAGGCGAGGTTCTGCGCCACGGTCATATGGGGAAACAGGGCATAGTTCTGGAAGACGACGCCGATGCCGCGGCGATGCGGCGGAAGATGCTCGATCGGCTTGCCCTTGACGAGGATATGGCCCCGCGTCGGTGTCTCGAAACCCGCCAGCATCATCAGAGTGGTGGTCTTGCCGGAGCCGGAGCCCCCGAGCAGGGTGAGAAACTCACCCTGCCTGACCGACAGGTCCAGATTCTGGATGACGACCGTGTGCCCGTCATATGTCTTCTGCACGCCGACGAACTCGACGATAGTGCCGGATTCCATATAAGACCTTCCATGCGCACCGCCGCGCATTCGCTGTTTCCAAGTGCTTTCCCGCCGCGTCCGCCGCGCGGTTTCTAATCCCTGTAGGCAACCTCGGTGCCGAGCCAGCCTTCCTCCTGGCGGCGCCAGTAGAGATCGTGAAGGCGGGTGGTGAGCGCGCCCGGCTTGCCGCCGCCGACCGCCTTGCCGTCGATTGTCGTCACCGGCATGATGCCGCCTGCCGTGCTGGTCATGAAGATTTCGTCGGCGCCGAGGATCTCGTCGATCCCGACGGTGCGGACCTCGCAGCGCAGTTGCAATTGCTCGCAAAGCTCGATGACGGTGCGCCGGGTCATGCCCTCGAAGACGCCGCTGACGGGCGTGCAGAGCACATTGTCCTTCACCACGAAGACGTTGAAGCCCGCGCCTTCGGTGATGTTGCCCTCGCCGTCGCGCAGCACGGCCACGAAGGCATCCCGGTCATAGGCCTCGAAAATACCCATGGTGAGATCCAGCCAGTGGAAATTCTTGATGCGCGGGTCCACGGCCTGCGGCTGGATACGCTGGACGGCGCTGACGATCATCGGGACGCCCTGCCGGCGCTGGTCGTCGTTGGCGATCCACACGAAGGGGGCGGCGAAGGCGTAGAAGCGCTGCGTGCACAGGCGCGGATCGCGGCTTCCGACCGGCGGCATGCCGCGCGTGCAGGTCATCTGCACATAGGAATCGCGCAGGCCGCTCAGGCTCACGCATTCGAGGAGGATGTCGGCGATCTGCTGGTGGGTATAGGGCAGCGACATGCGCAGGCCCCGCATCGAGGCGAAGAAGCGCTCGATATGGTCGTCGAGGCGGAAAAAGCGTCCCTTCCAAACATGGGCGACGTCATAGGTGGCGTCGGACCGCACGAAGCCGCGATCGAGGATCGGCACGCTCGCTTCTCCGATGGGCATGTACCTGCCGTCCATGAACGCGACGCCGGCCTGCGGGTTGGGGATGTGGATTTCGTTCTGCTGGGTCATGTCAGGCCTTTCCGAGGTTTCTTGCGTTGCGGTTCACCAGGAACAGCGCGGCGACGAGGCTGAGGACGGCAATGAGCATCAGGAATGTCGCCATTGCCAGAATGGACGGTTCGATATTGTCGCGCAGCCCCTCGAACATCTTGAGCGGCAGGGTGCGCTGGGTCGGTCCGGCAAGGAACAGCGTCACCACGACCTCGTCGAACGACGTCATGAAGG
This sequence comes from Shinella sp. GW821-FHT10F02, assembly GCF_058809275.1. Lineage (NCBI taxonomy): Bacteria > Pseudomonadati > Pseudomonadota > Alphaproteobacteria > Hyphomicrobiales > Rhizobiaceae > Shinella > Shinella sp. GW821-FHT10F02. The sequence goes on along the minus strand of NZ_JBXASL010000001.1, from coordinate 590,510 downwards.
CAAAGAGCGCGCCTGAGATGATGCCCGGCGATATGACGGGCACGAGGACAGTCATGAAGGCCTTGGCGGGTGACGCGCCGAGGCTTGCGGCCGCGCGCAGCAGCCCCATGTCGAAACCCTGCAGCGTCGCGGTTACGGTGATGAGCACGAAGGGCGCCGAGAGAACCGTGTGCGCGATGATGACGCCCGGCATGCTGGCCGTCAGCCCCACCTTCGCCATCAGGAAATACATGCCGAGGCCACTGATGACGGGCGGCACGATCATTGGCGCAATGAGGAAGCCGAGGATGGCGGTGGGCATCGGCAGGTCGCGCCGGGCAAAGGCATAGGCGGCCAGCGTGCCGAGAATGGTCGCGGCGACCGTCGAGACCGCACCGATGATCAGGCTGTTCTTCAGCGAACCGAGCCATGGCCCGTCCTGGAACACGCGCTCGTACCATTGGGTCGATACGCCCGGCAGCGGATAGGACAGGAAACTGCCGGAGCTGAAGGACAGGGGAACGATGGCAAGCAGCGGCACGACCAGAAACAGCATCATCGCGACACCGAAGGCGTAGTAGAGGGCGCGCAGGGCCATGATTTTATGGCTGTACTGCATCATTTCAGCCCCGCCAGCTGGCGCACGCCGACCGTGCGCGCCGCAAGGAAATAGACGGCGACGGTGCAGGCGAGCAGGATGATGCCGAGCGCGGACGCCATGCCCCAGTTGATGGTGGTGTTGGCGAAGAAGGCGATGAAATAGCCGAGCATCTGGTCGCGCGCGCTCGCCACCAGCGAGGGCGTTATATAATAGCCGGCGGTGACGATGAAGGTCAGCAGAACACCCGCCCCGACGCCGGGCAGAGTCATCGGCAGATAGACGTTCAGGAAACCGCGGACCGGATGCGCCCCGAGCGATGCCGAGGCCTTCATGAAATGCGGCGGGATGCCCTTCATCGCGGAATAGAGCGGCAGGACCATGAACGGCAGCATCATGTGGATCATGACGATATAGAGCCCGGTGGTGTTGAAGATGAGTTCCAGCGGTTCCTGGATCAGCCCGAGATAGCCCAGAAGCGAGTTGACCAGCCCTTCGCGCTGAAGAAGCACGATCCAGGCGGAGGTGCGGGCCAGCAGCGAGGTCCAGAACGGCAGCATCACCGCAATGATGAGCGCGATCGAGAAGGGCCGAGGTGCTACGACCATCAGGTTGGCGAGCGGATAGCCCAGGAGCACGCATACCGCCGTGACGATCGCCGCGGTCTTGAGGGTGCGCAGGAGAATATCGATATAGGTGCGCTGTTCCTCCGGCGCCTGCACGATCTGCCCGGCATCGTCGATGCCAAGGTCGACCGCCGCCAGCATATAATAGGGCGTGTAGGTGGAAGACGCCCGCTTCATCGCGTGCCAGTAGGCGGGCTCTTCCCAGCGCGCATCGATGTCTGCCATGAAGCGCCGCGCGGCACCCTCTTCGCTGAGGTTCTCGGGCATGGTGCGCAGCTTGCGCACGGTGCTGGTGAGAAGCGTGCGATAGCCGCTCACCTCATAGTTCAGACGTCTCGCCGCTTCGCCGACAAGATTGCGCGGAGCGGCCGAAATCTCGTTCAGGAATGTCGTGAAGACGATATCGGGCGGCAGCTCGTCCAGGCTCTCCGGCTTCCATTGCCCGAGCGCGACGGTCGTTTCCGGCACGGCCCTGATCAGCTCGACATTCTCGACAGCCTTGTAGAGCATCATGCCGATCGGCAGCATGAAGGTCAGCAGGACATAGACGAACAGCGGCGCCACCAGCAGAAGCGAGATGGTGCGCCGGCGCTTGCCGGCCCGGCCCCAGGCGTGACGCAATTTCCGCGTCTCGGCGCTGTCTTGAACGGTCAGGGTCATCTGGGTTCGAGCCTCCGGAAATCCTGTCGGACAGCGACTGCCCGACAGGATTTCAGACGTTGTTGCGACGGGATTACTGGGCAACCCAGCTTGCAAAACGCTCCGCCAGTTCCTCGCCGTGGTCGATCCAGAATTCCGAATTGAACCGGACGGCATTCTTGAGGTTGTCCGGCGCGGAGGGAAGCTTGGCAAGGCGGTCGGCCGGCAGCGCTTCCATCGCCTTGACGTTGCTGACACCGTAGGCGATGGCGTTGGCGAAGGTCACCTGCGGATCCTTCGACATGAGGAACTCCACGAAGGCGATGGACTGGTCGAGGTTCGGCGTGCCCTTCATGACGGCCCAGAACTCGACGGAGTTGATCTGCCCGTCCCAGATGATCGAGAAGTTCTTGCCTTCCTTCTGCGCAGTGTCGACGCGGCCGTTATAGGCCGACGTCATCACGACGTCGCCGGACGACAGCCATTCCTGCGGCTGCGCGCCGCTTTCCCACCACTGGATATGCGGCTTCAGCTCGTCGAGCTTGGCGAACGCCCTGTCCTGCCCCTCTTTCGTGGCGATGACCTTGTAGACGTCCGCGGGCGCTACGCCATCGGCCATCAGGGCGACTTCCATGGTCAGCTTCGCGGTCTTGCGCAGCCCGCGCTTGCCCGGCCACTTCTCCACGTTCCAGAAATCGGCCCAGTTCTTCGGGCCATCGGTCAGCTTGCCGGCATCGTAGGTCAGGATGTTTGCCCAGCTCAGCGCACCGACCGCGCAATCCTTGAACTGGGAGGGGTCGATTTCATCCGCATGTGCGCGGGTCGACCAGTCCATGTCTTCGAGCAGGCCCTGTTCGCAAGCCATGGTCACCTCGTCGTCCTCCATCTGCATGACGTCCCAGGTGACATTCCCGGCCTCGACCATGGCCTTCTGCTTGGCGAGGCCGCCATTCGTGGTGTCCTCCAGCACCGTGATGCCCTTTTCCTTGGCATAGGGCGTGAAATAGGCTTCGCGGAAAGCATCCTGAACCGCACCGCCGAAGCCGACGACCGTCAGGTCGCGCGCCTCGGCCGCCGAAAGGCCGGCCGCCGCCACGACGCCGGCGGCAAGAAGCGTCTTCATGTATTTATGCATGATCATGTTCCTCTCTTTTCATTGTTGGTCGTTCGTACGGATTGATCTCAAATGAGAATTTGCATCGGGTTCTGGACAAGCTCCTTGAAGCTCGCGAGCCACTGTGCGCCCACCGCGCCGTCTATCGCGCGATGGTCGAGCGACAGCGTCACGCGCAACATGCGTGCGCTGACCGCCATGCCGCCTCGCGAGACGATGCGTTCCTCGATCGCGCCGACCGCCAGGATCGCGGCCTGCGGCGGGTTGATGATCGCGGTGAAGTCGCTGACGCCGTGCATGCCGAGATTGCTGATGGTGAAGGACCCGCCGCGATACTCCTCCGGCTTGAGCGCGCCGTTGCGGGCACGCAGCGCCAGTTCCGCGATCTCGCGGGAAACGACGGAGAGCGACTTGTTGCCGACGTCCTTGACGACAGGCGTGATCAGCCCGCCTTCCGTCGCAACCGCAACGCAGATGTCCGTCCGCTGCAATTGCAGGAGCGAGGGCTCGGTCCAGATGACATTGCAGGCCGGCACCAGACCGAACGCCGCCGCTGCCGCCTTCACCAGAAAATCGGTGATGGATAGCCTACCGCCATCGGACCTTTCCGCGTTGATCTGGGCGCGCAAAGCGATCAGCGCATCCATGGCAATGTCTGCATTCAGATAAAAGTGCGGAATTGTCCGCTTGGCCTCCGTAAGGCGCTGCGCGATCGTGCGGCGCATCGGCGAATGCGGCGTGGCCACATGCGGGATGTCCACGGCGATGGCCGGAGCTAGCTCCTCGGCAATGACGACCTTGGCGACCGGCACGGCTGCTGGCTTCACGAGAGATGTGGCAACAAAGGCCTCCACATCCTCCCGCATGATGCGCCCGCGCGGACCCGTTCCGCTGATATCGCCGAGGGAAATGCCTGCTTCCCGAGCGAGGCGGCGGGCAAGCGGGCTCGCGAAAATCCGATCGGATATCGCCAGTGCAGGGACTGCTGCCGCGGGAGAGACTGCCGGCGGCGCTTCCTCGACCGGTGCAGCGCCCGCCGCGCCCGACAGGAAGGCCGTTACCGTGGCATCATCCTCGCTTACCTCCGCCAAGACGCCGATATGCGTCTCGACGGGAACCGTCGCGCCGTCGCCATGCAATATGCGTGCGATGCGCCCGGCCTTCGGGCTCGGGATTTCGATGACGGCCTTGTCCGTTTCGATTTCGGCAAAGGCCTCGCCGGAGGCGACCATGTCGCCCTCGGCCTTCAGCCAGCGGGCGATCGTCCCGTCGCGCGCATTGGCGACGACGGAGGGGAGGACCAGGAACTCAGCCATTGCGGCGCTCCGGCAAGGCCTTCAGGGCGGTCGCGATCTCCTCCCGCCCGGCATAGGCCGCCCGTTCCAAAATCTTGGAAATGGAGGGCGACGCTTCCCGGCCGGTCACCCGCTCGATCGGATGATCCAGCCAGTCGAACAGGCGTTGCTGTATCTCGTCGGCGAGCCAGGAGCCGTAGGAGGAGCCGCGCGGTCCCTGCTCGACGATCATGACCATGTTCGTCTTCTTCACGCTGTCGGTGATCGTGTCCCAATCGATGCTTGCGCGATCGAGGCATCTGAGGTCGATGACCTCGGCGTCCAGCCCGGTCTCCGCCACCGCATCGAGCGTCGCCTGCACCATGGCGGAATAGGTCAGGATCGTCGCCGCCGAGCCCGCCCGCCGCACGGCGGCCTTTCCGAACGGGATGAAATAATCGAGATCGCCGGCCGCCGCCGGCCCCGTCGCCTGGTAGAGATCGACATGCTCGATCACCAGAACGGGATCGTTGGAGGCGAGCGCCGTGTTCATCAGGCCGACATAGTCGAAGGGCGTCGAGGGCGCGATGATCCGCCAGCCCGGCGAGGTCACGAAAATGCCAGCCGGGTCCATCGAGTGCTGCGACCCGTAGCCGGTGCCTATCGCGATCTTGGTGCGCAGCACCAGCGGCATGGCGATATCGCCGCCGAACATGTGGCGTGCCTTGCCGACCTGGTTGAACACCTGGTCCGCGGCGACCCACATGAAGTCGGGATACATGAACTCGACGATGGGGCGATACCGTCCGTCCATGGCAAGGCCGCCGCCAAGTCCCATGAAGGCGTTTTCGCTGATTGGCGTGCCGAGAATGCGATCGGGATATTTTGCCTTGAGGCCGCGCGTCGCGCCGTTTGTACCGCCCTTCAGGCGGTGAATGTCCTCGCCGAGAATGATGACGCTGTCGTCCGTCTCCATGCGCCGGTCGAGCACTTCGGCAATGACGTCGACGAACTTGCGCTGCTCGATCCTGCCGGCATAGCCGGATTGCTCAACATAACGCAGCGTCGCCAGTTCCGAGCCGTCGCTCCGCACACCGACATCGCAGAAGTCGGGCTTCGGCCACAGGCCGGGCTTGATCGACCGGCGGTTATCGACCCTATCCGTCAGTTCCTCGATCACCGCCTGCATGACCTGCTTGCACTGCGCCCTCAGCGCATCGACGGCCGGCTGGTCGATCAGGCCACGCGTGATCATTTCCTTTGCCACCCGGTCCAGCGGGTCGCGCGCCTTCCAGGCTTCTTCCTCTTCCTTCATGCGGTAGCCGAAGGCGCTGCCGGGGAAGGAGCCGTTCTGGTGGAAATAGCGGTAAACATCCGCCTCGATGATCGTCGGCCCCTTGCCGGCGCGCATATGCGCCAGCGCCTCTTTCATCGCGAGGCTGACTGCAAGCGGATCCATGCCGTCGACATGCCAGGAGGGAATGGCGAAGGCCTGTCCGCGCGCCGCCAGCCGGGTTTCCGCCGTCGATTCCTCAAGGCTGGTGGAGACGGCGTAACGGTTGTTCTCGATGAAGAAACACAGCGGCAGGCGCCAGATGGCGGCAAGATTCATCGTTTCCAGAACCGAGCCGATGTTGATGGCGCCATCGCCGAAATAGCTGACCGCAACGGCATCCGTGCCGGATTGCTTGTGGGCGAAGGCGGCACCCGCCGCCAAAGGCACGCCGCCGCCGACGATGGCATTGGTGCCGAGCGCGCCTGCCTCGTACCACCGCAGATGCATCGAGCCGCCGCGCCCGCCGCAAAAACCTTCCGCAAGCCCCATGATTTCGGCAAGCGAGCGACGAAGAAGCGCCACGACGGCCCCATCGAAATCCGCACCAACGGGCAATCCGCCGGGTGCGACATAGTTCAGGGCTTTTGCCAGGAACTGGTGGTGCCCGCGATGCGAACCGTTGATCTGGTCGTCCGGCCTCAGCGGCAGGATGGATCCAACGGCCCCGCCTTCCTGCCCGATCGAGGAATGCGCCGGCCCATGGACCAGCCCCTCGTTCGCCAGTTCGAGTACCGCTTCCTCGAAGGCCCGGATGAGGTGGAGGGAGGACAGAACGGTTTCCAGCTCGGCGGCTTTCGCGCCATCCCAGTCCTTCTTGGTGGTCCCGAAATCGAGCCAGCGCGTGGAACTCGACACGTTCTTCGTTTGCGGCATTTCTTCCCTCAACAGACAATAGCGTAGCCACGGCTTGCAAGAGGCTTGCAAACGACAGGCGATATGAAGCGTCACGCGCTCGGTGTCGGACGACCTGGATTTTCCCGGCTGAGCCGGTGTTGTTCCCACGTTTCTGATGGTCTTGTTATGCCAAGGCTTTCATTTTCCGCGTGCGATGTCAACGAATTGTATCCACAAATATTCACAGATCGATATTTAATGGCAATAATCGGCAAATTACGCAGTTTAATCGCTCGACAAACAGATAAATGTATCCAATCATTTGGAAATGGATTCATTGATGATTTTGCCTGGGGGAGAGACCGAATGTCCGAAGACGACAAGAGCCACCGGAACGAGGGCCTTCCGGCGGGGCGCGGCCTGCCGGGCCTGAGGGGCACGGAACATATCGGCTTCACGGTTCCGGACCTGGATGAGGCGGTGGATTTCTTCGTCAACGTCATCGGATGCGAACCGTTCTACGAGCTCGGCCCGTTCGCGTCGGATGGAGACTGGATGGAGGCGGCGCTGAACGTGCATCCGCGCGCCGTTATGAAGCGGCTGAAATTCCTGCGCTGCGGGAACGGCTCAAATTTCGAGATATTCGAGTACACTTCTCCCGATCAGAACAGGCGCCAGCCCCGCAACAGCGATGTCGGCGGGCACCATCTCGCCTTCTATGTCGATGACATCGATGCAGCACTCGACTATCTGCGCGCAAAAGACGTCCGCATCCTCGGCACGCCCGTGGTGCGGACGGATGGCCCGAGCGCCGGCCAGACCTGGGTCTATTTCCTGGCCCCCTGGGGCATGCAGCTCGAACTCGTGTGTTTTCCACGGGGCAAGGCCTATGAAGCGGACACATCGCGCCACCTCTGGCACCCTGCCGGCCCGGCGACCTAGATGGAACAAATGCCAGGCTTGTCGCGAAACAGTGGTGGACGGGTGGCGGATATTGCCTGTTATATCTGCGTTGTCGCCCCACGGCGTACGGGAGGAGCCCGCCTTTATGAATGACACCACCTTGGGCTTACGGGTCGCAGGAGAAATTCGCGAAAAAATCCTCACCGGCGAGTTCGCGCCGGGCCTGCGCATTCGCCAGGAGGAGCTTGCCGCGCAATTCGGCACCAGCCGCGTGCCGGTGCGCGAAGCCCTCAAGCAACTCGAAAGCGAAGGCCTCGTCGTCATCGTGCCCAATAGCGGCGTGTGGATCGCCCGCGTCGATATCGCGGAATGCGTGGAGATGTGGAAGATCCGCGAGCGGATAGAGCCGCTTGCACTCGGAGAAAGCCTGCCGCACCTCACCGACGAGGATATTCTCGGGCTGGAAGAGATTTGCGCTGCCATCGACAGCACGACCGATGTCGAGGAGTTCCTCAAGCTAGACCGGCAATTCCATCTCGCAAGCTATCGCGCGACAGCCATGCCGACGCTCATCCCGATGATCGAACGCATCTGGAACACCACCCAGCATTATCGCCGGGCGTACACGATGCTTCTCGGCCGGGAACGCTTCTGGATCATCCAGTGCGAGCACCGCCTTCTCATGGAGGCGATCAAGCGGCGGAATGTCGAGGACTCAGAAAGAGCCCTCTACAGCCACATCCGCCGCACCCGCATGGAACTGGAGCGAAACCGCAAGGCCTTCAGCAACATAACCTTCTGAACATCCGCTGATGATGCTCGGGCCGGCCCCATGAAATTGAGGCCGGCCTCGACCATGCACGCCTAAAGCTTGACCGCCATGTAGAGCTAAAAATAATATAACCTTCAATTATTATAGCTTTCCAGCATAATGAAAAGCACGCCACGCCGGCGCCGTCGAGCTATGAAGGAGCTGCCATGCCCCGCATGTTAAACTTGCGTCAGCTGGAGGCGTTTCGTGCCCTGATGCTGACGGGAACCACCGTCCAGGCGGCCGCCATGCTGGGGATTACGCAGCCGGTCATCAGCCGCCTCATCTCCGACCTGGAGTTTCAATCCGGCCTGTCCTTGTTTGTCCGCAGCGGCGGCCGTCTGCGTGCCACGCCAGAGGCCGACATCCTGTTCGCAGAGCTGGAGCGGACGTTTTATGGTCTCGACCACCTCAGCAGTTTCATCAAAGGCATCCGCAATGTTGGCGGGACGCTGAACATCCTGGCCACCATGCCCATGGCACACGGCATCCTGCCCTCCGTCTTCCAGCGGCTGAGCAAAAACAATCCGGACCTGCACATCACGCTGAAGACCGTGCTCAGCCGCGATGCGCGCGCCTGGCTCGACACGCAGCAGTTCGATGTCGCGCTGACCAACTATCCGATCGATTACCCCTCCTCATTCACGCAGGACTTCATTCGGGTGAACGCCGTCTGCATCATGCCGCCGGACCATCCGCTGACTGCGCGCGACATCGTCACGGCCGATGACCTGCGCGGTGTGTCCTTTGTCGCCATGCCGCCCGGCTCACGGCACCGCCAGAAGGTCGATCTGGCTTTCCAGCAGTCGGACGTGACGCCCAGGATATTGGTCGAGGCGCAGACAAGCGCGATCATCTGCGAAATGGTGGCGACGGGCATCGGTGTCTCGGTGGTGGACGAGATTTCGGCCCGCGCATTCTTGTCGAAAGGGCTCGTGCTGCGGCCCTTCCTGCCAAAGCTGATTTATGAGTTCCGCATCCTGCTGCCGATGCAGCGGGAAATGTCCCACACAAGCCGCATCTTCATCAAACACGCCCGGGAATATGTTGCGGAGGCCTGGCCGGGGCAGAAATAGGGAGGGGAGCCCGAAAGCTCCCCTCCTGGACGGTCAGCCGTAGATCTCGTGGATCACGGCTTCGACTTCCCGCTCGCCGATTTCGACCTTCTCGTAGATCAGCTTTTCCAACTTCTCGAAAACCCGCTCGATATTGGCGGAGTCCGGGTTGAGACCCATCGATTCGATCTTGACGGTGACCGGTGCGGTCTTGCCGCGCCGCAGCGAGGTCGAACCGAAGGACACCGAGCGCCGGTTGCCGACGGTCTCGGCCTTGATGTTCTCCCAGAAGTACCACTGGCCGCGCAGGATGCCGCCCAGATGGCTGCCGCCGTAGGAATACATGTGCGGGCCGGTGACCGGGCGGTTGCGGGCAATGGGGAACTTGTAAAGCTCGGCGACCATTTCGCTGAGCGGCGTCAGCTGGGTCATGTCGAGGCCGGTGCGGATGTTGTAGAGCGATTCCAGAACCGGCACGACCTGCTCGAAAGCCGCATTGCCGCAGCGATGGCCGGTCGAGTTGATGGTGACGTCGCAGGTCAGCGCGCCGGCGCGGATCGCCTCGATCGAGTTGATGGTGGCAAGGCCATAGTCGTCGTGGCAATGCACGCCGATCTCGATATCCGGCCCCGCCAATGCACGGACATAGCGCACAAGGAAGGCCATCGTTTCCGGCACGAACCAGCCGCGCACGTCGTAGACGACGATCCGGTCCGCACCCGCATCCTTGGCCGCACGCACGACGCGGGCCACGAGATCCAGGCGATGATAGTCCGTGCCGACGGCGATCTTGCGGGCGCCGGACTGGCGGGCGTGGCTGACGGCATCGCCGATACGGCCCTCGATGTCGCCGTTCCAGTTCTGCGGGCAAAGGGCGTTGGTCATGATATAGCCCCAGTAGCCCACCAGGTTCACCAGGTCCGCGCCGGAATCGATGGTCTTCTGGATCTCGGTCCGGTAGTCGGGATCGTAATAGCGGGTGTGCAGGCCAAGCTCCATCTTGCTGCCCGCGTTCCGTAGCATCTTCACGAATTCGATATGCTCCGGAATGGTGGGATAGCCGACCTCGGCTTCGACGACACCCATCGCCTCCAGCTTTTCGGCCAGCACCATCTTGATGCTGTTGTTGGCATAGACGCCGGGCGTGTTGATGCCGGAGCGCAGCGTATCGTCGCGAATGATGCAGCGGTCCATCACCCCCTGCGGCCGGTGGCCCATCGCCACCTTGTTGACGAGCGGCGTCATCCAGCGCTCCTGCTCGTCGATGTCGACCTCTTTGAGCAGGTCCGGGTGTTGTTCACGTAAGCTCATGATATCTCTCCCAAATGGTTAGTCGATGATGATGAAGCAGTCCTGCGGGGCGATGGCGGCATAGGCCGCGGCGCCGGGCTGCAGGCGGATGTAGGGGGGCACCTTGGCGGTCAGCGTCTGGCCGTCCTCGGTGACGAGAGTGTATTCGATGCCTTCGCCGAGAAAGACCGCATCGCGCACCGTCACGGGCCAGATGTTGCAGCCCGAAGGCAATGATGCGGTATCCTCGACCAGGCGGATGAGTTCCGAGCGGATGCCGAACTGCACGGCCGTGCCGGGGCCGCCGACATCCGGCCGCTCCGGCGCGCCGACAATCGCGCCGGCGGCGGTGCGATAGCGCGCCAGGCCTCCCGGCACGCCGCTGTCGGCCACCGTGGCGGGCAACAGGTTGACGCTGCCGAGAAAGCTTGCGGCAAAGCGCGTCCGCGGGCGTGAATAGAGCTCGTTAGGCCCATCGATCTGCACGATGAGGCCCTTATCCATCACCACGATCCGGTCCGAGATTGCCAGCGCCTCGGATTGATCATGCGTGACATAGATCGCGGTGATGCCCAAGCGCTGCTGGATCTCGCGGATCTCGCCGCGCAATTGCTCGCGCAGCCGCACATCGAGATTGCTCAGCGGTTCGTCGAACAGCAGGATCTGGCAGCGTGAGGCGAGCGCACGGGCGAGCGCGATGCGTTGCTGCTGTCCACCGGAAAGCCGGCCGGGCGAAGTATCGCGCGCATGCGCCAGCCCCACCAGTTCCAGTGCCTGCATGGCCTGCGCCTCGCGATCGGCCTTGGAGAGTTTCTGGCGCAGCAGCGGATAAGCGACGTTCTCGGCGACCGTCATGTGCGGCCACAGCGCATAGGACTGGAACACCATGCCGATGCGACGCCTTTCCGGCGGCAGGTCCAGCCGCTTTTCGGCGGAATAGACGCAGGTATCTCCCAGCCAGATTTCACCGCCGGTCGGCCCTTCCAGCCCGGCAATGCAGCGCAGCGTCGTGGATTTTCCGCAGCCGCTCGGCCCCAGCAGAGTGACGAGTTCGCCTTCGCCCACATTGAGCGAAACGCTTTCCACCGCGCGAAAGCTGCCGAAGGATTTTTGAAGATTGTTCAGGCGCAGCATGCGTCTACCCTGCCTTTTGTCCGACCTTCAGGCCGAAGATGAAATTGGAAACCAGATAGACCGCCAGGATGAACAGCGAGATCCCCGTGCCCAACGCCGCCACTTCGGGGTATTTTCCCTCGAAATAGGCGTCGAAGATCAGCACCGGCAGCACAACGGAATTGAAGGCATAGAGCAGGACCGACGTGTTCAGTTCCTTCACAAAGGAGATGAAGTAGAGCACCCAGCTCGACAACAGGCTCTCGCGGATCAGCGGGAAGGTGATGGTGAGCGCAGCCACCGTCTTGTTGGCGCCCGAGACCCGCGCGGCATTTTCAAGGTCGCCGTCGATCTGCGTCAGCGCGGCCGACATGTTGCGCACGCCGAAGGACAGGAACCGCGTGATATAGGCGATCATCAGGATCCAGATCGTGCCGTAGATCGGCAGCGGCACCCGTATCCAGGCCCACAGCAGCGCCACCCCCAACACCACGCCCGGCACGCCGACGGTCATCGAGCTCAGGAGATCCAGCGTGTGTCGCCCGGAAGCACGGGAGAAGGTCACGATATAGGCGATCACGGCGGTCAGCACGCAGGCGATCAGCCCGCCGACCACGGCCAGGAACAGCGTGTTCCAGGCAGCCCGGAAGAACAGGCCGCGTGAGAATACGGATTCGTAGTTGATGGTGGTGAAGTTGGTGAACTGGGTCGTCCAGTAGGACTGGAACGACGCGGTGACCATGGTGGCGAGCGGCATCAGCGTGGAGATGGACACGAACAGGATGAGGCCACCCAGCGCGACCCAACGCCAGGGTCCAAGACTGACCAGCATGGGGCGATAGCTCTTGCCGCTGACGGAGACATAGGTGCGGCCTGCGATGAACCGGCGCTGCAACAACAGTGCGACGGCGGTGATGATGACGAAGGAAATCGAGATCACCGTGGCATAGCCATAATCCGGCGGCGGATAGGCGACCTTGAGGTAGATTTCGGTCGGGATGAAGGGGATTTGCGACGGCATGCCGAGCACGGCCAGAACACCGAAATTCTCCATCGACAGCACGAAGACCAGCAGGCCGGCGGCGAGGATGCTGGGCGTGACAAGCGGAAAGGTCACCCGCAGCAGCGTCTGGAACATCGTCTGCCCGCTGAGGCGCGAGGCCTCTTCCATCGAGGAATCGATGGCCTTCAAGGGTGCCGAGGTGAACAGGAACACATAGGGCGTCATGTAGAAACCCAGCACCATGGCAATGCCGGCAAGGCTGTAGATGTTGATGCTCAGCGGCAGCCCGATGGCGGCGAAGATCCTATTCAGGAGCCCCACCTCCGGTGCGCCCAGCCCGCTCCACGCGACCGCGCCGATGAACGGCGAGATGAAGATCGGCAGCGTCACCAGCACCTCGCAGATGCGGCGGCCGGGAATATCGGTGCGCGCGATCAGAAAGGCCGCCCCCACGCCGCTGACGGTTGCAATCAGCATCGAGCCGGTGCTGACGATCAGCGTGTTGCGCCATGCCAGCCAGAACTGGCCACTGGTGAAGATGCGCGAGAAATTGGCGAGCGACAGTCCGCCGTCAGCTGCGCCCCCGTGCGAGGCGAAGCTGCCGTAAACCAGGCTCACCATCGGGTAGACGACCAACAGACATAGAATGGCGATCAGGCCGTAGCAGAGCAGCGTCTGGCCAGATATCCGGGTGAAACCCCACCCGGAGCCGGATACCTGCCGATGCAGGTCGCGGTTTTCGCTGACGCTCATGCGTGTTCCCCCCGGCAGGCATCGTCCAGTGCCGCGATGAGCACCGCAGCCGAATGGCGCTCCAGTTCCGCCGCGATCGAGATGACCCGCTCGGCCGATGCCGCGCCACCGACCGGGGCGACCATGCGGCGGAACTTCGTGGCGATCTCGTCGAAGGAGGGTGGCGTGTCGGCGTCGCCGGAGGGCGACAGGATGACCTCCTCGACTGAACGGCCGTCTTTCAAAAGCGCTTTGACCGAGGCACCAAAGCGCGGCATCGCGTCATCCGCGACCAGCCGAACGGAGGGCATGTGCGCCCGGATGGCGGGGCTCCACAGGTCTTCGTCATAGATATCGGCCGTCCAGACATGACCGCGGTCGAGCACGAGCGCCAGGTTGAATTGCATGCTCAGGCGAGCGGCCAGAAGCGTGCCGGCCTCGGGATCGTTGTTGTCGCGCTCCACCACCGGATGGCAGCGCACCGCGATTTCGCGGATATCGTCCACGGGGATGCCATGCGTGACCAGCAGCCTCTCCGTCGCGGCCGAGGCTGCCAGCGTCGAGTTGCAGCCGTAATAGAGACGGAAACTTGTCTCCTCGATCAGGTAGCGCTCGCCGAGATTGCGGGTCAGAACCTCCAGGTCATAGCTGTCGGAAAGCGCGCGGCAGAAGCCCTTGTCGCCCTCCAGCACGGTGACGGGGCCGGTCAGTCCATGTTGCACCAGGATGCAGGCTTCGACCCCGTTTTGCGCCGCGCGCCCGGCGTGAAAGACCATGGTCAGCGCGCCGTCGTGATGGAATTCGTAGAGGCCCGCCGCCTGTGATCCGGCGACGCCGAAGGCATTGGCCAGCAGGTCCGCATTGAGACCCATCAGGTTGCCAGCGGCGGCCGTCGCGCCGAAGGTGCCGACGGTGCCGGTCGTGTGAAAGCCCCGCTCGCGGTGGCTTGGCGCGGTGGCCGTGCCCACGCGAGCGTTCATTTCATAACCGGCGACCAGCGCGGTCAGGATATCGCCGCCGTCACGGCCGAGCCATTCGGCGACAGCCAGCGCCGGCATCACGATACAGCCGCCGGGATGGGACGTGGAGGGCTTGTGAATGTCGTTCAGCCCCACACTGTAGAGCGTCATGGCATTGGCATAGGCCGCATTGCGAACGCTCGAGCGGAAATCGCCTGTACCCGCAAAGACCGTGCAGTGCGGATGGCCGCCGAGGAGGCGCATGGCCTCGACGGCGCCCTGCCCCACCGTGCCGCGCGTGCCCAGCACCAGGCAGGCCAGCCCGTCGAGAAGCAGCAGCCTTGCCCGCTCCACCGCCGAGGCGGGAATGGCGTCGAGGCGCAATTCCGCCAGATGCCGCGCCAGTCGCCGCGTGGCGCCCAAACCCTCCGGTTTCATCAGTATCCCCAGGCGCTGCGGACGGTGGTCTGCACGGTGTTCTGCTGCGCGATCATGTCGGCAAGCGGCATGTCCAGCACCTTGATGTCGCTCAGCGGCACCATGCCTTCGCGCGGCTTCACCGCGGGGTGCAGCGAATAGGAATATTGCGAGTTGAAAATCTGCTGGCCTTCGGGCGAGGCCAGGAAGTCCATCATCACCTTGGCCGCATTCGGGTGCGGTGCCTTGGCCACGATGCCGACCGGGCTCCAGATCATCGGCGCGCCATCCGTCGGGAAGAGCGCCTTGATGGGCGCGCCCTTCTCCAGGATCGCCTCGTCGGTCATGTAGTTCAGACTGACGCCGACCAGCAGTTCGCCGGTGATGATCCTGTCGTTGATCGGGCCGTGGCCCGGAAACAGCTTGGGCTCGTTCTTGGCCATTTCGGCAAAAAATTCAGGCCCATAGAGTTTCCACACCGCATATTGCCAGGTGTAGGCGCCGCCGGCCAGGCGCACATCCATGATGCCCACCTTGCCCTTGAACTTGGGATCGGCCAGGTCGCGAAGGGATTTGGGCGCATCCGCGTCGGACACCTGTCCCGCATTGTAGGCGATGTTGAGGAAGTGCGCACGGGCCACGAACCAGGTCTTGTCCGGGTCCACATATTGCGGATCATAGGCCGCGTATTCGCTTGAAGCATAGGGCACGAGACGCCCGGCTTCCTTCAGTTCGGCGATCGTGCCGACGTCGGACACATGGATGATGTCGCCGTTGACGCGGTTGGCGTCCTGCTCGGCGATCAGGCGTTCGTAGACCTGCGAGGATCCCGCGCGGTAATATTCGGCGGTGATCCCGGGATATTTGGCGTTGAACGCCTTCGTCAGCGAATCGAGCAATTCGGACGGCGAAGCGCTGTAGATGACAACCGAACCTTCCTGTCGCGCCGCCTCCAGCGTCGCCTCGTCCATGGCCAGAGCCGGTTGGCTCGAATAGGCTCCCATGGCGATGGCCAGGGCGACCGCTGCGAGGGTTGTGGCTGATCTTTCTGTTCTAAAATGTTCGTGCATGGTTTCTCCTCCCAGGAAACGATGTGAATTTTCAGTGCTGCTTCGGATCCAGTTTGACAATGAGATTAAAATACTCGTCGACTGTCAGTGTTGTGTCTGGCGGGATCACGGTCGTGGACTCATCTTCCTCGATGAGCAGTGGGCCGCGCAGTTCGATGCCAGGTTTGAGGATGCTGCGCGGGATGGCGGATGTCGGCAGCCGACCGCCGGCCGCGGCGAAATAGGCCATGCGCTCGCCCACACTGGGGTTTGTTGCGCGTGCCACGGCTTGGGCGGTCGCCAGTTGCGGCTTGGGTCCGCTGACCTGGACCTGCCAGTTCAGGGCTTCGACCCCAACGCGCCGGTTGGCCCTGCCGTAGACCCGTTCGAATTCGTCCGAAAAGGCCGTCGTCAGGTCGTCCATCGTCGCCTCGTCCAGCGCCGCGTTCGAGAGCGTGATCTTCAGTTCCGAGCTTTGGCCCCGATAGCGCAGCGAGGCGAAGCGACGCAGCCGGATCTCGTCATCCGCCACTCCGGCGTCCTTCAGGAAGCGGCGGCCTTTTTCCTCCAGCCGCATCAGCAGCGCATTGATCGCCGCGGTGTCCGCGCCCTTCAGCGCGGTCGGATGGCCCTGCATCAGCGTGATCGACAGCGGCGCGGCGAGGAACCCGAAGGCCGAGGCGACACCGGCGGCATAGGGAATGATGACTTCGGAAATGCCGAGCTTGCGGGCCAACCCGCAGGCGTGCAGAGGTCCTGCACCGCCGAAGGCCAGCAGCGCGAATTTTCGGGGATCGACCCCGCGTTCCAAAAGGTGCAGCTGCGCGGCCTGCGCCATGTCCTCGGTCACGATCTCGTGGATCCCCCAGGCCACCCGCTCCGGCGACAGGCCGGACGACGCGCATAGCGGCTCCATGGACGCTTGAGCCGAAGCTGCGTCCAGCTTCATGCGGCCACCGAGGAAATAGTCGGGGTTCAGGTATCCGAGCAGCAGGTTTGCATCCGTCACCGTGGGCAGTTCGCCCCCGCGGCCATAGCAGGCCGGCCCCGGCTGCGCGCCTGCGCTGTGCGGACCGACCTTCAGTAGTCCCATCTCGTTCAGCGCGGCGATGCCGCCGCCGCCCGAGCCGATTTCGAGCATCTCGACCACCGGGATGCGGATCGGAATCCCGCTTCCCCGCTTGAACCGGTAACGGCGCGCGGTTTCCAGCTCGTCGGCGGTTATGATCTCGCCATCGGCGATGAACATGATCTTGGCGGTGGTTCCGCCCATGTCGAAGGCCACGAGATTGGGCCGCCCCAGAAGCTCGCTATAGTAGCGCGCGGTGACCGCACCGCCAGCCGGGCCGGACTCCATCAGCCTGATCGGAAATGCGGTTGCCGTATCGACGGTCGTCAGCCCAGCATCCGAGAGCATCAGATAGAGGTCGTGGTTGTATCCCGTACGGGCCAGTTCCTCGGCCATGCGATCGAGGTAGCGGCGCATGATGGGCTGGGTATAGGCATTCGCCACGGTTGTCGACGTGCGCTCGTATTCCCGAACGTCCGGCGACACCTCGGACGACAGGCTGACCGCGATATCGGGTGCGACTTCGCGGATCATCTCGCGCACGCGCTCCTCATGCGCGCCGTTGCGATAGGCATGCAGGAACGAAACGGCGATCGCCTCGACCCCCTGCGCGACCATCGTCTCGACGGCGGCCCGTGCATGGACATCGTCCAATGGCTCGATCGCCCGGCCGGTGTGATCCATCCGTTCGGCGATCTCGCCGACGCGGCTGCGCGGAACCAGCGGTGACGGCACTTCGATGAACAGGTCGTCGATGTCGAAGCGCTTGCCGCGGCGCATTTCCAGAATATCGCGGAAGCCCCGCGTGGTGAGCAGACCCGTGCGCGCACCCTTTTGCTCGATCAGTGCGTTGATCACCAGCGTGGTGCCGTGGATCACATGCCGCAGATCACTCGCCTCGATGCCGGCATCCTCAAGCAGCCGCTTCACGCCATCCAGCGCACCCAGCGAGGGATTGTCAGGCGTGGTCAAAACCTTGCCCAGGAGCTGGTCGCCGGTAGCGGCGTTGACCAGAACCAGATCGGTGAACGTTCCGCCGATGTCGATACCCAGACGATACATGTCAGACTCTCTCAAGAAGGGCGGCAGAGGCGGCGGCAGGTTCGCGCAGCCGGAGGGTTTCGACCTCGTCGACAGTGCCGTCCGGGTGCAGCGCGACGCCGTAATGGGTGGTGGCGGCCTCGCGGCTCACCCAGCCTTCGGCGACATCCGCCAGAACCTCGGCCAGTGGGCGTCGATGGGGATCGGACATGCCGCCACCACCTGACAGGCCGATTTCCAGTTCGTCGCCCAGGGAGAGCCGCACCTGCGTTTTTCCCGGCAACGTCCGTCCGTCCAGCCGGTTATACCCTTGCCCGCCCGCGCCGCCACCGGCATAGCCGGCGGCCAGCGTATGGACCTTAATATTCTGTACCAGCACGCTGAGCGGCCGGTCGCTTTCGCAGCGCAGCCCGATGCTTTGGCCGAGCCCTCCGCGATAACGCCCCGCACCACCCGAGTCCGAAATCAGCGACTTGTGCGTCACCGTCAGGGGCAGGGAATTTTCCAGCATTTCCACCGGCGTCTCGGCGCCTGCGGCGGGGAAGGACATGCAGGACACGCCATCCTTGCTGGACCGTGCGCCAAGCCCTCCCATGAAATGCGGCGTCTCGGCGATGTTGCGGCCCTGCGCATCCGTCCCGAAGCAACGGATCACGCATTTGATGCCCGATTCCGCAATCATCCGGTCCGGGGCGACCTCGGCGAGCGCGCCGAATATCGCGGCGGGAATAAAGTTTCCGGTCGAGGATTTCATGCGCACCGGCGCGGGGTGGCGGGCATTGATAAAGGTGCCGGACGGCGCTTTCAGCCGTACCGGGCTCAGCAACCCCGCATTATAAGGAATGTGCGGTGCGACGATGCAGCGGATGGCATAGGCCGTCCAGGCTTCCGTATAGGCTTCGGTGCAGTTGATGCCGACGGCGCTTTGCGGCCCGGTGCCGTCATAGTCGACGGTCACCGATCCATCCTCATGCCGTTCGATCGAGACGGAGATCGACAGCGGCTCGTCGGTTTCCACGCCGTCGAGCAGGATGGTGTTGCGGTGTTTTCCCGCGGGAATGGTCGCGAGCAACCCCGCACGCATCGCAGCTTCGGAACGCGTGATGATTTCGTCCGCAATGGGTTGCAGATCCTCCAGCCCATTGTCCTCCAGGAACGCCGTGACCCGGCGCTGGTCTAGATACAATGCGGCGATGAAGGCGCGGATATCGCCCTCCAACTGGTCGGGCACGCGCACATTGGCGCGGATCAGCGCCCAGACCTCGGGCACGTCATGCCCGCCGCGCAGCAGGTGGACGACGGGCAGGCTCAGCCCCTCCTCGAACACCTCGCGGGCGTCGCTGGAAAGGCTGCCGCCGATGTCGGGCACATGCGCCATCGTCTCGGCGAAGCCGACCAGCCGGCCGCGATGGAACAGCGGCTTGATCACCGAAATATCGTAGAGATGGCCGCAGCACAGCCAGGGATCATTGGTGATGAAGACATCGCCTTCGCTGATGTCGTTTGTGCCGAAGCGTTGAAGGATCGCGGTGACGGTGCGCGGCGACGGCGCGAGCTTGCTGGACACGCCGGTGTCCTGCGCGATCATCCGCCCTTCCCGGTCGTACAGAAGGCAACCGAAGTCGCCACCCTCGCTGACGATCTTGGAGAAAGACGTCTTGACGATGGTCAGAGCGGCCTCCGAAAGGAAGGAAATCAGCCGCTGCCATTGGATTTCAATATCCACGGCATCCATACCACTGCGCCCCATGAATGCTTTCCCCTTTGAAGATCGTGGGCCCATCATTGAGGTGGGGAGGCTATTAAGCAACCTAATAGACTGCATAAGCGTATGTCTATTTGCTATAGGCGAACGAGCCGCCTTTGAGGGCCTCGGCATGGACGTCAAAAGACCCGCAAGGGCTGTGCAAGCGCCTTGCGGGTCAGAACGAAACCGATATCGAATGATGAAAACTGAAACACCCGGCTTCGCTCCGAAGCCGGGTGTTTCAAGGCACAGGACAAACCTTCGAGCCGCCCCGGAAGGGCGCCCCGCCTTCACGCGTCAATCCGCTCCCGCCTGCACGGGGTTCGGCCGCCGCTTCTCGATTGCGTGTTTGAGAAGCGCCGCACAGCGGAAGATGCCATGGGCGAATTTCCCGTAGGGCAGCGTCACGAACAGCCCCATCACGAAGCCGAGATGGATGGCCAGCAGCAGCGGCATCGCGGGGCTGTCGCGCCAGGCGAGAAGCGCGAGGCCGGTGAGACTGATGAAAAACAGCAGCGCGATGAAGCCGCGGTCCATGGTCTTCTGCCTGTCGTCCATCTGCAGCGGGTTGCGGCGCATGTTCAGCCAGAACAGGCCGGCCGGTCCGATGAGAAGGCCGATGCCGCCCAGCGTGCCGAGGATCACCGGCAGACTGAAGATCGGATACGGCGCCTCCAGACCGAAGAGATAGTGGTAGAGCGTCGCCACCGACGTGGACGCGAAGCACAGCATGAAGCCGTAGAAGGTGAAGTGATGGAACCGCCGGCGCCAGAGCGTGAAGGCGTCGTCCTCGTTGTTGCAGCCGTCGCCATGGCCGCCGCCGAGATATTGCAGCGTCAGCGCCGATTTCGCCGCCTCGCCGACGGCGGCAGGCATCGCGATGGGTTTTCCGGGCTCGGAGACCTGCCGCCAGAAGCGCGTGACGCCGATCGCCAGCGCGACGACCGAGAACAGCGACGCTGCGCCGAACACGAGGGCGAGCGTATTGTGCGGGAAGATGGCATAGAAGTCGCCTTCGAGGCCGGGCACGAACAGACTGCCCTTGATCAGGATGGTGGCGATGAGGAACGCCGCAACGCCGAGGCTTACCGCCATGGCGACGGTCAGGCCGTTGCAGCGATAGAGTTCACCGAAGGCTTTCGGGAAGGCGTATTCGATGTAAGTGTCGCGGCGCACCTGCGCCAAGGCCTTTGGGACATTCACGCCGAATTCGTGCGGGGGCGCGTATTGGCAGGCATAGAGGCAGGCCGAACAGTTGTGGCAGAGATTGGCGAGGTAGTGGGCATCCGCGACGTTGAAATCCAGCCGCCGCGTCATGGCGGGAAACACCGCGCAGAAACTCTCGCAATAGCGGCAGGCATTGCAGATATGGAGGATGCGATCGACCTCCGCAACATTGGCATCCAGCTCCCGTTCCGCCTTGCCGGCGAGGTCCATCAGCGTGTCGATGGCGGCCATGTCAGTGTCTCCCGATCGTGTGCGCGGCGCGCGCCGCTGCGGCTGCGCCCGTTCCGGCAATCCGGCCGAAGGCCGTGCCGATGCTCATGCCGACGCCGGCCGTGTATCCCTTGCCGAGCACATTGCCCGCCATCATCTCGCCCGCCACGAACAGGTTTGGGCTCGGCCTGTCTGCGAACCGGACGGCCGCGGTGTCATCGACCTTGAGCGAGAGGTAGGTGAAGGTGATTCCGGGCCTCAGCGCATAGGCATAGAAGGGTGCCGTATCGATCTTCTGCGCCCAGTGGGTCTTTGCGGGCGCCACGCCTTCGGTCATGCAGTCGTCTAGGACCGTGTGGTTGAAGGTGCCGGGCTGACAGGCAGCGTTGTAACCATCGAGCGTTTGCATGAAGGTCTCGACGGGAAGCTGCAGCTTCCCGGCCAGTTCCGGCAGGCTGTCGGCGACCACGCCGGGAAAGACCGGCGGCATGAAGCGTCCGACGACCTTCCTGTCGATGATCGAATAGGCGATCTGGCCGGGCTGCTGGGCAACGAGGCGCCCCCAGATCGCATAGCGCTTCGGCCAGAAATCCTCGCCCTCGTCGTAGAACCGTTCGGCCTGCCGGTTGACGACGACACCGAGCGAGACACAGTCGATGCGGGTACAGATGCCGCCATCATAGAGCGGTGCGCGGGCATCAATGGCGACGCAGTGGCCCTGCGAGGGATCGCCGATCATATCGGCACCGGCCTTCATCATGGCCTTCAGGAGAACGCCCTGGTTGAAGCGCGTTCCGCGAATGAGAAAATTGTCCGCCGGCCACTCGCCGCGATCGTTGCGGCCCCAGGCTTCGCGCAGCCATTCGCGGTTGGATTCGAAACCGCCGGCGGCGAGGACACAGGCCTTTGCCGTAATCCTTTCGCCGGCTTCGGTGACGACGCCGACGAATCGATCGCCATCGAGCAGCATCTCGGTAACGGGCGTCTCGTAGCGGACCTTCACGCCAAGCGCCTCGGCGCTTCGGTAGTAGGCGTTGACCAAGGCCTTGCCCCCGCCCATGAAAAACGCATTGGTGCGCGCCACATGCAGCGCGCCGGACAGCGGCGGCTGGAATCGAACGCCGTGGCGGCGCATCCAGTCCCGACAGTGCGACGAGGCGCGGATGACGAGGCGCGCCAGATGTTCGTTGGTCTCGCCGCCGGTGACCTTGAGAAGGTCCTGCCAGTATTCTTCCTCGGGATAGGCCTCGACCAGCACATCCTGCGGCGCGTCATGCATGCATCGGAGATTGCGGGTGTGCTGGGAATTGCCGCCGCGCCAGTCTTTTGGCGATGCTTCGAGCATCAGCACGGAGGCGCCCGCTTCGCGCGCCATCAGGGCGGCGCAAAGCGCAGCATTGCCGCCCCCGACAATCAGAACATCGACCACGATGCGTGTCTCCTCAAAGGTTTCGACCAACCTTTAAGGAACGCACCGGATATCGACCATCATCGAAGACTGAAGGCGGCTTCACGATTCGTGAAGAGTAGCGCCCATCCATCGCCCGTCACGCACGAGCCCGCCGACGACCTTACGCAGCTGCGCACGCAGCGCGAGGGCCGCGGGAGACAGCTCATGCTCCGGAAGGCTTACCAGGAGATTGGTTCTACGGGCTCCCTCGTCGGAAACGGGCCGAACAACGAGCGCCGATGTGGAGGGGCGGGCAAGCGCTGCGCCGGGCTGTATCGTGTAGCCCAACCCTTCCGTAACGGCCTCCATGATCACGGCCAGGGAATCGATTTCCATCGCGATGTTGGGGACGATATCGGCGGCGCTGAACGAGCGGTCGAGGCTTGCCCGAAGACCGTGCGTCCTGCTCGGAAGGATAAGCGGAAGTCCTGCCAATTCCGCCAGAGTGACAGGCTCGCTTGCCGGTTCCCCCTCACCTTCCACCGGTGCACCGATGAGAAAAAGGCTCTCATCGAGCAAGGGAATTGCCTCGGTTTTTGCAAACGTCACGGATTCGGCGTTGAACAGCACGGCCAGATCGATCTGGCGCAGTTTCAGCATCCCCGCAAGATGGCCCGACATGCCCTCCACGAGTTGAAGACGAATGTTCGGATGGCGCCGTGCCATAGCCTTGATGAGCGGCAGGGCCAGGACGGACGCCGTGGTTGGAGCCAATCCCAGCGAAACCATGCCCGAAAGCCGCGCCCCTTGCGCGGTGGCGGCCGCGGCATCGACATGCCTGAGGGCCAGCGTCGCATGCCGGCAGAAGGCGGCACCAGCCTCCGTCGGCGTGACACCCGAGGCGCCGCGCACAAGAAGCCGGGTGGAAAGCTCGCTTTCGAGGCGGCTGATCTGCTGGCTCAACGCCGACGTTGCCATTCCAAGCTGTGACGCTGCCTTTCCAAGGCTGCCACATTCAACGGCCGTCACCAGATATTTGAGCTGCCTGAGTTCCAAAACATGCTCCACGGTTGGTCTCGCCCGACACCGTAGGCACATCCGCGCGGTTCGGAAAGCGCGCCTATATAAATGCGGTTTCGCACAGCGGGGCACGGATGATGAGGATAGCGATCCATGCCCCGCCGCGTTGGTCAATACCGTGAAGGCCATGCCTGCCAACGCGACCCAGTCATCTGCGCAGAGCGGGCAAGAAACGAAACGTCAAGGCAAGCGAGGCTTTCGCCCCGCCCGCCCCTCACCAAGCCACGGGGCCATCCTCGTCCGAGAACGTGCCGGTCGGACCATCCGGTCCGAGGAGGGCGAGCCTTACGGCTTGCCGGGCGCCCTGCTCGACCGTGCGCGTTCCGCGGAAACCGTTGAGATCGGTGGCCGTGAAGCCCGGGCATGCTGCATTGACCTTGATGTTCGTGTTCTCAAGCTCGATCGCGAAAGCCAGCGTCACGGCGTGGACCGTGGCCTTGGAAGGGCTGTATGCCGCGCCGAAGACATGGCGGTATTCGAAGGTCGGATTTGCATTCAGCGTGAGGGATCCGGACGAGCTTCCAAGGTTGACGATCCGGCCGGCGGGCGCCTGCCGGAGGAGCGGCAGCATGGCCTTCGTCACGGCCATGAGGCCGAAGACGTTCGTCTCGTAGATTGCCCGGATATAGTCCATGGAGGCCGTGCTCGGGACATTCTGCTTCAGGCGCTCCTCGAAGGAGGTTCCGGGCTCCGCCGTGCTGGCTATGCCCGCATTGTTCACAAGCACGTCGAGGCGGCCGAACTCCGTTTGGATGCGTTCGGCAGCGGCTGCGATGGAGGCTTCGTTCGTGACATCGAGCTGAATGGCGATGGCGTTACCGGCAATGTCGGCGGCGGCCTCCTCTCCTTTCGTAAGGTCGCGGCTCCCCACGAGGACCGTCAGGCCATTGGCGGCAAGCTCCCTTGCGATCTGGCGTCCAATACCCTTGTTGGCGCCCGTAACGAGGGCGACTGGCTTGTCGTGCATTTTTGTTCTCCTGGATTGTTCCTATGGCCAACCGCGCGCTGTTGGTTTAGACAAAGGTAACCGGAACCATGATCCGAATATATGGAACGACGTTCCGTTTAACAAGTGGGAAACTGTGATGGACGACAATCCCGAGATCGCGAACACATCCGGGGATGATAACGGCGCCGACCGCAAGCATCTGCGCGCCGACGCGCGGCGCAATATCGACGACCTTCTCGTTGCGGCCATGGCGGTCTTCTCGAAGTCCGGCGTCGATGCGCCGGTCCGGGAAATCGCGAAGGAAGCCGGTGTGGGCGTCGGCACGCTCTACCGCCATTTTCCGCAGCGCTCCGATCTCATCAAGGAGGTGTTCCGGCGCGAGATCGACGCCTGCGCCGATGCGGCCGCAGCGCTTTCGCAGGACAATGCGCCCTTCGAGGCGCTGGCCAAATGGATGAACCGTTACGTCGCGTTCATCGCAGCCAAGCGGGGTCTCGCCGCAGCGCTGCATTCCGGCGACCCTGCCTATGAAGCCCTTCCCGCCTATTTCGAGAAAAAGCTGCGCCCGGCCCTGCAGGGGCTTCTCGACACGGCGGTCGAGGCAGGCGAGATCAGAGATGGCCTGAAGCCGAACGAGTTGCTGCGCGCGGTCGCAAGCCTTTCCAATCCCGCACCGGACGTCGGCACGGATTTTACCGACAATATGATGCGGCTGATGCTGGACGGCATGCGTCGCGGCGCGGGCGACAAATAGAAGCAGCGCCTATTCCTTGATGGGCGTGCCGGTGCACAGGAGATCATATACGTCCGCGGCCGTCGTCTCGCGCCCGTAGTCGGCCAATTGAAAGCTCTCCGCGAAGCTCGGCGCTTCGGCTTCGCTGTCGAGCGCGGTCAGCGCCTTGAGCATGTCCGGGCTGGCATACATGAACTCCCCCCAGTTTTTCAGGATAAACGCGCGCCGCTCTTCCCAGCTCGATTGAGCAATCGTGTCGTTGCGCATGCCCCGCTCGTAGAGGGCGAATTCGTAGAACTGGCTGGCATGTTCGTCGCACGCCCTCAGTTTCTGGTCGATAAAGGGATCCACCCCGATAACGACATCATGGCGATGGGCTGCGAGAGCCCAGTGGTCGGTGATTTTGAGGCAGATGGGTGGCCTTGCAAGCGCGGGCATGCCGGGCACGACATTGGCATTGGCAAAGAACCCGGCAGCTTCGCGCACCGCCCGCCCGGCCATGCGGTTGTCGGTATGGCCGGGGCAATCGTCATGGAACGTGATGACGATATCGGCCTGCCACCGCCGCACCGATGCGATCAGGGCCTTGCGCAGGGCTGCGTCGGGCATCAGTTCGCCATCGTGGATATTCAGGATTTCGTAGTCCAGCACACCCAGATGGCGTGCCGCCGCATAGGCCTCGTTCGCCCTCCGGCGGCGCAGGGGCTTGCGTGAAACCTGGTGATGTCCGGCGTCGCCATTGGTCAGCGACAGATATTTTACCGCCGCACCGGCGCGCGCCAGCCGGGCCGTCGTGCCGCCGGTATAAAGCTCCGCCTCATCGGGATGCGCGACAACGACGATGACCTTGAGGGGATAAGACATTCTGAAACTCCTGGAAAATGAAGAGCGCAAAGGACCGTTCCCGGTTCGCGCGGGCGATCGCTTGAATGATGAGGGATATTTACGGCTGCCCGCGTGCGGCACTGCCCCCGGCAAAAAGGCGCTCGCGCGCATGGCGCAGCGCCAGCGCGACAGCACCATCGCGCGCGCCGCTCTCCTTGACGGCTGAAGCGACGATCACCGGCAAGGAGACGATCAGCGGACGGAGATTTTCGATGACATGTTCCACCAGCGGCGCCCCGGCCGCCCTGCCCATGACGCCGCCCAGCACCACCATCTGCGGATCGAGAATTCCGATCGCACCGGCAAGGCCCGCCGTTACGCGCTGCGCCAGCTCGGTAAAAAAGCCGGGATGGTCGTGGGCTTTGGCAGCCCTGCGGATGGCGTCGACACAATCCGCGCCCGTCAAGCCGTAGCTCGCGGCCAGTTCCTCGATCGCGGACTGGCTGAGGAGATTCTCAAGCGGCGCGAGGCCATCGGGCTGCGAGCCGTCAGTCCGGTGCGCGACGACGATGCCACCCAGCTCGCCCGCCGCTCCTGTCGTTCCGCGCAGGAGCTTGCCATCGATCACCACGCCCGCCCCGACGCCGTCGCCCATCCAGAACAGGATGAAGGACTGGATGCCCCGCGCCACACCCGAGGACATTTCCTCCAGGGCAGCCAGGTTGACGTCATTTTCGATCAGCACATGGCCATGGCCGATCCACTCGCTGATGGCGTCGGCGATGTGGAAGCTCTCCCAGTTCGGAAGCTGCTGGCCCTTGCGGAGATTGCCGTGTTCGATGTCGACGATGCCCGGCAGGCCCACGACAAACTGGTCGATCGCACCGGGTTGAAAGGCGGCCTGCTGCGTCAGCTCCTCGACGACGTTGAACAGCCGGTGATGCGCATCGTAGCGTTCGTCCGGCTCGCAGGCCCGGTAGGCCGTGGCGATGGTTTTGCCCGTCAAATCGGCCAGCGCGGCATTGATGCCGTGGCGCGTGACATCGATGCCGACGACGAAGCTCGATGTCGGCTCGATCGACCAGAGGCCCGCCTTTGGGCCGGACGTGCCGGCCTTTTCACCATCCCGGTAGATCAGCCCGGCCGCCTCCAGGCGCCGCAGCAATTCGAACATTGCCGGCTTCGAAAGGCCGGTGAAGGCTTCGAGCTCCGTACGGGTCAGGGGACCGGCCGAAAGCAGCCTTTCCAGCACGGCTTTTTCGTTGAGCGTTCGCAACACGCGGGGGCTGCCGGCAAGAACATCCATTTTCACACAAACCGTCTGGTAACTTTCCTAACAGTCTGATACGACTCCCCTTGTGAGGTTGTCAAGGCACCTTCCGGCCCTCGGCGACACGCCCGACCGATACCCATTTTCAAGAAATGACTCCGCTTACGGATGTATAGCGGAGGGTGTATTCGCGCTTTATTTGCAATAATTGCATACAAAAAAATTATACAAAGTAGCGTTGACATTTCATACATTCCTCATGACACTAAATTGTGAACTGGCGCTGAACGCATACGGTAGCCCATTCACTCCGCCATGCGGGCAAACACAAAAACCGGGAACGTCAAGACAGACTAACTGTCAAACAGGAGGTGGGAATGTTGACTATAAAATCAGCAGCGATGGCGCTTGCGCTCACGACAGCGATGGCGGCACCCGCTATCGCCGCCACGATGCGGTGGGCGCCTCAGCGCGACATCGTATCCATGGATCCGTATTCGTACGGGGATACGTTCACGCTCTCCGTTCTGAACCACGTCTATGAAGGCCTCGTGCGCTACGACGCGACGTTGCAGATCGAGCCGGCTTTGGCCGAAAAATGGGAAGTCGTCAGCCCGACGGTCTGGCGGTTTCATCTGCGCAAGGGTGTGAAGTTCCATGATGGCGCGGACTTCACCGCCGACGACGTGCTTGCCTCGCTGAAGCGGGTGAGCGACCAGACGTCGCCCCTTCGCGGAAACCTGCCGGCCTATGTGAGCTCGGAAAAGATCGACGACCATACCGTCGATATCCATGTCACGGAAAACTATCCGCTGCTGCTGAATGACCTCACCAACATCCACATCTTCGACCAGGGCTGGCTGGTGACCAACAAGGCGGAGGCGCCCACCGACGTGGCCAAGGGCGTGGAGGGCTATGCCACCAGCCATGCAAACGGCACCGGCCCGTTCAAGTTCATTTCCCGCAAGCCGGACGTCGAGACCGTCTTCGACGTCAACCCGGATTGGTGGGACAAGCGGCAGCACAATATCGACCGCATCGTCATGACGCCGATCACCTCGCCGGCGACGCGCGTGGCGGCCCTCATCTCGGGCGAGATCGACTTCACGAACCAGGCGCCGCTGCAGGACATTCCCCGCCTGCAGGCATCGTCGAACGTCAAGGTGCTCTCGAACAACGAACTGCGCACGATCTTCCTGGTCATGAACCAGTCTCCCAAGGCGTTCGAATCCGATGTCACGGACAAGAACCCGTTGCAGGACATCAAGGTGCGCCAGGCGCTGTATCACGCGATCGATGCGGACGCGATCCAGAAGGTCGTCATGAGCGGCCTGTCGCGCACCACCGGCTCGCTGGTCGCTCCGGCCATTCCCGGCTACGTGCCCGACCTCGACAAACGCCTGAGCTACGACCCCGACAAGGCCAAGGCGCTGCTCGCGGAAGCCGGCTATCCGAACGGCTTCTCGTTCTCCTTCCTGTGCAGGAACACGGAATTCGTGAACGAGGAGCAGATCTGCCAGGCGGTCTCCGCCATGTGGGCGCGCGTCGGCCTTCGGCCCAACCTCAATGTGGGACCGACGACGATCCAGGATGCCAAGTTCGACACGCTGCAATTCGACGTCGGCACGCTTGGCTGGGCCAATGAACCGATGCTCGACAGCTATTCCATCCTGGTCCAGGTCGTTCATTCCAAGACGGGCAATGCCGGCGTCTTTAACTGGGGCGCATGGAAAGACGCAGAGATCGACGGGCTGATCGACGAGGCCGGCCGCACCATCGACCGCACCGCCCGGCTCGCGCTTCAGTCCAAGGCGCTGCAACGCGCCAACGACCTGTCGATGTTCATTCCCGTTCACCAGCAGCCCATGGCCTGGGCGGTCGGATCGAACGTCAAGGATGTGCTTCAGCTGTCCGACAACAAGGCGCGTCACTGGCTGACCCACATGGCCGAATAGCGCCCTGACCACGCCGCCGCGTGCCGTTGCCCGCGGCGGCGTGGACATCATGCAATTACATCGGGAAATCACGGATGTTGCTTCTCGTCCTAAAGCGACTGGCCAATGCCGTCGTCGTCCTTCTCTTCGTGGCCCTGCTCGCCTTCACGATCTTCAAGTTCCTCGGCGATCCGGTGCAGTTGATGCTGAACCCGCAGGCGACGCAGGAAGAGCGCGATGCGCTCACGCAACGCCTCGGCCTGAACGATCCGGTGCCGGTGCAGTTCGTCAAATTCGTCGCCAATGCCGTTCAGGGCGACTTCGGCATGAGCTACCGAAACCAGCTGCCCGTGATGGGGGTGATTGCGGAGCGCTTCCCCGCGACCTTCGAACTCGTGATGGTCTCCTCCATTGCCGCCCTGCTCATCGGGCTGCCGCTCGGGGTTTTCGCGGCGATCAACGGCGGCTCCTTCATGGTCCGCGTGGCGCATATCATCTCGATGATCGGCGTATCGGTGCCCGCCTTCGTGATCGGCATCCTGCTGATCCTGGCCTTCTCCATCGAGCTTCAGGTCCTGCCCGCTTTCGGGCGCGGCGAGGTGGTCGATCTCGGCTTCTGGACGACGGGGCTGCTGACGAGCAGCGGGCGCTACGCCCTGATCATGCCGGCAATCTCGCTCGCCCTGTTCCAGATCTCCTTCATCATGCGGCTGGTGACGTCGGAAATGCTTGAAGTCCTTCGAACGGATTTCATCCGCTTCGCAAGGGCACGCGGACTGCGGGCACGCGCCATCTATTTCCGCCATGGCCTGCGCAACTGTCTGATGCCCGTGGTCACCATCACGGGCATGCTGATCGGCGACCTGATCGCTTTCGCGCTCGTCACCGAGATCGTCTTCCAGTGGCCGGGAATGGGCTTCCTCTTCGTGCAGTCGGTCCAGTACGTGGATATCCCGGTCATGGCGGCATACCTCATGATCGTCTGCTGCATCTTCATCCTGATCAATCTCATCACCGACCTGATCTATGTCGTTGTCGATCCGCGCATGGGCGCCACGGCGATTGGAGGCAGCAATGTCCGTTGAACCCAAGGTCGAACGCGAGACCCTGCGCGTCCATGTCGCACGGCTGTGGGATTCCGATCTCGCCTGGAATTTTCGCAACAGCCCGTTGGCCGTGGTGTCGGCGACGGTTCTCCTGGTCATCGCCTTCACGTCGATCTTCGCCGGCGTGCTGATGCCGCAGAACCCCTTCGACATCATGCAGCTCTTCCTGGACAAGGCGAACCTTCCGCCCGTCTGGTCGGAAGGCGGGGCGATGCCCTATGTGCTGGGCACCGACATGCAGGGCCGGGACGTTCTTTCGGCCATCGTCTACGGATCGCGCATCTCGCTTGTCATCGGCGTGGCCAGCGTCGCCGTGTCGATGACGATCGGCGTGCTCGTCGGGCTTCTGGCCGGCTATATCGGCGGTGCGCTCGACAATCTTCTGATGCGGCTTGCCGATGCTGTCATGTCGATCCCGACACTGCTTGTCGCCATCCTCGTCAGCGCGATCTTTCGCGGACTGCTGCCGGTCGAATACCGGGATACCTTCGCACCGCTGATCCTCGTGCTCGCCCTGTCGCTCACCAGTTGGGTGGTCTACGCCCGCATGGTGCGCGCGGTGACGATGGTCGAGGCGCGCAAGGAATATGTCATGGCCGCCCGCATCATCAACGTGCCGCGGCGGCGCATCATCCTCAAGCACATCCTGCCGAACGTCATGACGCCGGCCCTGGTCACGGGCACGCTCAACCTCGGGCTGGCGATCCTCGCCGAAGCGACGCTGTCGTTTCTCGGCGTCGGCATGCCCAGCGCACAGCCCTCGCTTGGAACGCTGATACGGCTGGGAAACCAGTATTTCTTCTCGGGCACCTGGTGGATCGTGCTGTTCCCCGCCCTTCAACTGACGCTGATCATCCTCGCCGTCAACCTGCTCGGCGACTGGCTGCGCGACGCCCTCAACCCGAAATTGAAATAGGCTCGATATGTTTGACCTCGTACTTTCTAACGTCCGCGTGGACAAGGTGATCACCGACGTCGGCATCAGCAACGGCCGCATCGCAGCCATCGCGCCGGGCCTCGACCGCACCGGTGCTGCCGTCGAGGACTGCGACCATGCGCTCCTGCTGCCCGGCCTCGTCGAGGCGCATACCCATCTCGACAAGACGCTTCTCGGCATGGACTGGGTGGAAAACAGGCTCGGCCCGGAAATCCGCGAAAAGATCGACAACGAGCGGCAGATGAAGCGGGTCGTCGGGCTCGATACAGCACGGCAGTCCGCGCGCCAGGTGGTCATGTCCATCGCCAAGGGCTCGACGGCAATCCGCAGCCATGTCGATATCGACACCGAAAACGGGCTGGCAGATTTCGAGGGCGTGAGCGCGACGCGCAGCCGATACAGCGATGTCATCGACATCGACATCGTCGCCTTCCCGCAATCGGGCCTCGTGAGCCGCAAGGGCACCGCCGAACTGATGGATGAAGCCCTCAGGCAGGGTGCGGACGTGGTGGGCGGGCTCGATCCGTGCTCGATCGACCACGACCCGAAAGGCCATCTCGACCTGGTCTTCGACCTCGCGGTCAAACATGCAAAGCCCATCGACATCCACCTGCACGAACCGGGCGAACTCGGCATGTTCTCATTCCGGATGATCCTTGAGCGCACGCGGGCGCACGGCCTTTCCGGCAAGGTCACGGTCAGCCACGCTTTCTCGCTCGGTGCAAACGACTATCTCGGCATTTCGCGCCTGCTCGACGAGATCGCAACCGCCGACGTCGCGCTGATGTCGACCGGCCCCTCGATGGTTCCCGTGCCGCCGCTCATCCGGGCGCTGGATGCCGGCATCACGGTTTGTTCGGGCACGGACGGCATGCGCGACCTCTGGGCGCCCTTCGGCAATGCCGACATGCTGGAACGCGCGCAAATCCTCAGCCAGCGCAACAATCTGAGCCAGGACATCGAGATCGAGCGCGCCGTCGATGTGTGCACCTACGGCGGCGCAAAGGTCATGGGACTGGCCGATTACGGCCTCACCGTAGGCGCCTTTGCGGATCTCGTCGTCGTCGCCGGCCGAAACGTCACGGAGGCCGTCGTGACGCTTCCGCCCCGCAAACTGGTGCTGAAGCGCGGTCGCGTGGTGGCGCGTGACGGCAAGGCCCTGGTGGAGGCGCCTTGATGCTTGTGGATCTCGAAAGGCCAGGCGGAAATCCCATGACGAACACACCGACGGACCGACCCGATCCCTCCCCTCTTCTCACCGTGCGCGACCTCAGTATCGACTTCGTCACGCGGCGCGGCAGCGTGCGTGCGCTGGACCGGGTCAGTTTCGACATGGCGCCGGGCGAAATACTCGGCCTGGTCGGAGAATCCGGCGCCGGCAAATCCCTGTCGGGCAATGCCATCATCGGGCTGATCGATCCGCCGGGACGGATCGCCGAGGGCCAGATATCGCTCGATGGCCGGCGCATCGACACGCTTGCGCCGCGTGACATGCGCAAGCTTCGCGGCCGATCGATCGCGGCCATCTTCCAGGATCCACTGACCTCTCTCGATCCGCTCATGCGCATCGGCGACCAGATCGCGGAAACCATCCTCACACATCTGCCGGTGAACCGTCGTCAGGCGCGGCAGCGCGCGCTCGACCTGCTGCGCGCGGTGGGCATTCCGGCACCGGAGCTGCGCATCGATCACTATCCGCACCAGTTTTCGGGCGGCATGCGCCAGCGCGTCGTGATCGCCCTGGCACTCTGCGCCGATCCAAAACTGATCATCGCGGACGAGCCGACGACCGCCCTGGATGTTTCGATCCAGGCCCAGATCATATCCCTGCTCAAGACCATGTGCCGCGAGCACCAGACGGCGATCCTGCTGGTCACGCATGACATGGGCGTCATCGCGGAGGCGGCGGACCGCGTGGCAGTGATGTATGCCGGGCGGCTGGTGGAAATCGGCCCGGTCGAGGAGGTGCTGAGGTCACCCAAGCATGTCTATACCGCCGGATTGATCGGCTCGATCCCCAGCCTCAACCGCCGGCGCGAGCGGCTGGTGCAGATCGATGGCGCCATGCCCCGACCGGGCTCGGTCCCGTCCGGCTGTCCCTTCGCACCCCGCTGCCCGAAACGCATCGACAAATGCGCCGAGCGCCCGGAACTCTTGCCCATCGGCAACAGTCAGGCGGCCTGCTGGCGCGCAGGAGAAGGACATTCCTATGCATGACGACATCGCCCTTAAAGCCTCGGACCTGGCCCTCTGGTTCGATGCCTCGGAGCCATGGCTGGTCCGCATGCTGGGACGAAAGCCCAAGCGCACCCTGAAGGCGGTCGACGGCGTCAGCTTTGCCGTTCCGCGCGGCAGCACGTTCGCGATCGTCGGGGAAAGCGGCTGCGGCAAGTCCACCATCGCGCGCCTTGCGGTCGGGCTTTACACGCCGACCAACGGCAGCCTGACCTATTCCGGCGGCGCAGGCTCGGGCGGCCGCATGCGCGTCCAGATGATCTTCCAGGACCCTTATGCGAGCCTCAACCCGCGCTGGCGGGTCAAGGACATCATCGCCGAGCCCATCCGCGAGCTCGGAATCCGGAAGGGTGCGGCGATAGGAAAACGCGTCGACGAGTTGCTCGGTCTTGTGGGCTTGATGCGCGGCGACGGCGAAAAATATCCGCATGCCTTCTCGGGTGGCCAGCGGCAGCGTATTTCCATCGCAAGAGCGCTTGCGACCGAGCCGGAGTTCCTGGTCTGCGACGAGCCCACCTCGGCGCTCGACGTGTCCGTCCAGGCGCAGATCCTGAACCTGATGAAGGAAATCCAGGGCCAGTTTCACCTCACCTATATGTTCATCAGCCACAATCTTGCGGTGGTGCGGCATGCCTCCGACCATATCGCCGTGATGTATCTCGGCGGCATCGTGGAACAGGCGCCGACCGAACAGCTGTTCCGCAATCCGCGCCATCCCTATACACGGCTGCTGATCGACACGATCCCTGATCTGGAGGCTCCGAATCGGCAGCGCAAACAGCTCGCCGGCGAAGTTCCAAGCCCCCTCGACCCTCCCTCTGGGTGCCGTTTCCACCCGCGCTGCCCGCAGGCCCAGGACATCTGCAAGCGGGTCGCGCCCGCGCTGGAGGAGCAGAACGGCCGCCGGGTGGCCTGCCACTTTCCGCTCCAGCCTGCAACGCCCTGATCTCATTGAAGGAACATGAACATGAATGAGCAGACCGGCCGCACCATGCTTTCGGCACGCTGGATCGTCGGGCACGCCGAGGGTCGCCACACGCTCGTGCATCGCGGCGAGATTGTCTTCGAGCGCGGCCAGGTGATCTTCGTGGGCCATGGTTTTCCCGGCGTGGTGGCGCGCCGCATCGACTATGGCGAGGCGCTGATCGCGCCGGGCATGATCGACCTCGATGCCTTGTCGGATCTCGACACCACGGTTTTTTCCTACGACAACCACCCGGAATGGAAAAAAGGCCGGACCTGGCCGCAAAGCTATATGGACCGCGGCCCCTATGAAATGTATTCGCCCGACGAGCTCGCCTTCCAGAAGCGCTATGCCTTTGCCCGGCTGATCCGCAACGGTATCACCACCGCATTGCCGATCGCCTCGCTCTATTACCGGGAGTGGGGCGAGACCTATGCCGAATTTGCCGCCGCGGCCGTGGCTGCCGAAGACCTTGGCATGCGGGTCTATCTGGGACCGGCCTATCGAACCGGCAACCCGTTCGTTTCCGACAATGGCGCCGTATCCCTGTTCTTCGACGAAGAGCGAGGTCTTCGCGGGCTCGCCGACGCGGTGCGCTTCTGCAAGGATTTCGAGGGCAAGGCCTTCGGCCGTGTTCGAACCATGCTTGCCCCGGATCGTATAGAGACATGCACTGAAACTCTGCTGTCGCAAACGGCTCTGGCGGGCTCAGACCTTGCGGTGCCTGTCCGGCTTCATTGCAACCAGGGCCGCTTCGAGCGGGATACGGTTCGGCACCTGCACGGCAAGACCTCCGTCGAATGGCTGGACAGTCTCGGCTTCCTGAACCGCCGCACGCTTTTGCCGCATGGCACCTATGTCAGCCCATCGCGCAACATGGACGAGGCTGGCAACGATCTCGATATCATCCGGGATCGCGGATCGGTCATCGTGCATTGCCCGCTGGTGGCGGCGCGCCACGGAGACGCGCTCGCGACTTTCTCCAGCTTCCGCGAAAAGGGCATGAGGCTGGCGCTCGGCACCGATACCGCGCCACCGGACATGGTTCTGAACATGCAGGTCGGCATGCTGGTCAACCGCGTGCTCGACCGCAGCGTGACCACGGTACGGTCGGAAGACTATTTCGACGCCGCGACGGTGGGCGGCGCCGACGCACTCGGCCGGCCCGACCTCGGACGGCTGCAACCCGGCGCACGGGCGGATATCGTGGTGTTCGATCTGTCGACCCCCGATGTCGGCCCGGTGATCGACCCGATCCAGACGCTGATGCTCACAGGCAGCGGCCGCGACGTCAGGAGCGTCTTCATCGATGGAAGACCGGTCATGGAGGACCACATCATTCCCGGCGTGGATTTCGACGCCTATGGACGCCAGGCGCAACGGCAGTTCGATGCCATGACCGCCAAATATCCCGACCGCACCGTGCATCACCCGCCCATGTCGGAGATTTTCTCGTCGGCCTACCCTCTTGTTGAATCGCACTCATCCGTTCAAGGGTGATTTTAAAAAATGTATGATTTTGCCATTTATGCAAAAATTCGCTATGATATGTGTTGACGCCACCGGCCCCATCCTTATTTAGTTCACCCTCTCTTTGCGTCATAAAATGCTGCGGGCAGTTGTCATCTGCGACACGGCGGCAGCCACATATCTTGAGGATCTGCCATGATTGGCGACACCATTGTCGAACGCGATTTCATGCGCCCTGGAAAGTCTGTCGCCCTGGCAGGTAGGGCCATGGTCGCGACCTCGCATCCGCAGGCCACCAAGGCGGCGCTACGCATCTTGGAGGCCGGCGGCAATGCGGTGGACGCGGCGATTACAGCGGTTGCGTTGCAGGGCGTCATCGATCCGCACATGACGGGCATCGGCGGCGACTGC
The DNA here is from genome assembly GCF_058809275.1 of Shinella sp. GW821-FHT10F02. Taxonomy (NCBI): domain Bacteria; kingdom Pseudomonadati; phylum Pseudomonadota; class Alphaproteobacteria; order Hyphomicrobiales; family Rhizobiaceae; genus Shinella; species Shinella sp. GW821-FHT10F02. The sequence goes on along the minus strand of NZ_JBXASL010000001.1, from coordinate 554,180 downwards.
TTTGCGCTTTACGCACCGGCCGACAAGACGCCGATCGCCCTCAACGGCTCGGGCCGCGCCCCGGCCGCCGCGACGGTCGAGCGGCTGACCGCCCTCGGCCTCAAGGCGATACCCGATGGCTCGGTTCATGCCGTGACCATCCCCGGTGCCGTCGATGCCTGGAGCCATCTCAGCACGCGCTACGGCAAGCTCGGGCTCGCAGCGATCCTGAAGCCCGCCATCGACGCCGCCTATGAAGGCTTCGTCATCACCCCGCGCGTGGCACACGATTGGGCGCGTTATGCCGACCGGCTGCGCCCCTACCCCGCCTCCGTCGCCCAATACCTGCCGGGCGGCCTGCCACCCGCCGTCGGTGCCCGGCTGGACAATCCGACGCTCGGCGCAACGCTGGAGCACATCGCCCGCGAAGGCCGCGACGCCTTCTACAAGGGCGCGGTCGCCGAAGACATGGTCGCCACGCTGCAAAGCCTCGGCGGCCTGCACACGATCGAGGACTTCGACACCTATTCCGCTTTCGAGACGCAGCCGATCAGCGCTTCCTACCGTGACTACGACCTGCTCGAATGCCCGCCCAACGGTCAGGGCCTTGCAGCCCTGATCATCGCCCGTATTCTGGATGGGTTCGATCTCGGCGATCCGGACCTCGGCGAAGCCGATCGCATTCACCTGTTCACCGAGGCCACCAAGGCGGCCTACCGCCAGCGCGACCTCTATATCGCCGACCCGGACGCGATGCGCCATTCGGTCAACGACCTTCTGGCCGAACCCTTCATTGCCGGCCTGCGCGGCAAGATCGACATGGCGCGCGCCAGCGCTGTGGCGGACTACGACATGCCGGTGCACCGCGATACGGTCTACGTCACCGTCGTCGATGCCGAGGGCAATGCGATCTCGCTGATCAACTCGATCTTCTTCGCCTTCGGCAGCGGCATCTATGCGCCCAAGGCCGGCGTGCTTCTTCAAAACCGCGGCTGCGGCTTCTCGCTCGATCCCGAAAGCCCCAATGCCATCGGCCCGCGCAAGCTGCCGTTCCACACGATCATTCCCGCCATCGTCCTGCGCGACGGGCGGCCCGTCATGTCCTTCGGCGTCATGGGTGGGCAATACCAGGCGGTCGGCCATGTCCATATCCTGTCGCAGATCGTCGATCGCGGCCTCGACGTGCAGATGGCGAGCGACCAGCCGCGCAGCTTCTTCACCGACAGCGCGATCAGCCTGGAGCCGACCATCCCCGCCGAGGTAAAACATGAGCTCGAACGGCGCGGCCACGCCACGCGCTGGGCGGACGAGCCGCTCGGCGGCTGCCAGGCGATCTGGATCGATCGCGAGCGCAACGTGCTGTGGGGCGCATCGGACCATCGCAAGGACGGTATTGCGCTCGGATTGTGAGACAGAAAAGACCCAGGCGACACAATCGCCCGGGTCTTTTCATGATCAGATTTTTCGCCCGTCTCAGACCGGGTCGCTGATGGTGACGGAGAGCGAACCCAGCTTGTCGATGCTGCCGACCAGCACGTCGCCGGGCACGACCGGGCCGACGCCGTTCGGCGTGCCCGTCAGGATGATGTCGCCCGCCTGCAAAGCGAAATAGCGCGACAGGTTCGAAATGATCTCCGGCGTGCGCCAGATCATCAGTCCGAGGTCCGAATCCTGCTTCGCATCGCCATTGACGGTGAGCCGGATCGCGCCCGTATCGACATGGCCGACCTTTTCAACGGGATGGATGGTGCCGACGGGGCAGGAATTGTCGAACGCCTTGCCAAGCTCCCAGGGCTGGTTCGGACGGTCCGACTGTCCGTTGACGCTGCGGCGCGTCATGTCGAGGCCGACGGCATATCCATAGACGTGGTCCAGCGCCTCCTCGACGGGGATGTTGTAGCCGCCCGACTTCATGGCGACGACGAGTTCCAGCTCGTAGTGATAGTTGTCCGTCATCGTCGGATAGGGAAGGATTGCGCCGTCCTGCTCGATGCTGTCGGTCGGCTTCTGGAAGACGATCGGGAAATCCAGCTTCGGATCGCCGCCCATTTCCTCGACATGCGCAACATAGTTGCGGCCGATGCAATAGATGCGGCGAACCGGATAACGCCCCTCGCCACCGGAGACAGGCAATGACGGCCGTTCGCCGAGATCGACCACGAATTTTTCGGCGCTGCTCATATCTGTATGAATCCTCACTTTTACAAAAATAATGTACGATTTCACTTTTTCATACCGAATATGGATTGACGTATCAATGCATATTTCATTACATTTTCCAAAATCATACATTATAAGGAGGTGGACATGATTACGACAACGAGACGCACGGCGCTCTGCGCTGCACTGACAACGGCACTCTGCAGCTTCATCGCCGCAACGCCGCTCCATGCCCAGGAACTCAAGCAGGTGACGGTGGTCCTGCCGCATCCGGGCGCGATCGGGCATTTCCCGATGCACGTGGCGCGGTGCGAGGGCTACTTCGAAAAACAGGGCCTCAACGTCACCGTTCAGGCGGTCGACGGCTCGGGTCAGGTCATTCAGGCCATCGCCGCCGGCCAGGGCGATATCGGCAATCCCGGCCCCGGCCCGCTGCTCTCGGCGCGCGCCCAGGGCGTCGATGTCGTGATGTTCTACAATCACTTCGCCAAGAGCCAGTTCGGCATTCTCGTCGCCCAGGATGCGCCGTTCAAGGAACTGACCGAGCTGAAGGGCAAGGTCATCGGCGTCGGAACGGCCGACGGCGCGGAAGTCTCCTTCGCGCGTTCGATGCTCACGGCCGCCGGCATGACCGAAGGCACGGACTACACCTTCCTGCCGGTCGGCGATTCCGGCCCGGCGGCCGTCGCCTTCCAGCGCGGCGACATTTCGGCCTATGCGGCTGCAACCGCCGACGCCGCCATCCTGCGCACGCGCGGCATGGAAGTGCGCGACTTTACGCCGGAAGCCTTCCAGGGCTTCTTCGGCAATGGCTACATGGCCACCCGCGCCTATATCGACGCCAACCCGGATGTCATCAAGGGCTTCGGCCGGGCGCTGGTGCAGGGCGCGATCTTCGGGTCGGACCCGGCAAACCGCGAGAAGGTGCTCGCCTGCTCGGCAAAGGCGAACCCGCAGGAGGCAGAGGACAGGGTGATGCTCGAAGCGCTGTTCGACAATATCCGGCTGCGCGTCCAGCCGCTGGATCCGTCCAAGGGCTGGGGCTACTATTCACCTGAGGCATGGAAGGCGTGGGAGGACTCGCTCGTCGCCTCCGGCAGCCTGAAGGCCCCGCTTCCCGACCTCGACAAGGCCTATACAAGCGAGTTCGTCAGCTATTGGAACGAAGGCGTCAATCCGTGACGGCATCCTCTGCAAGTGTATTGGGCGATCGCATCAGCGATCGCCCTCTGTTTCAGGTACGCAGGGTGACGAAGTCCTATTCCGGACGCAATTTCGTCGCCCTCGAAAATATCGATCTCGACCTGCCCCGCGGCAGCTTCGCCTCGATCATCGGCTCCAGCGGCTGCGGCAAGTCCACGCTGCTGAAAATCATGGCGGGCCTCACCCCGCCGACGTCGGGCAGCGTCATGCTCGCCGGAAAGCCGGTCATGGGGCCGCGCGTCGAGACCGGCATGATGTTCCAGCAGGCGACGCTGTTTCCCTGGCTCACAGCAATCGAAAACGTGCTGCTGCCCATCGGTATCAAATCGGGAAAGGCGGCGGCCGAGCAAGCGCGCCAGCGCGCGCTGGAATTGCTATCGCTGGTCGGCCTCAGTGGTTTCGACAATGCCTATCCAAGCGAACTGTCGGGCGGCATGGCGCAGCGCACCGCCATGTGCCGCATGCTGATCACCGATCCGGAAATGCTACTCCTCGACGAACCGTTCTCCGCGCTGGACGAACTGACGCGCGATTTCATGAACATGGAGTTGCAACGCATCTGCATGTCGCGCCAGGCGACGGCGCTGCTCGTCACCCATTCCATCTCCGAGGCCGTCATTCTCTCCGATACGGTCTATGTCATGGCGGCGCGCCCCGGCCGCATCGTCAAGCGGCTGGAAATCGACTTGCCGCGCCCGCGCACGCTCGACATGATGACCCAGCCGGAATTCGGCGCCTACGTCAGCGAGATCCGCAGCCATCTCGACAAGGGGGCCTTCCTTTGACCATAGCGACCGACCGGCAGCACGAGTTTCCCGAGACCGTCTGGACCCAGCGCGTCTCCTTCATCAACCGCCTGCCGCAGCCCGTGGCGATCACGCTTCTCGTGCTTGCCATCCTCGCGATCTGGCAGCTCGTCGCCATGAGCGGCACGGTTTCACCGATCATCCTGCCCTCGCCCGCGCGCACCGCGCAGGACATCGTCGAGGTCGGCGCGAGCCTGTTTACCGGCGGTTATGTGTTCAGCGCCTTTCTCATCACGCTCCAGGAAGTGGTCATCTCCTTCCTGATGGCAACGGCGATCGGCGCTACCTTGGGCATGATCGTCGGCGGCACGGCCTTTGGCGAGCGCGCCCTGATGCCGGTCATCGTCGCCATCGACACCATGCCGAAAGTCGCCTTCGCACCCCTGTTCCTGAGCTGGCTCGGCTTCGGCATCGCCTCCAAGGTCGCGCTTGCCACCTTCATCGCCTTGTTTCCGATCATCGTGGGTGCTGCGGCTGGCCTGCATGCGGCGGACGAGAATGCGCGCATGCTTTTCCGCAGCATCGGCGCGACGCCCTGGCAGACCCTGGTGCGGCTCCGCATCCCGATGGGCCTGCCGCATTTCTTCACAGGCCTGAAAATCGCGGCCATCGGTGTCGTCGGCGGGGCCATAACCGGAGAACTGGTCGGCGGCGGACAGGGTTTCGGCGCGTTGATCCGCGTCGCGGCCTCCCAGCTCGACACACCTCGCGTCTTTTCGCTGATCTGCTATCTCAGTGTCATGGGCCTGATGACGTTCGGGCTGGTGGCCTGGGTGCAACGACGCTTTGTTTTCTGGCATCGTAGCAGTTCAATCGGTAATGGCTGAGGCATGACAAAAGTAAACGAAAAATCGGAAAAGGCGACGACGGCAACGCTGGCCTACGAACAGATGCGCAGCGACATCCTGCGCGGCAACCTGCGGCCGGGGCAGAAGCTGGCGATCGACGTCGTGGCACAGCGGTACGGCGTCGGCACCAATCCGGTGCGCGAGGCGCTCAACCGCCTCTCGTCCGAGCGGCTGGTCGATCGCCATGACCAGCGCGGCTTCTCCGTGCCGGAAATCAGCCTGGAAAACTGGCGGGAACTGGTGGGGACGCGCTGCATGCTCGAGCCCCTGGCGCTGGAGCAATCCATTCTGCGCCGCACCACGGAATGGGAAGAGCAGGTCGTGCTCGCCCTGCACCGGTTGTCGCGCACGCCATGGACGCAGGAAGACCCTGACATGGAGCGCCGCAAGCAATTCGAAGGCTTTCACCGCGACTTTCACCTCACGCTGATCGCCAATTGCGGCTCGTCGTGGCTCGTGCAGTTCTGCGAGGTGCTGATGGACCACGCGCAGCGCTACATCTTCATATCCGCGAGTGCCGCCTATCCCCGCCGCGGCGGCCAGGACGAGCACAAGCGCATCGCCGACGCCGCCCTCGACGGAAATGTCGCGGAAGCCAAGCAATTGCTCGTCGCGCACTACATGCGGACGCTCGAATACATCGAATCCGAAATCGCCAACTGACCTTTGGACGACATCGCGGCAGGACTACAGAAGCGCGCGCTTCATCAGGGCATCCAGCCAGTCCGCGAAAACCTGAAGCCGGCGGGAGAGATGCTGGCGATGCGGGTAGAGCAATGTCATCGGCATCGCCGCCGCCCGGTGGTCCGGCATCACCTCGACAAGCTCGCCTGCGTCGAGGTGGCTTCTTACATCATAGGCCGGGATCTGGATGAGGCCGAGGCCGGCAAGGCAACAGGCGATGTAGGCTTCGGCGCTGTTGACCGTGGCGCGCGCCCGCATCGGCACCATCCGCACCTCGCCGCCCTCGATCCACTCCCAATCCTCGACGCGCCCGGTCGAGGGCGATGCATAATTGACGGCGAGATGGCCGCCGAGATCGTCGGGCGCGCCGGGCGTACCGTAGGTGGCCAGATAGGCGGGGCTGGCGACGTTGATCAAGGCAAGGTCGCCGATCTTGCGCGCGACAAGGCCTGAATCGCTGAGCGGCCCGACACGCAGGACGCAGTCGACACTCTCTTCGACAAGGTTGACCGTGCGATCGGTGATGCGCAGCTCGATGTCGAGTTGCGGATAGCGTGCGAGAAACTCTGGAAGCGCTGGCGCGAGGATGAGGCGGCCGATCCGGCCCGGCACGTCGATGCGCAGCTTTCCGGAAAGGCCGACCGCCGTCTGGCGGAACAGGCCCTCCGTCTCCTCCACGTCGGCGATCAGGCGAAGGCAGCGCTCGTAGAACGCGGCGCCGTCCTGTGTCGGCGAGACTTTTCGCGTGGTGCGATGAAGCAGCCGCGCGCCGACGCGTGTTTCAAGATCGATGACCGCGGCCGATACCGAGGAACGCGGAAGGCCCAACGTATCGGCCGCGCGGGTAAAACTCGCGCATTCGACGACGCGGCAAAAGGTGCGGAAGAGATCGATACGGTCCAAGCGCGGGAGCCTGTTTGATTGTGCGCGATTCCTGACAGGTGATGTCAGAATATGGAACTTTATAAGCACAGCGTAGACGATATGGTGCGTCTTAGGAAGTGGCCGCGCTCGCGGCCGCTCGGGTAGTGCCAAGGAGATCCACCACCATGACCGACCACAGCATCAAGGGAAAAACCGTTCTCATCGCCGGCGGCGCGAAGAATCTTGGCGGGCTGATTGCGCGCGATCTCGCGGCACACGGCGCGAAGGCCGTCGCCGTCCACTACAATACCAGCGCCACGAAGCCCGCTGCCGATGAGACGGTGGCCGCAATCAAGGCGGCAGGCGCGCAAGCCTTCGCCTTCCAGGGCGACCTCACCGCCGCCGGCGCCGTCGAGACGCTGTTTGCCGACGCGAAGGCCGCGATGGGCAGCATCGACATTGCCATCAACACAGTGGGCAAGGTGCTGAAGAAGCCGATCGTCGAGATCTCCGAAGCCGAATATGACGAGATGACGGGCGTGAACTCGAAGAGCGCCTTCTTCTTCCTCAAGGAGGCCGGTAAACATGTCAGCGACAACGGCAAGGTCTGCACCCTGGTCACCTCGTTGCTGGGCGCCTTCACCCCCTTCTACGCCGCCTATGCCGGCACCAAGGCGCCGGTGGAGCATTTCACCCGGGCGGCTTCGAAGGAATTCGGCGAGCGCGGCATCTCGGTGACGGCGATCGGCCCCGGCCCCATGGACACGCCCTTCTTCTATCCCGCCGAGGGCGCCGATGCGGTCGCCTATCACAAGACCGCGGCAGCCCTTTCCGGCTTCTCCAAGACGGGGCTGACCGACATCGAGGACATCGTGCCCTTCATCCGCTTCCTCGTCACGGACGGCTGGTGGATGACCGGCCAGACCATCCTCGTCAACGGCGGCTACACGACGAAGTAAGACGCCATGCGGCCGGGGGCACTATCCCCCGGCCGCTATGGTCATCCGGCGTGACCAGCGACGGCCGTCGCCCATCCGGTCGACCAGAATCGACAGCAGTTTCTCGGCATCGCAATCCGTGACGACGAGGCAATTCGGCGGGCGGCCATCGCGATGGCGCTCGCTCACGGCTGCGACCGTCGCGCCACGCGCCTCCGGCGGATTGGCGAGCACCCGGACATGAGCCTCCACGCCGGAAAACAGGTCCGGCGCGATGTAATAGAGGATCGCACAGGGATCATGCAGGCACGGGTCGTTGCTGCCATAGGCCCGCAGCATCGCGCCGATCGCCACTGCAGCCGCCGTTCCCGCCTGTTCCAGCGCGGCGATATGCGCCTCCCCGATCCGCACCTTCTGCGTGACATCCAGCCCCAGCATGACGAGGGGAATGCCGGACGACATCACGATCTCCGCCGCCTCTGGATCGACGAGGATATTGAACTCGGCGAGCGGACCGGAATTGCCGGGGCAAAAGGCCGCCCCGCCCATGAACACGACGGAACGGATCAAGGGTGCGATATGCGGCGCCTTGACGATGGCGAGCGCAATGTTCGTCATCGGGCCGATGACGCAAAGGCTGACCTCGCCGGGCGCCGCCAGCACCTGGCGAATGATGAAATCCACCGCATGCTCCTCGACCAGAACACCCGGCTTGCCCGGCAGGTCGAGGTCGCACAGGCCATCCGTTCCATGCACCGAGGGCCATTTGCGCTGGTAAGGCCCCATCAGCGGCCGGGTGCAACCGGCATAGACCGGGACATCGCTGCGGTCGGCCAGCGCGCATATCCTGAGCGCGTTGTTCGCCGTGAACGACAGGTCCTTGTTGCCCGTGACGCAGGTGATGCCGAGCAGCTCGATTTCCGGGCAGGCGAGAGCGAGCAGTATGGCGATCGCATCATCCACGCCGGGGTCGCAATCGAGAATTATGCGGTGTCGTGCCTGCACGGAGGCTTCCTTTCAAAATGGGCGGATGGGTCAGTGCTTCTGGCGCGCGGAAAGGTCGGCCTCGACCCGACGGGAATAGCGCGAAACCGAAAAGCAGATGGCGAAGTAGATGAGGGCGACAAAGACGTAGGCCTCGCGATAGAAACCCAGCCATTCCGGATCGGACAGCGAGCGTTTCGACGCGCCGAGCAGATCCACGAGGCCGATGATGGCGACAAGGGAGGAATCCTTGATAAGGCCGATCAGCGTGTTGGTGAGCGGCGGAACGGAGATGCGTAGCACCTGCGGCAGCACGACGAGCCGCATGCCGGCCCAATAGCCGAGGCCCAGCGCATGAACCGCCTCGAACTGTCCCTTGGGAACGGCCAGCAATCCGCCCCGGATGACCTCCGCAAAATAGGCGGCAACGAAAAGCGTCATGCCGACAAGGGCGCGAAGCACGGCATCGATTTCCACACCCGCCGGCATGAACAGGGGCAGCATGACCGACGCCATGAAGAGAACCGTGATGAGCGGCACGCCGCGCACGAACTCGATATAGCCGACGCAAACGGAGCGGATGAGCGGCATGTCCGATGTGCGGCCGAGGGCGAGCAGGATGCCAAGCGGGAAGGCAAATGCCGAGCCGACCACGGCGAGCAGCAAGGTCAGCGGCAGGCCGCCCCATTGCGCCGTGGGCACCGCCGCCATTCCGGCAAACCCGCCGGCCATGACGGCGAGCACCGCCGCGATGACAGCCGGCCAGATCACCAGCAGCCAGGGCGTCCAGCATCGCTTGTTGGCGCTGACCAGCACGAGACCGACAAGCAGCAGCACCGCGAGCAAGGGACGCCACTGCTCGCCATAGGGATAGAGGCCGAACAGGATGAAACGGGCCTTTTCCCGGATGAAAGCCCAGCAGGCGCCTGCCGCCACGCGGCATGCATCGGCAGAGGGACTGCTCCAGACGGCATCGAACACAAGCCAGTTTGCGAGTGGAGGCACGGCCTTGAAGGCGACGAACAGGAGCGCCAGCGTGATCAGCGCATTGTACCAGGTGCTGAACAGGGAGCGCAGGAAGTCGGCACTGCGACGGCGTGATGGACGGAGCATCTCGGTCATCGCGTCACCAGCGCCATGCGATGGTTGTACCAGTTCATGAAGCCGGAAATGGCGAGGCTGATCGTGAGATAGACGATCATGAAGATCGAGACCACCTCGATCGCCTGGCCGGTCTGGTTCATCGTGACGTTGCCGACCGCAACGAGATCTGGATAGGCGATCGCGACGCCAAGCGAGCTGTTCTTCGTCATGTTGAGATATTGGCTGGTGATCGGCGGGATGATCATCCGGATCGCCTGCGGCAGGATGATCAGGCGCATGACGAGGCCGGGGCGCAGCCCGAGCGAACGACCGGCCTCCGATTGCCCCACGCTGACGGCCTCGATGCCGCCGCGCACCGTCTCGGCGATGAAGGTGGCGCTATAGGCCGTCAGGCCGAACAGCAAGGCGGCGAATTCCGGCGACAAACGCACGCCGCCGACAAAATTGAAACCTTGCAGGTGCGGCATGTCCAGCGCTGCCGGCGCCCCGCCGAAATACCAGCCCGCAAGGACCGGAACGACCAGAACAAAGAGGACCGCCGGCGCGATCACGGTACGCCGGCCGGTTCTCTCCTGACGGCGGGCGGCAAGCCGGTTCAGCAGCACGGCAAAGGCAATGCCGAAGGCAAGGCAAATCCCTGCATAGCCAAAGGCGGCATGCGGTTCCAGAATCGGCAGAACGACGCCCCGATTGCTAAGATACACACCTTCGAACGGATTGAGCGCCGCCCGCGGCACCGGCAATGTGACGGTCAGCAGCCCATACCAGAAGGACAGTTGCAACAGCAGCGGAATATTGCGCAGCCCCTCCACATAGGCGCCGGCAACACCCGCCAGCAGCCTGTTGCTGGAAAGCCGGGCAATGCCGACGGCGGTGCCGATCACCGTTGCCAGCACGATCGCCAGCAGCGACACTTTCAACGTGTTGAGAAAGCCCACGAGCAGCGCCCGGCCATAGCTGGTCGCCGCGGAATAGGCGATCACGCTTTCGCTGATTTCGAACCGTGCCTCGCCGGTGAGGAAGCCATATCCCGTCGCGATGCCCTGGCGGGCGAGGTTGCCCGCCGCGATCGCGACCAAGAGGCCGATAAACGACACGAGGGAGAGGGTGACGGCGAGCTGGAAAACCCAGCGCCGCACCGTCCGGTCCCGCAGGAGGGCTGCGAGGCTCTCGAAGAGCCCCGCCGCCGGTTTGTTTTCCGCTGGATGGGACATGGACCGCCGATCAGCGCGCCGGCGGCGCGTAGATCAGGCCGCCCTTATTCCACAAAGCGTTCGTACCACGCTGCAATCCAAGCGGCGTCTTGGCACCGACATTGCGTTCGAAGATCTCGCCGTAATTGCCGACGGCCTTGATGGCGTTGAGCGCCCAGGCCTCGTCAAGGCCGAGCGCCTTGCCGTTACCCGGCGATACGCCGAGAAGCGCCTGCACCGTCGGATCGGCGCTCGACTTCATTTCGTCCGCATTGGCCTGGGTAATGCCCTTTTCCTCCGCCTCGATCAGCGCGAAGCCGACCCAGCGGACGATATCGCCGAACTGCTGGTCGCCATGACGCATCGCTGCGGCAAGCGGCTCCTTGGAGATCAATTCCGGAAGAATGACGTAATCGTCCTTATTCTGGGCAAGCGACGAGCGCCATGCCGCAAGCCCCGACGTGTCGCCGGTATAGACATCGCAGCGACCGCTGTTGAAGAACGCATTGTTCAGTTCGTTGACGTCTTCGATCGCCAGTGGGCTGAACGGCTTGCCGATGGAGCGGAAGAAATCCGCGACGTTGAGTTCGTTGGTGGTGCCCGTCTGCATGCAGATCGTCGCGCCGTCGAGTTCCCTGGCCGAGGTGATGTTCAGCTTGGCTGGAACCATAAAGCCCTGGCCGTCATAGAACAGCACGGCGCCGAAATCCAAACCGAGCGCGGTATCGCGCGTCAGCGTGTATGTGGTCACGCGCGACAGGATGTCGACCTCGCCGGATTGCAGCGCGGTGAAGCGGTTCTGTGCGGTCAGGGGCTTGAACGTCACCTTGGTCGCATCGCCCAGGATCGCGGCCGACAGCGCGTGGCAGAAGTCGACGTCCATGCCCGCCCATGTGCCGGTGCTGTCGGGCGCCGAGAACCCGGCTATGCCCTCGCTGACACCGCAGACGAGCGATCCGCGCGCCTTGACCTTGTCGAGTGTTTCCCCCGCCAGCGCAGCGGAAAAAACCGCCGTCGAAGCCAATAGTGTTGCCAGAAGTACTTTCATCATCATCCCCTCTTTTGCTTTTTCCCGATGCGCGGCTACCCAGCACCGCTTTTCGTATTTCATTAGAAATCGTAACCATTGGTCCGGTCAATCAACCAAGCTCTGCTTTTCTCTTTAGTTTTTCTAATCTAAATAGAATGGAGGAGCACCGTTATGTCCGTTCGTCTACCCACATTGCGCGCCTTGCAGGCCTTCGAGGCAATCGGCCGTTTTGGCAGCGTCGCCGCCGCCGCCCGCGATCTCGGCATATCGTCAGGAGCCGTCAGCCAGCATATCGGCCGGCTCGAAGAGGAAGTGGGCGTCGCCCTGTTCGAAAGGAAAGGCCGCAGCCTGGTCCTCACCTCATGGGGGCAGATCTATCTGGAAAGAATACGCGTCGGTTTCGATCATTTGCGCGCCGCCAGCACCGTCCTGCAAAGGGCGCGCCTGAAATCGGGCATCGTGGTGAGCGCCCCGCCGTCGTTGACGATACGATGGCTTGGTCCTCTTCTCGCAGAGTGGCAGACCATTTCTCCGGGCTTGAGCGTGCGGCTGATCGGCGAGGACGACGAGCCGGTCTTCGAGGAAGAGCAGGTGGATTTCCGCATTTCCTATGGCAGCGCGCGCCATCGCTATGCCCATTTTTCCGAACTGTTCGTCGACAAGGTCGCGCCGCTGTGCTCGCCCGCGTTTCTCGAAAAACACCCCGTGACCACGCCCGCCGACATCTTCAAAGGTCCCCTGATCGGCATCGAATGGGAGAACCCCTACCAGTCCCCGCCCACCTGGTCCGACTGGGCCGCCCAAGCCGGCCTTGCCCGGCGCGAACCGCAATGCGACCTGTCCTTCTCGCTGTCCAGCGCGGCGATCGACGCCGCGGTCAACGACGCGGGCTTCGTGCTCGGCCAAACCTCCATGATCGCCAACGACCTCGCACAGGGAAAACTCGTCGTCGCCTGCAACTGCTGGATCGCCCTTTCCGAGCCCTACGCGCTCGCCTGGAACAGGGCGGCGCTCGATCGCCCGTTCGGCCGGGAATTCAGGGACTTCATCATCCGCTCAGGACGCCGCCTCGGGAACACCGCTTAGGTTTGCCGAGCGGCCCTATGGCAATCACTTGCACTCGCCAGAATTCTCGTCAAAATCCTCACCGCAATGCGCAGGCTCCCGACGGGAAACATGGATCCGTTGACGGCAGCGTGAGGGCGGCAATCGACCGCCGATACCGGACATTTCAAATTTTCGACCCTATCTTCACCGCGAGGATGCGACATGACTTTCATGGCATCGCAAGGAGACAGAAAATATCGGACCAGCGAGCGCGTGGGCGAGCTGGTCGAATGTTCATCGCTGCAAGTCGAGCTCCGGCGTTTCGATCCTGGGTGGCAGATCGACCTCACGCTCGAATGCACGGAAGTCGCCGTCCTGCTCTCGGGCCAGTCGAAGATCCGGTGGGCCGGTGACGGCCACAAACATGAGGCTATCGCCCGCCCGGGCGTCGCATGGATATGTCCCGCGGGTGTCCATGAGAGCGGCGTGGAAATAATCGGCACCATGCCGGAGTCCCTGCACATCTTCCTACCACCGTCGCTCGTGGGCGAAAGCGCGCTTGCAAACTTCGACATGGACCCGGCCAGGGTGCAGCTCGCCTATGCGGGCGGCGTGCCCGATCCCATGGTCCTGCAGATCGGCCAGCTCTTTCGCAGCTTGCTGAATCGAAATCTGGAGCCGACGGATCAGTTGTTCCTCGACGGGATCCAGCTTGCGCTGGCAGCGCACTTGCTCGGCACCTATTCGTCCGCGCGCTGGCAACCCGCCGAGCGGGCGCTGAGCATCGGTCCGAAAAGGTTGCAGCGCGTTCTCGATTTCATCGAGGCCCGCATCGCGGCGGTGATCTCGCTGGACGATCTTGCCGCCGAGGCCTGCCTCAGCCCCTTTCACTTCGCCCGCCGGTTTCGACAGGCCATCGGCCTCACCCCGCACCGCTATGTCACCGAGCGTCGGATCGAGGCCGCCAAGCAGAAGCTGCGGCTCGGGCAGTCCTCGCTCGTGGAGATCGCGCTCGACACGGGCTTCGGTTCACAGGCGAATTTCACCCGCGTCTTCCGCAAGACGACCGGCCTGACACCCGGCCAGTACCGCGCGGTCGTCAAGGGCTGACGCTGTCCGCCTGGCCGACGCTAGAGCGCAAGATCTGCACATAGCGTAGCAAGAGCTGAGAATACCCAAACGCCACTTCCGGCCTACACCTGTCTCATCGAACGGGCGCACAAATCCCCGTCCGAAACGGAGGAGGCAGGGAGATGATTACCCTTGACGACGCCCGCAGGATCATTGCCGCCGGTGAGGCGCGGGCACGAGAAATCGGCGTTCCGGCCAATATCGCAGTCCTCGATGCCGGCGCCCACCTTAAGGCCTTCGGCCGCATGGACGGCGCCTTGCTCGGCTCCATAGACATCGCCACCAACAAGGCCCGGACGGCCGCGCTGTTTTCCATGCGCACTGAAGCGATCGGCGAATTCTGCATGCCTGGCGGCACCTCGTTCGGCCTGGAGCAGAGCAATGGCGGCCTCGTCGTCTTCGCCGGCGGCATTCCCCTCTTCGATGAAAGCAACGTCCTGATCGGCGCCGTCGGCGTCTCCGGCGGCGCCGTCGCCCAGGATCTCGACATAGCCGAGGCAGCGGCAGCCGCTCTGCGCCCGTAGGCGGGCCACGGCAATTCGACCCCACCCAGATCGACGAAAGGATCATCTCATGAGCAAGACCATTCTGATCACGGGCGCCGGCTCCGGCTTCGGCAAGGCCGCCGCCATCGGCATGGCCAGGAACGGCCACAACATCATCGCGACGACGCAGGCTTCATCGCAGGTCACGCCGCTGCGCGAGGAGGCCGCAACACTCGGACTGAAGAACATCCGCGTCGAGCGCCTCGACCTCACCGACCCTTATGACATCCGGCAGGCACAAGGCTTTGACTTCGACATCCTCTGGAACAATGCCGGCATGGGCGAGGCCGGCCCGGTCTGGGAAATTCCGGTCGAGCTCGTTCGCAAGAACTATGAGATCAACGTCTTCCTGCCGCTCGCCCTCACCCAAGGTGTCGTCCAGAAGTGGGTGCGGGAGGGCAGGAAGGGCAAGGTGGTCTTTACCTCCTCGATGGGCGGCCTCTTCACCCCGGCCAACTGGGGCACCTACGTCTCTACCAAACACGCACTGGAAGCGATTGCCGAAGCGCTACAGCAGGAGCTGTCGGCCTATGGCATCAAGATCCAGACGATCAACCCGGGCGCCTATTACACCGGCTACAACGAAACCATGGCCGACAATCCGTTCCGCTGGCTGGACGACAGCCGGAACTTCACCAAGCGCGCCGACCTGCGCAAGGGTTTCGACGATTTCTTCTCCACCCCCGAAGGCAAGATGGACCCGCAGGAAATGATCGACCGCATGATCGAGATCGTGCCTTCCGACACCGGCAAGTTCCGCAACGTCGTTCCGAAGGTGATCGAGGACATGCTGAAGGACCATCAGCTCAAGGCCTGGGAAAACCAGATCTGATCGGCACCGCAAACGGCTGCCGCGCCACCACCGTGAACCTTGGAGGAAGCCATGTCCATTACCGCAAGCCCGGCGGCTCCCGGCCTGAATTCCTACGCCCGCCGCATCTTCAATGTGGCCCTCGGCGTTGCCGCCACCATCCTGTCCCTGATCGGGCTTGAAGCCCGCGCCTCGGCACAGACGCTGACCGAAACCGAACGCCGCAACAAGGCGGCGGTCGAGGCCGGCTTCGAGGCGTGGGCGACCGGCACGGGCAGCCCCTATGACCTCCTCGCCGACGACGCCCGCTGGACGATCGAGGGCTATTCGCTGGCATCGAAAACCTATCCGAGCCGCGAGGCGTTCCTGAGCGAGGTGATCCGCCCGTTCAATGCCCGCATGAAGTCACCGCTGAAGCCCGCGATCCGTAACGTCTATGCCGACGGCGACACCGTGATCGTCTTCTTCGACGCCCGCGGCATCGCCCGTGACGGGAAGCCCTATGTCAACACCTATGCCTGGTTCCTCGACATGCGCGACAACCGCATCGTCCGCGCCTCCGCCTTCTTCGATTCGGTCGCGTTCAACGATTTCTGGACCCGCGTGATCCCGTCCGAATAGGCCAACTGGACACAATGGGCATCCTGCGCGATCGCAGCGCTCGGGATGCCCATTGTCTGCTCCGTCAGTTGCACGCCCAGCGGCCTGCGCACGAACAAGCCTGCGCCAAAAGTCTGTTCGAGGATCTGCATCCGGCGACTGAGGACGGAGGCGGACACAGCCGCCTCCATGCGCAGTTTCTTCGCACACTATGCGCAATTCATTCCAATTGGCGCGAGGCCCCATCTCGGGCACTCTGATTGCTGAAGTTTCCAGCGTTGAGGAGGAGTGGCCGATGCTCGACGAACAGAACAGGGGACAGGCGACGGAGATCGACCTGCGCAATCTGCGCGAGACGATGAAGATCGCGGAGGAAAGCCGGGCGGCGGGGAATCACCCGTTCGGCGCGCTGCTGGCGGGAGCGGATGGGGCGGTGCTGCTGACCTCCGGCAATACATTCAAGGACGACAAGGGTGTCGGCCATGCGGAGATGAATGTCGCGCGCGACGCCGCCAAGGCCTATACGGCGGAATTTCTTGCCGAATGCACGCTCGTCACCTCGGTCGAACCGTGCTGCATGTGTGCGGGTGGCACCTATTGGGCGGGCATCGGCCGCCTCGTCTACGGCATGACGGAAAAGCGCCTGGCGGAACTGACCGGCGACAACCCGGAAAACCTGACGATGGACATGCCCTGCGAGCGCATTTTCGACGCCGGGCAGCGCAAGGTGGAGGTCATCGGCCCCGTTCCCGCGCTCGAAGGGGAGATTGCGAAGGCGCACGAAGGTTTCTGGTGATCGCCGGAAACCACCAACCTTGCGGCCGTGGCCTCAAACCTCGATAGCTCGTCCCACGGTGAGCACGGGCTCGACGGTATCGAGAACATCGACAAGATCGTCGGCGATGCGCGTTGCGACGAAAACGGCGTGGTCGGTCACCTGGGGCAGGCCCATCAGCTCCCCGAACGTGCCGCGCGCCAGCGGACCGGCGATGAAGAGAGTTTGTGCTGTGCGTCCGTCCGGGCGGATGGCGCGGCTTTGCTCGTCGACGGCGAGGCCGAGGCCGACGCTGTCGAGTTGCAGCACGCCGGCCCGGGCGAGGCCCTCCAGGAACGGCTGGCTCGCAAGGATCGATCGGTGGCCGGGGCCGGTCGTCACGACGACCGCGTCATAGCGCCCTTCGAACGGTTCGCGTCCGTGACGGGGCCGGAATGTCACGGCGATCTCGCCATCCGCTCGCCGTGTGACGCGGGCGATGGAGGCGGCGTGGAGGACGAACGTGCCGGTCGCCTTGCGCCGGTCGATGGCCGCTTCCACCTGCGGTGCGATACGGAAACGGTGCACATCCCAATAGGGGCGCAGGAAGCGCACGATGCGCCGCCTTTCGGCCACGGGCAGCGCCCGCCAGATGTCGCCGCCCTGCCCGCGCAACCGGTCGAACACCGCATGCCAGGTCACGCCCGATGCTTCAGCCTCGGCAAGGGTTTGGCGAACCCGGCGCAACAGGGCACGCGCCGAGCGGGCCGGAAAATCGATGAAGTCGCCGAACGGGTCCTGGGGGCTGAGATTGTGGCCGCGGGAGCGCAGCCCGCGGCGCGACACCGCCGTCACCAGGCCCCGGTGCCCGGCAGCGTCGAGGGTGGCGATCACATCCGCGGCGGTCAGGCCTGTGCCGACGACGAGCACACGATCATCCGGCCGGATCGACGACAGGGCCGCTGGAAGGGTAGCGTCCGGAATGTAGCGGTCGTGCCCGGCGAGCACCTTGTCGAGAGCCGCCGGGGACTGCGGGCTCGGATGGCTCGTCGCCAGCACCAGACGGTCGGCCCAAAGCTCCGATCCGTCATCGGCCGTTATATGCCACCCGCCGCCCTCAGCCTCCGTTACGGCGCGAACGCGGCTGCGGCGATGCTCGATCGCTCCTGCAGCGACGAGCGGCTGAAGCTGGGAGGAAACGTAGCGGCCGAAGGCCGAGCGGCGCGCGAAGACGTGGCCGTCCGCGGTGGTCGCATCCGGATCATCCCGAAGCGCGCCAGTTTCGACAAGCCAGCGCTGGAAATGCTCGTCGTCACCCGGAACGAGCGTCATGCGCGCCGCCGGCACGTTGATGCGGTGGACGGGCTCGTCCGTATCATAGGCGACACCGCCGCCTAGCACGGCCCGCGGCTCGTAGACGACGATCTTTGCGGCCCCGGGGCCAAGCAGGCGGGAGAGATGATAGGCGAGTGCGGCCCCGGTGAAACCACCACCGATAACCGCAACGACAGGTTTGGCTGATCCATTGCTCACGGCTTGAAAACCCGCCTGTGCTTCATCGAACGCCAAGCCTGCCGGCATATCAGGCGCCCACTGTCTTCAGGGCCGGCACCGCTTCGGCCTCGCGGCGCTTCACCGCCTCGATGTCCCGGTAGCCGTCGGCCGGATGTGTCTTCGGCAGATAAGGACCATCGCCGAAAAGCTTTTCGCGCAACGTACCAGGCTTGTATTCGGTCGGGTAGGCGCCCCGCTTCTGCAATTCCGGCACGATATGGGCGACGATATCCTCAAAACTGTCCGGCGTCACGGCATAGGCGATGTTGAAGCCGTCGACATCGGTGTCGGCCACCCATTCCTGCAGGATATCGGAAATGCGCTCCGGCGAGCCGACGAAGACCGGCCCCATGCCGCCGATGCCGCCGAACTGGGCGAGTTCGTCGATTGTCCAGGACTTGTCGCCGCCGGCAATGTGCTCGACGAAGGAATGGATGGCGTTCGTCTCGATCCGCTCCACCACGTCCGTCGGCGCATATTGCCCGAAATCGATGCCGCTCCAACCGGACATGAAGGTAAGCGAGCCATCATAGGAGACGTAGCTCTTGTAGTCCTCGAACTTCTTCTGCGCCTTGTCTTCCGTCTCGTCGGTGATGATGGTGATCAGCGTGTAGATGAAGACCTTCTTCGGATCGCGGCCGGCGGCGGCGATGCGCTGGCGGATATCGGCGACATAGGCCTTCAGCACGGATTTGGTCGGCGCGGCGACGAAGATGCATTCCGCATGGGCGGCGGCAAATGCCTTGCCCGGACCGGAGGCGCCTGCCTGGTAGAGCACGGGCGTGCGCTGCGGCGAGGGTTCCGTCAGGCCGTAACCCGGCACCTCGAAGAACTTGCCCTTATGGGCAATTTCGTGAACCTTTTCCGGATGGGTGAAGATGCGCTTTTCGCCGTCGCGCACCACCGCCCCCTCCTCCCAGGACCCTTCCAGCAGCTTGTAGAGCACCTCGACATATTCGGCGGCCACCTCGTAGCGGTTGTCGTGCCGGCGAAGGCCGCCCTGCCCGACATTCTTCGCGCCGCTTTCCAGATAGGAGGTGACGATGTTCCAGCCGACGCGGCCCTTCGAGTGGTGGTCTGCCGTCGCGAGGCGCCGGGCGAAGGTATAGGGATGTTCGAAAGAGGTGGAGGCGGTGATGCCGATGCCGAGATGCTCGGTGGCAAGCGCGATGGGGGCTGCAAGCTGCATCGGGTCGTTCACCGGCAGCTGCGCCGCCTGGTGGATGGCGTGGTAGTTCGAGCCCTTGTAGACGTCGTAATAGCCGATGACGTCGGCGATGAAGATGCCGTCGAAGACGCCGCGCTCCAGCGTGCGGGCGAGATCCTGCCAATAATCCAGATCCTTGTATTTCCAGGACTTGTCGCGTGGATGCGCCCACAGCCCCGGCGACTGGTGGCCGACACAGTTCATGTCGAAGGCGTTGAAACGGATGGGGCGGGCCATAGGAATCTCCAGCGTCTTGAGGATGCCTAAAGGCATCGAACTTTGGGGGGGGAGGATAACGCCTGCATCGCACAAATACAGAAATTCTATCTTTTATATAGATTAGTTTCGGAAATGACTTTGCTGGCTCCGGGATGGCGCGTCGGGGAAAATGCGGACCGAGCAGCCGAACGGCGCTGGAACAGGAGAGCCGCCATGAACGCCCTACACCTTCTCAAGGACCCCGATCTTCAGGATGACCGCGCGCGGCTTTTCGCCAGGGCGGAGGAGATTTCCGCCGATCTCGCCCGTCGCGGGGCGGAGCTGGACGCGGAAGGCAGGCCGCCGATCGCGGAAATCGAAAGGCTGAAGAAGGACGGGCTACTGAACGCCCTGCACCCGGTGGAGATCGGCGGCGGCGGGCTCGACTGGGTGGACGGGCTTCGGCTGGTGCGCATCCTGGCGCGCGGCGAAAGCTCGATCGGCCAGCTGCTCGGCTACCATTTCGTCAACAGCCAGTACATCTACTGGGCGGCGGACGATCCGGACAAGGCCTGGGACCTCGGTGTCGAGACGGTGGCGAAGACGCTCTATTGGGGTGCCGCCGTCAACCCGCGCGATCCGGGCCTGACGCTGACGCACAACGGTGAGCACTATCTATTGAACGGCCGCAAGACATTCTCGACCGGCGCCCATATTTCCGACCGTCTCAATGCAAATGCGGCTTTCGGCGACCAGATCGCCAATCTCGTGCTGCCGACCGATCGCCCGGGCTATGTGGCAAATGACGACTGGGACAATATCGGCCAGCGGCTCTCCGACAGCGGCAGCGTCGAATTCCGCGATTTCCCGGTCTATGACAGCGATTTCCTGCTGCCGCTCGCGGCCAGGGATGCGGAACCCGCGGTGCAGGCGACCTTCAACACGCCGCTCATCCAGCTCGTCTTCGTCAACTTCTACATCGGCACGGCGGAAGGCGCGCTCGATGCGGCCATCGATTATGTGCGCACGACGACCCGCCCCTGGTTGACCTCCGGCGTCGAGAAGGCAAGCGAGGACCCATATATCCTGGAGCGCATCGGCGAATTCCGCGCGGCGCTGAAGGCCTCCGCGGCGCTCGCCGATGCCGCCGCGACAACCGTCCAATCGGTGCTGGCGCGTGGCCGGACCGTTACCGCCCGGGAGCGCGGCGAAGCGGCGATCGAGGCCTATGCGGCCAAGGTCAACGCTACCCATGTGGCGCTCGACGTCACCGCCCGCGTCTTCGAGCTGACCGGCGCGCGCTCGACGGCCTCGCACTACCGTTTCGACCGCTACTGGCGCAACGTGCGCACCCATACGCTGCACGACCCGGTGTTCTACAAGGCGCGCGAAGTCGGCGATTTCGCCCTTAACGGCCGCGTGCCGGAGCCGAGCCTCTATAGCTGAGGCGATCAGCCGGCAGGAAGGAAAGGCGGCCGGTGGCCGCCTTTTTCATGGGCGCATAAAAAAGGGCCGCAATCCCGACGGATTGCGGCCAGGCGACCACCCCCCACCACGAGGGTTGGATTTCAGAGCGCGCCGTTGCGCGGCGGCGTGACGCCGTTCAGGTGATAGTTGCCGACGACGTGGTATTTCCAGCGCACCGGATCGTGCAGCGTATGCGTGCGCGCATTGCGCCAGTGGCGTTCGAGATTGAGGCCGCGTTTCGTGGCGGCGGTTCCGGCAAGCTCGAACAGCACGTTCGTCGCGTCGATGGCGAGTTCCGTGGTCAGCACCTTGGCCGCGGCCACAGCAAGGGTCGCCGCCACGGAATTTTCCTGGCTGAGGCTGACCTGCGCCTGGTCGACCCTGCGCCCCGCCCTCTCCAGCGTCGCCTCAGCGGCCTCGATGCGGATGGCGAGTTCGCCGATGCGCGAGATCGTCAAAGGATCGTCGGCAGCGCGCTCGACGCCGCTATCCGTCCAGGGCCGCGCCTTGTCGCGCACGAAGCCGATGGTTTCCTTCAGCGCCGCCCGGGCGATGCCGAGATCGACGGCGGCATGGATGATCTGCCCGACCGAGCCGATCGTGCCGGGGCGCTCGAAACCCTTCTGGTGCTGGACCACGGCATCGGCCGGCACATAGACGTCGCGCAGGATCGTCGTGCCGCTGCCAGTCGTGCGCTGGCCGAAACCGTCCCAATCGTCGACGATCTCGATGCCCTCCGTCTCGCGCGGCGCAAAGGACATGGTCAGCCGCTCCTCGCCATCGAGCGCGAAGATCACCACCCAATGGGCGAAGAGCACGCCCGTCGAATAGAATTTCCGCCCGTTGATGCGGAAGCCCGCGCCATCAGGCGCAATCCGCGTGTTGTAGTTGCCGACGGTCTTGGTGCCGACCTCGGAGAGCGCATTGCCGAAGCGGTCGCCGGCGAGCGCCCGGCCGAAATAGAACCGCTTCTGCGCCTCGCTGCCGTCGTGACGGAGCGCTTCGAGAATGTAGAAATGGTTCTGCGGGATCTGGCCGATCGAGCTGTCGGCCTCGGAAAGAATGGCCGTGACCTCGGCGAGCACCACGTTCGACACGTCGATGCCGCCATAATCCGAAGGCACCGTGATGGCGAGCAGGCCGGAGGCGGAGAGCCGGTCGAGTTCTTCGTAGGGAAGCGCGCGCTCGTAATCGCGCCGGCTCGCACCGGCCGCGAACTCGTCTGCAAGCGTGCGCGCGACGGCGAGCGCTTCCTCTTCGCTGGCGATGCGGTGGGCGGTCTGCTGCGGTCGGGCGAGCTGGGTAACGCTGCTCATGATCGTTCCTTTCGAGAGAGACGGCCCGGCCTTACGCCCGGGCGGCGGCCTTGCGGTTGGCGAAGCCGATGGCAAGGACCGAGAAGATGAGGAGCCCGGTGCCGACCTGCTGCCAGTAGAAGTTCAGGCCGGAGAGAAGCAGGCCGTTGGCGACGATGCCGAGCAGCAGCACGCCGAGCACCGTGCCTGGAACATTCGGCCGGCCATGCGGATCGAACGTCGTGCCGATGAAGGTGGCGCCGATGGCGTTGAGCAGGAAGGCGTTGCCGGAGGACGGGATGTAGACGGTCACCGTCGAGGTGAGGATCAGCCCGACAATCGCTGATATGGCCGACACCAGCACATAGGTGGCGGCGGTGACACGCGACAGCCGGATGCCGGAATAGCGCACGACGCTCGCCTGGATGCCGGTGGCGAGCACCACCCGGCCGAAGCGGGTGCGCGACAGGACGAGCCAGGCGCCGGCAATCACGAGAGCGGCGACCAGCAGCGGCACGGGAAGGCCCGCAACCGAGCCGTGGCCGAGGAAACGGAAGGCCTCCGGCACGCCGGCGGGCGGCAGGTAGACCGGATTGCCACCGTTCGTCAGCAATTGCTGCACGCTGCGGCCGACGAAAAGTGTGCCGAGCGTGGCGAGGAAGGGCGAAATGCCGATGCCGGCGATCAGCACGGCATTGAACAGGCCGACGAGAGCTCCGCCGGCAAGCCCGCCGAGGGCTGCCAGCGGGATCGGTTGCCCGGCAAGAACGAGGGAGACGAAGGCGAAGCTGGCGAAATCGATGGCCGTGCCGACCGACAGGTCGATGCCGCCGGCCGAGACGGCAAAGGTCATGGCGACCGCGACGATGGCCAGCAGCGCAAAATTGTTCACCAGCACGCTGATGAGATTGGCGCCGGAGAGGAAGCCCGGGGCAAGGGTTGCGAAAGTGGCGAAGACCGCGGCAAGGGCCGCGACCAGCGCATAACGCCCGATGCCGCGCGTGAAGGCCGAGAGGGATGCCGTCGCCATGTCAGATCATCTCCCGGCGCAGCAGCGTGGTGGCGGACACCACGAGCAGGATCAGCAGGCCCTGCACGCCGCTCACCAGCGTGCTGGAAATGTTGAGAAGCTGGAAACCGTTGATGAGGAAGCCGACGAAGAGCGCGGACAGCAAGGTGCCGGTGATCGTCGGCACCAGCCGGCGGGAAAACACCACGCCGAGCAGCGCCGTCACGACGACCGGCAGCAGCATCTCGCCCGCCCCCGTCGTGCTGCCGCTCAAATAGGACACCGACAGGATGCCGGCAAAACCGCCGCAAAGGCCGCTTGCCAGGAACGAGCCGGCGACGAAGGAGCGGACCGGCAGGCCGGCGGCACGCGCCGCATCGGGATATTCGCCGACCGCGTAAAGCCTGAGGCCGAGCGGCGTATATTGCACGATAGCCGCAACGACCAGCGTGAAACCGAGCAGGACATAGGCGAGGACGGGAACGCCGAACGGGCCGCTTGCGGAAAGCGTCGAGAGGAATTCGCCGGAGGCCGGCACGACGGTGTTCTGGGTAAGCACGAGTTCGAGGCCGGCCACGACATTCATCACGGCAAGCGTCGCCAGCAGCGGCACGATGCCGGCAAGCGTCACCGCCGCGGCATTCACCGCGCCGATGGCAAGCCCCGTGCCGAGCGCGCCGAGGATCGCCACCGCATCGCCCTGCCCCGCCTGCGCCAGCGTCGCATAGACGGCAGCACTCAGGCCCATATTGGCGGCAAGCGACAGGTCGATGCCGCCCGTGACGACATTCGAGCCGCCGGCGATGACCACGATGGTGAGGCCGATCGCCAGCACCCCGGCAATGGCGGACTGGCCGAGCACGTTGCCGATATTGCCGACCGTCAGGAAGAACGGTGCTGATATGGAGAAGAACACCAGAACGCCGGCGAAGACGGCCAGCGAACCGCCGCGAAGCGCAAGCGTCGCCAGGCGCCGCCCCAGCGCCGGGCCAGGCTTGTCCGGCTCCGGTGACGTCTTCTCTTCGAGCCCGAAGACGGAGGGCGGGATATAGGGGGCGTCAACCAGCATGGCGCAGCGTCTCGTGGGCGCCCGTCACGTCGGTCAGGACCTGATCGGGGCTCGTTTCGGAGGAGATGAATTCCCGCGTCACCCGGCCGCGGAAGAAGACGAGGACTCGGTCGGTAATGCCGAGCAGTTCCTCGATATCGGAGGAGAGCACGAGGATGCCCGCGCCGCGCTCGGCCAGCTCGCCGATCAGCCGGTAGATCTCGACCTTGGCAGCGATGTCGACGCCGACGGTGGGCTCATCCAGCAGGTAGATTTCCGACTGGCGGCTCAGCCATTTGGCAATCGCCACCTTCTGCTGGTTGCCGCCAGAGAGCGTGCGCACCAGCGCATCGATGCCGTCGGTCTTGATCTCCAGCCGCTTGACGAGGTCCTCGGTCTGGCGCCGCTCGGCGCCACGGTCGATGAGGCCCCTGGAAAACCGGCCGAGGCTGGCGAGCGTGGTGTTTTCCGTCACCGCAAGATCGAGCGCCACGCCGTCGCGGCGGCGGTCTTCCGGCACGAGGGCGAGGCGTTTTGCCGTGGCCTTCGCCGGATCGGTGGCAAAGACGGCCTCGCCGTTGACCGAGACGGTGCCGCCGGTCGGCTGGTCGAGGCCGAAGAGCGTGCGCACGACCTCCTTGGCACCCGAGCCGACGAGGCCGGTGAGCCCCAGCACCTCGCCGCGGCGCAGCGTGAAGGATACCTCGTCGTAACGATCAGTCAGCGTAAGGTTTTCCACCTGCAACAGTGTCTCGCCGGGTGTGACCTGTGGCTTTGGATAGAGTTCGCCGATGGCGCGGTTGACCATCAACGCGCCGATCTTCGATGCCGAGGTTTCGGCTACCGGCAGGGTCGCGACGTCGCGGCCGTTGCGCAGCACCGTCACGGTGTCGCAGAGATCGACGATCTCGCCGAGATAGTGCGAGATATAGAGGATTGTGATGCCCTCGTCGCTGAGGCGCCGGATGAGCCGGAAGAGAAGATCTGCCTCGCGCCGCACGAGCGCTGCCGTCGGCTCGTCGAAGACCAGCACCTTGGGATTGGCGATCAGCGCCCGCGTGATCTGCACGATCTGCTTTTCGGCCGCAGAGAGATCCGCGATGAGGGCCGAGGCGGGCAGTTGCAGGCCGAAATAACGATCCAGCATCTCCGCCGCCTTCCGGCGCATCGCCGCGCGGTCGAGGAAGGGCGTGCCGGCAATGCGCGGCTCGCGGCCGAGGAAGAGGGTCTCGCCAACCGTGAAAGTCGGCACCAGCAGGCGGTCCTGGTGGATGAAGTGGATGCCGAGCGCTTCGGCAAGATGCGGCGTCAGCCGGTCATAGGCCTTGCCGTCGATCTCGATCGTACCCTCGTCCGCCCGGTGCAGGCCGGCAAGCAGCTTGATCAGCGTCGATTTGCCGGCGCCGTTCTGGCCGACGAGGCCATGCACCGTGCCGCGCCGCACCGTGAGCGACGCGCCGGAAAGGGCTGCCGCACCGCCGAACCGCTTGACGACCCCTTCGAAACGAAGGATCGCGTCGCCGCCGTTCTCTACCGCATCCACCATCGTCACATTCCCTGCATCGAGAAACCGGAGGGACCGCGACCCATGGGTCGCGGTTCGCCGTCAAAAGGATCAGCCGATGCCGAGCTTCTTCGACACTTCGCCGACGGTCTGCTTGTTGGCGAGGAGTGCGGGCACATAGGTCTCGCGCGGCAGCGTCTCGCCAGCGAGGTAGCGGGCGACGTTCTGGATCGCCACGCGGCCGAGTTCGGCCGGCTGCTGGGCCACATCGGCGGCGGCGGGCGAATTCGGGTCGGCCACGAGCTGGAGCACTTCCGGGCTGCCATCGACGCCGTAGGTCTTGATCTCCGTGCGGCCGGCGGCCGTGAGGGCCTGCGTGGCGCCAAGCTGCGGGATGTCCCAGGCCGACCAGATGGCCTTGATCGAGCCCTTTTCCGGATATTTGGCGAGGATCGCCGTGATCTGGGTGAAGGCGTCCTGCACCGTGTTCGGGATCACGTCGCGCAGCTCCGGCTGGATGATCTGCACCTTCGGGAAATATTTGACGACATTGACGAGCTGGTCGTAGCGGATCGCGCAGGGCGTCACGCCGTAGAAGCCGTTGAAGACGACGATATTGCCTTCGCCGCCGATATCCGAGACGAGCTGGAGGGCGAGATCCTTGCCGATGCCCCAATTGTCCGAGGTCGCGTTGTTGATCGAGTTCACCGAGCCGACGTCAATGGTCAGGACCGGGATATCCGCCTCGCGGGCCTTCTTCAACCACGGGTCGATGACGCTCAGCGTGCCGAGCAGCTGGACGATGGCGTCCGGCTTCTGGGCGATCAGCGTCTGGAGCTGGGAGACGAGCTTGCCGTCGTTGCGGCCGGCATCCACCGCGATCGGCTCGCCGCCGAGACGCTTCACTTCCTCGATCTGGGCATTGTAGGCCTGGAGATCGAAGAAATGGTCGGTGCCGGTCGCGCTGATGCCGATGCGCTTGCCCTTGAGGGAAAGCTCGCCTGCGGCCGAAGCCGAGCGGGCGGACAGGAGCCCTGCACCGGCGACGACGCCTGCGACGGCGGTGAGTTTCAGGAGATTGCGGCGGTTCACGCCGGCGGTGCGTTCGTCAGTCATGGTGGTCCCCATCCATGCGTTTGATGATATAATCTATAAATTAGATGCATTATCGGCGCAGAACAGGCAGAATTTTCCAAATCGCGGGGACCTGTGAAAATAATCCGCTTGCGAAGGGCACGCCGCCGTCCGGCATAAGCCGCGCGTTCAGATGATGTATTCCGGCTCGCTCAGTGTCTGGTCCATCGTGATGCCCGGCAGCGCGGTATGCGGCTTGCCGACCGGGCGGGCGGGAACGCCGACCACCGACGTATAGGGTGCCACCGGTGCGACGACGACGCTGCCGGCGCCGATCTTGGCGCCGATGCCGATCTCGATATTGCCAAGCACCTTCGCACCGGCACCGATCAACACGCCGCGTCGCACCTTCGGATGACGGTCGCCCGTGTCCTTGCCCGTGCCGCCGAGCGTGACGTTCTGGAGGATCGAGACCTCGTCCTCCACGACGGCCGTCTCGCCGATGACCAGCCCGCTGCCATGATCGAGCATGATGCCGCGCCCCATGACGGCGGCCGGATGGATGTCGATGGAGAAGGTTTCCGAAATCCGGCTCTGGATGTGCCGGGCGAGATGGCCGCGGCCGGTCGTCCAGAGCCAGTGGGCGACACGGTAGCCTTGCAGGGCGGAAAAACCCTTGAAGTAGAGGAAGGGCGTCAGCACCTCCGTGTTGCTCGGATCACGATCCTTCACCGCCTGGAGATCGGCGGCGGCGGCACCCAGCAGGCCCGGCTTGTCCGTATAGGCGCCGTAGATCAGCGCCAGCAGTTCGTCGCGGTCGACATCGTGGTCGGCAAGCTTGATGGCCAGGCGGTGCGATAGCGCATGGCCGAAGCTTGAATGCATCAGCACGGCCGAATTCATCGCGCGGGCCAGCGCCTGGTCGCGATGGACGGCGGCGGCCGCCTCCTGCCGAAGCGTCTCCCAAAGGGCCGCCACCTCGCGGCGGGACGCGTCCTCCACCGGGAGGATGACGATGTTGCTTTCCTGTCCGGACATGGTCCCGCCTCACGCAAAAGAGAAACGCCCACCCTTGCCGGGCGGGCGAAGGGTTCAGGCCTTCACCGGCTTCTCCAGGAGATGGAGCAGGTCGGGATGGTGTTTTGCCGCGACGTCGGGATGGGAGCGCAGGCGGCTCTTCAGGTGATTGATGCCGACCTCGCGGAAGATCGGGTTGAGCGGATCGACCGTCACGCCGCGCTCGCCGCGCTTCAGTTCCTCCGGCAGCGGAATGACCGGGATCGTCGCGTCGTAGCGGGCGCCGAGGAAGAAGGCGACCGAGAAGCGCTCCGTGCCGGAGGGGGGTGTCACGACACCATGCACGTCCGCTCGCACAAATCCGTTGGTCGCCAGTTCCAGAAGCTCGCCGCTGTTGATGACGAAGGTGCCGGGCACCGGCGGGGCCTCGATCCACTCGCCCTCCTCCGTGCGGATGCGCAGGCCCGGCGTCGTGTCCTGCAGCAGCACCGTGACGAAACCGCCGTCCTTGTGCGCGCCGACGCCCTGGTCGCTGCCGGCGGCATCGCGGCCGGGATAGCGGATGATCTTCAGGAGCTGGGA
Source organism: Shinella sp. GW821-FHT10F02 (assembly GCF_058809275.1). Taxonomy (NCBI): domain Bacteria; kingdom Pseudomonadati; phylum Pseudomonadota; class Alphaproteobacteria; order Hyphomicrobiales; family Rhizobiaceae; genus Shinella; species Shinella sp. GW821-FHT10F02. The sequence goes on along the minus strand of NZ_JBXASL010000001.1, from coordinate 525,544 downwards.
CGGCGACGGTTCGTAGATATCGGCGAAGGCGTTTTCCGGCTGGCCGAGCGACAGCGCGATCGCCTTCAGGACGTCGATGCCGATGCGGGTGACTTCCGCCTGGTAGCGCAAGAGGAGCGGCTTCAGTTCCGGCAGGGCCTCCGGCCACTGGTTCGGGCCGTAGAGCCGGTTCCAAGGCGTGTCCGGGCCGGCCTCGACCGGTTCGCCTTCCGTGTTGATGTCGAGCTGCTCGCGCCAGTCCTGTTCGCCCCGGGTGCGCTCGTAGCCGGCGCGGTTGTAGCCACGGAAATGCGAGGTGTTCACCATTTCGATCGCCAGCTTGTCCGCTTCCGGCAGCGCGAAGAAGCGCTTGGAGACGGCGAGCACCTCGTCGATCAGGCTCTGCGGCACGCCGTGGCCGGTCAGGTAGAAAAAGCCGTGATCGTGCAGGACGCGGGTCAGTTCCTTGACGAAACCATCGCGCTCGGCGGGGCTGCCGTAGAAGCGCGAGAAGTCGATCGTCGGCAAATGGGTGGGCTTGGTGTGAATGGTCATGATCTTGCTCCTCGGATGAATGGTGTGGGCGCAGCGCCGGCGCCGTTGCGAAAACCCGCGGCGGGATGGCGGTCCGGCAGCCGGTCGCCCGCGCCGAACAGGCGGTTGCGCAGGCTTCCCGCGCCATAGCCGGTCTTGTAGCGGCCCCGCTCCTGCAACACGGGCACCACGAGGTCGACGAAATCCTCGTAGCTCTCCGGCGTCACGGTGCGGGCAAGGTTGAAGCCGTCGATCTCGCCCTCGTCGATCCACGCCTCCAGCGCGTCCGCAACCTGCTCGGGATCACCGACGATCAGAGGATAACGCCCGCCGAGCGCCATGCCCGACAGGATGCTGCGCTTCGTCCAGCCGCGCTCGCGCGCAAGATCGACAGAAGTCTGCACGAAATTGCCCTTGCCGTAGGTGATCAGCTCGTCGAGCTCGTACTGCGAAAAATCGATGCCCGTGCCGGCGGAGAAATGGGCAAGGCCGGCCTCCGGGCTCGCATAACGCACATAGTCCTCGTATTTCTCCTGCGCCGCCTTTTCCGTCCGGTCGACGACGACGGTGACACCCGCGAAGATGCGCACGTCTTCCGCCCGCCGGCCCGCCTCGACCGCCCCCTCACGGATCGCGCGGGATGCGGCGCGGGCCACGCCCGTGTCCGGTGAGGAGATGAAGACGCATTCGGCGTGGCGCGAAGCAAAAGTCCGGCCGCGGCCGGAGGTGCCCGCCTGGTAGATGACCGGCGTGCGCTGCCGCGACGGCTCGCTCAGGTGGTAGCCTTCTGCCCGGTAATAGGTGCCCTCATGCCGGATTTTTCGCACGCGCGACGGATCGGCGTAGAGGCGCGCCTTGCGGTCGCGGACCACCGCATCGTCGTCCCAGCTGCCTTCCCAGAGCGCATAGAGCAGGTCGAGGCATTCGTCCGCCCGGTCGTAGCGCGTATCGTGCTCGCCGAGCGCCTTTTCGCCGACGGCGCGGGCAGCACTGTCGAGATAGCCGGTCACGATGTTCCAGCCGATGCGGCCGTCCGTCAGGTGATCGAGCGTCGAAATGCGCCGGGCGAAGATATAGGGCTCCTCGGCATGCACGTTGACGGTGACGCCGAAGCCGAGCCCCTTGGTCACCGCGGCCATGGCCGAGACCAGCATCAGCGGATCGTTGACGGGAAGCTGGATGGATTCGCGCAAGGTCAGGTCGACGGACTGCTGGTAGACGTCATAGACCCCGACGATATCCGCCAGAAACAGGCCGTCGAACAGGCCCCGCTCCAGCGTTGCCGCCAGCGATGTCCAGTAGTCCAGCCGCGTATAACGATGCGACTGGTCGCGCGGATGGGTCCACAGGCCATGGTTGATATGGCCGACGCAGTTCATGTTGAACGCGTTGAGCAGGATTTCCTTTGGCATAGCCCCGATCAGATCCAGGAATGCAGCGGCGGCTGCACGCCGTTGAGATAATATTGGCCGACCGCGTGGAACTTCCAGCGCACCGGATCGTGCAGCGTGTGCGTGCGCGCGTCGCGCCAGAAGCGGTCGAGATTGTGGGTGCCGAGCGTCGAGCGTGTGCCGGCGAGCTCGAAGAGCTTGTTGGCGGCGGCAAGCGCCACTTCCGTCGTCAGCACCTTGGCCTCGGCAACGGCGATCTTCGCCTTGCCGATCGTCTCATCGTTGACATTGGCAATCGTCTCGTCGAGCTGCCGGCCAGCGCGCTCCAGCAGCGCCTCGGCGGCGTGCAGGCGGATCTTCAGGTCGCCGATCGCGGCAATCGTATAGGGATCGTCCGCCGCCCGGTCCGCACCGCTGTCGATCCACGGCCTTGCATGGTTGCGCACGAGATCGATCGTCGCGTCGATCGCGCCGCGCGCAATGCCGGCATCGATCGCCGCGTGGATGAGCTGGCTCTGCGGGCCGACGGCGCTCTGGTTCTCGTAGACGATATGGGCCGGCAGCACGCGGCTTGCCGGGATTGCCACTTCATCGAGGATGACCGTGCCGCTTGCCGTGGTGCGCTGGCCGAAGGCCGACCAGTCGTTGACAACCTCCAGCCCTGCGGCATCCCGGTCGGCGACGGCGACGACGACATGGCCGTCCTCGTCCAGTGCAACGATCGGCACGAGATGGGCAAACAATGCACCCGTCGAATAGAATTTCCGGCCGGAGACGACGAAATGCTCGCCCTTGCGCACGAGCTTCGTCTCGAAGGTTTCGACATTCTTGCCGCCGAATTCGGAGAAGGCATTGCCGAGACGCTTGCCGGCGAGCACCGCGCCGAAGAGTTCGCGCTTCTGCTCTTCGCTTGCCGTCTGGCGGATGACGTCGATGATCTCGAAACTGTTCTGCGCGATCTGCGTCAGCGACGGGTCGCCAGCCGCGAGCGTTGCAAAGACCTTTGCCAGTGTCACCTGCGAGACGCCAGCACCACGATAGGCCTTGGGAATGGTGATGCCCCACAGCCCGCTTTGCGAAAACAGGTCCACCTCGCGGAACGGCAGAAGGCGCTCGCGGTCGCGCTCCTTCGCCTCGGCGGCAAAGAGCGGCCTCAGCTGCTCGGCGACGGCGATCGCCTCCGCATCGTCACGGATGACGTGCGCGGCGGCGGCCGGTGGGCTGGGCAGCCAGCCCGGTTCGCCCGGTGCCGGATCGGTGGGGAGGATTTTCGCAGTCGCGTGGGTCAGGGTCATGGTGCAGCCGTCGTCAGGTCGAAAAGAGTGGGCCGGGCTGCGACAGCGCGCAGCCCGGCGGCGAAGGACTGGAGTTCAGAAGGCGGCGACCACTTGCCCCTTGTAGCGCTCCTCGATGAACTTCCGGGTCTCCTCGCTGTTCAGCACCTTGGCGAGCTTGGCGACGCGCGCGTCGTCCTTGGTCTCCGGACGCGTCACGAGATATTCGCTCCAGACGTTGTAGCCGTCTTGGCCGCGGTCGATGAGCAGCGCCTTGGTGATGTCGAGCTTGGCCTCGAAGACGTAGTTGCCGTTGAGCGCGGCCAGATCGACCTCGCCGAGCGCGCGCGGCAGGAGGGCGGATTCGAGTTCCACGATCTTCAGGTTCTTCGGGTTCTCGGTAATGTCCTTGATGGTCGGCAGCGTGTCGTCCGGCGAGGTCAGTTCCGGCTTGCCGGAGACCTTGATGAGGCCGAGCTTCTGGAGCAGCAACAGCCCGCGACCGCCATTGACCGGATCGTTCGGGATGGCGACGGTGGCACCGTCCTCAAGCTTGTCGACTGCGTCGATCTTCGTCGAATAGGCGACGAAGGGCTCGATATGGACCGGCACGATCGGCACGAGTTCCGTGCCGCGCTGCTTGTTGTAATCGTTCAGGAACGGCCGGTACTGATAGTAGTTCGCGTCGAGTTCGCCGGAGACGAGCTGGGCGTTCGGCTGGATGTAATCGGTAAAGACGCGGATATCGAGATCGAGGCCGTCCTTGGCGAGGATCGGCTTGACGAATTCGAGGATCTCGGCGTGCGGGATGGCGGTGGCGCCGACGACGAGGGTTTCATCCGCCTTGGCGGCGCCAAAGGCGGCGAGCGCCACGGCGGCAGCAAGGGCAAGCGATTTCAGGATGCGCATATGGTCCTCCTAATGCGGGTTATTTGCGGGAAAAGCGGGTGACGAGACGGTTGCCGCTCGCCTGGATGAGCTGGACGAAGACGATGAGGATCGCGACGCAGACCAGCATGATTTCCGTCTGGAAACGGTGGTAGCCGTAGCGGATCGCCAGATCCCCGAGCCCGCCGCCGCCGATGGCGCCGGACATGGCCGTATAGTCGACGAGCACGATCGCGGTGACGGTGACGGCGGCCAGGAGGCTCGGCAGGGCTTCCGGCAGCACGGCGCGAAAAATCGTCTGCGAGGTCGAGGCGCCCATGGCAAGGCTCGCCTCGATGATGCCGCGATCCACCTCGCGCAGTGCCGTCTCGACGAGACGCGCGAAGAAGGGCGACGTGCCGACGACAAGCGGGAAGATCACGCCGCGGATGCCGAGCGAGGTGCCGGTGACCAGCACCGTGACCGGCATCAGCACGATGAGCAGGATGATGAAGGGCACCGAGCGGATGATGTTCAGCACGAAGGACAGGCTGCCATAGGCGACCGGCGCCTGGAAAAGCTGCTGGCGGCCGGTGAGAAACAGCAGGATGCCGAGCGGCAGACCGACGAGAACGGTGAGCAGCAGCGCGCCGCCGACCATGGCCAGCGTCTGGCCGAGTGCCGCGCCGATATCGCCCCAATAGAGGTTTTCAAACGACATGGAGCGGCCTTTCCTGAAGGCGGGGCGGCACGACGGGAAGCTCCTCGGCAAGTGCACCGCCCTGCAATTCCACATCGACGCCGCTGGCGCGCAGGCCGGCAATGGCGCCCGCCACGTCTCGGCCGCTCAGCGACACGACGAACTGCGCATAGGGCGTTTCGCGGATATGCCCGATGCGGCCGCCAAGGATGCTGTAATCGACGAGATTCTCACGCGCGATGCGGCCGAGGATCGGCTTGTGTGCTGTGGGGCCTGTGAAGGTGAGCCGAACGGTGCGACCGCCGAGATCGGACACGGCGATCGCGTCCAGCGATCCGCCGTCCGGTTCAGCTTCGCGCACCAGCCGCAGCGTTGCCGGGTGGCGCGGATGGAGGAAGACGTCGGTCACCGGCCCCTCCTCCACGACACGGCCGCGATCGAGCACGGCGACGCGGTCGCAGGTGCGGCGGATGACGTCCATCTCATGGGTGATGAGCACGATGGTGACGCCGAGCTCGCGGTTGATCTGGCGCAGCAGGTCGAGCACGGAGCCCGTCGTCTGCGGGTCGAGCGCGCTCGTCGCCTCGTCGCAGAGCAGCACCTGCGGCTCGCAGGCGAGCGCCCTTGCAATGCCGACGCGCTGCTTCTGGCCGCCGGAAAGCTGGCGGGGATATTTGTGCGCATGCTCGGTGAGCCCGACGCGGGCGAGCAGTGCCGCCACCCGCTCGGCGATCTCGATCTTGCCGTATTGCCCCGTGAGTTCCAGCGGATAGGCGACATTGCTGGCGACGGTGCGGGCGCTCAACAGGTTGAAATGCTGGAAGACCATGCCGATCGAGCGGCGAAGCTCGCGCAGGCGCTCGCCCTTGGCATCCGTCACCCGTGCGCCGCCGACGAAGACCTCGCCGCTTGTCGGGCGCTCCAGAAGATTAATGAGGCGCACCAATGTGGACTTGCCGGCCCCGGAGGAGCCGATGATGCCGAAAATCTCGCCCTTGGCGACCGTGAGGTCGATGCCGTCGAGTGCGGCAACCGATCCATCCTTGCCGGCAAAGCTTTTGGTGATGCCCTCTAGTCTGATCATCGCCGTCAGCCCGCGCTCGCGCCGATGCGCCACTGATAGGGCGGCGGCGTGCCGTTGACGGCGAAATCGCCGATGATGCGGTGCTTGTAGATGCGCGGATTGTGCGAGGCGAGCGTGCGGGCATTGCGCCAATGCCGATCGAGGCCCGCCGGCTTCTTCGTCGCGGACGCGCCGAGCGCGTCGAAAAGCAGGGTCGATGCGTCGAGGATCAGATCGGAGACGACCGTCTGCGCCTGCGCGGCCTCCAGTTCGGCGATGGCATTCGCCTTTTCCTCGGCTTCCGCATCGTCGATGAAATGGGCGTCGTAAGCGCGCTGGACGCCGGCCGCCGCCTGCAGGGTGATGGCGCTTGCGGCATAGGCGGCTGCGCGAATGCGGCCGACGACTTGGAGCACCTGCGGGTCCTGGCTGGAGCGCGCGGCGGCGGCGTGGGTGTAGGTGCGGCGGCGCTCCGCTACGGCTTTCGCAACATCGCCCGTGATGGCGCGGCCGATGCCGGCGAGCGTGGCGAGATGCACGAGCTGGTAGAAGGCCGCGCTGTATTTGAAGCGCTCGTCATCGACGACGATGTCTTCCGGCTGAACAGCGACGTCGCGGAAGGTGGTCGTGCCGCTCGCCGTCAGCGTCTGGCCAAAACCGTCCCAGTCGTCAATGACATCGACACCCTCGGCCTCGCGCCGCACCGCGACGGAGATTCCTTCTCCCTCCGCATTCGACGCGCCGACATCGATCCAATCGGCAAAGAACGAGCCGGTCGTGTAATATTTCGCGCCATTGAGGACGAGCCTGCCGTCCTTTTCGGCGACATTGGTGGCGAAGCGTTCAAGGGCGGCACCCGTGCCGATTTCGCTCCAGGCATTGCCGGTAATCTCGCCGCGCGCAATGCGGCCGACCCAGAGGGCACGCCGCTCGACATCCTTGGTGTTCAAAATATCCTCGGTGAAGCCGAAATGGCCGCGCAGCGCCTGCGTGATGTTCGAATCCGCCTCGGAAAGCTCGACGAGCAGGTTGAAGAACTGCGGCAGGCTGGCACCCTTGCCGCCATCGGCGACCGGAAGACGCACGGCGCCAAAGCCCGCTTCCTTCAGGCGGCGGATCGCCTCGTGCGGCAGGTCGCGCTCCAGGTCGCGCTCCGTGGCGCGCGCGGCGATCTCCGCGAAAATCGGCCGGAACGGCGCGGCAAGCGCCTCGTAGTCTTCACCGGGGCCAGCGCCCCAGGCATTGTCGATCTGCGTCATTGTCTACTCATCGCTGCCGTGAGCAGGAAAAAGGCCCGTCACGCTTGGAATTGACGGCGAGAGTAGCGTTTGCCGGGCTCAAATACAGAAATTCTATCTTTTTTATGTATTATAAAGCGGAATGGCATTTCTTTTTGCTGCGGCCCCGCGATCGCCGCCGCCGACACGCAAACCCCGGCGCGAGGAGGGAGCGCCGGGGTCTTACGCCGAAGCGGTCGTGCTAGCATCAAGCCAGCGCGATGGCCCGCTCCAGATCGGCGATCAGGTCGTCCGGGTGTTCGAGGCCGATGGAAAGGCGCACGTAGCCGGGCGTGACGCCGGTCGCCAGCTGGTCTTCGAGCGAAAGCTGCGAATGGGTGGTTGTCGACGGGTGGATCGCCAGCGAACGGGCGTCACCGATATTCGCGAGATGGTAGAAGAGCTGGAGGCTGTCGATGAAGCGGCGGCCCGCCTCGCGCCCGCCCTTCAGCTCGAAGCCGACCAGCGCGCCGAAATAGCCGGGCTTGAAGTATTTTTCCGCCCGCGCCTGCGCGGTCCCGTCCTGGAATTTCGGGAAGATCACCCGCTCCACCTTCGCGTGGCCCTTGAGGTATTCCGCGACCTTCACGGCGTTCTCATTGTGCTGGCGCAGGCGCAGCGGCAGGGTTTCGAGGCCCTGGATGAACTGGAAGGCGTTCTGCGGGCTGATCGCGGCGCCAAGATCGCGCAACAGGACGGCGCGGGCGCGCAGGATATAGGGATGGAAGGCGATCGTCGCGGCCTTCTCGATCCAGGTCTTGCCCTGGTAGCTCGGATCGGCCTCGTTGAGGTTCGGCTGGCGCTCGGCATGCTCGGCCCAGGGGAAGGTGCCGCTGTCGACGATCGCGCCGCCGATCGAGGTGCCGTGGCCACCGATATATTTCGTCGTCGAATAGACGACGACCGCGGCACCATGCTCCAGCGGACGGATGATCAGGGGTGCGGCCGTGTTGTCGACGATGAGCGGAATCCCGTGCCGGCGGCCTATGGCGGCGACCTCGGCGATCGGGAACACCTCAAGCTTCGGGTTCGGCAGGGATTCAGCGTAATAGGCGCGCGTGCGCTCGTCCGTCGCCGTCTCGAAGGCTTCCGGATTCGACGCGTCGACGAAGCGTGTTTCGATGCCGAAGCTTTTCAGCGTCGCGGCGAACAGCGCCCAGGTGCCGCCATAGAGGCCGGCGGCGCTGACGATGTTGTCGCCCGCCCGCGCCACGTTGAGGATCGCATAGGCCGAGGCTGCCTGGCCGGAGGAGAGCGCCAGCGCTGCCGCGCCGCCTTCCAGCTCGGCGAGGCGCTGCTCGAAGGCGTCCTGCGTCGGGTTGGAGACGCGGGTGTAGAGGTGGCCTGCGGCTTCGAGCGCGAAGAGCTTGTCGGCGCCATCCGTGCCGGGGAGCTGGAAGGACGAGGTCTGGTAGATCGGCACGGCGACCGCGCCGCTGGTCGGATCGAAGCGGAAGCTGCCGCCATGCAGCGCGATGGTCTCCGGATGCCGGCTCTTGAAGGTGGCGGTTCCGGCCGGCACCTGAACGACATCCTGCTCGGCGACCTCGGGTGACTGGTGGATCGTCATGAAGCTTCTCCTTGGATGAGGCGCCCGCAGGCGCGCGCGGGGGATGAGGCGCCCTCAGGCGCGCGAGGGACGGGCCGACAGAAGGACGCCGGCGACGAGAATGGCCGCGGCGGCCCAGAAGGCTTCCGGCGCGTACCACCGGATGCCGTAGAGATGATCGTTGGTGCAGAGCGCCTGGGCGAGCGAGCAGAGGTCGGTCGCACCCGCGATGCAGGTCACGGCCTGGCCGACGGTGAGATAGTCGTTCTCGACGACCTTGCTGAAGATCAGCCACCACCAGCCGAGCGCCAGCAGCGCGAAGACGCCGCCGGCAATGGCAATGATGAAGTCGGTCGCGCGGCTGCTAGACGTCATGGGATATTCCCAGCTTTTCGAGCAGCGAACGGCGCAGCGCGATGAGATGGGCATCATCGCGCCGGCGCGGATGGGGCTGGTCGACCCGCACTTCCGCGACGATGGAGGCCGGCCGGTCGGAGAGCACGATGACCCGGTCGGCAAGCAGCAGCGCTTCCTCGACATCATGCGTCACGAGCAGCGCCGTGAAGCCGGCGCTCTTCCAGAGGTCGAGCAGCTCGTTCTGCATGCGCAGCCGGGTCAGCGAGTCGAGCTTGCCGAAGGGCTCGTCGAGCAGCAGCAGCTTCGGATCGTTGACGAGCGCGCGGGCGAGCGCCGCCCGCTGCGCCATGCCGCCGGAAAGCTGATGCGGGTAGAAATCGGAAAAGCCTTCCAGCTTCACCAGCTTCAAAACCTCGTCGATGCGGTATTCGCGCTCGCGGATGAGACCGCGGGCTTCAAGCCCGATCGCGATATTGCCGCGCACGGTGCGCCAGGGAAACAGCGTCGGGTCCTGGAAGACGAGGATGCGGTCGGGATCGGGTGCCGCGATCGGCCGGCCATCCTCGCGCACGCTGCCGGTGGTGGGCGTCTCCAGCCCGGCGGCAAGCCGCAGCAGCGTGGACTTGCCGCAGCCCGACGGGCCGAGCAGGGCGACGAATTCGCCGGGCGCGATGGTGAGGCTCACATTGTCGAGGACCTGAAGATCCTTGCCGTCGACGTCGTAGCGATGGGAGACGGCCTCGACATCGAGCGCGATGCTGGTGGAGGCGGCGGGCTCCGCAAGGGCGAGAGACATCAGAGGATCCCCTTCTGCCAGTTGAGAAGGCGGTCGCGGGCCACGAAGAGCAGGCGCACGAGGCCGGCGCAGATCAGGGCCATGACGATGAGGGCGGCATAGACATTGGCATAGGCCGAATAGGCCGTGTTGAACTGGAGATACCAGCCGAGGCCGAACTTGGCGCCGAGCATTTCGGCGACGACCAACACCGCGAAGGAATAGTAGAGCCCCATGAAGAGGCCGACGAAGACGTTCGGCAGGGAGGCCGGGATGGCGACCTTGAAGATGAGGAAGCGGTTGTCCGCCCCGAGCGTGCGGGCGACATCGTAGTACGACCGGTTCACCTGGCCGACGCCCGCCGCCGTGAGGATCGCGACCGGAATGCCGGAGGCGAGCGCCACCAGGAAGATCGAGGCGTGGAAGGTCGAGGGGAAGATGAAGAAGGTGCAGGGTATCCAGGCGCTCGCCGGCACCGGGCCGATGAGTTTTAGCAGCGGCATGCCCCAATAAGCGAACCGCTTCGACCAGCCGAGCGCCACGCCGCCGGCAAAGCCGACGAGGATGCCCGAGAAGAAGCCGAGACCCCAGAGACGTCCGGTATAGGCGATGCAGATCAGCAGCCGGTCCCAATCCGTCACGTAGACATGCAGCAGGCCCTGCGGCGGCGAAAAGAAGGGTTTCGGCAGCCAGCCGAGCTTGGCCGTCAGCACTTCCCAGATCGCAAGCCAGAGCCCGAGCACGATGAACCAGGGGCCGTAATGCACGAGCGTGCGCCCAACGCTGCCGAGCCGGTGCACCGAGACCGACAGCGCCAGGAATATCCCGGCGCCGACGAGCGTGACGGCCGCGAACAATTCCGTCGCGCCCCATTTGATGACATCGGGCAGCCCATAGGTCAGCGCCGAGGCGAGCAGCCAGGTGCCTGCCGCAAAGAGCCCGTTGCGCCAGATGCCCCCGGGCGGCAGGGCGAAGGATCGCCGCCCTGCCCCGCCGAATGTTTCCTCGACCGCCGCACTCATCGGGTCACGCGAAGATGTCGATGGTGATGCGGTTGGCGATCTCGTCCGGATCGGTGCCGGCGTCGATGACCCCCGTCAGCTTGAGGTCCTCGTAGCCGATCTTGACTTCCTTCAGCAGTTCCTTGCCGAACCAGTGGTCGTGGTAGGTGAAGGAGGCGAGAACTTCCGTGAGGTCCTCTAGCGGCAGGCCGGGCCGCAACGTGTCGAAATACCACTTGGCCACCTCGTCCGGATGCGTGGACGTGTACTGATGGATTTCGAGGTTCGCCGCCGCCACGCGCTTGATGGCGTCCTTGTTGGCTTCGTAATAGTCGCCGTTGACGCCGAGCACGCAGCAGACGCGATCCTTGAACGTGCCGGTCTGCGTGTCCGCGACGCGGCGGAAGCCGTGCTGCTTCTCGTAGGAATAGGCCCAGGGGTCCATGTGGGCGACGGCATCCGCCTCGCCCTTCAGCACACCCTCGGCGACGAGATCGAAGGGGAAGACCTTCCAGGTCACGTCGGTTTCCGGATTGAGGCCCGCCTTGGCGAGCGCCACCGAGAAGGCGACGCGCGAGGGCGACATGACGTCGAAGGTGCCGATCGTCTTGCCCTTGAGGTCCGTCAGCGTCTTGATGTCGGATTCCGGCTTGACGAGGATGCTCTGGCAGCCACCATGCGAACCGGCAAAGAGCCGCACGTCAAAACCCTGTTCGATCGGCTTTAGCCAATCATAGAGCAGGCCCGGGCCAGCTTCGGCCTTGCGGGTGGCGAGCGCCTGGATCAACGTCTGGCCGCTGGCGCCCTGGTAGAACAGTTCCACATCGAGGCCGTGTTTGGCATAAATGCCCTTGGCAAGGCCGAAACCGACGGGAGAATGACAGGCGGCGACTTCGGTCCATTCGAGCTTGATCGGAACGAGGTTGCCGGCAATGGCGTAGCGCGTGGAGCGCGCGCCGATCACACCGGCGGTCGCGGCAACGGCGGTGACACCCGCCGCCTTGATCAGGCCGCGGCGCGAAAGGCCTTTGGAGAAGATGGTTTCGGATTGCTGGCTCATCGGAGATCCCCTCGGAAATTGATGGAGCCAGATTAACAGTATTACATATAGTTTATAGATTTTATGGATTATATCTTGCCGTCCGGGAGGAATTTCCTTCCGCGCACGGCGGCTCCCTTGGATTGGCGTCCTCCGAAGGCTTCATCGGGCGTGTCGGAGATTGCATAGCTCACTCAGATCCCGCGTGCCCAAGGCCGGTGATAACGTCGACTGCGGCACGATCTCCACGCGCACCACCGGCCGGCCCGGCGCGGGCAATTTGATACACCCGCGATATTCGCGAAAATGGATTGAAACAGCTCTTCTAACCGCGCCGCACGGGAAGCAATTTCCCTCCTGCCCCCATAAATTGGGACGCGCATTTCTTAATTACACTAATTTTATAGATAATATAAACATACCTTCCGCCAATCGGCCCTCTGCCCATCCGCCGGAAGCTCGGTTCTTTTTGAAAATGGGGACATTTCAATATGATAGTACAGAAAACCTTCCGAAGGGCGATCCAGTCGGCGGCGGCCGCCGCCTTCCTGGCGACCACGATGCTCGCCGGTCTCGCCCATGCCGGCCCGACGCTCGACAAGATCAACCAGCGCGGCGCCATCAAGGTCGGCGTCGGCACGACGCCCGGCTTCTTCGCGCCGGACAGCAACGGCAAGTGGCAGGGCTTCTTCATCGATTTCGGCCGCGCCTTGTCGATCGCCGTCTTCGGCACGCCGGACAAGGTGGAGTTCACCTCCTCCTCGCCGCAACAGCGTCTTCCCGCCCTCCAGAGCGGCGAGTTCGACATCCTGCTTTCCGGCGTGACGGTCACCACCACCCGCGCCTTCAAGCTCGGCTTCCACTTCGGCCCGACGATCTTCTATGACGGCCAGGGCATCCTGGTGCGCAAGGACCTCGGCGTGACGAAGGCGGCCGATCTCGACGGCGCCACCATCGGCGCCCAGAGCGGCACGACGGGCGAGCTCAACGTCGCCGATTTCTTCCGCAAGACCGGCAAGACCTTCACGCCGGTCACCATCGAGGACACCGGGCAGTTCATTGATGCGCTGGAATCCGGCCGCGTCGATGCGATCACGCAGGACTCGTCCGATCTGGTCGGCAAGCGCACCCAGCTTAAGAACCCCGACGACTACGTGCTGCTGCCCGAGCGCCTGTCCAAGGAGCCGCTCGCACCGGCGATTGCCGGCGGTGACGACCGCTGGCTGGAACTGGTCAACTGGACGGTGAACGCCACCATCCAGGCCGAGGAATGGGGCATCACCTCGGCGAATGTCGACGAATTCCTGGAATCGGACGATCCGGCCATCCAGCGCTTCCTCGGCGTCGATCCGTCCTTCGGCACGGAGCTCGGCCTCGATCCGAAATGGGCCTACAACATCATCAAGACGGTCGGCAATTACGGCGAGATCTACGATCGCAACCTGAAGCCGCTCGGCTGGGAACGCGGCTATAACAGCCTGTGGACCAATGGTGGCCTGCTGTATTCGCCGCCCTTCCGCTGATGTCTGACAGACGCGTGTTCCACGCCATCGTGCCGGGCCCTCCAAGGCCCGGCATCCTGGGCAAATTCCGCGTCTGGTGGGGCGGCTGGCCACTCGGCCAGCTCGCCTTTCTCGTGGCACTCGCCACGCTTGGCGCGCTGTTCGTCGCAAATGTGGTCGAGACCATGGCGCGCGTCGGCATCCTGCCCGGCTTCGGCTTCCTCACCAGTTCGGCCAATTTCGAGATTGGCGAAAGCGCCATCGCGTTTCGGGCCGGTGACACCTATCTTTGGGCGATCCTCGCCGGGCTTCTCAACACGCTGAAAGTCTCGCTGCTCGGCTGCCTGCTCGCCACGATCTGCGGCGTCGCCATCGGCATTGCCGGGCTTTCGCGCAACCTGCTTTTGTCCGGGCTCGTGCGCTGGTTCATCGAGATCACGCGCAACACGCCCTTGCTGCTCCAGCTCTTCTTCTGGATGTCGCTTGCCAAGGCCCTGCCGGCGCCGCGCCAGGCCTCTGCCCTTTTCGGCAGCGTCTTCCTCACCAGCCGCGGCGTCTACCTGCCCTCGCTGTCGCTGGAGGGTGGCCCTTTCGGTCTCCTCGTGACGCTGGCGCTTGCGGCGGCTCTCGCTCTCGCCCTCATCCTGCTGCTTCGCCTTTCCGGCCGCCTGACGCGCCGGTCGGGCGCGCTCGCGACCGCCGTCGTCTTCGTGGCGAGCCTTTCCTTCCTCGTCCTCTCCGGTGCGCGGCCCGTTGCCGAGGCACCGGCGCTCTCCGGTTTCAACATCCGCGGCGGCCTCAACCTCTCGCCGGAATTTGCCGCCCTGCTGACCGGCCTCGTCGTGAAATTCTCGGCCCTCATCGCGGAGATCGTGCGGGCGGGCATCCAGTCGGTCGGCGGCGGCCAGTGGGAGGCGGCGCGCGCGCTCGGCTTGCATGACGGCCAGATCATCCGGCTCGTCGTGCTGCCGCAGGCGCTGCGCGTCATCACCCCGCTGACGACATCGAGCTATCTCGACCTCACCAAGGATTCGAGCCTTGCCGTCGCCATCGGCTTTCCCGACCTCGTCAGCATCATCAACACGACGGCCAACACGACCGGCCAGTCGATGGAGGCGCTGATCATCCTCATCGGCACCTTCCTCGTGATAAACCTCAGCCTGTCCGCCCTGATGAACGCCTACAACAACCGTGTCGCGCTACGGGGGACCGTGCGATGACCGCCCCGGCCCGCATCCTGACAGGGCTCAGAACCGGCCTGTTCGGCACCCGCGCCAACACGTTCATCACGCTTGCGACGCTGCTGGTCCTGTCCCAGGTCGTGCCGCCGCTCTTCCGCTGGGCCGTGCTCGACGCGACCTTCGCCGGCAATGCGGATGCCTGCACGCGCGACGGCGCCTGCTGGGCCTTCGTTACGGCGAAACTGCGCTTCATCCTCTTCGCTTTCTACCCGCCCGACCTGCAATGGCGGCCGACGCTCGTCATCCTGCTTCTCGCGGCGATCCTGTCTTTGAGCGCGCTGCCGCGCTTCTGGGGCCGCCCGCTGCTTTTTGCCTGGCCGCTAACCATCCTCGCCTGCTGGCTGCTGATGCAGGGTGCCTTCACCGACACGCCGATCCCCTCCAACCAGTGGGGCGGCCTGCCGGTCACGCTCTTCGTCTGGGCCGTGTGTTTTGCCGCGGCAACGCCCATCGCCGTGCTGCTGGCACTCGCCCGCCGTTCGAAGCTCGGCGGCCTGCGCACCTTTTCCGTGCTCTATATCGAGCTGATGCGCGGCACGCCGATGGTCGGCATCCTCTATGTCGCCATGCTGATCCTGCCCATGGCCCTGCCGGACGGGCTTTCGATCGACAAGATGCTGCGCGCCATCGTCATGGTGACGCTGTTTTGGGCCGCCTATATCGCCGAGGTCATCCGCGCCGGCCTCCAGGCCATTCCGAACGGGCAGACGGAGGCGGCGACTGCGCTCGGCCTCTCCTACTGGCGCACCCAGCAGCTGATCGTCCTGCCCCAGGCGCTGCGCATCGTCATTCCGGCCATGGTCAATCTTGCCATCGGCTTCCTGCTGGCGACGTCGCTGCTGGCGGTCATCGGCATCTTCGACCTTCTCAACGCCGCGCGCGCCTCCGCCGCCGATCCCAAATGGCTCGGCTTCTACAACGAGGCCTATCTCGTCGTCGCGGCCGTCTATTTCGTCATCTGCTTTGCAGCCTCCCGCTACAGCCAATGGCTCGAACGAAGACTGCAGTCCGGCCGCCGAGAGGCATGACGGGGCGATGGGGAGCGCGATGAATAATCCTTGCAAGCGCGCCACAAGAGAATAGATTTCCTTACCGAAACTATAGAATTTATTATTTTACGCGGAGCTCCACTTGCCCTCCGGCAGGCGGGGGCTCTCCAGATGATCGGCAGCCGCCCCGGCAGGAAGACATGTCATGACCAAGCCCGACCAGCCCCTCGATTTCCTCTGGTTCATCCCGAGTTCCGGCGATGGTTCCTATCTCGGTTCGGACGAACTCAGCCGCCCGCCGGATCCGGGTTATTTCCGCGAGATCGCCGTTGCCGTCGACCGTCTCGGCTATTCGGGTGTGCTCATTCCGGTCGGCGCGGCCTGCGAGGAATCCTTCGTGCTGGCCGCCGACCTTGCAGCGCGCACGGAGAAGCTGAAGTTCCTCGTGGCGATCCGTCCCGGCACGGCGACGCCGGCCTATTATGCGCGCCTCGCCGCGACGCTCGACCGGGTCTCCAACGGGCGCCTGCTGCTCAACATCGTGGTCGGCGGCAGTTCGCAGGAGCTTGCCGGCGACGGCATCTTCCTACCGCATGACGAGCGCTACGACCACGCAAGCGAATTCTTCCAGGTCTTCAACGAGCTGATCGAGACCGGCCGCTCGACGCTCGACGGCAAGTACATCAAGGCGATCGATGCCAAGCTCGGCCTGCCGCCCGTCCAGCAGCCGCGCCCGCCGATCTATTTCGGCGGCTCATCCGAAGCGGCGATCGATTTTGCCGGCGGCCTCGTCGACAAGTATCTCACCTGGGGCGAACCGCCGGCACAGGTCGGGGAAAAGATCGCCCATGCCCGCAAGGCCGCCGCCGCCAAGGGCCGCGAGGCCACCTTCGGCATCCGCCTGCATTTCATCGTCCGCGAGACGGACGACGAGGCATGGGAAGCCGCCGACCGGCTGATTTCCAGGCTTTCGGACGAGGCCATAGCCTCGGCGCAGGAGGTGCTGACCAAGAATTCCGACTCGGTCGGCCAGGCGCGCATGGTGGCCCTGCACAACGGCCGGCGCGACAAGCTGGAAGTGTCGCCGAACCTGTGGGCCGGCATCGGCCTCGTGCGTTCCGGCGCGGGCACCGCGCTGGTCGGCTCGCCCAAGACGGTCGCTGCGCGCCTGCGCGAATACCAGGCGCTCGGCATCGATACCGTCATCGCCTCCGGCTATCCGCATGTGGAAGAGGCCTACCGGGTTTCCGAGCTGCTCTTCCCGGAACTCGGCCTTCCCGGCCCGCGCGGCCAGCTGCGCGCCTCCTTCGGCGACCGCCAGGTCTTCGGCGGCGGCGGCCATGGCGGCAACGTCAAGCTGACCTCGGCATCATAACCGCCGTCAGGTGACGGATTCCGGTTCGCCGCCCGGCGGACCGGCCTTAACTGATCACACGCGCTCCGGCATCCTCGGCGTGCTGGCCAGCAATTGCCTTGTATAAGGGTGGGCCGGGCGCGCGAGAATGTCGCGCGTCGCCCCCTGCTCGACGATCCTGCCTTTTTCCAGCACGACCAGCCGTTCGCACAGCAGGGCGACGAGCGCGATGTCGTGCGAAACAACGACGAAGGTCATGCGCGCCGACAGGCTGCGAAGCAGGTCGATAATGCGGGTGCGGGTCGTCAGGTCCAGCGCGCTCACCACCTCGTCGGCAATGATCAGGTCGGGATTGGCGACGATCGCCCGCGCAATCGCGATGCGCTGGCGCTGGCCGCCGGAAAACTCGTGCGGATAGCGCCGCGCCGCATCGGCCGGCAGGTCCACATCCCGCAACGCCTGTTCGACGGCGGCGGCGATATCGGTCTCGATCTTCAGGGAACGCAGCGGCTCGGCGATGATGTCGAACACGCGCTGGCGCGGATCGAGCGAGGAATAGGGATCCTGGAAGACCGCCTGCACGCTGCGGCGAAAGCCCCGCATGAAGCCGCGATTGGCGGCGTCCAGCCGCTCGCCGCGGAACGAAACCGCCCCGGAGGATGCGCGCTCCAGCCCGAGCAGCAGCTTCAGCATGGTGGTCTTGCCCGAACCGGACTCGCCGACAATGCCGAGATTGCTGCCGGCCTCGACGGCAAGGTTGATATCCTGCAGCACCCTGCTGCCCCTGCCATAGGAAAAGGCAACGTCGGACAAGGCGAGAAGCGTCATGGTGCAAACTCCAGCGCGGCATCGAAGGCGCGGGCAGCCGCGACCAGGCCCTCGGTATAGGGATGGGTAGGCCGGCCGAAGAGTGTGCCGACAGGCCCCTCCTCGATCAGCGCGCCATGGCGCATCACCAGCGCCCGCTCCGCCACGGTCGCCACCACCGGCAGGTCATGGCTGATGAAGAGCAGGCCCATGCCCTCGTCGCACACCACCGTCTCCAGCAGTTTCAGGATTTCGGCCTGCGTGGTCACGTCGAGTGCGGTGGTCGGTTCGTCGGCGATCAGCAGCTTCGGCCGGCAGGCGAGTGCCATGGCGATGGCCCCGCGCTGGCGCTGGCCGCCGGAAATCTCATGCGGATAGGCGCGGGCGATGCGCGCGGGCTCTGGCAGGGCGACACGCTCCAGGAGGGCAAGGACGCGCGACGTGACCTCCGCCCTGCCCGGCTTTGTGCCGTCCCGCGATGCCCGGCGGCGCACCACCTCCGCCACCTGGTCGCCGATCCGCATCAGGGGATCGAGCGCCGTCATCGGCTCCTGGAACACCGCCGCGACGCTGCGCCCGCGCAGGGGAACGAGGTCGCGGTCGCGCGCGCCAATGACCGGATGACCGTCGAGGGTAATCGAGCCGGTGACGCGCATGGTTTCCGGCAGGAGCCCCAGCACGGCGAGCGCGGTCAGCGACTTGCCCGAGCCGGATTCGCCAATGAGGCCGACCCTTTCGCCGGCGGCGATGGAGAAGGAAATGCCGGACACGAGCGGGCGCCCGGCGGTGCGGATGTGGAGGTCCTCGACGGACAGCAAGGTGCTCACCGGCTCCTCCTGCGGGTGGGGTCGGCGGCCTCGCGCAGGCCGTCGGCGAACAGGTTGAGGCCGATGACCAGCGACACCAGCGCAAGGCCAGGCGCAATGGCCCCGAACGGCGCCGTGTAGACGGAGGCCTGCGCTTCCTGGAGAAGCCTGCCCCAGGAGGCATTGGGCGGCGGCGCGCCAAGCCCGAGATAGGAAAGCGAGGCTTCGGCGATGACCGCAAGACCGAATTGCAGGGCGAAATTGACGATCAGCGTCGGCCAGATGTTCGGCAGCACATGGATGCGCACGATGCCCGGCGAGGTGGTGCCGGAAATGCGCGCCGCCGTGATGTAGTCCATGGACAGGATGCGCTTGGCGAGAATGCGCGTCAGCCGCGCCACGATGGCCGATCCGGCAATGCCGATGGCGAGGATCGCGGTCCACAGGCTGGCGCCATCGCTGGAGGCGACGATCAGCATGGCAAGCAGCAGCGTCGGGAAGGCGATCAGGATGTCGAGTGCTGCGGCCAGCACGTCGTCGAGCGTGCGCGTGGCGAAGGCGGCCAGCACCCCGATGGTGACGCCGATCAGCGCGCCGAGCACAACCGCCCCGCAGCCGACGACGAGCGCGATGCGCGAGCCGATCATGATCTGGGTCATCAGGTCGCGGCCGAGCCGGTCCGTACCGGCCCAATGGACGAACGAGGGCCCTTCGAGACGCCCGCCGACCATGTCGCCCACCGCATAGGGCGTCCAGACCAGCGAGAGCAGCGCGACCACCAGATGCAGGCCGACCAGCAGGCCGCCGACCATGAGCGGCCAGGGCATGGAGGATTTTGAATGTGCGCCATCACCGGCGGCAACGGGCGTGTCGCTCATGCGCCTCCCCCGGTCACCCGGCCGCGCAGGCGGGGATCGATCAGCCGCTGGATGAGATCGGCGGCAAAGCCGACCAGCAGCACCAGCAGCGTGGAGACGAAGAGCACGCCCTGCACATTGGGATAATCACGTTGCTCTATGCCGAGCAGCAGCATGGAGCCGAGGCCCGGCAGGGCGAACACCCGCTCCACCACCACGGCGCCGAGCAGCGTCGAGGCGAGCTCGATGCCGAGGACGGAAATGACCGGCACCGCGCCGTTGCGGATGCCGTGGCGCACCAGCGCTTCGGAAAAGGTGGCACCGAGCGCGCGGGCGGTGCGCAGGTAATCACTGCCGAGCACATCCTCTGTCGCCGAGCGCACGTAGCGGATGAGCGAGGCCGACATGACGATGGCGATGGTCGCGACCGGCAGCACAAGCGCCTGGAAGGCCGCACCCGCCGACTGCCAGCCGCGCGAGGGGAAGCCGCCGGAGGGAAACAGCCGCAGGTTGACCGCAAAGACCGTGGCCAGCAGGATGCCGATCCAGAACACCGGAATGGCGATGCCGAGCTGCGAGACGACGGAAATCAGCCCGCCATACCAACGGTTCTGGCGCACGATCGAGAGGATGCCGAGCGGCACGGCAATGGCGACGGCGACGAGGAAGGCGAGCAGCGTCAGCGGCACGGTGACGACGAGGCGCTTGCCGATCTCGTCAAGCACCGGCGCACCGCTGACGAAGGAATTGCCAAGATCGAAGCGCGCGAGGTTTCCGGCAAAACGCAGGAACTGTTCGTAGAGCGGCAGGTCCGAGCCAACCTGCTTGCGGGCGGCCTCGATCTGCGCCGCGTCAGCACCCACGGAGACCAGCGCATTGGCGGGATCGCCCGGCAGAAGGCGCAGCAGCACAAACAGGATGACGGCGGCAATGACGACCGACAGCGCCAGGATGGCGGAGCGGCGGAGTATGTAGGAACGTATGGTCTTGACCTCTCAAGCGCGGACGCCGCCGGACCATAGGTCAGGCGGCGTATCGTGTCGAGCATGCCCCTTGCGGGTGGTGGTTACTCGGCTGCCTTGGTGATGCCGTAGGCGAAGAACTGCGAGTTCAGGCCGTTGAGCGGATAGCCGCTGACCGTCGCCTTCGACACCACGATCTGCGGATAGAGGTAGAACCAGTTGCTGGCCGCATCCTCCGCGATGATCGTGTTGGCTTCCTTGAGCTTTTCGACCTGCTCGGCGTCCGTGGCGCTGGATTCCGCCTGCTTGATCAGGTCCACGACCTTCGGATTATTGTAGCCCCAGTAGAAATCGGGGTTGCCGTAGAACACGATGTCGCGGTGGTTGACGTGCTCCTGCAAGGTCGCCTGGAAGTCATGCGCCTTGTAGATCTTGGTGTACCATTCGTTGGCCGTGATGACGTTGATCTCGACCTTCACGCCGATCTTGGCCAGCTCGCTCTGGATGAACTGCGCGGCAATCGGATGCGGGTCGTAGTTCGGCGTATCGATGGTGAAGGTGAAACCGTCGGGATAACCCGCTTCCTTGAGCAGCGCCTTGGCGCTTTCCGGATCATAGGCGTCGACCTTCGTCAGGTCGGCATACCATGCATCGGTCGGCGGCACGAAGGAGCCGATCAGCGTGCCATAGTCGCCCCACACGGCCTTCAGCAGCTTCTCGTCGTCGATGGCGCGGGCGAGCGCCTTGCGGACCTTCACATTGTCGAAGGGCGCGACGCGGTCGTTATAGGCGAGCAGCAGCTTCGTCGTGGACTTGCCTTCGCTGACGGTGAATTCAGGATTGTCCTTGAACTGCGCCAGCGAATCCGGGCTCTGCACGGAGGTGATGATATCGACCGAGCCGGTGAGGAGCGCGTTGTTCAGCGCCGTCGCCTCGGTGAAATACTGGAAGACGACCTCGCCGTTCTTCGGCTTCTCGCCCCAGTATTTGTCGAAGCGGGCGATCGCCAGCGACGAGCCGCGACGCCATTCCTGGAGCGCATAGGGGCCGGTGCCGTCTTCCTTCGCCTGAAGGTCCGTCGCCTCGTCGTTGACCACCCAGACGTAGCTCAGATTGTAGGGCAGCGAGATCGAGCGCGCGGCAAGTTTCACGACCACCGTCGCATCATCCGGCGTCTCGATGCCGGCGATGGTTTTCAGGCTGTTCTTGCGCGAGCTTTTCGAGGCTTCGGCGGTGACCCGCTCGATCGAGAATTTCACGTCCTTAGCCGTCAGGGGCGCGCCGGAATGGAAGGTCACGCCCGGTTGCAGCGTGAACGTATAGGTCAGTCCGTCCTCGCTGACCTTGGTGTCCTTCGCGAGCACCGGCTCCACCGTGCCGGCATCCGTCAGGCGGAAGAGCGCCTCGTAGACATTGCCGTTGAAGGCCTCGTTGATGCCCTGGCCGGCGCCCGCGGTGTTGTCGAGGTTCTGCGGCTCGTAGAGCGAACCGATATTGACGGTCGCGTCCGGATCGCTCTCCGCGGCAAGCGCCGGGCCGAAGGCACCCATGGCGAGAACGGCGGCAAGTGCCGTCGTCACAGCCCGGTTGCTGCGCCCTGCCGCCTGGTTGCGGGTTTCAAAACCGCTCATCTCGTTCTCCTGTTTCAAGCGAGCCGATGCAAAGGCCCATCATGGGCGGGGATTGTACGTATCCTCGCTGCCATGCGATATCCGGTTCCACTCCAATTTGCGGAATTTAAAGGGAATTGTCTTTCAACGATCGCCAAATCCATGGATAGTTTTCGCGCCCGCGGCCGGGCAGCATTGGGATGGGAACGAGGAACGAATGGGCGACGTGGACCGCACGAGGGCCGAGGCCCTGCTGGCATCGGACGGGCTGGACGGCATGGTGCTGTTCCGGCCGGAAGCATTTCGCTATGCGACCGGCCTTCAGGCGGGCGTCGCCACCATGTGGGGCCGCGCTGGCTCGGCCATCGCCCTGGTGCCGGCGCAGGCGACGGCACGGCTTGCCGCCGTCATCAGCGACCATGCCGCGCAGAGTGCAAAAACCCTTGCCGGGACGATCGATATCCGCACCCACCGCATCTGGATCGATGGCGTGACCGTCGACGGCGCCGGCTTGATCACCGATATCGATGCGGCCTATCGCGACAGCGGCAATATCGGCCCGCGCCCGGAAACCTTCGACCAGGCGGCCTGCTTCCGGCTTCTGGCCGATCTCCTCGCAGAACGCGGGCTTTCCAAAGCCGTGCTCGGCGTCGATCTCGATTTCATGCCCGCGGCCGATTTCGTCCGGCTGAAGGCGGCAATCCCCGGCGTCGAGTGGCGCGATGCGTCCGACGTGCTGCGGCGCCTGCGCCTCATCAAGAACGCGCGGGAGATCGACCGGCTGCGCAAGGCGGCGCACTGCGCCGAGGCGGGGCTCGAAAGCTTGATGCGCGCGGCTCGGCCCGGCGTGCGCGTGGCGGAGCTTTCGGCGGCATGGCTTTCCGGGGCGCGCCAGGCCGCTGTGGAGGGCGGGCACGGGCTGTCCGGCCATTGGGACTACATTTCCATTGGCCCCGACCTGCAGGATGCCGGTGCATCTCTGGGCGAAGGCGACCTCATCAAGGCCGACGTCGGCACGCTGGTCGATGGCTATTCCTCCGACGGGGCACGAACCTTCGTCTGGGGCAAGGCCTCGCCGCTTGCCGAGGACATCTACAAGGCACTGCTGGAGACGTTCCTCGCCGGCGTCGAGGTGCTGAAACCCGGCCGCCGCTTCGAAGAGGTGCATGAAACCATGCTCTCGACCATGCGCCGGCATGGCTTCCGGGAATATTCCCGCGGCCATTTCGGCCATTCCGTCGGCGCCGCCGCCGGCATCGAGGAATGGCCTTTCCTCTCCCATGGCAACGGGATCGTCATCGAACCCGGCATGGTGCTTGCCCTCGAAGCGCCGTTCTATGCCAATGGCATCGGCGCGCTGATGATCGAGGAGCAGTTCCTCATCACGCCGGAGGGCGCGCAGACCATGAACAGGCTGCCGCGCGAACTCGTCTCGCTTGGGTGAAACGCTCCAGATGCCGGGGCCGCGACATTCTTTCAGGCTTCACCCCGAAGTCGGAATTATTTTCCTTCTTAATTGATAGAATACATATATTTTAGAACGCGATCACGATGGGAAGGAGATCGCATGAGCCTCGACGTCCGCGCGACCGCCCGCGAAACATCCCGCCAGAATCACGAGCCGGCCCCCGACCTTCCCCGACAGGTCGTGCTTCCCGGCGACCAGGCGCTTTTTCTCAGCGAGAGCGTCGAGGGGCTGGATGAAGGGGCGCATTTCCTCGATGCCCTCACGCCCGAGGAACGGGAAAGGCTGAGGGCGCACGGCCGCAGGCTCTCCTTCCTGCCGGGCAAGGCGATCTTCACCCAGGGCGACGCGCATGGCGGCATCTTCATCATAGAAGCCGGCCAAGTGCGGGTGTTCTACACCGCGCCGTCCGGCCGCGAAATCACGCTGGCCTATTGGACAACCGGGCACTTCATCGGCGGTCCGGAAATGACCGGCGGCGGGGCGCATATCTGGTCGGCCGAGGCCTTGAGCGACTGCCGCATTCTGTTCCTTCCGGCCCCGACACTGAAGAGCCTGCTCGTCGAGATGCCGACCTTCGCCCTCTGTCTTCTGCAAGGGCTGGCCGCCAAGGGGCGGTGTTATTCGGCAATGGCGCAGATGCTGGGCACCCGCTCCGTCATCGAGCGCCTGGCGCAGTTCCTGATCAACCTCGGCGACCTGCATGGCGTGCGCGACGGCCGGGCGATCATCATCAACGCCAAGGTCACCCATGACCAGATCGCCGCCATGGTCGGCTCGACGCGCCAATGGGTGACGATGATGATGAAGCGGTTCCAGAAGGACGGCCTGTTGACCGTGACCCCGCGCCACATTCGCATCGAGCGCCCTCAGGCCCTGCTGGACATGGTGTCGAAGACCGGCAGCTAACGCCGCCTTCTAGCCGATCCGCGTCAAGGCCCAGCGCACGGTCTTGCGCACGTCGGGATCGGCATCGGATATATAGCCCATCAGCGCGTCCCGCGTGGCGGGATCGGCGATTTCGCCGAGCGCGGCTGCCGCCTCCTTGCGGAGCGAAGGCATGTCGCTCGCCAGCAGGGCCGCAATCTGCCGCGCCGCCGGCTGCGCCTTGAGCTTTCCGAGCGCGTTCAGGCATTTCTGCCGAACCTGCCAGAAGTCGTCGGCGAGCCCGGCGACCAGGCCGTCGATGGCCGAAACATGGCCGATCCGACCGAGCGATTCCGCCGCCGCCGCCCTCACCTGCCAGCTCGCATCCTGCAAGGCCGCGACGACCGCGAATGCCGCCGCAAGCTGGCTGGTGAACGACAATGCATTGACCGCGACGGCGCGGACCACGGCTTCCGCGTCCCGGGTCGCAGCGATGAGCGACGGCAGCGTTTCCTCCAGCTTGAGATAGGCGACCACGCCGAGCGCTTCCGCCCGCACATCGGCGCTCTCGTCGCGCATGGCGGCGAGTGCTGCGCCGAGTGCCGCAGGCGCGCGCAAGGCCCGCAACCCGCGAAAGCCGGCCGCCCGGACGAAGGCGCTGCCATGGGCAACCAGCGGCAGAATGGCGTTCGCGGCGGCGGCGTCCTTCAGTTCGGCGAGGCTATCGGCCGCAGCCTGGGCCACCGTCGCGTCCGCATCCGCCACCAGCGTGCAAAGCCCGGCCGCCGCCTCGACCGTGTCGAAATCGGCGAGCACGATGGCCACTTGCAGGCGCACGCTCGCATCTCCATCGGCGACAACGGCGAGAAGATGCGGCAGCACATCCGGGCTTGCGGTTTCGGCAAGGTCGATGACGGCAAGGCGCCTGACGGCCGCGTCGGCATCGCCAAGGCGCGCCGCGATCTCCTCGGTGTCACCGAAGTCCTCGAATGGATCGAAGGCACTCATGTCAGCGCAACAGGTAGGGAATGTTGACGCTGACCGCGCCGGTCGGGCAGTCGGTCTCGCAGGGCATGCAGTACCAGCATTCGTCGAACTTCATATAGGCCTTGCCGGTGAGATCGCTGATGCGCAGCACATCGAGCGGACAGACGTCGACGCAGACGGTGCATCCCTTGTCCGCGATGCATTTCGCATCGTCCACGAGAACAGGAACGGCAGTGGGGGAAAAGGCAAGCGGCATGGTTTTCCTCGTCAGGCTTGAGTGGAGACGCGCAAGCGATCGTAGGCTTGGCGCTCTTCGGTCTCGATCGGCACGATGTAGGGCTGGATGGCGCGCTTCTCGGAGGTCATCCGGCCGTCGCGCTTGCTCAAAAGCGTGTGACAGAACCAGTTCTCGTCGTCCTTCTCTGGATGATCGACGCGATTGTGGTAGAGGCCCCAGCGGCTTTCCGTCCGGTAGAGGGAGGCATGGGCCGCCATGTCGGCACAGTCGATGATGGACGACACTTCGAGCGCCCGCATCAATTCATGCGCATTGCGCGCGACCATCGCCGTTTCGAGATCGTCCCTCACCTCAGCAAGCCGCGCCTGGCCGATCCGCATCCGCGCCGTCACCTTGGGTGGCTGGAGGTAGTCGTTGACGAGGCGGCGGGCCTTGTATTCGAGCTGGTTCGGCGGAATGCCGTCCTCGCGCCGCGTCGGGGCGAGAACCCGCTCGCGCTCCAGGCGCACGAAATCCGCGTCGAAGGCCGGCAGGTCAACCTCCTGCGCCACCTCGGCGGCATGCTCGCCAGCGACGGCACCGTTGGTGAAGGCGCCGAGCATATAGTTGTGCGGCACGCTGGCCATGTCGCCGGCGGCATAGAGGCCGGGCACGGTCGTTCGCGCGTAATCGTCGACAAAGACGCCGGAAGCGCTGTGCCCGGAGCAGAAGCCGATTTCGGAAATGTGCATCTCGATCATCGTCTCGCGGTAATCGGTGCCCCGCGCCTCATGGAACCGCCCGCGCGACGGGCGCTCGACCTTGTGGAGGATGCCCTCGATCTCGCCGACCGTATCGGGATGCAGGTGATTGAGCTTCAGGAAGACCGGCCCCTTGCCCGATTGCAGTTCGTTGTAGAACTCCTGCATCATCTGGCCCGACCAGTAGTCGCTTTCGATGAAGCGCTTTCCTTCGCTGTTGGCCGTGTAGGCGCCGAACGGGCCGGCGACATAGGCGCAGGCCGGGCCGTTATAGTCCTTGATCAGCGGGTTGATCTGGTAGCATTCCAGATTGGCGAGCGCGGCACCCGCGTGATAGGCCATCGCATAGCCGTCGCCCGAATTGGTGGGGTTCTCATAGGTGCCGAACAGGTAGCCGGAATGCGGCAGCCCCAGCCTGCCCGCCGCCCCCATGCAGAGGATCACGGTCTTGGCGCGCAGCACCAGGAATTCGGCGGTGCGCGTGTTGACGGCGACGGCGCCAGCGATGCGTCCGTCCGCGGCGGTGAGAAGGCGCGTCGCCATGAACCGGTTCGAGATCAGGATGCGTTCGCGTTTGAGCTGGCGATAGAGCGCCTTCTTGACGGTATCGCCGTTCGGCATCGGCAGCACGTAGGTGCCGAGGTGGTGGACCTTCTTGAGGTCGTAGTCGCCATTGGCATTCTTCTGGAAGCGGATGCCGAAACGATCGAGTTCCTGGATGATGTCATAACAGCGCGAGGCATATTTGAAGACCGCCGCCTGGTCGACGATGCCGTCGTTGGCGATGGTGATCTCCTTGGTATATTGCTCCGGCGTCGCATAGCCCGGCACGACGGCATTGTTCAGGCCGTCCATGCCCATCGAGATCGCGCCCGACCGCTTCACATTGGCCTTTTCCAAGAGAACGACATTGAGGGCGGGGTTCTTCTGCTTCGCCTTGAGTGCGGCCATCGGCCCGGCGGTTCCGCCGCCGATCACCAGCACGTCGCAGGTAACCTCGGAAAGCCCGTCGACAAAGGTATCCATTTCTGACCTCAAAGTTGGGCTTCGGCGATGGTGCGCAGATAGCTCCAGGGATAGATGCCGCGATCATGGCCATCGGAGAAAACCAGCCGGACGGCATAGGCGCCGATCGGCTCCGCGCCGGTCAGCGTGACATCGTCGAACGTGCCCGCGGGGCCGTAAAGATCGGCGCGCACCTGAGCGGCGGCCCGGCTGTGCGCCCGCAGCACCGGCGCCGGCAAATGAGACACGACGCCATCGTCCCAGGTGACGGCGAGACTGCTGCGGGCTGCGTTGACCTTGAGGCTGAGGGCTATCATGGCGTTTCCTGATGGTTCGCCCCATCCTAGGGATCACGCAGACCGGCACACGCAATAAATTGCCAAGACCCCCGCTTTGTCGGGCAATCGCATCAAGGCGAAACGAAACCGGCGCCGGGCATGGCACCCGGCGCCGGATCATTCGGCATTGTGATGTGCAAGGCGTCAGCGACGCTAAACGGCTTCGAGTATCCGTCGCTGGAGATCGACGGCCCGCGGATCGGCAAGCTCCTGCCGGGGACGATCAAGGTCGATGTCGATATCGAGCGCGATGGCGCCCTGCCGGAGCACGACCACCCGGTCGGCGAGCGCCACCGCCTCGGCAACGTCATGGGTGATCAGCACCGTGGTGAAGCCCCGGCCGATCCAGATCCGTTCCAGCAGGCGGTGCATCTCGATACGGGTCAGTGCATCCAGCGCGCCGAAAGGTTCGTCGAGCAGCAGGATCTGCGGCTCGCTGACCAGCGCGCGGGCCAGCGCCACGCGCTGCCGCTGGCCGCCGGAAAGCACGCTCGGCCAGTCGTTCTCGCGGCCTTCGAGCCCGACATCCGCGAGCGCCCGGCGGGCTGTTTCCTGCCAGTTCGGACCGCGCGCGATGCCGACATTCTCGATGACCCGCTGCCAGGGCACCAGCCGCGCTTCCTGGAACAGCAGGCGCACGGAGGGATGCAGGCGTTCGACCTTGCGCCCCTCGATCGCCACCCGGCCGCTGCTTGCGGTATCGAGACCGGCGATCAGCCGCATCAGCGTGGACTTGCCGCCCCCCGAGCGCCCGACCACCGCGAGGAACTGGCCGGCCGGGATATCGATGTTGAAATTGCCGAGCACGTTGAGCTTGCCGAATGATTTTTCGACCCGCGAGAGCGAGATCGGCAGGCCGCCGGTGTTTTCCAGCGTGTGGAGTTCGGCAACGCTCATTGCCCGCCCCCTTCCTTCACTTGATAGGCGGGGTGCCAGACGAGGACGCGTTTCTCGATCGCCCGGGTCGCCACGTCGGCAAGCTTGCCGAGAAGCGCATAGACGATGATGCCGAGCAGCACGATGTCGGTCTGCAGGAACTCGC
Source organism: Shinella sp. GW821-FHT10F02 (assembly GCF_058809275.1). Taxonomy (NCBI): domain Bacteria; kingdom Pseudomonadati; phylum Pseudomonadota; class Alphaproteobacteria; order Hyphomicrobiales; family Rhizobiaceae; genus Shinella; species Shinella sp. GW821-FHT10F02. Next base: position 496,928 of record NZ_JBXASL010000001.1, on the reverse strand, counting down.
GGGCGTTCATCGTCATGTAGCCGATGCCGTCGGTGGCCGAGATCGTCTCCGCGACGATGAGCGTCAGCCACATGAAACCGAGCGCATAACGCAGGCCGATGAGAATGGACGGAAGCGCGCCCGGCAGGATGATGCGCTGGATCAGGGCCCGGCGGTCGAGGCCGTAGACCGAGGCCATCTCGACGAGCTGGGGATCGATCGTGCGCACGCCGTAGAAGGTGTTGATGTAGATCGGGAAGAAGACGCCGATCGAGACCAGGAACATCTTGGCCGTCTCGTCGATACCGAACCAGAGAATGACGAGCGGGATCAGTGCCAGATGCGGGATGTTGCGCACCATCTGGATCGTGCTGTCGAGCAGCGTCTCGGCCGGTTTCCAGAGGCCGTTGACGACGCCCGCGACAAAGCCGAGCCCGCCGCCGATGGCGAGGCCGATGAAGGCGCGCCGCGTGGACGAGAGCGTGTGGAAGATGAGCGATCCATCCAGCAGCGACCGCCAGAAGGCGGCGGCGATCGTCGTGGGCGCCGGCATCAGGCGGGCCGTGACAAGACCGGTGCGGGCCGCGATTTCCCAGACGATCAGGAGGACGATGGGAAGAGCCCAGGGCGCAAGCGCGCTCCCCAGGCCCTTCAGATTCGGTTTACGAGTTTCGCCGGTAGCAAAACCGGCCACCGACGTGTCTGCCATCAGGCACCGCCCTTGTGCACGACATCCGCAATCGAGATCTTGTTGGGGATGAGGCCGAGATCGAAGAACGTATCCGCGATCACCTGCTGCTGCTTCACCACGCTCTCGTCGAGCGGCTTGATGCCGTAGGATTGGCGCTCCAGCGCGACGGCAAGCACGTCCTCCGGAATGCCGACGGACGGGGCGAGCTCCGCGGCCGCGGCTGCGGTATTCGACTTAGCCCATGTGTCCACTTCTGCGATGGCTTCGATCAGGACGCTGATAACGTCCGGATTTGCGTCCACGAAGGGCTTGGCGCCAAGGTAGAACTGGTGGTTGGGAACGATGCCTTCGCCGTTGCGCAGTTCACGCGCCTCGATCGCCACTTCCGCGGCCGCCTGGAAGGGATCCCAGATCACCCAGGCATCGACCGCGCCCTGCTCGAAGGCGGCGCGCGCGTCTGCCGGCGGCAGGAAGGAGGTCTTGACGTCGCTGTATTGGAGGCCCGCCTCTTCCAGCGCCTTGACCAGCAGGAAGTGAACATTCGAGCCCTTGTTGAGCGCAACCGTCTTGCCCTTGAGTTCGGCGACGGTCTTGATGGGGCTGTCCTTCGGCACGAGGATCGCCTCGCCGCGCGGCGCCGGCGGTTCGTGCGCGATGTAGACGAGCGGCGCGCCGGCAGCCTGCGCGAAGATCGGCGGCGTCTCGCCGGTCGTGCCGAAATCGACCGCGCCGATGTTCAGCGCTTCCAGCAGCTGCGGGCCACCGGGGAACTCCGCCCAGGTGACCGCGTAGCCGATCTTTTCAAGCTTGGGCTCCAGGAGACCCTTGCCCTTGAGCAGCACCAGCGTGCCGTACTTCTGGTAGCCGATACGCACCACCTTGTCGGCGGCCGCGGCCGGGCCGAGCTTGAGGAAAGGCAGCGCGACAGACGCGGCCAGGGTCGTGGAAAACAGGCGTCGAGAAATCTTCATGGCGCTCCCCTGCGGCACATTCTTAGATTAGAATATATAATCTATAGATTTTGCCACGGCTCTAGAGCACGCATTCCAACCTTGCGCCGGTCCGTAGTTTTTTCTCCTAATTCCGGGCGGCCTTCCTGCCGTTTCACCCGTATCCGGCAGTTCGGCGATGGTCAGGCCGCATCGCGGGCTGCGCGAAACGAGCGGATCGCATCGATGTGCTCCGGCCCGATGCCGCAGCAGCCACCGACGACGGAGGCCCCATCCGCAAGCCAGCGCTCGATCCATTTCAGGTAGTTTTCCGGGTCGAGATCGGCGCGGATATCGGAGATGCCGGCATAGGGCGTATCGGAGGGCGGCTCCGGGGCGAAGGCGTTGGCGTAGACGCCGATGTAAGTTGATGCTCCCGCTTCGCTCGTCGCCTTGCGCGCGGCGCGCACCGCCTCGCCCATCACCTCCGGCTGGCTGCAATTGAAGAAAATCCCGCTTGCTCCTGCGGCAAGCGTCTTGCGCACGGCCTCTGAGACCGGCTCGCCCGAGCGCAGCTCCGTCGGCCCGGTGCGACCATCCTCGTCCTTCAGCGTGTAGGAAACATAGACCGGCTTGCCATCGCCGATCACCGCGGACAGCGCGGTCAGCGCTTCGACCGTCGAACTCTGCGTCTCGACCAGCCAGAGATCGACATGCGGCCGCAAGCCGGCGACGAGGCTCTCGATGATACGCGGCGCCTCGCCGGCCTGGAACCGTTCCGGCCGATAGCTTTCGAAGGGCGGCGGCAGGGAACCGGCGACGAGAACGCGCCGGCCGGCGGCGTCCGCCACCGCGCGGGCAAGCCGGCCGGCGCGGTCGGCCAGCGCACGGCCGTCGGCGCTGAAGCGTTCCTCGCCCAGCATGTGCGGCACGAGCCCGTAGGAATTCGTGGTGATGATATCCGCGCCGCTGTCGACATAGGCCTGATGGGCGCGCGTGACGTAATCCGGCGCCTCGATCAGCGAGAGCGCGGACCATTCCGGCAGCCGGAACGGCGCGCCGAGACGCTCCAGAAGGCGCCCCATGCCGCCATCGAGGATCGTGAAGGATGGATGTTCAAGTGCCATTATGCTCCTCCTTGCCGGCCGGCGGCGAACCCGCGGCCGAACCGTTTTTCAAGACGATTCTGCACCAGTTCGAGGCCGATCGACAGAAACCAGTAGATTGCCGCCGCCGTCAGCAGCATTTCCATATAATGATAGGTGGCGCGCCCGTAGGATTGCGCCAGGAAGTTCAACTCCCATAGCCCCATGATCGAGACGAGGGACGAATCCTTCAGCATCGAGATGAAGTGGCCGCCGGCGGGCGGAATGATGATGCGCATCGCCTGCGGCGCGATGATCTTGAAGGCGATGACGCCGCGCCCGAGCCCGAGCGCCATGGCCGCCTCCCCCTGCCCGCGCGGAACCGAGAGAATGCCGGCCCGGATCGTTTCCGCCAGATAGGCGCCATAGTTCAGCGACAGCGCCAGGATGCCCGATGCGAGGCCGGACAGCACGATGCCGAACTGCGGCAGGGCGAGATAGATGATCAGCACCTGCACCAGCAGCGGCGTCCCGCGGAAGAAGGACGCGTAGAAGGTGGCGACCCCGAAGGCGAGCGCATTGGACGATAGCCGCCCGAGCGCCGTCAGGATCGCCACGACCAGCGAGATCACCATCGACACGACGGTGATCAGCAGCGTCAGCGCCACACCCTGGATGAAACCATCCGGCGAGAGGCGCAGCCCCAGCATGAAGGGCAGCTTTTCGCCGATCAGGCCGAAATCCAGCCCGAGATTGTAGAAAAGGCTCACCAGCAGCGTGAGCAGACCCAGCCAGGTAAGCTGGACGCGCAGGCGAAAGCCCGCAGGCCCAGCGACGGAAAACCGCGGCCGGGCCTCAGGCGCTTTTGGAAGAGCGGGAAGACCGATCTCAGAATGCATATTTCGTGATGTCGACCTTGAACCACTTCTGCGAGATCTTCTCGAGCGTGCCGTCGTCCTTGAGTTCCGTGATGACGCGCTTGACCTCGGCGTCCCACTCCGAATCGCCCTTGTCGGTGACGACCGCGTTCGGCTCGGCAAACAGCGGCTCGCCGGCGAGCTTCAGCTTGCCCGTCGCATCGATCTGGCCCTGCGCTGTTCCGAGCGAGGCGACGATCGCGTCCAAGCGAACGCCCGCGCCGAGCGCGAGGTTCTGGAAGTTGACGGTCTCGTCGTTGGGCACAGCCTGGACTTCGCCGAAGGGGAAGGTGATGGCCGCCTGGCCGGGGATCGAGAAGGTGCGGCTGATATAGGCCTCATAGGACGAGCCCGTGCCGACGCCGACCCGCTTTCCCGTGAGATCGGCGGCTGACTTGATGATCTGCTCGTCCTTGTTGACGACGAGTACCGCCGGAACGCTGTAATAGTTCACGGGGAAGTTCACCACCTTCGCCCGCTCCTCCGTCGGCGTGGACGAGGTGATCGCAATGTCCCACCGGCCGGCCCAGCGGCCGCTGATGATCGTCTCCCAGCCTGGCGTTTCCAGGCGGAGCTTGACGCCGAGCTTCTCGGCAAAGGCCTTGGCGACGTCGACGTCGAAACCGTCAAGCTCGTTCTTGTCGTTGATATAGGCGAAGGGCGGATAGTCGTTGACGACGGCGTTGACCACCTCGCCCTTCTCCTTGACGCGATCGAGCACTTCGCCGGCAAGAGCGGTCGTGGCAAGGGTCGCAAAGGCCAGGGCCGCGGTTAAGGCGGTTTTGAACGGTTTCGACATGGTGAGCCTCCAGCTGTGTCGGGATGACTGAACCATAGCGCGCCGGGCCGGCGCCAAGTAGATTATTAATTCTATAATATTTATGTATTTTGAGATTGCATACGGAATCTCAGGATGTTTGGCCAAAGGCATTCCCCGGCCCACGCGGGAAGCAGCCCGGCCCCGGCATTTCGCGTGAAGCCCCGCAAGGCGAAAACTTTTCCCGCCTCATCGCTCATTTTGAATGGCCCTGCCTGTCAATCGCAGGGAAAGCATATAATTCTTATAGACAATCACGCAGGGGAAATTCATGGCAGCCGAGAGTGCGAAGATTGTTGATTTCCAGGCCTACCGCAATGCCCGCCGCAAGGCGGCCGAGCCTGCTGCGCCAACGCCGGCCATGATGCCTTTCAACGGCATGCAGCCGATGATGATGTGGGTTCCGGTCTGGACCTTCTTCCCCGTCATGGCGAGCCCGTGGGTCCATGCGCAGTGACGCCTTGGCAAGCCTGGCGACCGAAGAATTCCACGATCCGTCGGAAGCGATCTGCATCCGCACCGGCCGCAACCTGCGCAGGCTGAGGACGCGTCGCGGCTATTCGCTGGACAGGCTTGCGAAAGTCTCCGGCGTCAGCCGCGCCATGCTGGGACAGATCGAAACCGGAAAGAGCAGCCCGACCCTCAACGTGCTGGCAAAGATCGCCGCAGCGCTGGAGGTTTCCTGCGGCTCGCTGATCATTGAGGAAGACGAACCGACGACGGTGCTGCTCACCCGCGCGGCCTCCAAGACGCTCTCCTCCAGCGACGGCCGGTTCGAAACGCGCGCACTTTTCCCCTATGACGGCGACCGCACGGTCGAGTTCTACGAATTGCGCATCGCGCCGCACCATGCCGAACGGGCCGAGGCACACAGGCATGGCACCGTCGAAAATCTCGTCGTCGCGGAGGGTACGGTGGAAGTGGTCGTGGACAAGCAGCCCTACATCCTCGGCGAGGGCGATGCGCTGGTCTTCGAGGCGGACGTGCCGCACACCTACCGCAACATGACGGGCGGCCCCGCGGTCGTCTATCTCGTCTCGACCTACCAGGAAGCCATCCACATATGAAAAAGGCCTCCCGAAGGAGGCCTTGAAAGCGTGATGTCGGAGGCCTCAGGCGGCCATCGTGCAGCACATGGTCATGCCGCCGCACATCATCATCATCGGCATGCCGCCGTTCATCATGGCCATCATGCGCTTGCAGCATTCCATGAACATGGCTTCGTCCATGCCTGCCATCGGCTTCATTTCGCACATCATGCCGGTGTCGGTCATCTTGCAGGTCATCATGCCCATCATCGGCATGGGCATCGGCATCATCATGGGCATGCCGCCCATCATCGGCATCATGCCATTCATGGGCATCATGCCGTTCATCATCATCGGCGACATCATCGGCTGACCCATGCCACCCATCATGGCGTTCATCATCGGCATCATGTTCATTGCAGTGTTCATGAAAGTCTCCCGGCCCGCGGCCCGTGTTTCGCGCTTCAATGGATTGGTAGGTAATAAGTGCTCGAAACAAGCTCAAGAAGATAAATCATTCCAAGAATCTTTCCTCCAATAGAACGAGTGGCCAGCCTCGCAGGAGGCGCAAATCTGCGCACTATCGCGGAAAAACCTCCGTTATCTGAGAGAAGCGGGCACGCGGAAAGGCACGACACGGCTGCCGAGCGGCGCGGGCGAGCTTAGGTTTAGAGGATTCGGTGATTCACCCGCATTGTGACGGTGCTCAAGGCCGCTGGGGCCTGCACGCATGAAACGGCCGGCTCTCGCCGGCCGCCATGCAAAGGGTTCCTACCCTTCGTTCCGACCGGCCGGAGGCCCGCCATTGCGCGTTTCTGCGTCCTGAAGCGATGCGGCCAGAGCCTCGGCAGCGGCATAGGCCTGCACGACGATTTCCGGCACGAGGTCGATATCCGGAAGGCTGCCGAGACCAAGCGGCCCCATGGCGAAAAGCCCTTCGAAGATTTCCGGCTCGACGATCACCCGGCCAGCACGGTCGACAAAGATGCCGAGGTCGAGTTCGTCGCGCTGCACCAGGTTTCCGGCGATCAGCGCGCGAAACAGCGGCGAATCCAGATCGGTCGGGCGGATGCGACAATCGATCGTCCGGTCCGCGGGCAAGACCTGAAGCCCCACGGCCGTCGAAAGCAGCACGCCATTCGTCGCGATGCGTTCGACCTTGCCCTTGCGCACCGTGATGGCGCCGCCGGCGATCGCCCGGTGCAGGCGCTCGTATTGGCCCGGCGGCAGGCGGTTGCGGTGGCTGTCGTAGATCGGCTTCACATGGCGCTTGAAGCGGCGGCGTTCATCCGGCGTCAGCCCCTGCCAGAGGGCGCGGGCGCGCTGGCGGAAATCGTTCATGATCCCCTGCCAGCCGGACCCCTCCGCGGCCGCCCTGTTGGCCGCCTCGCGCAGATAGCGGAACGCGCCGCGCAGCGTGTGCGGGAAAGGCCGGTCGGACGTTACGGCCCCGACGGCGGAAGAGGTATGCGGCTGCGGCAGGAAGCCCGAAGCAGATATCAGCGTGACATGGGATGCCTCGCCTGCCGCGAGCAGCCGCAGCGCCCGGTCGACGGCATGGACGCCGCCGCCGATCACCAGCGCCTCCCCGACGCTGCCCTGGGTGGAGGCACAGTCGGCGCCGTCGCGCAGGCCGTAGCCGGTCGCCAGGAAAACCGCATCGAACCGCGTCTGGCCGTCGCTGGACAGAACCGAAAAGCCGCCCCCCGAATGCCGGCCAATCGCCGTCACGCTGTCGGCACGGACCTGCACCATGACATCCGTCCGCTCGCGCAGGGCCTCGGAAAAGCGCTGGTATACATAGGCGCTGAAGACCTCCCCCGGAACGAAGGCATGGTCGACATTGCCGGCAGGCGACGACGCGCGCTCGCGCCAGACATCGTCGGCTTCGAGCCACCGCCGGAAATCCTCCCGCGCCGCCGGATCGATCGAGAGGTCACGGACACGGCTGTTGAGCAGCGTCGAGGCGGAGCGGCCGGCAGCCTCCCCGCCGTCGATCTTGGGATAGGGATCGTAGAGCACGAGGTGAAAAGGCCCCTGGAACGCCTTGAGGAGCGCAATCGCCGTCATGAGGCCGGTGAAACCGCGGCCGACGATGGCGATCCTGACAAGCGAGCCGGCCTGCGGCGAGGGCGATGAGAATTGGGCGGGCACAAGCGTCATTGGTCGGCTCCTTTCCTGCATTTGCACCAGGCGGTCTTCCATCGGCGCTTCCTGCGGGCGCGCCGTGACACGGCATATCTCTACCAAAACAATAGAATTAGGACGGCGAAAGCAAGGGTGATTTTCAAGATATCCGCGCAATTGCGGACCGCACGCCGCCGGCCGTCCGGCCCTGCCTAGGCGAAAAACCGGTTCTGCGGGCGGGAAAGCCCAAGGTGCTCGCGCAGCGTCGTGCCCTCGTAATCGCTGCGGAAAAGACCGCGCCGCTGCAGTTCGGGCACCAGCTTTTCGACAACGTCGTCAAGGCCCTGCGGCAGATAGGGGAAGACGACGTTGAAGCCGTCCGAGCCCTCTTCCCACAACCATGCGGCCATCTCGTCGGCCACGGTTTCGACCGTGCCGACAAAGGCCAGTCCGGCGTAACCGCCATGGCGCTGGGCGAGCTGGCGCACCGTCAGCCCATCTTCCTCGGCAAGTTTCAGCACCTGCGCGCGGCCGGTCTTGCTGGCATTGGTCTGCGGGATCGGCGGCAGCGGCGCGTCGGGTTCGAAGCCCGATGCATCATGGCCAAGTGCTATGGAGAGCGACGCGATCGCGCTCTCGTAGTGCACGAGGCTATCGAGCGCCAGGCGCTTTGCCCGCGCCTCCTCGACCGTATCGCCGATGACGACGAAGGCGGCCGGCAGGATCTTCAACGCGCCGGGCTCGCGGCCGACGGCGGCAAGCCGCCCCTTGATATCGGCGTAGAGGCTGCGGCCGGCGGCAAGATCGCGCGGCGAACAGAAGACGACCTCGGCCGTCTCCGCCGCAAGCTGCCGCCCCGGCTCCGACTGTCCCGCCTGCACGATCACCGGCCAGCCCTGCGGTGGCCGCGCAATGTTGAGCGGACCGCGAACCTTCAGTTCCGGCCCGGAATGGTCGAGAACGTGCAGGCGGTCGGGATCGAAGAACAGGCCGCTTTCGACATCGCGAATGAAGGCGTCATCGGCAAAACTGTCCCACAGGCCGGTCACGACGTCGAAAAACTCCCGCGCCCGCGTATAGCGCTCGCCATGTTCCACATGATCGTCCAGCCCGAAATTGCGCGCGGCATCCGGGTTCGAGGTCGTGACGATGTTCCACCCCGCACGGCCCCCGCTGATATGGTCGAGCGAGGCGAACCGCCGGGCGATATGATAGGGCTGCTCGAAGGTGGTGGACGCGGTCGCCACCAGGCCGATCCGCTCGGTCACCGAGGCGAGCGCCGAGAGCAGCGTGAACGGCTCGAACGACGTGACGGTATGGCTGCGGCGCAGCGCCTCGATGGGCATGTTCAGCACCGCCAGATGGTCCGCCATGAAAAAGGCGTCGAACTTCGCGGCCTCGAGCTTCAGCGCGAAGGATTTCAGGTGCTGGAAATTGAAATTGGCGTCCGGATAGGCACCCGGATAGCGCCAGGCGCCCGTATGGAGGCTGACCGGGCGCATGAAGGCACCAAGATGCAACCTCTTTTCAGGCCTCATGCGATGCACTCCAGCTCGTCCGCGCTCCCGATGGAGGTAATTCCTGCATCGTCAGGCCGCAAGCCGCTCACCCATCGAAAGATGAGAATGGACCGCCCCGCTCAACTGGCCAAGCGTCGCAAACCGGCGCTGATCCAGATCGAAGACGTGGAACTTGACGGCGATGAACCGAAACAGCCCGTCTTCCGGCACCGCTATCCCGACGGGCACGCCCGCATATTCAATGGTTTGCTTGTTCATGATGCAATACGTCCCGCTCTATCGCTGAAACGCCCGAAAGGGCTTTAAGAGGCACATTCAACGCGAAGGCAAGCACGACACGACCGGCGGACAACAGCGCCACGACTATCGGCCAAGGGCATCAAAACGGAAACAATCATCCTGTCTTCTCCCTGATCATCGGGCCAATACTCTATAATTTATATGTACTATTTCCACCGATTCCGCTCAAGAGGAAATGCCGGCGAGATGGAAGAAAAATCCAATATTCTCCGTTTTGCCATTCAGGATAGGAAGATATTTTTTCTGCAAGAGCTCATGCAGCGCGTTTTTTGCCGTGCTATCAGTCCGTCAATTGGAAACAGCAGACTGTCGAATCGGGCCGGGCTCGCGCCGCAGCGTGGCGCGCAGGCTTGCCGCATCGTCGCTTGGCGTGAGGTTGAACAGGCGGCGGTAGTCGCGGTTGAATTGTGAGATGCTCTCATAGCCTACATCGTAGGCCACCGCCGAGATGGTGCTGGCTCCGGAGAGATTGCGGCGGGCTTCCTGAAGCCGCACCCGTTTGTGGAACTGCACGGGCGTCATGGATGTCACGGCCTTGAAATGCCGGTGGAAACTGGGAACGCTCATGTTCGCCTTCGCGGCGAGATCGGGAATGCTCAATGACTCGGTAAAGTTCTCCCTCAGCCACGTCGTTGCCCTCCCGATTCGGGCGGCGTGACCGTTGGCGAAGGCAAGCTGGCTCAGGATCGGGCCATGTTCATTGTGGAGCAATCTCCAGACGATTTCCCGCCGGATCAACGGCGCCACGACCGGAATGTCGCGTGGCCGCTCCAGCAGGGCGAGCAATCGCATGAAGGGTTCAAACAGTTCCGGATCGAGCCCGTATTTTCCCGCCACCCGATTGTCCGGCGCTTTCGGGCGAAAGCCGGGTTGCTGGCGCAGAAGGTCGGCCACGATCGACGGTTCGATTTCGAGGTGAATGGCAAGATAAGGCGCAGACCGACTTGCCTCGGTCACCTGCGATGTCACCGGGACATCCACGGCACAGAGCAGGGATTCACCCGCCGCATAGTGAAACGGCTTTTCGCCGACCATCATTTCCTTCACGCCGCGCCCGACCAGTCCGAAGGATGGCTGGTATATCGAGTGCGTCACTTCCGAAGGCACATCCGCACGGCCCACTTTCAGCCAGCCGATCGGCGTCACGTAGTCGTGTCGTGCATGATCTTCGATGGCTTTTACGAGGTCGGTAAATGTCGGCTTCATCATCGGCATAAGACATCCACAAGCCGAGGGCGTTATTTTGTAGTGATTAGCACATAAATTTTAGGAAGAGCCAAATCAACTATTTGTGTACCGATCAACTCAGAAATATAGGGCTCAGCTTTCCTGGGCGATGATGCCTTCGTCGTATTGCGGCAGGTCGTCCGTGATATCGAACCACGGCGCTTTGGAGCCGACAAACACATGGGCGCTTGGCCGTATGGATGGAGTGTCGACCAAGGTACCCATAGCGACATGGGCAAACGCCCCGTCCCGTACGACGGCAAAGAGGAACGAGCCACACACCTTGCATCGTTCGTCATGCCACCCGCCGGCGTCAAAAATCTGAATCTTGTCCGCCCCATTCGTGATGCGCAGCTTGTCGCGCGCTATGCCGGCAAGGGGCTTGAACGCCGCGCCTGTCGCGCGTCGGCAGAGTGAGCAATGACAGTTTACGGCGAAGACGAACGCGTCCGCGACCTCATAGGTCACGGATCCGCACTGGCATGACCCAGCGAGCTTGCGGATTTTGGCAGGCGCCTCGACGGGCATTGGGTTCATCCTTGCCGCACGCCACCGGCAGGCCAGCTGGAAAGCGCCTGCTCGGCGACGGCTTCCAGCATGTCGCGGCTGAAGCCGGCCTTGGCCTGCACCGCCATGCCGTGAAGCACAGCCATCAGGAAGGCGGCAAGGGCTTCCGGTTTGGCCGTCTCCGGCAAGTCACCCTCGGCCTTTGCCCGCTCGAAACGTTCACGAAACTGCACTTCACCGGCCGCGCGAACATCTATCAATGCCTGCCGCACGGATTCCGCCTCGTCCGATACGGCCAGGGCGCCGTTGATATTGAGGCAACCCGTATGGCTCGGATAGCGGGTGTTGAGGTCGGCGGCCCTGTAGAGCATGCGCTCCGCAACTTCACGCGATGTCGGGAGCTGAAGGGCATCCGGAATGTAGTCCAGATACCGCTCGTAGTAGCGCTCCAGCGCTCGCCGGAAGAGCGCCTCCTTGTTGCCGAATGCGGAATAGAGGGCCGGCCTCTCCACGCCGGCGGCCTCCGTCAGGTCGGCGTAGGACGCACCCTCATAGCCCTTGCGCCAGAACACGCAGAGGGCTGCATCGAGCACTTTTTCGACGTCAAATTCGCGATGGCGTCCCATCAGTTTAATCCGGCCTTTTTCATAACGAGCATTAATAAACCACTTGACAGCGATCGTCAATATTTCATACCAATCGTTATCGTAATGACTGTTACTTTAACGGTTCACGTCAGGAAGGAATATGTTTTGACGAAGATATTTGAAGGCAAGGTCGTGCTCATCACGGGTGGCTCGCGCGGCCTCGGTGCCGCCACGGCGGAAGCGTTTGCCCGTCAGGGGGCAGATGTTGCGATCACCTATGCGGCTTCGGCCGAAAAGGCCGAGGCTGTCGTGGAGGCACTCAAGGCGAAGGGTGTTCGCGCGATTGCGATCAAGAGCGACCAGGCTAATCTTTCCTCCGCCAGGCCGCTGATTGACAAGGTGATCGCCGAATTCGGTAAACTCGACATCCTGGTCAACAATGCCGGCATCGCCACCCAGGGCCAGTTGGTGGACGATCCGAACCTTGACGATGAAAAATACAATCGACAGTGGCAGGTCAACGTCCTGGGCTCGATCGCCAACACCCGCGCCGCCGCGTCCAGGCTGACGGACGGTGGCCGGATCATCTTCATCGGCTCTCTCCTCGGCTCCTACGTACCGTTCAAGGGTGTCGCCGACTATGCCGGAACCAAGGCGGCGCTGATCGGATATGCAAAGGGCATCGCGCGCGACCTCGGCCCCCGCAATATCACGGTGAACGTCCTCCAGCCGGGCGCCATGCCCACGGACATGAACAAGGACGTGGCCGGGGAGCTTCCTCCCCTCGACGCCTTCCTGGACCTGCATCCGATCCGCCGCTTTGCAACCCTTGAAGAGGTGGCGGAGGCCGTCTGCTTCCTCGCCGGCCCCCATGCGGGCTACATCACCGGCGAGACGATAAACATGGCCGGCGGCCTTGGAATCTGAGCGTTCAAAGAGACGCACGAAGCAGATCCGAATTTTTACAAGCCCAATCGAAGGACAGGAAATGACTGAGAAATTTGGTGCAAAATCGACCGCCGACGAGGTGCTTTCCGGCGTCGACCTCAAGGGAAAGCGGTTCCTCGTGACGGGCGCATCGTCGGGCATCGGGCTGGAGACCGCCCGCTCGCTGGTAGCCCATGGCGCCAGCGTCGTCGCCGCAGTCAGAGACCTCGCCAAGGCCGAGGCGGCCGCCGCTGCGGTTCGCGATGCCGCGTCGCAGGGCGGTGGTAGCCTGGAGCTGATCGCGCTCGATCTGGCCTCCCTGCAAAGCGTTCGTGCCAGCGCGGACGCGCTGTTGGCGGACGGACGGCCGTTCGATGCCATCATCGCCAATGCCGGCGTCATGGCAACGCCGTTCGGTCATACGGTCGATGGCTTCGAAGTCCAGTTCGGGACCAACCATCTCGGTCATTTCGCCTTGATCAATCGGATCGAGCCACTGCTCGCCGATGGCGGACGCCTGGTGGTGCTGTCGTCGCAGGCGCATCGTGTCGCCGATATTGACCTGGACGATCCGAACTTCGCGCAACAGGCCTATGATCCTTTTGTCGCTTACGGACGGTCGAAGACGGCCAATGCCCTTTTCGCTGTGGAATTCGACAGGCGGCACCGCGGCCGTGGCGTCCGGGCCGCCTCTGTGATGCCGGGCAACAGCCTGACGGATCTCCCGCGCAACTTCTCGCAGGAAGAGTTGCAGGGCCTGCTCGCGACCGTTGGCAAAGCGCGTGCCGATGCAGGACTTGCACCGGCAGAGCTGAAGGAAATCGCGCAGGCGGCCGCAACGTCGGTCTGGGCCGCAGTCGTTGCCGACAAGGAAGAGATCGGCGGACACTATCTTGAGGATTGCGCGATCACGCCCGTCAATGACACGCCCAATCCGTTTGCCGACGGTGTCCGGTCTTATGCGCTTGACGCCGACAGGGCTAGGCAGCTTTGGGCGAAAAGCGAAGACTTGATCAGCGCCGCATGATCGAAATGGGTGGGATGACCGAGGCTTCCTTCGTCATCCCACCCCCACACATATACCGCAGATCGATCACATCAACCATGCCAGTTCCTGACGACGACCGTCGTGCGCCCTCCCCCGGCCCGAACACCCTCAGCAAAGGCATCCCGGTCGCGCACACTTTGGTAGTGATACGGATAGGCGAAATCCGGGTTGAACGACGCCACGGCGGAGACGCCTTGCTCCGGCGTCAAAGTCCAGGGCGATATCGACAGGAAGGCAATATGGATGTCTTTCAGCGCCCGCACTTCCGGCGTGGCGTCGGTATCGCCTGATATGAAGATGCGGCGGCCATCGACGGTCAGCAGGTAGCCGTTGTCGCGGCCCTGTGGGTGATAATGCATGTATTCCGGCACCAGATGATAGGCCGGAATCGCCTCGATATGGACCGGGCCGACCGTTGTGGTCTCACCATTCGCCAGTGCCGTCGCCCTGGCCTTGAGCTCCACCGGCAGCTTGTCGATCGTGGCCGGATTGGCCACCAGCCTTGTCTCGGGGCCGATGACCTCTTGCAAGGTGGCCAGGTCGAAATGGTCGATATGTTCATGGCACATCAACACTAGCCCCGGCGTCGGCTGGCCCGCGAACAACGCCCGCCCACCGGCCGGATCGTTGTAGATCACCAGGCCGGGCACGGTCAGGACGAAGCTTGCATCCTCGATCGGAACGACGACGATCTCGCCGTTGTCCGTCCTGTATCTGTCACCCGCTTCCTCGGCCCACGCCTTCGATGAAGACAGTCCAGCGACCGGCAGGGAGGCGAGACATGCAAGTCCGATTTGCAGGGAGCGACGTCGTGTCAAATCCATCTCAATCACCTGTTTCTCCGTGTTTTTCCAGCAAGACGCATGCGGAGGCGCGCAAGGCGTCTCCGCATGCTTCGCTCTTCAGGCGTTGTACCCGCCATCCACCGTGACGACCGAACCGGTCATGAAGCTCGAAGCCGGGCTTGCCAGGAAGGCCACGACGGCCGCTATATCTGCGGGCTCGCCGTAGCGACCGAGTGATGTCAGCCGGCGGTTCATGAGGGCCAGTTCACTGCCATTGTCCGGGTTGAGGTCGGTGTCCGTCGGTCCCGGCTGAACCAGATTGATGGTGATGCCTTGCGGGCCGAGCTCGCGGGCGAGGTGGCGCGTCAAGCCGAGCAGCGCGGACTTGGTCAGCGAATATCCTGCGATGCCGGCAAACGGCGCGCGCTCTGCGGCATTTGAACCCGTGGTGATGATGCGGCCGCCTTGCCCGAGATGCGGGATCGCCGCCTGTGTGGCCAGCACGGCCGCACGGACGTTAACGGCCAGAAGCGTATCGATGTCGGCAAGCGTCAGGTCGGTGAATGCCCCGAAGCGGGCGTTGCCAACATTGTTGACCAGGATGTCGAGGCCACCCAGCCCTGCAACCGTTTCCTCGACCGAGCGCTTTACGGCCGCCGGGTCGCCGCTGTCGGCCTGAATGGCCAGACCGCGCCCGCCCTTTTCCTCGATCGCCCGGACAACCGCGGCGGCTTTGTCGGTCGATTTCAGATAGGTGATAGCCACATCGGCGCCTTTGTCTGCGAGCGCCAATGCGATTGCGGCACCGATACCGCGCGAGGCGCCCGTCACAAGCGCGCGCTTGCCAGCCAATTCCCCCTTCATGTCTTGATTGTCGCGACGCGTTTCTTGAGCGGCCATGGCGCCCGAAGCGACTGCCATTGCGGCAATTCCGGCGGACGCTCCAAGCACAATATTGCGCCTGCTGATTCCCAATTCGTGTTCGGTATGCATGATTCACTCCACAAGAGCTGACGAGTTTTCAGGGCATGTCTGCCGCTGCAAACTCTGTCCCCTGCCCGCCCTCATGGATATGCAGATCCGATCAGAGACTGGTGGGATACTCTCAATGACGCCGTTATCGACCGGAACGCGCTGCTCCCATCCTGACCATCCAAAGGAACTTTCGACGTCTCACCCCATTCCCTGTTCGATCCGTCTCATCCATCATTCCTTTGCGAAGGTCACCGCCATGTCATCGACAACGCTTCCCGACATTGCCCGCAAACTCAAGAAGATCGATTTTTGCATGATGTCGACGCATGGCGCGTTCGGTGCGATTACCAACCGGCCGATGAGCACCAACGGTGACGTCGACTACGACGGCGAATCCTGGTTCTTCTCCTTTGAGGATACGAACAAGGTCGCCGATATCGGCCGCGATCCGCAGGTTTCCCTTTCCTTCACGGAACCGCCAAGCCTGCTCGGCAAACCCGGCATGTTCATTTCCATCGAAGGTGAAGCCCGCATCATCCGCGACAAGGCCGAATTCGAGCGGCACTGGGTACCCGACCTCGAACGCTGGTTCGCGCAGGGAGCGGAAACGCCGGGGCTGGTGCTGATCAATGTCCGGGGTACGCGTGTTCAATACTGGGACGGCGAGGAAAACGGCACGATCCCGTTATAAAAGAATATGAAAGCCGCGCGCTTCGTCTCCGCAGAGTTACGGCTTGCGTTCGAAAAAGCGCACCCATATACCTCAAGTAGGTTACTTTTGGTATATACAATGTCGAACGCACCTACAGAAACGCCGGCTGCCGCGAAGCGAGTACGGCTCAGCCGGGAGGAGCGGCTGCACCAGCTTCTGGACGTGGCATGGAGGATCGTGCGCGAGGAAGGTACTGACGCGCTGACTTTGCCGCGCATGGCTGCGGAGGCTGGCGTTACCAAGCCGGTGATCTATGACCATTTTGGCACGCGAAACGGTCTACTGACTGCGCTCTATCAGGATTTCGACCTGCGCCAGACCGCGGTGATCGATGCTGCGATTGAGGCCAGCGCGCCGACCTTGGAGGCGATCGCGAGGGTCATCGCCTCGTCTTATGTCGAATGCGTCCTGTCCCAGGGACGCGAGATTCCCGGCGTTCTTGCGGGACTGGCCGGGTCGCCTGAACTGGCAACCGTCAAGTGGGACTATCAACTGGCTTTCATCGAGAAGTGCCGAAAGATATTCGCGCCCTTTACCGGCCCCAAGGGCATCTCGCGTGCCGCTTTCTGGGCCATGCTCGGGGCGGCTGATGCCTTGTCCAATGCCGCCACGACGGGCGAGATCACGGCCGAACAGGCGCAGGCGGAGCTTTACGATACCATCATCGCGATGATCGCAAGAAGCGATCGCTGAAGGCAGCTTTTTCCATGACCGGAGCCGGCTGGAAGGGCCGGACGAAAGCAGCGGTTAGAACACCCCTATATTGGGCGAGCTTGGTGGCCGTAAGACATTGTCAGCACACGCCCTATCGGTGAATGTGACAAGAATTGTTCTTTCCCATGCAAGCAGAGAATTTATGTTTTCATCCGCATTCGACCTGAAAAACTTCAGGCTTCCTGCCGCACGCGTACGACGCAAACCTTCAGACATCGTCTATGCCAATTCCGATCCGCTGCCGCGCGGCGCGCTTCTGGCGCTGGCGGGCCAACACGCGGTCATGGCCATCGCGCTGTCGACCTACGCGTTGGCCGCCGCCAAGCTCGGCGGGCTGTCTGTGGCGGAGACCCAGACCTTTCTCACCTGCTCGATCCTGGGCATGGCGATTGCGACATTCCTGCAAGCGTGGGGCGGGCGCATCGGTGCGGGAGCGCTGATCGTGCATATCCCCGGCCCGATCATGGTGCCCTTCGTCGCCGTCGTGCTGCGAGATTACGGTGTCGGCGGCATGCTGATGCTGGGCCTCGCCACGGGCCTGCCGGCCATGGGGCTCAGCCGGCTTATCCCGCATCTGCGCGCGCTGTTTCCGCCGACAGTGCTCGGCGTCGTCGTCTGCATGGGCGGTTTGTCGCTCATTCAAGGGGCCGCGCGACAGTCTTTAGGCATCAGCGAAAGCTTCCAGGTCGATCCGCTCAGCGCCCTGATCGCCGGCGTCACGCTGACGACGGTCGTGGTGCTGTCGGTGTGGGGCAGCAGCAAGATGAAGCTTTTCGGCCTTGCGGCCGGCATCGTCGCCGGCGTTGTCGTTGCCGCCCTGTGCGGACGGCTGACCGGGCTCGAATTGTTCGCCACCGCGCCGGTGCTCGCATTGCCCGTGCTCCCGGCGCCCGTCTTCAACTTCGATTTTGCCTTGCTCGCCGTCATCGTGGTCGTCGGCCTTCTTGGCCAATTCGACACCTTCGCCAGCACCGTCATCGTTGACCGCATGGACGACGCCGACTGGCACCGGCCGGATATGAAGACGGCCGGTGGTGGCGTGATGGCGAACGGCATCGGAAACGTGCTGTCGGGATTGCTGGGCGCCATGCCGACCGGCGCTTCCTCCGCCAATATCGGCTTGAGCCACGCCACCCGCTCGACCTCCCGCTGGATCGGCATCGTCTCGGCCGCGGCCATCGCCATCGTCGGCTTGCTGCCGCAAGCCACGCTGGCGCTGACGATCATTCCCACCCCGGTGATCGGGGCCATCCAGGTCTACGCCGCCGCCTTCCTCATCGTCTCCGGCATCGAGCTCGCCACGTCGCGTGCGATCGACAGCCGAAGCATCTTCATGATCGGGCTGTCGCTTTTCGTCGGCCTGACGGTCATGCTCATCCCAGAGCTTGCCCAAAGCGTTCCGGCTTCGGCACGCCATTTCGTCGGCAGCGGCTTCGTCATGGCGGGCTTCGTGGCGATCGTGCTCAACCTCTTGTTTCGCATCGGCACATCGATGGTTGCCCAGCGCGAGCTGGGTCAAGAGGCCGACCTCATCACCCCGGTCACCGAATTCGTCGAGGAACAGGGCGGCATATGGGCTGCGCGTCGCGACGTGGTCAGCCGGGCGGCCCTGGCGGCCATCGAAGCCACGGAACTCATTGCGGCCGCCGGCCAGGACCGGCGGGCATTGGCCGTTCGCGCCCGTTTCGACGAGTTGAACTTCGACGTGGAGATCCTGCACAGCGGCCCGCCGCTGGTGCTCGCCGGCGTCGAGGCGCCGGAGATCGAGGATTGGCTCGAAGCGGACGACGACGCCGTGGCGCGTGCGATGGCGAACGTATCCGCGGTTCTCGTCCAACGCCTCGCCGATCGCACGAATGTCGGCACCCGGAACGGCCAGGCTTTCGTTTTGCTGCATTTCGATCACTAGGGAGCGGCTCTCAAGGCCGCATCGACGTGTTCATTCTTGACGATGGAGGCCGAGCGTCTGCGCCCGGTGGCGCAGCGCATGATCCCGGAAATCATGTCGGCACGCTGATCGACCCATCTCCTAAAATGTCCATCGCGACCGACCGAAGGGCTGCTCCGTCGATTGCCTCTTCGCATTTTTTCGGTTTCTATAGGCAGCCTGATGAGCGGACCGAGGTGGCGCGCCTGCGAACCGGGTGCGCGTAATGCGGAGCAGAAAGCATGCTGGGACGCCCCGAAAGACATGCAGGTCTCCACTTTATCATCGCGCTATTCCTGCTTCTGATTGCCGGCGCATCGACCTCCAGAGCGCAGGTGTCCGCCTCGCATGGCGCATTCGATGGTGTTGCCCTCGTTATCGGAAACGCCACGTACCAATCGGCAAGCCGGCTCGCCAACCCGGCCAATGATGCCAAGGCGATGGCCGAAAAACTCGGCGGCCTCGGTTTTCGCCTGCACACGGCGATCGACCAGCCGAAGGATGCCCTGCAGGAGACGATCCGCCGCTTTGCCGAGGACCTTTCCAGCGCCGACGTGATCTTCGTCTTCTATGCCGGCCACGGCCTCCAGCTGGATGGTCGCAATTTCATCGTGCCGGTCGACCTCGCCCGCAACGGACGGCGGGACGACCTCATAGCAGTCGATACGATCCTCGCGGCCATCGAGGCGAAGGCAAAGCCGGATGCGGCCAAGATCATCGTACTCGATGCCTGCCGCGACAATCCGTTCAGCGGCCTGGTGCACGGCGCCGGCGGATCGCGCGGACTTGCCCGGATCGATCTGCCCAAGCCGGTGGCCGGGGCAGCGAGTGCCGGATATTTCCGCGTCGTGGCCTTTGCCACGGCGGCGGGCCAGGTCGCCTCCGATGGCCGCGGCGAGCACAGCCCCTATACCGAAAGCCTGCTGCGCTTCATCGACCAGCCCGGGCTGGAAGTGTCGGAAATGTTCCGCCTTGCCGCGGGCGACGTGCTGGCCAGCACCAACGGCGTGCAGAAGCCCGAATATCTGGTGCAGACCAGCCGCACGCTGTTCTTCCGCCCGCCGAGCATTACGGAGTGCGACCGGCTTGCGGTCGACGCGCGCAATTTCGTCGGCCTCAAGGGCATCACCTTCGAAGATATCGACGCCGTGAAGGCCGTGCCCGCCTGCCTCGAAGCCGTTGCCGGCGAACCGCAAAGCGCCCGGCTCCAGCACAATCTCGCCCGCGCCCTGGAAAAGGCCGAGCGCCTGACCGAGGCGTTGGAGCACTATCAGGCAGCCGCCGACAAGGGCCACCCGGCCGCCATCAACGCGCTCGGCATCATGTATCTCGCCGGATGCGGCATGGCGAAGCCGGATGTGGCGCACGCGCTCCAGCTGATTTCGAGAGCCCGCGATCTCGGCGACCTCGAAGCCGGATCGACGCTCACCTCGCAGGACCTGATGCCCTACCTCTCCGACCACGGGAAAACCGCGCTGACCCAAGCGCTGACGCAGACGGGAATCAACGTCGCCAGCCCGGAACAACTGCCCGACGCGGTCGGGGCCTTCCAGCGGCAGGCGCGGCTCAAGTCAGGCGGGCTGACGCTCGAAACGATCCACGCGCTCAAGATCTATGACGCCGTGCCGGCGGGGTTCCGATGCCATTGACGGTCTGCGAAGGGAGAAGACGATGAAACGCCTTTTCATAGCTATGCTTCTCGGCGCGCTCGCGGAACCGGCAGCGGCCGGCGGGATCGTCGAGAATTTCGAGACGCCGGCGGAATGCAAGGATACCGGCAACCTGAAAATCGAAGCCTGCCTGGCGGCCATGGGCGGCGGGCTGGACGGCGAGGTGGAAAGCCGGCTTGCCGCCGTGCTCGCCGCCTCCTCGGAACCGGACGCAGTGCGCGCCGCGCAGGAAGCCTGGCTCGCCTATCGCAAGGCAACCTGCGATTACTTCGCCGGGCAAGAGGGCATCGTCGGGGTCATCCAGGGCCTGCAATGCCTGCGCTGGACATCCTGGCAGCGGATGAAGGAACTCGACGGGCTTCTCGGCATCGTGCCGCCGGAAGAAGGCGAGGCGCAGGCGGAGGGCGGGCTCGAACCGGATTTCGACACGCTCGCCGACTCGCAATATTCCCCCCGCGCCTTCGGCTTCGGCGATTACACCTGGTACATAAAGAAGCGTTACGGCGCGACGCTGGTCGAGAAGGCGCTGGCGGCGCGCGGCTTCGAAGCGGAGACCGCGAAGGCCATCGCCACGGATTGGGACGCCTGGCGATACCACCCGGAAAACGGACAGCCCCTCATCGAGAGCGCACCGATCAGCGCCAGCGACGCCGACCTGCAGGCGCTCGCCGCCAGCTTCCCCGAATGCATGCGCGACCTCGGCAAGGCCGACTGCCGCATCAACTACTCCATAGAGCTCGGCTGCCGGCTCGATCCGCCCGTCGCCAAGGCCTGCCAGAGCGTCTTCGATATCAAACGCACTATTGCCGCCGGCTATCAGCGCGACGGCCGCACGGCGTCGCTGTTCTCCAGCTTCCAGGCCCATTCGGTCTACGGCATGGCGGGCTGCATCGCGGAAGGCGGCAAGGGTGCGGGCCTTGCGGTCTTCGCGCCGGACAATGCGGAAACCGTCAGCAAGCTCACCTTCATCGCCCAGCCGGCGGGCGGCGATGCGCAGGTGAAGACGGTCGATATCGAGACGCTTCCCGAGCGCGAAACGGCACTTTGCAGCACGCTCGTCGGCTGGACGTTCGACGAAAACAACAATGCGATCGGCTCGGGGGACACCGAACTTTACGCCCTCTCCATGGAAAGCGCGTTCTCGCAATATCGCGAGGATGCGGCTGTCTCCGATCCGGCACGCGACCCGGACTATGCCGACCACCTGCAACGCGTCGTCAAAGCCCTTGAGGAGGCCGGCCTATGAAGCGTTTTGCAACCGGCCTGGCCGTCGCCATGGTCTCGATGGCTGCCCCGGCGCTCGCCCAGGAGGTATCCGACTGCGAGAAACACGCCTTGGCACCGGAGCGGTGCGCGGCCTGGCGATCCGCCGCTCAAGCCGAAGCACTCGCCCTCACCCTTCGCCAGCTCGATGCCCATGTCGCGGACCTCGCCGCCACCGGCAAGATCGCGCAGGAGAAAGCCGAGGCACAACGTGCAAGACTGGCCGCATCGCAGGCCGCCTGGGAAACCTTCAGAGAACGCCAATGCGCGCTTGCCGGCGCGAATCCCGCCGGTCCCGAGGCCTGCCGCCAGGCGATGGTCGAGGCGCGGCTCGACGAATTGCTGGATCCCGACGTTGCGGAAGCGGGCCTTGCGGACAAGAGCTGGTCCGAACGGCGCGTGCAGCAGAGCACGTTCCAGCGCGACGCATGGGTCATGCTGCGGCTCGGCGTCCCGCCGATGCGCACCGTTGCCGATCGTGTGGCGCTCGCCACCGGGCCGCGCAAGGTGCAGGACTGGAGCTTCCGCAAGGATGTCAGCGAATTCCAGGCGAAGATCCGGCAGGTGAGCGGGTTCGGGCCGCTGACATCCGGCTTCATCGCCGCCGAATGGGACATGCTGCGCTACGACCCCGAGACCGGCGCGCGGCTGCACCAGTATCCGGAAACGATCGAGGGCAGCCCCGCCGACAACAACTGGGACAAGAACGAGGCCGAAGCCTTCGCCGGGCGGCTGCCGGCGTGCCTCAAGAACCTCGCCGAACCGCAGTGCAACGTGCAATATTCGACCGAACTCGGCTGCCGTTACGACGCGGACATGGCGGCATTCTGCCAGGCAAAGCTCGATGGGCTGCGCAGCGTTTTCCAATCCTTCTCGGCAACCAACCCGGAGCATCGCGACCGTTTCTACAAGGCGGTCGCCTGCCTGACGCCCGCTCCCTTCGATGACGGCTTTTCGCAATCCTTCCTCACCGGCATGCACCAGCAAACATCAAACCCGTCAGGCGGCGAGAACAGGCTATGTTCGGAACTCGGCCTCACAGCGGATGGCGACGGCTGGTCGGCCCGCAATGTGCCGGTCTTCGGCACGGCGATGGACCTGGAAATCCGCTGAGTTCGATCACCTGCACCAGCGTTCGACGGCGAGCGCTATGGCTTTCGTGCAGTCGACCAGGTCGCGCACGGAGACGCGTTCGTTCGGCTGATGCGATTGTGCCGGGTCGCCCGGCCCGAAATTGACCGTGGGGGTGTTGCCGAGCCCGCTCGGCAGGCCGATGTCGCTGTGGGCGCCAAAACCTGACAGGGCCGGAGAAAGGTTTGCGGCCTTTACCGCCTCCTGGAACGTCTGCACGAAGGGATTGTCGGCCGGGATTTCCGCGCAATCGGCATCGAGGATCCATTCCACCCGCGCCGGGTGAAGGCGAAGATAGGGATCGGCCTGGCAGACGTTGGAAACGTGTTCCTCGATCTCCCGCTTGACGTTTCCGCCAAGGGCGAACTCGTCCTTCTCGCTCGGCAGATATTGGGCGTCGATGATGATTTCCGCCCGACCGGCCATGGAGGACGGGTGTTCTCCGGCGCTCACCTGCGTCACGATGATCTGGTTCGGCTGGTCCATCAGCGGATGGTTCTTCTTGGGGTCGAACATCCAGCGACGGTTGAGGATGTCGATGCCATCGAGCATCTGCCGGCAAAGCTGCACCGCGTCCACTGGCCCGCCTGAATACCAGGCGTTCGGCGTCAGTTCCGCATGGCCGCCAATGCCGTCGATGATGATCTTGCCCCAAAGGATGCCGTGACAAAGGGGGGCGATCTTGTTGGCGGTCGGTTCCGTCATGATACCGGCATCGGCATGAAATCCGCGGTCGACCATGGCGAGCGAGCCCATGCCGCCGATCTCCTCGTCCACCACGGTGGTGAAGACGATATCGCCGGAAAGCGGCACATCGAGGCCCTTCAGGATTTCGACCGCCATCAGCATGCAGGCGACGCCGCCCTTCATGTCGATTGTGCCGCGGCCATGCACAAAGCCGTCCTTCAGGACCGGTTCGAAGGGGTCGGTCGCCCAGTGTTGTGCGGCACCCGGAGGCACCACGTCGATGTGGCCCGTCAGCATGATCGAGCGGCCGCCGCCGGTGCCTTTGAGGACGCCGCCGAGATTGGGCCGGCCCTCGAAGGTGCGGCCCTTGTTGGCGCCGGGACGGCCCTGGTATTTGGCGTAGAGGGCTGGGCCATCCGGATCCCAGAGGTCGGTGGTGAAGCCCAGTGCCTCCAGCCGACCCTGGAGATAGAGCTGACAATCGCGCTCGCCGGGGCCGGCTTCCTTCGGGTTCGATTTGACGATCGAGGGGAAGGCGACGAGAGCGCTCAGGGTTTCGACGATACGGTCGGCCTGGGCTTCGACCCGCTCGGCGATGGTTTCTTCAAGGGACGCCATGAACTATCTCCAGTGTTGCGAAAGGCGATCGGCAAGGAGCACGAAAATCAGCAGGGTGCCGACGATACCCACCTGCCAGACCGTATTGACGTTGAGCTGCAGGAGCCCGGTCCTGAGCGTGACCAGAAGGATGACGGCCGCGAGCACGCCGCCGACACCGCCCCGCCCGCCGGTGATCGCGATCCCGCCGAGCATGGCCGCCGCCAGCGATTCCAGTTCCAGGTTCTGGCCGATATTCGCCCTGGCGCTGCCAAGCCAGGCGACGGAGACGAGGGCCGCAGCCCCGCCCAGCGCGCCGCTTGCGGCATAGAGGATGAGGCGCGCGCGATCGACCGGGATGCCGACGAGCCGCGCCGAGCGTTCGTTGAAGCCCATGGCGTAGATCCAGCGCCCCCAGGCGGTCCAGACGAGGACGATGCCCGTCATGGCGAAGGCCGGGAGGGCGATGGTCAGGAAGGTCAGGGGGATGCCGGCGAGCGTGCCGCGCCCCCAGCCAAGCAGCCAGGCCGGCACGCCGGACTGCGCCGCCCCACCCGTCAGCGCCAGCGCCAGTCCGGAATAGATGAAGAAGGTGCCGAGCGTCGCGATCAGCGGCAGGAGGGTGAGCTTCGTGACCAGGATGCCGTTCAAGGCGCCCAGAAACGTGCCGATGAGAATGCAGGCAACCGGCAGCAGCACCGGCGGAAGGCCGAGCTTGACGAACAGCATGGCAACGATCGCGGATAGCGAAACGATACCGCCGACCGAAAGATCGATGCCGGCGCCGCCCGCCATGATCACCAGCGCCTGCCCGAGCGAGACCAGCGCGAGAATGGTGGAGAACTGGATGATCGATGTCATCGTGCCGAGGCTGAAAACCGTAGGTTTCAGCGCGAGCAGCATGACGAGCACGACGACCCAGAGAAGTGCGAGCAGGCTCAGCGTGAGGGCCGGACCTTGAAGCGTGCGAAGGCGGGTCATTTGCGCACCCATCCGGTTTGCGGGAAGGACAGGCGGCCGGCGGCAACTTCGAGCACGAGCACGCCGATCAACAACCCGCCGGTCAGGACCGGTTGCCAGAGCGACGGCACGCCGACGAGGAGCAGGCCGTTTTGCAGGATGCGCAGCAGGAGCACGCCGAGCACGGTGCCGAGCAGGCTGCATTTGCCGCCGAGAATGCTCGTGCCGCCCAGCACGACCGCAGCAATCGCATCGAGCGCCAGCGTCGTGCCGATCGTCATTTCCACATTGCGATAATTGGCGACGTAGAAGGTGGCGGCGAGCCCCGTCAGCGCGCCGCTGACGATGAAGGTGGCAAAGCGCACGCGCACGACCGGAATACCGGAGAGGCGCGCCTTTTCCTCCGAATTGCCGATCGCCAGCAGGTGGAGCCCATAGGGTGTGCGCCGGAGCGCCAGCCAGACAGCGAGGTAAGCGAGCGCGATCAGGAAGGCTGCGACCGGGATGCCGAGGAAGGTGGCTGCCAGGACGTCGGTGAGGCCGGTCGGCAGGCCGGACAGCCATTGCCCGCCGAGCAGCACGAAGATCGCGGTGCGATAGACCCCCAGCAGGCCGAGCGTACCGACGATGGCCGGCACGCGCCCGAGCACCACGACGGCCGCAGTCACGAGGCCGAGGCCGGCGCCGATGACCGGTCCTGCGAGCGCGGTGACACCGACCGGCAGGTCCGCGCCGAGCGCCCGCCCGACGCCGATTGCCGCCAGCCCCATGACGATGCCGACCGAAACGTCGATGCCGCCCATGGCGAGGAGAAGGGTCATGCCGAGCCCCACCAGCAACAGTTCCACACTGTTGCGCAGCAGGGTCGCGGCATTGCCCGACGTCGCGAAATAGGGCGATGCGACGGAGAAGACGATGATCGCCACGATACAGGCGGCCAATAGCGACCACTCCCGACCGTTCCTTGTCAAAACACCGTTCATCACCGGTCGCATCCTCCCGTCACGCCGCTCAGAAGTCGAACTTGTCGACGTTTTCCGCAGTAAAGACGGCCGGCGGTCCAAGCAGCAGGATGCCCGTGGTGGCATCGTAGGTGACCGGCTGGGCGAAGCCCGGCACCGTGTTCTCCGCCTCGAAGGCCTTGCCATCGATGAGCTGTTTGCCAGCCCAGACGGTGAGGTAACCGAGCTGTGCCGGATCCCACAGGACGGTGAAGCCGAACGCGCCGCTCTTCAGATAGGAACGGGCCGTGTTCGGGCTGCAATAGCCGGCACCGATGACGCTGCCGATCTTGCCGGCAGTCTCGATCGCCTGCGCGACGCCCGGGCATGTGGTCGAGGCGACCGCGATGATCGCCTTGATATCGGGATTGGCCGCCATCAGGTCGCCGGAGATCTGCGCTGCGCGCTGCGCCGTGCCGCCGGCATATTGCGGTTCGAGCAGTTGCAGCTTGGGATATTTTGCGGAAGCCTGCTTCTGCATGAAGCCGATCCAGGCATTCAGGTTGGAGGCCGTCGCCTCACCGGAGACGATGCCGATCTTCGCATCCTCGCCGACACGCTTGACGAGTTCGTCGATGATGGCGCTGCCAAGCCCCTCGTCGGTCGCCTGGGCGACATAGACGGCGCGGCCGCTATCGGGCGCATCGCTATCGCTGGTGAAGAGCTTGATGCCCTTGGCCGTCGCCGCCTCCACGACGGGGGCGATACTGGAGGCATCCAGCACGCTGACCGAAATGGCGCCGACGCCTTGGTCGATCAGGTTCTGGACGATCTGCAACTGGTCGACCGGGTTGGTATCGACCGGGCCGCTATAGATGAACTCGACGCCGAGTTCCTCGGCCGCCTTCTTTCCACCGGCCTCCATGGCATTGAAGTAGGGAATGCCGATGAGCTGCGGGACGAAGGCGACTTTCGGCTTGTCCTGGGCAAAGGCGGCGGTTGCAACGGCGAGCGACAGCGCGGACACCGTCAGCATGGTCTTGATCTGTTTCAGCATGGCGATTTTGAACCTCTCTGGACGTATTGGACGTGCTTTTTAGTTTGTTCTTTCCAGCGCCCGCACGTCGGGATGGGCGCCCGTTATCAGCGAAACGATCTCTTCGGGATTGGTGTCGGCGCGCAGCCTTTCGGCGACTTTGCGCCCGCGGCGGAACACCACCATGCGGTCGGCGACCTCGAAGACATCGGAAATGTTGTGGCTGATCAGCACGACCGCGCAGCCGCGCTCGGCAAGCCGCCGCGTCAGCGACAGGACCTTGCGGGTTTCGGCTACCGCGAGTGCCGCCGTCGGCTCGTCCATGATGACCAGCTTGGCGTTCAGGTTCAGCGCCCGGCAGATGGCGACCGCCTGCCGCTGGCCGCCCGAAAGGCTGCCGACCGGCGCTTCCGGATCGGAGATATGGGCGTCCAGCTCGGTCAAGAGCGCATCCACCCGCTTGCGCATCTCCCCGCGCTTCAGGAACGGGATGCCGAGGACCGAGCGTTTCAGCTCACGGCCGAG
Source organism: Shinella sp. GW821-FHT10F02 (assembly GCF_058809275.1). NCBI lineage: Bacteria > Pseudomonadati > Pseudomonadota > Alphaproteobacteria > Hyphomicrobiales > Rhizobiaceae > Shinella > Shinella sp. GW821-FHT10F02. The sequence goes on along the minus strand of NZ_JBXASL010000001.1, from coordinate 469,316 downwards.
AAAGACGTTTTCGGCAATCGACAGGTTTTCCGAAAGCGCCAGTTCCTGGAAGATCGTGGCGATGCCCGAGGAGGCCGCATCCTTCGGCGAGGCGAAGGAGACCGGCGCGCCTTCCACCAGCAACTCGCCGCTGCTCTGGGCATGCGCCCCGGCGAGGATCTTGATGAAGGTGGATTTGCCCGCGCCGTTGTCGCCGAGAAGCGCCAGCACCTCGCCGGCATTGATGTCGAGATCGACGCCGGACAGCGCCGTCAGGGCGCCGAAACGCTTGGCGATACCTCTTGCTGCGAGAAAGGGAGCGGTCATGTCGGCAGCCCCTTACGATACCTGCTGGGCGGCCCAGCCCAGCACGTTCTTCCAGAGCTTCGCGTAACCCGGCCATTCGACGAAGGTGTTCGGCAGCCAGTGCGGGCCGATATCGGACGTCCAGGCGACGGTGCGGCCCTTGCCGTAAGTTCCGGTAACGAGCAGCGGATGTCCGCCCTGATCGTCGGGAAGGGAGGCCAGAACTTCGACATCGTCACGCTCGCGCGCAACGACTTCGTTTGCGCCGAGAAGCACCGGCCATTCACCATCGATACCGGCAAAGATCGCGTGGTCGGCGTTGATGACGGGGCGGAAACCTTCGGGGATTTCGAGGCGGTCGTCGTAGGGAAGGCAGGTGACGGGGAGCGCGTCCTCGACTGCCGTGCGGTGCCAGCGCGCCTTGCCATCGATGCCCTGAAAGCTGAAATAGCCGCCGATCATGATCAGCCCGCCGCCGGCCGCCGTCCAGTCGCGCAGGAGCTTCAGCCGGTTGGGAATGGTCTTGCCGTGCAGCCAGACGTCGGGATGGAGCAGTAAAGAATTCGCGCCGATATCCGACAGGATGATCACCGAATACTCGGAAAGGCCTTCGAGCGTGAACGGCAGCTTTTCAACGGCCTCGTGGGCGGTCATGTAGTGAAGGTCGAAATCGCTGTCCTTCAGCGCCGCGACCAGCGGCTCGGCGCCGAGATGAAAGGTCACACTGCCGAACTGGTCGAAACCCTTGTAGTGGGTCGCCGAACTCACCCAGCTCTCCCCTACCAACAGCACCTTGGTCTTCGTCATATCCATTCTCCTGTTCTCGACAGAGCGCCGGTGTGTTTCACCGGGCCATCTTTTCCCGTTCGGGCGCGCGGGCCGCTTCCAGTTGCGCGAAGCTCGCGATGTATCCCTGGGCGCCTTCCACCGTCGTGGTGAGGCTGCCGCCGATGGCGGCGTAGCGCGCGGCGTCTTCCAGCGAGGCGCCATGCAGCCAGAGACTGAGGAAGATGCCGGCAAAACTGTCGCCCGCGCCGGTGGCGTCGACCCGGTCGACCGGCAGGGCCGGAACCTCGATCTGCGGCGCTCCGGTCTTGCGGAAAACGACCGCGCCGAACTCGCCGAGCGTCAGCACCACGTCGCCGCGCTTGCGGATCTGCGAGAGCATGGCGTGCGTCTGCTCGATCATCGTCGCCATCGGCGTGCGGAAACCGAAAATCTCGCGCAACGTCACGTCGTTGATGAAGGTCAGGTCGATGCACTGGATCATCGCGGTAAAGGCATCCGGTGTGCGCACGCTCGCCGGCAGGCCGGCCGAATGCAGGCTGACCTTCCACCCGGCCTCGTGAAAGCGGGCGATGGAGCCGGTCATGCTTTCGTAGTGGAAACCCTCGATATGGAGGCACGCGGGTCGTGTCTCCCGCTGGATATCCAGGTTGGCCGTCAGGTCGACCTCGCTCAGCTCGAACGGTTCGCTGATGATCGTGCGGCTGCCGTTGCGCTCGATGATGACCACGGCCTGCGAGAGGCGGCTGTTGAAGGTCCGCCGCAGCGGTAGCGCATGCACGCCGAGCTTCGAAAGGGAAGCCAGCGCCCAGTCGCTTTCGGGATCGTCGCCGACGGCCGTCGCAAGCTCCACGTCGAGCGCATAGGGCTCGCCGACCGCCGCGGCCGCCACGGCAAGGTTCGCTGCCGGCCCGCCGAGCGCCTTCTCGATATGCTGGGCGGTGATGCGATCGTCGCGGTGCGGTAGCACATCCACCCGGCACAGGAAATCGACGCTGACGCGGCCGACGACCAGCAGGCGCGGCAATGTTGCAAGGCCGGGCTTGCGCAGGGTCTGGCCGGGAAGCGACCGGGCGATCGCGCTCGGCCGGTACATCAGGTCGGAAATCGCCTTCTCGATCCGCTCGCGCGTCGCCTGCTTGATCGTCGCCGTATCGTTGATGAAATTCGACACCGTGCCGATGGAAACACCGGCGGCATGGGCGACATCAGCAATGGTTGGACGCTTGCGTTGCATGGCGGTCGATCCAATTGAAGCGCTTCAACGCTAGTGCTGGAGCAGACCGAGGACAACAGAATTCTATTCTAAATCCCTCGGAAAACCGGACTGAAGAATCGAATTTCAAGCAAAGAACAGGGAATATTATACGGCAAGAAGGGCGTTTTTGAATTTATTTCAAAATCCGATTTCCAGCGCCCAATTATCATCGCGAGCGCGTCAGGACGTCGCCGGACGCGCTCATATCCGGCAACGGTTCTTGCAAGCGGTCACGCCACGATCAGCGCGCCAGTCGGATCGGGGTCTCCGTCGAAGAACAGGTAGACGGCAGCAATCCGTCCGTCTCTGGCCACGACGAAATCGGTGCCCGCATAGGCAGGCGGCTGGCCGGGATGGCCGGCGACCCACCGCAGCCGCCCCGCCAGCCCATGCAACTCCTCGGCCGGAGCGATGGGCGAATATCGGAACGTCGGATGGGTGGCGCGTATCACGCCCGCAATGCGGGAGATTTCGTCGCGGCCGCGATAGATGCCGTGCGGCTCGACGAAGACGGCATCCTCATGGAAGATCTCGTCGACCACGGCCCGGCGGCGGGCGGCATCGCCCTCGCCGAACACGTCCATAAGATTGCGCATCAGCAGCGTGGCGATGTCGTGGGACATGGCAGCTCTCCTATCCTCGCCGTTCAGATCTGCACCTGCCCGCCGTCGACGAAGAGCTCGACGCCGTTGACGAAGGAGGCTTCGTCCGAGGCTAGGAACAGGACGGCCTTGGCGATCTCCTCGGGCTGGCCGATCCGGCCTGACGGGATGAGGCCGGCCAGGTAGGTCTTCGTGCCGTCCGCCTGGTCGCCGCCGCCGAAGAGTTCGTTGAGGCCGGCCGTTTCCGTCACGCCGGGGCTGATCGCGTTGACGCGGATGCGACGATCCTTGAGATCGAGGATCCAGTTGCGGGCGAAGTTGCGCACGGCCGCCTTGGTGGCGGAATAGACGCTGAATGCCGGCGTGCCGGAGACGCCGGTGGTGGACGACGTCAGCACGATCGAGCCGCCGTCGCGCAGCAGGGGAAGCGCCTTCTGCACGGTGAACAGCACGCCCTTCACGTTCGTGTCGAAGGTCTTCTGGTAGTGCTCTTCCGTGATGGCGCCGAGCGGGGCGAATTCCCCGCCGCCGGCATTGGCGAACACCACATCGATATGGCTGTGCTTCTGCTGGACGGCGTCATAAAGACGGTCGATGTCGGCGAGCTTGCTCATGTCGCCCTGGACGGCCGTGACCCGGCCGCCGATCTCCTTGACGGCAGCGTCCAGCGCTTCCCTGCGGCGACCGGTGATGAAGACCGAAGCGCCTTCGGCAGCAAATGCCTTCGCGGTGGCCAGACCGATGCCACTGGTGCCGCCGGTGACGACGACGGTCTTGTTTTCAAACCTGTTTGTCATTGTCTTGCTCCTTTGTTTCAGCCCGTTGCTGATGAAAACAAGGTGCGTGCAGAACGCTGATGCGAATAGTCGGCAAATATGATACTCATCGTTCCATAAAAGGAACGATGGCATGCGAACGGATCTGAACGACCTCGTGTATTTCGCCGAAGTTGTCGCCCATGGCGGGTTCGCCGCCGCCGGGCGCGCGCTGCGCGAGCCGAAGTCGAAGCTGAGCCGGCGGGTGGCCGGCCTGGAGGAGCGCCTTGGCGTCCGTCTCATCGAGCGCTCAAGCCGCCGGTTCCGCGTGACGGATGTCGGCCAGAAATATTACGAGCGATGCCGCGCAATGCTGGCCGAGGCCGAACGCGCCGAAACGATCGTCGCCGAGGCCCATTCCGAGCCGCACGGCCTGATCCGGATGAGCTGCCCGACCGGGCTGGTGGAATCGGTCAGCCCTGTCGTGTCCCAGTTTCTGGAACGCTACCCGAAGGTGCACCTTCAGCTCGTCGCCGTCGACAGGGCCGTGGACCTGATCGAGGAACGGATCGATGTCGCGCTGCGCGTCCGCACCGCGCTCGACAGCGACGCCTCGCTGACGATGCGTTCGCTCGGCAATTCCATGCGCATCCTCGTCGCCGCGCCCCAATTGGCGAGCCGGATCGCCGACCTCGATCAACTGTCCGCCCTTCCGACGCTTGCGACCAGCGACGAGCAGGTCGAGGTCGACTGGCATCTCGAAACCGACGATGGCCGGACGCATGTGATGCGCCACACGCCGCGCATGGGCTGCGCCGATTTTTCCGCTATCCGCGCGGCGGCCATCGCTGGCCTGGGCATTGCACTTCTGCCCGACCATACCTGCCGGGAGGCGCTCGCCGCAGGGTCTCTGGTGCGCGTCCTTCCCGTCTGGCGCGGCGTGCAGGGCCTGGTCCACCTCGTCTTCACGACACGCCGCGGCCTTCCCCCGGCCGTCCGCAGTTTCATCGACAGTCTCGCGGCCGGGTTCCCGCGCGACGCATTGGTCCGGCATCCGCGATGAGATCGGTTGCGCAAAGTTTGGGTTGACCGCTTTCGATGGCGAGGCGACACTTCAACCAGCAGTGAGGTAGGAGAAAAAACGATGGATGAGCCAGACCGTTGGCGCCACATGGCGGGCGCGCCGAGAGACGGCAGCCGGATCCTCGTCACGGTCCGCTCGTCCGAGCAGGGACCGGCGGAAGTCGACGTCGCCTATTGGTCGAACGGCGACCAGTTCGGCGCGGAAGGCTGGCGCGCCTCCGATTCCTCCCCCGGCCGCATCGTCGAATATGCCGAACCGGAGCTGAAGTGTTGGATGCCGATGCCCTCGGCCAATCCCAACCGCGCCTCCGCACCCTCTCCCTGGGAAGGCGACGACGCCCAGCAGCTCGACGGGTCGGGGATCTGACAAGCCCGCTCCGCCGTGGAACCAGGAAACCCGGGCGGCCTGAGACCAGCCACCTACCGGATCGCGGCTCGAATGTGATATCCCATGCCCCAGCGTTCGATCGGCTGAGAGGCATGGCATGAAATTTCCTACAACGAATTTTGCTCGGCCTTTCGGGCTGCTGACACTCGCGGCCGGCATCCTCGCCTTGAGCGCGCCGGTGGTTCTGGCAAGTCAAAACGAATGCGGCACGCGCAGCGCCAGCATCATCCAGAAAGCCTACCCAGCCGCGAAAAGCACGTCCGAAGGAGTTTTCGAGGTCGGCGGCGAGACCATCAAGCTTCCGACGGACAGCGGCGACGACACCCATGCGATGATCTGCCGGATCTGGCCGGCGCGGCCTGAACTCACGTTGGTCGCCGTGCCGCTCATGCGCGAACAATCGGACGACGGCAATGAAGGGGATATCGAACTGCTCGTTGTCGATAGCGACCGTCTTGATCTCAAGGCACGCCTGCGGCTTCCGAAGCTGATGTCCGACGATGCCGTTTTCGTCTCAAGTGTCGCCTTCGATACCGCGCGCTATCACCTCGCTCCCGGCAAGACAGCCTTCGGGCTGCGCCTTTCGCTGCAGGGCAGTTCGCGTCCGAATCCTTTTGGCGAAACGGCGCTGTGGCTCTTTCTGCTCGACGACGATGCGCTCAAACCCGTGCTGGACAATATCGTGGTCGCCGAGGGCCAGGGCGAATGGGATACCAACTGCGCAGGCGAGTTTCACGATACGGCGCGCACGCTCTCGATGCGGCCCTCTGCACAAAGGGCATTCGCCGACATCGTCGTCAGCGAGAAGAAGACGACGACCGTCAGCACGCCGGACAAGGATGGCGAATGCATCGACAAGAAGCAGACGACCGCCGGCGAATATCGCCTGCGGTATGAAGGGGCTTCCTATAGCGTTCCTAAAGAGTTCCAGCGGATGGAATAAATGTCGTTGGGCGATCAGAACTTGACGTTGAGACTGCCCGTGATGTTGCGCCGCTCGCCGTAGTAGCAACCCTCGCCCGTGTAGCACGTCGCGAAATACTTCTTGTCGAACAGATTGGTGACGTTGATCGCCGCCTCCCACTGGTCGCGCTTGTAGCGCAACGCCGCGTCGGCGACGGTATAGCTCGGCACGCGAATGGTGTTGTCCTCGTCGCCGAACGAGGCGCCGATGTAACGTACGCCCGCGCCGGCGCTGAAGCCGGCAAGTCCGCTGTCCTCGTCGAACGTGTAGTTCGCCCAAAGCGCCGCGGTGTTCCTGGGAACCAGCGACGGCCGGTTTCCGGCATAACCATCGTTGCTCTTGGTGATTTCAGCATCCAGATAGGTGTAGGCGGCCGTCAGAGACAGGCCGAAATCAAGTTCCGCCTTCGTTTCGAGCTCAAAGCCTCTGTGCAGAACCTCACCCGTCTGGACGGAGAAATTCGAATCCGCAGGATCGGTGGTCAGCACATTGGATTTGCGCAGGTCGAAGATCGCTGCCGTCACGGAACCCGTGAAGAAGGTCGGTTCGTATTTGACACCGGCCTCGTACTGCCTGCCTTCCGAGGGTGCGAAATTGTCTCCCGTCCGGGTCTGGCCGAGATTGACGATGAAAGATTCCGCGTAGCTCACATAGGGCGTGAAGCCGTTGTCGAAGAGGTAGGCGATGCCCGCCTGCTTCACCAGCGAATCGTCGCGTTGAACGGATTTCTCGCCCGCCAGGCGATCGTCGATCTTGTTCTCGATCCATGCCTGCCGGACACCCAGGGAAACGACGAGATGATCGGCGATCTTGCTCTGGTTCTGGATATAAAGGCCGAGCTGGCCGACGGTCTGCTCCAGGTCTTCGTCGATATCGGGCCGGGGAACCGGCAGGGAAAAGTCCGGATCGAGGATGTCGAGATCCGGCCCGGGGCCATACCGGTTCACGCCATCGACGTTCCAGCGATTGTAGTCCAGCCCGACGAGGAGCTTGTTGTCGATCAGGTTCGAGGAGGCATCGTATTGAAGCTGGTTGTCGATCGTGAACATCGACGCGGTTTCATCAACGGTGTAGGCGGTGCGAGCTATCGTGTGGCCGTCCGGCCGCACGGCATTGTCGCCCGCGTAGTCGCCGAAATAGAGCTGCCGGTAATCGGTTGTCTGGCGCGCATACCGCACATTCTGCCGGACAGTCCAGTTTTCGTTGAACTCATGGCTGAACTGATAGCCGATCGAGCCGTGATCGGCGTCGAAACGATCGAAGCCGCGCGAGCCGGTGAAGAAGTCCCGCGAGACTTCGGGACCGGTATAGCCGCTCATTCCCGGCACTGGGACGGAATAGCCGGGCATCATCCGGTCCGACTGGTAGTTTGCAAGAATCGTAAGGGAGGTCGTGTCGTCGGGCCGCCATGTCAGCGCGGGTGCGAGGTAAATCCGATCGTTTTCCGTGTAGTCGATCGGCGTGCCGCCGTCGCGATAAAGTCCCGTAAAGCGGTAGGTCCAAAGATCGTCATCGCCGATCGGCCCTCCGAAATCGACGCCTGTCTCGATCGTATTGAAGCTGCCGTAGCTGACGAACGCCTCCCGCAACGGTTCGCTTGTGGGGCGCTTGGTCACCGCATTGACGAGGCCACCGACATCATTCTCGCCGTAGAGAACCGAGGCCGGCCCCTTCAGGACCTCGATGCGCTCCATGCCATAGGGCTCGATCTTGAATCCGGAATAGCCGATCAGGCGCTGGTTCAATCCGTCGCGGTAGAGATTGGACGTGCACAGGTCGAAGCCGCGAATGAGGCACTCGTCGAAGCGGTCGTCCATGCCCCAGGGCGATGCCACGACGCCCGACGTGTAGGCTATGGCATCTTCCAGCTGGGCGGGCCTGCGGTCGTCCATTTCCTGCCGCGTGATGACGGAGACCGACTGCGGTATTTCCGTCAAAGGCGTGTCGGTCTTGCTGCCCGTCGTCGTGTTGGTCACGAAATAGCTGTCACCCGTTAAAATCGGGCTGCCGGATTGTCCCTCGATGACGATGGGCGTCAAGGCGGTCTCCTGCGCAAGCGCGTGCGGCGCCTGATACAGGCAGCCGATGAGCCCTGCACCGATCAAAACCCGCAACCGGGCTTTTGAAGAGGCTTTTTCCCGACGCAGCACCGCTTTGCTGCCACCCGTGCTCCAAACCATTTCACGATCCCCATCACGGCATTTCACATAAATGTGATAACTAGACTAAAACTCTCATCTTTGTCCATGCCGCCAGGAGGTTTGCGCTCTCATTTCTTGAGCAACGCATTCAACTTCTATCGTCAGCCAAGGCGTCGCCCGCGCAAACCATGCGCTAATCCACCAAAATGGAGGCGCGCCGACCCGCTAAAACTGTTTTCGCTTCCGCATGAAAAAAATTGGGAGGTTCGTCGTCTTACGATCTGTGCGCCGATGGCGAAGCGGTTTCAGTTAACAGCCGGAGGGAAGATGCGTTCACGCTCGACCGACCAAGAACCACGCGAAACGAATAGCCACGCCCGGGATTATCGCGTCTCCACGCGCGTCCACGTTCCCCATACGACCGCCCAGGGCCTTGCCGCGCCGCCTGCCTAGCCGATGAACCTTTCCGGCACCCTTCCCGCCATGGCCATCCTGTAAACAGACCAGGTGAAGCATGCATACCACCCAGTTGATCGCTGAAAGGGCAACCTTCCAGAGTTTTGCCAACTGCTATCTGCGCGAAATCAATCCCGGCATGGCCGTCCGCCATGTCGACGGCGACGGCCGCACCGTCGAGGGCATCGAGTGGACGCTGGCGGCGGCACGCATTATCCTGCGCGCCGAGATCACCTCGCGCTCGGCCTGCGGCCCCTGCCATTTCGGCACGCTGTGGACCCGGCCAGTGACCGATCCGCAATGGCGCAGCGTCGAACCGATGAGCGCCCTGCCCTGGCTGGTGCAGGACGCCTGCCGCCTTTTCGAGGGCAGCCAGCGCGAAAGCGCACGGGCCTATGAACTCGGCCTCATGCTGCGCGTGCTGCAAAGCTACCAGCACACGGCGGAGAACATCGAGGTCGCGCGGCCGCTTTCGGCCGATCGTTTCACCTTCCTGGAGGCCGAACAGTCCATCGTCTACGGCCACTGGCTGCACCCGACGCCGAAAAGCCGCCAAGGCATGACCTTCTGGCAGCAGGAGACCTATGCGCCGGAATATTCCGGACGTTTTCGCCTCAGCTATTTCGCCGCCTCCGATCATCTCGTCCGCCAGGACAGCGCGCGGGCGCAGACGGCCGCGGCCATCGTGCGCTCGCTGGTACCGGCCGGCCTTGCGGAGGAGCGGCTGCGACCGGGCGAAACGCTGGTGCCCATGCATCCGCTTCAGGCCGACGCGCTGATGCTCGATCCGGACATCCCGGGGCTGATCGAAAGCGGCAGCCTGCGGGCGCTGGGCAGTTTCGGGCCAGCTTTTTCCGCCACCTCGTCGGTGCGCACCGTCTATAGCCCGGACCATCCCTGGATGCTGAAATTCTCGTTGCCGGTGCGCATCACCAATTCGCTGCGCATCAACCGCCGGCACGAGCTGGAGGCGGGTGTCGCGATCGCCAAACTGGTCGACCGGGCCGGCATCGCGGCGCGCTACGGTACGTTCGGTATCATCCAGGATCCGGCCTATATCACGCTCGATTTGCCGGGCCGCGAGGAAAGCGGCTTCGAGATCATCCTGCGCGAAAACCCGTTCGTGCAAGGTCGCGACAAGGGCATCGCGACGATTGCGGCGCTGACCGCCGATCCCCTGCCCGGCCAGGCCTCGCTTCTCTCGCAAATCGTGCATCGGCTGGCGGACGCGACGACGCAAAGTCTCTCCCGCGTCGCCACGATCTGGTTCGAGCGCTACCTCGACCATGCCCTCGAACCGCTGCTGCGCCTCTATGACGACTTCGGCATCGCGCTCGAAGCGCACCAGCAGAACAGCCTTGTCGACGTCTCCACCGGCTTTCCCTCCGCCTTCTACTACCGCGATAACCAGGGCTTCTACCTCGCCGAAAGCCATCGTGCGTCCCTTGCCGCCCTGGTGCCCGAGACGGAGCGCATCGACGGCCTCTATTTCGACGAGGCCGAAATCCGCGACCGTTTCGCCTATTACGCCATCGTCAACCAGATCTTCTCCATCATCAGCCGCATGGGCCATGACGGGCTGGCGGACGAGGAAGCGCTGCTTTCGCTGCTGCGCCGTCGGCTCGCAACGCTTGCGCTGGTCATGACCGGCGCCGGGCGGCGCTTTGCCGAAAGCCTGCTCCACGCACCAACCATCGCCTCCAAAGCGAATCTCCGGGCGCGGCTCTTCGGCGTCGACGAGCTTCAGGCGCACGATACGAGCTCGCTCTACCGCCGTATCAGCAATCCATTGTGGGACGGCGAACAGGCCGCGATCGAGAGGCAGGTCCATGCCATTGCCTCTTGAGAACCCGGCTGCGCCACGCGACCGCGTGCTGCGCCAGCTTGTCGCTGCGCTGATTTTCGAACGGCTGGTGACGATCGAAGACGCAGGAAGCCGGCTGACGTGGCAGCTCGGCGGACGGGACTACCGTTGCCGCGGCCACATCGGCCCCTTCGGGCGTCCGCGCATCGCGCCGGCATCGGTCGAGATGCGCGGAGACGACGGCGCGTGGATGCCCGCCGCCATGGCCGTGCTGCTCGGCGCCCTGCCCGGGCCGGAACGCAACCGACAGAAACTCCTGTCGGAACTGGAGCTGACCGTCTCCTTCGCCACCTGGAACCGGGCCAACATTGCCGCTCGCGACCGCCGCGGCCTCTCCTTCGCCGGCATCGAGGCGGCACTCGACGAGGGTCACCCCTACCATCCCTGCTACAAGGCGCGTGCCGGCTTTTCCTTCGAGGACAACCGCGCCTACGGGCCGGAAGCAGCGCAATCCTTCCAACTTCTCTGGCTGCTCGTCGCCCGCAAGCACTTGCGCCACGCCCTGCCGACGGCGGAGGACGCCTTCTGGAGCCGGGAATTGGGAGAAGAGACGTTCCGCGATCTCCAGACGCGACGCACCGCCCTCGGCCTTTCGCAAGAGGGTTTCGGCCTCGTCCCCATCCACCCCTGGCAATGGCAGCACCTGAAGGACGACCTCCTGGCCGAATGGCTGGCCAAGGGCGAGGTGCATATGCTGGGGCCGGCGGGCGACCGCTATCTCGCCAGCCAGTCGATCCGCTCGTTGCACAATCTCGACGCCCCGCACCGGGCGAGCGTCAAGCTCTCGCTCGGCATCGTCAACACCTCGTCGCGCCGCATCCTGACGCCGCATTCTGTCTGCACCGCGCCGGTGATTTCGGACTGGATCGGCCGCGTCGTCGCGGGCGATCCGCTCTTCGCGGAGCGCTATCCGCTGACGATCCTGAAGGAATATGCCGGCCTCATCGCCGACCGGCACGGGCCGCTTGCCGGCGAGATCGCGACGATCTGGCGCGACAGCGCGGAGGCGACGCTTGCGCCCGGCGAGGCCATCGTGCCCTTCAATGCGCTTGCCGTCTTCGAGGCGGATGGCAAACCGTTCATCGCGCCGTGGCTTGCCCGATACGGCCTTTCTGCCTGGTTCGAACGGCTGGTCGAGGTCGCCGTGCTGCCGGTCTGGCATCTGCTCGTCTGCCACGGCATCGCCGTGGAGACCCATGCGCAGAACATGCTGCTCGTCCACCGCGACGGATGGCCGGTGCGCCTCATCCTGCGCGATTTCCACGAGAGCATGGAATATGCCCGGCATTTCCTGCGCGAGCCGCATCTGGAGCCTGACTTTCCGGCGATAGATGCGGAATATGCGACGGCCAAGCCCGACGATTTCTACTGGACCGAGCAGCTCGACATGCTGCGCATGCTGGTGACGGACACGCTCTTCGTCCACAACCTTACCGACCTCACGCATCTGGTCGAAACGGCCTTCGGCACGCCCGAAGCCGCGCTCTGGGACAAGATCGGCCGGCGGCTCGAAACCTATGCCACCGAACACGGCCTTGCCGCCCGGCAGGCCCGGCTTGGCCACGTCGCGGCAAGCATCCGCACGGAATCGCTCGTCACGCGAAAGCTCTTCGCCGCCGCGCCCGAATATCACCACGACATTCCCAATCCCTTCGCCCCCGCCCGGGCGAGGAAAGGAGACCTCATGCTGCAAATCGACGACCGCGCCTATGAGCGTAACGCGTTCGAGACCCTCGTCGACGCCATGGCCGAGGCTGCCGGGCTCGACCGCGAACCCATCGGCCGCCTCGCCGTCTGCTTCCCGGAAACGGCCGACTGGCTGGCGCTGTTCTTCGCGATCCGCGCCCGGGGCGGCAGCGTGCTGCCCATCCATCCCGGCACGCCCTATGCCGCCGCGCTGAAACTCGCGCAGAATGCCGGCTGCGACCGGCTCTACTATAACAGCGTGACGCCCGAGAAGCTTGCCGACACCGTCACCTCCGACGGCGAGCTCCTGCAAATGAGCTCCGGCACGACAGGCGCGCCAAAATGCATCGCGCGCAGCTGGGCGGAGATCGACGCCGAGGTGGAGACCTATGTGCGCGCATTCCGCGAGCCCGAGGACATGACGCCGGTCGTCGCCTGCCCGACCACCCATTCCTACGGCCTCATCTGCGGCATCCTCGTCGCGCTGAAGCGCGGCCAGGCGCCCGTCGTCGTCAACACGGCAAACCCGAAATACCTGCTGCGGCGCCTGCGCGAGACCGAGCGTCCGCTGCTCTATTCCTCCCCCGCGATCCTGCACACGCTGGCGCGGCTGACGCCGGAAGGTGAGAAGATGCATGCGCTGATGACCTCGGGCACGCTCTTGCCCGACGCCTGGTTCACGGCGATCCGGTCGAAGACCACGCATATGTTCCAGCAATATGGCTGCTCGGAATCAGGCTGCATCGCCATCAACCCCGACCTCACCGCCGCGGGCGACATGGGTTACGTGCTGCCGCATCTCGCCCTTGAAACCGGCACCGGCATCGACGCGCCCGGCGAGATCGTGGTCACCGGCGGCGGCAAGCGCATCGAGACGCGCGACCTCGGCTATCGCCGGGCCGACGGCATGCTCGTCTTCATCTCCCGCCTCGACGACATGATCAACGTGTCCGGCCTCAACGTCTATCCGAAGGATGTCGAGGATGCGGTGATGGTCATGCCCGACGTCACCGATGCCGTCGCCTTCCGCCGCGAGGATCGCTTTGCCGGCGAACGGGTCGGCCTGCTGTTTTCCGCCAGCAAGGACGTGGCACCGAATGCGGTGCGCGCCTGGTGCGCCGAGCGCCTCGCCGGCCACCAGCTGCCGACCGAAATCCTCCAGGTGCCCGCCGTGCCGCGCCAGGCGAACGGCAAGATCAGCCGCCGCGACGTGGCGGCACGTTTTGCGGCCGGCGAATTCACCCCGAACAAGGAGGCCGCCGAATGAGCGAGGCCGATATCATCGCCGCCATCCGCACGGTGCTTGCCGAGCACATGGCGCATCCGCACATGCAGGCCTTCGCGCCCGATGCCAGGCTCAACGAGGATCTCTATCTCGATTCCGTGCTGGTGCTGCAGATCTTCCTCAACCTCGAACTGGAATTCGGCGTCAGCGTGCCGGAGGAAATCATCAACCGGCAGGATATTTCGACCGTCGCCGATCTCGCCGCCCTGCTCGCCCGTGGTTCGGCGCCTGCCGCACCGACCGTCACCACCGGCGAAGGCGTGCATGGCGAGCTCGATTACGACATCAAGGTCCATTGCTTCGTGAGCTGCGTCTGCGACGGCCTGAAACGCCGCGGGATTGACCACCGGCCCTACTATTTCGGCATCTGGGATACGGAATTCGCCGTCAGCGACCGCCACCAGATCCTCTACCACGCCCCCGGCATCACCCAGGATTTCTTCCACCGCTGGTACGAACGCCTCTACGGCGTCACGGTCGAAGACTGGTACGACCATGCGAAATCCAAGGACGAGAACGTCGCGACCCTGCTGGACCGTATCGAGAACCGGCCAGTCGCCGGCAGCGTGATGGTGATGCTCGACATGTTCCACCTGCCGGAGCGCGAGAACAAGTTCAACCAGAACCCCTTCCCGCACTTCCTGATGTTGGAGAAACACGAGGACCCCTCGCTGTTCCGCGTGCTGGACCCGGATTATCGCTGGGAGGGCGAGATCGCCCGAGACACCGTGCTAAACGCCGTGCGCCAGCCGACGGCCGCCGGCGGTTACGCCTTTGATTCCAGCGCGGCCCGGCCGCCGGAAGACGCCGATGTGCGCGACTATTTCGAGGCCTGCTTCAAGCCGCACGCGAACCCGCTTGCCGATCGCCTGCGCGAGATCGTTCGCGCGCATCTGACGGGAAAGAGCGGCCTGACGCTCGCCGACCTGCCGCTTGCCGTGCGCGAACTGCCGATCATCACCATCCGCAAATATGCCTATGAGCACGGTTTCGCCTATTTCTGGCGCGCGCTGAAGCTGCCGGCGGCAGAATTCGACCCGTGGTGCGACGAGATCGAGACGCTGATCCAGCTCCTGAAGTCGCTGCACTATGATTGCATGAAGCTCGGCCAGACGGCCGACCCGGCGCTCTCCGCCGCCGTCCTCAAGCGCATCGACGAGGCCGACGCGCAGGAATTCAAGCTTAAGCACAAGCTCGCCGAAATCTTCGACCTCTGGCGCGCCGCGCGCTTTCCCGCCGATGTTCACCGCCAAGCCCTGAAGGTGGCCCAATGAGACTTTCGCTCTGCACGATCACCTTCCGTCACCACCTGATCTCGCTCGACGAAATCGCCGCCTTCGCCCGCACCAATGGTTTTGACGGCATCGAACTCTGGGGCGTGCACGCCCGCAGCCTGGAACACCGCACCGACCGCGACGGCGAGTGGCTGGCGGGGCTCGGGCTCAACGTGCCCATGCTCAGCGACTACCTGCCGCTGGAGGCCGATCCGGTCGAGCTGCGCCGGCGCATGTTCGCGCTCATCCGCCTCGCCCGCCGCTGGCAGGCACGAAAGATCCGCACCTTTGCCGGCAGCAAGGGCAGTGCCGCCACCAGCGAGGACGAACGCCGCCTGATCGCGACGAGGCTTCGCGAGCTTTCGGCACTCGCCGACGATCACGGCCTGTCGCTGCTGGCCGAGACCCATCCGAACACGATCGCCGATTGCGGCGCCTCGACCCTGCGGCTGATCGAGGAGGTCGGCCATGACGCCTTCGGCATCAATTTCGATACTTTGCATGTCTGGGAGGGCGGCGACGACCCCGTGGCCTTCCACCGCACGATCCGCCCGCATGTGCGCCACTACCACTTCAAGAACATTCGTGCGCGCAACGATCTCGCGGTCTTCGAGCCAGCCAATGTCTATTTCCCGGCGGGCCGGCGCGAGGGCATGACACGGCTTTTCGAAGGCACCGTCGACTACCAGCCCTTCCTGGAGGAGATTTCGGGCGACGACACCGTCGAGGCGTCGCTGGAATGGTTCGGCGCCGATTGCATGGAGGTGCTGCGCCATGACCGCCGGGTGCTGGCGGAAACCGCCGCCCCCGGCCTGAGATTGCGGGCAAGCTAGCCGATGCACCCTTATTCATGCGCCTCCGCCCAATGGGGATATGTCACATAGGCGGTGAGCGCGCCCTCTCCGTCTGTCGTGATGGTCACCGCCTCGCCCTTGGGCATGTAGACAATCTCCCCTGGCCCCGCCGTGACCGTGCCGGCGCCGGTGGAAACGGCAAGCCGCCCTTCCAGAACGATCATGACGTCATCGACGGCCATCGTCTCGGTGAGGGTCTGGCCGGGCGCATAGCGGCCATAGCCGACGGTGATCGGCCCGCCGTGCCTCTCATCCACCAGGTTCCCGACGAATATATCCGCATCCTGTCCCGGTGATCGAACCAGGGTCGCGTCGGCAATACTGAACTTCTGAACCTTCATCGTTCTCTCCCTTTGTCTCTTGGGAGGTAGTGCAGCTGATGAGCGCGCCAAGGCCATTGCCACAGGCACCGTTGCCGTCGCGGCGAAAACGCGACATAACTCGGGTTGCCAGACCTCCGCCCGTCAGGTTGCGGTGGCAAAGGGTGGAGGAACGTTGGAGAAGCCCGTCAGCGAGGCGCCGGCACCGGGCGCGCCGGGGATTGCCGCCCGATGGACGTCCAGCGCGAAGAGCGGCGTCGGCACGGCCCTTTCGGCTGCTTCGCGCACCTGGTTCACCGTCAGCCACGGCATCCTCAACGAAGTCTATCATCCGCGCCTGGATCATGCCTGCACGCGCGATCTCGGCCTGATCGTCACGCGGGACGATGGCTATTTCTCCGAGGAGAAGCGCCACACCACGCATGATGTCGCCTGGTTCCAGGATGGCGTTCCCGCCTTCCACCTGACCAATACCGCGCTCGACGGCGCCTACCGGATCGAAAAGCGCGTTCTCGTCGATCCGCAGCGGCCGACCGTTCTGCAAAAGACCCACTTCACGCCGCTGGCCGGAAAGGCTGGCGACTACCGGGTGTATGCGCTACTGGCGCCGCATCTCGTCAACGCAGGAATGGGCAACTCCGCCTGGATCGGCGCGTACAAAGGCGTGCGTATGCTCTTCGCATCCGGCCGCGGACAATCGCTCGCGCTCGCATGCTCCCTGCCGTGGCGGGAGGCCTCTGCCGACTATGTCGGCGTTTCGGACGGCTGGCGGCGACTGTCGGCGTCGGGACGGCTCGGTCCCCAATACCAAAATGCGACGGACGGGAATGTCGCGCTGACCGGCGAAATTGGCTTTACGGCGGATGACGACGTCGCGGTGGTCGCCCTGTCCTTCGGCCCAACACCGGAGGAAGCGGGCTACAACGCGCTTGCGAGCCTCAACGACGGCTACGAACATGCCGCAACCGCCTATGTGGCGGGGTGGCGCGAGTGGCAGAAGGGGCTTTTGCCGCTCGACGGGCCTGGCCATAAAGGCCCGAACCTCTATCGCACCAGCACCGCCGTGCTCGGCACTCATCGGTCGCTCAGCTTTCCGGGACCGGCCGTTGCAAGCCTCTCGATCCCCTGGGGCTCCAGCAAGGGCGATGACGACCTCGGCGGCTACCATCTCGTCTGGCCGCGGGACCTGGTCGAAACGGCAGGCGGCTTCCTGGCCGCCGGCCTGACGGACGATGCGCTCCAGATCCTCGCCTATCTGCGCACCATACAGGAAGCCGACGGCCACTGGCCGCAAAACGCCTGGCTAGACGGCACGACCTATTGGGACGGCATCCAGATGGACGAGTGCGGCTTCCCCCTGCTGCTTGCCGATGGGCTGCACCGCATGGGCTGCCTTTCGGGCGAAGCGCTGGCGTCCTATCTCCCCATGGTGGAACGCGCCACCGCCTATCTCGTCCGCAACGGGCCGGTCACCGGCGAAGACCGGTGGGAAGAGGACAGCGGCTACTCACCCTTCACGCTCGCCGTGGAAATTGCCGCATTGCTCGCCGCCGCGGACATTCTAGACACCTGCGGCAAGGGGGATGCCGCGCACTTTGCCCGGCAGACCGCCGATTGCTGGAACGACCAGATCGAGAAATGGACCTATGTCCGCGGCACCGGTACCTGCGCCGAACTCGGCGTCGACGGCTATTATGTCCGCATCGCGCCGGCCGATCTCGCGGATGCCGCCTCTCCCAAGGACGGTTTCGTGCCGATCAAGAACCGTCCGCCCGACGACACGGACCGGGCGCCCGACCTGATCGTCAGCCCCGATGTTCTGGCGCTGGTTCGTTTCGGGCTGCGGGCGGCGGATGACCCGCGGATCGTCAACACCGTGATGGTCATCGACGCCCATCTGCGCGCCGACCTCCCGCAGGGGCCGGTCTGGTATCGCTACACCGACGACGGCTACGGCGAGCATGCCAATGGCGACCCCTTCGACGGGACGGGCCAGGGCAGGCCGTGGCCGCTATTGACGGGCGAGCGGGCGCATTACGAACTCGCCGCTGGCCGCCAGCAATCCGCCCTGGACCTGCTGGGGACCTTCGCCGCATCGGCAGGCACCGGCGGGCTTCTGCCCGAGCAGGTCTGGGACGGCGCCGAGATGCCGGAACGGGAATTGCGGCGGGGCGGCCCCTCCGGCAGCGCCATGCCGCTGGTCTGGGCGCATGCGGAATATGTCAAGCTTCTGCGCTCGCTTCGCGACGGCAAGGTTTTCGACATGCCGCCGCAAGGACCGGAACGCTATATCCGGAACAGGACCACCGCGCCCTTCCGGTCCTGGCGCTTCAACAACAAAATCCGCACGATCCCTGAGGGCAAGCTGCTGCGGATCGAACTGCTGGCCGCCGCGAGCGTCCGCTGGAGCGCGGATGGCTGGGCGACCGTGACCGACAGCGCGACGAGCGGCAATGCCTTCGGCATCCATGTCGTCGAAATCCCCACCTCCGGGCTCGCGGAGGGTGCGAGCGTCGAATTCACCTTCCGTTGGGTCGAAACGAGGCGCTGGGAGGGCATGAATTTCGCCATCATCATCGCGCCAGATTAAGACAGACAGGCCTCCGGCGGACACGCCATCTCTTCCAGAAAGGACGTTGCTATGCAGATCGGCATGATGGGTTTGGGACGCATGGGCGCCAACATGGTGCGGCGATTGATGAAGGACGGCCATGAATGCGTGGTCTACGACATCAATCCGGCAGCCGTCGCGGCGCTCGCTTCGGAAGGGGCTATCGGCGCGAACGCGCTGGAAGACTTCGTTGCCAAGCTTTCCAAGCCCGCCTGTGTATGGCTGATGCTGCCCGCCGCGATCACCGGCAGGATCGCCGACCAGGTTGCAGGCCTGATGCAGCCCGGCGACATCATCATCGACGGCGGCAACTCCCACTACCAGGACGCCGTCGACATCGCCGGCAAGCTTGCACCGAAGGACATCAGCTTCGTCGACGTCGGCACCAGCGGCGGCGTCTGGGGTCTCGACCGCGGCTACTGCCTGATGATCGGCGGCCCGGTGGCGGCAGTGCGCCATCTGGACCCCATTTTCGCGAGCCTTGCCCCCGGCGCGGAGGATGGCACGGCGCCCTCGGCGGGCACTGCTGCCTCCGGCTATCTTCATTGCGGACCGAGCGGCGCCGGCCACTTCGTCAAGATGATCCACAACGGCATCGAATACGGCATGATGGCGGCCTATGCCGAAGGCCTCAACATCCTGAAAGCCGCCAATGCCGGCAAGCGCAAGCGCGAGGCGGACGCGGAGACGAGCCCGCTCAAGAACCCGGAATATTATCAGTTCGACATCGACCTCGCCGCCGTCACGGAAGTATGGCGGCATGGCAGCGTGATCGGTTCATGGCTGCTCGACCTGACGGCGGGCGTCCTGAAGGAAGACCCGGCGCTTGCCAAATTCGGCGGACGCGTCTCGGATTCCGGCGAGGGCCGCTGGACGCTGAAAGCGGCAATCGACACGGGCGTGCCGGCGCCGGTGCTCTCTTCGGCGCTTTTCGACCGCTTCAGTTCGCAGGGCGAATCCGAGTTCGCCGACAAGCTCCTGTCCGCCATGCGCTTCGCCTTCGGCGGCCATGTCGAGAAGAAGAAGGACTGATCGCATTGCCGGAGATGACCGAAGATCCGATCGTTCTGTCGATCGACGTCGGCGGATCGCATGTGAAGATCAGGACCAGCGTCGGAGATGAGGAGCGGCGCGTCGAATCCGGCGCCGCCATGACCGCGGTCCAGATGGTGGATGCGGTCAAATCCCTTGCCGAGGGTTGGTCCTATGACGTGGTGTCCATCGGCTATCCGGGGCCGGTCGCGGACAACAGGCCTCTCAAAGATCCGATACATTTGGGCGCCGGCTGGGCGGGCCACGATTTCGCACAGGCCTTCGGCAAGCCGACCAAGGTCATCAACGATGCGTTGATGCAGGCGATCGGCAGCTATGAGGGCGGCCGCATGCTTTTCCTGGGCCTGGGCACGGGGCTTGGAACCGCGATGATCATCGAAAACGTCTGCCATGCGATGGAGGTCGGCCACCTGCCCTATAAGAACGGGAAGACCTTCGAGGACCATGTCGGCGAGCCGGCATTGGAAAAGCGCGGCAAGAAGAAATGGCGCAAGGCGGTGTTCGCGGTAACGGAGCGCCTGCGGGCCGCTCTGCTGCCGGGCTACGTCGTCATCGGCGGCGGCAATGTCGACCATCTCCACGATCTGCCGCCAAATTGCCTGCGTGGTGACAACACCCGTGCCTTCACCGGCGGTTTCCGGATCTGGAAGGACCCTTCCCTGCGCGTGTAACGGTTTTTATTCTTCATTTTCAGGACAGGCTTTATGGACGGCGTGAGGTTACTTTCGGACGAGGCACTGGTCACCCGGCTTCAACGCGCCGCCTTTTCCTATCTGGTCGACTATGCCGACGAGGATACCGGCCTTGTCGCGGACACATCCCGCCCGGGATCGCCCTGCAGCATCGCCGTCGTAGGCTTTGCCCTGTCCTGTTATCCCGTCGCCGTCCGGAACGGGTGGATGTCGCGCGCCGAGGCCGCGGCCCGCACGCTCAAGGTGCTGCGGTTCTTTGCCCTGAGCACGCAAAGCGAGGCGCCCGACGCCACCGGCTACAAGGGGTTCTACTATCACTTTCTCGACATGAGGACGGGCAAGCGCGTGTGGCAATGCGAACTGTCGCTTGTCGACAGCGCACTGCTGATGGCGGGCATCCTCGTGGCAGGGGGCTATTTCGACGGCGGCAACACCGAGGAAAGCGAGATCCGCGACCATGCCGACGCGCTCTACCGCCGGGTCGACTGGCACTGGGCGCAGAATGGAACCGCCGGCCTCTCGCAGGGCTGGAAACCTGAATGCGGATTTCTCCACTATGGCTGGGAAGGCTACAACGAGGCGCTGATCCTGTACGTGCTTGGGTTCGGCTCGCCGACCTTCCCGTTGACGTCCGAGTGCTACGAGACATGGAGCCTGACCTATCAGTGGGAGAACCTCATGGACCGGAACGTGCTCTATTCCGGCCCGCTCTTCACGCATCTCTTTTCGCATGCCTGGATCGACTTTCGCGGTATCCGCGATGCCTTCATGCGCGAGAAGAACAGCGACTATTTCGAGAACACCAAAAGAACGATCGCCATCCATCGCGACTATGGCGAGCGCAATCCCTACGAATTCGCGGGCTATTGCCGTGATTTCTGGGGTGTCACGGCGGGCGATGGCCCATCGGTGCCGGCCTTGCGCCAGAGCGGCAGGGATCGCCGGTTCTACGGCTACATGTCACGCGGCGTGCCCTATGGCCCGGACGACGGCACGATCTCGCCCTGGGCGATGCTGGCAACGCTGCCCTTTGCCCCCGATGCCGCGCTCTCCGGCACCCGCCACCTCCTCGAAACCTATCCGCAGGTCTGCCGAGAAGACCGGTTTTCCAGCGGCTTCAACCCGACGCTGCGCTGCGGTCCGGACGGGTGGCTTTCGGAAGGATGGTACGGGCTCGACCAGGGCCTGCTCGCGATGACGATCGAAAATCACCGCACGGGTCTGATCTGGGAAATCATGCGGCGCTGCACATATGTGCGTGACGGCCTCGCGCGGGCCGGGTTCAAGGGCGGGTGGTTATAGACATGCAAGGCAATGCACCATGGGCAAAGCCCGACGACGGCCTCTTTCTCCGGCGCGTGCGGCCGCGGGACTGGACCAATCCCGAACCGAAAAGCGTCTACGATCTCGTCATCGTCGGCGCCGGGCCGGCGGGCCTGACGGCTGCCGAATGCGCGGCGCGGGGCGGTTTTTCCGTGGCTCTCGTCGAGCGGGAGCGCATGGGCGGAGACTCGCTGAACACGGGGTCCGTGCCGTCGAAGGCGATCATCCGCAGCGCGCTCGCCTATGACCTGATGCGGGAGACCGACGGGTTCGGCGTGCCCATCCCGACCGAACCCGTTCTCGATTTTGCAGCGGTGATGGGGCGCATGCGCCGGATCCGCACGCGGCTTGCGGAATATCATTCGGTCCATGAACTCGCTGCCCTTGGCGTGCATATCTTCTTCGGCGCCGCCCGGTTTGCGGGCGCGAATGCACTCCTCGTCAACGACACCCGCCTGACCTTCAGGAAGGCGCTCATCGCCACGGGTGCGCGACCCAGAATCCCCGATATTCCGGGCCTCGACCGGATGGATTACCGCACGAGCGCGACGATTTTCGACATGACGGCGCTGCCGAAACGTCTCATCGTCATCGGCGGAGGACCGCTCGGCTGCGAACTGGCGCAGGCCTTCTGCCGGCTGGGCTCGCATGTGACGATCGTGCAGAAAAGTCCGAAATTCCTGCCCCGGGAGGGACGCGACGCGGCCGAGATCCTGTCCTGGTCCATGGCGCGCGACGGCATGGACATCCGCCTGAACACCACCGTCGTCGGGGCACGGCGCGAGGGTGACGCCAAGGTGCTGGAGACCCTCAATTACGATTTGAAAGGCGAGATCGTGGCCGATGAAATCCTCGTCTGCGCCGGGCGGTTGCCCAATGTCGAGGACCTCGACCTGGCGGCGGCCGGCGTGGCACTCGATCCCGACTGCGGCATCCGGGTCGACGATTCCCTGTGCAGCAGCAATCCCGACATATACGCCGCCGGCGATGTTTGCCTGCCGCTGAAGTTCACCAATGCCGCGCAATCCTCCGCGCGCATGGCGGTGCAGAATGCGCTGATGCAGGGGCGGCAGCGGCACGACAACTCGGTCATTCCCTGGTGTACGTTCTGCGACCCCGAGATCGCCCATATCGGCCTGCATGTCTGGGAAGCCCGCCGGCAATCGATTCCGATCCGGAGTTACACCGTGATGATGACCGATGTCGACCGCGCCGTCACGGACGGGCAGGAGGCCGGGTTCGTCAAGATCCACGTCGCGGAGGGCAGCGATAAAATCCTTGGCGCGACCATCGTCGCCTCGCGGGCGAGCGAGATGATCAATGAAATGGCGGTCATCATGAGCGCCGGCATCGGCATGAAAGCGCTCGCCGCGGTGGTGCACACCTATCCGGCGCAGTCCGGGGCGATCATGCTCGCGGCGCAGGCCTACCGGCGCGAAGTCGACCGTATGGCCCGGCAGGCCGAGGCCGGAGAGGCATCGGCCTGATCCGCTGGCTTATCCTCCGGCCGTCACCGGCAGGAGCCGCAGGGTGCGCGAAAACAGGTCGACGCGCCCTTCTCCCGTGCCCATCGCGATGATCGCCGCGCTCGCCAGTTCGTCGCGGAAGATGGAGGCGACCCGCTCGCCATTGTCGCCATTGGTCAGGTCGCCGATATCGTCGATCACGATCCAATCTGGATGGTGAAGGAGCAGTTGAGCGATGCTTAGCATCCGGCGCTCATCGTTACCGAACTCGTGTTCCCAGCGGGCCGTGCGATCCAGCGATGGCGACAGGCGCTCAAGCCCCGCCCGTTGCAGGCTGGCCAGGATGTCCTCCGTCGAGTAGGCATCGGCGTCGCGCGGATAACAAAGCGCCGCGCGCAGCGTACCGGCCGGCATGTAGGGATCACGCACCACGAACGCGATGCCACCCTCGCGCGGCAGGCTGATGCTGCCCCTGCCCCAGAACCACAGCCCGGCAATCGTGTGCGTCAAAAGCGTCTTGCCGGCGCCGAGCGCTCCGGTGACGAGCACGCGGTCGCCGGGATGAACCTCGACATGCGGTTCGGACAGCCGCACCGGCCCCGACGGCACATCGATTTCCAGGCCGTCGAAGACAATGACGGGGTCGGGCGACGGGACGAAAGCGATGCGGTCCGCCGTTCCGTCGGCCGTCTCGGCATCCATCAGGGCGAGCCGGAAGGCTGCGACCCGCCCGAGCGTCGCGCGCCAGTCCGCGATCGAGCCGATATTGTCGACGAACCAGCGCAGCGAGGCATGGAACTGGTTGAACGCGCCGACGGCCATCATCAGCCCGCCGAAGGTCATGTCGCCGCCGAAATAGACCGGCGCGGCAATGATGATGGGCGCAACGATCGTCACCCAGCCATAACCCGACGTGACCCAGGCAAGGCGCGTCATCGCGAAGACGATGCGGCGGGTTGCGGCCATGACCGCGGCGAGGTCCCGCTGAAGGCGCCGCGCCTCGTCCACCTCGCCGGAGGCGACCGAGATGGCGGCGAGCTGTTCGTTTACCCGCATCAGCGAAGAGCGCAGGTCCGCCTCGCGCGCATAGCGATCGCCGTTGAGAGCGATCAGCGGGCGGCCGACCATCCAGCTCAGCCATGACGCCGTCCCTGAATAGAGGATCGCGGCCCAGACCATGTAGCCGGGGATCAGGAACGAGTCGCCCCACAGATGGAAGACGAAGCCCGAGGACAGCGCCCAAAGAACGCCGACGAAGCTCAAGAGCAGGACGCCCGCCTGCAACAGGCCGACGCCCAGATCGACCGAGAGATCGCTCAACCGGTGCGCATCCTCGTGCAGCCGCTGGTCGGGATTGATACCGATCTGCCCGCGGCGCGCCACGCGGAAAGCGCGCCCGGGACGAAGCCACTCGTCGATCATGTCGCGCGTCAGCGCTTCCCTGAGCTTCAGGTGCAGCATCTGGTTGAGCCAGAGTTGCGCGACGTTGAGAACGAGCAGCGCGCCGGCGATCTCGAAGAAGACCAGCAACTGGGCGAGGAAGGCCGGCATGTTGCGCTGTTGCAGAGCGTCGTAGAACGGCTGGTTCCAGCGATTGAGGACAATCTGCCCGTAAGCCGTGGCAAGAATGACCACTAGGATGACCGCGGCCAGCAGCACCAGAACGCCGCGAAGCGGCGAGCCGTGGAAGGCGGCCGCCATGGTCGCCAAATATTGCCGAAGACGCGGTTCCTGCGCCGCGTCACGCACCGGATTCAGATCAGCCATGCCTGTCACCGATGTGTCGAGGGGTCGCAAGACCCGCTCCCGCGCGGTTTGCGCCTGTCTCTAGCGAAAGGAAACCTGACTAGACCAAGCCTTGAACGAACCGCGAGGGCGCCACCGGCCTGGATCATCGTTCGAGCTCCTTAAAAACACTGCGGCTAACCTATAGGCCGACATAGGGAGCGTCCATTCAATCGGCAACGTGCCGATGCCGAATTGCCGTCATCTTGATGGAGTCGTGGCACAGCGCCGCGCTTGCCGTCGGCGGATCAACCTTTCGAAGGATTTTTCACAAAGCTGCCTGCCTATAACACATAATATCTATGGATTTTATGTGAAACCTGCAACTTTGACCCCAGACCAACAGGAGAGCTTGGCCATGGGGATTATCGAGAAGCAGCCTATCGACTATACGCAGCATCCGCGCGTGAATTCGGACGACCCGGTTCCGCCGCGGCCGAGGCCGCTGACGCCCGCCCATATCATCAAGAGCGATGACGAGGCTATCGCCGTCGCCAAGCGCCTTGCCGCCGATTTCGCGCCGGGGGCCGCGCTGCGCGACAGGGAAGGCCTGCTTCCGCTGGTGGAAATCGACGCCTATTCCCAGAGCGGGCTCTGGGGGATCAATGTTCCGAAGGCCTATGGCGGTCCGGGTGTGTCCTACAAGACGCTCGCCCGCGTCATCGCGATCCTCGCTGCCGCCGATCCTTCGATCGCCCAGATCACCCAGAACCATCTTGCCATCAACGGCCATATCGACCTCGACGGCACGGAAGAGCAGAAGAAGGAGTTCTTCGGCTGGGTCCTGTCCGGCCTGCGCTTCGGCAATGCCTTTTCGGAACTGAACAGCAAGACCGTCTCCGCCTTCGAGACCCGCGTGACCCATGACGGCGACGAGGCGGTGGTGAACGGAGAGAAGTTCTACACCACCGGCGCCCTGCTCTCGCACATCATCCCGATCGTCGCCGTCGACGCCGACGAGAAGGGCTATCTCGTTTTCACGGAGAGGGACGCGCCGGGCATCACGGTGACGAACAACTGGTCGAGCTTCGGCCAGCGGACCACCGCATCCGGATCGGTCAAGATCGAGAACGTGCGCGTGCCGAAGAGCCGCCTGCTTCCGGTCGCCGCCTTCGACCGGCCGACCATCGCCGGCCCCGTCTCGCAGATCATCCAGGCCGCGATCGACGCGGGCATCGCGCGCGGCGCCATCGAGGATGCGATCGCCTTCATCAAGACGCAAAGCCGGCCATGGATCGACAGCGGCAAGGAGACGGCGGGCGAAGACCCCTTCACGATCGCCGCCATCGGCGACCTGAAGATCAGGCTGCATGCGGCGGAAGCCCTGCTCGGCATTGCGGGCGAAGCCATCGACGTCGGCCTCGAAAACCCGACGGAGGAGACGATTGCCGATGCGACCGTCAAGACCGCCGAGGCCAAGGTGCTGACGACAGAGATCGCGATCCTCGCCACGAACAAGCTGTTCGAACTGGCCGGCACGCGCTCGACGCTCGCCAAGCACAATCTCGACCGCCACTGGCGCAATGCACGGGCGCACACGCTGCATGATCCCGTGCGCTGGAAGTTCTTCCATGTCGGCAATTTCTACCTGAACGGGATCAATCCGCCGCGCCATCCGTGGAGCTGACCATCGACGCGGATGCCGGCCCCTGCGCCGGCATCCGCCTTGCAAGACCCGGGGGATCCTGACCATGCCGACGCCACGCCGCTTCTTCGTCGCCGATGCCGCCCCGCCGCCCGAGACGGCGCGGTATGCCCATGCCGTCGAGGTGGGCGACACGCTCTATGTCACGGGCCAACTGCCGATCGATTCCGACAATCCGAAGGCGCTTCTGCCGCCATCGATCGAGGCCCAGACCGAGCTTGTCTTCCGCAATCTGCTTCGCATTCTCGATGCCGCCGGATACCGGCTGGAAGACACCGCCTTCGCCCGCATCTACCTGTCGCATTTCGAACGAGACTATGCCGGCCTCAATGCGGTCTATCACCGGCATTTCAACGACGAGCGCCTCCCTGCCCGCACCACCGTCGGCGTCGCCGTGCTCGGGCGCAATGCCCTGGTGGAGATCGATCTGGTCGTTGCCAGGGGCTGAAAACCACGAATGCCGACCGGGCGGCAGAACGCTCTTCCTCGCCCGGCACTCCAAATAGTACATATTTTCTATCTATTTTATATGATTTTGCGATGCTGCTGCGGCAACCCGTGAAACAGCTTCTGAGCATGGACCTAAAATGAGCGACTACAGCAACGCCCTTTCGAGCACCGCC
The DNA here is from genome assembly GCF_058809275.1 of Shinella sp. GW821-FHT10F02. Taxonomy (NCBI): domain Bacteria; kingdom Pseudomonadati; phylum Pseudomonadota; class Alphaproteobacteria; order Hyphomicrobiales; family Rhizobiaceae; genus Shinella; species Shinella sp. GW821-FHT10F02. The sequence continues at coordinate 442,117 of NZ_JBXASL010000001.1, read as the reverse complement.
CGCTTCTACGCGCTTCGGCTGAAACCCGGCCAGGACGTGGTCGAGGAGCTGCGGAAGTTCGTCAACGCGAACAATCTCAAGGCGGTATCGATCGTTTCGGTCGTCGGCAGCCTCACCAAGGCCCTGCTGCGCTACGCCAATACCGGCGTGTGGAGCGAAATCAGCGGCCATTTCGAGATCGTCTCCCTCGTCGGCACGATCGACGAGAAGGGCGAGCACCTGCACATCTCGCTCTCCGACCGCACAGGCAAGACGACCGGCGCGCACTTCGGCGTGGGCTCGTCCGTCTACACCACGGCCGAAATCACGCTTGCGGAATTCCCCGACCTCTCCTTCCGCCGCGAACTGTGTTCGCTGTCGGGCTGGGAAGAGCTGATCGTCGAAAGCCGGGCGGACGCCTGAACGCATCAAATTCAACCGCGCACCCGCCGGCGGACATCAATCGCGGGTGCGCCATCATCGGGGGATAACGATGACCACAGCAGTAAAGAGCAAATATCTGGACACGAAAGTCCTGGCGCTGATTGCCGTCGCGATCGTGATCAACATCGTCGGCGGGCAGGTGAACGACCTCCTGCACCTGCCGATCTTCCTGGATTCGATCGGCACGATCCTCGTGGCGGTTCTCGCCGGGCCGGTTGCCGGCGGCGTGACGGGCGTGCTCACCAACCTGGTGATCGGCCTGCTGTTCGCCCCGGTCGCGGCGGCCTTTGCGCCGGTGGCGCTGGTCATCGGCGTCGTTGCCGGCCTTCTCGCGCGTGCCGGCTGGTTCAAGGCCATCTGGCAGGCGGCACTTTCCGGCGTCGCCATCGCCGCGGCACTGACGATCGTCGCCGTGCCGATCCGCATCTACCTGTTCGGCGGCGTGACAGGCTCCGGCGCCGATTTCTTCGTTGCCTACCTTTCCAGCGTCGGCCAGACCCTGGTGAGCTCGGTGGCACTCACGGTGTTCGGATCGAACGTCGCAGACAAGGTGCTGTCGGCTCTCCTCGTCTGGGGCCTGGTGCGCCAGCTTCCCGAGCGCCTGACGGCAGGATATGACTACCTGCACTATAGCCGCACCGCCTGATGCAGGCCTTTTTTTCACTGCATAGCCCGGGGAAGAGCCATCTTCACCGGGCAAATCCCATGACGAAACTGCTGCTCGTCGTTTTCTGCGTCGTGACGTCCTTCGTGCCGTCATGGCCCGCACTGTGGCTCCTGACGCTGGGCATCCTGGCGGTTGGCGCCGCGTCCGGCATCGGCCGCACGGTCGTCGTGCGCTACCTCGTCCTGTCGCTGCCCTTCACCTTCGCCGTCTTCGCCTTCCACGGGCTGGTCATGCCGCGCCCGGACTTTCGCCCCGTCTTCGGCTGGCTGCCCTACAGCGCCGCCGGGCTGGACTATGCGGCCCTTGTCGGCGGGCGGATTTCGGTGATGCTGGCGGCCTCGCTTCTCTTCGTGGCGACCACCCATCCGGCCGCGCTGCTGCGGGCCTTCGACGCCGCGCGCTGGCCTCCCGCCCTCTCCTTCCTCCTTGCAAGCCCCCTTCTGCTGCTCGAACAGTTTTCCGCGCGTGCAAACGCCATTCGGGACGCGCAGCAGACACGCGGGCTCGCGATCGGCGGCTCGCTCGCAGCGCGCCTCCAGGCATTGCGCATCCTGCTCGTTCCCCTGCTGACGCTGGCGCTCAGCGACGCCCAGGAGCGGGCACATGTGCTCACCGCGCGGGGATTCCGGGCGCTGCCTTACCGCACCGTCATCGATCCGCCCGCCGACAACGGGTTCGAAAGAACAGTCCGCATCGCGCTTACAGGCACGATGATCCTCGAAATCGCCTATGTGATCCTGCGATGATAGAGGTCCGCGGCCTGCATTTTTCCCACGGCGCGCGAACCGTGCTCGACGACGTTTCGCTCAGCATCGGCACGGGCGAGCGCGTCGCCATTCTCGGCGCGAACGGATCCGGCAAGTCCACGCTCGGCCAGCTGCTCGCCGGGTGGCTGGCGCCCAAGGGCGGATCGGTGCTCTGGCATGGCCGGGCATGGCAGGATCATGCCATCCTCGAACGCGCGAGCGCCGTCCAGCTCGTCGGCCAGATACCGGCCCAGCATCTTTCCGGCCGTGCCTTCACGGTCAGCGAGGAGATCACCTTCGGCCCGGAAAATCTCGGACTGCCGGCCGCGGAGGTCATCGCGCGCCGGGACCGCGTGCTTGCCGCCTGCCGGCTCGAAGCGCTGGCGGACCGCGATCCCTTCACCCTGTCCGGCGGCGAACAGCAGCGCCTGGTGATCGCCGCCTGCCTCGCCTTGAACCCCTCGTTGCTGATCCTCGACGAACCCTTCACCAATCTCGATCCCGAGGCACGGGTGCATCTCAGCGCGGTTTTGGCCGACCTGGAGGAGACGGTGACCCTCGTGCTGCTCGATACGAATACCGACAACGCGCTCGCCATCGCGAAGCGGGTCCTTCTGCTTGCCGAGGGGCGGATCGTGCTCGACAGCGATCCCCGCGCCACCTTGCTGGCTCCCGCCACCACCGAGCTGCTCGGCCTTCCCGCAATCGCCCGCGCCTTCCAGCAAAGGGCGGCGGGCAAGGGCAATCCGGCAGACCTGCCGCTGACGCTGGCGGAAGCAGCGGTCTTGCTGGAGGCGACCGTCCCATGCTGACGCTGAACGACCTGTCTTTTGCCTATCCCTCGCAAGGCCCACTCTTCGCCGGTCTGAACGCCGAGGTCGCGGCCGGCGAGGTTCTTGCGGTCGTCGGGCGGAATGGCGCGGGAAAGAGCACGCTGCTGCGCCTCCTGAACGGCCTCCTGCGCCCGGATACAGGCGAGGTTGCGGTGCGCGGCCGTTCGACCGCCGGTCTGAAAGTCCACGAAAACGCCCGCGATATCGGGACATTGTTCCAGACACCGGAACAGCAGCTTTTCGCAGCCCGCGTCCACGAGGAAGTGGCCTTCGGTCCGAGACAATTGCGGCTCGCCGACGCCGAGGTGAAGAGCCGCGTCGACCAGGCCTTGCAGCAAACGTTCCTCAGCGACCAGGCACAGCGCCATCCGCTCGACCTGTCGATGGCCGAGCGGCGCTTTACCGCGCTTGCATCCATCCTGGCCATGCACCCGGCCGTCCTTTTGCTCGACGAGCCGCAACGCGGCCTCGATCGTCGCTGGACCGAGCGCCTCGAAGCGATCATCGCCAACGAAAGGGAGGCCGGAAAGGCCATCGTGCTGATCTGCCACGACATGGATTTCGTCGACCGCAACGCGCAGAGCGTGCTGGCACTGGGCACCGGCGAGACGCCCGTCGTGCAGGCCGCGGAGGATTTCTTCTCCGACCCCCACCTCCTGCGCCGCGCCCATGTGGATCCGCCCGGCCGCATCCGGCTGGCTTCCCTTGGTCATTTCAACGACATGTTGCGATGAAACCGGTGCGCAGTGATCGATGGCCGTCGAGACGCCATCGCTCGGATGAACTTTCTCCATGTATTATATAAATTAAATAGACATTTCTGTTCCGCGTTCCGAATGCGGGTATTTTCAAGGGAGAAATTTCTTTCTTTGAAGCTACCGACATGTCCTCGCGCAAAATCGTTCTCGGCACCATCCTCTACCCCAGCGGCCATCACGTCGCCGCCTGGCGGCATCCGGCTACACAGGTGGATGCCAATATCGATGTCACCCACTATATCGACGCCGCGCGCGCGGCGGAGGCGGCCGGGTTCGAGATCGCCTTCATCTCCGATCGCCTCGGCGTGCCCAAGAGCCGGGCGGAGGCGCTGCGGCGCGTCGATGAGTGGTCGCACGGCTTCGAGGCTCTGACGCTTGCGGCGGCCGTCGCGACGGCGACGAAGACCATCGGCGTGGTGGCAACGGCCTCGACGACCTTCAACGAACCCTACAATCTTGCCCGCCAGCTCGCCTCGCTCGACCTCATCAGCAATGGCCGCATCGGCTGGAACATCGTCACCTCATCGCTCCAGCCGGAGAGCGACAACTTCAATCCCGGTCCCGATTTCGACCATGCCGCCCGCTATGCCCGCGCCGACGAATTCGTCGAAGCCGTGCAGTCGCTCTGGCAGAGCTGGAACCCGGAGGGTTTTGTCCGAGACAAGGAAAGCGGCGTCTTCTTCGAAGCGGATGCGGTGAAAAGCGTCGACTATCAGGGCCAGTATTTTCGCAGCAAGGGTCCGCTGAACATCCTGCCTTCACGGCAGGGCCGGCCCTTGCTGGTGCAGGCCGGTTCGTCGGATGCCGGCAAGGCGCTTGCGGCCAAGACGGCCGATGTCGTCTTCACGGCGCAGACCGATATCGTGGCGGCCCGCGGCTTTTACCAGGACATCAGGAAACGCCGCGCCGCCGCCGGCCGGAACGCCGACGACGTGCTCATCCTGCCCGGCATCTTCCCCGTGATCGGCGAAACGAGGTCGCAGGCCGAAGACAAATATGCCGAATTGCAGAACCTCATCCAGCCGGATGTCGCGCTTGCGCTGCTGGAAACCTATCTCGGCGACGTCGATCTTTCCGGCGTCGATATCGACGGTCCGCTGCCGGATTTGCCGGTCTCGAACTCCATTCGCAGCCGCCAGGCGCTGTTGACCGACCTTGCCCGCAAGGAGGGCCTGTCAGTCGGCGCGCTGGCGCGGCGCGTCGCCGGCGCGCGCGGTCACTGGCAGGTCATCGGCACGCCGGAGGAGATCGCGGGCCAGATCGAGGACTGGGCGGCCAGCGGCGCGGCCGACGGCTTCATGCTGCTTCCTCCGACATTCCCCGACGGCCAGGACGATTTCATCCGGACCGTCGTGCCCCTGCTGCGGGAGCGCGGACTTCTCGACGCAGGCCCCGCGACCGGCTCGCTGCGCGCGCGTCTCGGACTGCCAGACCTTGCGCGCAACCGGCCCGACGCGACCCGGAACCGCGCCTGAAACCAGACGAACACCCAACCCGAACGGACCCCAAGATGCACATAACCGTCAAAACCCTTCTCGCAACCTCGGCGGCCCTCGCCGCGCTCTGGCCGGCGCTCGCGCTGGCGGCCCCCATCACCGTCGCCGATCCCGGCTATGCCACCGCACAGGGCACGGCCTATGTCGTCAAGGTGCTGCTCGAAGAGCAGCTCGGCAAGGAAATCGAGGTGGTCAAGGCCGGCTCCGTTCCCGTCATCTGGGAAGCACTGAACCGCAATGGCGGCGAAATCGACATCTGGACGGACGTCTGGCTGCCGAACCAGCAGGGGCTCGTCGATCAGTATGCCGGTGAAGGCGGCAAGGTGAAGCTCGCCGCCAGCTCCTATGCCGGCACGCAGGGCTACTGCACGACGAAGGCGACCGCCGAGAAACACGGCATCCACTCCGTCTTCGATCTCTCCGACCCGGCGAAGGCCGCGGTGTTCTCGGCGGATGGCAAGGGCAAGGGCCGCATCTGGCTCGGTGCTGCCGGCTGGCTTTCCACCAACATCGAAACGGTACGCGCCCGCGACTACGGCTTTGCCGATTTCTTCGAGTTGCAGACGACGGACGAGGCGGTCGCGACCGCCGATCTCGATGCCGCCGTGAAGGCCGGAACCGGCTGGGTCGGCTATTGCTACGGCCCGCACCAGAATTTCGCCCGCTACGAGCTGGAAGTGCTGGAAGAGCCGGCGCATGACGACGCCACCTGGACCTTCGTGGAACCCTCCGATCCGAACTGGCTGGAAAAATCCACGATCAAATCCGCCTACAAGGACGCGGCCATCCACATCGCCTATTCCAAGTCGCTTGCGGATAGCGCGCCGGACGTCGCCGCCATCCTCGAAAAGGTGACCTTCACCACCGACGCCGTCAGCAAGCTCGCCTTCGCCATCGCCGTCGAAGGCAAGACGCCGGACGATGCGGCCCGCGACTGGATCGCCGCCAATCCGGACGTCGTTGCCGGCTGGACCGGAAACTGACCCCATGATCGAGCTTGAGGACGTCTGGAAGGTTTTCGGCACGGATGAGCGGGCGGTTCTCGAAGAGGCCCGCCGCGCCGCGCCGGACGATGCCGTCCTCAAGCGCCTTCGCGCCGTCGTCGGTGTCGGCGGCGCGAGCCTTTCGGTCGACAGGGGCGAGCTGGTCTGCCTCATGGGCCTTTCCGGCAGCGGCAAGTCGACGCTCGTGCGCCTGATCAACCGCCTGCTCGAACCGAGCGCCGGCAGGGTGCGGATCGACGGTGCCGACATCCTGTCGCTGGGCGACAAGGCGTTACGCGAGCTGCGTTCCCGGCGGATCGGCATGGTCTTCCAGTCGCATGCGCTGCTGGCGCATCTCTCCGTTCGCGACAATGTCGCCCTGCCCCTCGAAATCCGCGGCGTCGCCCGCACGAAACGCGAGGACCGGGCGGATGAGCTGCTTGTGCGCGTCGGGCTGGAAGGCCTCGGCGACCGGCGGGTCGGGGCCTTGTCCGGCGGCATGCAGCAGCGCGTGGGCCTCGCCCGGGCGCTTGCCGCCGATCCGGATATCCTGCTGATGGACGAGCCCTTCAGCGCGCTCGATCCGCTGATCCGCTACGATCTCCAGACCCAGTTCATGGCGCTTTCGCGCGAGCTCGGAAAGACGACGGTCTTCGTGACGCATGATGTCGACGAGGCGTTCCGGATCGCCGATCGCGTCCTCCTCATGCGGGCCGGCCGCATCGTGCAGGCAGGCACCGCGGAAACCCTCCTCAGCCAGCCCGCCGACGATTACGTCCGCCGCTTCGTGCAGAATGCCCGCCTGCCCGCGCAGCCGCAAACCTCTACAGTCAAAGCAAGAGCCATCGCATGAGCCCGCATACCGCACGCGGCGAAGCCATCGACCGCTTCGCCGGCCTCAACAGCGCCTATTACCAGCGGGCGTTCCACCGGATCGGCGAACGCCGCGGCTATGTGCCGTCCTTCAACATCGCCGCCGCCCTGCTCGGCCCCGTCTGGCTCGGCGGGCGCCGCCTCTGGTCGGCGTTCTGGCCGTTTCTCATCGCCGACCTGCTGGCCGTGGTGCTGATCGCCTTTGCGCTTTCCGGCGGTGCGGGAACGGAGCAGGGTGCCCGCGCGGACCGGCTGGAGACGCTCGCCGCAACACGCCTTCTGGAAGCGAAGGCGGCGAACGACAAGGACGCAACCTCGTCCATGGCCAAATCGCTGACACGCTCCGCCACGGCGCTGGAGCAAGCGGCAAAGGACGCACGGCAGGTGGCGGAAGAGGCGAAGAGCGGGGCATTGCTGATTGCAGCAATCGGCGCGGGCCTTCTTATTGCCACCCGCCTCACGGTCGGTGGACTGGCGAACCATCTTGCGGAACGGCGGTTCCGGGCCTGGCGGCTGGAGGGCGACAGCGGCGCGGCAGGATTCAGCCTGCCGCATGCACTCGCCGCCGCCGTCCTGCTCGCGGTTTTCATACCGATCGTCTTCGTCCATTTCGCCGACCGCACGCTTTTCGACGCTTTTCCGAGCGATCCGGCCTGGAACTCCGACGCTGCCGCCTGGCTGGACGCACTTGTCGCCTCGGTCAGCGGCGCGGTGTCGCCCGCGGCCGGCGCGCTGACGCGGGCAATCAACGGCATGCTGGGCCTGATGGAGGGTGTCCTCACCCAGACGCCGTGGCCCGTGGTGATGGCGCTCATTCTTGCGCTCGCCTGGCAACTCGCGGGCTTCCGGGTCTTCCTGCTGACCTTCGTCGCGGTGAGCTACCTCGCGATCCTCGGCTATTGGGAAAAGAGCATGCAGACCGTTGCCCTCCTCGGCACGGCGGCGCTCATCTCGATTGCCATCGGCATCCCGCTCGGCGTGCTCTGCGGCTATAACAAGCGGATCGCGGCGATCGTGCGTCCACTGCTCGATTTCATGCAGACCATGCCGGCCTTCGTCTACCTGATCCCGGTGATCGCGCTCTTCGGCATCGGCAAGCCGTCCGGCATCATCGCGACCGTCATCTTCGGCATTCCGCCGGTCGTGCGGCTGACCGCGCTCGGCATCGCCTCCGTGCCGGCCTCCGTGCGCGAGGCAGCCGTCGCCTTCGGGGCGTCGCGCACCTTCATCCTCTTCAAGGTCGACCTGCCGACCGCGGCACCCTCCATCATGGCCGGCGTCAGCCAGACCATCCTCATGTGCCTCTCCATGGTGGTGATCGCCGCCCTCATCGGCGCCAAGGGACTGGGCGAAGACGTGCTGCACGCCCTGCAATATGCCGCGCAAGGCCAAGGCCTGCTCGCCGGCCTCGCCATCCTGCTCTGCGCGATCGTTCTCGACCGCGTCGTCCAGGGACGGTCGTCTCAGTAAACCTGGGCCGCGGCGGCAAATCCCCGTTCCAGGTCCGCCTGGAGATCCTCGATATCTTCCAGCCCGATCTGCAACCGAAGAACGGGACCGTCGGCCGGCACCTCCGTCACCTTGCGCTCATCGAGCGAGACGTGGAGCGCGAGGGAGGCAAACCCACCCCAGGAATAGCCCAGCCCGAAGATGGACAGGCCGTCCAGGAAGGCCTGCGCCTTCGCCTTGAACTGCTCTTCACGCTCCGCACGCAGGACGAAGGAGAAGACGCCGCTCGCTCCCTTGAAATCCCGCTTCCAGATGTCGTGACCCGGAAAACTCGCAAGGGCCGGATGCAGCACGCGCGCGACGTCGGGGCGGGCCTCCAGCCATGTGGCGATTGCCAGAGCGCTTGCCTGGTGCCGCTCAAGCCGAATGCCGAGCGTGCGCAGGCCGCGTAGCACCTGGTAGGCATCGTCAGGGGCGGCGCAGAGGCCAAGCAGGCCGTTCGCCTTCCTTAGGCGCGGCCAGTGCTCGGCATTGGCCGAGACCGTGCCGAACAGGATATCGGCATGGCCGGCAGGATATTTGGTGGAGGCCTGAATAGAAACGTCCGCGCCGAAATCGAGCGGCCTGAAATAGAGCGGCGTCGCCCATGTATTGTCCATCGTCACCACGGCGCCGTGCCGGTGGGCAACGGCCGCGATGGCGGGAATATCCTGCATCTCGAACGTGTTGGACCCCGGCGCCTCGGTATGCACGAGCCGCGTGTTCGGCTTGAACAGCGCCTCGATCCCGGCACCGATGGTCGGATCGTAATAATCGACCTCGATGCCGAAGCCGCGCAGCATCGTGTCGCAGAAATGGCGGACATTGCCATAGACGGAATCGACGATCAGCGCATGGTCGCCGGCGGAAAGATAGGCGAGCAGCGGAACCGTGACGGCGGCAAGCCCGGACGGGACAAGGATCGTGCCCGCGGCCCCTTCGAGCTCGTTGATCGCCTCGCAAAGCGCGTCCGTCGTCGGCGTGCCGCGCGTGCCGTAGGTGTATTTCTGGCCGTGCGTTTCCATCGTGCGGGCATCGGGGAAAAGCACGGTAGACCCGTGCACGACCGGCGGATTGATGAAGCCCTGGTGGCTGCTCGGGTCATAACCCGTCCTGATCAGCCGCGTCTGCACGCCCTGCTCTTTTGCAGCGTCTGCCTTGTCGTTCATGATTTCCGTGCTCCCTGGAAGGTTCGATAGTGCCACACGAAACTAGGGCCTGTCCCCGGCCAGATGGCGCTCCAGGAAGGCCAGGCTGTCCTGACCCCAATAAAGCTCTCCATCGAAGCTGTATGTCGGAAACCCGAAGACACCGCTTTGGACAGCGTGATCGCGATCGGCGGCCCACTTTGCCCGGACATCGTCATGCGTTTCCCGCGCAACAAGGGCCGTGCCGTCGAAACCCGCGGCATCGGCAATTGCCGCGCGCACATGGGGATCGCCGATGTCCTTCGCCTCGGCCCAGAAGGCATGCTGCAGGGCACGCGTCAGGCCGACCCAGTCCTGGTCGTCGAGAAAGGCGGCGATCACGATCAGCGATGCCGGTGTCGGATCGCCGAGCGCCGGCCTGTTTTCAAGCAGCAGGTGTTTGCCGCGCACGCGCGCCCAGCGTTGCAGGTCGCGCGTCCCGTAGGCGCGGCGCGGCTCCGGGCGGTTTCGCGAGAAGATGCCGCCGTTCTCTTCCACGACGGTGGTCAGGAAGGGCTCGATCCGGGTGCCGCTGCGGGCGGCAAGATCGACGAAGGCTTCGAAACCGATATGGGACCAGGGAGAACCGATGGAGAAGAAATAGTCGACGCTTTTCGTCACTTACGCTGTTCCTGTTGCGAAGGCTTGAGCCCGGGCGGCTCGTTGTTGTTCACCCCGCTTCCCGGCGGACGGCTGGACCAGCCGAGTTCCGGCGCGATGCGCGTGACGAAGTCGTGCACGATCTGGCGGTATTCCTCGTCCTCGAATTCGTAGGGAAGCTCGAGCCGCAGTTCGCTGACATGCGGCAGGATCGGATCGGCAAACAGCCGCTCAAGGATCTCCTCCGAGGTGCCGACGATGTCTCTGGCATAGAGCGTTCGCCGCTCGCCCTGCGGGGTCAGCGTGCGCTCGGTGCGCCCGGCCGCATAGTCGCGGTAGCGCTGCCGGGTTTTCGCATCGGCGCCGTCCAGCGGAACGATCACGCGGCCGAGCGCGACGCGCAGCCCACCCTCGCCTGCCGCCCTGTAGGTTTCGAGCTGGCGCAACTGCGCGACGAAGAAGTCGTCGGTCTCCTCCCCCGTCGTGACATTGCCGATCAGCAGATTAAAACCGTTCCGCCCTGCCCAGCCGGCAGACCGCAGCGAACCGCCGCCATACCAGATGCGATCCGTCAGCCCCTTGGCATGCGGCTGCAAATGGGGCCGCTGGGGGCCGAAGGGCGTCTTGATGAAGGTGGTCTCATCGCCGATGAGAGGACTGCGCAGGTTTTCGACGAAACGCAGCACCCGTTCGTGCGAGAAATCGTAGCTCTCCCAGTCGCCATCGAAGGCGAGCGGCCCGATGAGATCGGCATGCAATGGGCGACCGGCGCTCAGGCCGACATTGAGCCGCCCGCCGGAAAGCACATCGACGGTCGAGAGATCCTCGGCGAGCCGGTACGGGCTCTCATAGCCGATCGGAATGACCGCTGTTCCGAGCTGGATGCGGCTCGTGCGCTGCGTCGCGGCGGCGAGGAACGCCGTTGCGGACGATATGCCGGGCTCCAGATGCCGCTGACGGACCCAGGCACTTTCGAAACCCAGCGCCTCGCCATATTCGAGGAGTTGCAGCGTCTTTTCCAACCCCGACAGCGGATCGGCGGCGGGATAGTTGCCGGGCGAAAGAAAGCCGATATGGCGGATGGCAGGTCTTGGGAGGCTCATCTTGCTGTCTTTGGTTCTGGAATTCCGATCGGACCGGCGCTGCAAGCAGCGCCGGTCCTCAGGCTTGGGAGATCAGGAGCCGCTCTTCGGCAGGCCGGCCGGGTTGGTGAAGGACTGGTCGATGCCTTCGGCTTCGAGGTTCCAGCGCTTCAGCACCTCGCCATATTTGCCGTTCTTGACGAGGCCGTTGATCGCGACAGTCACCGCATCGGCAAGGCCGGCGCCCTTGCGGGTGGTGACGGCGATTTCGGCGGTCAGCGGCCAGCCGCCGCTGACGATGCCGACGAGCTTGGTCTGGCCCTTGATGGCCGAGCCATAGGCCAGCGTCGCGTTCGGGTTGAACTCGACATCCGCGCGGCCCGACGACAGCGCCAGCTCGGCCGCCGCACGATCATCGAAATACTGCACTTCGATCGGCTTCAGGCCGGCGGCGACGTTCTGGCGGTCCCATTCCAGGATGATCTTCTCCTGGTTGGTGCCGGCGCCGGTGATGACCTTCAGGCCGGCGACATCCTTCGGTTCCTTGATCTCGGTGATCGGGCTGTCAGCCTTCACGTAGAAGCCGAGCACGTCCTTGCGGTAGGTGGAGAAATCGAACTTCTCCTTGCGCTCTTCGGTGACCGTGACGTTGCTGATCACCGCGTCGTACTTGCCGGAAGACACGCCGAGCGGCCAGTCCGCCCAGGCGACCGAAACGATCTCGACTTCAAGCCCCAGCGAATCCGCCAGAAGCGTCGCGAGATCGGGATCGGCGCCGACGATGGTCGTCGCATCGTTTGCGAAGGTGGCGATCGGCGGATCCCACGCATTGATGGCGACCGTGAACTTGCCGGGCGTCACGAACTTGAAATCGGGCGAGATCGCCTTGATCGCTTCCTCGTTCTTTTCCGCGCGCACGCGGTTGGAGGTATCCGGGCTGAGGTCGAACTTTTCAGCCGCCTGTGCCGTCGCCAGACCAAGCGCCGTCACCGCGACCGCACCTGCCATCAGAAGTTTTGCCTTGTGAAGAAATGTCATGTCCCGTCTCCTTTTTTCATCCTGGGGTTGTGGTTGCAGTCAATTCCATTCCGTCCCCGTTTCCGGCCCTGGAATTTTGCTAGAGGACTTTTGCGAGGAACTCGCGCGTGCGCGGGTGGTCGGCCCGGCTGAAGATGTGCGCCGGCGAGCCGGTTTCGAGAACCTGCCCGTCTTCCATGAAGACGACGGTATCGGCGACTTCGCGGGCAAAGCCGACCTCGTGGGTGACGATGACGAGCGTCGTGCCGGTGCGCGCCAGTTCCTTGATGACATCGAGCACTTCGCCGACGAGTTCCGGATCGAGCGCCGAGGTCGGCTCGTCGAAGAGCAGCACCTTGGGCTTCAAGGCGAGCGCGCGGGCAATCGCGACGCGCTGCTGCTGGCCGCCGGAGAGCTGGCGCGGATAGGCGTTGATCTTGTCGCTGAGACCGACGCGGGCGAGAAGCTCGCCGGCAAAGCGGATCGCCTCCTCGCGGCTCGTCCCGCGCACCTGGATCGGCGCCTCGATGAGGTTTTCGAGCACGGTCAGGTGCGGGAAGAGGTTGAAGCTCTGGAACACCATGCCGATATCGGCGCGGCGCTTCAGGATGTCCTTTTCCTTCAGCTCATAGAGCGTGTCGCCCTTCTGGCTGTAGCCGACCAGCTCGCCGTCGATGGCGATGAAACCGCTGTCGACCCGTTCGAGATGGTTGATCGTGCGCAGCAGCGTGGACTTGCCGGACCCGGACGGACCGAGAATGGCCGTGACACTTCCGGCCGGCAGGAGGAGGTCGACATTGTCGAGCACTTTCAGCGGACCGAAGCTTTTCGAGATCTTCTGGATCCGCACGGCGCCGCCGGTGCGCAGTTGCGCCGCATCCTGGAAGCCGGCCTGGCGGATCGCCGGGACAGCCACGATCTCCGGCAGTGCCGGGCCGCGGAAGCGGGCGAGGAAGGACTGGAAGGGCAGCGGCACCGGATTGCGCACGGCACCCTTGGAGAAATGGCGCTCGATATAGTGCTGGGCGATCGACAGCACCGTCATGATGACGAGATACCAGGCGGTCGCGACCATCAGCAGCGGAATGACTTCGAGATTGCGGCGGTAGATCACCTGGACCGTGTAGAACAGCTCCGGCAGCGCGAGCACGTAGACCATCGACGTGCTCTTGGCCAGGCCGATGATCTCGTTGAAGCCGGTCGGAAGGATGGAGCGCATGGCCTGCGGCAGCACGATGCGGAATGCCTGCCGGTGGCGTGGCAGACCGAGAGCGGCGGCGGCCTCGTGCTGGCCCTGGTCGACGGACAGGATGCCGCCGCGCACGATCTCGGCAAAGAAAGCCGACTGGTTGAGCGTCAGCCCGAGGAAGGCGGCGCCGAACGGCGTCACGAGCTGCACCATCGGATAATCGACCAGCACGGTATCGCTGAACGGAACGCCGATGCGGATCGTCTCGTAGAGATAGCCGAGATTGTTGAGCACCAGCAGCAGCACGATCAGCGGGATGGAGCGCAGAAGCCAGATATAGCCCCAGGACAGGCTGGAGAGCAGCGGCGACTTGGACACCCGTGCGAGCGCCAGCGCCGTGCCGAGGATGGAGCCGGAGATCGTGGCAAGTGCGGTCAGGAGCAGCGTCCTGCCGAGCCCGGCAAGGACCGGCTCGGCGAAGAACCATTCGGCAAAGACACCCCAGCCCCAGCGCGGATTGGTGAAGGTGGAGTAGAGCACGGCGGCGATGACGACGGCGGCGAAGACCGTGCCCACCAGGCGGCCAGGATGGCGGGCCGGCACGATGCGGTAGCGCGAATAATCCTGCTTTGGATGTTCGGCCGATCGGTGGTCGGCCCCGATCCCGGCGAAATCTGTCGTGAGTGCCATGATCTTCCCCTTATGGTTTTTGTCGGGAGCCGGTCAGCGGTGATCCGCTGCAAGCTGCAGCGATGGCTGCGCGGGAATGACGGCGGCCGCATGCGTGCCGAGCTGTTTTTCGAAGGGCAGCGACTTGTAGATTTCCGGGTCGGCATCCACGTCGAAAAGGGCGGTGTAGCCATATTTCAGATAGAGGCCGACGGCCTCCGGCTGGCGGAAACCGGTCGTCAGGTAGATGCGCGAATAGCCCTGCCGCACCGCCTGCTGCTCCAGCTCGATCAGCACCTTGACCGCAAGCCCCTGGCGGCGCAGGTCGGAGCGCGTCCAGATGCGTTTGAACTCGGCGGTGTGATCGTCGTAGTGCTTGAAGGCGCCGCCGCCGACCGCCTCACCATTGCGCAGGAGAAGCAGGAAATTGCCATAGGGCGGCGCGAAGGCCTCGGCCGGGTAGCGGTTCATCTCCTCGACGGCGCCCGCCTCGCTGAAATAGGAACCGTAGCGCTTGTCATATTCGTAGGTCAGTTCGTCGATCAGCGGCTTGGCGCGGGGATCGAGGGGCGTGGTGTAGAGGAACGTATCGCTCATGTCGCCGGTCCTGTTGCTGACGTCACTGGAGGAAGGTTTCGGTGAGGCGCACCCAGTAGCGGGCGGCGGGCGCGATGATCGCGTCGTTGAAATCATAGCGGGCGCTGTGCAGCGGCGCCGTGTCGCCATTGCCGACGAAGACGTAGCTTCCCGTCTGCGCCTGCAACATGAAGGCAAAGTCTTCGCTTGCAGTGCGCGGCTTGAAGCCTTCCTCGACCTGCACCGGGCCGAACGTATCGAGCGCCACCTTGCGCGCCAGCGCCGTCGAGCCGGCATCGTTGATCAGGGCGGGGAAGCCGAGGCGGTAGTCCACCTCCGCCACCGCGCCGAAACTTTCCGCCTGCGCCCGGGCGAGCGACGGAATGCGCGCCCGGAGCTGCTCCCGCACGCCTTCGGTGAAAGCCCGCATCGTCAGCTTCAGCTCGACGCTTTCCGGGATCACGTTCGAGGCGGAGCCGGCATGGATGGAGCCGACCGTCACCACGGCCATCTCCTGCGGATCGACATTGCGGGAGACGACGCTCTGCAAAGCCGTGATGAGGGACGCGGTCGCCACCACCGGATCGACGGCGTTCTGCGGCTCGGCGCCATGGCCGCCCCTGCCGACGATGCGGATATTCGCCTGGTCGACCGAGGCCATCGCCGGGCCGGGGACGAAACCGAACTGCCCAGCCGGCACGCCCGGCCAGTTGTGCAGCCCGAAGACCGCATCGACCGGGAAGCGCTCGAACAGGCCTTCCGAAAGCATCTTCCGGGCGCCGGCGCCGATCTCTTCGGCGGGCTGGAAGATGAGATGCAGGGTGCCGTTGAACGCGCGGGTTTGCGCAAGATAGCGGGCGGCCGCGAGCAGGATCGCCGTATGTCCATCATGCCCGCAGGCATGCATGACGCCGGGATTGCTGCTGGCATAGGCGAGATCCGTCGCCTCCTCGATCGGCAGCGCGTCCATATCGGCGCGGATGCCGAGCCGCCGCTCGCCCTTTCCGTTCGAAAGCGTTGCCACAAGGCCCGTCCCGGCAATGCCGGTCGTCACCTCATAGCCCCAGGAGGAAAGCTGCGAGGCGATGAGCTTGCTGGTGCGGCGCTCCTGGAAGGCGAGCTCCGGATATTGGTGAAGGTCGCGACGCAGCGCGACGATCTCGTCGAGAAAGGCGGCGATGCCCTGTTCCACGGGATCGTTCAGACGTGGAGGAGGTGTGATAGCGTTCATGACTTTTCCCCGGCGCTCACGCGCCGACCGCCTTTCCGGGTTCGACGGCGTCCTCGCCGGCCGCATAGCGGCTTTCGCGGTAAGGCAGGCCCAGATGGTCGCGCAGCGTCTGGCCTTCGAGCAACGGGTTGAAATATCCGCGGGCCGCAAGGACGGGCAGGACATGCGCTGCGAAATCGTCGAGGCCTTCGGCGATCACCTGGAAGCCGAGGATGAAGCCGTCGGCGGCACCGCCATCGACCCAGCGGACGATCTCGTCGGCGATATGGTCGGCCGTTCCGATGAAGGCGGTGCGGGGCGTCGCGACGTCGAGCGCGATCTCGCGGAGCGTGAGGTTTTGCTCGCGCGCCGTCTTCTTGATACGGTCGGTCGTGGCGCGAAAACTGTTCTTGCCGATTTCGCCGAGGTCCGGAAAGGCCTCGTCGAGCGGATAGGCACTGAAATCATGGTGGTCGAAGAAGCGGCCGAGATAGAGCAGCGCCTCCTCGACGGTCACGAGATTGCGGATCGCCAGGTATTTCTGCTCCGCCTCCTCGGCCGTCGCGCCGACGATGGGCGCGATGCCGGGGAAGATGCGCACGTCGGCCGCGCGGCGGCCCTGCGCGATCGCGCTCCGCTTCACCTGCTTGTAAAAGACCGCCGCATCCTCGAAGGGGCCGCCATTGGTGAAAACGGCATCGGCGTGTTTGCCGGCCAGTTTCACGCCGGAATCCGAAGCGCCCGCCTGGAAGACGACCGGCTGCCCCTGTTTCGAGCGGCCGATGTTGAGCGGCCCCTCGACGCGGAAGAACCGCCCCTTGTGGCCGAGCCGGCGGAGCTTGGTCTTGTCGACATAGACGCCCGTCTCGCGGTTGCGGAGGAAGGCGTCGTCGTCCCAGGAATCCCACAGGCCCTTGACGACATCGAGATATTCGTCGGCGATCTCGTAGCGCAGCTCGTGTTCGGGATGCTCACGGCTATAGTTGCGGCCCGAGCCTTCGAGCGGCGTCGTCACGGCATTCCACCCTGCCCGGCCGCCGCTGATCAGATCGATCGTGGCGAACTGGCGCGCGACGGTGAAGGGATCGCTGTAGGAGGTCGAGACCGTGCCGACGAGGCCGATCTTCGAGGTCGATGCGGCCAGCGCCGAAAGGATCGAGATCGGCTCGAACCGGTTGAGGAAATGCGGGATGGACTGCTCGTTGATGTAGAGACCGTCGGCGACGAAGGCGAAGGCGATGCCGGCCTTCTCGGCCTTGCGGGCCGTTTCCACGAAGAAGGGGAAATTGACGCTCGCATCGGCCGGTCCGCTCGGATGTTTCCAGGCGTTCATGTGGCCGCCCGGCCCTTGCAGCATGATGCCGAAAGTGACGTTTTTCTGGGACATGAGATCATCCTTTCCGGAAAATTCAGGCTGCGAGCGACAAGCGTTCCTTGGCCAGCAGCTCGATGGACTGGAAGCGTTCGGCCGCCGTCAGCGCCGGCGTTTCGATGATGAATTCCGAGACGCCGTAGCGGCGGTGGAGATCGTCGAGTTCGGCGCGCACCTGCACCGGCGTGCCATGCAGGATGCTCGGCACCTTCTCCTCGACGCGGTAATCGGTGACGCCGGATTGCCGCGCGAACTCGGCCGCCTGCTCCTCGCTGCCGACATTGACGCTCTGGCCGGTCGAGAGGAAAACCTTGAAGATCCTGAGCCCCGAAACGCGCTCGCGCGCCTGCGCCTCGTCCTCCGCGACGAAGGCCGCGAGCGCTAGGATCGGCGCTTTGCCGCCGCTCGCTTCGCGATACGCATCGAAGGTCTTGCGCAGGTTTTCCGGGTCGCCGTTCAGATGACCGGCGAAGACCAGCTGCCAGCCCTTGTCTGCCGCAAGCTTGGCGCTTTCGACGCTTGCGCCGAGCAGGAAGCGCTCGGGTGCTACGGTCGGGAACGGCGTCGCGGCGAGATCCGTCGCATCGGGCGCAACCGACAGGTAGCGGTTGAGATCGGAAAGCTGCTCGTCGAATTTCGGCTTGCGCGCGGGATCGACGGCCGCCTGCAAGGCGTTGGTCGAAACCGGAAAGCCGCCGGGTGCCTTACCGACGCCGAGATCGACCCGCCCAGGCGCCAGGGAGGCCAGAAGATTGAAGGTTTCGGCGACCTTGTAGGCGCTGTAATGCTGCAACATGACGCCGCCGGAGCCGACGCGAATGCGCGAGGTCCGCGCCAGGAGATAGGCGATCAGCGCCTCCGGCGCCGAGCTGGCGAGGCCGGCCATATTGTGGTGTTCGGCCACCCAATACCTGTGATAGCCCAGCGCTTCGGCCCGCAAGGCCAGCTTCACCGTCGTCTGCAACGCCTCCGCCGTGGTCTGGCCGGTTTCGACCGGGCTTTTGTCGAGGAGGCTGAGATGATAGGACATGAACGCACCAGTGCTGGGACAGATGCATTAATAGTCTATAGTTTTTGTAGAAAATTAAGGAACGACATTCTCTTCGCGCACTCGGATGCGGAAAATCCTTGTCAATTCGAAGGGAAATCTGTCCGCTCAGGCCAGCCGCAGGCACCTAGATCGTGTCGCATCGGGCGAAACCTCACCTCAGCTCGACGCAGCGCCGTAACAATTTAGTGGCGAACTCGATCTCGTCCTCGTTCGATGCGGCAAAACCGATGAGAAGTGCTTTCCGGGGCGATTTTCGGTTGGCAAAATAATAGGATAGCTGCTCGACACCGAGATTGTGCTCCCGGCACCGGATCAGGACCGCATCTTCATCGATCGATTGGTCTCTGTAATAGCAGAGGTTGTAGAACCCCGCCGTGAACTCGGGCGGTTCGAAGACGTCGGCGAAGTCGGAGCGGAGGACCTGCAAGAGCCGGTTCTGGCGTTTGGCGTAGATCCGGCGCATCCGGTGAAGGTGCCGGGCATAGTGGCCATCCTCGATGAGGCGCGCGACGATCTGCTCGGTGAACTGGGGAAGCGCGCGGTAGCGAACCTGGATCAGCCGCCGGCATTTTTCGGCAAGCGCCCGCGGCATGATCATATAGCCGACGCGCAGGGATTGCAGCAGCGTCATGCTGAAAGCGCCGACATAGATGACCTGGCCGGCCTGATCCAGAGCCTTCAGCGGGGGAATGGGGCCGCCCTGATAGCGGAACTCGCTGCCCAGGTCGTCCTCGATGATCAGCGTGTCGCGGTCGGCCGCCCAATGCAGCATTTCCAGCTTGCGTTTCATCGGCATGGCGATCGTCATCGGCTGCTGCTTGGCAGCCGTGACGAAGGCCAGCTTGACGTCGCGACTGTCGATCGTGTGCGGGTTGGGACCGGAGGCATCGACATGCATCGGCTCGATCCTGCTGCCGTAGGATTGGAAAATCGACCGGATCGCCGCCATTCCCGGCTCCTCGAAGGCGACCGTATCACCCGGATCGAGCAGCAGTTCTGCAAGAAGGTTGACGGCATGATGGGCGCCGAGCGTGGTGACCACCTCTTCCGGCTCGCATCGAATGCCGCGGCTGACGGCGATGTGCCTGGCGATCTGCTCTTCAAGCAGGGAGGGGCGAAGGATCTCGCGATAATTGACGATGCGAAAGTCGCCCTCGGCAAAAACCTCCTTCGTCAGCCGCGACCAGATGTGCACCGGGAAGAGGCGGTGATCGGGCGTGGCCATGTGGAGATGCTGCGACCCGTCGTTGAGGGTCAGGGAATTGCGCCATGTCAACGCCTGGCCGCGATGCGAAACCAGCTTCTCGAACCGGTCGGAGAGCACAACGCCCTCCGGATGCGCCCTGGCCTTGCCGGCATCGCGCCTCGGCACGGTCTCCACATAGGTGCCGCTGCCACGCGCGGAATTGAGGTATCCTTCCGCCACGAGCTGATCGAGCGCCGTCACGACGGTGAAACGGGAAACCCCCAGGCTTTCCGACAGAACGCGCGACGAGGGTATGCGCGTACCGCCCGGTATTGCACCGGAGAGGATCATCTGTCGCAACCCGTCATAGAGTTGCAGGTACAATGGCCTCGCGCTGTCGGCGTCGAGGATCAATCCGTCCAGGCTGGACCCGTCGATCGTGCGTGCGATGATGCGCCTCCCCGGTATGTCACGGGCGTGACAAGTGGACTGGTCGAATTTGCGATTTCTGGCCATGTATACAGCACGCTTACCGGTTCATATCCATCCCGGATTTCACAAAGGCGCCACCGGACGGGCCAAGCCCGTCTCACCTGGCCGTATCGGGGGATTATCGATGGATGAACTTGCCTACCTCTCCAGCCTCGTTGCAAAGGGCCGGATGTCGCGTCGGGATTTTCTCGGACGCAGTGCTGTCCTGGGTCTCAGCGTCGCCGCCGCCGGCTCTCTGCTGTCGACTGCCGTGCGGGCCGAAGGCCCCGTGCGCGGCGGAACGATCAAGGTCGGCATGCAGGGCGGCGCATCGAGCGACAGCCTCGACCCCGGCCTCGCCACCAATCAGGTCACCGCAATGGTCGACCACCTGTGGGGCGAGACGCTTGTCTGGCTGGCGCCGGACGGCTCGCCCATTCCCGTCCTCGCCGAAGAATGGCGCTCGTCGCCCGACGCAAAGACGTGGACGTTCAAAATTCGCAAGGGCGTGCAGTTTCACGATGGCAAGACGCTGACGCCCGATGACGTGGTCGCAACGATCGAACGGCATTCGGACGAAAACGCAAAGTCCGGCGCGCTCGGCATTCTCAAGGGCATCGAGACAGTCAAGGCGGAAGGCGATAGCGTCGTCTTCACGCTGAAGGAAGGCAATGCCGACATGCCCTTCCTGATGATCGACTATCATCTGGTGATCCAGCCGAACGGCGGGAAGGACAATCCGGCCGCTGCGATCGGCACCGGCCCCTACAGGATTGTCGGCAGCGAGGCAGGCGTGCGCTACAACGCCGCCCGTTTCGACGGCTACTGGGACAACGGCAAGGTCGGTTTTGCCGAACAGGTGGAAATCGTCGTCATCAACGATGCGACGGCGCGTATCGCGGCCATGCAGAGCGGCCAGGTGCACATGATCAACCGCATCGAGCCGAAAACCGTTGCCCTGCTCAAGAACATGCAGAAGGTGACGATCAAGAACATTTCCGGTCGCGGCTTTTATCCCTTCAACATGTTCTGCGACACGGCGCCCTTCGACAATGCGGACCTGCGCCTCGCCCTGAAATATGCGATGGACCGCGAGACGATGATCGAGCGCATCCTGCAAGGCTACGGCTCGCTCGGCAACGACACGCCGATCAACAGGGCCTATCC
This sequence comes from Shinella sp. GW821-FHT10F02, assembly GCF_058809275.1. Taxonomy (NCBI): domain Bacteria; kingdom Pseudomonadati; phylum Pseudomonadota; class Alphaproteobacteria; order Hyphomicrobiales; family Rhizobiaceae; genus Shinella; species Shinella sp. GW821-FHT10F02. Next base: position 421,073 of record NZ_JBXASL010000001.1, on the reverse strand, counting down.
GCTCTACGAGGAAATCGAGCAGCGCACCTACGATCCGGAAAAGGCCGCCTTCCATTTCAAGAAGTCGGGGCATGACGGCAGCATCCTGCTGCGCACGTCGGAGGTCGCCTTTCCGGGCGCGGTCGACGCCGCCGTCCTCTATCAGGAAAGCGCCAAGAAGGCCGGCATCGACATCGAGGTCAAGCGCGAGCCCGGCGACGGATATTGGTCGAATGTCTGGAACGTCCAGCCCTTCGCCACCTCCTATTGGGGTGGCCGGCCGACACAGGACCAGATGTATTCCACCGGCTATATCTCGACGGCGGACTGGAACGATACACGCTTCAAAAACGAGGCCTTCGACAAACTGGTGATTGCCGCGCGCGCAGAACTGGACGAGGCGAAGCGGCGCGCGATGTACCGCGACATGTCGGTGATGATGCGCGATGAAGGCGGACTGATCGTGCCGATGTTCAACGACTTCATCGATGGGGTCAGCGAGAGCATCCAGGGTTGGGTGGACAATCCCGCCGGCGAACTGATGAACGGTGACGCACCGCTGCGGTGCTGGCTCAGCGCCTGAACAGGCATGCAAAACACCGCCTCAATGCGCCGCCTTGCCTGGCGGCGCATCCTGCCAGCACCCTTCATGGACAGCCAATGCCCCTTCGCAACAAACTCCTGCTCATCATCCTCGACGGCCAGCCCTGGCGCAACGCCCGACGGCTGATGGGCAATCTGGAAGGCTGGGTGCAGGCCGGCGAGGCGCGCGTGTGGAAGATGCGCTCCGTGCTCCCGTCCACATCGGCATCCTGCTACGCCTCGATCCACACCGGCGTGCCGCCGCAGGTCCATGGTGTTCTTTCGAACGAAACGCTCTTTCGTGTCGAGCAGCCGGATATCTTTTCCGAAGTGACCAAAGCCGGCGGCAAAACCGGCGCGGTGACCCATTCCTTCTGGTCGACCTTCTTCCAGCGTGCGCCCTTCGACATGGTGCAGGACATCGAATACGACAATTCGGAAGGCCCGATCCACCACGGCCGTTTCCATACGATGGCGGGCTACAACCACCAGAACCAGATGACGCCGAGCGACCTCGATCTCTTCGCGACGCTCACCATGCTGACCGAGCGCCACGCCATCGACTACGGCATCCTGCATACCTGCACGCTCGACAGCATGGGCCATCGTTACGGCCAGGATTGTGGGCAGATGGACGTTGCCTGCTTCACCATCGATGCCCAGCTCGCCGCTTTCCTGCCGCGCTGGCGCAAGGCGGGTTACGAGGTGATCGTCACGGCCGACCACGGCCAGTCGAACCGCGGCCACCACGGCGGCCACGACGACGAGATGCAGGACGTCGCCTTCTACTGGTTCGGTGGCGGCGAAGGGCCGCCCGAAGATACGCTCCTCGACCAGCTGCAACTCGCGCCAACGGTGCTGTCACGGCTTGGCGTCCCGGTTCCGGCGAGCATGAAGGCGAAGCCGTTCCTGTTCTGAATTGCCTGGCAAATCTTCGAAACAGGCCCTAGCGAGCAACGCTATAGTCGATCGCCTTGCGGGTACCAGAAGCATCCGATTGTTCGATGGCGTCCATCAGACGGTGGCGGCGGAGGGCGACCTCGAAGTCCGGCGCGAGGTTTGTTCCGTTCGACAGATCGGCGGCAAACTGCATGTAGAGCGCGGCGACATTGTCCGCCGGCATCGCCACGTCCTCTGGAGCAAGCCGGTAGGCCGGCGGGATCGGCATGTCGGCAGGCGCCTCGCCCGCGCGCCGCGCGGTGACGGTGGCGGCGGTCATGTTTGCGAAACCGCCGTCTGACGAGACCAGGATATCGCCCGCCGTGCCATTGATCTCCCAGACGAAATCGGGACCGATCGCCGCGCCGCCGTGGAAATGGACCGTGGCAAGCGCGCCGTTTTCGAGGCTGCCCGCAAAGGCGATGGGATCTTTCGCGGTCGTCGGAATGCGCTTGCCGTCGCGCAGGCGCAGGACCTCGCCACGGCGCGCGACCATGGTCGCCGACACGTCGACGAAATCCCCCAGAACGAAGGCCAGCATGTCGAGCACATGGCCTGCCGGAATCGAGAGCAGGGTCGCCCCGTTGGCCGGCTCCGCATGAAATTCGTACCGACGATCCAGAACGCCGGCCCAGACCTCGTGGGGCGCCGAGCCGCGGATGTTGGAGCCGAGCAGCTTGCCCACAAAACCGTCGCCCACCAGATCGCGGACGTAGCGGATGGCCGGTCCGAAGCGGCCCTGAAGCCCTATCAAGGTTTTCACGCCTGCCTTGCGGGCGAGCGCCGCTATCTCCTCGGCCTCGGCGAGGTTGCGGCCGAGCGGCCATTCGCTGAACACCATCTTGCCGGCGGCGATCGTGGGGATGGCGATCTCGTGATGGTGCATGACGTTCACGGCGATGACGACAAGGTCGATATCGGGCAAGGCCAGAAGGTCGTGGTGATTGTCGAAAGCGTGCAAAGCGCCAATGGACCGGGCACAGTGTTCGGCACTCTCCCGGCGGGTCGTGCTGACCGCGCGGATTTCATAGTCCGGTAGCGCTTGCAGCGCGGGAATATGCGCCGCCTGCGCCCAGCCGCGCTCGCCCGCACCGATGATGCCGACCCTGATCCTGTCCGTCATGTCCGTCTCCGTCCCATCCCGTTTTAGGTTGATGAAACGTCGGAGGTTCGGCCTTGGCTTTCCATGACAGCCCGTCGGAAATGCTTGATCGTTCGTCCGAGTCTCGCCTTCTCTCCCGTCATGTTGACGCGGCGATGCGTTTTGCCACGAGAGCCGACCGCTCCTTGCCGGGGAACGATCAAGGATTTACAGTGCGGCCTCCTGGAACACGGTACTTTCTTTTGGCCAATCCCCCCGACACTGACGTCAAACCCGCGCCTCGAAGACAGGCGCGCGGTGAGCTTCGGATTGCCCAGATCCTGGAGGTGGCGGCCGAGGTGTTCGTGGCGCAGGGCTATTCGGCGGCGACGACGAACGGTATTGCCGCGCAGGCCGGCATCAGCCCCGGATCGCTTTATCGGTTCTTCCGGAACAAGGAAGAGATCGCCCAGGCCTTGGCCCGCCAATATGCGGCCGAGCTTGCCCGCGTTCACACCCTGGCCTTCGATCCCGCCTTCGCGACGGCGCCTGCCGCGCAGTTCATCGACAGCGCCATCGATCCCCTCGTCGCCTTCCTGTTGAAAAACCCTGCCTTCAAGCAGCTTCTCGGTGGGGCGGACGTGCCGCCTGGACTGCGGGAAGCGACGGCACCCCTGCATGACATCATCGTCAATCGCGCCCAGTCCCTTCTGGCCGCACGCTACCCCGATCGGTCAGCCGCCGAACTGCGCCTGAGTGCGGACCTTCTGGTGCACCTGTTTCGGGGCGGCATGCCACTGGTGGCCGCGGCAAAACCGCAGGCGCGCGCGGCGGTCGGCCGTCATCTGAAGATGGCGATGGCCGGCTATATCGAGATCCTCGATCGCACCTGACAGGCTTTTAGCAAAATCGCACTGGCGAATGTGCCGCTATAGCGAGCGAATGCTCGCGATCAGCGACTATTTCCTTCCACTTCAGTCGGTAATTTTATCGTTACCTCGCAGTGATTTTACGTTATAATGCGAGCATTGACTCGCATATATTCGTCGCGATAGCTTGGCGCACAGGCAAAGCCCCTCCGGCTATCCGCGCAGGCTCGGCAGCGTCGGATCGCCCATATCTTTTGCCAAAAATCGATCTTGAAGGAGACTTCCATGCGTGACGAAGAGCTTCAGAAACCGGGCCGCCGCGCCCTGATCACCTCGGGCGTTGTCGCCGTTGCAGGCGCGGGGCTTGCCACCGCGCTCGCCGCGGGCGTGGCGATCGGCCATGAGGCCACGCTGCCTGAGGCCGTACAGCCTTCCGGCGGCAAGCGGTTTGCGGGCAAGGCCATCCTGGTGACCGGCGGCACGTCCGGCATCGGCCGGGCCACCGTCATCGCCTTTGCCGACGAGGGCGCGCGCGTCGTTTTCTGCGGCCGGCGCGAGGCGCTCGGCCGCGAGGTCGAAGCGCTCGCGCGCTCGCGCGGCGGCGACGTCACCTACAGGCGGGCCGATGTCCGCAACGCCGGAGACGTCGAGGAGTTGACGGCTTTTGCGACACGCCATCTCGGCCGGCTCGATATCGCATTCAACAATGCTGGCGTTTCCGTGTCCCGGCCGTTCCACGAGATCACGCTGGACGACTTCGAGAATGTCCAGAGCACCAATGTACGCGGCACCTTCCTCTGCATGAAGGCGCAATTGCCGATCATGGCGGCGCAGGGCTCCGGCTCGATCGTCGTCACCTCCTCGGTGCAGTCGATCGCCACGCGCGCCGGCAGCGCCGCCTATTCCGCCAGCAAGCGCGCCTTGGTCGGGCTCGTCCAGGTGGCGGCGCTCGAATATGGCGCGCAGGGCATCCGGATCAACGCCCTCTGCCCCGGAACCGTCGACACCGAATTGGTGCGACGCCAGGCCGGCGCGGACAACCTGCCGGAAGAGGCCTGGGCCGTCGCTGCCCAGCGCTGGGGGCAGGCAAATGCCCACGGCATCCAGCGCATGGCGACACCCGGGGAAATGGCGCAAGCCGCCCTCTGGCTGGCGTCTGACGAGATGGTCTACCTCAACGGCGCCGCCATCGTCGTCGATGGCGGAATGACCGCGGCGCTGTAAAGCACCTGAGCAGACGGGAGCGCAAAATACCGGACGGGGTCTAGTAGATGCGCAAGATGTCGCCTGACGACCGTCGTGCGACCGCCCGGACATAGGCCGAGACCAGTTCATCGATCGGGACCGGCCGCATGCCGGGAAAAAGGTGTCCATATGCCTCGAACGACGAGGACACCATTCCCGGGCTGACGATATTGATCCGCAGCCTTCGCGGAAGCTCGATGGCGGCGGACAGACAAAAGCTGTGCAGCCCGCCGCTGATGACCGCACCGCTCGTGACATTCGGCCAGGCTTCGTCGGCGAAGATTCCGCTCGTCAGGACGAAGCATCCCCCGTCCCCCAGGAACCGCTGGCCGATCAGGACGACGTTCATCTGACCGAAGAGCTTTCCGCGCATATTCTCCAGCATGACAGCTTCGGTGAGCTCACCGAAGCTGTCCATCGGACCGGATGCCGCCACGCAAATACAGGCGTCGAGCCGGCCAGCCTGCTGGTACATGCGCTCGATCTGATCGGCATCGCGAATATCGACGCGAAGGTCGCCGCTGCGTCTTCCGGCGGTGACGACCTCGCCCAACGACGCCAGCCGATCACACAGCGGGCGGCCGATCGTCCCGTCTCCCCCGACAACCAAAATTCGCATCGATACCTCCAACAGTAAGAATTCCCTGCTGGAGGTGGCGGCTTTTCGCTGATAACTGAATACGCAATAATCTTATTGGCCTATTAAGATGAACGACATAATCGACGACGTGAATTTTGCCGATCTCAAGGCCTTCCTGCACATCGCCCGGCGCGAAAGCTTCGTTCAGGCCGCCCGCGACCTTTCCATTTCACCCCCGGCCTTGAGCCAGACCCTCAAGCGCCTCGAAAGCCGCCTGGGCGTCCGGCTCGTCAACCGGACGACCCGCAGCGTGGCGCTCACGGAAGCGGGGCGGCAGCTTTACGAGCGCGTGCTGCCGCTGATGAACGAACTCGGCGCCACATTGACGGATGTCACCGCATCGGCATCGCAACCGGCCGGGCTGCTGCGAGTGACCCTCTCCCGTGTCGCCGCGAAACATCTGATCCTGCCGAATATTTCATCCTTTGCAGCCCTCTACCCGCGCATCGTGATTGACCTGAACATAGAGGACCGGCTGACCGACATCGTGGCAGGCCGCTTCGACGCGGGCATCCGTCTTGGCGACCAGATCGAACCGGATCTCATTGCCTTGCGCCTCGGGCCGCAACGCAAATGCTGCGTCGTGGCGGCGCCGTCCCTGCTCGCGAGTGCGGGCGTGCCTGCGCACCCGCGCGAGCTGATGGACAAGCCTTGCCTGCGTTTTCGCTGGCCGGGCGGCGAGGATGTCTACAAATGGGAGTTTGAAAAGACCGATGAACAGTTCACGCTCGACCTGGCCGGTAGCCTGATCGTCAACGACACCGATGTGATGCTGAACCTGGCGGCGAAAGGCCTCGGCTTCGCCTATGCGCTGGATTGCGAGGCCGCGCCGTTGCTTCGTTCCGGAGACCTCGTCCCGGTGCTCGACGACTGGCTTGCCCCCTTCAACGGCTTTCACCTTTACCACTCCAGCCGGCGCCACGTGCCGATGCCGCTCCGTCTTTTCATCGACTTCATGAAGGCGCAGGCCTTTGATTGAGCTTGCCAGTGGCGTTGGCGCCAGTGCACTGGATCAACAGGGGAATTCGTTGCCGCGGCAATAGGGCTTCAACGTCTCGACCAGGGCGCCGAGATTCTCCTTCAGAAAGTAGCCAGCGACATTCTTCTCATAGGCTGCCTTTCGATCGGTCTCGTATCCCGACGTCGTCAGCATGAAGACGATGCTTTGCTTGAAGCTGTCGTCGCGGCGCAATTCGTCGAGCAGGGTAATGCCGTCCATCCGCGGCATGTTGATGTCCAGGAGGATGAGGCAGGGCTGGGGCAGCTTCGGCCGGCCATGGTTGCCCCGGAGCATGTCGAGGGCCTCCTCGCCATCGCAGGCGCTGTGGGTCGGGTTTGCGAAGTCCGCCCGTCGGAAGGCCCGTCTCACTGCTTCCGTGTCGATATCGTTGTCTTCGACAATGAGCACGTCGATGAGCCTGTCCGTCATTTCGTTTCTTGTCCTCGGTTTCGGGGCGCACCCTTGGGCCAGGTAAAACAGAATCGAGCCCCCTTACCGGGCTCCGATTCCACGGTAATCTGGCCACCGTGCGCGTCAATATGCTTCTTCGTCAACGCCAGACCCATCCCGCTTCCGTCTTTTTGCGACTCTGGTTTCAGCGTCTGAAACATCTCGAATATCTTTTGATGATACTTCGAATCGATGCCTGGTCCGTCGTCCTCCACCGTGAAGGCGAACCGGTCGCCGATGTCGAAGACGCCGACGTCGATGCGCCCGGAGGCTCCACGATGATGCTTGACGGCGTTTTGAATGAGGTTGTGGAAAATCTGCTGAAGCGGCATTCGCGGCAGCGCAATTCCCTTGAAGCGCTCATCGACGCTCACGACGAAGCCGGGCGGGGGATCGACCAGGTTGACCACGTCCTGCACGAGCGCCGTTGCGTCGACTTCCTGATCGCCGGCGGCCCCGTCGCCCTGGTCGATCCTGGCATAGTTGAGGATATCCTGGAGCAGCCTTTCCATACGGCGCGCCTGGGCACGCAGCTTCTGCAGGTGCTCCACGCTTTGCTGCGGCAATAGCCCTGCAGCGTCCTCGTGGATCCATTCGGCCAGGACATCGATGGACCGCAGGGGAGACCGAAGATCATGCGCGGTCGCATAGGCGAACCGTTCGAGGTCGCGGTTCGACCGCTGGAGTTTTTCGACGAGGACCGCCCGGTCTGCCGCCACCCTGCGCCGCTCCGCAATCAGCCGCTCGATCTTGATCTCAAGCTCCTGTGCGGAGAACGGCTTTGCAATATAGTCCCGAACGCCTTCCCGAAGGAGTTCCATTTTCAACGGGTCATCCATCTTCGCAGTCAGCATCAGGATGGGAATATCTTTCGTGGCGGGGTCGTCGAGCAGAGCGCGCGCCATCTCGTCGCCGGTCATGACCGGCATCATGACGTCGGTGATGATGAGATCGGGAATGAGGTCGCAGGCGGCGGCGAGGCCAGCGCCACCGTCGGCCGCCGTCTCGACGCGATAGCGTTCCGCAAGCAGGCTGGCGATATGGCCGCGCATATCCGCATTGTCATCCACGACGAGAATGCGGGCGCCGCTTCCAGGGTTTGGCACATTCACCGCATCGGCCGGGATTCTTGCCAATTCATGGCCAAACATATCGGGGCTGCCGATCTGCTGTGCCGGATCGTCGCTTTCAAGGACCGAAAATCCGGCAGGTGCGGCGAGCGGAATCGCAACGCTGAAGCGCGCGCCACCCTGCGCGCTGGCATCCACCCAAACGCGGCCCCGCAACAGCGCTGCGAATTCCTTGACGATGGCAAGACCCAATCCCGTTCCGCCCTTCATCCGCTGCTTGCCGGCCTCCAGTTGCCGGAAGCGCTCAAACACGACACCGCGATCCTCTTCGGGAATCCCCGGCCCGGTATCGTCGACGCGGAAGATTGCCTGATCGCCAGAGCGTTCGAGGGAAAGTTCCACGCCGCCGCCTGACGGCGTGAACTTGAAGGCGTTCGAAAGCAAGTTGAGCAGAATCCGCTGTAATTTGCCTGCATCGACCTCCATGTCGAGTTGGGCGGATTCACCCAATCGGAAGGAGATCCCCCGTTCGCGCGCCAGACCGTCGAAGTTCGATGCCAGCATCCTTGCGAACCGCGCAGCATCCAGCCGCGTGTAGACGAGATCGAACTTGCCGGCTTCGAGCTTCGCGACGTCGAGCAGGTCGTTGACCTGCCCGAGCAGGATCAACGCATTCCGCTCGACGAGTTCGAGATCCTGGCGATCGGCGGTTGACAATGATTCAGCCGAAAGAACCTTCCGGACCGGACCGAGGATAAGGGTCAGCGGCGTGCGCAGTTCATGGCTGATATTCGCGAAGAAATCGGTTCTGAGCCTGTCCAGATCACGCAGCTTGCGGTTCGCCTCGGCGACTTCCTGCGCGCGCTGAAATATTTCCAGCTCCATTTTCTGCGCGCGGCTGCGCAGCTGCTCGTTGGCCTCGACCTGGGCACTGTCCCTGTTTTTCAGGCCGATGAATTCGGTCACATCCTCGACCCGGTGAATGACGTAGGCGACCTTGCCGTCCTCATCCAGCACGGGCTTGTTGAAGGGGCTCCAGAAGCGTGCCTCGAAGCCGCTCCCATCGGGTCTCCGCACGTCGTACTTTTGGACAGCCATCGTGTCGCCGGCTCCGGTCTCGACAACCCGTTGCAGAGATTCCCTGAGATTTCTCACCCCGGTCGCGTCTGAATCGTCGGGATTGTCCGGGAAGACATCAAAGATACTGCGACCGACGATTGCGGCCCTGTCCGTCATGGTGGCGTTCAGATAGGCATCGCTTACCGCGACGATTACCAAGTTTCGGTCGAGAACGAGATACAGGCCGGGGGCAGATTCGAACAGCATCCGAAAGTCCGGCAGCATGACATGCACCCCCATCCAAACTGTGATTCGCTACGTTTAGCCTGTCCGTATTTCGGATATATTGGCGTAAGCGGCAGCTTGGCGGAAGAGCCTCTGGCGGTTCACAACAGGCGCGACCGGCAAGCTCAAACGGCCGGAAAGAACAATTCCACCGTCGTTCCCTTCCCGACTACGGAGTGAATGCGCGCGTCACCGCCGCTCTGGCGCATGAAGCCGTAGACGACCGCAAGGCCAAGACCCGCGCCACCTTCCTCGTCGCGCGTGGTGAAATAGGGCTCGAAGGCCTTGTCGACGGCGTCCGCCGACATGCCGATGCCGTCATCGATGACGCAAACCGCGATGCCCGTTTCGATGCCCATGCAACGGATGAGGATTGTCCCGCCCTCGGGCATGGCGGCGGCGGCGTTGAGGCAGAGATTGAGGATCGACTGCTCGAAGAGGGCGGCGTCGAGCTGCACCGTCGGCAGGTCGTCCGCGATGTCGAAGGCCAGGCGGCGGTGTTCGCCGATGGCGATCTCCAGCACATCGGCCATGCCGCGCAAGAGCGCGCCGATCTCCACCGCGCCGGGATGGATCGGTTGCTGGCTGCCAATGGACAGCATGCTGCCCGCAAGCGACCGGCCCCGGTCGGCCGCCTTGCGGATGCGGGCGAGATGGCGCTTCTGGCGGTCGTTGAAACCGGTTTCGCGTTCGAGAAGACCGAGACTGCCGGTGATGATGCCGATCATGTTGCCGACCTCATGGCTCACCTGGTGGGTCATGCGCATGATGCCATCGAGGCGCTGGATCCTGGCCGCTTCCGCCTCCTGCCGGTCGAGGTCGGTAATGTCGCGCGCCAGGAGCACGATGCCGCCATCCGGCTGGCGCGACAGCGACACTTCCGTCACCCGTCCCGCCTCGGAACGATGGCGCAGCACGGACCGCGCACCGAGCAGGCCGGCGTCGGTCTCGGCGGGCAGAAGTGCTGGATCGATCTCCGGCAAGGGCGCCACGAATTTGCGCAGCGGCAGTTTTCGCGCCGAGCCCGACCAGCCGACAAGCTCGATGACGCGCCGGTTCATGGTGATCGGCCGGCCGCGCGGGTCGAACAGCGCAATGCCTTCGTTCATGGTGCGGAAGGTGGAGCGGATGGTGCGGGCGGCGGCTTCCGCCGTGCGCCGGAGCCGCGAGACGCGTTCGACGCTTTCGCGAAATGCGCGGAAGGCTTCGAGCAGCCGCACCAGCTCCGTCTCCGTGCCGTTATAGGCCGGTGCATCCACATCCTTGCGCCCTTCCGCCAGCGCGTTCATGCCCGTGGAAAGCGCCACGATGCCGCGCGAGACGCGCATGACCGAGCGGATGGAGAAGATCGCCATCACAAGCACCAGCAGGGACGCGAAGGCGACGATGACGAGCAGGCGGCTCAGTGCGTCGGAGGTCGAGACGAGGTCCTCGTTGAGGCCGCGGGCGACGGCCTCGCTCTGGGTTTCGGTCGCATGGGACAGATCGCGGGAAACGGAATGCAACCGCGCCACGGCAGCGCGGATGGCGAACATTTCAAGCAGATAGCGGGTCTGCGCCTCGAAGACGCGCTCGTAAGGCATGAGTTCGGCAGCAGAAACCCGCGCATCCGGGGACGCACGGTCGAGGCGTGGCGCGGTTTCGGCGACATAGCGGCGGCGCAGCTCGCCCAGCTGGAAAAGGCTGTCGGAATTGGAGGCCGACTGCACGATGCCGTTGAGCCGCCGGCGGAAATCGGTTTCGGTTATGCCGCTGCCCGTCGCGATCTCGCCAAGCGCGGCCGCGGCTTCCGCCTTGTGCTGCTGGGCGGCTTCCGCGTCGGCTGCGAGCATCGTCGTCTGCGTGCGGATCGTCTCCAGCAGTTCGACGATGCGCGCGCCCGCAAACCCTTTCACGGCCGTGCCTTCGCGTTCCGGCTGCATGGTGCGCAGCAGCACGTCGACCTGCGCGACGACGGCGCGGCTCTCGCTGGAGACCCGGTAGGGAGACGTCGCGTTCATAAGAAAGGGCGCGCTCGACACGAGGTCGGAGACCTGTCGCGAGACCAGCGACGCCTTGGCGAGGCTGGAAAAGGCTTGCAGGCCATAGGCGGCCATCTCCTCGCGCGCCCGTTGCAGGCCGTAAACCGCGATGGTCGCCAGGCTGAACACGAGCACGCAGATGAAGGCGATAGCGAAGGGAAGGCGAAAGGCGATCGAGGAGAGGAAGGGACGATTGATCACGGCGAGAGCTCACCCTCGTCCGTGCTCAGCACGTACCCCTTGCCGCGCCGGGTCTGGATGTGGCGCGGCAGATCCGGATTGCGCTCGATCTTGCGGCGAAGGCGCAGCACGAGCACGTCCACATTGCGATCGATGTAGCGTTCGCTTTCCGCTCCGAGCCGGTCGAGAATATGCGCGCGGCTGACGGGTATGTTCGGGGTCTCGGCAAGGATTTCGAGCAGGGCGAATTCAGCGCTGGTGAGCGATTTGGCGGGATCGGTGAGGCAGACGGCCCGGCGGTTCTTCAGATCGACCGACCAGTCGCCCAGCTTCAGTGCCGCCGGTTCGTGCTCGCGCTCAGTCTCGCGTTCGGGCTTCAGCGAGGGGATCGTCCGGCGCAGCACGGCCTTGATGCGCGCCGTCAATTCGATCGGCTCGAAGGGCTTTACGACATAGTCGTCCGCCGCGGTCTCCAGCCCCAGCACCCGGTCCGCGGCACTGCCCGCCGCCGTCACCATGACGATGCCGACATTGGTCTGCGCGCGCAGGCGCTGCGCGAAGGTGCGGCCGGAGGTGCCGGGCAGGTTATGGTCGACGAGCACCAGATGCACCGTCTCGCGCGCCAGCACGCCCATGGCCGCCTCTGCCGATGGCGCGGTCAGGGGCGTCCAGCCCTCCGCCTCCACCAGATCGGAGATAAGCTCCGCCATGTCCGGATCGTCCTCGACGATCAGAATCCTGATCCTCTCATTCAACACATGCACGTCCTCCCGTGCGCATCATAGGCAGGCCTGTCACAATCTTCAAAGCGGGCTCGCGTTATGCGCCTTGTCACATTTGTAACCTTTGTCATTTTTGCCCGGCCGATGGCGCGCCAGGCTGTAAGAACGGTAACCATTCTTCGATTGCGGCGCGCGGCAGATATGACATCCTGACTGCGGAGATTGGGACGTTCGTCGTTCCAAAGGGAGGAACATCGTGAGAGGCATCACCGCTTTCAGCGCGGGCGTGGCTTTGTGGCTCATGAGCGCCACGGTCGGCACGGCAGCCCAATCGCTCACCGTCTTGTGCGGTGTCGACGAGGCGTGGTGCGCCGCGATGAAGACGGCTTATGAGGCAAAGACCGGCCTCGACATTTCGATGACCCGCAAGAGCACCGGCGACATCCTCAACCAGATCCGCGCAGAAAAGGCCGCCCCGACCGTCGATGTCTGGTGGGGCGGGACGGGTGATACCCATTTGCAGGGCGGATCGGAAGACCTGCTGGAACCCTACCAGCCGGCGCACGAGCGCGACATGCTGCCCTGGGCGCAGAACTTTTTCGCCATGTCCGGTGGCCGCTCCGCCGGCATCTATGCCGGGGCGCTCGGCTTTGCCTACAACTCCGATCTGCTGCGCGAACTGAAGCTGCCGGCCCCGACCTGCTGGAAGGACCTGACGGACATCGCCTATCGCGGCCGCATCCGCAGCGGCAATCCGAACTCTTCCGGCACCGCTTTCACGACGCTCGCGACGCTGGTGCAGCTCTTCGGCGAGGAGGAAGCCTTCCGCTATCTCGCCGCGCTCAACCGCAATATCGACCAGTACACGACCGCGGGTTCCGCCCCCGTCAAGGCGGCCGCGCGCGGCGAAACGCTGATCGGCATTTCCTTCATGCATGATGCCGTCACGCAGAAGCAGGCGGGCTCGCCCCTGATCATCGTCGCGCCCTGCGAAGGCACGGGGTATGAGATCGGCGCCGTTAGCATCGTCAAGGGTGCGCAGCATATCGAAGAGGCGAAACGCTTCGTCGATTTTGCGCTGAGCCCGGAAGGACAGGGCACGGGCGCGGCCTCGGGCCAGAACCAGGTGCCGTCCAATGCGAAATCGGCCCTGCCGCTCGCGGCGCCCGATATCTCGCTCATCAAGATGGTGGACTACGACTTCGCCACCTTCGGCTCTCCGGAGGAACGAAGTCGGCTGCTCGAACGGTTCGACGCGGTGATATCCGCGACGAACTAACCACCAACACAAACCACGATCCGAATTTCGTGAACGCGCCGCTCACAGGCAGGCCGATGGCCGCGCCGTGTCTCGTTCGCGCCAAAAATCCAAAACCAGGCAACAGGAGGATGCCCCATGAAACAGACCCTTTCCCTCATGCTCTTCGCTGGAACGGCGCTTGCCGCCCTGCCGGCACAGGCGGCCGGCGAACTCAACCTCATCTGCTCGGCGGATGTCGTCATCTGCGAGCAGATGAAGGGCGATTTCGAGAAGTCGCACAGCGACATCAAGGTGAACATGGTTCGCCTGTCCTCTGGCGAGACCTATGCCAAGGTGCGTGCCGAAGCCCGCAACCCGAAGACGGACATCTGGTGGGCCGGCACCGGCGACCCGCATCTTCAGGCCGCTTCTGAAAATCTGACGCTGGAATACAAGTCGCCGAAGCTCGACGAGTTGAACGACTGGGCGAAGAGCCAGGCGGAAAGCTCCGGCTACAAGACGGTCGGCGTCTATGCCGGTGCGCTCGGCTGGGGCTACAATACGGAGATCTTCAAGTCGAAGGGCTTCAAGGAGCCGGTCTGCTGGGCCGACCTGCTGGCGCCGGAACTAAAGGGCGAAATCCAGATCGCCAATCCGAATTCGTCGGGCACCGCCTATACGGCGCTCGCCTCCCTCGTGCAGATCATGGGCGAGGACCCGGCCTTCGACTACCTGAAGAAGCTCAACGACAATATCTCGCAATACACCAAGTCCGGCTCCGCACCCGTCAAGGCGGCGGCGCGCGGCGAGACGGCGCTTGGCATCGTCTTCGTGCACGATGCGGTGGCGCAGACCTCGGAAGGCTTCCCGGTCAAGTCGATCACGCCCTGCGAGGGCACCGGCTACGAAATCGGCTCCATGTCGATCATCAAGGGCGCCCGCAACCTCGACAATGCCAAGGTCTGGTACGACTGGGCGCTGACCGCGGAAGTCCAGTCGCGCATGAAGGATGCCAAGTCCTTCCAGCTTCCGTCCAACAAGAACGCTGAAATCCCCAAGGAAGCCCCGCGCTTCGAGGACATCAAGCTGATCGACTACGACTTCAAGACCTATGGCGACCCGGAAAAGCGCAAGGCGCTGCTGGAGCGCTGGGATCGTGAAGTCGGCGCTGTCGCCAACTGACGATGTCCTGAGCAGCGGCGCCCGTCTCCTCCGGGCGCCGCCTTTCCCCAAACACCAATGACAGCGAGGTCGGCCATGACGAATGGCAATCGCAGGCTGGACATGGTCCTGATCCTGGGCGCGGTCGCTTTGACCCTTCTGCCCTGGTATCGGATCGAGGGCGGCCTCTTCGGGTTCGGCTGGCTCGCCGGTTTTCCCCTTTCTTCCGAGGCGGCACCCAGTCTGCTGCAGATCGCCGTGCATGGCCGGCTTTGGCTTGCCGGTGCCGTGCTTCTCCTCCTCATCGCCGGTGTGGCGCGCGGCATGGCGGACCCGATGCGCCGCGGCGCCGTGCTGGCATGGGTGGGCGCCATCGGCGTGCTGTTCCTCTCGCTGCAAGGCCTCGCCATCAGCTTTACCGGCTGGACATGGACGATCAGCGAAACGCTCTTCGGGCCGCTTTCCGACGGCCAGTCATCGATGGGCGCAGGCGCTGTTCTTTCTGCCGTCTCCTTCGTGCTGCTCTTTGCCTTCGGTCTTGCCGAGCGCGGCGTGATGAAGGGCGATGCCTTCGTCGTCAGCGCGATCTCGCTGCTCGTCTTCCTCGTCGCCGTCTTCGTCTTCTACCCGATCGGCAGCATGTTCATCGGCGCTGTGCAGGACTTCGACGGCTCGTTCAACCCGGACAATTTCATCCGCAACATGCAGGACCCCGGCATCTGGAGCCTCGGCTGCCTTACCGGCGGCGCGCGTTGCGGCGTGGCGTGGCGCACGCTGTGGCTCGCCATCATGACCGGCCTCGGCTCGACCCTGCTCGGCCTCGCCTTCGCGCTCGTCGCCACCCGCACGCGGTTCCCCTACAAGAAGGGCCTGCGCCTTTTGACCATCCTGCCGATCATCACGCCGCCCTTCGTCATCGGGCTGGCTCTGACGCTGCTCTTCGGCCGCGCCGGTGTCATCACGCAGGGCCTTTCCGATCTCTTTGGCATCGAGCCGGGCCGCTGGCTCTATGGCCTCACCGGCATCTGGATCGCGCAGGTCCTGTCCTTCACGCCGATCTCCTTCCTCGTTCTGATCGGTGTGGTTGAAGGCGTCAGCCCGTCGATGGAGGAGGCTTCCCAGACGCTTCGCGCCGACCGCTGGCGCACCTTCTGGCGCGTCTCGCTGCCGCTGATGAAACCGGGCCTCGCCAACGCCTTCCTCATCGGCTTCATCGAGAGCATGGCCGACTTCGGCAATCCGCTGGTGCTCGGCGGCAGCCATGGCGTGCTCTCGACGGAAATCTTCTTCGCCGTCGTCGGCTCGCAGAACGATCCGTCGCGCGCCGCCGTGCTCGCAACCGTCCTCCTGTGCTTCACGCTTTCGGCCTTCCTTGCCCAGCGCCTGTGGCTCTCCGGCAAGAACTTCGCGACGGTGACGGGCAAGGGCGACAGCGGCGCGCACATCGCCCTGCCCCGCGGCGTCTCGATCGGCGTGCACGCTCTCGTCATTCCGTGGGGCCTCTTCACGCTCGTCATCTACGGCATGATCCTCGTCGGCGGCTTCGTGAAGACCTGGGGGCTCGACAATTCCCTGACCCTCGATCACTACGCAAAGGCCTTCTCGATCAGCTTCGACAACGGCATTGCCTGGACGGGCGTCGCCTGGAACTCCTTCTGGACGACGATGGAGATCGCGCTGATCTCCGCGCCGCTGACGGCCATCGTCGGCCTGCTGACGGCCTACATCATCGTGCGCCAGAAATTCGCCGGCAAGAATGCCTTCGAATTCGCCCTCATGATGAGCTTCGCCATTCCCGGCACGGTCATCGGCGTCAGCTACATCATGGCCTTCAACCTGCCGCCGCTCGAAATGACCGGCTCGGCGCTGATCCTGATCGCCTGCTTCGTCTTCCGCAACATGCCGGTCGGCGTGCGCGGCGGCATCGCGGCGATGAGCCAGCTCGACAAGAGCCTGGACGAGGCGTCGCTGACGCTACGCGCCAACAGCTTCCGCACGATCCGCAAGGTCATCCTGCCGCTGCTTCGCCCCGCGATCACAGCCGCACTCGTCTATTCGTTCGTGCGGGCCATCACCTCGATCAGCGCCGTCATCTTCCTCGTCAGCGCAGAATACAACATGGCGACCTCCTATATCGTCGGCCTCGTCGAGAATGGCGAATACGGCGTGGCGATCGCCTATTCCTCCATGCTGATCATTGTGATGATCACCGTCATCAGCGGCTTCCAGCTTCTCGTGGGCGAACGCCGCCTCCGGCGCGAAAACCGCGTCGCCGGCATCACCCCATCCGCTTCCTCCCATCAGGAGAAAATCGCATGATCACCCCGAAAGCCGGATCCGTCGTCTTCCAGAACGTGAAGAAGGTGTTTGGCGCCTTCACCGCCATTCCCGACCTGTCGCTCACCATCGAGCCCGGCACGCTCGTCACCCTGCTCGGGCCCTCCGGCTGCGGCAAGACGACGACACTCCGGATGCTCGCGGGCCTCGAACATCCGACGGCGGGAAAAATCCTCATCGGCGGCAAGGACGTCACCATGCTGCCGGCCAACGAGCGCGACGTTTCGATGGTGTTCCAGTCCTACGCGCTCTTTCCTCATATGAGTTCGCTCGAAAATGTCGCCTACGGCCTCGAATCGTCCGGCCTTTCGCGTAAGGAAGCGCGGGAGAGAGCGGAGGAAGGGCTGGCGCTCGTCGGCCTCGCCGGCATGGGCCAGCGCCTGCCGGCCGAGCTTTCCGGTGGCCAGCAGCAGCGCGTCGCCGTCGCCCGCGCGCTGGTGCTGGAGCCGCAGGTCCTGTTGCTCGACGAACCCCTCTCGAACCTCGATGCGCGGCTGCGCCGCCGGGTGCGCACGGAAATCCGCGAACTCCAGCAACGCCTCGGCTTCACCGCGGTCTATGTCACGCACGATCAGGACGAGGCGCTCGCCGTCTCCGACCGCATCATCATCATGAAGGACGGCGAGATCGCCCAGTCGGGCGCGCCGCGCGAACTCTACGAAACGCCGGCCTCCTCCTTCATCGCCGACTTCATGGGAGAGGCGAATGTGATTGCCTGCGAGGTGCTCGGCATCGATGGCAACGAGGCACAGATCCGCGTCGGCGGCGTCGAGCATCGCGTGCCCGCCGGCAGGGCCAAGCTTGGGGCCGCAAGCCTTGCCGTGCGCCCCGGCGCCGTGACGCTCGCCGAAGGGCGTGGACCAGGTCTTGCCGGCCGCATCCTTCATTCGGCCTATCTCGGCGACCATGTCGAATACGAGGTCGAAACCGACGTCGGCACGCTCTTCATCGTCGACCACGCCGTCGACCGCATCCTTCCCGCCGCCTCCGATGCCACGCTCGGCTTCAAGACCCGCGGCATTGCCCTCATCAACGCCTAATATTGCAAGGAATACGGAATGACATCGCAAGAAACCGGACTGGACAGACGCTACGTTCTCGCCAAGGCCATCGCCCAGGAGGCCGGCGCCATGGCGCTGGATTATTTCAACCGGCGCGATTCCCTGGTGATCGAGACCAAGCGCGATTTGCAGGACGTCGTCTCCATCGCCGATCGCAACGTCGAGAATCTGATCCGCCAGCGCGTCGAGGCGACGTTCCCGGAAGACGGCTTCCTCGGCGAGGAATTCGGCCATACGCCGGGAACCTCAGGCTACACCTGGGTCGTCGACCCGATCGACGGCACCGCGCCCTTCGTCAACGGCATGCCGAACTGGTGCGTCTCGATCGCCGTGCTGCATGACAATACGCCGGTCATCGGCGTCATCGGCGCGCCGTGCCACAACGAACTCTACACGGCAGCGAGCGGCAAGGGCGCCAAGCTTAATGGCAAGGTGCTGACGCTCGACCCCTCCCGCACGATCCAGAACGCCATGACCGGCATCGGCGCCAACAGCTACGTGACGCCGGAAAGGGTGGGCAACATCGTCAGCCAGCTGCTCCACGCCGGCGGCAATTTCGTGCGCAACGGCTCCGGCGCGCTGATGCTCGCCTATGTCGCCGCGGGCCGGCTGGTCGGCTATTACGAACCCTATATGCATGCCTGGGATTGCCTTGCAGGCTACTGCCTCGTGAAAGAGGCCGGCGGCTGGTATCACCCCTTCCCGACGCAAGGCGAGGGGCTGACCAAGGGCGCACCGGTCGTCGCCGCCGGACTGGGCGCGCGGGCCGAGCTCGAAAAATTGGCAGGACTGGCCTGACGCTTCCCATTTCTCGATAGGAATGCCTGCTGCAACTTGCGCGCCGCCGCGCCGTCGGCGGCGTAAGCGCGTGCCAACCAGCTGCGGCCGCGCGACGCCCTGAAAACAATCTGGCCATGCAGCAGCCCGATACCACCTCCTCGACTCCGTATAGGCTATATTGCCCGCTGGTAGGGGTGTGAAAATGTGGTACCCTTTTGCCATAATCGAGTGCGAAAATGCGCTTTGACTGAATCTGGGAGGGTTCATGGTCGAGATATTTTCGAAGCAGGACGGACCGCGTCGGGAGGACGCGCAAGTCAGACGGCTGATAGAGCAGAACCGCGGCGTCATCACGAAACTCGCCGATCACTTCAGCGGCGGCCTCTACTCGGAATCGAAAAAGCCGAAGATCGGCCCGCAGGCGGAAGGCCTGATCATCCATATCGGCGGCACGGCACCGGTCCACGCACCGGAGCCGAAAATCCGCGTGACCGCCAATGGCCGCGTGATCGCCGTCGATGTCGGCACCGGGCGGCAGCTGCACCACTTTGGCAATCTTCGCAGCCAGGACGGCGTGACAATGTTTGCCTTGGCGACGAAGGCCAATGGTTTCATTGCACCGCTCGATGACACGATGGCCGATGCGCTGTCGGATATGAATGACGTTCCGGTCGGGGCGTCCTACGGAACCGCAGACCTGGCGGCCGACATCGGCCTGCGGCTTGGCATTCCTCCCGAGACGTGAGGACGAGGCGCACGCCTCCATCCGCGTAGACCCGTTTTGGCGTCAAGTTCCCTCGAACGTGGAATGTGAACAGCCGTATGAACCGAGATGTAAACACGCCGCGACATTCCGCGAAGGGCCGCCTTCCCGCGGCCGGCGATGTGATGCTGATGTCCGCCTACGACGAGCGCGTCACGATGCGCGCGTGGGAATCGCTGCTGGAGGGCCGGAACCCTTCGAATCGGTCCTCGCTGCCCGTGCGTTCCACGATCAACGATTCCTGGCAGCGCTGCGCCACGGGCGGTATCGACGCCCAGCGAAACGAGGCGCCGATCGAAACGGACAAGGATGCGGTCGAAGCCCTCGCCAGAAGCAGGCCGGAACTGCTGGCCGCCGCACGCCGCCCCTTCCGGGCGATCGGCAAGCTGTTGGACGGCACGGGCGCGATGCTGATGCTCGCCGACGGCGAAGGCGTCCTGATCGACGTCATCGGCGACAAGAAGACCATTTCCGACGGGATGGACATTCATCTCGGCGTCGGCGGAAAATGGACGGAAGACGTCGTCGGAACCAACGGCATAGGGACGGCGCTTTGGACCGGGGAGCCGGTCTTCGTCCATGCCGCCGAACATTTTTGCGCCGGCATAAAAGCCTGGACCTGCGCCGGGGCGCCCATTCGCGATCCTTATGACGGCAAGGTCATCGGGGTCGTCGACCTGTCGGGCTATCCCGATATCTTCCGGCCGCACAACATCGCCCTCGTCACGGCGGCCGCGCGGGAAATCGAACAGGCGCTCGCCGACGCGCAGAACGAAGAGCGGACGCGATTGCTCGAAGCCTTCATTGCATCGGCGAGCCGCTATCGCTCGAACGATGGCGTCATGATCATCGACCGCCATGGCCGCGCCATCTACAGCAGCAACGTGCCGGCCGCGGAAAGAAAGCGGTTCGGCGACATGATCCGCGGCGGCCCGGAGAGCTGTCGGTTGCCGGAGCTGAGCAACTCCGGCTTTCTCGACAGCATCGTCACCACGCTGCCCAAGGATATGCAATCCTGCCACATCTGCCCGCTGGAGCTGGACGGCGACGTGCGCGGCGCGGCCTTCGTGTTCCCTAAGAGCGATGACGGCAGGACCGTCGCGATCGGCAGCAGAATTGCGTCACAACAGGTCAAGGACGAAAGCGCGCTCATCATCGGGGAGAGCCCGGCCCTGCGCGCGGCCGTCGATATCGCCTGCAAGATCGGCGAGACGGAAGACGTCACATCGCTCTTGATCGAAGGGGAAACAGGCGTCGGCAAGGAACTCTTCGCCCGGCTCATTCACGCCGCAAGCCGCAAATCGGCGGGCAGTCCCTTCATCGCGCTCAACTGCGGCGCCGTCACCAAAGAGCTTTTCGGCAGCGAGCTGTTCGGCCATGTCGGCGGCGCTTTCACGGGCGCTTCCCGCGAGGGCAAGCCCGGCGTCTTCGAACTCGCCAGCGGCGGCGTCCTCAGCCTCGACGAAATCGGCGAGATGCCGCTCGACATGCAGCCCTTCCTGTTGCGCGTGCTCGAAGAGCGGGCGGTCAACCGGCTCGGCGACAGCCGGCTGCGGCCGGTCGACGTGCGGCTTGTCGCCTCCACGAACCGCGACCTCAAGGTGGAAGTCGCAAACGGCCGCTTCCGCAAGGATCTGTTCTACCGGATCAGCACGGTCTCCATATGCGTTCCGCCGTTGAGAGAGCGCGGCAGCGACAGCCTGCTGCTGATCGAGCATTTCAACCGCAAACTGGCGGATCGCAGGGCAAGCCCGCCGCTGCGCTTCTCGAACCAGGCGCTGGACGCCCTGCTCGCCTATCGCTGGCCGGGTAATGTGCGCGAATTGCGCAACCTCGTCGAACGGCTGCACTTGCTTTCGAACACCGGGCTGGTGGGTCTCGAGGACCTGCCCTCCGATGTGACCGAGCCCGCGCAGGACCGGACAACGCCCCAGACGGATGCAACCGACGCCGTCTTCAGCCTGGAGGATGCGGAACGCCAGGCAATCCGCTCCGCGCTGAGAGCCGAACACGGCAATCTCAGCAAGGTTGCCCAGCGCCTCGGCGTCTCACGGCCGACGCTCTACCGCAAGCTCGAGCAATTCGGCATCAAGCGCGGTTTCATCTGAACAAGACACCCTGCGGCAATCGCTTGCCGCAGGGTGTCACGCCATCCGTCACGCGCGGCCGAGCTTCTCCGCACCGCCGCCGAGCGCCGGTCCTTCGGTCGGGTCCTCGTCTTCTTCCAGATCACCGATCAGGGTTTCGGTGGTCAGGATCAGCGTGGCGACGGAGGCGGCGTTTCGCAGCGCGGTGTAGGTGACGCGGACAGGATCGATGATGCCGGCCTCGATCATGTTCTGGTATTTGCCGACAGCAGCATTGTAGCCATATCCGCTGTTGACCCGCGTCACCTCCGCGATGATGGCATCCGGATCGCCGCCCGCATTGGTGGCGATGCGCCACAGCGGGCGCGACAGGACGGACTGGACGAGCTTCACCCCTTCCGCGACATCGCCGCTGAC
Organism: Shinella sp. GW821-FHT10F02; assembly: GCF_058809275.1. Taxonomy (NCBI): domain Bacteria; kingdom Pseudomonadati; phylum Pseudomonadota; class Alphaproteobacteria; order Hyphomicrobiales; family Rhizobiaceae; genus Shinella; species Shinella sp. GW821-FHT10F02. The sequence goes on along the minus strand of NZ_JBXASL010000001.1, from coordinate 399,105 downwards.
GGTCGCCAGCACCGCGTCGAGCACCGGGGCGATCTGCGCCAGCGCCGAACCGCCGCCGGCGACCACGCCCTCCTCGGCCGCCGCGCGCACGGCATGCAGCGAATCCTCGATGAGTTGGATGGTCCGCTTCTGCTCGACGGGTGTCACGCCGCCGGCATAGAGGATGGCGGAGCCGCCGGAGAGTTTTGCAAGCCGTTCGCGCAGCTTGTCCTGTTCGATATTCGGCGGGGCCGCCTCGAACTGGCGCTGCACCTGGGCGCGGCGTGCGGTGATCGCCGCCTCGTTGCCGCCGCCGCGCACGACGGTCGTGTAGGACGCGCTGGTTCTCACCCGCTCGGCCGTGCCGAGATCTTCCGCCGTCACGTCCTCGATACGCCCGCCGAGGTCGCGCGCAATCACGCGTCCGCCGGTCAGGATCGCCAGGTCCTCCATCATGCCCTTGCGCCAATGGCCGTATTCCGGCGGATGGACGACGAGATACTTTCCGGTCTCCTGCTTGCCGAGAAGAGCGAGCACCGCCTCGGGCGAAACCTCCTCCGCCACGATCAGGAGCGGCCGGCCGGCCGCATCAGCAAGGCGCCGGACGGCATCGAGGGATTGGGGATCCTTGATCTTCAGGTCGGTCATCAGGATATAGGGCCGGTCGAGAACCGCCTCCATCTTCTCCTGATCGGTGACCATGTGATGGGAAAGATAGCCGCGCTCGAACGACATGCCTTCCACGACCTCCAGCGTCGTTTCGGTCGTCACGCTGAACTCGGTCGAAATGGCACCCTTGGTGCCGACGCGCTCATAGGCCTCGGCAACCAGCGCGCCGAGCGCCGGGTCGGTGGCGGCGATGTTGGCGACGGCGGCGAGGCTGCCGTTGCGTGCCGGCTTGGCACTCGCCTTCAGCGCGTCCACGACCCTTGCCACCGCGAGATCGATGCCCCGGCACAGATCGACGGATTTGGCACCGCGTTCTCCGGCCTCTATGCCCTTCTGGACGAGCGCATTGGCCAGCACGATCGCGGTCGTCGTGCCGTCACCGGCGATTTCGTTCGTCTGCATCGAGACTTCGCGAACGACCTGCGCGCCCATGTTCTCGAACCGGTCGTGCAGCTCGATCTCGGAGGCGATGCTGACGCCGTCGCGGGTGACCATCGGCGTGCCGAGCGGCCGGTCGATCATGGCGTTCATGCCTTTCGGGCCGAGCGTCGGTTCGACGGCGGCGGCGAGTTTGCCGACGCCGCGGGCAAGCGCGCGACGGGCCTCGGAATTGTGGAGCATAATCTTGGGCATAGGTCCTCCTTCCGCCTTACGGGCGGTTTGTTGATTTGGCGCCTCTTGCAGAAAGGCGTTGTTTTCAGTGCAAGCGTTTCAGGTCGCGTGCGCGGGAGCCGGCACGCGATCCATGATGAAGTCGACAAGCGTCGGCTCACCGTCGATCACGTCCATTTCCTTGTATCGCGTGTGCTTCAGTCCCCGGCAGAGCGCGCCGTTGAACTCCATGTTGATGCGCACGCTGCGCAGGTCGGCGAGATAGGCACCGAGCGCATCCACCGCGATCCGGTCGCCCTCCCAGGTGACGAAGGCAGCGTCATCCGCCCGCCTGTCCGGCCAGCGGCCGAGCAGCACCTCCCGATAACGCGGTTTCTGCTTTGCCGCCTCGCCGGCATCGAAGCCCGCGGCATCGAACTCCGACAGGTCCATGCCGACAATCTCGCCGTCCGTAAGGCCCTGCTGACGCAGACCAAGCAACACGGCCTCCTGGCGCCGCTTGAAGGCCTTCGCCCGGAAGATCGCGCGCAGGCTTTCGAGATCCTGATCGCCGGCGAGCTCGCCGAAGATTTCGCCAAACGCCTTCCCTTCGGCGATGCCCCTGTTCACCTCTTCGGCGAACATGTGATCGTGCAGCGTCACGCGGTAGGCGGGCGACCACGAGAGGGAATCGAGCGCCTGGCGCACGCCGTCCAGCATCAGGAAGGCGAAGTTCGGCGAGCACCAGTAGGTGGGCAGGCGGAAATCGATCTCCACGCTGCCGTCGAGCTTGATAAGGACGCGCTCGACGAACCCCATGGCGGTGACCGGCTCGTCCAGTTCCGGGTCGTTCACCTGTTCGAGACGCCGCCAGAGCTCCTCGCTCTGGCGGGCTGCGGACATACGGACCGGCGTCATCGCCCCTACTCCGCCGCGACGCTGAAGGGCGAATTGGCGAGCGCCGCCTTCTTGGCCTCGATGTCGATATCGTAGAGGCGGGCCGCATTCAGGCCGAGGATCTTTTCCTTGATCTCCGGCGTGAGATCGACGCCGCGCTCCTGCTTGATGTCCTCGGGCAGTTCGAAGGCCCAGAACTTCTCGACCAGCCAGCGCGGGGTCCAGATCGCGTAATCCGACCCGAACAGGATCTTTTCCGGACCGGCCCAGAACAGCAGTTCGGAGATGACTTCGGCGAAATAACGCGGCCGCGAGTGGATGAAGGGCAGCGCGACGGCGAGGCCGCCATAGACATTGGTTTCCTGCACGGCGATCCAGCAGAAATCGTCGAGGCGCGGCAGGCCGCAATGCTCGACGATCCAGTTGAGGTTCTGGAAATCCGTCGCCGCATAGTCGACGTCATGCACGTCGAACGCGTCCTTGTTGAGCGGGATGATGGTCGGTCCCTTGTGGACGTGCACGTTCTTGATGCCGAGTTTTTCGCACAGCTCGAAGCACCGGTAGGCGTCCGGATCGTTGAGCTTCCATCCCTTGGAGGCGCCGTTCCACTCGGCCGTGTACATCTTCACGCCCTTGATGTCGTAGGTCTCCTTCATGAAATGGATGTATTCCAGCGCCTTTTCACCGTCGCGCGGATCGAAGGAGCCGTTGACGATGAAGCGCTCGGGATAGCGCTTGGCCATCTCGGCATTCTTCTCCACCGTGTTGAAGCCGTTCTTGTAAAAATCCTTCAGATAGGTCGACTGCACGATCGCCACGTCGTCCGGCCCGTCGATGAAGAGGTCGTGATAAAGGTCGTCGGCGGTGTATTTTTCGAACTTGCTCTTTTCCCAGAGCTGCTCCTTGGGACTGAGCGCCGTGTGATAGGCGTAGAAACATTCGACGAACTGCTTGCCGTGAATGTTGCGCTGGTTTTCCGGGCTCCCGTCCCAGAAATGCGTGTGGCCGTCGACGATGAAGATTTCCTTGCCTTCCGGTGTCCTGAACATTCTCTGCCTCCAAAACGAATGTGTTGAGCAATCCGGCGCACCGGCAGGGCGGCGCGCCGGTCAAGGGGTCGTCAGATGTATTCGAAGACCTCGTCCATATCGCCGAACAGGATCACCTCGTTGTCGTCGATGCGCACCATCCGGCCGTAATGGGTGGAGGTGTTCACCTCGAAGATTTCCGCGGTCATCTCGCGGCCGAGATATTCGCTGATGTCGTCCATCTTGAAGATCAGCTTGCCATTGCCGTCGATGCGGATCATCGCCGGCTGGTAGGTGACGGTGACGCCGGGCTTCTTGCCCATGAACTCGGCGATGGCCCTCGCCTCGACGGAATCGTTCATGGTGACGCCACACTGGTGGGAGATCGTCTGTTCGAAGGTGATGTCCTTCATCGCCTTGAAGATGTTGGACTGCGACGCGTCGCGTGCTGCGGTAGACATGCTGAATTCTCCCTTGATTAGCGCTTGAGGCCGAGTTCGCCGAGGATCTGTGCGATGCGCTCTTCGGAAGAGGCGCGCACGTCCTGGAAGGAAATCGGCTTGGAATGCGGCATCGACCAGATCGGCTGGAGGCCGATGGCTGCCTTGTCGGCGAGCGCGCCGTGCTTCTTGATCCAGCCCTGGAACAGCGCCTTGTTGGCGGCACCATGGACCTCGTCATTGGCGAGCAGGTAGATGAGGTCGATCGTGTTGGCGAGGTTGCGCTCGTAGTCGGCTTCCGCGGCCGACACCACCGGCGGGGTGATGAAGTCGTGATTGGCGGCCGAGGCCTGCATCAGGAAGCCGGAGCGGAACAGTTCGCCGACCAACGGTTCGAAGACGATGTTGATCGCGAAATACTGCTCCAGATAGTCGGTCGCGCCCATGATGGTCTCGATCGCTTCGCGCGTGCCCTGCCAGACGCTGTCTTCCAGCCAGTGCTTCTTGCCCAGCTCGTCGTCCCAGCCGGGAATATCCATGCCGATTTCGGCGAGATAGAGCGTGATGTCCTGCGCGAGCCGGAGCTTGTAGGAGGAGTTGGTCAGCGTGGCGTTGTTGATCATCTGGGTATAGCCGTAGCGCTGCGCCTGCATCAGCGAGGTGCCCAGCCCGAATTCGGCATGTTTCCAAGCGCCCAGATGCGCCTGCAGGATCTTGATCCAGGTCTTGTCGAAGGTTTTCGGCGCGCCGGCCCTGCGGGCGTTGGCGATGACGCTCTGTACCATCGTCTCGATCTTCGACTGGCGCTGATAGTGGGTGCGCTCCCATTCCTGGTCCGGCGCGCGGAACGCATGCCAGTTGGAGCTTTTCGCCGCCGTGTTGTCCTTGACGTAAGCGCCCTTGCCATCGGCGAACGAGATGATCCAGTCCTGGATCAGGTAGCGTTCCGGGTCGGGCTGGACGTCGACGGTGACGTCCTCGTAATGGGTGGCGCGCTGGCCCTTCGGATCGTAGTAGCGGTATTTCCGGCTGTCGGAATCGGCGAAGACCGCGGAACCCGCCGCACCCGATCCGATTGAAGTCGCTGTCGCTGTCATGGTTTCTCACTCCCTTTTTTCAGTTGGCTTTCGGACCCCAAGGGTCCTTTCAGTGACCCGTCGTGGTGGCGCCGGACGAGGTGGTGAACTTGTCGAAGAAGATGCGTTCCAGCTCGAAGCCGTTCATGAAGAGAACCGGCTGGAGGGCGTCGATCATCGGCGGCGGGCCGCAGGCATAGACATCGCCCTCGCCGTCGATGCCGAGCTGTTTCAGGATGGCGTCGACGCTCTGGTGCACGAAACCGCGCTCGCCCTCCCATCCGCTCGCCTCGTCGGCATGGGACAGGACCGGGATGAAGGTGACGTCCGGATGCGCGCTGAGCAGCTCCTCTATCCGGTCGAGATAGAACAGGTCGTCCGGCGTGCGGGCGCCGTAGAAGAAATAGACCGGACGCGTCTCGCCGCTCTTCAGATGGTCGTTGAGGATCGACCAGACCGGCGACATGCCGGAGCCGGCACCGACCAGCACTAGTGCTCCCTGTCGCTCCTCCCGCCGGAAGCAGGTTCCGTAGGGTCCGACGACGGTGACCTCGGCTCCGACGCGGATGCCTCCGGAATCGAGCTCTCCGGAGAACTTTCCCTCGGGGTATTTCTTGATGATGAAGGAGAGTTTCTGGGTTTCGTGCGGCGTATTTGCCATGGAGAACGAGCGCGTAATCGTCTCCCCTTTTTCCGTGGTGACCGTGATGTCGACATATTGCCCCGCCCAGAACTTCATCGGGGAGCTGAGCTCGATCTCGATGCCGCGGATATCGTGGGTCAGGTTCTCCTTGGCGGAGATCCGGCCGCTGAATGTCTTGACGGCAATCGATTTCGCCAGAACCTCCTCGTCGTAATTGAGAAGTTCGACTTCCATGTCGGAATAGGCGATCGACCGGCACAACAGGATGTGGCCGGTATCCTTCTCCATGTCGTTGAGGGCGAAGGTCGAGTATTTGAGCATCTCGACCTCGCCGTCGAGCAGCACGCATTTGCAGGCGGAACATTGCCCTTCCTTGCAGCCGTGCGGCAGCGCGATCCCCTGGCGGAACGCTGCGTTGAGAACCGTCTCGCCATGTTCGACCTCGAACTCGACGCCGACCGGCTCGAGGCGGACCTTATGTGCTTCCTGATGTCGTTTTTGAGCTTCTGCCATGCTGGAACCTCCCAATTCCCGATCCCGGACTGTTGCGGAGGCCGGCCGAAACCGGCCTCCGCGGGTCGTAACCCGGTGAAAGGCCTCAGTTGACGGCGTTGATCTTGAAGCCTGCGCGATACTCGGCGAGGTGCTGTTCGCGGGCGGCCGGCGACATTTCGCGAAGCAGGGTCAGCGGCGACAGGATGGTGTGGCCGCGGATATCGTCCAGCGTCCACATGTCCTTGGCGTCGAAGCTCAGATGCGGTTGCGGAATGAGCGTCTTGCCGTCGGAGCGGATGAAGTTCAGGTCTTTCATCGCGTCGCCGAGATCCCAGCCGTGATAGACGGTTTCCCATTCGCGCTTGCCGCTGAAGCGGCCCATGGCAGGCGTCGGTCGGCCCTGGTATTCGTCGGAAAACGCCTCGACGGCGGTCCAGCGGTCCAGTTCATGGGCGAAGGTGTGGATCTGCCCGTCGATCTCGTCGACCACGATGTCCTCGCGGATGAGGCAGGGCACCAAGCAGCTCCAGCAGCGATGCGGATAGACGTAACCGACATCCTCGTTGAAGGTGATGATCTTCTCGCCGCGCTTGCTGAGCTTGGCATGCCACTTCCAGAAGTCGCCGAATTCGGCATACCAGCCGGGATATTTGTGCTCGAACCATTCGAAGTCCTTGTCGGTCTGAGCTTCGATACGCCAGAAGTTCAGCGGCCAGCCGACCGTGAAGAACTGGGCAACCTTGTGCACGTAGTTCTTCTTGGTGATGCGGTTCCAGGCTTCGTGAACGTCGTCGTGATGGACCTTGATGCCGTATTTTTCGAGCGGCAGCATGTAGGTGCGGTAATAGTCCTCGAAGATCCAGCGGTGCCACATCTCCGCGTAGGATTCCTTGTTCTTGTCGCGGTTGGTGGTGCCGTATTCGATCAGCGTGCCGATGGCGGCGTCGACGATCGCGTGGTTCTGCCAGAAGGCGTAGCGCAGGTCGCGCTCCAGAAGCAGGTGGTTTTCCGGCTCCTTCAGGGCGGCCATCAGCAGCGAGTGGCCGTTGCCGATATGGCGGCTTTCATCGGATTGGACCGACAGGAACACCGTCGGCAGCGCATAGTCGCCGTTGCGGGCGGCTTCCGAAGGCATGGCCACGAACAGGGTGTTGGTGAAGGCCGTTTCCGCGACCACGGTCAGGTACATGCAGGCCGACGTCATCACGTCGCCGGTGATGAAACCCTCGCCGAACTGGCGGCCGATGGTCGTGGCATAGCACTTGCCGAAGGCTTCCTCGGTGATGTCGAAGCCCGCCGGGTCGATATAGTTCTCCATGTACCATTTCTTCAGGTTCATCTGGATGGTCGAGTGACGGAACTCGTCGACCATCTGCATGGTGAAGCCGGTGCGCAGGTCCTCGCCGGGCGCGATGCGCGCCACCATCGCCATGGAGCGGGCGGCCGAGATTTCCGGGAACGGAATGATGGCGAGGAACAGCTTCATCCACTCCACCCAGCGCGGCTGGACGTTGCGGAACATGTCGCCGCGCAGCGCCGCATCGAGCGCGCCATAGACGCGGTTGTCTTTTTCCTCCTGCATCGGGAAATAGGACCGCAGGACCTGCTTCATCGGATCGCGCGGCGCCTTGGTGATCTTGTAGTCCGTCGGAAACGTCATGGCTTCCTGGACATAGGTCGGGTTCCAACCGAGGTCGGAAATCTTCTTCGTCGCCTCGCCGACGGATATGCCGCGCTGCGAAGTAATCTTGTTGAGCGTCAAAGACGACATCGTCATTAGCCTCCACTGTGTTTGAACCGCGAGCCTCCCGGCTCCGGCTGGAACGGCGCCATCAGCACCGCGAGCGAAAGTTGACATGGCACGGCAAAGGGTGGCGCCCGGGGCGCGACCAAGGTCCGACCATTCAAGTGGATCACGGCAAAGGTTATTGGGAGAAAGGCCCAGTCATTCCGAACACGGACTGTTGCGAACCTGTACCCCAACTCCTTCGTTCTTCTGGCGTCGCTTCAAGCGCGATGGCTTCTTGTGAAATAGACGTTGCAAGGCCCGTGCCAGTTTGGAAAAACCCGGCAATCCGCGCCTCGACGCGATCGGGAAACCAAAAGTGTAACGTTATTTTACAATCGTAAATTACAACATGTAACGGCTTAAATACTTAGCACATGCAGCATAAATTCATTTAAAGGCTCGGGAAAACAATATTGGACATGATTTTATTCTTTACCTATATAAACCGCTTCCTTCTCAATTCGGAAGACAGCCATGTCAAACAACGATGATCCGATCGCAGGAATAAGCGAAGGCGAGGATGTCAACACTGCGCTCGCGCAGCTCATGCCGCGGGACCTGGTTTTCTCGATGCGCTTCATGGGCGAGAGCCAGCACCTGATGCAGAACCACTTCCAGCAGTTCATTCTGCAGGAACTGGCCATGGCCGGCATCACGCCCGAAACCCATCCGATGCTCCACGCCTTTGCGGAAAAACACGCGCTCATGCTGCGCGATTTCGTCTTCTCGGGCGTGTCGCTTTCCCGGCAGTTCCGCGTCGGGGAGATGGAGCAGCTGACCGGCGACATGCTGATCCGCGTCGATGTCTGGGACCAGCTTCGCAGCCACGTTTCCATGGCGGAACGGCAGTTCAGGACCCAATTGCCGGACCTGCCGACCATTCTGGAAGCCTGGAAAGCACCGGAGGCCGGCGGCACCGCCCGCCGTTGAACACGCTGTCACACTCAGGAGGTTTTCAATGTCCGATCTCGATCTCATGCGCCGCCGCGTCGAACTCGTCGGCACCGTATCGACGCTGACCGCGAAAGCCCTGAAGCTGACCCAGGCGGTCTCCGGGGTCGAAATGGACATCCTGCGCCTCGAGCTGGCAATCGGCCGCGATCCCGCGAACAGACAACTGGTGCAGGAATTGCATGACCAGGAGGAGAGCGCCGCGGCGATCCGCCAGGAACAGGCCGACTGCGCGGAAGACATCGCTGCGGCGGAACGGGAGGTCGCCGCACTGGATGTGCTGATCGCGGCCGCAAAGGGAGGATGAAATGAACCAGCAGACCATTCCCAACGTCACCCTGTTCGATCTCCTGGCGCGCAACTGGCAGCGCCCGGCGCCCGTCCGCCAGCTCTGTTTTAACGAGGACGACACGATCCTGGCGATCGGCTCCGCCGATGGCGCGGTCGCCCTCGCCCGCATCGGCGACAACGAACCGCCGGAATCACGCATCGCGGTCGACAACGGCCAGACGACGATCTCCCCCCGAAAGGGCAAGCCTTCGCCGTTAATCAGCACCCGCATCCAGGAGGGTACAGCCCTTTCGGCCTATCGGGACGGCACCTTCCTCGTCTCGACCCGCAGCGGCGAACTTCTCCACGTCACGCGTTCCGGCGAGATCGCGGGAAAGGTCCTTTCCGACAGAACCCCGATTTCCGCCTTCGCCCACAACCACGCGGCGGACCTGACGGCGGTGATCGTCAGGCGGCGGCTGCGCCTGCAATCGGGCGAGGCGCAAGCGATCCGGGAGGCCGAGCTCGGCGACCTGGCACCCTTGCTTGTCTCGATATCGGACGATGGCGGACTGATCGCGCTTGCCGGCCCGGACAGGCTGAGCATCCGACGCATCGACGATGATTCAGGCCCGCTATGGGAAACGAACCTTTCATCACCACCGCTTTCGTTGAAATGGAGCGCGGATCGCCGATGGCTCGGCTGCGGGCAACAAACCCGCGGCCTCTGTCTGCTGGATGCGGAAACTGGCGAGCGCATTGTGTTCGGCGATTTTCCGGGTCCGGTCGGCACGGTCGACTGGAGCGAGGCGACGAACACGGTTGTCGCGTCCGGAGCCTATCGCATCGCCGGCTGGTCGATGACGGCAGCGCCTGCCAAGGCGCTTGCAACGGGACGTGCCGGCTTCGTCATGGTGGAGGCCGTTGCAGTGCATCCGGCCAAGGCGCTGGTGGCAGCGGGCTATGCAAACGGCAGGATTGCCGTCGCCGAGATCGGGTCACCCGAAGAATTGACCATCCGCGATATCGGCGGCCCCGTCACGGCGCTGCAATGGTCGGCAAGCGGCCGCTATCTGGCGGCGGGCGACGGCTCGGGCAACGCCGCCATCATCACCTTCCCAAATGAAATCTTCAAATAGCAGGAGGACATCATGCAAGCAGAGCAACGCACGACGGAAGACACAAGCAAGGACGCCTTTTTCGAACGGATTGCCAAACTGTCGGAGGAGATGATCGCCGCGCACGGCAAGGATTTCAGCATGGGTGCGCTGGTGCTCGGCGCGCGATGGATCGCCGAGGGCCGTGTCGAACCCGACCGCAAGGACAATTGAGCGCCGCGCAACGCGACGGCACGATCCGGCGAGACCGGGGTCAGCGGATGTTACCCGTCTGCCGATGTCGGCCGTCAGGCCCGGTTTGCGGCGCCGATCCCGCCCCGGCGCTCCTCTTGGTAGAGGAGACAGACGGTCCGCAGGATGGACGCCAGGTTGGAGATGCCGCCGGGCAGTTCCATCGCCTCGGCGTAAAGCTGCGAAATCAGCTTGGAGGTCGAAAGCCCCTCCGTCTCGGCTATGCCTTCCAGAACCTGCCAGAAGGCCGTCTCCAGGCGGACACTGGTCGAGTGCCCCGAAATCCGCACCGATCGGCTGACCTTCGCGAACCGTCGCGGGCTCTGGTCCGTCAATACCCTGCACATCATGGTTTCTTCCTTCGCGTCCTCGCGCCTCCAACAGACGCTCCCCGCCGCTTGTCGCGGCAGGGAGCGGGAGACGGTCTGCGGCTGATCGGCATGTCAGGGGATGAGCACGGCGCGCCCGTGGATCTTGCCGTCGCGCAGGTCCTTGAGCGCCTGGTTGGCATCGGCGAGCCGGTATTCGACGGTTGTCAGGTCCACGAGCCCACGATCGGCGAGCGCCATCAGCTCAGTCAGTTCCGCCCAGGTGCCGACCAGGTTGCCGATGATGTTCTTTTCGGTAATCACCATGTCGACGGTCGGAATGCGGATGTCCTCGCCGTAGCCGACGACATAGTAGCTCCCCATCGGCCGGGTCATCTTCAGGCCCTTCAGCGTCGTGCCCTTCTCGCCGACGAAGTCGATGACGGCTTCGGCACCCTGCCCGCCCGTCAATTCGAGCACCGCCTCCACCTCGTTGCCGTCGGCCTTGACCAGCTTGTCGGCGCCGATCCTGCCGGCAAGCTCCAGCGAAGCGTCGGAAATGTCGACGACGATGACGTCGGCCGCGCACATGGCCTTCAGGCACTGGATGCCGATATGGCCGAGCCCGCCGGCGCCGATGACGACGACCGATTCACCGGGCAGCAGATGGCGCGTCGCCTTCTTGACCGCGCGATAGGCGGTGAGGCCCGCGTCCGCATAAGGCGCGACTTCCTTGGGTGCGAGCGTCTTCGGCAACGGCACGATGTTGCGCTCGGAGGTGCAGAGATATTCGGAATAGCCGCCGTCGCAGTCCAGCCCGGGGAACCTCCCAGGACCGTGCATGTCAAAACCGCGCCGGCAGGCGAGGCAGGTGCCGCCGGAGATTTTCGGATGCACGATCACCGGATCGCCGACCTTGATGCCCTCGACCTCCTTGCCGATGGCCTCGACCCAGCCGGCATTTTCGTGCCCCATGATCAGCGGCAGAAGCGCGTTGCCGTTCGGGTCCATGTGCGGGCGCCAGACGCCCTCGATGATGTGCAGGTCCGTGCGGCAGACCCCGGCCCCGCCGATGCGCACGATCACGTCGGTGGATTTCTTGATCGTCGGGTCGGGGACATCCTGAAACGAGACCCACCGTCCCGTTTCGAGCTTGTCGTCATATTGCGTCAGAACTTGCGCCTTCATGCTGATGTCTCCTCCTTCGGCGGGCCATTGCCCGTTGCAGGGGATTCTTCGCAAGCGCCATGCCACATAGATAATTCAAGAAATATCAAAAGGATAACCGGAAGAAACGGCACAAAGACTGTTCACCGCCTGAACGGCGTGGACAACGGACCTGTCCAGTTTCTGTTCATTGCGCAGGCGCGCGACAAGCAGTTACCCTGCTTGAAATGATGCATGAGGAGGAGACATGCAGCATCTATCGGGAATGGACCGCGCGCGCAGCGCGCTGGAAAAGGGCGAGCGTTTTCCCATCGGCACGCTACATCCCGTCGTGGCCGACAGCTGGGAGCGGTGCCGCGATTTCGATCTCGACCCGCGCGGCACGCCACGCCACAACGTCGTCGCCTTTGCCGATGTGAAACAGCGGCGCGAGGCGAACGCCGCCATGCGTCTGTTGGCGCTGGCCGAGATGCAGCTTCTGCATTCCCAGATCGCCGGCTCCAATTTCATGATCGCGCTGGGTGACGCAAACGGCGTCGTGCTGGATACGATCAGCGACCAGCACTTCGCCGACAGCGAGGCGGGCCGCGCGATCATTCCGGGCAGCATCTGGAACGAAAGCGAGCGCGGCACCAATGCGCTGGGGCTTGCCGCCCTCGTCGAAAAGCCGGTGGCGATCTATGGCCGGGAGCACTATTTTGCCTGTCACGGCCATCTGAGCTGCATGGCCGCCCCGATCTTCAGTTCGGATGGCAAGGTGCTTGGCCTGCTCGATGCCTCCTGCGCCCATGAAGCCCGGCAGGAGCACACCCATGCCCTTGTTCGCATGGCCGCGGCCCAGATCGAAAACGGCCTCCTCTACCAGAGCCATTCCAAAAGCTTCGTCTTCGCTTTCCATCCACGCGTGGAATATCTCGACACGCTCTCCGCCGGCCTGGTGTCCGTCTCGCTCGATGGCGAGATCCTGTCGATCAACCGCCCCGGCAAGACCCTGCTGGACGGCCTGCCGGCGCTGCTGGGAAATCATTTCGACATGCTGTTCGAAGCCGGCTTCGGCCAGGCGGTGGACGGCCTCCTGAAGGGCGGCGTCATCCGGATCCGCGATCGGGCGGGCAGCGGCGTCTTCATGGTCTGCCGGCAGATCGGCGAGCACGATGCCCCGGTGGGGAAGCGCCCGTCGCCATCGATGCCGGCCCTGATCCGACAGGAAAGCGCGCCGGACTTCGTTTCGCACGATCCGGCGGTCAAACGATCGCTCGGCGATCTCGCAGAGGCGGCGGTGCTGCGCATGCCTGTGCACATCACCGGGGAAACCGGCACCGGCAAGGAACTGATGGCGCAACATGTCCACAAGGTCAGCGCGCGCAAGGGCGAGTTCGTCGCGCTCAATTGCGGCGCCGTGCCGGAAGAGTTGTTCATCGCGGAAATCTTCGGCCACGAGCGCGGCGCCTTCACCAATGCGCGCGCCGAAGGCTCCATCGGGCTGGCACGCATGGCCGATCGCGGCACGCTTTTCCTCGACGAGGTTGCCGATATTCCGCTGGCGGCGCAGACCTCGTTGCTGCGGTTCCTCGACAGCATGGAAATCCGTGCCGTCGGCGCGCAAAAGACGCAGAAGGTGGATGTCCAGATCGTCTCGGCAACCAACCGGGACCTGGAGAACATGGTGGCGCAGAGGCAGTTCCGGGCGGACCTCTATTACCGCCTGAACGCCTTCTCCATCCGCTTGCCGCCGCTGCGCAGCCGGACCGATTTTGCAAGCATCGTGCGCCACCTCATGGAGAAGATGGCGCCCGGAACGCCGGTGACCGATGCGGCGATCGCCACGCTTTCGCAGCGAAAATGGCCGGGCAACATTCGAGAGCTCAGGACCGTACTGCAGCGCGCGCTGGTGCGCCGCTGCGCCGACTATATCGATGAAAGCTGTTTCGACGAGGCCAGCCTTGTGCCCGACCTTGCCCGCGATTGCTGCGATGAGTGTCGGGACAGGCCGCTCAGCCGCGCCAAATGCCAGGAAATCCGGTCGGTCTACGACAAGACCCAGCAGAACATCTCCCGCACGGCGCGGGAACTCGGGCTGTCCCGCACCACGGTCTACAAGCATGTGCGGACCGTGGAAGCATCGCCTCAGCAAATATGAAAAGAGGCCGCTAATTTAAAATATACCTAAATAACGACTATACTCACGAAGGCGAACCGCCGGCGCGATAAGCTCGAATTTTTCATTCACTCACGAAGAAAACTGCGCCTTGAAACGTAACTCAAGCGCAATACATTGCCTTTGGCTACCCTACAGGCAGTCGCGGGCCTTGATCCCGTTTCGACGCAGCCCGCCAGAACAGGACCGATCTGTCGCATGCCTCAACAGACCGCCGCCATCCAACGCCCCCCTGCCGAAATCGCATATCGAGAGGAACTGGACGCCCTGCGTCGCACCGACAAGGGGCCGCGTCCGCCCGGCTGGGCGCTTTCGCTGCGCGCCGTCAAATCCTTCGTGCTAGGTGGTGATGGGGCGAGCGCCAAGCTCGTAGCCTCCCCCGCCCTCATCGAGCGCGCGATGGTCACGCTCGCCACCTCCCGCGCCCTTCTCCTCATCGGCGAGCCGGGCACGGCCAAGAGCTTTCTTTCGGAGCTGCTCGCCGCAGCCATCGGCGCGGATTCGACGCTGACGATCCAGGGCGGCGCCTCGCTCACCGAGGACCAGATCAAATATGGCTGGAACTATGCGCTTCTCGTCAGCGAGGGGCCGAGCCGGCGCGCGCTTGTTCCGGCACCTTTGCATCGCGGCATGTCGGACGGCAAGATCGTGCGTTTCGAGGAAATCACCCGCTGCCCGCTGGAAGTGCAGGATACCCTGCTGTCGATCCTCTCGGACCGGGTCATGGCCGTGCCGGAGCTTTCCGGCGAGGACGGCATGGTTTTCGCCCGCGACGGCTTCAATGTCATCGCCACCGCGAACACCCGCGACCGCGGCGTCAATGAAATGTCGGCGGCGCTGAAGCGGCGCTTCAACTTCGAAACGGTCTTCCCCATCCGCGACGCGGACGAGGAACTGGCGTTGGTCAAGCGCGAGGCGGCAAAGCTGCTCGCCCGCTCCGGCGTGCCGGCAGCACCCGACGACGACGTGCTGGAGGTCCTCGTCACCTGCTTTCGCGAATTGCGCGACGGTCTTTCGGCCGAGGGCGGCATGGAGCGGCTGAGTTCCGTGATGAGCACCGCCGAAGCCGTGAGCGTCGCCCATGCAGTCGGCGTGCGCGGCCATTACATGCGCGGCGACCGGGGACGGCCTGAAGACATCATCGAATGCCTTGCCGGCACCGCCGCCAAGGACAATGCGGAAGATCTCACAAAGCTCCGGCGCTATCTGGAGCAGAAGGTATCGAAGCGGTCCGGCGAAGCTTGGAAGGCGTTTTATGCGGCTCGGCATCTTCTCACGCCCTGAGCGCAAAGCCGCGCCGGCAGCGGAGGAACGGCTCGTCGTGATCGGCGTCCGGCACCATTCGCCTGCCTGCGCCCGGCTGGTTCGCCAGGCCATCTCGCGCCACCGTCCAGCCTTCGTGCTGATCGAAGGGCCGGCGGACTTCAATCCGCACCTCGCCGATCTCCGGCTGGAGCACCAGTTGCCGCTTGCCATCTTCAGCTATCACGCGAGCCAGCACCGCAGCTTCGCCTCCTACTCGCCCTTCTGCGCCTATTCACCGGAATGGGAGGCCTTGCAGGCAGCTTGGGAAGCCGGCGCGACGCCGCTCTTCTGCGACCTGCCCGCCTGGCACCCGGATTTCGGTGAGCGAGCCAACCGCTATGCCGATCCGCATGGCCGCCGTGCCGCCGTGGCAGAAGCTGCCGTGGCCGGTGCGCTTGGGGAGGATGGCCGCGATGCCGTCTGGGACGCGCTCGCCGAACAGGCGCCCGCCGACGAACTGGAGCGCCGGCTGGACCGCTATTTCGACCTGCTGCGCCCGGAGGGCGGCGAGGACCCACAGGAGCTTGCCCGCGAGCGCTTCATGGCCGCCCATGCCGCCTGGGCGCTGAAGGAGGCGCAAAACCGCAAGGTGGTCCTCGTCTGCGGCGGCTGGCATGCAGAGGCGATACGGCGGCTGGCGCGGGAGGCGGATGGAGAACGGCCTGACGTCCCGGCTCCGACCGGCGACGAGCGCGCCGGAAGCTACCTCGTGCCTTACGATTACCGCCGGCTCGACCGCTTCACCGGCTACGCCTCCGGCATGCCCTCTCCCGCCTATTACGAACAGGTTTTCGCCCGCGGGCTGGACGCCGCCGCCGACTGGGCGGAAAACGCGATCGCGCAGGCGATGCGGGCCGCCGGACAGGTCGTTTCCACCGCCGATCGGGTGGCCTGGCACACGCATGCGCAGGCGCTCGCCATGGCACGCGGCCACCGCGCGAGGCTGCGCTCGGACCTGCTGGATGCGGCGCTCGCGACCCTCGTCAAGGATGGGCTCGACCAACCGGCCGCCTGGACCCGCGACGGCGCCGTGCGTGCCGGCACCCATCCGGCCCTCGTCGCCATGCTGAAGGCGCTGACCGGAGAACGCCGCGGCCGGCTGGCGCCCGGAACGCGCCGGCCGCCGCTGATCACCGACATCGAGATCCGGCTGGCAGAGGCGGGGCTGACGCCCGACCATCGCGCCCGCCGGATAGAACTCGACTGGAGCATTGCGGCCGACAGGGAGCGCGCCCACACGCTGAATGCGCTGCGGCTTCTCGGCATGCCCGGCCTCGAACGGCTCGAAGGTCCGCTGGCGCCACGCACCGCCGCCCCGCGGGAAACCTTCCGGCTGGTCCTCCATCGCGATGCGGAAGGCATGCTCATCGAGGCTTCGCGCTGGGGCGGCACGCTGCCGATGGCCGCCGCCGCCCTCCTCAGCGACCGCGCGGCGCAAGCCGGGGGCGACCTCAAGATCCTCTCCCTTTGCCTGGCCGACGCGCTGTTTGCCGGATTGCTCGTTCTCGAAAACGACCTGACCGCTCAACTCGCGCAGGGCATTGCGCTTTCGCACGACATGGGTGCCATCGGCGCGGCGGGCCGTCTGGCCGTCCAGTTGCATCGCTTCGGCGAGATTTTCGGCATGGCCGCGCGGCAAGCACTCGGCGAACTGTGCGAGTCCGTCTTCGACAAGGTGCTGCAGACGGCGGAGGCCATTCACAACGACGAGGAGGGCCTGCGCGCCGTCCCGGCATTCGCCGCCTGCCGCGACATGCTGCGCGATTGCCCGGACCTCGATATCGAGCGCTACGCCTTTCTGGCAACGCTTGGCCGGTGCCTGGCGAATGCGGAAACGGCGCCCGCCATTGCCGGCGCGGCCCTGGGCACGCTCGTGGCCTGCGGGGAAGGCGGCGCCTACGATGTGGCCGGCCGCATGCACCGTTTCAGCCGGCCAGACCAGCTCGGCGATTTCCTGTCGGGGCTGTTTGCGCTGGCGCGCGAGGAGATTGCCGCCGACACGGCCGTCATCGACGCCGTCCGCGCCCTGATCGACGGCTGGCACGACGATGCCTTCCTGACAGCGCTTCCTGCCCTCCGGCAGGCCTTCGCGTTTTTCCCGCCGCGCGAGCGGGAGCGGCTGTCGCGCGTCATCCTTCGCGCCCACGGCGCAAGCGAGGCGCAGGCGGAAATCCAGGCGCTGGAATGGATGCGCCAGCCGGCACACGCCACCGACCAGGCTGCGGCACTGGCACTCGAAGCGATCGTCGCCCGGCGTCTTGCCGATGCCGGGCTGGTTTGATGATGAGATGAGGAAAGACAGCATGGAACGCTACGAACTCGTCGAGGGAACCTCCTCCAAATTCTGGGAAGCCACCGTCGCAGGAACCCGGCTTACGGTGCGTTTCGGGCGGATCGGGACGCAGGGCCAGACGAAGGACAAGGACTTCGACCGCGCCGAGGATGCCGAGAAGGAAAAGAAGAAGCTCGTCAAGGAGAAGACCGGCAAGGGCTATGTGCTGGCGACAAATGGTGCGGCGGCCCCCGCCGCCCCTCAACCGAAACCCCAACCCGCCGAAGCGAAGACGGAAAAGCCCGCGCCGGCGGCGGCAGCCGAGATCGAGGAAAAGCCTGTCCCCGATACACCTCAGGAGCGCGCTCCGGAACCGGCTCCGCCGGAGATTCATCTGGACGAGGCCCAGCTCGACACGTTGCTGGGGGAGCCGCTCGCCACCCGCTCACGCCCGCATCCACATCTCGACGCGGCCGGCGCCTGGGCGCAGCTCGTCACCGACCTGCACAGCATCAAGCCGCTCGTTCGCAAGGAAGGTGTCGAGGCCCTAGCCTGGCTGTCGGAGAGGATGGGCGAAACCGGCCCGAAGGACCCTGCCTCCGGCGGCGCCGTCGGCTGGCTGAAATCGAAGTTTGCCGGAAAGGCGGCGGCGAGCCTCGATCCCGCGGAAGCGCAGAAATGGATCTCACAGATCATTCTTGCGAGCGACGGCCTGGTCATGGGGCAGAAGGGCCGCGAGGACAAACGGGCGGCAGGTCTCTTCACCCTGCGTGCCTTCTTCTTCTGGCTCGTCGGCACGGGGGGCGTCGAGGTCCTGATCGAAGCCGTGCTACCCTCCATCGGCAATGTCCGCAAGGGCCGCCACGGCTACGACACGTCCTCCTGGAGCGCGCCGTTCGACCTTGCCCTGCGCGATGTGCTGACGTCGCTGCCGCAGCAGGACTACGAACAGGCGATCGGCCTGTTGACGCCGGCCTACCACGCCGAGCAGGACTGGATGAAGAAAACCATCTACGCCTTCGTCCTGGGCGATGACCGCCCGATCACGCACGACCTCACGCCGCTCTCCGTCCTCAACCAGGCCGCCGCCAGCGGCGAGGATATCGGTGCGTGGCTTTGCATGGTGCCGCTGATCGTCGACGCGCCGCCGTCCGCGACGGGCAAATGGCGGGCAAAGCGCTCCTATTTCATGTATTTCACCTATCTCGACGTCCCGCTTTCCGACATCGCGGCCAGCATCATCGCCAATGCGCGGCATTACGGCGAAACGCCGCTGCCCATGCTCGACTGGATGCTCCACTATGGCTACGAAGCACAGCGTACGACGCTGGCCCGCATCATACTCGCCACCGGCGACGACACGGCGCTGACCGTGCTCCTGCCCTATCTGCACGAAAAGTGGATCCGCGCCGCACTCGACGAGGCGATGGCCGCCAATCCGGCGCTCGGCCTGCACCAGCATCTCGTGACGCTCGCCGCGGGACGAAACGAACCGGTTGTCCGCGCCCGGGTGATGGATCTCATCAAGCAATATCCTGCACAAACCCTAAAGGGCTGGGCCGCCAGCGGCCGGCCGCTTGCCCAGTTGGAGCGGCTGCTCGAAACCAACAATGTGCCGCTTGCCGCGGCCGAAAGCCTGCCAGCGGTCCTGAAGGACCCGCCGTGGCGCAAGAAGGCCGTCAGGAACGAAGACACGGTGCTTGATCTCAAGCCGGTCGCAACACCTTTCCGCTATCACCGCGAGGAGCCCCTCCCGGAAGAAAACCGCTGGCGCCACTCGCGCGCCCGCGTCGTCAAGACCACGGAAGAGCTGATCAAGGCGATCCGCGAGTTCGAGGCGAAGGAACTCTCCGACTGGTACAAGGTGCCGCGGTCGCTGTCGGTGCCGCAGCCCGGCGACGACGAGGAGCAGGTGCTCGCCTTCGTCGCGCAGCGCGTGAGCGAAATCCACAACGCCCGTTCCTATGCGCTGACCGTGAGCGGATGGAATACGCTGATCGATGCCGTCGAGCAGCAGCCCGACGGGCTGGCGATGACGCTCTGGGGATGCCCGGGCGTGCTGGCAAGCTACTTCATGGGCGATGTCTATCCGCGCATGATGGCGCGCTTCGGCGAAAGGGCGCTTCCCGGCCTGCTGCGCCAGGTCGAAAGCGACCCGATCGGCATGCTCGACAAGGTGAAGGATGTCGATGCGGCGGAGCTCGCCCCGCTCGCCGCCCGCGCACTGCTCAAGCTCAAGAAGGCACGGCTGCCGGCCATGCACTGGTTGCGAAGCCATCGCCGGACGGCGATCACCCGGCTCATCCCCGACGCTGTCGGCAGGAAGGGCGCGGCCCGCGATGCCGCGGAGCATACGTTGCGCTGGCTGATTGCCGACCGGGCGGAGACGCGGCAAGAAATCGAAACGATCGCCCGCACCTACGAGGCGCAGTCCGCCGACGTGCACAAGGCGCTCGCCGAGGTTCTGGACCGCGACCCGCTCGGCCGTTATCCGGCGCGCATTGCCAAGCTGCCCGCCTGGTTCAAGCCCGCTGCTCTTGCCCGCCCGGCTCTGAAGGAAGGCGGCGCGTTTCCGGACGAGGCGGTCACGGCCCTTGCGGAGATGGTGTCGTTTTCCACGCCGGAAGCGATCTATGCCGGCATCGACGTCGTCAAGGACGCCGCGACCGCCGACAGCCTTGCCCGCTTCTCCTGGGACCTGTTTTCCGCCTGGCTGGCGGAGGGCGCGCCGGGCAAGGACGGCTGGGCGCTGCGGGCGATCGGCTGGCTGGGCGACGATGAATGCGCCCGCCAGCTGACCCGGCTGATCCGCAAGTGGCCGGGCGAATCCGCCCACCAGCGCGCGGTGACCGGTCTCGACGTTTTGGCCGATATCGGCACCGACGTCGCCCTGATGAACCTCAACGGCATCGCCGAGAAGCTGAAGTTCAAGGGCCTCCAGGAGCGGGCGCGCGAAAAGATCGCCGTTCTCGCCGAGGCACGCGACCTGACGCCGGAGGAACTGGCCGACCGGCTGGCGCCGGACCTCGACCTCGACGAACGCGGCGGCATGGACCTCGACTTCGGCCCGCGCCGCTTCCGCGTCGGTTTCGACGAGTTCTTGAAGCCCTGGGTGAAGGACGAAACCGGAAAGCGGCTGAAGGACCTGCCGAAGCCGGCCAAATCGGACGATGCGGAACTTTCCGCAACCGCCGTCAAGACATGGGCGGCTCTGAAGAAGGATGCGCGCGCGGTTGCAAGCCTCCAGATCACCCGGCTGGAAAACATGCTGTCGACCTCGCGGCGCGTGGCCCCGGATGTCTTCTGGACCTTCTTCGCCAGCCATCCGCTGATCCGCCACCTCACCCAGCGCCTGGTCTGGGGCATCTATGGCGACCGCGATCCGCGCACGGCGCCCACGACGGTCTTCCGGGTCTCGGACGATCTTTCCGTCACCGATGCCGCCGACGACACGCTCGATCTCGACTTTTCGGCGAGCGCGGCGGGCTTCATCGGGCTCGTGCATCCGTTGCATTTGCCGGCGGGCGGGCTCGATGCCTGGGGTGCGCTGTTCGGCGACTACGAGATATCGCAGCCCTTCGCGCAGCTCGGCCGCGAGATCCACACGCTGAGCGAAACGGAAAAGACGACGCGCGAAATCGACCGCTTCGAGAACCTCAAGGTGGAATCGGCCCGCATTCGCGGCATGGCGTCCCGCGGCTGGCAGCTTGGTTCGCCGCAGGATTCAGGCTGCATCTGGTGGCTGGAACGGCCGGTCCGGTTCGCGGACGGCACGACGAAGGACGCGATGTTCTACTTCAGCGACGGCCTCTTTGCCGGCGCGGCGGACTTCGAGGACAAGCTCCAGACCCTCGGCAAACTCTCGCTGGAACAGCCCTATGGCAACAAGGGCGGAACCAGGACCTTCGGCGAGCTGGACCCGGTGACGGCGAGCGAAATGCTGCGCGGACTGGCACTGCTTGCGGAAACGGCGGTGAAATGACGGTGCCGGCGCTCGATGCCCTGACACGGTGGCGCCTCGTCCTCGGCGAGGCGGCGGATGGAGCCTGCCGCTCTGCCGGCGGCGCACTTGCCGGCGAGACGCTCGCCATGGACGCGGCACTCGACTGGCTCTATGGGCGCGAGGAAGAGGACGGCACGCGCAACATCGCGCGCCAGGGCGGACGCGGCGGCTCCGCGCTGACGACGCCGCAATGGATCAACGACATCCACCGGCTCTTCCCCAAGGAAACCATCGAGCGGCTGGAGCGCGACGCTATCGAACGCTATGCGATCGACGACGTGGTGACGAACCCGGACGTGCTGGGGCGCGCCGAGCCGAACGAGACGCTGCTGAAAGCGGTGCTGCGCACCAAGCACCTGATGTCGCCCGACATCCTCGTCTTGGCGCGCAAGCTGGTGCAGGAGGTCGTGCGCCAGTTGATGGAAAAGCTCAGCCGCGAACTGACGCTCGCCTTTTCCGGCGTGGTGGACCGGCGGCGGCACAGCCGGTTCCGCATCGCCAGCGACCTCGATTTCCGCCGGGTGGTGAAGGACAATCTCAAGCATTACGATCCCGAAACACGCAAACTGACCGTCGAAAGGCTGCATTTCTTCGCCCGCAACCAGCGGCACATGAAGACCTGGCAGATCATCCTGCTCGTCGACCAAAGCGGCTCCATGTTGGATTCGGTGATCCATTCGGCGGTGACCGCCGCCTGCCTCTGGGGGCTGCCGGGCGTTCGCACCCACCTCGTCGCCTTCGACACCAATGTCGTCGACCTGACGAAGGATGTGGACGATCCATGCGAGCTGCTGATGAAGGTGCAGCTCGGCGGCGGCACGGACATACAGGGCGCCGTCGCCTATGCGGCAGGCCTCATCGAACAGCCCGAACGGGCGATCGTCGTTCTCATCTCGGACTTCTACGAAGGCGCAAGCCCTGCCATGCTCGAACAGCGTGTCGCCTCGCTCACCGCCCAGCGCACCCTGGTGCTCGGCCTTGCCGCGCTCGATTCGGAGGCGGCCCCCGCTTACGATCGCGAGATGGCGCGCCGGCTGGTTGCCGCCGGGGCGGAAGTGGGCGCGATGACACCCGGCGAGTTGGCCGGCTGGCTCGCCGAAAAGATCGGACGCTAGCGCATGGCCCGTTCCGACCTGATCGCGCTGACCGACGAAGGGCTCGTGCAGCTTTCCAATGCGGGCCTCGTCAAACGGGCCGTTCGCGAGCTTGCCGCCGGAAGCGGACCCGCCATGGCGGAAGCGTCCGACGGCATGATCGAGGCCCGCTTTTCCGACGGCACGCTGACCCGCCTGGCCCCCGGCCAGGGCCTCGCCGATGCGAGCTGCACCTGCCCGTCCTCGGGTGTGTGCCGCCACCGCATCATGCTCGCCGTCGCCTATCGGGCGGAAAGGGCGGAGGCAACCGGCTCGGATACGGCGGCAATATCAAACTGGAACCCTGCCTCGCTGGACCCGGACATCTTCGAGGCAACGCTGGCACCATCGACAAAAGCGGAACTCTCCCGCCTCATGGCCTCCCGCCATACGGTCCGGCTCGAATACGGACAGACGCCCACGGCGCATCTGCCGATGGCGAGCGTGCGCTTCCTGGTGCCGGACGACCTGTCCTATGCCCGTTGCGACTGCGTGGAGGGCCAGCGCTGCGCGCATATTGCGCTGGCGATCCGCGCCTTCCAGGCCGCCGACGGCGGCAGGGAAACGACGATCGGCGGCGGCCACGCCGCAGACAGCGGTGGCTCCCGGGAAATGCTCCGCGAAGCGTGCGACGCGGTCGTTTCCCGCCTCATCGAGGCCGGTATCACGGCCGGACCGGCTGCCTATGAGCAATCGCTCGCGGCCGCGCACCGCCATGCCGAAGCGCTCGGCGCGGCCCAGATGCTTCTCGTTCTCGGCGCGCTGCGCGAACAGATAGAAGCCTATGAGAGCAGGAGCGCCCGTTACGACGAGCGGGCCGTGCTCCGGCTGGCCGCCGAGCTGTTCGCCCGCACGCGGGCCGGCGACGCCGCCAGCGCGCTTGGCCTCGGCGAACCTTTCGAAACCGCCATGGGCAAATCGCGCCTCGTCTCGCTCGGCGCCCGGCTCCGGCAGGAGGGTACGGATATCCGCGCCTCCATCCTGCTCGCCGACAGCGACATGGGCGCCACCATGCTGATCGAGAAACTCTTCTCACCGCTCCCTGCGGACCGCGGCACCTTCCAGGCCTCGGTGGTGCGCCGGCAGATGGCGCCGGGCCTGCCGGTTGCCGGCATTGGCCGCGGGCAGATCCTCACCAGTGTCGCGCGCCGCCGTGCCGATGGCCTTCTCGGCCTCGGCAGCGGCAGCGGCGGGCGCACGCAGGTGATGCCGCGCGACGCGGTTTTCGCCTTCCCCCGACCGCTCGCCACGACAAGGCTTGTCGACGTGGTCGACGCGCTTTCCGCCCGCCCTATCGCGCTGCTGCGACCACGCAGGCTCTGCGATGCGGTGCATGTCTTCGAGGTCGAGGCGGTCCTCGGCCAATCCTGGGCGCCCGGACGCCAGATATGGGAGGCTGCGGTGCGCCTCAAGGGCGATGGCGGCATCCTCTATCTGGAGCGCGAATTCGATGCCGGCGCTCCCGGTGCGACCGGCGTGCTGGCTGCCGCGCTTGACGGCGCGTGGGGCGCGCTCCGCCAGGTGGCCGGACCGGTGAGAATGGAAAGCGGCGCGCTCGTCTGCACGCCGTGGTCGCTTTCGGCCGACCGCTTCATCGTTCCCGATCTCGATGTCGCCGAAGAGCAGGCCAGCGTGATCCCCGCGGCGATGGATGCGCGGTCCGACCTTTTGGACGAGACGGAGCGGCTCCTCAGCGGTGTGCTGCACGGCGGAAGCCGCGCGCGAAATGCCGTCGATGCTCTCGCCGCCTCGCTCCACGCCCGGCTTGACGGCGCCGGCTACCGTGCCATGGCCGAGCGGCTTTCCCTTTGGAAGAAAGCGCCGGCAACGGATCTCATCGAGTTTTGCCGCGCCGCGATCTGGCTTTTGACGTTGCAGGAAAGCCGCGCATGGAACCAGCCGACCTCCAGCGACCGTATCGAGTGACTAGAGAGATGTCTTTACTCGCGAATTTATCGGTTTGTCCCACCGTCTCCACCTTGCCGACACCATAAGCGAAACAATTTCCAGGCAGATCATGACATTTCCAACCATCACGCTTCCAGCCCGCGCTCTCACCATCAAGCGCGGGGTCATTTCCACGCCGCTCGCCTATTATTTCTCCACGCCGATCCTGCTCGTGATTGCCGTGTTCATGGTTATGACGGAAGGCCCGGGCATCCTTCGCGACTACAAGATCAGCCAGAACCCGCTCTTCCTCCAGAATGCCGATATCAACGGCAAGTGCACGACGCGCAAGGCCGTCTTCACCACCTGCGAGGTCGATCTCACCTATGACTACGACGGTCAGCGGTACGAAAAGGACGTCGAGGTGATGTTCGTCGACTTCCACACCGGCGACTACGAGACCGGCGCCGTGATTTCGGCCGACCAGCCGGATCTTGCCACGATCAGCCTCGGCCTCGACATGCTGTGGAACCGGATCATCACGCTTTCCGCCTTCGCCATCCTGCTGGGCGGCGGGTCGCTGGCGATGATCTTCCTCGCCCTGCGCATCCTGTGGGTGCGCGCACAATTGCGGCACCCCGCACTTCTGACGCCCATCCCTGTCGAGATCACCGCAATCGACAACAAGCGCAAGCGCCTGGCGGTCACCTATGCGGACAGGCTGAGCGAGCGGAAAACGAAACGCGTGGCCTATACCCGTTTCGAGGCCGGGCAGGAACCGATCATCGTCGGCGATGCCGGCAACAACGCGGTGGCACTGGCCGTCTGGCACGGCAACACCGCCCTGCCCGTTCTTCTCGACGACCGGTTGGAGAGGATCGACATGTCCGACCAGGAGCGCGCCGATGCGCTCGCACCGCTTTTGGCAGCAGCCGCGTCGGGCGCTGGCCAGCCGACGGTCGCACGACCTGTCGCATCGCCGCCCAAGGGAATGTCCCTGGCACGGCGCGCCGGCCTGTTTCTCATCGTGCTGGTTCTGCTCGTCGCCGGCATCTTCGGCTACTGGCTCTGGTACGTCACGAGCGCACCGTCACAGTACAATTCGCCCGGCATGGACATCAACAACATGATGCCCGAGGCGCTCAACCGATGGGGTTGCAGCCAGCTGCAAAAACGCTTCGGCGATGGACCGGCGCCATTCGGATGCACGGCCGCTGATTATCAGAGCTGGAAATAACGAAAGCGCTCCGTGCGTCGAAGCCCACGACGTTGTCATGGGCTTCGACGCACGCACAGCTCATCCTGCTCAGAATTCTTCCCAGGAGTCGTTCTGGACTGCGACGGCGGCCGAACCCTTTGTCCCGAAGGCGGTGGCGATGCGGTTGACCATGTTGCGGGCGGGTGAGTGCGATGGAGCCGCCTTGGCGACGGGTGCCGCCCGCCGCGCGGAGTGACCCGCGGACGCACCGCT
This sequence comes from Shinella sp. GW821-FHT10F02, assembly GCF_058809275.1. Taxonomy (NCBI): domain Bacteria; kingdom Pseudomonadati; phylum Pseudomonadota; class Alphaproteobacteria; order Hyphomicrobiales; family Rhizobiaceae; genus Shinella; species Shinella sp. GW821-FHT10F02. The sequence continues at coordinate 373,224 of NZ_JBXASL010000001.1, read as the reverse complement.
TCCCAACTGGAACTGTCCGACCAGTTCCCGTAGCCGGGTCGCTTCATTGGCCAGCGTCGCGCCGGCGGCATTGGCTTCTTCCACCATGGCCGCATTTTGCTGGGTCACCTGGTCCATCTGGTTGACGGCCGTATTGACCTCCGTCAGCCCGATCGACTGCTCGCGCGACGAGGTCGCAATCGCGTCCATGTGCTGGTTGATCGAGACGATATAACCTTCGATCGTTCGCAGCGCCTCGCCCGTCTGGCTCACCAGATGAACACCGTTTCCAACCTCGGCCGACGAATTGCGGATCAGGTCCTTGATTTCCTTGGCGGCCGTCGCCGAGCGTTGCGCGAGTTCGCGAACCTCCTGTGCGACCACCGCGAAGCCCTTGCCGGCATCGCCGGCACGCGCGGCTTCGACGCCGGCGTTCAGCGCCAGCAGATTGGTCTGGAAAGCGATGTCGTCGATGACGCCGATGATGCTGGAAATCTGGTTCGACGACTGCTCGATCTTGCCCATGGCATCGACCGCATTCGCAACGACATCCCCCGACTGCCGGGCGCTCTGGTTCGCCTGAATGGCGACCGTGCGCGCCTCGTCGACGCGCTTGGAGGAATTGCCCACATTGGTCGTGATCTGGTCGAGCGCCGCGGCCGTTTCCTCCAGCGAAGCAGCCTGCTGCTCGGTGCGCTTGGAAAGATCGTCGGCACTTTGGCTGATCTCGCGCGATCCGCTGTCGATGGAGCCGGTCGCATCCGCAACCGCGGCCATCGTATCGCGCAGCTGCGCGACGGCGCGGTTGAAGTCGCTGCGCAGGCTTTCGAATTCCTCGGTGAACGGCTGGTTCAGCTGGACGCCGAGATTGCCGGAGGCGAGCTGTTGCAGCCCGGAGGCAAGACCGTTGGTCGCCTGCGCCATCGCGTCCCCGCGGACACGATCCTGCTCGGCGGCAAGACGCCGATGCTCCTCGGACTCGCTGCGCTGGGCTTCCGCCTGGCGTTCCAGGTCACGCGTCTTCAGGCCGTTGTCCTTGAACACCTTGACGGCACGGGCCATCGCGCCGACTTCGTCGCGACGGGAATCGCCTTCGATGGTCGCCGTCAGATCACCGGCAGCCAGGCTCGTCATCGTCCCCGTGAGGCGGCCGAGCGTGCCGGCCAGCGAGCGAGCGAAGAGAAGGAAGCCGAGAAGCGACAGGAGCGAAACCACAGCCGTGCCGATGACCGTCATCCACAGGGCCGTCTTTCCTTCGTCAACGATCGAGCTGACGTCGGAAGCGATCTCCAGGATGCCGATCTTGGCGCCAGAATAGTTGTTGAACGGCACCGCCTTGACGACAAACGTCGCGTCGTTGGACACAACCTGCTTTTCAAGCGCCTCCCCGTCGAAGGCGGCCTTCAGGTCGTCGTCGGAGAGGAACACGGAATCCGTGGTCGAAGCCTGCTTTTCCAGTTTGCCGTCGACGAGGATATGGACAACGACAGCGCCGCCGATCCGTTTTGCGAGGGGCTCGAAATAAGCGTTCGCCAGACTGGTCCCAACGTCGACAACGCCGACCGTCTGGCCGCCGCTGATGACCGGCGCCGAAGCGAACATGCTGACGGCCGTGCGGCCGGGCTCGATGCCCGCCACGAGCTTGCCGCTGGACAGCGCCTCCACGACGGTCTTGCGGCGTCCCTTGATATCATCGCCGAATTTGTCCGGCGTATGGATGCGGGCGACGGCCTCGCCATTCGCATTGACGAACGTCATCAATTGCAGGCCGCCGTCACGCACGACGGCCGGCAAGGTCGGCGCGTGCCGGGCGACAATCTCGTCGCGGGCGTTCCTGGTGATCAGGTCGGCGACCTCGGGCTCGCCCGCAACCATCAGCGCGAGGGCAGACGCTGCCTTGCGCTGGGCCGCCATGTCCGTTTCGATGAGGGCGAGGTCGCTCGCGATTTCGCGCTGCAAGGCGTCGTTGGTCGCGATCGATTGCCGATACCAGGCCGTGCCTCCGATCGCGACACTGGAAAACAGAACGGCTGCGAAACCGCAGGCCGTGATCGTCATCCACAGAGGACGTCTAATCTCGACTTCAGGCATTGAATCCCCACCTTGGCACAACTTGAGTTGCATTACTGATGGGGAGTAATCCTTCAATTTTGAGTAAATTCCTCCAGGCGAAAAATGCATCGCGATTTCTTGTAGCCGGCAAGCCGTTTCAGCTCGCCACCGCCTCCCGCCTCCACTGGCGCAGCTTCGGCCCGAAGATCAGCCAGCTCACCAGAACGAGGTTCACGATGTTCCAAAGGAAGCCGTGCAGGAAGGCGAGCCGATAGGAGCCGGTGGCATCGAAGATATAGCCGGCGGCGAGCCCTCCGCACGCCATGCCGAGCACGGTTGCCATCAAAACCAGGCTGATGCGAATGCCGGCCTCTCGCGGCGGCAGGAACTGGCGGATGATCACCGCATACATCGGCACGATGCCACCCTGGAACAGCCCGAACAGGCCGGAGATCACGTAGAGCGACGACCGGCTGTCGAAGAACAGATAGAGCAGCAGCGCTGCCGCCTGCATGGACGAGCCGAGGATCAGCATCGGGCCTGCGCCGATCCTGTCGGCAACGACCCCGGAAGCCAGGCGGCTGACGACGCCAAGCCCGAGCATCAGCGCGATGATCTGCGTGCCCACGGCCACGCCATAGCCGAGATCCCCGCAATAGGCGACGATATGGACCTGCGGCATCGACATCGCCATGCAGCAGGCAAAGCCGGCGACGACGAGAATGGCCTGCAACACGTTCGGCTTCAGGCCGAGCTCGTTGCGCGCCGCTTCGGTTGCGGCCTCGGCCTGCGCATAGCTGGCCGTCTGTACGCGCCGCTTCAGCAGCAGACCGATCGGGACCATCACCAGAGGAATGAACAGGCCGATGCCGATATGGGTGGCCCGCCAGCCCTGTGTGGCCTGGAAATGCTCGATGATCAGCGGCCATACCGCGCCGGAAAGATAACTACCCGAGGCAGCAAAAGCGACCGCGAGCGCCCGATGCTTGCGGAACCAGTGAGAGAGGTCGGAGATCAGCGGCGCGAAACCGGCAGCCGAACCAAGACCGATCACCACCGACAGAGCGGCGAATTGCCAGATATTGCTGGTGAAGGCGGCCAGGACATAGCCGATGCAGAGCAGGAATGCCCCCAGCAACACAGGCAGGACAATGCCGACCCGATCGGCCAGGCGTCCCATCGCCACCCCGCCGAAGGCAAAACCCAGCATGGTGCAGGTATAGGGCAGCGAGGCACCACCGCGCACGGTGTCAAACTCGATCTGGAGGGTCGGCAGCAGCACCACGACGGACCAGTTGCCGACGCAGGCCACAGTGCCAAGAACGAGCGTGAGCACCAGCCGCAGCCAAGCATAAGCGGAATCGACCTCGCCGGAGCCAAGGTCCCCTGGCGCCCCAATTTGCTTTCCCGATAATGCCATGCTTGGTCTCTCCTCGACTCAGTCTGCACACTGAACATTCTTGGATTGCCGTCAAGGATCATCCGCTTTGGAGCGGCGCGGCGTGAACAGCAGATCAAGACCTCAACGCGGCTTGAACTCGATAAGCAGCGATTTGAGTTCGATTTCGCGCACGCGGCGCGCGGCCTCGTCCGGGCTGACCCAGGCGATCGTGCGCTCGCCCTTTTCCTTGAACTTCTCGGCGAAGGTCGTCGCTTCGATCTGGAAGACATCGACGATACAAGGGGCGACGTCGCCGTCGTCCAGCAGTTTCAGATAGGTGTAGCAACCCACGGGTTTCTTGCGGATCTTTCCGCTGATGCCGGCTTCCTGCAAGGCTTCGATCGCCGCCGCCTCGAACGGTTTCTTGCCTTTCATGGGCCAACCTTTGGGAATGATCCACCGGCCACTGTCGCGGGAGGTGACGACCAAGAGCTCGAAACCCGATCCGTCCGGCACGTAGCGAAAACACAGGGCACCATATTGCTGGCGAAAAGCCCCCGAAAACAGCTTCTCGGGGGTTTCGGCAAGCTTCTGCAAAAGCGTTTTTGATTTGGCGGCCTTCGGCGCCTTCGCCTTCTTGATCGCTTTCGGCTCCTCATCCGCGGGGCAATTCGGCCACTTTACCGCACCTGCAGGGGCAAGGCGACGAGAGCGGGGTTGTCCATTCCATACGCGAACGATGCGGTCGAGGACAAGTTGCAGCGGCGTGAAGTCAGGAGAATTGCCCGCGGCTGTTATGTCAGCCACGCTCCTTGCGCACGATGTCCATGAACGCCTTCGCCCGCTGCGGATCGACAGCATTCCAGGTATGGCCATCGACTTTGAGCGAGGAGCCCACGACGCAACCATCGGCGACGTTCAGCACATCGATCACCGTGGCATGTTTCACGCCCGTATTGGCAAGGACCGGGGTCTCCGGCAGCACGTTCTTCACCGATTGCAGGTCGACCATTTTCGCCGATTCCCCGGTAATTGCACCCGAGACCAGAACGGCATCCGGGATCGACGAGAAAACGGCCGAACGCGCCCGGTCCGCCAGGGGACGGTTGTCGATCGAAGCCGCAAATTCCGCCGAGACATTGTTGAGAATGACCAAATCCCTGCGGTCGAGTTGCCGCGCGCGCCGCATAGCGCGGCCGGCATTCGGGGTCCACGGCCCCATGTCCGAGGCGTAGGTGCCGGTAAAAATCTCGCGCACGAATGAAGCGCCAGTCGCCGCCGCCAAGGTGACGGTGCTGTCCGGGTCCCATAGCACATTCACGCCGAAGGGTTTTTCGATCTTTTCGACAAGACGCCCGATCACGAAGGCCATGGCCGAGGTGGTGGCGATATCGACCTTCAGTTCATAGGGACGATCGTTTTCATTCCCGAACATCACGGCATCGACGCCGGCTGCCTGCAAGGCCTCAAGGTCCTTCAAGGCGCCCTGGTAGATGCCTTCGATCCCGGCATCGGCATCGTAAAGCGGCGTTCCGGGCATCGGGTTCAAATGAACCATTGCGATGACCGGTTTAATGCCGGGAAAAAGCTGGGCGAATTTCGTCATGGTGTACTCCGTTGTCCGCCAGCCGAAGGCACGGGCGGCTATGATTGCAGGGGAAAGGGATCCGTTTTCCGGCATTCGGTCAGTCCGGCCTGCCTGTCGATATCCATTTGAACATAACCAAACAAAAATCTTTTCAGTTCGCAACAAAAATGTTTTATTATGTTCGAAACGGCCAGAAAATGTGTTTTATTATGTTCGATACGCGCCGACTTCCCACACTGAACGCCGGAAATTCTGGGAGGACGCCTGCCAGATGTGCTACCCGCTGGGAAACAAAACGCCCCGCCAGACCTTGAGACAGGCACACAGATGACGCAGCCCGAACAAAAGATCGCCACCTCCCCTTCGTCCGCGCGAGACCGCACACGAGCGCCGGCACGCGTGCGCCTGGCCCGTATTCTGGAAAGGCTGAACGAAGGTGGATCGATCTCGGTCACGGATATCGCGCAGGAGTTTGGGATTTCGGACATGACCGTGCGCCGCGACCTGGCGGAGCTGGAGCGCGACGGATTGCTCGAACGTGTTCACGGCGGGGCGGTGGGGCTGAAACGCGGGCCGCTTGAGGTGATCGACGATGCCGAGCCGGCTTTCGAGGCCCGCACGCGCCAGAACGCCGAGCGCAAGGCCCGCATCGCGCAGGCGGCTGCCCGTCATGTCGCCGGGCGCAAAGCGATCGCCTTCGACCTCGGAACGACGGTTCTGGCTGCCGCAAATGCCATCGTAAAGGCCGGCCCCGACCCGCAACTGCGCGCCTTCTCCAACAGCCTGCATGTCGGCATGACCATGGCGCGGGCAGGCATCGCCACCTACATGAGCGGCGGCCTGATCCGCGCCGAGGAGATGTCGCTGACCGGCAAGGAGGCAGTGGACGGGTTCTCCCGCTATTATTTCGACGTCGTGCTGCTCGGCGCCTCGGGCATGACGGCCGAAGGCGTTTTCGATTATTCACCTGAGGAGGCAGCAGTAAAGTCCGTCTTCCTTCAGCGCTCGGCCGAGCGCGTCCTGCTGATGGACAGCAGCAAGTTCCGCCGGATCTCGACAGTTCTCATCGCCACGCTTTCTGAAATCTCGACGCTGATCACCGATGCGCCGCCGCCGCCGGAGCTGGCCACCGTGCTGGCTTCGGCAGGCGTACGTTTGCTCGTCGCCGATCCCTCGCACCTGCCGGAACGAACCCTGGAATGACCGTCTTTCTCGGCCTCGACATCGGCACCACCTCGACCATCGGCATCCTTGTCGATACCGCAGGCCATATCCTGTCGCTCGCGTCGCGGCCGGTGACACTCTATTCCGAGAAACCCGGATGGGCCGAAGAGGAACCGGAGCAGTGGTGGCAAAACTGCTGCGCGATCATCCCGGATCTGCTGGCCCAATCGGGCATCGAGGCCACGCGCATAGCAGGAATCGGCGTGGCGGGAATGCTCCCCGCAACAGTGCTGCTGGACGATGCAGGGCATCCGCTGCGCCGGTCCATTCAGCAAAGCGATGCCCGTGCCGGAGCCGAGGTCGAGGATATCCGACGCGAAATCGACGAGACAACCTTTCTCGCGGCGGCCGGCTGCGGGGTGAACCAACAGCTTGTCGGCGCCAAGATCCGCTGGCTCGCACGGCATGAGCCGGAGGTGCTGGCGCGGGCAAAGACGTTGCTCGGCTCCTACGACTACATCAATTTCCGGCTGACCGGCAAAGCGGCGGTGGAACAGAACTGGGCGCTTGAGGCGGGGATCATCAATCTTGCAAATGGTGCGATCGACCTCGCCCAGGCAGAAAGAACCGGAATCCCCAAGCACCTGCTCCCGCCGCTGATCAAGTCCTCGGCAATTCTCGGCCGGGTCACCGTAGCATGTGCGCGCGAGACGGGGCTTGCAGAAGGCACGCCGGTGGTTGGCGGCGCGGCCGACATGATTGCGTCCTGCCTCGGGGCGGGCGTCGTGAGCAATGGCGACGTGCTTCTCAAATTCGGTGGCGCCGTGGACATCCTGACTGCGACCGACGTGCTCCGTCCCGATCCACGCCTCTTTCTCGATTACCATCTGGTCCCCGGTCTCTGGATGCCGAACGGCTGCATGTCGACCGGCGGGTCCGTGCTGAACTGGTTTGTCGACACGTTTGCGGGCGCAATCGAACCCCTGAACGGCTCGCGCCATGCCGCGCTGGATGCGATGGCCGCCGACCGCCCAGCAGGGGCTTTGGGCCTGACCTTCCTGCCCTATCTGCTGGGAGAAAAGACCCCGCTGCACGATCCCTGGGCACGGGGTTCGCTGAACGGGCTGACACTGTCGCACGACCTCGGCCACATCTGGCGCGCGGTGCTGGAATCCTATGCCTATGCAATCCGCCACCATATCGAAACCTTCAACGAGGTCGGGCATCGGACCAGTCGTTTTCTTGTCTCGGATGGCGGAGCGAAATCCTCCGTCTGGATGGGCATCGTCTCCGACGTTCTCGGCCAGCCGCTGCAACGCCTTACCGGACATCCCGGCTCCTGCCTCGGAGCAGCATGGGTCGCCGCCGTCGGCCTTCGCGCCGCAGAATGGAGTGGCATCGCCGCCTTCACCACCAGGGACACCGTGTTCAACCCAACCCCGAGCAACCGCGAAACCTATGACCGAGGCTATGCCGCCTTCCGGGATCTCTACCGCCGCCTGCAAGGTGTCCAGTCATGAGGACCTGCCGTTGACGCCGGCTTGAAGCGGAATTGCGTCGCTAGCTCAACCATCTTACGCCGCCACGCGCGCTGCGGCGTTTGGAGATTCTCAGGTAGTTGCGCCTTGCAAGTAGCTGCGCCAGCCGCGGTGGGCCGTGATGTCGAGGGCATCGGTGACGGCGGAAGCTTCGACGACGAAGCCTTTTGCCGAGCTGCCGTCCTCCAAGGCCAGCGTGCCGATTCCGAGCGGGGCGGGAATTGCGGCGACGAAGCGGCCGAAGGCGTCGGGTGACAGGCTCCAGACCTCCACCTCGATGGAGCCGCCGGGCGCGTCCGAGACGCGCAGCAATCCTGGCTTCGGGGGTACCGTGCCGGCAAGCGAGAAGAGGCGGTATGCTGCGGTCGTGCGGGTTTCCCGCAGGAAATGGGCTCCGAGTGCCTTGAGCTCTCCGTTGAGCGGCATGCCGGAGAGATGGGCGCCGACCACGACGAGCTCGATCCGGTCCTCCGGAGAGGTGGACAGGGCGAGCTCGGCTTTCGGAAGCGCCCATGCGGTGGCGCCGAGCGCCAGCCCGCTGCGTTCGTGAAGATCACGCGCCAGGGAAGCGACGAGGCCATCCTTGCCGGCCGGCCCGAGCAGCGTGACGCTGGCCGGCAGTCCGTCCGTGCGCTTGCCGGTCGGCACGGCCATGCCGCAGAGGTCGAGCAGGTTGACGAAATTCGTGTAAGTGCCGAGGCGGGAATTTTCGCGGATTGGCTCGGCCGCCAGTTCGGCCAGCGTGAAATGCCGCGGCGCTGTCGGGACGCACAGCAGGTCGACCGAGGCGATCAGTGCCTCCACCTTTTTCTTCAGCGCCTGCAGGGCATAGAAGCCCTTGAAGGCATCGGCGGCGGAAAGCGATTTGGCGCCGCCATAGATCTTGCGTGTCACAGGATGAAGGCTCTCCTCGTGCGCGTCGAAGAAGGGCTGGATCGCCGCATAACGCTCTGCGACCCAGGCGCCTTCATAGAGCAGGTTCGCGGTGGCGTAGAATTCGGCGAAGGGCAGCTCTACGAGCTGGTGGCCCATGGCCGACAGCGCGGACAACGCCTCTGTATAGGCCGCCGCCATCGCGTCGTCGCCGAAGAACTGCCGGTCGGCCAGCGCCGGAACGCCGATCTTCAGCACCGGCGGGGTGGCGCCGTAACCGATTGCCGGGATCGTCCTAGAATAGGAATCGGTCGCGTCCGCCTGCGCCGCCACTGAGAAGACACGCCAAGCATCAGCAACCGTGAGCGCGAAGATCGAGACGCAGTCGAGCGTGCGGCAGGCGGGGATGACCCCGCTGGTGGAAAGCGCGCCGACCGTGGGCTTCAGGCCGACGATATTGTTGAGGCCTGCCGGAATGCGGCCCGAACCGGCGGTATCCGTGCCGAGCGCGAAGGAGACGATGCCGCGTGCCGTGGCGACCGCCGAGCCGGAGCTGGAGCCGCCCGGCACCAACGTCGGATCGATGGCGTTGCGTGGCACCGGAAAGGGCGTACGCACGCCGACGAGGCCGGTTGCGAACTGGTCGAGATTGGTCTTGCCGATAGCGAGCGCGCCGGCCGCTTTCAGCAGGCGCACGATGGTCGCGTCCGTTTCCGGCATATAGGCATAGTCCGGGCAGGCTGCAGTGGTCGGCATGCCGGCCACATCGATATTGTCCTTGACGGCGAAGGGGACGCCCCAGAGCGGTTTTGCAACGGGATCGAACGGGCCAAGTGCGGCGGCTGCGGCTTTCACGGTGTCGATTTCGGCGAGATGCAGGAAAATTCCGGGGTCGTCCGCGGCGGTGATCCGCGCATAGGCCTGGTCGATCACGACATCGACAGCAAGACCGGCCGCATAGGCTTCGTGCAGCGAGGCTATATCGAAGGGTTGGTCCATGCTCATGCTCTACTCCGTTTCCAATATTGTCACCGGCCGATCCCACTGGATCAGCACCACGCATCCCGTGTCGCTCCAGATCGAATGTTCCGTGCCGATGGCATTGACGATATAGGACCCGGCGCCATAGTCGCCAGCTTCGTCCGATTGGGTTCCGGTCAGCACGAGGATCGTCTCCAACCCCTCATGCCGGTGGCGCGGCACGCCCGCGCCGGCCTCGTATTTCAGCAGAGCCACCCCCGGCTGGTCGTTCTCGAAGGGCTTGATCCAGTGGATCGTCACGCCATCGCGGAAGGGACCGAATTCAAGGTCCTTCCAGCCGCCGGAGATAAGGTTTTCGCGGGTCGTCTCAGGCATCCGCAATGCCCTCCAACACGTCGTCGAGTTTCGCCGTCCAGCCGACGATCGCGCCCTGCGCGCGGATCATCGCGATGGCTGCGGCCTTGAATTCCGGAAAGTAGCTCTCGGTCGCCTCCTCGACGAGCAGGCATTCATAACCCCGGTCGTTCGCCTCGCGCATGGTGGTCTGTACGCAGACCTCCGTCGTCACGCCGGCGAAGACGAGTTGGGCAATGCCCTTTTCCGCGAGGATATTGCCGAGCGGCGTCGCGTAGAAGGCGCCCTTGCCCGGCTTCTCGATCACCACTTCGCCGGCGATCGGCGCAAGCTCCGGCAGGATGGCGGTGCCCGGCTCGCCGGCAATCAGGATTCGGCCCATCGGGCCTTCATCGCCGATCCTGAGCGTCGGCGCGCCGCGGTCGCGCTTGGCGGGCGGCAGGTCGGAAAGGTCCGGCCGGTGGCATTCCATCGTATGGATGACCGGCAGGCCGGCAGCGCGGAACCCGGCGATCAGCCGTTTGACATCGGGTACGATCGCGGTGACTCGCGAGACGTCGTTGCCGAGGCTCGCACCAAAACCGCCCTCCTCCGCAAAATCGCGCTGCATGTCGATGACAACGAGCGCCACGGCGTCCTTCTTCAGCGGAAAGGCGAATGGCTCTGCCCTGATCTCCACCATCAATGATGCCCCGCCATATGCGCGCCGATGATGGAAATGTCGGCCTCGCGCGCCGGCGTCTCGTAGACGAGCTTGCCTTCCGACATCACCATGATGCGGTCCGACATTTCCATCAGCTCATCGAGATCCTCCGACATCAGCAGCACCGCCGCCCCGGCATTGCGCGCCTTCATGATACGCGCGCGAATCTCCGCGACAGCCGAGAAATCGAGCCCGAAACAGGGGTTGGAGACGATCAGCAGGTCGACATCTCCCGTGAGTTCGCGGGCAAGCACCGCACGCTGCACGTTGCCGCCGGACAAGGCGGCGATCGGCGAGGCAGGCGAGGCCGTCTTCACCTTGAAATCGTCGATCAGCGACGAGGCCCGCTTCTTCATGCCGCGCCCGTCGAGCCAGATCGCCTCCTTGCCGCCCTTTGCGACGTCGAAGGTGCGGAAGGCGAGGTTCTCCGTCACCGTCATGCGCGGCGCGCAGGCATTCGCCAGCGGCTCCTCCGGAATGAAGCGTACGTTGTTCGCCCGCGTCTCCGGCCGCGTCGCGCCATAGGCCCGACCCTTGACGGTCACCTCGCCCGTCTCCGCCGCCCGCTGGCCGGCGAGCACTTCTGCCAGTTCCTTCTGCCCGTTGCCGGAAATGCCGGCAATGCCGACGATCTCGCCGGAGCGAACGACGAGGTTCTCGATATCGATCATCTTGAGGCCCGTGCGGTCCGGCGCCCTAACCTTGCTGACGGAGAGGACGGCCCTGGCGCCGTCGCTGACCGGCAGGCGCGTGTCGAGTTCGGCGAGCTTCACGTCGCCGATCATCATCGCCGCCATGTCCGCGGTCGAAAGGTCCGAGACGAGGCCCGTGCCCGTCAGCTTGCCGCGCCGGAGCACGGAGACGGCGTCGGCGAATTTCGTGACCTCATGGAACTTGTGGCTGATCATCAGCACGGTCAGTTCGCCGCGCTCCGTCATGCCACGCACGAGGCCGAGCATCTCGTCGGCCTCGGCGGGGGTCAGCACGGAGGTCGGCTCGTCGAGCACGAGGAAACGACGGCCGAGATAGAGCTGCTTGACGATCTCCAGCTTCTGCTTTTCGCCCGCCGCAAGCTCGCTGACCGGCCGGTCGAGCGGGATGGTGAAGGGCATCGTCTCCATGAAGGCGGCAAGCGCCTGCCTTTCCTTCGCCCAGTTGATGACGGCCGGAACGTCGGTGCGGTTGATGACGAGGTTTTCGGCCCCCGTCAGCGACGGAACCAGCGTGAAATGCTGGTAGACCATGCCGAGCCCGAACGCCGCCGCATCGCGCGGCGAGGCGACCGCCACCTCGCGGTCGTCCACCTGCAACTGGCCGGCGGTCTGGTGGTAGAAGCCCATGATGCATTTGACGAGGGTGGATTTTCCAGCGCCGTTTTCTCCAAGCAAAGCATGGAACGTACCGGCCGGCACCTTGATCGAGACATTGTCCAGCGCCGTGAAGGCGCCGAAGCGCATCGTCATGCCCACCGTCTCGATGCCGACGGCGGGCACGGTCTTGAACGGGGGGATATTGCCGACAAGCATGGTCATGGCAGCTGCTCCACCAATGTTTTCGAATTGGAGACGGAGCCGAAGACGCCGCCCTGCATCTTCACCATCTTAATGGCGGCGAGGTGGTTGCCATGGTCGGTCGCGCCGCAGCAATCTTCGAGAAGAAGGCATTCGAACCCACGGTCGTTCGCCTCGCGCATGGTGGTGGAGACGCAGACGTCCGTGGTGATGCCCGTCAGGATGATGTTTTCGATGCGCTTCTGGTTGAGGATGAGTTCGAGATCGGTGGCGCAGAACGAACCCTTGCCGGGCTTGTCGATGATGACCTCGCCCTCCAGCGGGTAGAGCTCCGGGATGATGTCCCAGCCGGGCTCGCCGCGCACGAGGATGCGCCCGCACGGCCCCGCATCGCCGATGCCGGCATGGATGCGCCGCGAGCGCCAGCGCTTGTTGGCGGGCAGATCCGCAAGGTCCGGCCGGTGGCCCTCGCGGGTGTGGATGATATGGTAGCCCTTGGCGCGCATGGCCGCCAGCACGGCCTTGATCGGCGCGATCGGCGCCTGCACCAGCGAGAGATCATAACCCATGTGATCGACATAACCGCCCTTGCCGCAGAAGTCGGTCTGCATGTCGATGATGATGAGGGCGGTGTTGTCGGGCCGGAGCTTGCCATTGTAGGGCCAGGGATAGGGATCGCCTTCGACGAAGGACAGCGTCTCGGTGTCGGCGGGCATGGGGGCGAGGCTGTTCATGGGGTCGCTCCTATTTGGTGATCGAGAGTGCGCCGGGGGCACCGGCGAGCGAGCGTGTCGGCGAGGACGTGGCGATGAGGATTGCGAGCGTCAGCACATAGGGCGCTGCGTAGAACAGGTAATAGCCCTGCGTGACGCCGACCGATTGCAACGCCGGCCCAAGCGCCCCTGCCCCGCCAAAAAGCATGGCGGCGAGGAAGCAGCCGATCGGGTTCCAGCGCGCGAAGATGACGAGCGCCACGGCCATCAGGCCCTGTCCGGAGGAAATGCCCTCGTTCCACGAGCCCGGATAGAACAGCGACAGATAGGCACCGCCGATGGCCGCCAGCGCCCCGCCGACGGCGGTGGCCAGCAGGCGCACCGTATCCGGGTTGAGGCCCATGGCACGCGCGGCATCCGAACTGTCGCCGACGACGCGCAGGATGAGGCCGATCCGCGTGTTGCGAAACGCCCACCAGAGGAAGACGGCCAGTGCTGCGCCGATGAGGAACAGCACGTTGATGTTGAGGGCGGCCTGCACCTGCGGAATATCCGACCAGCCGCCGAAGGGGATCGACGGCAGTTTCGGCGCCGAAGGCTGGATGAAGGGCTTGCCGAGGAAGAAGGCGAGCCCAAGGCCGAACTGCATCATCGCGATACCGATCGCGATGTCGTTGACCTTCGGGAACTTGCAGATCCAGCCGTGGACGAGACCGAAGACCGCACCCGCGGCCATGGCAGCGAGCACGCCGAGCCAGGGCGACAGCGTCATCACGGCGACGCCGTAGGCCGTCATCGCGCCGAAGACGAGCGTGCCTTCGAGCCCGAGATTGATGCGGCCGGAGCGCTCGGTGATCGCCTCGCCAAGCGAGACGAAGATGAAGGGCGTCGAGACGCGGATGGCGCCGGCAAGGATGGCGAGCGGAACGCCCCAGAGACCGATATCCTCCATCACGCGCTCCTTTTCCAGAGATCCGGGTTGAACAGGCGGAAGCGCCCGTAGAGCGTTTCGCAAAACAGGATGACGACGAAGAGCGTGCCCTGGAGCACCAGCACCGTCGCATCCGGCAGGCCCATGCGCCGCTGGATGAGGCCCCCCGAGGCATCGATGCCGCCGAGCAGGATGGCGACGGGAATGATCGCCAGCGGATTGTGTCGTGCGAGGAAGGCGACGAGGATGCCGGTATAGCCGTAGCCTGCGGCCAGCGACGCATTGGCGCTGCCCTGCACCGCCGTCACCTCGATCATGCCGGCAAGCCCGGCGAAGGAGCCGGCGATCGCCGTGAAGCCGACGATCAGCCGCCCGACCGGCAGGCCCTGGATCTGCGCCGCCCGGACATTGCCGCCGGCAATGCGTGCCGCAAACCCGAAACTCGTCGCTTCGATGAGGATATAGGAGACGATGCAGGCGACAACGCCGATGACGAGGCCCCAGTGCACGTCCATGCCCGGAATGTTGCCGAGCATGTATTCCGCCGGCAAGGGCGTGGTGGACGGCTTGTTGAGGCTTGCCGGATCGCGCAGCACCCCTTCGATCAGGTGGTTCATCAGCGCGATGGCGATATAGGCGAGCAGCAGTGAGGCGATCGTCTCGTTGACGCCGCGATAGTGGCGCAGGAAGCCGGAAAGGCCGATCCAAACCGCTCCGACTGCCATGCCGGCCAGCCCCATCGCCACCCAGACGACGAAGGGCGGCGCCGTGCCGATCATCGGGAGCGCAATCGCCGCCCCCGCGACCCCGCCCAGCACCACCGCCCCCTCCGCGCCGATGACCACGAGGCCGAGCCGCGCCGGCAGCGCGACGCAGAGTGCCGTCAGAAGAAGGGGGGCGGCCCGGCTCAGCGAGTTCTGCACCGAAAACCAGCTGCCGAAGCCGCCGGCATACATCAGCTGGAACAGCTGCACCGGCGACTTGCCGAGCACGGCGATGAACAGCGAGAAGAGCGCGAGGCCGACGAGGATCGCAAAGAGCGCGATCGCCAGCGGCTCCGCGCGCCGCGCAAGCCATTCCAGAAGGGGCCGGATCTGTCCGGCCCGCTCCGAGAGCGGTGTGATGGGCATGTTGGCTTCGATCGTCATGACGTCGCCTCCGCCCGGGTTACGATGTCGATCCGACGACGCCTTCGACGAGATAGTCCATGCTTTCGAGCTCGATCGCGTCCTCCGCGAAGGCCTGGCCCTCGGCGACCACCACATTGCCCTTGTTGTCCTTGATGCCGGCCTTGAAGACCGAGAAGCTGCCGCCCATCATCTCGGCGAGCGTGGCGTCGAACGTCTTGCGCGCTTCCTCGGAGACGCCCGGACCGAGCGGGCTCATCTTGACGAAGCCGTCCTTCAGGCCGCCGCGCACGAAGTTGCCGAGCTTCTCGCCGGCCTGCGCCTTCTTGACGAAGTCGGTATAGACGTTGCCCCAGGCCCATTCCGCGCCGGTCAGGTATTTTTCCGGTGCGAGCGGGCTCTGGTTGGCGTGATAGCCGCAGATGAAGGCGCCGCGACCGGCCGCGGTCTCCACCACGACTTTGGGGCTGTCGACATGGCAGGTGATGACGTCGGCGCCCTGGTCGATCAGCGCATTCGTCGCCTCGGCCTCCTTCACGGCAAGCGACCATTCGCCGGTGAAGATCACCTGGCAGGTGATGGCCGGATCGACCGAGCGCGCGCCGAGCAGGAAGGAGTTGATGTTCTGCAGCACCTGCGGGATCGGCTTGGCGGCGACGAAGCCGATCTTCTTGCTCTTCGATGCGTAGCCGGCCGCGATGCCGTTCAGGTACTGGCCCTGGCCGATATAGCCGAAATAGGAACCGGTATTGGCCGGATGCGTGCCTTCCTTCCACAGGCCGCCGCAATGGCGGAACTGGGCGTCGGGATATTTCTTCGCCATGTCCAGCATGTGGGGGTCAAAATAGCCGAAGGAGGTGGGAAACAGCAGCCCGGCGCCATCGAGGTTGATCATCGATTCCATCGTCTTCTGGACGTCGACCGTTTCGGGCACGTTTTCCTCCTCGACGACGGTGACGCCTTCCACTGTCTTGAGCATGGCGGCGCCTTCGGCATGGGCCTGGTTGTAGCCATAATCATCCTTGGGGCCGACATAGATGAAGCCGACCGTAAGTGCCGCCTGCGCCATGGCGGGAGAGAACAGCCCGGACGGCGCAAGGCCGACGACGGCGGCGCCCATGGCAGAGGTCCTGAGAAAATCGCGGCGGGAGAAAGGAAGGAGTTTGGTCATCGGAATGCTCCTTGCGAGGAATGGAAGCCAGGTCTGGCAATGCAAGAAAGCAATGCAACGCCTATGCCAGATTCATAAGCCATTGTTTAAGATAGATTTATTTTGGGAGCAGATTCAGCACTGCGAAAAGTGCATGCAGTTTTGCGACGCGCGTGATGATTTTTCAGACGGATGCAGTTAAATGGCTAAAATTTAATCGCCACTTCTCCAACTTTCACAGACAATCTCCAAACTCATTTGAAATAATCTGTTTTCTCTTCAGATGGTTAATTGCCATATTTGACAGCCACTCAACGGGAATGCATCTGTATGCAGATTGAGGAAAGATTCGCGCGTGGCAGAGAAAAGGCAGAGACAGGTCGTGCGGGCCGGAACCACCGTCGAACAGATGGTGAAGGCGATCGGCGACATGATCGTGACCGGCACGATGCAGCCCGGCGAGAAACTGGACGAGTTTTCGCTGGCGGCGCGCTTTCAAGTGTCGCGCACCCCCGTGCGCGAGGCCCTGCGGGAGCTTGGCGCCATGGGACTGGTGGAACGCCAGCCGAACCGCAGCGCCGTCGTCACCAATGTATCGGGAGGCTATCTATCCTCGATGTTCGAGGCGATGGCGGAACTGGAAGGCGTCTGCGCGCGCCTCGCCGCCGGGCGCATGACGGTGGCCGAGCGGCGCGCGCTGGAACTGTCGCACCACGCCTCCATGCGGCTGGTACAGGACGGCGCCGAAGAGGACTATGCCGCCTACAATGTCGAGTTCCACACAAGGCTCTACAACGGCGCGCACAATGACCATGTCTTCGAACTGGTCACGCAGACCCGCGCGCGCCTCTCCCCGTTCCGCCGCGCACAGTTCCGCCTCCCCGGCCGCCTTTCCAAATCCTACAGCGAACACCAGGATATCGTCACCGCGATCCTGCGGGGAGACGGCGAGGCAGCCGGAAAAGCCGCCTATGCCCATGTGTCGATCGTCAGCGATGCCAGCACGGTCTTCGCCACGGATTAGGGGCGGCGTTCAGAGCGCCTTCTGCAACTCCGGCAGCGCCTCGAAAATATCCGCCACAAGCCCATAGTCGGCGACCTGGAAGATCGGCGCCTCCTCGTCCTTGTTGATCGCCACGATCACCTTGCTGTCCTTCATCCCGGCGAGGTGCTGGATGGCACCCGAGATGCCGCAGGCGATGTAGAGCTGCGGCGCGACCACCTTGCCCGTCTGCCCGACCTGCCAGTCGTTCGGCGCATAGCCGGCATCGACCGCAGCACGGGAAGCGCCAACCGCCGCACCGAGCTTGTCGGCAACCGGAAGGATCACCTCCTGGAACTTCTCCGAAGAGCCAAGCGCACGGCCGCCCGAGATGATGATCTTAGCCGAGGTCAGCTCCGGACGATCCGACGAGGACAGCGCATCCTTGACGTGGGTCGAGAGACCGGGGTTCGCAGCCGCCGAGACGCTCTCGATGGCAGCACTGCCGCCTTCGGCTGCTGCGGCGAAGGATGCCGTGCGCACCGTGATCACCTTCTTCGCATCGGTGGACTGAACCGTCTGGATCGCATTGCCCGCATAGATCGGACGCTTGAACGTATCGGCAGAGACGACCTCGATGATTTCGGAGACCTGGGCGACATCGAGAAGTGCTGCCACGCGCGGCAGAACGTTCTTGCCGACGGAGGTCGCGGCCGAGACGATGGCCTCGTAATTGCCGGCAAGCGACACGATGAGGGCCGCAAGCGGTTCCGCCAGATTGTTGGCAAGGGTCTGATCCTCGGCGACGAGAACCTTCGAAACGCCGGAGAGCTTTGCCGCCTGTTCGGCGGCTGCCTTGGCACCGGCACCGGCGACGAGCACATGCACGTCGGAACCGATCTTCGATGCCGCCGTCAGCGCCTTTGCCGTCTGGTCGGAAAGGTGGGCGTTGTCGTGATCTGCCAGAAGAAGAATGGCCATGGTAATGTTCTCCCTTTCCTGCCTTACAGCACGCCGGCTTCGTTCTTGAGCTTGTCGACGAGTTCCGCGACCGACTTGACCTTGACGCCTGCCTTGCGGCCGGACGGTTCCTCGGTCTTCAGCACCTTCAGCCGCGGGCTCGTGTCGACGCCGAAGTCGGACGGCGTCTTCTTGTCGAGCGGCTTCTTCTTCGCCTTCATGATGTTCGGCAGCGAGGCATAACGCGGCTCGTTGAGGCGCAAGTCCGTCGTGACCACGGCCGGGAGCTTCACTTCGATGGTCTGCAAACCGCCGTCGACTTCGCGGGTGACCTGGGCGGAACCCTCACCGATCTCGACCTTGGAGGCAAACGTCGCCTGTGCCCAGCCGAGCAGCGCCGAAAGCATCTGGCCTGTCTGGTTGCTGTCGTCGTCGATCGCCTGCTTGCCGACGATGATCAGGCCGGGCTGTTCGGCTTCCGCGACGCCCTTGAGGATCTTGGCCACGGCGAGCGGCTCGACGGCATCCTCCGTCTCGACCAGCACGGCGCGGTCGGCGCCCATGGCGAGTGCGGTGCGCAGCGTCTCTTCGGCCTTCGCCGGACCGATCGACACGACGACCACTTCCGACGCCTTGCCGGCTTCCTTCAGCCGCAGCGCTTCCTCGACAGAAATCTCGTCGAACGGGTTCATCGACATCTTCACATTCGAAAGCTCGACACCCGAGCCATCCGCCTTCACGCGAATTTTGACGTTGTAATCAACGACCCGCTTGATAGGGACCAAGATCTTCATGCGATTCCACACTCCTATGCTCATCAATTCCGCTGACCGACACCGCTTTCCTCAGCCCGGATCGGGCGACCCAAAAACCCTTTGCAGGAGGTCGAGCACGCCATACCGGGTCAGCAGCGCGTAATAGTGCGAGGCCAGGCTGTTGACGAGGATGCCGCGCACCACCTGGAACCCGACGACAGTCGGAACGGCAAGATGCAGGATTTCAGCCGTGACCGTCATTTCAGACAGGCCGCCCGGCGAGGTCGCCAGAATGGCGGCCGGATAGGTCAATCCCGTCGTAAGGGACAGAAGCAGGGCGAAACCGACCATCACGGTGCCCAACCCAAAAATCGAGATGACGCTGAAGAACGCTACCCGCGGGAGCTTCGCCAGGATATCGCGGCGAAAGCGGCAACCGACGGCAAAACCGATCATCAACTGGGCGACGGCAAAGAGCGGGTGATACATCTTGCCGGCAACGAGGCCCCTGGAGGCAAAGATCGCCGTGAACAGGATCGCTCCGATCATATAGGGGTTGTTGAGCCGGATGCGCCCGAGAAAATAGGCAAAGGCTGCCCCTCCGACGATCAGGCCCACCGTCCAGTATGGATCGACGATCCGGGTGCCGGGCGCCACCGCGAAATCGGGCGTCCCGAATGCGAGCAGGATCGACGGGATGGTGAGGGCGACGATCGTGACGCGCAATGTGTGGACGATGGCGATCGGCTCGGCCTGAGCACCCATCTGCACGCCGATGTTCCCCATCTCCGCAAGACCGCCCGGCAGGCTGGCAAAGAAAGCCGTTTTCTGGTCGAGCCGCGCCTGGCGCGCAAGAATGACCCCCGCCACGCAGGACATCATTACGGAAACAAGCGCGCTGAGCACCATGAGCGGCAGCCAGCCGCCGAGTTCCGCCAGAACGCTTGCCGTCATCGTCAGGCCGACGGCGGTTCCGATCGTGAGCTGGCCGAATTTGCGCACATTCTCGTTGGGTCGCAGATCGAACCCGGTAGCCGAAAGGCAGGCCGCCACGAGCAGCGGCCCCAGCATCCAGGCCAGCGGAATATGATAGGCCGCACCCGAAAAGCCCGCGAGCGCTGCGAGCGCGAAGGCCAGGGTGGTCGTGCTCAGCCTTTTCCAGGCTTTCAACGATGGAATTGCACCACTCCTTGAGATGTGCGGAATTCTTTAGAAAATCAAACGCGCCGCGGAACCGATTGGAAAAGGCCCGCGACGCGCAATACCTCGGACGCTACTTGGAATCCAGTTCCTTCAGCACCTCGCGGCCAATCCGGAAGCTGTCGACCATCGCGGGCACGCCGCAATAGATGCCGACCTGAAGAAAGACCTCCTTGATCTCGTCCCGGGTCAGGCCGTTGTTGATGGCGCCACGGACATGCGCTGCAAGCTCATGGGGACGGTTGAGCGCGCTGATCATTGCAAGGTTGATGATCGAGCGGGTCTTGCGGTCCAGTCCCTCGCGGCCCCAGACTTCGCCCCAGCAATAGGTCGTGACGAGCTGCTGCAGGTCCTGCGTGAAGTCATCGGCCTGGGCGAGCGCCTTGTCCACATAGGCGTCCCCGAGCGTTGCGCGGCGGATGGCGAGACCCTTGTCGTAGGTTTCCTGGTCCATGTACATGTCCTTTCATGAGGCAGTTGGTTTGAGGTCGGGCCTTCAGGAGGCTGCGCGCATGCGCTTCGCCTCGGTCGTCAGTTCGCTGAGGATGTAGGGCATGACCCCGCCGCTGCGCGCATATTCCACCTCGACAGGCGTATCGAGGCGCAGGATCAGGGGCACTTGCGTGCTCGTTCCATCGGCCCGGTGAATGACGAGCGTCAGGGACTGGCCGAGCTCGACGTCATCGCCGAGACCGAGGATATCGAAGCGTTCCGAGCCATCGAGGTCGAGGTCCGCGGTCCGGGCTCCCCCGGCGAGCTGGCACGGAAGCACGCCCATGCCGACGAGGTTGCTGCGGTGGATACGTTCGAAGCTTTCGGCCACGATGGCACGCACACCCAGAAGCCGCGTGGCCTTTGCCGCCCAGTCCCGCGCGCTGCCGGTGCCATATTCCTGGCCGGCCACTACGATCAGCGGAACGTTGTCGGCCTTGTAGAGAAGCGAGGCGTCGTAGATGCTCATCGTCTCGCCACCCGGCTGGTGTGCGGTCACGCCGCCCTCCACGCCGGGAACCATACGGTTGCTGAGCCGCTGGTTGCCGAACCCGCCGCGCACCATCACCTCATGGTTCATCCGCCGCGCACCGAAATTGTTGAAATCGAGCGGCGCGACGCCGAGGCTGCCGAGATAGGTTCCGGCCGGAGAACTCGCCTTGATGTTGCCGATCGGGCTGATGTGATCGGTGGTGACCGAATCCCCCAGGATCGCCAGCGCCCTTGCGCCGATGATCGGCGTCAGGACCGAGACCAGGAACTCGGGCGCCAGGAAGGGAGGCTCCTTCAGGTAGGTCGATTGTTCGTCCCATGCATAAAGCTTGCCCGTCGTCTGCGGAATGGTCTTCCAGTTCGGATCGCGCGCGGCAATGTCGCCCGCATAGGTCTCGCGGTAGAATTCCGGATTGGCTGCAATCGCCTGGGCTTCCGCGAGCTCTTCGGAGGATGGCCAGATATCGCTGAGATAAACGGGTTTGCCATTCGTTCCGATGCCCAGCGGCTCGTTCAGCAGGTCGATATCCATTCGCCCCGTCAGCGCGAACGCCACCACGAGGGGCGGGCTTGCAAGGAAGGAAGCGCGCACGGCCGGGTGGATACGCGCCTCGAAATTGCGGTTTCCCGATAGCACGGCACAGGCGACGACGTCGCGCACGGCAATCTGTTCTTCCAACTCGGGATCGATCGGCCCGGAGGCGCCGACGCAGGTGGCGCAACTGTAGCCGGCGACGGCGAAGCCGAGCGTGTCGAGCGCCTCCTGAAGGCCGGTCGCTTCGAGATAGCGGCTGACCACCATCGAGCCCGGCGTCAGCGACGCCTTCACCCAGGGCTTGGTGCGAAGGCCGAGCGCGACGGCGTTGCGGGCGACCAGGCCCGCCGTCAGCATGACACCCGGATTGGACGTGTTGGTGCAGGAGGTGATGGCCGCGATAACCACGTCACCGTCGCGCACCTTTCGCGCGGTCTGGTCCACATCGGCGGAAGCTACCGGCGTCTTTCCGTAGCCGCCTTGTGCGACCGGCGCCGCGAGCACCTCGGCGAAACGTTCCTTCAATCCGTCGAGCGGGATGCGGTCCTGCGGCCGCTTCGGGCCGGCAAGGTTGGGCACGACGATCGAGAGGTCGAGCTCGATCACTCCGGAATAATCGATGTCGCCGGATTTCGGCGCACCGAAGAATCCTTGTGCACGATAGAGCTTTTCGACGGCCTTTACGGTCTCCTCCGTGCGCCCCGTCTGGCGAAGGTAGGAACAGGTCTGCTCGTCGACGGGGAAATATCCGATGGTCGCGCCATATTCGACGGCCATGTTGGCGATGGTGGCGCGGTCGGGCACGCTCAGCGTCGCAACGCCCTCGCCGAAGAACTCGACGAATTTTCCGACGACCTTCGCCTTGCGCATCATTTCGGTAACATGCAGGACGAGATCGGTGGCGGTCACCCCCTCGCGCAGCCTGTTGGAAACGTGCACGCCCACCACATCGGGCGTGAGGAAGAAGAGCGGTTGCCCGAGCACGGCGGCCTGCGCCTCGATGCCGCCGACGCCCCAGCCGACGGTGCCGAGGCCCGCGATCATGCAGGTGTGGGAATCCGTCCCGACGAGCGTGTCAGGAAAACAGATGCCATCCTTTTCGAGATAACCGGGGGCCAGAAGTTCGAGATTGAGCTGGTGCAGGATGCCGGCGCCCGGCGGGAAGAGCCGCACGCCGCCATAGGCCTGCATGGCCCATTTGACGAAACGGTAGCGCTCGGCATTGCGGCGGATGTCGAGTGCGGTGTTGAGCGTCAGCGCGTCCGGCCGGGCGTTGTAATCGACCGTCAGCGTATGATCGAGCGCCATATCGACCGGCACCTTGGGGCCGACGATTTCCGCCGGATAACCACGAAGCATCATCGCACTGCGAATGGCGGTCAGATCACCAAGCAGCGGAATGCCTGCCGCGCAGTTGAGCACGATACGCCCGACCGTGAAGGGTATTTCCGTCTCGCGCGGCGCGTTCGGCTGCCAGTTGGCGAGAGATTCGACGTGGCTGCGCAGGACCTTCTTGCCGTCGCAATTGCGCAGGACCGATTCCAGCACGATGCGCAGCGAAACGGGCATGCGCGACACCTTGCCGATGCCGTTTTCCTCCAGCGCGGGCACGGAGAAGTAGCGATATTTGCGGCCGGACCCAAGGGTGATGTCGCGACAGGTCTTGTCCTTGAGATCGGATGTCATCGGGAACTCGCTGATGAAAGGGTTTCCATGAGCGTGCGAACCGACGCGAGATCGGCCAGGGTTCGAACATGCTCCGTAAGGGTTTCGGCCTGCGCCTCGTACAGCCGTCCACGCGTCAGCAGCTTGAATTTTTCGCGGCTTTCGGCCTGCGTGCAGGGATCGACCGGCGTGCCGTGGCAATCCAGCACCGTGCCTTCGAACGATCGCCCGTCGGCGAGCGCCAACGAGACGCAGGCGCCATATTGGCTGGGATAAACGGCGTCGATGCGGGGATCGACGACGATCTCGATGCGTGCTGCCAGCTCCCGGATATCCGCCCTGTTGACCACCGCGGCGGAAAACATGTCCGGGTCTCGCGGGTCGCCCATCAGGGAGAGCGCGGCGCAATAGGGAATGCTGTACTGGGCGCCCATCGTGTCGATTGGCGCCGGCTCGCTGTTGTTTTGGGCCGCATATTTGCTGACGCCAACGCGCACATGGGCGATATCGGCGGATGTAAGCGGCTGGGGACCGCGCATTTCCGAAAGAAGCTGCACGGTGGACTGGATCCATCCGCAGATCGGATAGACCTTGAACCAGGTCTTCGAGATCGCCCATTGCGATCCCAGCCCCTCGCTCAACCGGGCCGCATCCGCACTGCTGCCGCCGAACACTTCGACGAGGCCGAAGCGGCTGTCGATGGCAAAGGGCGGGCCGAGGAAGCCGCGCCGGGCAAGCTGAGCCGCGCGCACGCCGGCCTCGGCCGCGCGGCCGAGATGCAGCCGCTTCACCATGCCGCCGCCCTTGCCGATGGCAAAACTCTTGATGCCGCCCGCCGCCGAGCAGCTCAGCCCGATGGCGGAGAGAAGCTGGTCGCGCGTCAGGCCCATGACGATGCCGGCGGCAATCGCGCAGCCGGCCGGCGCCGAAAGGCTGGCGACATGGAAGCCCCGGCGGGATGGTTCGGCGCCGAGCGCAAGGCCGATGCGGTGCGTCACCTCGTAACCGGCGACGATGGCTTCCAGAAGCCGGGCGCCGCTGGCCTCGACGGCCTCGGCGGCGGCAAGGGCTGCCGGGATGACCGCCGCGCCGGGATGCACCACGGATTCGGCGATCAGGTCGTCAAGCTCGTAGCCGTGGATTGCGGTGCCGTTGCAAAGGGCGGCGGCGGGTGCCGCAAGCCGTCCCCGGCCGATGACGGTGCTGAAGCCCTGTGTTCCTTCCGCGATCATCTCGTCGGCCAGGATGCGCGACCATGGCTGCGAGGCGCCGAAGACACCGCAACCCAGCGCTTCCAGAAGGCAGATCCTGGCCTGCTCCACGACGGCCGGAGGCAGCGTGTCAACGGATATCTGGCGCACGAGGTCGATCAGGTCGTGGGCGTGGCTGTTCGTCGTCATGGTGTCCATGAGTATTCCTCTGCTGGCGTATCGAATGCGGCGTATCCGTCAGAGCCGGATGATGCCGACACCCTTCTCGATGTCGATCCGTGTGCCAAGCGGCTCGGACAGGGATTTGAGGCGTTGAAGAACTGCCTCGCCGGTTTCCTTGTCGGCGATAAAGGGGCGGCCTTCCGTCAGGGCATGTGCGCCCTTGCCCGTCTGCCGCGTGATGACCGTTCCGTCCGGCGTCGTCCGGCGCCCCATCTCAACGGGGTGCAGCCGGATCTCCTTCAGGGCATCGCCATCATATTCGAGCTCGAACACGGCGGAACTCCACCAGGGGGCAAGATCGAGGCCGGGATGGAGCGGATAGGCGGCGGCGTTCAATGTCGTCAGGCGATCGACATCGTGATCCCAGGCCTCATAGCTGTCATAGGGCACGCGGCGGACGAATTCCGACTGGGCGATGAAATTGCCGACGCCGTAGAAGATCGGCTTGCCGTCATGGATCTCGATGCCGAGCGTCTTGTGCCAGCCGTGGCCGATATAGATGTCCGCGCCGGCGTCGATGGCGGCATGGGCGAACTGGCGGGCGAAGCGCGGAGGATTGTCGCTGCGCGGACCCTCCGAGACGTTATAGTGATGGGCGACCATGACGAGATCGGCCATCGTCGCCGCCTCTTCGATCGATCGCAGATTGCCTTCGAGATCGCGCGGATGGCATTCGCTGAACACCCCGAACTTGTCGCCAGCGACGAAGGCGGGCGATGTGCGGGTCGACTGGTCACCGGGGAAATTCAACGCGATTTCGTCCGCACCCGCGGCGTTTTTGCGCCGGCTGCCGATGCCGAGCCGGCTGGCGAGCCTTTCCAGTTCGGCGGCAGCGGCGCCGTCGACCTCGTATTTCATCGACACGCGCAGGGGATTGACGCCGGGCCGGCCGCGCAACTGCGCCTTGGGATGGCTTGCCCATTCATAGGCCTTGTTGCCCGAACTCGTCGAAACGAGCGCCACGCGGCCCTTTCGCGTCTCGAAGAAGGCCGGCTCGCGCGCCTCCTCCAGATCGCGCCCCGTGCCGGCGCAGGCGAACCCCGCGTCCCGGCAATGGCGGGCGGTCGACAGAAGGCCGGACGGGCCGAAATCGAAGCTGTGGTTATGGGCGAGCGACAGGATATCGATGCCGGCCGACTTCAGTTCCGCGGCAAGGTCCGGTTCCGCGATCATGTAGCTGGCGACCCAGTCGCCGCGCGAGGCCCATTCCAGATCGTCCGCATCGCCGAAGTTCATTTCGAGATGGGCATAAGTGACGTCGGAGTTTGCGAGCAGATCGAGCACTGCAAGAAATTCCGGCTCCTTATAGGCGGTGAAAGGCCGGGCAATCATGCACTCGCCTGCCAGGACGACTTTCCAATCCCGCTTGCGAGACATGTTTTCTCCCCCGATTCTTTCGATTGATTGGCATGGCCGGCGCCCACCGCTGTCGATGGGCGCCCTGGGGACGCCGTGGCGTCCGGTCTCGCGCTCAGTAATAGGCGCGTTCGGCTCCGAGAAGGTTCTCGCGGAAGCGATCCTTCAGGTGCACGCCGTCGCGCACGCGGATCGACATCGGATAGCGCTGCGTGTTCACCTTGATGGCCGCGAAGAACGGGCCATCGCCTCCGAAGAGCTTCGGCACGACCGCGTTAAGCTCGGCCTCCGTATAAACCGTCTCGGCACCGGCAAAGCCGCATTCGCGCGCAACGCCGGCCAGGCTGACGCCGCGCCGCGTATGGGTCGGCTGCATGCCGGTCTCACTGTAGTGCTCGTTGTCGATGACGGCGATGGCGAGGTTCTTCGGGCGCTGCGCGCCGATCGTCGCAAAGGCGCCGATGCCCATCAGCATCTCGCCGTCGCCGGTCATGACCAGCACGCGGCGATCGGGCTGGGCAAGCGCAAGGCCGAGGCCCATCATGGCGGCGGCTCCCATCCCGCCCCACAGGCAGAACGTGTTGAGGTGGTCGACCGTGCCGGCATCGTAGGTCGCCGACCCGAGGCCCGTGACCATCAGCGCGTCTCCACGCTGTGCGACGATCGCTCTCAACACCTCACGGCGATCCATCGTACCTTTTTTCGTGTCGGTCATTGTTACTTGCTCCAGTCCTTGAAGCCGAGAAGCCGCTGGCTGAGGAGCACTGCGACGACGCAATTGGAAGAAAAAGCGAGTTGCGCGCCGGCGTAGACGATCTGTCCCACCTCTTCGGCATGGCTCGCGCGCTGAACGTAGACGCCCATGTCCTGCAGGACGCGCTCGGCATTCTGCCCCATCGGCAGCTGCCAGGGATTGAACTCGCCCCACTCGCCGCGCATGGTGACGACCATCAGCAGCGGCATGCGGCAGTGCAGCGGGACGCTCAGCATGTTGATACAGTTGCCGACGCCGGACGACTGCATGATGAGCGCACCGCGATCACCCCCGAGCCATGCGCCGGAAAGCATGGCAACGCCCTCTTCCTCGGTCGTCAGCGAGACTGCGGTCATGTCGGCGTCCGCCTCGCAGTTCGAGATCAACTCGATATGGCCGGCATCCGGAACGTAGGCGACTTGTTTGACATCGCTCCGCTTGAGTGCCTGGAATATCTCGCCGGGCCAAAGTCGGGGGGTAGGTTCTTGTTTCACGTCGACTCCCATTGAAAGGCTTGAACAGAATTTGGAAAAGGCGGGGCCTGGCTGCGCGGCCACAGGCCGCGCAGAGGATGGTGTTCAGGTTGGTTTTCAGCGATCAGAGCTGTTCGGCTACGCCGGATTCCTTGACGACCGTGGCCCATTTCTTGATGTCGCTGGCCACCTGCTTGGCGAACTCTTCAGGCTTGTTGCCCACGAGCACGGCACCGGTCGGCTCGAAGCGGCCGCGGAAGCCGGGATCATCGATGAGCGCCTTGACGCCCTCATAGACTTTCTGGACGATCTTCGGGTCCGTGCCGGTGGGAACGAGAAGGCCATACCAGAGATCGGATTCGAACCCGTCGAGGCCAGGCAGTTCGGCGACCGCCGGAACGTCCGGCAGGGACGAGTTGCGGTCCAGACTGCTGACTGCCAGAGCGCGCAGCTGCCCCTGCTTGATATAGGGCGACGCGCTGAGGATGGAGACGAAGAGGCAGTCGATATGGTCGCCGAGAAGGGCGGTGATCGACGAGCCCGTTCCCTTGTACGGAATGTGCGTGATGTCGACGCCCGCGCGCGACTTCAGCATTTCGAGCGCCA
The DNA here is from genome assembly GCF_058809275.1 of Shinella sp. GW821-FHT10F02. Taxonomy (NCBI): domain Bacteria; kingdom Pseudomonadati; phylum Pseudomonadota; class Alphaproteobacteria; order Hyphomicrobiales; family Rhizobiaceae; genus Shinella; species Shinella sp. GW821-FHT10F02. The sequence continues at coordinate 345,476 of NZ_JBXASL010000001.1, read as the reverse complement.
GATGCGCACCGCCGCCGACGCCCGACGAGCCGCAGCTCAGCGTGCCCGGGCTTTTCTTCGCGAGTTCGAGGAACTCTTCCATGGTCTTTGCCGGCGATGCCGGCGGCACCAGGAAGACGAAGGGCAGGCTCGACAGCATCGAGACCGGCGTAAAGTCCTTGATCGGATCATACTTCACGCGGTCGCCGAAGAGCTGCGGATTGATGGCGATCGTGGCATTGGTGGTCAGAAGCAGCGAGTAGCCGTCCGGCTTCGATTTCGCGACGATGTCCGTTCCCAGATTACCGTTTGCACCCGGCTTGTTTTCGACGATCACCGCGTTGTTGTTCCAGAGGCCCTGAAGCTTGTTGGCCAGTTCGCGCGAAACGATGTCCGTGCCGCCGCCCGCCTCGAACGGCGTGATGATACGGACCGTCTGGTTCGGATAGTCCTCCGCGGACTGCGCAAAGACCGGAACGCTTTGCAGGGCGAGTAAGGATATTGCTAGTCCGGCAATCTTCTGACGATATGAAAACATGACTTTCCTCCCTTTATGCTGGGGAGTTTAGTAAGCGGGTCATGCAGGCGCAAAGCGTCATTTTCGATAGTAGTATGCGATACAGGAATACTGGGATCAATGCCGCAAAAGACCGCTCTCCCCTCGCGCGAGGGCGCGCTTTGTCGCTCAACCAGGTGGATTGGCTCTACTTCGCCGCGCGCTCGCGCTCACGCGCCCGCAGCGTCGCGCGGACATGGTCCGGCGTCAGCGTCGGCGTCAGAAGTTCGATGAAATCGAAGATGAAGCGGCGGATATAGGTGTCGGTCCGCAGGGTGACATAGCTGGTGCTCGCCTCGAAGAGATGGCTGGCATCGCGCGCGCGCAAAGCCCTGTCATGAGCCGGGTCAAAGGCATCGGTCGCCATGACGGCGATGCCGATGCCCATCTCGACATAGGTCTTGCCGACATCTGCATCCACGGCGTTGAACAGGATGGTCGGCGTAATGCCCTTTTTCTCGAAGGCGTCGAGAATCTTCCATCGGCCGCTGCGATGCGGATCGTGCGCGATCATCGGATATTTGGCGATTGCCTCCAGCGTCAGGGTCTTGACCCGGAAAATGGGGTGGCCCTTCGGAGCGATCAGGCTGCGGGTGATCTGGTAGCAGGGCAGGCGCAGCAGGTGGGGAAAGGGCCGCATCGTTTCCGTGCCGACGGCAATGTCGGCCTTACCGGTCTCCACCGCCTCGCAGATTTCCGTCGGATTGCCCTGCAAGAGCCCTATCCGCACATGCGGATGGCGCTGGACGAAGCTCTTGATGACGCGGGGCAGGATATATCGGGCATGGGTATGGGTGGTCGCGATCGTCAGCGTGCCGCCTTCCTGGGCGCCGTAATCCTCGCGGATGTTCTTGAGGCTCTGGACTTCGTTGAGGATGCGCTGGGCGATTTCGACGACTTCGCGGCCGGGATCGGTCAGGCCGGTCACCCGGTTCCTGCTGCGCTGGAAGATCGAGAAGCCGAGTTCGAGCTCCAGTTCCTGGATCTGCTTGCTCATGCCGGGCTGGGACGTGTTCAACGCATCGGCGGCGGCCGAAATATGGTTGCCCTGCCGGTTGACCTCAATGACATAGCGAAGTTGGCGAAGCTGGACCATGGGCATTTCCTGCGGTGATGACCTCAGGCCCAGTCTATGCGGCTTCTATTCGCTTCGTCATGAAAAATATCAGGTTTTCCGTAAAACAGCGATCATCGGGCAATCGCGGCAAGGCCGCTTTCATCCTGCGGCCAGAATTCGCCCGGCGTGCAGACCCATCCCTCCATCAGCCGCCGTGCCGAGCGGCTCATGGCGAGCCGATCGGCGGTGAACGTCCCCGCCGTTTGAGAAACGTCCGCTTCGACCGTCAGGATACCCGATGCGTGGCCGAGCCTGACTTTCGGGCTGTAGGTCTGCGCAAGGCGATGAGGCACCGTACCCGGCACCTGCAAGGCCGCAGCGATCGCGGCGGCACCCGTGCCGGTGATCGCGTGGTGCAGCTTTCCCATCGATATGATGCGCGCCACCAGATCGGTCGACGCAGCACCGATGACCTGTCCGTTCGATGCCCGGTAGTCGATGGAAGGAGAGACGAAGGCGAGTTTCGGCATGTGCGGTCGCGTCTGTGTCGCCTCCTGCGGTGTTTTCGCCAGGCCCATGGCGACGGCGCAGGCGGCGCGGATCATCTCCAGGCGCTCCAGCAGTTCGTCGTCGCCGTTGATGTGCTCGGGCAGCTCCGTTCCGGCCAGTCCGAGCACACGGGCCTCGACGATCGCCGTCGCCATGCCAGCCTGGAGAAGCGTGACATCGAACCGGCCGATGCCCGGCACCTCCACCCTGTCCAGAACTCGACCCGTGGGGAAAAGCCCACCGTCCGCGTTGTCCTGCGGCGGATATTCTATGAGGATTTCGGCACCGGCAAATGCGACCCCATCCATCTCGAACGAACCGGTCTCGGCGGTCTGGCCGGCCCGCACCGGCACGCGGGCCACGATCTGCTGGCCGAGATTGACCTGCCAGATCCTAACGGTCGCAACGCCGTCGGACGGCACGTCGACGAAGCCTTCGTCGATGGCGAAAGATGCAGTCGCACTCAGGAGATTGCCGCAGCTTCCGGACCAGTCGATCAGGGCGCGATCAACCGCGACCTGACCGAAGAGATAGTCGATATCGCAGCCGGGGCGCGTCGACCGGGAGATGACCGCGACCTTGCTTGCGCTGGAATGGCCGCCGCCCACGCCGTCCATCTGGCGACCGTAGGGGTCAGGGCTTCCAAAGGCGCGCAGCAGCACGCGGTCGCGCACCGCCGGGTCCGAGGGCAAATCCTCCAGCCGGACGAACAGGCCCTTGCTGGTGCCGCCCCGCATGAGGACGGCGGGGATGCGGCGTCGCGTCATGGCTCAGCCTTCCGCGATCGCCTGGTCCTTCTGCTTGCGAACCAGAGGAACGACCATCAGGATCATGAGGCCAAGCGCGATCGCCAGGAAAACGGCGCTGAGTGGCGACGAGACGAAGACCTCCAGGTTTCCGTGCGACTGCAACATGGCGCGGCGGAAATTTTCCTCGATCATCGGTCCGAGCAGGAAGCCGAGGATGAACGGCGCCGGTTCGCAGTCGAGCTTCAGGAAGACATAACCGAGCAAGCCGAAGAAGGCCGCGAAGGCGATGTCGCTGGCGCTCATGTTGACCGTGTAGATGCCGATGCACGAGAAGACGAGAATCAGCGGATAAAGCCAACGATAGGGAACCTTGAGAAAGGCGACCCAGAGACCGACCAGCGGCAGGTTGAGGATGACGAGCATCACATTGCCGATCCACATGCTGGCAACCAGGCCCCAGAAGAGTTCCGGATGCGACGTCATCACCTGGGGACCCGGCGTGATGCCGTGGATCATCAGGGCGCCGAGCAACAGCGCCATGGTCGCGCTGCTGGGAATGCCGAGGGTCAGCGTGGGGATGAAGTGCGTCTGCGCGGCGGCATTGTTGGCCGATTCCGGGCCGGCGACGCCTTCGATCGCGCCTTTGCCGAAGCGGGACGGATCCTTGGCGAGCTTCCGTTCAAGCGCGTAGGAGGCGAAGGAGGCGATCGTCTGCCCCGTTCCCGGCAGGACGCCCAGGATGGAGCCGATGCCGGTGCCGCGCAAAATGGGTTTCCAGGATGCCTTCAGGTCTTCGCGGGTCGGCATGAGGTTAGTCACGCGCCCGGTCAGCACTTCGCGTTTCATCGAAACGCCGAGATTGACGACGATTTCCGAGAACGCGAAGAGGCCGGCAGCGACGACGACGAAATCAAAGCCCTCGGCAAGGCCGTCCATGCCAAAGGTGAAGCGGTCGATGCCGGAATTGACGTCCGTGCCCGCCAAACCGAAGATCGCGCCGCAAAACGCCATGCCCATGCCCTTGACGAGAGAGCCGCGCACGAGGGCGGACGAACAGATCAGGGCCATGAACATCAGGGAGAAATATTCCGCCGCGCCGAACTTCAGCGCCACGGCGCCAAGCGGCGGCCCGACGAAAGCGATGAGCAGCGTGCCGATGCAGCCGGCAATCACCGAGCCGATGGCGGCAATGGCGAGAGCCGGCCCCGCCCGCCCCTGCCGCGCCATCTGATATCCATCGATGCAGGTGACCGCCGAAGAGGATTCGCCCGGAAGGTTGACCAGGATTGCGGTGGTCGAGCCGCCATAGGCCGCACCGTAGTAGATGCCGGCAAGCATGATCATCGCGCCTTCGGGCGGAAGACCGAAGGTCAGGGGCAAGAGCACGGCGATCGTCACCAGCGGTCCGACGCCCGGCAACACGCCGATGAAGGTGCCGAGCAGCACGCCGGCAAAACAATAGGCAAGGTTCATCGGCGACAGGGCGACGCCGAAACCCAGCGAAAGATGCTGAATAAGTTCCATCACCAGGGCCTCAGTTTGAGGGGAATGTTCAGTCCGTAGACGAAGATGCCCACCGCGATCAGCGTCATCGCGATAACCATGATGGCGAGTTCGCGCATGCTGCCTTCGCGTCCTGCCAGCCGGCTGATCAGCACAAGCGCCACCACCGCGACGATGAGGCCGCGCGATTCGATGAGCAGGCTGAAGGTGAAGACGGCGACGAGGATGAAGGCGAGCGGCCGGATTTCCCAGCTCGTCACGCTTTCGGAGGTCTCCGGATGCAGGCTCGAACGGACCACCATCGTGAGCCCGATCAGCGTCATGATGGTTCCCAGGATGACCGGGAAATAACCCGGACCCATATTGCCCGCCGTTCCCATGTCGTAGCTCTGGCCCAACACAATGGTGCCAAGCCCGATCGCGCCGAAAAGAGCTCCGCTCAGGAAATCTTTTGTGATGTGAATCTTCATTCTTCCTCCCCGTCCTCCGACATGTCGATGCCGGTGCGTCCTCCCGCCCGGCGCCGCTGTCATACAGCGCTTTGTCCGCATCCTGCGCCGGCCTTTGGCCGCCACGGGACGATTCAGCTCATTTTCCGGCGGCTGTCACCGCTGCACGAACGGATTGGCCGACGGCGCACCGTAGTTCATCCAGACGCTCTTCACCTGCAAGTATTCCTTGATCATTTCCGCACCGTTCTCCCGGCCGACGCCGCTCTGGCGGTAACCGCCGAACGGCGACATGTAGCTCGTTGCGCGATAGGTATTCACCCAGACGGTGCCGGCTTTCAACACCTCCGTCATGCGCACCGCCCGGCCGATATCCCGTGTCCAGACGCCGGCGGCAAGCCCGTACATCGTATCGTTGGCAATCCGCACGGCATCCGCCTCGTCCTTGAAGCGGATGACGGAAAGGATCGGGCCGAACACCTCTTCCTGCGCGATGCGCATGCCGTTTTGCACGTCCTTGAAGATCGTCGGCTCGACGAACCAGCCGTCGCCACATTCCGGCCGCTTGCCCGGCTCGCCGCCCATGACCAGCGTCGCTCCTTCGCCGCGGGCGACATCGATATAGTTCAGCACCTTCTCATATTGCGGCATGGTCGTGATGGGACCGACCTGCGTCTGCATATCGGCGGGGTCGCCCATGCGGGCCGCCTTCACCGTCTCGACAAGGCGCTCAAGGAAAGCGTCGTGGATGGAATCCTCGACCAGAAGGCGCGAGCCTGCGAGACAGGTCTGGCCGGTGGCCGCGAAGATGCCCGCGATGGCGCCGTTCACCGCTTCGTCCAGGTCCGCATCGGCGAAAACGATATTGGGCGATTTTCCGCCAAGCTCCATCGTCACATGTTTCATGGTCTGCGCCGCCGAGGCATAGATCCGCTTGCCTGTCGCGTCCGATCCGGTGAAGGCGACCTTGGCGACCTTCGGATGTTCCACCAGCGGCGTGCCGACCTCGTTGCCGAAGCCCGTGACGACATTGACGAGGCCGCTCGGCGCGCCGGCTTCCTCGATGATCTTGACGAATTCCAGAACGGAGGCGGAAGTGAATTCGGACGGCTTGATAACCACGGAATTCCCGGCCGCCAGCGCCGGCGCCAGCTTCCACGCCGTCAACATGAGCGGCGAATTCCAGGGCGTGATGACGGCCACGACGCCGAGCGGCTCGTAGCGCGTATAGTTGAGATATCCGCGTTTATCGAGCGGGATGACGGAGCCTTCCACCTTGTCGGCGAGCCCGCCATAGTAGTGATACCAGTTCGGCATGTAGCGCATCTGCGCCAGCATCTCGGCCATCAGCTTGCCGTTGTCGCGCACTTCGATGGCCGCCAGCTGTTCGGCGCGCTGCGCGGCAAGGTCACCGATGCGGCGCAGCAGCGCGCCGCGCTCGCTTGCCGTGCTGGAAGCCCAGGGGCCGGTGGTCACCGCCGCGTGGGCGGCTTCGACGGCTTTTTCCACATCCGCGGCGTTGCCCCGCGCGATCCGCGCCCAGGGCTTGCCGGTAAAGGGATTGAACGTGTCGAACCATTCTCCACCGTCGGGATCAACGAACTTGCCGTCTATATAGTGCTGAAAATCCTGCATTCCGGTCTCTCCCGTCATCGTCATGCGCCCGGCTCATTCGGCGAAATCCACGTCGCGTGTTCCACGACCTTGCCCTTGAGCAGCCTGTCCATATCGAGCGCGCCGTGGGCAGGATCGGGCAGCAATTCGTTCAGGTTGCCGTTTTCCATCGACAGGGCTTCCGCACGCTCGCGCTGCATCGCCTTGGCGAGAATCTGCTCGGCCAGCAGGCGCGGCACGACGGTGATGCCGTCGTCATCGCCGACCACGATATCGCCGGGCGAAACGACGACCCCGCCGACCTGCACCGGAACGTTGATCGAGCCGGGCGTGTTCTTCTGCGGGGCGCGCGGTGACACGCCCCTGGAGAAGACGGGAAACCGGTCGCGGCGCAACAGGGCCACGTCGCGCACCGTCCCGCTTGCAACGACGCCGACGCCACCGCGGCCGCGCACCTGCAAGGCACTGCGATGGCCGAAACAACCGCTGTCGGAATCACCGGCATCGATGACGAGCACGTCACCCGGCTGCATCATCTGCACCGCCTTGTGCGTCATGATGTTGTCGCCGGGAAAACAAAGCACCGTGAAGGCGGACCCTACCATGGTGATGTTTTCGAAGATTGGGCGGATATCGGCTTTCATCGCGCCATGGCGGCCCATCGCGTCGCTCAGGGTGGATGTCGGCACACCCTTGAACGCCTCGATCAGCTCGGACGGCGCCCGCTGGAAATCATGATAGATATGGCCGTACATGGCCTCTCCTCCTAAAAGTCCTTCATGTCGTTCGCTCAGGCGCGCTCCACCACGCGCGTTTCGCGAACACCATCGAGAAAGGTCCGCGCCGGACCGGCGACGAACGTCTTGACGTGAACGTTGATCCAGCGCAGCCCCAGGCGTCTGTAATGCTCGACCATGTGCAGATCGCCCTGAACATTCATCCCGGCCACGCGCCCGGCGCGTTCGATCATGCCGATGGCATCCTCGACCGCCTGCCGCACCTTCGGATGTTCGGGCTGCCCCTTCAGGCCCATCGACTGGGCGAGGTCCAGGGCGCCGATATAGAAGACATCGACCGCCTCGGATGTCAGCATCTTCGGTAGATTGACGAGTGCGGATTTCGACTCGATCATCGCCACGAAAAGCTTCTTTGTATGGTCGCCTTCCCATTGGGTGATGCCATGGGCGATCGCCGCAAGTTCGACGGGCGTGTCGACATGGGGCGCCTGGATGCCGTCCACGCCGCAGCTCAGATAACGGTTGATCAACCCGATCTCGTTGGACCAGGGACGCACGATGGACGCCATTCCCGATGCGCGCGCCGCCCGGGCCAGATCCTCTACTTCCTTGAAATCGGTGCTCGCATGTTCGCAATCGATGAAAACCGCATCGAAGCCGAGGCCGCCGACGAACTCGACGAGGCGCGGCGTTGGAAAGTCCGTGTTGCAGACCGCAATCGTCCCGCCATTCTTCAGCCGGTTTTTCAGGTCGTGGCTCATCGGCTTGCCTTGGCAGGGCTCGCGCTCGCCGCACTTTCGGTGACGAAGCGTGCAAATTCCGTGTGGTCGGCGTTGGGGCCGTTCCACGCGCGCGCGTCCTCCCAGAGCTGAAGGCAGGCATGACCGAGCGTGGCGGGAACCTCGCAGGCATCGGCCACGTCCATGGCGAGCTTCAGGTCCTTGACCATCAGCTCCAGCGCGAAGCCGGAATCATAGGCATTGTTGAGAACATACTGCTTGAATTTGTTTTCCGTGCTGTTGTTTCGCCCCGTGGAGGCGTTCAGCACATCGATGAGAACCTCGCCGTCGACGCCGAAGCGCTGCGCGACGAGGAGCGCTTCGGCCGCCGCCGCGAGACCAGCGGCCGAAACGTAATTGTTGAGAACCTTGACCGCATGGCCCGAGCCCAGTGGCCCGATATGAAAGCGCTTGCCCATCATCGCGAGAAGCGGATCGAGGTGATCGGCCAGCGCACGATCGCCACCCACCATGATCGACAGCTTGGCGGCAATCGCCCCCTTCATGCCGCCGGAGACCGGGGCATCGAGCAGGGCAACGCCGAACGCGTGGAGATCCTCTCCAAGCGCCCGTGTGCCCACCGGTGCCGACGAACTCATGTCGACGATCGTCGTGCCCGCCCGCAAACCGTGCACTAGGCAGTCGCCCCCGGCACCGTCACCGAGGGCGACGTTACGGACGATCCTGCCATCCGGCAGCATCAGCACGACCACGTCCGACCGCTCGCCAAGCTCGGCGAGCGAATGGGCGCTGCCGCATCCGTGCTCCGCCGCGAAGGCATCCGCCTTCTCGCGGTCCACGTCATAGACCGTAAGCTGCCAGCCGCCGGCAATCTGATTGGCCGCCATAGGCCGGCCCATGTTTCCGATGCCGACGAAGCCAACCTTCGTCGTGCCCTTTGAAGCGGTCAACGTTTTCCTCCCTTTCACAAGCTTTTGCCGACGGTTCAGTGCCGGAATTACATGGCCGAGACCTTTGCTGCCCTGATGCTTTCCTTGCTGGCCTGCGCCGCGATGGCGGCGTTGCGCCCGGCGATGCGGCCGAAGACCGCGCCGCTCATGAGGCCCGTCGCGCCGGGATAGTTGAAGTAGAACAGGCCGCCGACCAGCTCGCCCGCCACATAGAGGCCGGGGATCACCTGCTCGCCGCCGTCGATCGCCTGGGCGTCGGTGGAGATGCGCAGGCCGCCGAAGGTGAAGGTGATGCCGCAGGTCACGGCATAGGCTTCGAATGGGCCGGTCTCGATGGGGTTCGCCCAGTTTGACTTGGGAATATCCAGGCCGTCGGTGCGCCGCCCGTCCTTCACGGTCGGGTCGAAGGGCACGTCGCGCGTGATGGATGCATTGTAGTCGCGCACCGTCTTCAGGAAGGTTTCGCGGTCGACATCGCCCATCTTGTCGACCAGTTCCTCCAGCGTATTGGCGACCACGCGGGTGACGCGACGGGTCTTGTATTCCGGCCGCAGGAGATGGACGACGGTGGAATCGAAGATCTGCCAGGCGAACTGCCCGGGCTGTTCGAGAATGACCTTGCCGTATTTCGCATAGGTGTAGTTGCGGATGTCCGCGCCCTCGTCGAGGAAGCGCTTGCCGGTGGCGTTCACCATGATCGACCAGGGATAGCTGTCGCGCTCGTAGTCGCCGGTGACGGAGAGGTCGCCGAAGTCCTCAGCGTAGCGCTCCCAGCCCACGGCATGGCAGCCGGACCAGTTGCCCTTGGGCTGCGCGCCGACTTTCAGCGCCATGTCGAGCCCGTCGCCGGTGTTGAACTTGCTGCCGCGCACCTTGGCGAGATCCCAGCCCGGGCCGAGATATTTGGTGCGCCATTCGCTGTTTGCCTCGAAGCCGCCGCACGCCAGCACCACCGCCTTCGCCCGAACCTGCTGCGTCACGCCGTCGAGCTTGACGACGACGCCCTCGACGCCCGCATCCGAGCTGATGAGCTCGCGGACCCACGCATTGTAGCGCACGTCGATGCCCGCCTTCTTCACCGCCGCATAGAGCGAGTCGACAAGCCCCTGCCCGCCGCCCCAGGCAGCAAGCGTCGCGCCGCCCCAGAACTTGAACTTTCCATCGACCTTGAAGGACTGGCGGCCGAACTGCGGATAGAACTTTACCCCCTGCTTCGCCATCCAGTGCATGGTGGCGTTGCTCTGGCGCACGAGGATTTCGCAGAGATCGGGATCGGTGCGATTGTGCGTGATGCGCGCCATGTCGTCGAAGAACATGTCTTCGGTGTAGCTGCCGAAATCGCTGTCCATTTCCTCGGGCGTCAGGTCCGGGGACAAGGCCCGGATGTCATCCGAACCCGTATAGGCAAAGCGCATCAGGCCTTCGGTATAGGAACTGTTGCCGCCGCGCTCGCCTTCGGGAGCACGTTCCAGAACGAGCACGCTGGCGCCAGTCTCCCGCGCCGACAAAGCCGCGCAAAGCGCCGCGTTGCCCCCTCCCACAACCAAAACGTCATACTCAATCTCACTCATCGGCCGCTCCATGACTCCATCCTCGCGAACTTTCGTGCTGGGTCATTCCTAGCAAAGACGCTGCCGGAATTATCAGACTATCTGGTGCTTCTAGTATTCCGGAGGAGCATAGTGAGAGGAGGAACGGCCAGATTGGCCGAGACAAGCGAAGCTTGACGGAGCGCGCGGATCGGCACTGGCTTGGGACGGCGTATCGAGCGTCACGCGCCGCAGCGTGCCCGGCCTTTTGCCCTGCAAGCTTGAATCAGGCAGATCTCAGATGGATGCCGAACATCAACCGGCCGGCCAAACGAGCATGGCGGCATCGATGATCATGTTGAGCTTCTCGGCGGACGCGCCGTCACGCGCCTGGATCGACAGCCCTTCCAGAACCGTCGTGTAAAAGGCAGCAAGCCGGTCGACGTCGGCGGAAGACGTGAGGTCACCCTCTGCAATACCGCGCGCAATGCGCTCCCTGAGCGTCATTTCTCCGTTCAACCGGTTGTCGGCGAGAAATGCACGCACGCTCTCGTTCTCGGGAGCGCCAAGCAGAGAGGACAAAACGATCATGCAGCCGCGCGGCCCCTCTTCGACGGCATAGGCGCGTGCGTTCGAGCGCAGCATGGTCTCGACAGCCTCGCGGGCCGTGGTGGCTTCGCTGAGGCTTTCTGATGTCGCGCGCCCTTCGAGGCGGTCGTAGAGCTCGACAGCCTCGCGAAAAATCTCCTCCTTGCAGCCGAAGGTCGAATAGAGGCTCGGCTTGTTTACGCCCATGGCGTCGACGAGATCCTGAACCGATGTGCCCTCATAGCCTTGCGCCCAGAAGGTTCGCATGGCGGCAAGCAGGGCCGTATCGCGATCAAATCCCCGCGGGCGCCCGATTGTCGGGGCACCGGCCGAGTTTGGTTTGTTACCAGCAGTCATCTTCAATCATCCGCCCCATAGCGACGCCAATCCGGTCACGTTGATAAACCGTTGCGGGGTTTCTCGATAGCTCGCTATGCCGTGAAGCCGCCATCGATGGCGAGGGATGCGCCCGTGATGAACCGGCTCTCGGAAGCCGCAAGATAGCCGACCGCGGCAGCGATTTCCTCAGGCTGGGCGTAGCGCTTGATCGCCATCAGTTCCAGTTCGGCATCGACCGTCGGACCGTCGGCAGGATTCATATCGGTGTCGGTCGATCCGGGGTCGACGATGTTGACCGTGATGCCGCGCCCGCCAACCTCGCGCGCCAGTCCCTTGGTGAAACCGATGAGCGCGGACTTGCTCATCGCATAGAGCGTCACGCCGCCATAAGGAACCCTATGGGCAAAGCAGGAGCCGATCGAGATGATGCGCCCGCCCGACCCCATATGGGCAAGCGCAGCCTGCGAGGCCACGAAGACCGCCCGCGTGTGGATCGCCAAGGTGTCGTCGATCTCTTCCAGCGTGACGTCCTCGATAGGGCCTGCATAGAACACACCGGCGCTGTTGACGAGGATGTCCAGCCGCCCCAGTTCCCTGGCCACCTGCTCCACCGCACCCCGAATGGCCGCCGGATCGCGGCTATCCGCCCTGATGGCCAGGACCCTGGTCCCGGCTGCATCAAGTTCATGGACGAGATCTTCTGCTGCCTGGTCGGACGCGGCATAGGTAAAGGCAATATCAGCCCCCTCCCGCGCAAGCCGCCGAACGATGGCCGCCCCGATTCCGCGTGTACCACCCGTAACGAGGGCGACCTTGCCTTTGAATTCCATGACGATGATTCCTTTTATACCGATCGTTTAAAAAACGTATGCGAGCCTGTTGCCCCCGTCAAGCATTTCGTACCGATCGGTTAAAAATATATCCAAGGCCCAAGCGAACCGTCGGTACGAACTGCCATCAGGATTCGCTCTATTCACGGTGAAAAATTGGACGTTCTCGCGTTCCGGGTGTAGGCTGGTGCACTCATGCATGCTGACAGTGAGTACTCCAGGGGGATTGGGGACGGCCATGCATATGACGAGTTCCACGACCGCGGAGCCTGCGGCGGGGTTGCCCGGTATCGAGGAGATCCGGACGGAACTGGACCGCATCCTCTCCAGCCGGGAGTTTCCCGGCACGGGGCGGGCCGCCGCATTTCTGCGCTATGTCGTCGAAGAGACGCTTGCCGGACGTGCCAACCGCATCAAGGGCTATTCCATCGCGATCGAAGTGTTCGGCCGCGACGAGACCTTCACGCAGGACGATCCCGTCGTGCGCATCGAGGCGGGGCGCCTGCGGCGTTCCCTCGAACGATACTATCTAGTCGAAGGCGACAAGGACCCTGTCCGGATCGACATTCCGAAGGGTGGATATGCACCGGCGTTTTCATGGAACGCCATGGCCGCTGCAACGCCGATGGAGCCTTTACCCGTTCCATCGCGGCCGAACCTCACTGCCGGGCCGGGATGGCGTGCGCGGGGCGCTGTGCTTGCCGGGGTCGCAGCGGTTCTGGCGGCATCGGCCTACTGGATCGCGGGTGGGTTTGCTTCGGGACCACCGAGCCTGCTCGACGATGCCGTCCGGGACATGCCGACCCTCGTCGTCGCCCCGTTCGCCAATCTTGATGGCGGTCCGGATGCGCAACTTTATTCTGTTGGGCTCACTGAAGAGCTGCTGACCGCCCTGCCCCGGTTCAAGGAAATCAAGGTCTTTGGCCGCGAGACATCCAAATCCCTCTCTTCGGACGTCGACGCGTCGAAAGTCCGCGAGGCGCTCGGCGCGCGCTACCTGCTTGCCGGCGGCGTGAGAACCTCGCCCGGCCGCCTGCGCGTGACGGCCCGCCTGCTCGACACCGCGGACGGCGAGATCCTCTGGTCGAGGGATTATGACAAGGACCTCGCTTCGGGCGATCTTTTCGCCATCCAGACCGATGTCGCGCGGCGGGTCGCGACGGCGATCGCCCAACCCTATGGCGTCATGGCGCAGGTCGATGCGGCAAATCCTCCGCCCGACGACCTTGGCGCCTATGAATGCACGCTGCGTTTTTACGCATATCGTTCGGAGCTGAGCGCCGAGGCGCATGCCGGCGCCCGGACCTGTCTTGAGACCACCGTCGAGCGGTATCCGACCTATTCGACCGCATGGGCGATGCTGTCGATCATGTATCTCGACGAGGACCGCTTCAACTTCAACCCCGAAGCCGGGGTGGAGCCGCCGCTGCAACGGGCGCTCAAGGCCGCTAGACGCGCGACGCAGCTCGACGGCAACAACACCCGCGGGCTCCAGGCCTTGATGATGGCTTTGTTCTTCAACAAGGAATTGGCCGAGGCGATGCGCGTGGGCGAGCAGGCGCTCGCCACCAATCCGAACGACACGGAGCTGATGGGCGAACTCGGCACGCGGATGGCATTGGCCGGCGAGTGGCAGCGCGGCGCGGCCCTGCTCGACCAGGCAATCGCGCTCAACCCGGCGGGCGGCGGCTTCTATCACGGCACGCGCGCGCTTGCAGCCTATATGCTGAAGGACAACGAGACCGCCGTGCGGGAGATCACCAAGGCGAACATGCAGAAGTTCCCGCTCTTCCATGCCGTCGCCGCGGTCATCTACGCGGAAGCCGGCATGATGGAGGCCGCCCGGCGCGAGGGAGAAATCTTCGCCGTGATGCAGCCTGACTTCCTCCAGAACATCATCGCGGAGCTGACGGTGAGGAATGTCCGGCCCGAAGATCGTTCCCGGCTGATGGCCGGGCTGCGGAAGGCCGGGCTGACGCTTCCCCAGGAGGCCGCGGACGCGGTCGGCACGTCGGAGCTTCAGCCACGCTGACATCCTGAGCCGCCGCCATGTGAGGACACCGACCGATGAACCGGAGATCAAGCGGGGTCGCCTATGGACTGTTGCTTGCAGGGCAGACGGCGGCGGCATCGGCCCTGTTCTGGATCGTCTTTCCGTGGTTTCGCCAGGTGATCAACCATATCGGTGAGCAGCACGAGCTGACGCTCTCGCAGCATGTCGCCATCATGACCTTCGCCGCGTTTTTGCATGGTTTCTACTGGACGCGGTTGAGATGGGTGCCCGTCGTCGCGCCGTTCCGCAACGTTTTCGTGGCGCATCTGTGTTCGTTCTGGAGCCGCGTGAGTTTCTTCTTCGGCGGCGCGCTGTTTTCCACCCTGTTCTTCCGGCACCTGCCGGAGCTCGAAACGCTTCCGTCCCTTGGCCGGATCGCGCTGGGCGTGTTCGAGATCGTGACCGTGCTGTTTGCCCTGTTTTGCTACTCGCGGGACCTGGAGCGCCTCGCCAAGGCCCTTGAAGAGCCACAGTGACCGCCGCTTGAAATCACCGCCCGGCGAGCGCTTTCGTGCCCGTACCTCGCGGCCACAGGACGGCGGCGAGCAGCAGGGCATAGAGCAGTGCCGCCCCGACATAGAGGATGCGGGTGGAGAAGGATTCGGCGGCACTTCCCGGCAGCGGCGAGACGCCCAGCCCGAAGAGGATCAGGAAGATCGTCAGGGCGCCGGCGAACACGGGAGCGTCCGCCGACCGGGCGGCCGCTCTGCCGCCGAGAACGAGGGCGACAACGAGAACGATGATGAAGATCGAGAGGAGGTTCGGCCGCAGCATGAGCACGCAATAGGCGACGGAGGCGAGGAGCCCGCCGAAGAGATTGACGAGCACGAGCCCGAACGCCGCCCGAGCACCGGCGGTCACGTCGAGCTGCCCGAGCAGCGAGGCCACCGTTATGGGAATGACCGCAGCGGCGGTCAGGTTGTCGCTCGTCAGGCAGATCACGACGGAGGCAAGCAGGATGGCTGTATTGGCAAGCGCGCGGAGCATGGCCGGCGGCCGCCCGGCCGCGGGCGCGTCTTCACCGTCAGGCGTGGGTGGCTCCGGCAGGATTGCATGGGCGAGCCACATCAGCGCCGTACCGGACAGGACCCCGGTGACCAGGATCGACAGGATGGAGCCCGCCAGCCCCTTGTTTAGAATGCCGAGCAGCGGCACGATGATCGCGACGACCAGCACGAGAAACACCGCCGGGCCGCCCTTTCCGGTCGATTGCGCGGCGAAGCAGGCAAAATAGACCAGTCCCAGCAGAAGCAGGAAGGGCGCCGGCCGATCACCGAGCCAAGTGGTCAAGAGCAGCATCGCGATGCCGGTGACGAGGATCACCAGTGCTGCACCGATCGTCTTGCCGGGCGGCATCGGCCGCGTGCTTGCCAGCAGGAACTGCGCGGCGAAGAGCGGGCCGAGGAACGGCACGATCGCGCCGGAAAAAACGGCAGCCGTGAAGCCGATGGAGACCGCGAAGGCGACCCGCAGTCCCTTGCGCTTCTGCAGGCGGAGCGTGGATGCCGGGTCAATTGACATAGCTCAGGACCGACATGATGCGGATCCACAGCGATCCCCATGCATTGGTGACAGGATTGTCGCCGGTATAGATGACGACGGTCGCCTGCGAGCCGTAGCGCACGCCGCCCTTCGGCAGGTCAGCCTCCTCCATGGTGAGGCGCACCGGAAAACGCTGCGCCTCCCTGATCCAGCCGCTGTCGTTGCGGATCGTCGGCAATCCGGTGCTCGGGTCCGTGCTGCCTTGCGAAACGCCGAAGCCGACGCTCTCGACCGTCGCCGGGAAGACCCGCCCGGGAAGCGCATCGAAAAGGACCTCCGCCCTGTTGCCGACGGCGACCTTTTCCAGGCTGTTCTCCTTGAACGCCGCGTTGATCCAGATGGTGCCGGCATCGATGAAAGTCATGGCCGGCTGCCCAGCCGAGACGACCTTTCCGATCGTCAGCTGGAGGTTTGTGACGACGCCGGCAGAAGGGGCGCGCACGGTCGTGCGCACCAGGTCGAGCCGGGCCTTTTCCAGCCCGGCGAGCGCTGCGCGCAGCTGCGGATTGTCGTTACCGGATGGCCCGAGCAGTTCCTTGGCCTTGGCAAGCTCCGCCTCGGCCCCGGAGACGGCGGCTTCCGCCTGGTCATAGGCGGATTTGGCCGTGTCGTAGCGCGTCTTCGAATAGACGCCGCGTTTCACCAGCTCGGAGGCCCTGGCATATTGGTCGCGCAGATTGTCCCGGTCCGTCCGGATCTGCACGAGCTTGGCCTGCGCCGCATCGACCGTCGCGGTGGACGCGCCGATCGACTGGCCGGCGCTGGAAAGCGCCGCCTCGGCTTCGCTGACGGCAAGCGCGTAGCGTTGGGCATCGATGCGGAAGAGAACCTGGTCCGCTTCTACCCGCGCGTTGTCGGCAATGCCCACCTCCACGATGCGGCCCGTGACTTCGGCCGCGATGCCGACAATATAGGCCTGGACCTGGGCCTGCGCGGTCGAGGGCGTCCGCCGTTCCATGAAAACCGACAGCACGAAGAGGACCAGCGCCAGCAGGACGACAATCACGGCGATCCTGCGCAGGGGATTGCGGGGCGCCGGGGAGATTGCCGGCTCGTCTACGATCTCGGAATCCACTGTGTCACCCCCTTCGGATTTTCAGCTATCGGCGATCAACGGGAACGCTGGGCGGGCGGATGGTGAAGTGGGACCACCTTGGCCTTGTCCAGGGTGTCTTCGATTTCCTTGCCCAGCCCCGCGATCAATTCCCTGTATTCGGCGCATCGCGCGTCCCTCTGCGGGTCCGACGATGCCTGCCATTTGGCCAATTCCGCCTCGGCCTCGGCAAAATCCCGGCAGATCTCGCAGAAGACGCTGTCCCATGACGCGCGTTCGTCGATGGCCTCCGCCCTGTCGGGAAACAGCAGCCTGACCGCAGCGATACCGTCATCCATGGTCCACTCCCTTCAGACGAGAAACAGCGCCGGAAGTCCGATGTTCGACCATGATGCGGGGTTCGTGCAGTATGTTACCGTAACATACGGGCAAGCCGCAGCCCGGCCGGGCCCGGAACACGGGCTTCCAATGGCCTTGATCGCCGTCCGGTCACCCCATTCCCGGAAGCATCGACAGGCCGATACAGCGCTTTGCGGCCGGCGTTCCCGCCGACGCGGCCCGTAACATACCCGATGTTACGGGCCAGCCTTCCGTCCTTCGCATAGATTTTCCCCGGACCTGCCGATCGCTGCCACGGGCGGCGGGCAAGGAACAGGGCGAAGGCGACAGTGGTGAAAAGAGCGCAGGACATTGCGGGACAGACAGGCGAACGCTTTTCCAGCGGCCTGAAATCGATGCTCGTCTGCACACTGCTCACCGGCTGTGGCGGCCATCTCAAGAACGTGATGACCCCGGTTGCGGACACCGCAGCGCAATCCACCAAGGTCGAGATGCTGGTGACCACGACGCGCAGCCGCTCGACCATCGAAGGCGAGATGTTCACCGGCGAGCGCGCAATGGAACCCGCCTTTGCCAAGATCACCGTTTCCATACCGCCTTCAACTGTCCGAAAGGTCGGGGACGTCGCCTGGCCGCGAAAACTTCCCTCCGATCCGGCAACCGACTTTGCGACGCTGAAGGCCGAGGAAATCGGCCGCGACGATGCCAAGAACTGGCTTGCCACCGCGGTCAGGAAGAACGGCGACGGCAGCGTGCTGGTCTTCATCCACGGCTTCAACAACCGTTTCGAAGACTCCGTCTACCGCTTCGCGCAGATCGTCGAGGATTCCGGCGTGCACAGCGCGCCCATCCTGGTGACGTGGCCCTCGCGTGGCAGCTTGCTCGCCTATGGCTATGACAGGGAAAGCACCAATTACACGCGCAACGCCCTGGAGATGCTTTTCCAGTATCTCGCGCGGGAACCGAACGTGAAGGAAGTCTCCATCCTCGCCCATTCCATGGGCAACTGGCTGGCGCTGGAGGCGCTTCGCCAGATGGCCATCCGCAACGGCCGGCTTCCCGCCAAGTTTGAGAACGTGATGCTGGCCTCGCCGGATGTCGATGTCGACGTCTTCCGCCAGCAGATCGCCGACATGGGCGAACAGCATCCGAATTTCACCCTGTTCGTCTCCCGCGACGACCGGGCGCTCGCTGTATCGCGCCGGGTCTGGGGCGACGTCGCGCGGCTCGGCGCCATCGATCCCGAAGCGTCTCCGTTCAAGCAGGAACTGGCCGAAAGCGAGATCACGGTGATCGACCTCACCAAGGTGAAGGCCGGCGACAGGCTCAACCACGGCAAGTTCGCGGAATCGCCGGAGGTCGTACGGCTCATCGGCGCGCGGATTTCCGAGGGGCAGGCGCTCACCGACAGCAAGGTCGGCCTCGGCGACAAGCTTCTGGCTGCCACGACGGGTACGGCAGCGGCAGCCGGCAGCGTTGCGGGCCTGATCCTCGCCGCTCCGGTCGCCGTCATCGATGCGGATACGCGCGACAACTATGCGGGCCAGGTCAGCGGCCTCACCGGCTCGGCCGGCATGAAGCGGATGTCACCGGACTGCGAGGCGAGCGCGAGCGGGCAGAAGGCATGCGATCGCCGATAACCATAAGCAAGACGGCGACCGCCGATTTCATCAGCTAGGAACAGACAATGGCAGTGCTTTACAAAATCGCCTCCATCGGCACGCTGGTTACGGCCGTGGCACTCGCGATTGCCATTTTCGCGGGCGCGACCGCGGCGCAGGAAGCGAAGGCACAGCCCGAAAACGTCCAGCAGTTCATCGGCCTGCTGGCCGATCCCAACGTGCAGGCCTGGCTGCTACAGCAACGACAGGCCGCCGGGACCGAACCTGAACAAGCGCAGCCGACGGCAGGCAACGCCACGTCCTTCGCCGACTTCACGCTGCAGTTTCGCAGCCGGATCGCCACCCTGCTCACCGCCGCGCACGCCTTCCCGTCGGAAATGATGCGCGGCGCAGCGGTCGTCAACCGGGACGTCCAGGCGAATGGTGGAACGCGGCCGGTTTTCCTGGTCGCGGCCTTCGTCGCCGCCGGGCTCGCCGCGCAGTGGCTATTCTGGCGGGCCAGCGCCGGGTGGCGCGCCCGGATGGCGAGCGCATCCTTCGCAACGGTGCGGGAGAGACTGATTGCCGTGGCCGCGCGGTTGCTGTGGGGCGCCGGCTACGTGCTGTCGTTCGGTCTCGGCAGCATCGCCTTCTTCCTTCTGTTCCAATGGCCGCCGCTCATCCGCGAAATCGTCGTCGCCTATCTTTTCGCCATCGTCGTCTTCCGTCTGGCAAGCGCCCTCTTCGACGTGTTCCTCGCCCCCTCTCGCCCGCATGACAACCAGTTCCGCCCCGTGCCGGTTTCGGACGCGGCGGCGCGGTTCTGGTCAAGACGCCTTGGTTATGCGGTCGGCTGGTTCGCCTTCGGCTGGGTGACCATCCGCCTGCTCGATGCCATCGGCTTTTCCGATGGCGCCCGGCAGCTCGTGGCCTATTGCCTCGGCCTCGTGCTGCTGGGTATCGGCATCGAAGCCGTCTGGCGAGCGCCACGGGATGTGTCCTCCACCGAAGCGGGCCGGATCGGCCTTAGGGTGCGCCGCGCGCTCTGGACCGGCTATTTCATCGGCATCTGGCTGCTGTGGGTGATCGGCACGATGAAACTGTTCTGGATCGCCGTGGCCTGCGCCGCACTACCGGCCGCGATCATGCTCACCAAGGCAACCGTCGATAACATCCTGCGCTCGCCGGCGGCTGAAGAGGATGGCCAGGGGAAGGGCACGATCGTCTCGGTGATCGTCGAGCGCGGCATAAGGGCGGCGCTGATCGTCGGGGCGATCGTCTTTCTTGCCGATGTGCTGGAGGTTCGGCTCACCCAGATGACGATGCAGGATTCGCCTGCGCTCCGCCTCGTGCGGGGCCTGCTCAGCGCCGGCATCATCCTCCTGGTCGTCGATCTTGCTTGGAACATCGTCAAGGTGCTGATCGACCGCACGATCGGTGACAATCAGGTCGCCTTCGAGATCGGCAGCGAGCAGGAGCGACGCCGCGCGCGGATCAGGACGCTGCTGCCCATCCTGCGCAACCTCCTGATGATCCTGTTCGTGGCGATCGCCGTCATGATGGCGCTGTCCTCGCTCGGCATCGAGATCGGCCCGCTGATCGCCGGTGCCGGCGTCGTCGGCGTCGCCATCGGTTTTGGCGCGCAGACGGTGGTGAAGGACATCATCAGCGGCATGTTCTATCTGCTCGACGATGCCTTCCGGGTCGGCGAATACATCCAGAGCGGCAGCTACAAGGGCACCGTCGAGGCGTTCAGCCTGCGCTCCGTCAAGCTCAGGCACCATAGAGGCCCGATCTACATCGTCCCGTTCAGTGAGCTGGGCGCCGTGCAGAACATGAGCCGCGATTGGTCGGTCGTGAAATTCTTCCTGTCCGTCGCCCACGATTCCGACGTGCCGCAGGTCAAGAGCATCACGAAAGCCGTCGGCAAGGCCATGCGCGAGGATCCGGAGTTCAACCCGCTGATCATCGAGAACCTCAAGATGAAGGGCGTCGAGGAGATCAACGACTACGGCATCAAGCTCAGCTTCGGCATGACGATGAAACCCACGCATCTGCAATCGGCCATCCGCCGGAGGGCCTATGCCATGCTTCGCGAGGCCTTCAACAAGAACGGCATCAAGATCGCCGTGCCGACCGTGCAGGTTTCGGGCGGCAAGGACGACGACGTCGCCGCGGCGGCGCAGAAGACGCTTGCAGCGCAGAAAGCGGCCGCCGTCCCAACACCTGCCGCATGAGCACGCCGCACCTTGCGCGTGAAACGACACAGGACATCGCTTTCGTCACCATTTGAGAGGAACCGTTCCATGGATTTCACAGTCATCGATGCCGCCCTCATCGGGAAGCTTCTCCTCCTGCTCCTGATCGGCATGGGGCCGAAGATCGCCCTCGTGCCGTTTCTGGAAAAGACCCACGCCTTCGACACCGAGACCAAGGTTCGCATCGGCCGCAAGATGGTCCTGACGGCGCTGGTCACAGCCCTCATTCTCTTTGCCACCGGCGCCCTGCTGATGCGGCTCCTCCACATCACCGGCGGCGCCGTGGCCGTGGCCGGCGGCATCATTCTTGCGTTGATCGCCATCAAAATGGCGGCCGGGCCGACGGAAAAGCCGCATGACGAGCTGACCGCGCCGGTCGATCCCGACAAGCTCGCGGTGTTTCCGCTCGCCGTGCCATACCTGCTCAATCCTGTCGGCATCACGGTCATCGTGCTCGCCTCCGGCGAAGTCGTCTCGGTTGCCAGCGCCGCCGTCGTCACCGCCTTGATCCTGGTCGTCGGCGCGTTCGACTATCTCGTGTTCACCAATATCGACACGCTCGCCAAGCGCATGAAGCCGGCCAGCATGGTGGTCTCGGAAGTCGTCTTCGGCATCCTGCTGACCGCCGTGGCAATCCAGCTGATTGTCACCGGGCTTGGGAACCTCGGCATCATTGCGCCGGCCGCTGCACATTGAAAAAGCGGAAAGTCGTTGGGTCGAAAAGACCCGAAAAGGCTCGGTAATGCTTATCCCAGCCAGACCGTTCGATCCCAAACCGGAACCGTCCCGGCGATTTCCACGATGATCGTGCGGATGCGCAGAACCACGCTGGGCGGAATTCGCCCCTGAATGATGATGGCCTGCGGCTCGAATTTGATTTCGGGCCTATATTGGGCGCAGAGCTCGTCATATGCGACCGCGGCGTTTATCGAGGCGCGCAAGCCGTAGGCCTGCGCGCCGAAGCCGCCGCCGAGAGATGCCTGAAACATCTCACCCTCCCTTGTTTTCGATATTTATGGGAAACAAAGATACGGTCGCGATGTTCCGCAAAGGCAGGACTTCGGCCTATTATATTTTAAGGGTCCGCGTTGAGCCCGTTTGCAAGGCTTGCAAAGCCGTGACTGCTAAAACCCGCAAGGCAAATTCCGGCTTCGCCTGAGCCGGTCTCCTTGAGGAACATTTTCCCCGCCCCGCGCGTGCAACGCACCATAATATCTTTATTCTATAGATTTAGTAGATAATATCGGCGTCGATCAATTGCCGATACTCACGGCGTCATCCCTGGGTTCGCAAGCTCGATAACCTGCTTCAAGCGCCGATAGGAGACAGACATATGGCATTTCCGTACACCGTCGCGACAAACGTTCCCACCGCATCACTCGAGCTCGACGCCGATGTTCTCGTGATCGGCGGCGGCCCGGCAGGAACGTGGGCTGCCATCGCGGCCGCATCGAAAGGCGCCCGGGTCGTTCTCGTCGACAAGGGTTTCTGTGGTTCCTCCGGCGCCACCGCCCCGTCGGGCACGGGTGTCTGGTATGTGCCGCCGGACCCCGCCCGCCGCGCGAAGGCGATGAACAGCCGCTGGGATCTCGGCGGCCGCCTTGCGGACCCGGCCTGGATGCGCCGCGTGCTGGACCGGACCTACGACAACGTCAATCAGCTCGCGCAATGGGGTTATCCGTTCAGCGACGACGGCGAAGGCCGATCGATCAGAACCAGTCTTGATGGTCCGGACTATATGCGCCTGATGCGCAAGCGCACGAAATCCGCAGGCGTCAAGATTCTCGACCACAGCCCAGCACTTGAATTGCTGCGCGACGAAAGCGGCGCCGTGGCGGGAGCGGCGGGTATCCGCCGGCAAAAGGGCGACAGCTGGCTGGTCCGGGCCGGCGCCGTGGTCATTGCGACCGGCGGTTGCGCCTTCCTCAGCAAGGCGCTCGGGTGCAACGTTCTGACCGGCGACGGACTGCTCCTGGCAGCCGAGCTCGGCGCCGAGCTTTCGGGAATGGAATTCTCCACTGCCTATGCAATGGCGCTCGAAGGCGGCTCGGTCACCAAGACACGCTTCTACGATTGGGCGACCTTCACCTTCGAGGACGGCTCGCCAATTCCCGGCGCTGCCTCGAAAGGCGGCCGCTCCGTGATCGCGCGCGTGCTCCAGTCGCAGCGCGTCTTTGCGCAGCTCGACAAGGCGGACGCGGAGACCGAGCAGGCGATGCGCTACGCCCAGCCGAACTTCTTCCTGCCGCTCGACCGGGTGGGTATCGATCCCTTCAAGCAACGTTTCCCCGTCACCTTGCTGCTGGAAGGCACGGTCCGCGGCACCGGCGGCCTGAGGATCGTCGACCATAGCTGTGCGACGACGGTTGCAGGTCTCTACGCAGCAGGCGATGCGGCGACGCGCGAGCTCGTTTGCGGCGCCTTCACGGGCGGCGGCAGCCACAATGCCGCTTGGGCGATGTCCTCCGGCTTCTGGGCCGGCAGCGCTGCCGGAGATCATGGCCGCCACCTGCAAGGCCGCAACCGCAAATTCGTACGGGCCGGCGGCGTCGGCATCGTCGACGGGTCGAGCAGGGCGATCGATGCGGCTGCCCTAACGCGCACGGTGCAGGACGAGGTCTGGCCCTATGACCGCAACTATCTCCGTTCCGGCGAACGGCTGATGGACTCGCTTGGCCGGCTCGATGGTCTGTGGTCCGGCATCCGCACGGCGCAGTCCGCCACGATCGACGAGGCGCAGCGGACCCGAGAAGGCGTCGCGATGCTGGCCACCGCACGCTGGATGTATCGCAGCGCCCTGTCGCGGACGGAAAGCCGCGGCATGCACAAGCGGGAGGACTTCCCCCAGAAGGACGACGGCCAACTTCATTACACGACGACCGGCGGTCTCGACGAAGTCTGGATCGGACGCGAGCGCGCGCCCTCGCCGGAGCTGGAGGTTCTGGCGGCATGATCGAGGTCATCAGTGAGGATCGTTGCACCGGCTGCAACATTTGCGTCAACGTCTGTCCGACCAATGTCTTCGATCCGGCTCCCGGCGGCATTCCGACGATTGCCCGCCAGGACGATTGCCAGACGTGCTTCATGTGCGAGGTCTACTGCCCCGAAGATGCGCTCTACGTGGCGCCGCTGACGACGGCTGTCACCGGCATCACCTCCGCGGAGCTGGAGGCGAAGGACATCTTCGGCAGCTATCGCAAGTCGATCGGCTGGATCAGGGGCGGCCGACCCCGGCCGACGCCGGAGATCATGAAACGTCTCGATCATCATTGACGAGCGAACCGGCCGCCGGTCGCGGCGGCTCGGCCCCGTAAAAGTTTGAACAGGATTTTGGCGATGCAACCGACACGCAGGACTTTTCTGGGATTGGCTGCGGCAGCGGCCGTGTTTCCCACCACATTCTCCATCACCCGCGCGCAATCCAAGCCGGATGTCATCCGGCTCGCGGGTCCGGGCAATGCGGCCGGCAGGCCCTATGGCAACGGCTCGATCGGCGTGCTGCGCGGGCTTGAGCTGCTTGAGAAGGAATTCGAGCCCGACGGCATCCGCATCGAATGGCAGTTCCCGCGCGGCACCGGCCCCGCGATCAACGAGGCCTTCGCCAACCGCCAGCTCGAATTCGCGAGCTACGGCGGCCTGCCGAACGTCGTCGGCCGCGGCGCGGGCGTGCGCACCACGGTGCTCGCCGCCTCCGGCATCTCGCCGACCTATGTCGGCGTGCGCCCCGCGGCCGGAATCAAGACGCTTGCCGATCTCAAGGGCAAGAAGGTCGCCTTCCAGCGCGGCACGATCTTCGAACTCTCGCTCTCGCTCATCCTGGCTGGCGTGGGCCTCAAGAACGAGGACGTCCAGATCTTCGACCTCCAGGGCGCAGACCAGACCGCCGCGATCCAGTCGGGCGACGTGGACGCGCTGCTCGGCCAGGGCAACCAGGTGCTGGCGCTGGTGAAGAGCGGGCTCGTCGAGGTTCTCTACAGCACCAAGGGCAGCCCTGCCCCGGGCTCCACCTTCGGCTCCTTCACTGTCCTCGACAGCTTTGCCGAGGCCAATCCCGAGATCGTCGCGCGGGTCCTGCGTGGCTACGTCCAGGCCTCGCATTTCGCGAGCCTCGATGAGAACCGGGAGAAACTCTACGACATCTTCGCGCTCACCGGCTCCCCACGCGAGAGCTATGTCGCCGATTACGCGGGCGATGATCTGCGCGACCGCAACAGCCCGCTGCTCGACGATTTCTACCGCGCGAACATCAAGGCCGGGCTCGACTTCACGCTGGAGCAGAAGCTGGTGCGCAAGCCGTTCGACGTCGACGAATGGATCAAGGACGGCCTGCTGACCAGGACGCTTGCCGATCTCGGCTACGAGGCCTTCTGGACCCCGCGCGCGGCCGACGGCAAGACCCCAGTCTGAAAAGGAGAGGACAAGATGAGACGCAGAACCTTCGCAAGCCTCGCCGCGCTCGCCGCCATCGCGGTATCAATCCTCGGGACCGGGCCGGTGGCGGCCCAGGAAAAACCGCAGGTCATTCGCCTGGCCTCCTTCGGCAACGCTGCCGGCAAGCCCTATGGCACCGGCGCCATCGGCGTCGTGCGTGCCCAGGAACTCCTGGAGAAGGAATTCGCGGCGGACGGCATCACGATCGACTGGCAGTTTCCCCGCGGCACCGGTCCGGCGATCAACGAGGCCATCGCCAATGGCCAGCTCGATTTTGCCTATTACGGCGGCCTGCCGAACATTGTCGGCCGCGGCGCGGGGCTGGAGACCAAGGTCGTGGCGTCCTACGGCGTCAGCCCGAGCTATGTGGTTGCGCGTCCGGATTCAGGGATCAAATCCCTTGCCGACCTGAAAGGCAAGAAGGTCTCCACCTCGCGCGGCACGATCAACGAGCTCAGCCTTTTCCGCATCCTGCAGCAGGTTGACCTCACGCCGCAGGACATCCAGTTCTTCGACCTGCAGACGGCGGACCAGATTTCGGCGATCACCTCCGGGGATATCGACGCCGTCATCGGCGGCGGCAGCAGCGTGCTGCAACTGGTGGACCAGGGCATTGCCGAGGTGATCTACACCACCAAGGGCAGCCCGGCGCCGGGCAGCAATTTCGGCTCCTTCATCGTGACCGATGCCTTCGCCGAGGCTTATCCGGAGATCACCCAGCGCGTGGTCAACAAATTCATCGAGGCCTCGTATTTCGCCTCGGACGAGAAGAACCGCGAGGCGCTGTTCGACATCTGGGCGCTGACCGGCGCGCCCCGCGCCACCTTCGAGAAGGACTACGCCGACGAAGTGCTGAAGGATCGCCAGAGCCCGCTACTCGACGACTTCTACCGCGCCAACGTCACGGCCGGCATAGACTTCGCCGTCGAGCAGAAACTCATCCGCAAGGCCTTCGACGTCAACGAATGGGTGGATGATTCCTACCTCAAGACGGCCTTGAAGGAACTCGGCTACGAGAACGCCTGGACGCCGCGTGACAAGGACGGCAAGGCGGTCCAGTTCTGACGAACCCGTTCACCCAGTTCCCCGGCCTTGACGCTTCGCCCGGCCTTGCCGGCGGAAGGAAGGAGATAGAATGTCCGATGTGACTTTCAAAACCGCAGGATCGATCGCCGTAGCACCTTTCGACAGGGCGGCCGGCAAAGCTTCCTCGCATCCTGCCGCAGCCTTCCGGCTGCCGCGATGGGCCAAGCTGTTTCTGCTGGGGATCGTGCCGCCGATAGCACTTCTGGGGCTCTGGTCCTATGCCGTGCATCAGGAATGGCTGGCCGAGCAGATCCTTCCCGATCCACGGCTCGTCTACGAAACCACGCTCGACCTTCTGGTGACGGGACAGCTCCCGGCCGAGCTGCTCGTCAGCCTAGGGCGCGTCGCAGCCGGACTGGCGCTCGGAGGCGGGCTCGGCCTGCTCTTCGGGCTCGGCTTCGGACTTTTCCGCACGCTGGATATCTATGTGGCCCCGACGGTGCGGGCCATCTGCCTGGTGCCATCGCTCGGCTGGCTTCCCTTCTTCATGCTGGTTTTCGGCATCGGCGAAGGGCTGAAGATCGTTCTCATCGCCAAGACATGTTTCCTGCCTTTGATGGTGGGTGCCTATGAGGGGATCCGCAACCGCCCGCGCAAATACGATGACGTCTCCCGCGCGCTGGAATTCTCCTGGTTTGCCCGCGTGCGGCTGGTTGTGTGGCCCTCCATCCTGCCGTCGATCCTCACCGGTGTGCGCCAGGCGATGAGCCGCGGCTGGAAGGTGCTGATCCTTGTCGAGATGATCTCTTCCGCTGCAGGCCTCGGTTATCTGATGATGTGGGGGCGCAAGGCCTTCCAGCTCGACGTGGTCTTCGCCACCATGATCGTCATCGGTCTCGTCGGCTGGGCGCTCGATCATGCCCTGACACGTTTCCAGCATCGCACGACGCTCTGGTCGTTCAAGGCAGCGGTCTAGGAACATGGCGATGACGACGTCCACCCCCACCATTTCGCGCCCGGGACTGATCTGGCGGGCGCTCGTGCTGCCGGTGGCCCTCATCGTTCTCTGGAACCTGCT
The DNA here is from genome assembly GCF_058809275.1 of Shinella sp. GW821-FHT10F02. Lineage (NCBI taxonomy): Bacteria > Pseudomonadati > Pseudomonadota > Alphaproteobacteria > Hyphomicrobiales > Rhizobiaceae > Shinella > Shinella sp. GW821-FHT10F02. The sequence goes on along the minus strand of NZ_JBXASL010000001.1, from coordinate 317,925 downwards.
CGATGCCTTCGGCGCATTGAACAGCGATATCCTCGTCTCGCCCGGCAAGGTCCTCGTCACGGCTTACGAAGGTTTTGCCGACGGCTCTCTTCCGGGCGCCGCGTTTGCGACGCTGCTCCGCGCACTCACCGGCTGGGTGATCGGCGCGACGCTCGGGCTGGCTGCCGGCGTGCTGCTCGGATTGTCCGGCGTCGCACGCGGCCTTTTCGATCCGTCGATTTCCAGCCTGCGGCAGATCGCGCTCTTCGCCTGGATCCCGCTGCTCAGCGCTTGGCTCGGCAACGGCGAGGCCATGAAGATCACGCTGATCGCCCTCGGCGCGTTTTTCCCGATGGCGCTCGGCGCACAGGCGGGCTGCCAGAACGTGCCGGCGCCCTACCGCGAGGTGGGGCGCGTGGTGGAGCTCGACCGCCGCGCGATGTTGACCAAGATCATCTTCCCCGCCGCCGTGCCCTCCATTCTTGCCGGAACGGAGCTCTCGCTCAACATCGCATGGCTCGGCACGTTCGGCGCCGAATATCTGATCGGCACGGGCTATATCAACGGCATGGGAGACGGCCTCGGCGCCTATCTCGCTGCCGCGCGCGAATATGCGCGCATGGACCAGGTCCTGCTCGGGGTACTTTTCCTTGCCCTTATCGGGATTGCTCTCGACCGGTTCGTCCTCGGCCTCTCAAGGAGACTCGTACCATGGCGGATGCCCTGACCCTTTCGCGACCCAAGGCGGCACAGGCCGGCTCGGTCAATATCCTGGATGTCTCGAAGACGTTCCATGTCGATGACCGCACTGTGCATGCGCTGGACAATGTGTCGCTTGCCATCGAACCCGGCGAGTTCATCAGCATCGTCGGACCCAGCGGCTGCGGCAAGTCCACGCTCCTGCGCTTCCTGGCCGGCCTCGACCTGCCGGACAGCGGCCGCATATTGGTCGATGGCGAAAAGATCGACCGGCCGAGCCTCAAACGCGGCATCGTCTTCCAGGACCATCGCCTGCTGCCCTGGTTCGACGTGGAGACGAACATCGCCGTCAGCCTTCACAGCGTCGCAGGCCCGGAGGCGGAAAAGCGGAAGCGCGTGCAGTATCTGATCGATCTCGTCGGCCTCACCGGCTTCGAGAAAGCCCTACCCCATGAACTGTCGGGCGGCATGTCGCAGCGCGCGGCGATCGCCCGCGGGCTGGCGCCACGGCCGCCGCTGATGCTGCTGGACGAACCTCTCGGCGCCCTCGATTCCCTGACACGCAGCCATCTGCAAGACGAGCTTCTCGCCATATGGGAGCGCGAAAAGAGCACTGTCGTCATGGTGACGCATGACGTGGAAGAAGCGATCTACCTGTCCGATCGCGTGGTGGTGATGGAGCCACGTCCCGGGCGCATCGCCAGTATCTTCGACATCACCAGCGAGCGGCCGCGCCATCGCGACGATCCCGATTTCGTCGCCGTCCGGCGCGAGATCACGAACCTCCTCGCGAAACGCTAGGCGAGATTGCCCTAAGGAAGCTCGCGCGGATAGGGCTCGATATCGACCCCCCAATAGTGTTTCGCGATATTCTGGCTGTTTCGGATGACGTCGACTGCGATGCGAGGATCGCCGCCTTCAAGAGTATCCGGATTTGCGCCGCACATCACACAATACATGTGTTGATGCAGAACGGCGGCGAAATACTCATAGGGCGGCGCGTGTTCCGGAGATCCCACGCGCTGCATCTCTTCGACCGCCTGTGTCGTGGCAGCCTCCAGGGCTTTGAGAACCGTATCGGTCATGGACTGCTTGGCGCGTTCGATGATATCGACGACTTGCCGTTCGGCAGGCGTCAGGACGGGGCAACTCTTCGTCATGCGACGTCTCTCCTTAAGTTCTCACGGCGCGCCTCTCCAGCGACCACCTGAGGTCCCTGGAGAGGTCAGCATTGCTCTTCGGCCGAATTCTGTCGAAACCGGTTACGTCCGCGTCTCTATTTCAAGTCCTGTCCATCGGGCCGCGAAGGCCCACATGTCGGCAAATTCCTCGATCATCTTGTCGGTTGGTTTTCCGGCGCCGTGGCCGGCGCGGGTATCGACGCGCAACAGGCGCGGACGAGCGCCGAGATCGGCCGCCTGCAAGGCTGCGACATATTTGAAGCTGTGACCCGGGACGACGCGGTCGTCGGTATCTGCCGTCGTCACGAGGATTGCCGGATACGCTCCGGTCGCGTGGATCGTGTGATAGGGCGAGTAGGACAGGAGATTGCGGAAATCGCTCTCCTTCGCCGGGTCTCCGAAGTCCTGCATCCACAACTGCCCGCCGGTGAAGCGGTGGAAGCGCAGCATGTCCATCACGCCGACGCCGGGAAGGGCGGCCGCGAAGAGGTCCGGCCGCTGGTTGACCACGGCGCCGACCAGAAGACCGCCATTCGACTCGCCCTGGATGGCGAGACCGTCAGGCGATGTTATGCCTTCAGCCTTCAGATATTCGCCGGCCGCGATGAAATCGTCGAAGACGTTCTGCTTGTTCTCGCGACGCCCCGCATCGTGCCAGGACTTGCCGTACTCCCCACCACCCCGGATGCTGGCGACGGCGAAGACGCCGCCTTGCTCCACCCAGGCCAACGAGGCAGGCGAGTAGAAGGGAATCATGCTGATGGCAAAACCCCCATAGCCATACAGCAGGGTCGGCGCGGGACCGGTGACGTCTTTGCGTCGGACGATGAACATGGGCACCTTCGTGCCGTCCTTCGAGGCATAGAAGCGCTGCTCGACGACGATGCGATCGAGGTCGATTGCCACCTTCGGCTCCGCCCAAGCAGACTTTGTATTCGTGGCCACGTCGTAGCGGTAGATCGTGGTGGGCGCGTTGTGGCTGGTGAAGACGAAGAAGGCTTCGTCATCCGCCGCACGTCCATGAAACCCTCCGGCGCTGCCAATGCCGGGAAGGTCGATGACGCCATCCGGCGTTCCGTCGAGCTTGAAACGCTCGATCTTCGTCTTGGCATCGACGAAATAGCAGACGATGAGCCGGCCGCCGAGCAGGGATGCGCTGCTCAGGACCGCATCGTTCTCCGCGACAATGTCGGTAAAGTCGGGCTGTGCGTCACCGAGGTCCAGCGCCACGATCTTCCCGCGCTCCGCGCCCTTCTGCGTGGTGAGAAAGAGCTTCGTCCCGACATTTCCGACAACGGACCAGTAGTGCTCGAAATCCTCGACGATAGCGTGGGGCTTCCAATCCTCGCCCGTCAGGTCCAACACCGTCAGCGCGCTGCCGCCGGAGCCGGGCGAGGAGTAGATGATGACATAGCGGCCATCCTCGGTGACGCCGGCAAAATGAAGGAGATGTGGCTGCTCGGGCGTAGCGTAGACGAGCCGGTCGTGGGACTGGGGCGTTCCGAGCGCGTGGAAATAGACCGCATGCCCTGCGACGGTCGCCTCGAAAACCTTTCCCGTTTCCGGTTCGGGAAAGCGGGAGTAGAAGAAGCCCGTTCCGTCCGTCGCCCAGGAAATGGACGTAAACCGAACCCACGCGACCTCGTCCTCCAGCACCGCGCCGGTTTCGACGTCCAGGACGCGGATGGTTCGCCAGTCCGTTCCGCCCTCCTGCGTCGCGAAGGCGACCCGCGCGCCGTCCTCCGACGCCGACCACTCCGCCAGCGCGTTTGCGCCATCCTCCGACCAGCTATTGGGATCGATCAGCACACGGTCCTGCCCGTCCAAGCCTTCGCGCACGACAAGGGTCTCCTGGTTGGCGAGGCCGGAATTGCGGGTAAAGAAATAGCGGTTGCCTTTCTTGTCGGGAGCGGTGAGGCGCTCGAAATCGAACAGTTCGGTCAGCCGCGCATGAAAAACCTCCCGTCCGGGCAGGTCCGCAAGATGCGACCGGGTGATGCGGTTCTGTGCATCGATCCAGGCGGCGACGTCCGGATCGCGGCGGACGTCATTCTCCAGCCAGCGGTAGGGATCGGCTATTGTCGTGCCGAAGTGATTGTCGATGACATCGACGCGTTTGGTTTCGGGGTAGGTCAAAAGCGTATCCTCGTTAGCAAATGCAGAGCAGATCGATGGAGTCCACGGAAGTGTGGGCGGTCTTGCGTCTAAGTTTCGTTCAGGCAGCCGGAAGCGAGCCCGAAATGCCGGGCTTGATGGATCTTCAGCGTTGTTTCTCCGTTTTTCGGTGGTCTCGCGTCAGCCGTGGCGATACGAAACGGGTAAGCGCGCCAGGTGCCTCACTCGACGGGGTCGCAGATCGGCAGCGTGCTGGCCGCACGGATGGCAGAAGCGATCCTTTCGGTCACTTCGTCCAGTTCGAATTTCTGGCCCTTGTTGACTGCGGCCGAACTGATGTCTTCATCGACCAGCCGCATGGCCGCCATGGCAGTGGCCGCGCAGAGCTTCACCTCGAAGTCCTCGGGCGATCGGCCGATGCGCCTGGCGACGATCTGCGCAAACTCCACTTCCGCTTGGCTGCACGCCATCAACCAGGCCGATCTCAGCGCCGGCTCCTTTGGAAGCAGCGCGACGATCCGGGCTGCGGCAACGCCGTCGCGAACGGCCTGTTCGCCCTCGATAAACGACTTCATCGCAGCATAGAGGAAGGTCTCTATCGAAACGTCGCGCGGCCACTCCCGGAACAACGCGACAAATCGCAATTCCGTCACCAGAAGCAGCGGCTCGACGCAGGCTTCCTTCGAGCGGAAATAGCGCCACACCGTGCGTTTCGACACGCCTGAGGCTGCAGCGATGTCATCCCCGCTCGTGCCGTCCACACCGTGCCGCCAGAAAAGATCCGCCGCATGGCGTGAGACCAGTAACCGAGCTTCTTCCGTTTTCGAACGTTCGATCGCCGTCCCCCTGTCACTTAGTGCCAGATCGTTATGTCACTAAGTGACAGATCGCGCAAGAGAGGGGCGGGCTTTTTTATGCATGCCCGGCGGCGAACTGGTCGGCCATCAGCTGAAATCGGCGCGTGTCAGGACATAGATCGGCTTGCGAGCGCCGGAATAGGCGCGCCGCGCCGCCTGGTAGATGGAGACGCGGGCATCGTCGAAAGCCCTCAGGCAACCGGCTTCGGAGGTCGCGCCCGGAAAAAGGTCGGACCCGGCGAAAAACGAAATTTCGAACATGCCGTCGTGACCGATGAAGCGGATGCGCTTGCCGGCCTCTTCGTAGCTACGGCTTTGGTTTGGAAAACTGAGACTCATGAAAGCTCCTTGCGATAGGTGAATGGGCCATCTCCTCGACACGCAGTTTGCGCGTCGATCTGCGAAGAGGCTCCCAATCACCAAGTTGAGGGAAAGCGAAAAATCCGGATTTCTTATCGGACACAAAGAAATCGGCGAGTATTTTGGAGATCGATGGAAAAAATGAAGCTCAGAATTGCAGAATCCCATCGATACCGTGCGGCATCCGGAGCTTTAAAACCGAATTCAGCATATCACGGAAACGAAAATCCTGATTTTTATTTTTGAGAAAAGGATCCAGGCGGCAACCGCATCAAGGGCGTTGTCCTGCTTCACTTTTCCAGGCGACCGACCGCGCTTCCCACGGCTGAACGAGCGCGTGCTCCACGATCAGCATGACACCCACGAAGGCAAGGGAATAGGCGATCACATGCGCGGTCTGGAACTGCTGGAAATAGAGATGGATACGAAAGCCGATGCCGTTGGACCGGCCGAGGAATTCGACGACGAGGACGATCTTCCAGATGACGGCGATCCCGTTGCGCGCGGCGACGGCCAGCCACGGTGCGAGCTGCGGCAGGATGAGATGCCGAAGCCGCTCCCGGGGCGAAAGACGAGCGACGAATGCCAGGTCGTCGAGGGCCGGATCGAAGGACTTCACGCCCTGGCGCACGGTGACCATGACCATTGCCGTCTTGTTGAGGGTCACCGCAACGATCGCCGCTAGCTCGTTGAGGCCGATCCACAGATAGCAGAGCACGATCAGAACCAGCGCAGGCAGGTTCATGAAGATCGTCACCCACGGATCGGCCCAGCGATTGAGCGCCCTGTAGCGGCCGAGCAGGAAACCCAGCAGCGAGCCCGCCGCCATGGCAAGTCCGAAGGAGACGGCCACGCGCAAAAGCGTCGCCAGCAGTTCTTTCGGCAGCCGCCCGGCAACGATTTCCGACCAGAAGACCCGCGCCACCGCGACAGGCCCCGGCAGGACGGTCGGATCGGCTTTCAGCGCGGCGAGTGCTGCCCAGAAAAGACCGAACAGGCCGAGGGAAAGAAGGAACACGCTCCCCTGCAAGCGATCGTCGAGGCTCTTCTCAGACATGCGAATTCTCCCGGCCCGAATATAGCCGCCGAGGCCCTCGCCGGATCCGCGACCTTGGTCGTATGGCGGCCTTTCGCCTGGCGCGTAGAGATCGGGCTGGGAGGATCGCGCGATGAGACGACGCTTTGCCCTGCTGAGCTTTCTCGTTTTCAGCTTGCTCGCCTGCGCCGGGATGGCCAGCGCGGCACCGCTCGATCGTGACGCGCTTGCAGGCCTGATCGTGCCGCCCTACGCGCTCGGCGAGCCGGTGAATGAAAAGGGCGTCTGGACGCTGCTGAATTCCGGTGGCGCGGAGGCGGGTTACGTTTTCGAGACCGGTCCGCTGGCGCCGCTTCCGGGCTTTTCCGGCGCGCCCATCAACATGCTCGTGACGATCGACCGCGACGGCCGCTTTCTCGATGTACGTCTCATCGCGCACAACGAGCCGATCTTCGTTTCCGGCCTGGGGGAAGCCCCGCTGCGCGCGTTCCTCGAACAATATCGCGGCCATTCGATCCGGGAAGCGCTCGTCGTCGGCACACCGTATGGCGAGGCCGGGGGCGGCTCCGACCTCGTCTATCTCGATGGGGTGACGAAGGCCACGGCCTCCGTTCGCATCGCACACGAATCGATCCTCGCCGCAACGCTCGCCGTCGCGCGCGAGAAGATGCAGGGCGTAGCAAGCGGTCCGCCGGTACACCCCGATCCATCGATAGACGAAACGCTCGACTGGGCGGAACTGGTCAAGCGAGGGCTGGCCCGCAACCTGAAGGTAACCAACGCCGAACTCGACGACGGCTTCAAGGCGACGATCTGGGCGCGCGACGATCCCGAGGCGGCGAACGACCCGCAAGGCCTGTTCCTCGATCTGTGGGTGGTCGATATCGGTCCGCCGTCCATCGCCCGGGCCGTCCTGAGCGAGGAGAGTTTCGCCGATCTTCAACGCCTGCTGCGCGTATCGCCGGACGACGAGCCCATGCTCATCATCGATGGCGGCCGCCACGGGCTGGTGTCGGCGGACTTCGTGCGCAACACCGCGCCGGACCGGCTTGCGGCCGTGCAGGACGGCCTGCCGGTCGCCCTTCGCGATGCCGACATGATGGTGGAGACGCGGCGGGATGTGCCGCAGGGCACGACGATGATCCTGAGGATCGACCGGCGCCTCGGTTTCGACCCCACCCGCGACTGGACGCTCTCCGCCCAGGCCGTGCGCGCCCACGGCATGCTGAAGCCGGAAATGGGCTCGGTCCATTTTCCGCTCGCCTTGAAGGCTGACCCCGCTTTCTTCCTGCGCCCGGAAACGTCAAAGGCGCTGCCGCCCTGGCAGGCCGCGATCGTCGATCGAAAATGGGATGTTGCGGGGCTCGGCATCCTGCTTGCGGGATTGCTCGGCGCAGTCGGCCCCGGCATGCACCGGCTCGCCGCGCCGACGGTGCTGCGCCCGGCACGGCTGGCCTTTCTGGGCCTGATGATCGGCTTCGTGGGCTGGTGGGGCCAGGGCCAGCTTTCGATCGTCACGCCGCTCGCGGCACTCCGGGCCGCAAACGGCGGCGGCAGCCTGGCGGTCCTGCTTTACGATCCCTTCTCCCTGATGATCTGGGGCGCCGCCATACTCGGATTTGTCCTGTGGGGACGCGGCCTCTTCTGCGGATGGCTCTGCCCGTTCGGCGCCATGCAGGAATTCGCCCACCATGCCGGCCGCCTGCTTCGACTACCACAATGGAACCCCTCACCGCTCTGGGACAGGCGGCTGAAGGCTGGAGCATGGATTTCGCTCGCCGGCCTGGTCGCCGTCACCTTTCTCGCACCCGAAAAAATTGAAACCGCAGCCGAGATCGAGCCCTTCAAGACGGCGGTGACCACGCTCTTCCAGCGCGAATGGTACTACGTCGCCTATGCCGTCTTCTGGCTGCTTCTCGCGGCAACGACCTTCAAGGGCTTCTGCCGTTATGTCTGCCCTCTCGGCGCGGTCATGGCGCTCGGCGGCCTGTTGCGCACCCGCTCCTGGATACCCCGCCGCGCCGAATGCGGTTCGCCCTGTCAGCTCTGCCGGGTGCGCTGCCCCTACGGCGCCATCCGCAAGACGGGCGAGATCGCCTACAGCGAGTGTTTCCAGTGTCTCGACTGCGTTTCGATCCACGATGACGCGCGGCAATGCGTACCGTTGGTGCTGGCGCAACGAAAGCGCCCGCCAATTCAGGCGCTTGCCCAGGTGAAGGCATCAGCATGAAGCGACGGCGGTTCCTCTTCATCGCCGCGGCGGCTGCGTTTTCCAGCGCCGCGCGCGCTGAAAACACGACCTGGCAGGCAGACATGCTTGGCGGCACGGTACGGGTGGATCTGCGCGGTCCGCGCGGCCTTGCGCAGCATATCGCCGGACGGATCGGCAGCACGATTGCCGAGGTCGAGGCAGCGGCCAGCCTGTTCAAAACCAGTTCCGCCCTGAGCAGGCTGAATGCCGCGGGCCATCTGGACGATCCGCCGCCTGCGCTTCTCGATCTCCTCCGCCTGGCCAACCAGGTCCATGAGGCAACGGCCGGTCGTTTCGACCCGACGGTGCAGCCCCTCTGGCGTGCGCTTGCCGAGGGGCGCGATACCACCGAAGCACAGGCCGCGATCGGTTGGGAGCGGGTGCGCATCGGACCATCCGTCCAGCTTGCTCCCGGCCAAGCGCTGACCTTGAACGGCATCGCGCAGGGCTACGCGGCTGATCGGGTCCGCCGCCTGCTGCTGGCGGAAGCCTATGCGCAGGCCCTCGTGGACATGGGGGAGTTTGCCGCCATTGGCGGCCCGTTCAGCGTAGCCGTGGAAGATCCGGCCCTGGGCCAGATCGCCACACGTCGCCTCGCCGGCAACGCCATCGCGACATCAAGCCCTTCGGCCATGATGCTTGGCACGGGCTTCCACATTCTCGGACCCCATGGTGAGCGACCCTGCTGGTCGACCATCTCGGTGGAGGCAGAAAGTGCCGCCATGGCGGACGGCTTTTCGACCGCCTTCTGCCTGATGACACGCGATGAGATCCGCGCGACCCTGCGCGGTGTTCACGGCATTACGCGCGTCACCGCCGTCGATGAGGCGGACGATGTTTTAACCTTCTGAGACTATCGTTCCGGCGGCGTGAAGGTCAGGCCATGCGCCGCGAAAACCCGCGCGATTTCCCCGTCGGCAAGCGCCTTTTCGATCGCCTCGTCGACGGCATAGGCGAGGTCCTTGTGCTGGAAATTCACACCCACGCCGATCGTCCAGCTTCCACGCGCAAAGCCGACAAGCGGCGGAGAATGGACCTTCAGCCCGGCATGCGGATGGCGCACGAGACCGGCTTCCAGCTCCGCGCGAGGCCCCATCGCCGCCTTGGTGTCGCCGTCCGCCAAGCCGTCCATCGCCGCTGCGGTCGAGCGATAGCGATGGATCTTGTCCACCGGGCCGATCAGGGACGTGAGGTAAAAGTCCGAGATGGCGTCGTTTTCGACCGCCACCGCGTCGAACCGGAAGAAGGGCGGGGTCGGCGCCTTCTCTTCGTAGTCGGACGCACGATAGGCGATGGCGATGCTTTCCCTGGCGTATTTCCCGGTAAAGCTCACCTGCTCGATGCGGCAGACGAGCGCGCTGTCATAGGGCACATGCAGCATTACGTCGCTGACGCGACCACCAACGGCGGCGCCCTTCCAGACATAGTTCAGCAGATCGGCTTCGAGATTCTCGCCGGCCGCAACAAGGCGGAATTTCGCCTCGACGCCGAGGGCCTTCGCAACCAGCCGGCCGATCTCGATATCCACGCCGACAGCCTTGCCCTTCTCTTCATAGGACCAGGGGGCATAGTTCTCGTATACGGCGAACTCGATCCAGCCGTCCTCGATGATCCGGTCGAATTCGCGCCCGACATCCTGCGCGAAGGTGTTCTGCGGCTTGGCCTGGGGCACGTAGTCCTCGCAACGCGCGAAAGCGCCGCCCGGAAGGGCGACGCCGAGGACCATGGCCAGAAGTGTACGGCGCAGCATGGCGTGTTACTGCGTGGCCGAAAGGCCGACCGTCAGAACCTCGGCCGCCTTCTTCCAGCTTTCCGGCTTGTCCGAGAGGATGCGCGCGGCCTCATAGGTGACGCTGTCGGCAACCGGCGCGCCGGAGGCCGTCTTCACTTCGGTCGCGATCGTCTCCAGTTCCTTCTTGATCGCGCCCGTATCGGCCACCTTGCCGCTGCCGAGTTCGTCGCGGATTTCATGGAGGCGCTTGGCGTGGGCGTCGAGCGCGCCGTCCTCCGGCCGTGTCTCTACATAGGTGCGGATCGCCCAGGCGGCCTTCTGGCCGAGAATGTCGCCGAAGGCCGGCATCTTGGTCGTGCCGTCCTGCGTATAACCGTGCCGGAAGCGCTCCACGAACCACTCGTCGCCGACTTCCTCCGCTTCCAGAAAGCGCAGGTCCGGCGCAAGCCCGCCGGACACCGCACCCAAGCCATGACAGCGCGCGCAGTTCTGCGTATAGCCGGAGGCACCGATCTCGACGGCCTTCAACCAAGCCTCATGGCCGATCTTCGCCTCGCGATAGGGGTTTTCGGTCAGCCACTCCTCGCCCACCTCGGGCAGCGCATCGGTATTGACCGGTTGCGGCGCGACATCGCCATGCGCAATCACCAGGCTCGTCGTCGCCATGAGAATGAATGCGGCGACCCCGCCGCGAATGATGTTGGCCGACATGCCGTCCTCCTTCGCATTTCCAACTGCGCATTTTGTAAGGCAGCACGGACGCGGCGCGATATGCGACCTAGGTCGCGGCGGCGCATGGCACCAAGGTCGTATTTCTAGCTTTTCCCCATAGCGACATGGTTGCTGCGGGAGGATGCGACATGCGGGAATGCTTCAAAGCGAGCCGGAAGGGCTTGTGGCTTGCGGCCGCGGCTTTCTGCTGGGCATCCCCTGCCGCAGCCGACATTGCCATATCGATGACCTATCTCCGCCAGGAGATGCAGGCGCCGCCGGTGCTTTCCAATCTCGACCCCATTCCGGAGGATCGCGGCATTGCCGGCGCCGAGGTGGCGCTGACCGACACCAAGACCACCGGCAGCTTCATGGGCCACGACTACAGCCTCGCATTGCTCTCGGTCGAATCCGATGGCGACTTCCTCGACGCTGCCCGCAAGGCGCTTGCCACGTCGAAAATCCTGTTCATCGACGCGCCGCCCGAAGGCATTCTCGCCGTGGCCGACCTGCCGGAAGCCAAGGATGCGCTGCTCTTCAACGTCTCTTCCGGCGCGCGGCGGCTGCGGGACGCCGACTGCCGCGCGAATGTGCTGCACACCATGGCGGAGGATGCCATGCGCACGGACGCGCTGATGCAGATGCTGAAGGCGCGGCGCTGGACCCGCACGGTGCTGATCGTCGGACCGAAGCCGGAGGACCGCGCCTTCGCCGACACGCTGCGCGCCTCCGCGCAAAAATTCGGCGTCGAAATCCTTGCCGCGAAGGACTGGACATTCGACACGGACCTGCGGCGGGCCGCCGGCCAGGAAATCCCCCTCTTCACCCAGGATTTTCCCGACCACGACATCCTGCTGATCGCCGACGAGGCCGATGATTTCGCGCGTTACGTTCAGGACAATACCTGGCTGCCGCGTCCGGTCGCGGGCTCGGATGGCCTGCGCGGCGAGGGCTGGGCGCCGGTGCTGGAACAATGGGCCGCCGTGCAGCTCCAGAACCGCTTCGAAAAGGCGGCCGGCCGCGAGATGGGCTCGCGCGATTACGCCGCCTGGACGGCGCTGCGCACCATCGGCGAGGCCGTCACACGAACCAATTCCGCCGATCCCGCCGTGCTGCGCACCTTCATCCTGTCCGAAAAATTCGCCCTCGACGGCTTCAAGGGCCGCAGCCTCACCTATCGCGACTGGGACGGCCAGTTGCGCCAGCCTATGGCGGTGGTCAATGCGCGCGCGCTGGTCGAACTCGCACCGCTCGACGGCTACCTGCACCAGACCAATGAAATGGACACGCTGGGCCTTGACCGGCCCGAAAGCACCTGCACCGCCTTTGGAGGATGAGATGAACATTCCGGCCCTGCTGATCGCGCCCATGCTGGCCGCCATGCCGCTTCCGGCAATGGCCGGCGAGATCTGGGTGACCAACGAGAAGGACGACACCATCTCCGTGATCGATACGCAGACGCTGGAAATGGTGCGCACCATCAAGACCGGCGAGCGGCCGCGCGGCATCACCTTCAATTCCGATCATAGCCGCGTCTATATCTGCGCCTCCGACAGCGACACGGTGCAGGTGATGGACCCCGCGACCGGCGAGATCCTGCACGACCTGCCCTCCGGCGAGGATCCCGAGCAGTTCGTGCTCGCTCCGGACGACAAGCATTTATGGATCGCCAACGAGGACGATGCCGTGACGACGGTCGTCGACGTCGAGACCCGGCAGGTCGTGGCGCAGGTCAATGTCGGCATCGAGCCGGAAGGCATGGCGGTCTCGCCGGATGGCAAGATCGTCATCACCACGTCGGAAACGACGAACATGGCGCACTGGATCGACACCGGCACCAAAAAGATCTTCGCCAACACGCTCGTCGATTCCCGTCCGCGCCATGCGGAGTTTGCCAAGGGCGGAACAGAGCTCTGGGTCTCGTCCGAAATCGGCGGCACGATCACCGTCTTCGACGTGGCCACGCAGGCGGAAAAAGCCAAGATCCGCTTCGAGATCACCGGCGTCAATGCCGACCTCGTCCAGCCCGTCGGCTTCGAGTTCACGCCGGACGGCAAGACCGCCTTCGTCGCCCTCGGCCCTGCCAACCATGTCGCGGTGATCGATGCCGATACGTTCGCGGTCAAGTCCTACGTGCTTGTCGGCCGGCGGGTCTGGCACCTCGCCTTCTCGCCGGACCACACGAAGCTTTTCACCACCAACGGCGTCTCGGGCGACGTGACCGTCATCGACGTCGCTTCGCTGGAACCCGTGAAATCCATCAAGGTCGGCCGCTTCCCCTGGGGCGCGGCGAGCCGGCCATAACAGTCGAAGAGGGAGGACATCATGAAAAGAGCAATCCTGGCCGCCATCGCGCTTATCGCCGTGCCGTTCGTGGCGCTGGCGGATGACGATGACGACAACAAGGCCGAAGCCAGCATGGGGCTTGCCGGCATCCTGTCCAAATCCAATCGCGAAACGCTGCCCGAACTCACCCTGTCGGCAGGCCAGCCGGTTGCCAAGGGGGCGCTGACGCTGAAATCCGGGAAATATTACACGCTGGAAATAAAGGCGGACGGCAGCCAGGAACTGGCGCTGGAGGGGGCCGGCTTCTTCCGCGCCGTCTGGGTCAACGAGATCGTCATCGAGGGCATCGAGATCCGGCCGCTCGGCGTCGATTCCATCGAATTCGACGAGGCGGGCGAAGCGGAGATCAGCTTCATCGCGATCAAGCCGGGCAGCTATCACCTCAAGGTGCCCGGCAGCACGGGCGATACGCAACAGGTCTCGATCACCATAGAATGAGCAGGACATGAGCGGCTTGACGGTAGAGGATATTAGCCACGACTGGGGCGCCCGGCGCGCCCTCGACGGCGTGTCCTTTACCGTCGAACGCGGCCGTTTCTGCGCCCTGCTCGGGCCGAACGGCGCCGGGAAATCGACGCTGTTCGGCATGCTCACGCGGCTCTTCACGCCACGCACGGGCCGCATCGCCATCGCCGGCCATGACATGGCCCGCGCGCCGCGCGCAGCCCTTGCCCGCATGGGCGTCGTGTTTCAGGCCTCGACGCTCGATCCGGACCTGACCGTCAGGCGCAACCTGCTTTACTTCGCAGCCCTGCACGGGCTTTCCGGGCGGGAGGCGGAGACGCGCGCCATGGCGGCGCTGGAAAGGCTCGGCATGGCGGAACGCGCGGAGGAGAAGGCCGCAAGGCTGAACGGCGGCCACCGCCGTCGCATGGAAATCGCGCGTGCCCTCATCCACCGGCCCGACGTGCTGCTGCTGGACGAGCCAACCGTCGGACTGGATGCAGCCTCGCGCGCCGGCATCACGCAGCATGTGCACGATCTGGCAGCAGGGGGGCTGACGGTGCTGTGGGCGACCCATCTGGTGGACGAGGTTCGTCCGCAGGACCGGCTCGTCATCCTTCACCACGGCCGGGTGCTGGCCGATGGCGAAGCCGGAGACATTGGCGGCACGGATTTGACCGGCCGATTTCTTGCGCTCACGGGAGATCGGCCATGACGGCGGAGGCATTTCCAACCGTGGCTTCTGCACCCACCGGCTTCTTCAGATCGCACCCTTTCATTGCGCTACGCGCGATCATCCATCGCGAGGCCCTGCGGTTTCTCGGTCAGCGCGGGCGGTTGATCGCAGCGCTTGTGCGGCCGCTGGTCTGGCTCTTCGTCTTCGCGGCCGGCTTCCGCGCAGCGCTCGGTCTCTCGATCACGCCACCCTACCAGACCTACATCACCTATGAGATCTATATCGTGCCCGGGCTGGTGGGCATGATCCTGCTGTTCAGCGGCATGCAATCCTCGTTAAGCCTTGTCTATGATCGCGAAATGGGATCGATGCGGCTGTTGCTGACGGCGCCGTTGCCGCGCTGGTGGCTGCTGTTCTGCCGGCTTCTCGCCGGCAGCCTGATCGCCATGCTGCAGGCCTATGCCTTCCTGGCGATCGCCGCACTCTATGGCATCCGTTTTCCCTGGCTCGGCTACCTGGCCGCAGCGCCCGCGATGGCTGCCAGCGCGATGATGCTGGGCGCGCTCGGGCTGCTCCTCTCCTCCTTCATTCGGCAGCTGGAAAACTTTGCCGGCGTGATGAACTTTGTCATCTTCCCGATGTTCTTCCTCTCCTCCGCGCTCTATCCGCTGTGGAAAATGGCCGAAGCCTCTCCAAGGCTGAGAGACCTGTGTGCGCTGAACCCTTTCACCCACGCCGTCGAGCTCATCCGCTTCGCGCTCTATGCGAAGGGCAACCTGACGGCGCTTGCCGTCACGCTCGCCGCTTTCGCCGTCTTCGGCCTCGTCGCCGTCTGGGGCTACGATCCAGCCCGCGGGCTTACCGCGCGCAAGGCCTGACCAGGGCCGCAAAGGAGAACTGCCATGCGCCTTGCCACCTTCGCCGCCGGCCTTCTGCTGATATGCGCCAACACCGCCCTGTCCCAGACGGAGACCGATGCGGGCGGCACGCTCAATCCGGAAGAACTGACGCTCAACCGCGTCATGAAGGACGTGGCGGAAGGGCGGACGAGCATGACCATCTGCGCGACCGGCTATTACGTCACCAAGTCGGGCCGCCACGAAATGGCGCGCGAACTTTTCGAGCGTTGCGCCGCAGCCGGCTGGACGCACGCCATGACCTGGATGTCCCAGCTCGACGACAACGGCCTTGGCGGCCCGGAAGACCCCGACACTGCGGCCGAGTGGGACCGCCGGGCAGCGGAGGCCGGCGATCCGATCGGCAAGCTGAACTACGGGCTCGACCTGATGCGCGGCCGCGGCGTCGCGGAAAACCGGGCGCTCGGCCGCCAGTATATCGACGAGGCGGCCCGCAGCGGTCTTCCCACCGCAAAGCGCCTGCGCGCCGCCGACTACGACCTCGATGTCGTGACGCCGGATGCCGACAACTGGAAATACGCCCCGGCCTTCTGATCCTCCTCGACGATCCGCGCGGGACGTCCCTCAAGCCGAAGGATGCGTCCGGCGAGCCGCTCCGCCTCCGCGCGGACATGGGTGACGAGCAGGGTCGCGCAGGGCCGCTTCGCGATCAGCCGCTCGAAAAGGCCCATCATTTCGCCGGCAAGCGCCGGGTCCAGGCTGACAAACGGCTCGTCCATCAGGAGAAGATCGGGCGCAGAGGCGAAGGCGCGCGCCAGCGACAGGCGCCGCTGCTGGCCAAGGGAAAGCATGCCGGGAAAGCGTTCGCCGAGACCTCGGAGTTCCACGGCCTCAAGCCAATGCCGCGCCTCTTCAGGGGAGATGCGCGCGACGATGGTGAGGTTTTCGATCGCGGTCCGCCAGGGCAGCAGCACCGGTTCCTGGAACACCATGGCAAGCCGCGCCGTGGCCTCCCGTCGCCCGCGAAAACCGCGATCGAGACCCGCGACAACGCGCAGCAGCGAGGTTTTCCCGACACCGGAAGGCCCGGTCAATGCCACCGTTTCGCCCGGTGCCAGCGAAAGCCTCATCGGGCCAAGCACACCACCCGGCCCGCCGCCTTGAAGGTCGAGCGTGAGGACGGGCTCAACTGCCGGGGTGGTGGAAGACGCCATCGGGCAGCTCTTTCAGGTCGCCGACCAGATCGGCACCGCCGAGCTCGGTCATGATGGCCAGCATGCGTGCGGCCGCTTTTTCATCCACCGCGCGCCTTTCCGGTGTGCCCGCGAGGAAGCCCGCCTTCAGCGCCTCGAATTCCGCATCGGTCTCCGCCCGCATCATCGGCCGGATACGCTCCCAGGCGGCCGGATCGGCGGCAAGCTTGTCCTTCGCCTGGCGCGAGGCGGTGGCGATCGCTTCGCCCAGTCCGGGATGGCTTTTCAGGATGTCGCCCCGCACCACATAGCCGATCAGCGGTGTTTCCGGATCGAGGCCGAGGGCTCGCGCGGCCTCGTCGACGCCGACCAGCGTGCGCATGCCCGCCGCCTGCATGCGTGCGCCAAAATTCCAGAAGTTCAGGGCGCCCTGCACCTCGCCGTCGAGGGCGGCCTTGTAGATCAGCGGCGGCGCGCCGAAGACCTGCTCGGTCGTGCCGGAAAGATCGAAATGCTCCACCTTCTGCGCATAGGCGCGCAGGATGAGCCAGCTCTTGTCGATCGGGCTGCCGGCGACGCCGATCTTCTGGCCCTTCAGGTCGGAAAGGCTTTTCGCCGTGCTGTCCGCCGGCACCATCAGGCCGCCGACCGCACGCGAATAGGGAATGAACACGACGTCGCGGCCGGCGGCCCGCTCCCGCGCCACCCAAAGCCAGTCGGAGACAATGACGTCCACCTCGCCTCCGGCAAGTGCAATCTGGGCCGCCGGAGCGCCGGCAATGTCCATCACCTCCATGGTAAAGCCGTTCGCCGTGTCGAAACCGTAGTGACGGATCGTATCGACTTCCCAGTTCACGGTGCCCGAAAGCTGGAGCGCGGCGCGCACGACGATCGGCTCTGCAAGCGCCGGCAGGCTGGACAGAACCGCGGCAAATGCTGCCGCGACGAGCGATTTCAGGACTGTCATGAGCTCTCCTCCCCTGCTTCCGCGATGCTATCCGCCTCCACCACGGCCCGATATACGACCTATTGGGGGTCCCCAAGGACACCCGGGTCCCGGCATTACGACCAAGGTCCAATTCATCCGTTGCAAGAGTAAGCAGATGATCCACGCCATGAAGCCCGCATCGATCTGCGGGCAGGGAGTGGGAGGATGCCATGAGGAGTCTCGTTCTGGCCGCGGTTGCGGCCATTGCCTGTGCGGGTGCCGTGCAGGCCGGCGTAACGGAGGAGGATCTCGCAAAGGACGCCGAAACCGCCGCCGACGTGCTGACCAACGGCATGGGGCGCGGCCTGCAGCGCTTCTCGCCGATGGAGACGCTGAACACGAAGAACGTCAAGAACCTGCTGCCGGCCTGGGCATTCTCGCTCGGTGGCGAGAAGCAGCGCGGCCAGGAAAGCCAGCCAATCATCTATGACGGCATGATGTACATTACCGGCTCCTACAGCCGCCTCTACGCCATCGACATCAAGACCGGCAAGGAAGTCTGGCAGTACGATGCCCGCCTGCCGGAAGGCATCCTGCCCTGTTGCGACGTGGTCAATCGCGGCGCGGCGATCTTCGGCGACAACATCTTTTTCGGCACGCTCGATGCCCGCCTCGTAGCGCTCAATCGCAAGACCGGCGATGTCGTCTGGAACAAGAAGATCGCCGATTACAAGGAGGGTTACAGCTACACCGCAGCCCCGCTGATCGTGAACGGCCTCGTCGTCACGGGCAATTCCGGCGGCGAATTCGGTGTCGTCGGCGAGGTGCAGGCGCGCAATGCCGAGACCGGCGAGCTTGTCTGGACCCGGCCCGTGATCGAAGGCCACATGGGTACCTTCAAGGGCAAGGAAAGCACGATGACCGGGACGCTGAACGCGACCTGGCCCGGCGATATGTGGAAGACCGGCGGCGGCGCGACCTGGCTCGGCGGCTCCTATGACGAAGACACGAAGACGCTCGTCTTCGGTGCCGGCAACCCCTCGCCCTGGAACAGCCACCTGCGCGGTGCCGGCAAGCCGGTGGACGGCAACAAGGGCGACAACCTCTATGCCGCCTCGCGTATCGGCATCGATCCGGAAAACGGCGAGATCAAGTGGCACTTCCAGACCACGCCGCGCGAAGGCTGGGATTTCGACGGCGTCAACGAAGTCGTGCCCTTCGTCGACAAGGACGGCAACAAGCGCTTCGCGACGGCCGACCGCAACGGCTTCTTCTACGTGCTGAACCGCGAGGACGGCAAGTTCGTCTCCGCCCATCCCTTCGTGAAGAACATCAGCTGGGCGAAGGGCATCGATGAGACGGGCCGCCCGATCTACAACGAGGACAACCGTCCGGGTGATGCCGCTGCTGCCGCCGATGGCGCAAAGGGCCAGCAGGTCTTCGCCGTTCCGTCGTTCCTCGGCGGCAAGAACTGGATGCCGATGGCCTACAGCCCGAAGACCGGCCTGTTCTACGTCCCCTCCAACGAATGGGGCATGGACATCTGGAACGAGCCGATCAGCTACAAGAAGGGTGCCGCCTATCTCGGCGCTGGCTTCACCATCAAGCCGCTCTTCGAGGACCATATCGGCAGCCTGAAGGCGATCGACCCCAATACGGGCGAGATCAAGTGGGAATACAAGAACGGCGCGCCTCTCTGGGGCGGCGCGATGACCACCGCCGGCGGCCTCGTCTTCTTCGGCACGCCCGAAGGCGATTTCGTCGCCCTCAACAACGAGACCGGCGAGGAACTCTGGAAGTTCCAGACCGGCTCCGGGATCGTCGGACAGCCGGTGACCTGGGAACAGGACGGCGAGCAATATGTCTCGGTGATTTCCGGCTGGGGCGGCGCGGTTCCGCTCTGGGGCGGCGAAGTGGCCAAGAAGGTCAACTATCTCAACCAGGGCGGCATGGTCTGGACCTTCCGCCTGCCAAAACAGCTCGCAGCGCTGGACTGAGACGACAAGCCGGGCGGAAACGCCCGGCTTCCTGCTTTCTGCGCGGGCCAACAAGGCCGATGAAGACGGACGAAATCAATGCTAAGCTATCGCCAGCCCTTTCGGGAATTTCGCATGATGCCAGTCCCAGCCCCCGAGAAACCCGTGCGCACGCTGAAATCGGCGCTGATCGTCGATGATCACCCGCTGTTTTGCGATGCGCTGGCGATGACCCTGACAGGTCCGGTCGGCATTCCGGACGTCGAGGCCGTCGGTGCGCTTGAGGCGGCGCTTGCGAGGCTGGAGACCGGCCCGCTGCCCGACGTGGTGGTGCTGGACCTCAACCTTCCCGACGTCAACGGGCTCGACGGGGTGGTGCGCCTGCGCCGCGCCTTGCCGGACACGCCGATCGTCGTCGTCTCGTCGCTCGACGAGATCCGCGTCGTGCGGGCGGCGCTGAAAGCCGGCGTCAATGCCTTCGTGCCGAAGCATGCCTCTCGCGAGGAATTCCGTGAGGCGTTCGCCGTCATTGCGCGCGGCGAAATCCATGCGAGCCGCATGGCGCTCGAAGCCTCGGCCCCGACGCCGTCCGAAGAGGCGGTAAAGCGGCTGGCATTGCTGACCCGGCAGCAGGCCCGCATCCTGCAACTCGTCTGCGCCGGGCGCATGAACAAGCACATCGCCTATGAGCTTTCCATCGCGGAAACCACCGTGAAGGCCCATGTCACCGCCATCATGCGCAAGCTCGGCGTGCAGACGCGCATGCAGGCCGTGCTTTTCGCCCAGGAGGCAAGTTTCAACGTCATGGCGACCGATATCTGACAACGAACTGCGTGCTGGCGTCCGGTCATCATGGATGCTCTAAGCTTTAAGGCGGGGGAAACGGCGGAGGAGGCCATCACCCGTGGAGGAACAGTTCATCACGCGTGCGCTCGCATCGGCGCATGACGCCCATGCGGTCGAGAGGCTGGCGTCAAGCCTCGGTCCCGGCCCGTTTTCGCTCGTCCTGTTGTTCGTCTCGCCGGAGGCCGACGTGCCCGGCATCGTCTCGGGCGCCGCAAGGGCCTGGCCGGATGCGCGCATCGCCGGCTGTACCACCGCCGGAGAAATCTCCGGCGCCGGCTATGAGGACGGAAGCATCGTCGCCATCGGTTTCCGTGCACGCCATTTCGCGGCCGAAACGCTGCTCATTCCTGATCTGTCGCAGCTCGCGGCAAGCGAGCTTTCGGAGGCACTGCTGCATGTAAGGCAATCGCTCGCCCGCGATCACGGACACCTGCCGGAAGAGTTCGCGCTGCTGTTTGTCGATGGGTTGTCGGCGCGCGAGGATGAACTTGCTTCGGTGCTCGCCGCCGGCACGGGCGCCATGCCGCTCATCGGCGGATCGGCCGGTGACGGCACGAATTTCCGCGAAACCCTCGTCTTCGACGGCAGGCGGCTTCTGGCGAATGCCGCGGTGATTTCCGTCATGCGCGGCGCCTGCCCGCTGCGGGCCTTCAAGATGGACCATATCAGGCCGACGGAGCGGCGCATGGTCGTGACGGAAGCCGACCCTGCCGCCCGCATCGTGCGAAAGATCAACGCCGAACCCGCCGTGCAGGAATATGCCCGTCTCATCGGCATGCAGCCGGAAAGCGTCGATACCCTCACCTTTGCGATTCATCCGCTTACCGTGCGCATGGGCGAGCGGCACCATGTACGCGCCATCCAACGCGTTCTGCCGTCCGGCGAACTCCTGTTCTTTTCGGCGATCGACGAGGGAATGGTTCTCACCATCGCCGAACCGCACGATCTCGTGGATCACCTGGCGGGCGAATTGCAGGCCCTGAAGCAGCCGGGAACCCCCGTCGCCGTGCTTGCCTTCGACTGCATCCTGCGGCGCGTCGAGGCGCAGGAAAAACAGATGACCGGCCGCGTTTCGGAACTTCTGCGGCATCATGGCGTGATCGGCTTTTCGACCTATGGCGAGCAGATCGGCCCGATGCACATCAACCATACCATGACCGGTTTTGCCTTCTACCCGCCCGGCACGATCCTTTCGGGAAGCGATCCATGAACACACGCTTGTCCGAAGGATTGCTCGACGCCACCGATGGCGAGACGAAAAACCTCGAAAAGATGCTCGTCATCGCCGATGCCCTCATCCGCCATGTCGAGCAGAATTCCGGCGACAGGGGTGCTGCCTTCGAGCAGTTCCGCCGCGCCGCCGTTCTGGAGGACCGGGTGCGCCAGCGCACGCGCGATCTCGAAACCACACTCAAGCAGCTCAACGACGCCAACAGCGCCGCCGAGCGGGCGAGACGCGACCTGTCCCAGGCGATCGAGGCGGTCGATGAGGGTTTCGCCCTTTTCGACCCTGCCGACATCCTCGTGCTCTGCAATTCCCGCTTCTGTCGCGACCTCACCGACGTTCGCCCAAAACTCTTTCCCGGCATTGCCTTTGCCGACTATGTGGAAATCGTCAGCCGTTCCACGATGCTGGCCTTTCCCAAAGGCGTGACGGTCAAGGCCTGGGCTGCGGAACGCATGCGCCTGCATCGGACCCGGCAGGTCTTCAATGTCGGGCTGACCGGCGACCGCTGGCTTCAGGTCAGCGAGCAACGCACCGCCGATGGCGGCACCGTCATCCTCCAGACGGATATCACCGACATCATCCGCATGGAGCGCTCGGAACGCGGCAAGCTGCTGGACGACCAGGCCCGTATGATCCGCGCGACGCTGGAACATATCAACCAGGGCGTCGGCATCTTCGACGCAAACCGCCGACTGGCCGGCTGGAACGGCCGTGTCGCGCAGCTTCTCGACATCCCGCCACGACTGTTGCGGCGGGGAACGCCGTTCGAGCTGCTGGCCGACCGCATTGCCCGCTCGATTACCCTCAGCGACGGTTTTTCCGCCGACATGCTGCGCCAATGGATCGACGGCCGCCTGCCGCGCGAACCCCTGTCCTTCGAACTCCAGCACGTCTCGGGCATCATCCTCGATGTCTTTGCGCAGGAGATGCCGGGGCGCGGCTTTGTCATGTCGTTTGCCGACGTGACGCGTGAACGCCTTGCCATCCACGCCATGATCCGGGCCAACAGCTCGCTGGAAGCGCGCGTTGCGGCGCGCACCGGGGATCTCGCGACAGCGCTTGCCGAGGCCGAGCGCGCCAATTCCGCCCGCGTCCGCTTCGTCGCGGCGGCGAGCCACGATCTGCTGCAACCGCTGTCGGCAGCAAAACTGTTCGTCGCGGCCGCGCGTGACGATGCGGGCGCAACCCCGATGTGCGGGACGCTGGAAAAGGCACACAATGCCCTCGTCAGCGTGGAGGGGATTCTCGGCGCATTGCTCGACATCTCGCGCCTGGAAGCCGGCGGCGCTGCGGTCGATATCGGCCCGGTTCCCCTTTCCGTTTTGCTCAACCAGCTGACCGACGAATTCGCCCCCATCGCCGCCCGCAAGGGCCTACGGCTCGACATTCTGCACTGCGGCCTCACCGTATCGAGCGATCCGACCTACCTGCGCCGCATCCTGCAGAACCTGATCAGCAACGCCATCCGCTACACGAGCAGCGGGCGCGTCCTCGTCGGGCCGCGGCGGGTGAAAGGGCATGTGCGCATTGAGGTGCATGACACCGGGCCGGGCATCGCAGCCGACCAGCAGCAGTCGATCTTCCGCGAATTCCACCGCATCCAGGGTTCCGCCTCGGCATCCGAAGGCATGGGGCTGGGCCTTGCGATCGTGGAAAGGGCCTGCGGCCTGCTTGGCCACCGGCTGGCGCTTCACTCGGAACCGGGGCGCGGCACCTGTTTCGCCGTCGATCTGGCCGTTGTCCCACACCACGCCAAACCGGCCTACCGGGAGACCGCGCCAGCGATACCCGAGGAGCCCGGCGACAATTCCGATCGCATCGCGCTTCTCGTGGAGAACGACGAGGACCTGCGCCGCGCCATCTCCCTGCTGCTGGAGCGGCGCGGGGTCAGCGTGCTCGAGGCGGCAAGCGGCGAAGAGGCGCTCTCCCTGCTGGAAGAAATCGGCATCGTGCCCGACCTTTACCTGATCGACCAGCAGCTCGACGGCACGCTCACCGGCATCGAAACCGTGCTGGCGCTGCACGCGGAATATGGCGAGCGCCCCACCCGCCTGCTCACCGCCAACCGTACGCCGCAGACGCGGCTTGCCGCGGACGCCGCGGGCATCGAGGTCATGTACAAGCCGATCGCCGCGGACGCGCTGGAGGCCTTCGTGCTGCACGCCAGCTGACCCGGCACCAAGGTCGCATTGCGACACTGCTTGCCAGATGGGACATCCCTTCCACCCGAATTGGAGGAGGAAGGACATGAAGAAGCTACTCGCGGCAACCGCCCTGATGATCCTTGCAAGCGGTGCGGCACAGGCGGCCGAGCACGCCGTCAAGATGATGAACAAGGGTGAAAGCGGCGCCATGGTCTTCGAACCGGCCGCCATCGCGGCGGCACCCGGCGACACGATCCGCTTCATCCCGACGGACAAGAGCCACAATGTCGAGGGCATCAAGGGCATGCTTCCCGAGGGCGTACAACCCTTCAAGAGCAAGGTGAACCAGGAATATGTCCTGACGGTCAGCGAGCCCGGCTTCTACGGCGTGAAGTGCTCGCCGCACTACAGCATGGGCATGGTCGCCCTCATCCGGGTCGGCGACGGTTCCCCCAATCTTGACGCTGCGAAAGCGGTGAAGCTGCCGAAGAAGGCGTCGGAGCGCATGACGGCTGCCTTCGATGCGCTGGCGGCAGCAGCGGTGAACTGACCCGGTCTGAGAGACCCGAGACCTTGGTCGCATTGTGAAGCCGGACGGACGGGCGCAGCCTGACAGTGTGAACTGTCCACATTCTGGAGGAGAAACAAATGGCCTGGAAGAAACCCGTCGTCAAAGACATTGCCTGCGGCATGGAAATCAACATGTACGGCCCGTCGGAAGATGATCCGCGTCCCGACCATCCGTTCTGAACGGGGCGCTGTGCGTATCATCGTTCTCGGGGCAGGCGCCGGTGGCGGCCTGCCCCAATGGAACTGCGGCTGTGTGCAATGTGCCGCGGCGCGCGAGGGTCTGATCCCCGCGATGACGCAGAGCACGCTGGCCGTCAGCATCGACGGTGTCGACTGGGTGCTGCTCAACGCCTCTCCGGACCTGCGCCAGCAGCTTGCTGCCTGCACATCGCTGCACCCGACGAGCCTGCGCGGCAGCCCCGTCAAGGCGGTGGTGCTGACCAACGGCGATGTCGATCACATCACCGGCCTTCTCACGCTGCGGGAAAAAACCGCCCTGGCCGTCTACGCGACCGAAGCCACGCATCGGGTTCTCTCGGAGAACACGGTCTTCGGCGTTCTCGATCCGGCGCTGGTCGAGCGGAAAACCATCGTCCTCGATCGGCCCTTCAATCCGCTGCCGGGTTTGACCATCACGGCCTATGCGGTGCCCGGAAAGATCCCGCTTTATCTTGAAGGCGAGGCGCCGGACCTGGAAATGATGGGAGAACAGACCGTAGGCCTGCGCTTACAATCGGAAGGACACGACGTGCATTACGTTCCGGGCTGCGCGGTCCTGCGTGACTGGCTCGTCGCGCGGCTGGAGCCAGCCGACGTCGTGCTGTTCGACGGGACGATCTGGAGCGACGACGAAATGCCGGCCTCCGGCACCGGCTCCAAGACCGGAGCGCGCATGGGGCATGTGGCGATGACCGGACCGGACGGCTCGCTCGAACGCCTCTCCCGGCTTCGGGGACGGCGCATCTACACGCATGTGAACAATACCAATCCGGCGCTGATGCCCGAAAGCGATGCCCGCGCGGCGATCACCGCCGCCGGATGGGAGATTGCGAAGGATGGCATGGAGATAATCCTGTGAACATCAGCCCGAGACCCGACGACTGGCCCTTGAGCCGCGCGGAATTCGAGGCGCGCTTGCGCCAGGTCGGCGAGGCGCGCTATCACGACAAGCACCGGTTCCATGATCGCCTGCATGGCGGCCAATGCACGATGGACGAGGTGCAGGCCTGGGTGATCAATCGCTGGCAGTACCAGTCCTCCATCCCCATGAAGGACGCCGCTTTCCTGTCGCGCTGTCGCGACCCTGATCTGCGCCGCATCTGGCGATCGCGCATCCAGGACCATGACGGCGCGGTCGAAAACGGCGGCGGCATTCGCCGCTGGCTGCGGCTCGCGCAGGGTGTCGGGCTCGATCCCGCCTACGTCGCATCAGGCCGCGGCGTGATGCCGGCCACGCGCTTCATCGTCGATGCCTATATCCGCTTCGTGCGCGACGAGCCGCTCATCGCCGCCATGGCAAGCTCGCTGACCGAGATGTTCGCGCCCGCCATCCACACACAGCGCATCGCCGGCCTGCTGGCGCATTACGACTTCGCCGATCCGGAAACGATCGCTTATTTCGGCCACCGCCTGACGGAAGCGCCAAAGGATGTGCAGTTCACGCTCGACTGGGTGCTGACCCATGCCGTGACCCGTGCGGACCAGGAAGCGGCAATCGCCGCCCTGACATTCAAGACGGACGTGCTCTGGGCGCAGCTCGACGCGCTCTGGAGCGGCTATGTCGAAGGCCACATACCGCCGGGCGCCTGGAAGCCCGGCGAAGGACAGAGGACGGATCGTCCATGAACACCGATCCCGTTCCCCTCCTGCCGCGCGGCACGCGCCTGCATCACGACCGGGTCCGCGACACCATGGTGCTGCTTGTGCCGGAGCGCGCACTGCTGCTCGACGAGATCGGCACCGCCATCCTCCAGGAGGTGGACGGCCGATCGACGCTTACGGCGATATCCGCCCGGCTGGCGGAGCGCTATGGCGCGCCGGAGCCGGATGTGGCAGCCGACATCCGCGCCTTTCTCGACGGGCTGGTCGCCCAACGTCTGGTGGACTACCAATGACCGAGCGCCCCGGCCCGCCGATCGCCATGCTTGCGGAACTCACGCATCGCTGTCCGCTGTCCTGCTCCTACTGCTCCAATCCGCTCGAATTGACGGCACGCGAAAAGGAGCTTCCGACGGACGTCTGGGCGCGCGTGTTCCGCGAGGCTGCCGATCTCGGCGTGCTGCAACTGCATCTTTCCGGCGGAGAACCCGCATCGCGGCGTGATCTCCAGGACCTCGTCAAGGCGGCCCGCGACGCGAACCTCTATGTGAACCTGATCACCTCCGGCATCGGCCTGACGCCGGCACGGCTCGACGCGCTAGAGGCAGCCGGGCTCGATCATGTGCAGCTCTCGCTGCAAGCGATTGACGCCGAAAAGGCCGACTGGATCGGCGGCTACAGTGGCGGCTTTGCCCGCAAGCTCGCTTTCGCGGGCGAGGTTCGCCAACGCGGCATTCCCCTCACGGTCAATGCCGTCATGCACCGCCATACGATCGACGACATCAATGCGGCGATTGCCTATGCCGCCGATCTCGGAGCGCGCCGGATCGAGGTTGCCTGTGTTCAGTTCTATGGCTGGGCATTGGCGAACCGAGCCGCATTGCTACCCTCCCGTGACCAGGTCACGCGCGCGAAAAGCGCGGTGGCCGCGGCACGGCGAGCCTACGCCGGTCGCATGACGATCGACTTCGTTCCGCCGGATTATTACGCGGACTATCCCAAGGCCTGCATGGGCGGCTGGGGTTCAACCGGCCTCAACATTGCCCCCGACGGCACCGCCCTGCCCTGCCACGCCGCCGCGACGATACCGGGCCTTCGGTTCGACCGGGTGACGGACCGCAGCCTCGCCGAGATCTGGTATGACGGCGCGGCCTTCAACGCGTTTCGCGGCCACGAATGGATGCAGGAGCCCTGCCGCAGCTGCGCGCGCCGCGACCGGGACCATGGCGGATGCCGCTGCCAGGCCATGGCCCTGGCCTCCGATCCCAACGCCGCGGACCCGGTCTGCCACCACGCACCGGCACGCCCCATCGTGGATCACATCATTTCCGAGCAAGCCGCGGCATCGCCACCGTTTATTTATCGCACCCACAAGCACCAATGAACCGCCAAAGCATCCCCGGCTCGGAAGCGATCATCCGTCAAGCCTGCGATTCCGCCCGCAACATCGAAAGGCCCGTTGCGCGATCGAAAAGGTGCAGGCTCTCGACGCTGGCTGAAAAGGCAACAGGTGCCCCGGTTTTCGGCCGGCTGCTTGCGGGAACGAGGGCGCCGATTTCCTTGCCGCCGACGAGGAAGGAAACAAGCGCGCTGTCACCGTGGAACTCCACGAGATCGGTGATGCCCGCGAGCGTGTTCTCCCTGTTGTCTTGCAAAGGTGCGGCCGACAGCGACGATGGCCGCACGCCGAGCGTATAGGCATGCCCCTCCTTCAGAGCGAAGCGATTGCGGTCGACCCTGAAGCGCAGGCCATCGCCTTCGAGCAGCCAGCCTTGGCCTTCGGAACGGGCTGTGACGTCAAGGAAATTCATATTGGGCGTGCCGATGAAGCCGGCGACGAAGAGCGTGCGCGGACGATCGTAGATTTCCGCCGGCGTACCGACCTGCTCGATCGCACCACCTTTCATCAGAACGATACGGTCGGCCAGCGTCATGGCTTCGAGCTGGTCGTGCGTGACGTAGATCGTGGTGGTCTTGAGGTTCTGGTGCAGGCGGGCGATCTCGACACGCATGTGGTTGCGCAGCTTGGCATCGAGGTTGGAAAGCGGCTCGTCGAAGAGGAAGACGCGCGGCGTCTTGATCATGGCGCGGGCGATGGCCACGCGCTGCTGCTGGCCGCCGGACAATTCGGTAGGCTTGCGAGAAAGATATGGCTCCAGTCCAAGCGTCGCAGCGACGGTCTTTATGCGGCTGTCGATCTCCGCCTTGTCGACCTTCATGCGCTTCAGGCCGAAGGCGATGTTGTCGTAGATCGTCATATGCGGATAGAGCGCATAGTTCTGGAAGACCATCGCGACGCCGCGGTCGCGCGGCTCAAGATCGTTGACGGTGCGTCCTGCAATCGACACTTCACCGCCGGAAATGTCTTCCAGTCCCGCGATCATGCGCAGGAGCGTGGACTTTCCGCAGCCCGACGGGCCGAGGAAGACGACGAATTCGTGGTCGTCGATCTCCAGGTTGAAGTCCTTGATGACATTGACGGCCCCGTAGGCCTTGTCGACATGGGAGCAGACGATGTGGGCCATGGTCAGTTCTCCTCCTGCACACGGATCTGGAGTTTCACGTCGGTCGCTCGCGCCTCGACGGCGCGCTCAAAGGCGGTGATGCTTTCGCCAAAGGCATAGGTGCCGGTGATCAACGGTTTCAGGTCGACCTTGCCGGAGGCGATGAGTTCGAGCGCACGGTCGAAGACATTGGCGTAGCGGAAGACCGTCTCGATGCGCACTTCCTTGGAAATGGCGCCCGGCACGTCGAAGCGCACGGCATCGACCGGCAGGCCGACCAGCACAACGGCGCCGCCCGGCCGCACGAGATCGAAGAGGCCGTCAAAGGCTTTCGCACTGCCGCTCGCCTCGAAGACCACGTCGGCGCCCCAGCCTTCCGTCGCCTTGGCGATGGCGGCGGCGAAAGTGGTCTCGGTGAGTTTCACCGGCTCGATGCCGGGATAGGCGGCGGCAATTGCCAGCTTCTCCGCGGAGAAATCCGAGATGAGCACACGGCTGCACCCGCCGGCAAGCGCGGCCAGCGCCACCATGATGCCGATGGGTCCCGCGCCGATCACCGCAGCGACGTCGCCCGGCACGATGCGGGCCCGCGCCGCCGCCTGCATGCCGATGGCGAAGGGTTCGACCATCGCACCCTCGGCGAACGAGACATTGTCTGGCAGGCGATAGGTGAAGGCGGCGGGATGAACCGCATAGGGCGCAAGAATGCCGTGCACCGGCGGCGTCGCCCAGAAGCGGACAGCCGGATCGACATTGTAGAGGCCGAGCTTGGAGGCGCGGGAGGAAGGATCAGGAATGCCGGGCTCCATGCAAACCCGGTCGCCGACCGAGAGGGAGCGTACATTCTCGCCGACCTCGACAACCGTGCCCGCCGCCTCGTGGCCGAGCACCATCGGCGCGCGCACCACATAGGGACCGATTGCGCCATGCGTATAGTAGTGCACGTCGCTGCCGCAGATGCCGACGGTGTGGATGGCGATCTTCACGTCATCCGGCCCGACAGCCAGCGGAAGGTCGATGTCGCGCAGGGCAAGCACACCCTTTTCTTCAAGAACCAAGGCTTGCATGAAATTTTCCTGTCATCACTTGCTGTTGCGCCGGAACGCATTGTTGAGGAGGCCGCTCAGAATGCCGACGAGCAGGAGCGGTGGAATGGAGAGCAGCACCACCGAGGCATTGAGGATGCCCCAGGGCACGTCGCGGCCGAGCTGGGTGAGTTCCGAAGCGACGATCGGCAGCGTCTTGGCATCCGAGGTCGTCAGCATCAGCGCGATCAGGAACTCGTTCCAGACCAGCACGAAGGCGAAGGCGACGGCGCCGATGAGAGAGCGCGCGGCGATCGGAAGTGC
The DNA here is from genome assembly GCF_058809275.1 of Shinella sp. GW821-FHT10F02. Classification (NCBI taxonomy): domain Bacteria; kingdom Pseudomonadati; phylum Pseudomonadota; class Alphaproteobacteria; order Hyphomicrobiales; family Rhizobiaceae; genus Shinella; species Shinella sp. GW821-FHT10F02. The sequence continues at coordinate 288,125 of NZ_JBXASL010000001.1, read as the reverse complement.
GACGCGCAGGAAGACGGCATAGGGGCCGTAACCATCGACGCGCGCGGCCTCTTCGACCTCCTTCGGTACCTGGGCAAAGGCGGGTACGCCGAGCCAGATGACGGTTGCGAGCGTCAACAAAGTATAGGTCAGGATCAGCGACAGACGCGTGTCGTAGAAGCCGAGATCGAGCCAGATGACCATGAGCGGGATCGCAACCGCGACCGGCGGCAGGAAGCGCAAGGACAGAACGAAGAACTGGATGTCCGCCGACCAGCGGTTCGGGTAGCGGGCGATGGCATAGGCCGCCGGCAGGCCCAGCAGCGCGCCGATCAGCACCGAGCCGCCGGCGGCGATCAGCGAGTTGACGAGGCCGGTCGCCACGCTCTCCCGACCCAGCACATAGGCAAAGTTATCGAGCGTCGGCGTGAAGATGAAGAGCGGCGTGGGGGTGACGATATCCACCCGGTTCTTGAAGGCGTTGATGACGGTCCACACCATGGGGAAGACCGCGGAAAAGGCCGCGAGATAGAGCACGGACCTGCCGAGGAAACGGGAGACACTCATGGCTTCACCCTCTTCCAGATCACCGTAAAGATCACGGTCGTCGCCAGCATCATCAGCACCGCCATGCCGGACGCGTAGGAGATGCGGCCCGATTCGATGAAGCCCTGCGAAAAGGCGTACATGTCGAGCGTTTCCGTCGCGATGCCGGGGCCGCCGCGGGTCATGACATAGATGAGATCGAAGGCGCGCAGGGACTCGATCATCTTGATGAAGGCAAGCGAGATGAGCGGCGCCTTGAGCATGGGCAGCGCGACATAGGCATAGACTTCCCAGGGGCGCGCATGGTCGAGCCTTGCGGCCTCGAAGGGTTGCGGCGGCAGGGTTTCGAGCAGCTTCAGCACGATGACCGCGAAGAACAGGCCCCATTGCCAGACATCGACCAGTGCCACCGTCATCAGCGCCGTGGCGGGGCTTGAAAGCAGATCCAGCGTCTGGCCGGTGATCGCCTTGTAGGGATAGGTGACGATGCCATAGAGCGGATGGAAGGCGAACTTCCAGACGAAGGCGGCCGAGACGCGCGGCAAGATGACCGGCACCAGAAAGAGCAACGTCAGGACGGCCCGCATGCGTGGCGACGCGAACTCGAAAAGCAGGATCCCGAGAGCGATCGCGACGAGAAGCGTCAGCGTGACGGTGACGACCTCCCAGGTCAGCGACACGCCGACCGCATTGATGAAGCGGCGATCGGAAAACAGGTCGAGATAGTTCTGGAGCCCGACGAAGCTGCCATCCGGACGGCTGAGTTCGCGGTTGTGGAAGGAAATATAGATGGCATAGGCCGTCGGCACGAAGGCGAGCACCGCGAGGATGGCAAGCGGCGGCGCCAGGAAGACGGCGGGCAGGCTGGTTCTGGATTTCATGGATTTTTCCTCAAGATCGCGCGGCCGCCGTCTCGGGAGGCGAAGCGGCCGCGCGGCTCAAAGGCTCACTGGTTGCGGGCGACGAGGTCCTTGGCAAAGCCTTCGAGTTCGTTCAGGCCATCCTTGATGTCCGTGCGCGAACCGGCGATCAGCTCTTCCAGGATGATGCCCCAGCGGTCGCCGAGATCGGGCCAGAGCGGGCTCTGCCAGAAGTTGACGGCCGTGACCTTGCCGGTATCGGCCAACGCCTGGCCGAGATCAGGACCGTAGAGTTTGGCGAAGGTCTCGCTGGTCATGATGCTGGTGCGGTTGAGCTCGCTGAACTGGTTTGCTTCCAAGCGACGCTGTTCATTCTCCTTGGACGTCGCCCAGGCAATGAAGAGGCCGGCGCAGGCTTTCGACGCATCGTCGGCGTTGGCCTTGGTGCCGATGGCAAGGCCATGGCCATAACCGCCGCCGGTCAGCGGCGTCGGCGGCGGCAGGTAGCCGACCTTGCCGGCAACCTGCGACGACTTCGGGTCGATCGCCATGCCGACGAGCGGGGTGGATTCCACCAGCATCGCCACCTGGCCGGAGGTGAATGCGCCGACCGACTCGTCCCACCCGCCGGTTTGCGTGCCCGGGGCGGAATATTTGAACAGCTCGAGATAGGTCTCTGTAGCCTTGACAGCCGCCTCGCTGTTGAACTTGGGCGTGTCGCCATCGAACCATTCGCCGCCAAAGCCCTTGAAATAGGGCATCCAGCGCCAGACATTCGCGCCCGAGCCGCGCTGGCCGCGCAGCGCAATGCCGTAAATGCCCTTGTCCGGCTGGTGCAGCTTCTGGACCGCCTCCTTCATCTCGTCGAGCGTCGTCGGCGGCTTGACGCCGGCAGCCTCCAGGAGATCCTTGCGGTAGACCAGAAGGTCGCCACCACCGGTCAGCGGCGCGAACCAGACCTTGCCGTCATAGGTCGCGACTTTCTGGCGACCGGGGTCGAAATCGGCGTAGTCGTATTCTTCAGGATAGTAGTCCATGAGCGGCGAGACCCAGCCCGCGGACGCAAAAAGCGCAACGTTCGCCTCGTCGATATAGTACACATTGTACTTGCCGATGGTGGAGGCGTCCGCCTTGGTCTTGGCACGCCGGTCGTTCTCGTTGAGATAGTCGATCTCGAACGATGCGCCGCCGGAAAGCGTTGCGAATTCGTCCTTGTAATTTTCCAGAAGCGTCAGGCCTTCGCGTGGCTGGGCAAGCACGCGGATCGTGCCGGAGCATTCGGCGGCCAGCGCAATCGACGAGACCGAGCTGGAAAGAAGGCATGCGTAGGCGATGCTCGAAACGAGCGTCTTCACGGATGTCATGGATGAACCTCCCCTAAGGATCCGATGGTCGGCGCGGCACGACCTCCTCGTGGCCTACGCCAATCTGTCAGCGAATATCTTCGCTAACACTGATACTAGCGGAGGAAATTTCGGGAGCTAGCGCGCCTGATGCGGAGATTCTGTACTTTAATGCGCATTATTATGCTGCATTGCGAAAAAATGGTTCTACCCGCGCAAGGTTTCATCGGGCGGTGACAGGTCATCGCGCTGGGGGCGGCGCTGCGGCGTCAGCCGGCGATAGGCCGAGGGCGTCATGCGGTGATGGCGCAGGAAGGTCCGATTGAAATTGGAGATGTTCAGGTAGCCGACCTCGAAGCAGATGTCGGTGATCGGCATGTCGCTTTCCGCCAGAAGTTTGCAGGCCTGCCAGATGCGCAGCTTGTTGACGTGGTCGGTAAAGGTGTTGCCGGTGTTCTTCTTGAAGAAGCGCGAAAAGGCGCTCTCGCTCATGCCGGCAAGATCGGCGACGTCGGACAGGCGAATGTCGGTCGCGAAATTTCGATAGATGAAGACGAGCGCGCGCTGGAGGGCATCGAGCGTTTCGGCATCGAGCTTCGGCGAGTATTCCGGCGAGGAGAGGATCTCGTATTCCGCAGAGCGGGCGAGCAGATCGAGCAATTGCAGGAAGAGCGCAAGCCGCGCCATGCCTTTCTCTGTTCCCATGCGTTCGACAAGGTCCGCGCCCTTCACCAGCGTCTCGCCGTTGAACACCAGACCCCGCTGCGCACGCGCAAAAAAGTCCTCCAGTTGCGCGAATTCCGGCAGCAGCCGCGTCGCCTCGCGGATGCGGTCCGGATGGAACTGCACGACGACCTCCCGTCCTTCGATCACCTCGCCCGGCGCGGTCATCGTCACCCAGTCATGCGGCAGGTCGCTGCCGATCACGGTGAGATAGGTGGCGGAAAAAGCGCCGATATAGTCGCCGACAAAGGCAACGCCCTCGCCCTTGCGGATCAGATGGATCTCGAACTCCGGATGGAAGTTCCAGACATTGCGCTCCCAGGGATAATCGTCGAGCCGCCAGAGAAAGCTCTCGTCAATGCCTGTGATGATGTGCTCGAAGGTCGGCGGGCTTGAGGCGAACGGACCGGGCCTCAGCTCTATGCCGCCCTTGGCTTCACGCATCTTGGTAAGAGTAGCCACGTCCTGCTCCTGCGGATCAAATTCCAAGGAAAGCGCATGCCACCCGCACGCCCCCAGACGTCCCGCATCCTGCCTTCCAATTGCATTGTGACGCCAAATGCCGGCCCGGACAACCGGCCGAATATCGTCACAAGGCGAGAGGAAATTTGACTAAGCAGATAAGCCGTGTGGTCGATAGGGCGCCTCGAAAACTTACGCCAACCCGATCCGGCAGAATCGATCACCAGGGGCCGGTCATAGTCGCCCGTGGTTGCCCCGATCACGCGCTAAAGCACTTCCAGCCAAGGCTGCACCGCTTCAGCGGGAGATACCGTCGTTCATGCGCCGCATCCAGTAGACCAAGGCCTCGTCCTCCAGACTTTCGACGATATGAGCGAAGGTTCCGCGCTGCTCATCCTGGCCGAGCTTGAAACGCGCGGAAATGGTACGGATAGGCGCGCGAAACCCGATGACGGCTGTCCGGAGCGCCTGGTAGCGCGCGCCGAGGCTTTCCCGGGTCCAGGGCGCCGTGCGTCCACGCTCCATATGCGCCACGGTGCGGTCCAGTGCCTCGTCGGTGATCGCGTCGTCCGGCACGATATCGGCCACGACGCGCACCACGACGAAGTTCCACGTCGGCGCCCAATCGGTCTTGCCGGTGATCGATGGCGAGATATAGCCGCTCGGGCCGCGAAACAGGAACATGCAGCGGGGATTGCCGGTCAGCACGTCGGCTATCGGCGCTTGGCGCGGCAGGTGTCCCGTCAGGCTTTTCGGCCGACCCTCGCCGTCGCAGTCGAGAAGAACGGGCATCTCGATCGTGGAGAGCACATCACCTTCGGGAATGATCGAGGCCATCGGATAGCTGTCGATCACGTCCCGGATGTCGCGATCGTTCCATGTGTCGAATTTGCCGCTCATGCGCCTGCCCTCACGCGAACTGAATGATCTGGCGCACGGTCGCGCCGTCGGCCAGGAGGTCGAACCCCGCATTGATGTCGTCGAGGCCGATGCGGGTGCTTAGCAGCCTGTCGATCGGCAGCTTGCCGCGCCGGTAGAGGCCGAGGAAACGGGGGATGTCCCGCGACGGCACGCTCGATCCGATATAGCTTCCCTTCAACGTGCGCTCTTCCGCCGTCAGGGTGACGGCCGGCACGCGCAGCATCGCCTTGGCATTCGGCAATCCGCCGGTGATGGTGGTGCCGCCGCGGCGCGTGATGGCGTAGCCAAGCTCCAGGGCGCTTGCGGAACCGGCGAATTCCAGCGCGACGGCGACGCCGCCCTTGGTGATCTCGCCTACCTTTTCCGCGATATCCGGGTCGTCGGCATGGAGCGCATGGGTCGCGCCCAGCGACAGCGCGAAGTCGAGCTTGGACTGGAGCCGGTCGATGGCGATGATCGTTTCGGAGCCGGCCGCGACAGCGCCGAGGAGCGCGGCAAGCCCCACCCCGCCGAGGCCGATCACGGCGAGCGAACCGCCCGGCCGGATCTCGCTGGAATTGAACACAGTTCCCGCGCCGGTGATGACCGCGCAGCCCATCAGCCCGGCAATGTCGAGCGGAATGTCGGGATCGATCTTGACGAGCGAGCGGCGCGAGGCCGTCGCATATTCGGCGAAGGAGGAGACGCCGCAATGGTGGTGCATCGGCACGCCATGGCGGCGAAGGCGCGTCGCGCCGGTCGTCAGGTCGCCCTTGGCGTTGTGCGCGGCACCCGGTTCGCAAAGGGCGGGGCGACCCTCCGCGCAGGGGCTGCAATGGCCGCAGCTCGGCACGAAGACGAAGACCACATGGTCGCCGCGCTTAAGATCATGCACGAATTCGCCCACCTCCTCGACGACGCCCGCCGCCTCGTGCCCCAGCACGATGGGAAGCGGTCGCGGCCGGTTGCCCTCGATGACGGAGAGGTCGGAGTGACAGAGGCCCGCGGCGCCCATGCGAACGAGCACCTCGCCCGGCCCCGGCCCTTCCAGATCGACGAGCTGCACCTTCAGCGGCAGGCTTTTCGCATAGGGGCGCTGGAGGCCCATCTCTTCGAGGACGGCGGCTTTGATCTTCATGACGGTGGATTCTTTCGGCTTTCGAACGACTACGCTGCCAAGCCTACAGCGCCGCGCGCGGCCCTGCCGCTGAAGGCAGGTCAAAGATTATCGCATTAGGGCCGGATCCGCCGGGTTCAACCCAGCATATCGCGCACCACCCGCATGAAGATGCGGGCGCCGACCTCGATGAGATCGTCCGGGAAATCGTAATCCGGGCTATGCAGCGCCGGGCAGGCCGGGCCGGCACCGAGGAAGAACATCGCGGCCGGTGCGACGGTGCGGAAGCGTCCGAAATCCTCCGAGCCGAGCATCGGAAGATCGCCTCGGTCGAAAGGCACGCCCTCGCCCGCCAGCGCCCGGGAAAGGTAAGCCACCGCTTCCGGACTGTTCTCGCAATGGGGGAAGATATCGTCGTAGCCGATGGCAAGCTCCAGGCCCTCCGCCGCGGCAATGCGCTCCGCCAGCGCCTCCGCGTCTGCGCGCAGCCGCTCCATGCCGTCGTCCGTCAGGGTACGCAGCGTCGCCCAGACCTCGGCGGAACCGGGCGCGACCCCGAATGTCGGCTCGCCGAGTGCCGCATGAGTGACCGTCACCATGGCAAAGTCCGGCCCCATCGTTCCGTCCGAGGTCAGCGCGGCAAGCGCCGGCATGAGCGCGGCGACGGCGGCCATCGGGGAACGACCCGACCGCGGCGTCGAGGCATGCGCCGTCCGGCCGGAGAGGCGGATGCGCATCCCGCGCGAGGCGCAGTTCACCGGTCCTTCGGTAAGCGCGACGTAACCGAGTTCCATGCCGGGAATATTGTGCAGGGAGAAGGAGAGGTCGGGCCGGATATGCTCGAAGGCCGGATCCTCCAGCACAGCGAGCGCGCCCGCGCCAGTTTCCTCCGCCGGCTGGAACAGGAGCACGACGCGGCCCCTTGCCGGCCTCTGGCGGGCGAGGCCTCGCGCAAGGCCGGACAGCACCGTCATATGGCCATCATGGCCGCACATATGCCCCTTTCCGGGCACAAGCGAGCGGTGGGCAATGTCACTGGTTTCGGCGATCGGCAGGGCATCCAGCTCGCAGCGGAACAGCAACGTCGGCCCCGGCTGACCGGAATCGAAGACCACGGCAACGCCGGTCTTCCCAAGTGCCGTGACGATCCGATCCGGCTTCAGCGGCGCTAGGAAGGACACGACGCGCTGTGCCGTCTCCCGTTCTTCGCCGGAAATTTCCGGGTGACGGTGCAGTTCGTGGCGAAACTGCACAAGCTCCAAAAGGTCCTGCTCCGTCAGAAACATGGCAATCACAATCCCGTTTTTTTTGGAGCTCCGGCGTCGCCGGTCTCTGCTCTACCGTTGCGCACTCTTGCCGGAATGGCCCGACGAGGCAACCGGGTTGGCCGGCTGTGCGCCAGTCTCCAGCACATCGGCAACGAATTGCGCGCCGTCGGCGATTGCCTCGCGCGCGAGTGCCGACATCGACATCGCCTCCAGGAAGGAATGCGTGGCGCCCCGGTATATCCGGCTTTCGGCGCTGTTGCCCGCCCCGCGCAGCTTCTCGCCCATCGCCAGGCTGTTTTCCGAAATGATGTCCCGGTCGGGGATCACCAGGAATGCGGGCGGCAGGCCGGCGACATCGGCGTTCAACAGGTGAATCTCCGGGTTGCCCATGTCTTCGGGGACGCGCGTATAATTGCCGATGAAATAGCGGACTTCCGCGCGGTCCATCACGGAATCCGGCCCGCCATGCAGCGCCTCCGCCGCATCCGAGCAATCCGTGGCAAAGCCGCCATAGTTCAGCAGCAGGCCCCTGATCACGTCACCCCTGCCCTTGTCGCGCTGCCGTATGGCCGTTGCCAGCGAAAGGCTGCCGCCTGCGGAGTCCCCGCCGAGCGCCAGCTTTCCGATGTCGATGCCGAGCGGCGCGGACCGGAGCCATTCCAGCGTGTCCTCCACCTGATCGAGCGCCACCGGATATTTGTGCTCCGGTGACAGGTAATAATCGAGGCCGAGCACCTTCACCCGGGCGGCATCGGCATATTCCCGCATCAGCCGGTCATGCGTATCGATGCTGAAGAAGGTGAAGCCGCCGCCGTGCAGGTAAACGAGGACCGGAGCATTGGCGGAAAGCCCCGGATCGTAAAGCCGCGCCCGCATGTCGCCGTGCCGCGTGGGGATCGACAGCTCATGCGTTTGCGCCATGACCGGCCCGCCCTGGCGGAACGGCTCGCGGACGATCTCGGCGATGCGGCGCCCCTCTTCCGGCGAGACGCTCGGCAGCGGAGGATGCCGCCTCCACCCTTCCCGCATCTGCGCCAGGAACTGCACGATCTCGGGGTCGATCGGCGACAGGCCGCCGGGCTTCTGCTGCAGCAAATTGGATTCGTTCACGAAATTGCCCTCGAATGTCATAAGGTGGCGAAACCTTAACAATCGGGCGGACAGTGTCGCTCACTTCGGCGGGACGTTTACTGTCTGGTTCAGGCCTTTCTGATGGCGCCTTTGGCGGCCTGCGACGCGCGGTAGTAACTCGGCGGAAAGCCGAAGGAACGGTGGAAGACCGAGGTGAAGGCCGAGACGCTTTCATAGCCGATGCCATAGGCGACCGTCGTGATGGAATGGCCAGCATGCAGCAGCGAAAGCGCGTGCATGAGGCGGACCTGCAAGCGCCAGGTCGCCAGGCCCATGCCGGTCTGGTGCTTGAAGACGCGGGTGAAGGTGCGCCTCCCCATATTGGCGACGGCGGCCCAGTGGTCGATATCGCGCGGGTCGCCCGGATGGTCGATCAGCATGGTGCAGACGCGCAGGATCCGGCTGTCGGTCGGCATCGGGATATGGATGTCGACCGAGGGCATGCGCGGAATCTCGTCCAGCAGCAGCCGCACGATCTGCCCTTCGCGTCCCGCCTCGTCATAGGCAAAGTTGAAGGTCATGATCTCGCCGATCAGCGCACGCACGAGATCGGAAACCTCGAAGACACGGCACTCGCTCGGCAGGTTGTCCAGCGTCGGGTCGATATAGACCGCGTAGAACCGCACCTTCTCGCGGCAGTTCGTCTGGTGGCGCACGCCCGGCGGAATCCAGATCGCGCGGTTGGGCGGCAGGACGTAGCTCGCCGTGTCGGTCGTCACCGTCTGCACACCGGACAGCGAGAAACTCAGCTGCGCCCGCTCGTGTGAATGGAACGGATCGACATAGCCGGCCGGGTACTCGTCCGAAAGTGTCACGACCGGCCGTATCGTGAGCGGATAGTCCTGGCTGCGTTTCATCGTGGCCTCCCGCCCGAACCCTTTGTTCCAGACCTGCATCGTGCCGCGAGCCTATAGCCCAATTCAAGCAGGTTTGCCTGCCAGTCCATCAAATTGGCCAATTCGAAAAACTTTGCGTCCCGACCGAGACAAACTTTCGCGGATCTTGCTGCTAGTGTCCCCGAGCGGAAAAAAGCAGGCCGGCACATCAGCGTAAGAGCAGCGCCGAGCGAACACCAAAGGGAACCAAACCTATGACATTGAAGAGTTTTTCTGGCGTGGCCCTTGCCGCGCTTGCGGTGACGTTTTTGTCGTCGGCGGCCGCGCAGGCCAATGACATTTCCAAATGCGTGCTCTCCGGCGAGAAGGGATCGGTGGCGATTATCCCCGTCAACGAGGGTGCCATCACCGTCGAGACCGCGCTGCCCAATCCGGCATGGTGGAACGGTGACACGCCGGACCAGATTGCCGACGGCTACGAATATTGCCTTGCCGCAAACATCGCCCATCGCGCCGGCTTCGACAAAGTCAACCTCGTCGTGTCGTCCTTCCCGGCACTGATCGCCAATGCCAACCAGAACAAGGATCTGGCCATGGCGACCATCTCGATAACCGACGAGCGCAAGAAGGTTCTGTCCTTCTCCGCCCCCTATTTCTCCTCCGACATCGGCGTCATGGTGAAAGCCGGCACGAAGGTCGATGCCGAAACGGTCAAGACCTTCCGCATCGGCGTGCTGCAGGGCACCACGGGCGCGAAGTTCGTATCGGAGCGCATCAAGCCCGCCGAAGAAAAGGTCTATGCCGAAAACCCGGCAATGTTCGCCGCGCTGATGGCGGGCCAGATCGATGCCGCAATCACCGATACCGCCATCATCCTCGGGCAGGCCGCCAAGTCCAACGGCGCACTGACGGTGGCGGCGCAATACCAGACCGGCGAGTTCTACGGCGCGATCTACCCGAAGGAATCGCCGAACAAGGAGGCCATGGACAAGATCATCGACGACATGCGCGCCGACGGCACGCTCGCCAAGCTCGCCTCAACCTATCTGGCCGATAGCTGGGGCGCCGACCCGACCAAGGTTCCCTACCTGAAGCCGTAATCCCCGACTGCGAGGCGCGCCGAATGACGACAGGTTCACAAAGTGCAGAAGCGAGGCCATCGAGCCTCGGCGAAAAACGGTCCTTCGGCGCGGGTGCCGCGCCGAAGGATGCGGGAGGATGGGCGGCGACGGCCGTCGTCTGCTTCCTCTTCGTCGTCATTTCGACCTGGCTCACCTTCAAGCAGGCCTATCTCCATGCCGTATCGCTCGGCGTCGGAGAGCTCGCTTCGGGATCGGTGCTCGTCTTCGCCGTCGCCTGCGCGGCGCTGCTCGCCTGGCCTGCGTTCAACAGCATGACCCGCGCCCGCAGGGCGCGGGAAGCGGTTTCCGCCGGGAACCTGATGACCGCGCGGATCGAGACGTCGAAAGCGCTCGACTACGCGCATTACACCGTGGGCTTCGCGGCCCTCTTCGCGGTCGCGCTTGCCCTCGTGCAGTTCCTGATGGCGAACGATATGGCGGTGAGCCGCACCTTCCTGTCGCTTCCGCTTATCGGCACGTCCTTCCCGCTCGTCCTCAAGGCGTTCTGGATCAACATCTACATCTTCGTCGTCGCCGAAATCTGCGTGCTGGTCTGGGGGCTGATCGTTGCGGTCGCGCGGCTGATCCCCGGCAAGACCGCCTATCCGATCCGCGCCATCGCCACGCTCTATACGGATGTCTTCCGCGGCATGCCGGCGATCATCACGATCTACCTCATCGGCTTCGGCCTGCCGCTTTCCGGCCTGCCGATCCTGAAGGACCTCTCCGTCGAAACCTACGCCATCATCGCGCTGACGCTGACCTTCGGCGCCTATGTCGCCGAAGTCTACCGCGCCGGCATCGAGAGCATCCACTGGAGCCAGGTCGCCGCCGCGCGCTCGCTCGGCCTCACCTATATGCAGACGATGCGCTACGTCATCGTTCCCCAGGCGGTGCGCCGCATCATCCCACCGCTGCTGAACGATTTCATCGGCCTGCAGAAGGACACCGCGCTCGTCAACGTCATCGGCTCCATCGATGCCTTCAACCAGGCGAAGATCCTGTCCAGCAACTATTTCAACCTCTCCCCCGTGACGGTGGTGGCCTTCATCTTCGTGGTGATCACCATCCCCCAGGCCCGGCTCGTCGACAGGATCCTGGAGCGGGAACAACGGCGCACGCGAGCAGGGTGAGGGAGCAAACAATGCCCATGATCGAAATCCGGAACATCTCCAAGACCTATGGCAGCTTCCAGGTCTTTGACGGACTCAGCCTCGACGTCGAGGAGCACCAGGTCGTGTGCCTCATCGGGGCGTCGGGCTGTGGGAAATCCACGCTGCTGCGCTGCCTGAACGGCCTGGAGACCATCGATGCCGGCGAGATCCGCATCCACGGCGACCGCGTGACCGGCCCGGGCGTCGACGTCAACGCGCTGCGCCGGGACGTCGGCATCGTCTTCCAGAGCTACAACCTGTTCCCGCACATGACGGTGCTGGAAAACGTCATCCTCGCGCCCTGCAAGGTGCTGGGCCAGCCGAAGGCCGATGCCGAGGCGCAGGCCATGCCACTGCTGGAGCGCATCGGCCTCGCCCACAAGGCCAAGGAATATCCGGACCGGCTTTCCGGCGGCCAGCAGCAACGCGTGGCGATCGTCCGTGCGCTTGCCATGAGCCCGATGGTCATGCTGCTCGACGAAATCACCTCCGCGCTCGATCCCGAACTGGTCTCGGAGGTGCTCAACATCGTGCGCGATCTCGCCGCCGACGGCATGACGATGGTGCTTGCCACCCACGAAATGGGCTTTGCGCGGGAGGTTTCCAGCAAGGTCTGCTTCCTCGCTGGCGGCAAGGTCCACGAGGAAGGCCCGCCCGAGCAGATTTTTGGCGCGCCTGTGCAAGAACGCACCGCGGCGTTCCTCCAGCGCATCGTCGAGGCGGGGCGTCTTTGAAGGGATCAGGCAAAAGCGTCCAGCGGCGCCGCATAAACTTGACTAATTTGCGCAAGATTATGTATTTTCGGGAGACGTAAAACTCTCCGGATGCGGCAATGACATTCCAACCCGACATGACGAACAGGATCGAAGGCGTCCGCAAGCTTGACACGCTTCGATGGCGCGCATGGAACGGGGTCATCGCCGATGTCTGGACGGTTGGTTGCGACGGGGACGCCAACGGAGATTATTACGCGGACCATCCCCGCCTGTTTTTCATGCTGGAGGGCACGCCGGGTGGCAGGCTCCTGATCGACGCCGACGCGGCCTCGGATCGGCAATATGTGCTCGATGCCGACAGGCCCATGAGCTATATCCCGGCAGGCCTTCCGCTTTCGACGCGTGTCGATGGCCTGACAAAACTCAAGCATCTCGACCTTCATCTCGACATGAGCACCGTCGAGGAACGGCTGGGCGTCCGCATCGACAGTGCGGCAATCGAACGGCCGCGCCTGGCAGTGCAGGACGAGCGTCTGATGGCGCTGGCACATCTCATGGCCGCCGAATGCGAAAGCCCCGACAGCGGCAGCGATCTCTACGGCGACAGCCTGACGACCGCCCTCATCGTGGCGCTGTTCAACATCGGAAAGCCGCCGGCGCCGCAGCGCTATCGCCTGCCCCCTTGGCAATTGCGCCGCGTGACCGATTTCATCGAGGAAAACTGCCTGCGCACGATCAAATTGCAGGAACTGGCGAACCTTGCCGGATTGTCCGAGCCCTATTTCTGCCAGGCCTTCAAGGCCTCCACCGGCGCGCGCCCGCACGAATGGCAGATGAAATCCCGCATTGCCCGGGTGAAGGTGCTGCTGAAGGAAAGGCAGGCCCCGCTAGCCGCGATCGCCGCAAGCGCCGGCTTCGCCGACCAGGCGCATTTCACGCGGGTCTTCCGCCGCATGGTAGGCACCACGCCTGCCGCCTGGCAGCGGGAGCACTGCCCCTACGCCTCTTAACTGCGTTCAAAACACCGAAACAACGTTCAATCCAACGCCGAATACTTGATCTACTAGCTCATCTTTAGCAGGCCCCGAAAGGGCATCGGTGGAATCGAAGAGGGGTTGGCATGACAAGCATCGTTCGCAGCAGGCTGAAACTGTCGGGAGCCACGGCGCTCGCCCTTTTCCTGCCGTCGATGGCGTTTGCACAGGACGCCGGCAGCACGACCCAGTTGACCGAGATCGTCGTCGAAGGCGGCGAGGAAACCGCCACCGGCCCGGTCGACGGCTACGTCGCCAGGAAAACCAATACCGGCTCGAAGACCGGCTCGCCGCTGAAGGACATCCCACAGTCCGTTTCCGTCGTCGGCCGCCAGCAGATGGACGACCAGGGCGCGGAAAAGGTCGACGAAGCACTGCGCTATACGGCGGGCGTGCTCGCCCAGCCCTTCGGCACCGACAGCGATACGAACTGGCTCTTCATCCGCGGCTTCCAGGCGACCCAGACCGGCACCTATCAGGACGGCCTGCAAAACTATTCGGAAGGTTTCGGCGGCTTCTTCATCGACAGTTTCAACCTCGAACGCATCGAGGTGCTGCGCGGCGCGGCATCCGTTCTTTACGGCTCCAGCAATCCGGGCGGCCTCGTCAACTATGTCAGCAAGCGCCCGACGGGCACGACCCAGCGGCGGGTGGAGACCGGAATCAACGATGCCGGGACGGGCTATCTCGGCTTCGACGTCGAGGACGCGCTGAGCGACGCCCTCGACTACCGCATCTACGGCCGGCTCCAGGGCGGCGACGGATATACCGACTTCGCCGAGGGCATCCGCGGCACGATCTCGCCGACCTTCACATGGCAGCCGGACGACGCGACGAGCTTCACCGTGATCGGCAACTATACCGGCATCGACGAACATCATGTCGGCGGCGGCTTCCTGCCCTATGTCGGGACCGTCGTGGATGCACCGTTCGGCCGCATCGATCCCGACGCGAACTTCACCGAACCGGACATCGACCTCTACAAGCGCCAGCAGGCCTCCCTCGGCTACGAATTCGAACACACGTTCGACAATGACTGGACCGTGCGGCAGAACGTCCGCGCCGGCTATGCGGACATCCACGAGATCGCCGTCTATGCCTATGGCTACAATGGCTATTCGCCCGTTCCCACCGATCCGGACAACCTGCTGCAACGCCTCAACTTCGAGCACAAGACGCAGGTCGGCACCTTCCTCGTCGACAACCAGCTGCAGGGCAAGGTCGATACCGGCCCGCTTGAGCACACGCTGCTGTTCGGCCTCGACTACAAATATTTCAATATCGACAAGCTCGAACTCTCCGGCTCGGCAACGCTGATCAGCCCGACCGACCCGATCTATGGCCTGCCCCAGGGTGTCCGCACCCCCTATATCGACCAGGACCTCACCCAGCAGCAGATCGCCGTCTACATGCAGGACCAGATCCGCTTCGGCGACGGCTGGCTCGTCACCCTGAACGGCCGCTACGACTACGTCAGAACCGAGGCCTCCGATCGCATCGGAACGGCATCGTTCGACGGTTCCCAGGGCGAGTTCAGCGGCCGCGCGGGCATTGCCTACGAATTCGCGAACGGCGTGACGCCCTATGCCAGCGCGTCGAGCTTCTTCAACCCGCTGCTCGGCTCGTCCCCGGTCGCCGGCTTCTACAAGCCGGAAAGCGGCTACCAATACGAGGTCGGCGTGAAATACATGCCGACCTGGTTCGACGGCACGTTCACGGCGGCCTATTTCGACCTCACGAAGAAGAACGTCGTCACCGGCCCCTATCTTCAGGAAACCCAGATCGGCGAGGTCAATTCGCGGGGCTTCGAGCTGGAAGCCCAGGCGAACGTGACCGACAACCTGCGGCTGACCGGCGCCTTCACCACGCTCGACCTCGAAATCACCGAGGACGCCGACCCGAGCCTGATCGGCAATTCGCCCTATATCGTCCCCGAACAGCATGCATCGCTCTTCCTCGACTACACCTTCGACGACGACACGTTTGCCGGACTGTCGGTCGGCGGCGGCGTGCGCTATGTCGGATCGTCCTGGGTCGACAATGCGAACACGCTGAAGGTGCCTGCGGTCACGCTGGCCGACGCGAAAATCGGCTACAAGCGAGACAATTGGGGCGTCGATTTCAACATCACCAACCTTTTCGACAAGACCTATGTGGCGAGCTGCCAGACACAGCTGTCCTGCTTTTACGGCGAAGGCCGTACGTTCAAGCTGAAGGCCTATGCAACCTGGTAAGACCCACCCTCGTCCCGATCCGGCGGACGGGGGGTATCATCTGGAAGGCCTGACCTTCTCCGCAGGCGGACGCCTGATCGTGCGGCCGGCGGAGATGAGCCTTGCCGCAGGCCGGATATATGGCCTCGTCGGCCCCAACGGCTCCGGCAAGTCGACGCTGATGAAGATGATGGCGCGGCAGCTTTCGCCGACCGGCGGGACGGTCCGTCTTGCCGGCCGTCCGCTGCATGAGTTCGGCGATCGCGAATTTGCAAGGGACGTCGCCTTCATGCCGCAGTTCACGCCGCCGACCGAGGGCATGTCGGTCGGCGAGCTCGTGGCGCTCGGCCGTTTCCCCTGGCACGGCGCGCTCGGCCGCTTCGGGCCGGCGGACCGCGAGAAGGTCGCCCTCGCGCTGGAACAGGCGGAACTGACAGGCCTCACCGACCGGCTGGTCGACAGCCTTTCGGGCGGCGAGCGCCAGCGCGCCTGGTTTGCCATGATGCTGGCGCAGGATACGCGCTGGCTGCTTCTCGACGAGCCGACATCGGCCCTCGACATCGCCCATCAGGTCAGCATGCTCTCCCTCGTGCGCAGGCTGAGCCGCGAGCGCGGCGCGGGCGTCGTCGCGGTGCTTCACGACATCAACATGGCGGCGCGGGTCTGCGATGAAATCCTCGCGCTGAGCCACGGCGAACTGATCGCCCGCGGCACGCCCAATGCCATATTGCGGCCGAACGTGCTTGCCGGAATCTACGGCCTGGCGATGGACGTGCTGCCCAACCCGCAGGGCGGACCGCCCATCAGCTACGTCTCCGAGCCACAGACATGATGCTCACCCGAAGAAAGACGCTGGCGATCGGCGCGGGCGCGCTTCTGGCGCCGGGACTTGCCCGCGCCGTGCCGCCGCGCATCGCGACCATCGACTGGGCGATGCTGGAAACCATGCTGGCGCTGGGTGCGGCCCCCGTCGCCGCCACGGAACTTATCCAGTTCCGGCAGGTCGTCGTCGAGCCCGCCGTGCCGCAGGCGGTCGCAGACCTCGGGCTGCGCGGCGCGCCCAATCTGGAACTGCTGCGCATGGTCTCGCCGGACCTCATCCTGATTTCCGGCTTCTACGAATACCAGCGCGCGTATCTGGAGCGCATTGCGCCGGTGGAGGCGCTGCCGGCTTTCGAGATCGGCAAGCCGCCGTTTCCGCTGGCGCAGCAGGCCGCACTGGCCATCGGCGACCGGCTCGGCATTCCCGCAAGGGCGAGGCTCTACATCGAGGAGACCGCCGCCGACATCGCGGCCCGGCGTTTCGCCCTCTCCGGCCGGGCGTCGCGGCCGGTCTTCGTCATCAGCCTGGGCGATGCCCAGCACTTTCGCGCCTTCGGCCGCGATGCCATGTTCGGCGACGTGCTCGGGCGCCTCGGCTTCGCCAATGCCTGGACCACCGACACGAGCTATTCGGCTGCCGCACCAGTGCCGCTGGAGGCGCTCGCGGCGGTGCCGGAGGCCTATATCGCGCTGGTGGGACCGCCGCCGCCGGATGTGCGCTGGTCGCTGCCGGAAAATGCGATCTGGAACGCCTTGCCTGCCGTGCGCGCCGGGCGCGTCGCGATGATCGAGACGACCAACCACTTCGGCGGACTGGCCTCCGCCCGCCGTTTCGCGCGTCTCTTCCATGCGGCCATGGACCTGACCGACCATGGCTGAAAGATCCTTGCGGCCCCTTCTGTTCTGGGCGTTCCTCGTATTGCTCGCCGCAGCCCTTTCGGCCTGGAGGCTCTATGCGCAAGCGGCGATCGTGGCCGCCGATCCCGTGCTTGCCGCGCTCAATCGCGTCATCCTTTTCGACAGCCTCCTGCCGCGCATCGCGGTCGCGATCGTCGCGGGCGCGGCGCTGGGCCTTGCCGGCCTGCTTCTCCAGCGGGTGCTGCGCAATCCGCTGGCCGAGCCCTCGACGCTCGGGATTTCTGCCGGCGCGCAGCTTGCCATGGCCGCCGCCACCATCCATGCGCCACTGCTCATGGAACATGGCCGCGAGGGTGTAGCGCTCGCCGGTGGCCTTGCCGCCATCACCCTGGTCCTCGGCCTGACATGGCGGCGCGGGCTGGAGCCGGTTTCGGTGGCGCTGGCCGGCATGATGGTGGCGCTGACGGCGACCACCGCCAGCGCCGCGCTGATTCTCGCCAATGGCGAATACATGATGTCGCTCTTCATCTGGGGCGGCGGCTCGCTGACCCAGCAGAGCTGGACACCGGCCATCACCATCGCCCTGCATCTGGTGCTGGCCGCGGCGGGCTCCGTCCTCCTCCTCAGGCCCCTCACCATCCTCGGGCTGGAAGATGCCAGCGCCCGCAGCCTCGGCATGGCGCTGCACGGGATGCGGCTGCTCGTCGTGGGCATCGCCGTCTGGCTGGCGACGACCGTCACGGCCCAGGTGGGCGTCATCGGTTTCCTCGGGCTGGCCGCCCCGGCGCTGGCCGCGCTCAGCGGCGCGCGCACGCCGCGCCAGAAACTCGTGGCGGCACCCGTCATCGGCGCCATCCTGCTCTGGCTCACCGACAGTTGCGTGAACCTCCTGACCGGGGCGGGCGCCGAACGGATACCGACCGGGGCGGCGACGGCGCTGCTTGGCGGGCCGTTGCTGCTCTGGCTGCTGCCGCGCCTGCGCATGGGCGAATGGCCGTCGCTTGCGACCCGGTCCGCCACGCTTCGCAGGGCCGGCCGGCCGTGGTTGCTCATTGCCGTTGGGCTTGCGGCAACTGCAGCAATCGCGCTGGCGGCCCTTTCCGTCGGGCAAGGTCCCGAAGGCTGGACCGTCGCGACGGGCGGCGCCCTCTCCGAGCTTTCCCAATGGCGCGCGCCGCGCGTGGCCGTCGCGGCGGCGGCAGGCGTCATGCTGGCTGCCGCGGGGGCGGTCATCCAGCGCGTCACCGGCAATCCGCTGGCCAGTCCCGAGGTCCTCGGCGTCGGCACGGGCGCGGGTGTCGGCCTTGCGGCCGTGCTGCTGCTGGCGGCGACAGCCGGGACGGGCTTGCAGCTTGCTGGCTCGGCGGCGGGGGCGGTGGCGACGCTCGGCGTCATTCTCGCCTTTTCCGCCCGCGGCGGTTTCGGGCCGGAGCGGCTTCTCTTTGCCGGTCTCGCCATGGGCGCGCTTTGCAGCGCGATCCTCACGGCGATCGTCTCGACGGGCAACATGCAGGCCTTCACATTGCTGCGCTGGCTTAGCGGATCGACGAACGGCGCCGACCCGACGCAAGCCTGGCTGGCGGTCGCGCTCGCCGCGGCGCTCGTCCTGCCGTTGCCGTTCGCCTTCCGCTGGCTCGACATTCTTCCGCTGGGCACGATGTCCGCGGCAAGCCTCGGCGTTTCCACGAAGACCGTGCGCACCCTCCTCATCCTCAATTGCGGCCTGCTCACCGCCGCAGCCGCACTTCTGGTCGGCCCCTTGAGCTTTATCGGGCTGATCGCACCGCATCTCGCGCGCCTCATCGGCCTCGGCCGCGCGCTGCCGCATCTTGCGGGATCCATGGTGCTCGGCGCGGGGCTGATGATCCTGTCGGATTGGGGCTCGCGCATGGTGGCCTTTCCCTATGAGATGCCGCTCGGCCTCTTCGCCTCGCTTATCGGCGGCCCCTACCTGATCTGGCTTCTTGGCAAACGAGGCAGGCACGCGTCCTGACGATGTAGTTTTGGGGGCGACGTTCGACCAGGCATCCACGAGCCGTGGCCGACAATCGCTTGCCAAGCTCTCGAAGAGGGATGTACCCTCATGGACAAGAGGAGAAGGCTGGTCCGGGGAGGAACGGGCGCGGCCGGCACGACGATGTTCGCAGAACACGATCCGTATCTTGTCGCACTTTCGGTGCTGGTGGCGATACTTGGCGGCTATACGGGCTTCGGCCTTGCGGCGCGCATCCGCAGTTCGGTCCGTGCCAGCAGGCGCGTGCTGCTGGCCGGCGCGGCCGGCTTTCTGGCGGTCGGCATCTGGACGATGCATTTCATCGGCATGATGGCGGCACCCCTGCCGCAGGACGCGGCCTACCTCGTGCTGCCGACGCTCGTTTCCTTCCTCATCTGCGCCCTTGTCGTCGGCATTTCGCTCTATTTCGTCAGCATCGGCGGTCCTTCGCGCATGCGCGTCCTGTGGGCGGCGCTGCTGCTCGGCTTCGGCATCGCCTCCATGCATTATGTCGGCATTCACGGGCTGGCCGGTCCCTTCGCCATTCGCCACGATTATCCGATGGTGGCGCTGTCCCTGCTGATCGCCATCGGCGCGGCCTATGGGGGGCTGCGCATCTACATCGCGCGCCATGGCGGTTTCCGGCTGGCGCTCAGTGCCGTCGCCTTCGGCATCGCCGTTTCCGGCATGCACTATACGGCGATGTACGGCATGCATTTCGAGCCCCACTCCGCCGGCGGGCATATGATGGCCATGGACGGGCTCGTCGCCTCGCAGCAGGTCCTGTCGCTGGTGGTGGCGCTGCTCTGTTTCCTGGTCACCGGCGGGTTTCTGCTCCTCCTCGTTCCGGAAGCGCGCCTGCGCGCCGAGGCCGAGCGGCCCGATCCGGCTGTCTCCGCCGTCCGGGTGAACAGGGCGGCCCCCCTGGCCGGTCTCGGCCAACCCGCCCGTCCCGTGGTCACGAAGATCCCGGTTGAGGGCGCCGGCAGCACCCTTTTCATCGATGCGGCCGATATCCGCAGCATCCGTGCCGATGCGCATTATACGCTCGTCCATGACGGGCAGCGCGAGCGCATGTGCGCCTGGTCGATCTCGGAGATGGAAGCGCAGCTCTGTCCCGAGACGTTCCTGCGCGTCCACCGCAGCCATATCGTCGCCGTGCCGCATATCGTGCTGATGCGCAAGGAAGGGGATGGCGCGGTCGTCGAGCTGGGCGGCGTCGTCCCGCACCTCGTTCCGGTGAGCCGGACGAAGATCTCCGAACTGAAGGCCCGGCTGGGCCTCAGCCGGCGCGACGGCCCGCACCGGAACGATGCCATAGGTCAAAGTGCCTGACGCAATTCGTGCGGGCGAAGCCGCTTTTCGTGCAGAAATCCGGCGCTGGTGCCGGAAAGCCGGCCGTCTCCTTGCCTGTCCGCTCCCCAGGGAAAATGCTGATCCTCGGTATATACCGGAGGAGACCCATGATACCCGGCCCATTCCAGTTCCATCGGCCGCAATCGGTTGCCGATGCGGTGAAACTGCTCTCCAGCCTCGGGGATGAGGCGCGGCCGCTTGCCGGCGGCCACAGCCTCGTTCCCATGATGAAGCTCCGTCTCGCCACGCCCGAACATCTCGTCGACCTGCACGGCATCGGATCGCTGAAGGGCATCCGGCGCGAGGGCGGCATGCTCGTCATCGGCGCCATGACCACCCAGCATGAGCTGGTGGCCTCGCCGGAAATCGCAGCACTTGTGCCGATCGTGAAGGAAACCTCGCTGCAGATCGCCGATCCGCAGGTGCGCTATCGCGGCACGCTGGGCGGCAATGTCGCCAATGGCGATCCGGGCAACGACATGCCGGGGCTGATGATGGCGCTCGGCGCCCGCTACCGGCTGGAAGGGCCGGACGGCGCGCGTAGCGTCGATGCCGTCGACTTCTACCAGGGCGCCTATTTCACCGCGCTCGAACCCGGCGAACTCCTGACCGAAATCACCATCCCGGTCCCGCCCTCCGGCCACGGCTATGCCTATGAGAAGCTGAAGCGCAAGATCGGCGACTATGCGACGGCCGCCGCCGCGGTGGTGCTGACGCTCGCCGCCGGCAAGGTCGCGACCTGTCGCATCGGCCTCACCAACCTGTCCGAGACGCCGCTTCTCGCCGAGGACGCCGCCGCCTGCGTGATCGGCACCACGCTCGACGGAGCAACGCTGGCACGGGCCGCCGACCTTGCCCGCGCCGTCATGCAACCGGCCGCCGACGGGCGTGGCCCTGCCGAATACCGCACGCATGTCGGCGGCATCATGGTCATGCGGGCGCTGAAGCGCGCTGCTGCAAAAGCAGTATAGGAGGAAACGATGGCAAAGACCCATGTGACGATGCGGGTGAACGGCAGCGAGGTCGAGGGCCTTGTCGAGCCGCGCACGCTGCTCGTGCATTTCATCCGCGAAAATCTCAGCCTGACCGGTACCCATATCGGCTGCGAGACCACCCATTGCGGCGCCTGCACCGTCGATCTCGACGGCATGTCGGTGAAAAGCTGTACCGTCTTCGCCGTGCAGGCCGAAGGCTCCGAGATCACCACCATCGAAGGCATCGCCAACGCGGACGGCACGCTCTCGGCCCTCCAGGAGGGTTTCCGCCAGATGCACGGGCTGCAATGCGGCTTCTGTACGCCCGGCATGATCGTGCGCGCCCACCGCCTGCTGAAGGAAAACCCGACCCCGAGCGAAGAGGAGATCCGCTTCGGCATTGCCGGCAATCTCTGTCGCTGCACCGGCTACCAGAACATCGTCAAGGCGATCCAATACGCTGCCGCCAAGATCAACGGCACGGAGTTCAGGGAGGCTGCGGAATGAACGACATGACCATCACGCGCGCCGAGCGCGAGGCCAAACTCGAAGGCATGGGCTGCAAGCGCAAGCGCGTCGAGGATATCCGCTTCACCCAGGGCAAGGGCAACTATGTCGACGACGTGAAGCTGCACGGCATGCTGCACGGCGATTTCGTGCGCTCGCCGCATCCCCATGCCCGCATCAAGTCCATCGACAAGGAGAAGGCGCTGAAGGTGCCGGGCGTGCTCGCCGTGCTGACGGCGGAGGACCTGAAGGGCGTCAACCTCGCCTGGATGCCGACGCTGGCCGGCGACGTGCAGATGGTGCTGGCGGACGGCAAGGTGCTGTTCCAGAACCAGGAAGTCGCCTTCGTCGTCGCGACCGACCGTTATGCGGCCGATGACGGCATCAATGCCGTCGAGGTGGAGTACGAGGCCCTGCCGGTCCTCGTCGATCCCTTCCACGCCATGGACCCGGATGCGCCGGTGCTGCGCGAGGACCTGGACAGCAAGACGGAAGGCGCGCACGGGCCGCGAAAACACCACAACCATATCTTCGAATGGACCGTCGGCGACCGGGACCTGACGGATGCCGCCTTCCGCAAGGCGGAGGTGACGATCAAGGAGATGATCTCCTATCACCGCACCCATCCCTCGCCGTTGGAGACCTGCCAGTGCCTGTGTTCCTTCGACAAGGTGAAGGGGGAACTGACGATCTACGGCACCTTCCAGGCGCCGCATGTCATCCGCACCGTCGTGGCGCTGATCGCCAAGATTCCCGAGCACAAGATCCATGTGATCGCACCGGATATCGGCGGCGGCTTCGGCAACAAGGTCGGCGCCTATCCGGGCTATATCTGCGCCGCCGTCGCCTCGATCGTCACCGGGCGGCCGGTGAAATGGGTCGAGGACCGCATCGAAAACCTCTGCGCCACCTCGTTTGCCCGCGACTACCACATGACGACGGAGATTGCCGCGACGAAGGAAGGCAAGGTCACCGGCCTGCGCGTCCATGTGCTCGCCGACCACGGTGCCTTCGACGCCTGTGCCGACCCGTCGAAATGGCCGGCCGGCTTCTTCAACATCGTCACCGGCTCCTATGATTTTCCCACCGCCCATCTCGCGGTCGACGGCGTCTATACCAACAAGGCGCCGGGCGGCGTCGCCTATCGCTGCTCCTTCCGGGTGACGGAGGCGGCCTATTGCATCGAGCGGGCGATGGATATCCTTGCCCAGAAGCTCGGCATGGACCCGGCCGAGTTGCGGCTGAAGAATTTCATCCGCCAGGAGCAGTTCCCCTATCACTCGGCGCTCGGCTGGGAATACGATTCGGGCGACTACCACACCGCCATGAAGAAGATGATGGAGGTGGTGGACTATGCCGGCCTGCGCCGCGAGCAGGCGGACAAGCGCGCGGCCTTCCAGCGCGGCGAGACCCGCGAGATCATGGGCCTCGGCATTTCCTTCTTCACCGAGATCGTCGGCGCCGGCCCCTCGAAGAACTGCGACATCCTCGGCATCGCCATGTTCGACAGCTGCGAGATCCGGCTCCACCCGACCGGCGCCGGCATCGCCCGAATGGGCACGAAAAGCCAGGGCCAGGGCCACGAGACGACCTGGGCGCAGATCATCGCCACGGAGATCGGCATTCCCGCCGACGACATCATGGTGGAGGAAGGCAACACCGATACCGCGCCCTACGGGCTCGGCACCTACGGTTCCCGCTCCACGCCCGTCGCAGGCGCTGCGATCGCCATGGCGGCGCGCAAGGTGAAGGCCAAGGCGCAGATGATCGCCGCCTACCGGCTGGAGGTGCACGAGGACGATCTCGAATGGGATATCGACGGTTTTCGCGTAAAGGGCCTGCCGGAAAAATTCCTCGGCATGAAGGATATCTGCTGGATCGCCTACAATTCGCCGCCGCCCGGCATGGAGCCGGGCCTTGAGGCGGTGAGCTATTACGATCCGCCGAACATGACCTATCCCTTCGGCGCCTATCTCTGCGTCATGGAGATCGACGTCGATACCGGCGTCTACAAGGTGCGCCGCTTCTACGCGCTCGACGATTGCGGCACGCGCATCAACCCAATGATCATCGAGGGGCAGGTGCATGGCGGGCTGACGGAGGCCTTCGCCATCGCCATGGGCCAGGAGATCCGCTACGATGAGAACGGCAATGTGGTGACCGGCTCCTTCATGGATTTCTTCCTGCCGACGGCGGTGGAAACGCCCCATTGGGAGACGGATTTCACCGTCACGCCCTCGCCGCATCACCCGATCGGCGCCAAGGGTGTCGGCGAAAGCCCGAATGTCGGCGGCGTGCCGGCCTTCTCCAACGCGGTCAACGACGCCTTCTCGTTCCTGGGATCGACGCATATCCAGATGCCGCACGATTTCTGGCGCAACTGGCAGGCGGCGAAAAAACTCGGCGCGGTGGCGTGAGGGCGAGGCTGTCATGTCTCACGGTCCCCTGGCCCTTTCCCGCGCCGAGATCGGCGAGCGGCTGGCGAAAGCCGGTTATATCGCCGACCGGGAGCTGACGGTCGCGCTCTCGCTGATGCAGCGCCTCGGCCGGCCGCTGCTGCTCGAAGGCGAGGCCGGCGTCGGCAAGACGGCGGTCGCCTATGCAATCGCGTCGGTGCACGAGACGGAACTGATCCGCCTGCAATGCTACGAGGGGCTGGACCAGTCGGCGGCACTCTACGAGTGGAACTACCAGCGCCAGCTGCTGGCCATCCAGGCCCGGCAGGGCGAGGCGGCCGGCGGGCTGGAAGACGCGGTCTTTTCCGAAAAATACCTGATGGAGCGTCCGCTGCTGGCAGCCATCCGCCGGCAGAAGGCGCCGGTGCTGCTGATCGACGAGATCGACCGGGCCGACGAGGAGTTCGAAGCCTTCCTCTTGGAACTGCTCTCCGATTTCCAGGTCTCCATTCCCGAGCTCGGCACGATCACCGCGGTGACGATACCGCATGTCGTGCTGACCTCGAACGGCACGCGCGAGCTTTCCGACGCGCTCCGCCGACGCTGCCTCTATCACCATATAGACTATCCGGATGTCGAGCGCGAGGCGCGCATCATCCTCGCCCGCATCGATGGGGCCAGCGCTGCGCTCGCCCTGCAGATCGCCCGCATGGTCGAAAATATCCGCAAGGAGGACCTGCGCAAGGTGCCGGGCGTCGCCGAGACGCTGGACTGGGCGGCGGTGCTCGTCGGCCTCGATATCGCCGACCTGAAGGACGATCCCGAAACCGTGCACGAGACGCTGGCCTGCCTGCTGAAGACCCGCGAGGACAAGGCGCGCTTCCGCCGCGAGGTCACCGAACGCCTGTTGGGGAGGGTGGCATGAGCTGTTGCGGCGCCCCCCTGACCCCGGAGGAATCGAGCGCGGTCGCCCGCCTCGTCGCGGAAAAGCTGTCGGCCTTCCTGAAGACGCTGCGCGACAACGGCTTTTCCGTCGGACTCGGCGAGGGCCGGGACGCCGCCGCGCTGATGGTCGCCGGCTATGCGGAAAAGCCCGGCCTGCTGCGCTCCGCCCTGAAACATCTGTTTTCCGCCCGCCGCAGCGAATGGGAGCGGTTCGACGGCATTTTCGACGCCTTCTGGCTGGGAAAACGCGTGCGCAGCCGGAGCGCGGTTTCCGGAAATGCCGGCCCCGGCCTGAAAGCGCTGGAAGCCGGCGGGGCGAAGGGTGGCACGGTGTCGGATCAGGCTCCCGCCGACGGCGGAGAGGGCGCAGGCGGCGGCGAAGGCCGGATGGAGGGCGCCTCCACGGTCGAGGCACTTTCCGGCATCGACCTCCGAAAACTGTCCGATCCGGCGGATATGGCACGGGCGCATGACATCGCCGCCCATCTCGCCCGGGCGATGCGCACGCGGCTCACCCGCCGCGATCTTGCCCGCCGGCGCGGCTATCGCATCGACCTGCGCCGCACGATCCACGGCAATATCGGCCATGGCGGCGTGCCGCTGGATCTCGTCCGGCGCCGGCGCAAGGAAAAGCCGCTGCGCCTCGTCATGCTGCTCGATGCCTCAGGCTCGATGACGCCCTATACGGGCCTCTTCCTGCGCTTCATGCATGGCGTGCTCGATGCCTTTTGCGAATCGGAAGCCTTCCTCTTCCACACCCGGCTCGCCCATGTCTCCGACGCCATGAAGGAGCGCGACGCCCAGCGCGCCCTCGACCGGCTTTCGATGATGGCGGAGGGCACCGGCGGCGGCACGCGGATCGGCGAGTGCCTCGCCACCTTCAACCGCTGGCACGCCGCCCGCGTCATCCATTCGCGTACCTGCGTGATGATCGTCTCGGACGGCTACGAGACGGGCGATGCCGCGCTGCTGGCTCGGGAGATGGCGGCGCTGCGTCGCCGCTGCCGGCGCATCGCCTGGCTGAACCCGATGATGGGCTGGGACAGCTATGCGCCGGAGGCGGCCGGCATCCGCGCCGCCCTGCCGTTCGTCGATCTGCATGCGCCGGCCAATACGCTCGAAAGCCTCGCGGCGCTCGAACCCTATCTTGCGAAACTCTGAGGGAGGTCACGATGAACGCCCATGTCGATGTGATGGATCTCGCCAACCGCCTCAAGTCCGCCGAGGAGGCCTTCGTGCTCGCCACCGTCGTGCGCACCGTCTCGGTGACCGCGGCCAAGGCCGGCGCCAAGGCGGTGATCCGCCCGGACGGCACCATCGTCGCCGGCTGGATCGGCGGCGGCTGCGCCCGCGGCGCGGTGCTGCGCGCCGCCCGGCAGGCGCTGATGGACGGCAAGGCGCGGCTGATCTCGGTGCAGCCGAAGGAGCTTCTGGCCGAACATGGTGTGGCGGCCGGCGAATTGCGCGAGGGCATCCAGTTCTCCGCCAACATGTGCCCCAGCAAGGGCACGATGGACATCTTCATCGAGCCGGTATTGCCGCGCCCCGCGCTCGTCGTCTTCGGGGCGAGCCCCGTCGCCATGGCGGTGGTGGAGCAGGCCGCCCTGCTCGGCTTCCACATCACGCTCGCCGCACCCGCCGCCGACCACACAGAGCTGCCCGCGGCGGATGTGGTGGTGGACGGATTCGCTATCGCCGAGCCGCCGGCCGGCAAGATTTTCGCGCTGGTCGCGACGCAGGGCAGCGGCGACCTCACCGCACTCCAGGCAGCGCTTGCCCTAGAGGCCGAATATTACGGTTTCGTCGGAAGCGGACGAAAGATGGCCGCGCTCAAGGCCGATCTTTCCCGCGCGGGCATCCCGGCCGAGCGGCTCGACCGGATCAAGGGGCCGGCGGGGCTCGATCTCGGAGCCATCACGCCGGAGGAGATCGCGCTCTCCATCCTCGCCGAAATCCTCGCCATCCGCCGCCGCGACCAGCGCGGCGACGCCACCACACCCTGAAAGGACTATCTCATGGACATGAACGGCAGCGAACGGATCGAAGCCCCGGTGCAAACCGTCTGGCAGGCGCTGAACGACCCGGACATCCTGCGCCAATGCATTGCCGGCTGCGAGACGCTGGAAAAGACCTCCGACACGGAGATGACGGCGACCGTCGCGCTGAAGGTCGGGCCGGTAAAAGCCCGCTTCCAGGGCACGGTCCAGCTCCTCAACCTCGACCCGCCGCATTCCTACACGATCAGCGGCGAAGGCAAGGGCGGCATGGTCGGCTTCGCCAAGGGCGGCGCGGATGTGGCGCTCACCGAAGACGGACCGGACGCGACCCTGCTCACCTATGTCGTCAAGGCGGAGGTCGGCGGCAAGATCGCCCAGCTCGGCAGCCGGCTGATCGACTCCACGGCGAAAAAACTGGCCGCGCAGTTCTTTGCCGATTTCACGCAGAAGGTCGCAGGCGTGCAGGAAGAGGCCGCGGTTTGAGGGCTGAATGCTGCCGATCGCCCAATGCACGAGGGTCACTCAACTTTAACCCCGCGTTAACCTGACGTTTTACCTAACCGCCTATCCTGTTTGACATCGGCGCAACCGGCTAGCACGTTGTCCGCGGAGGCGAAGCGTGGGTACAGTATGGCATGATCTGCTCGCCAACATGGCGATCCTGGCACTCCTGGTTTCGATCTGGAGCAATACACAACTTCCGCGGCTCTTCCGTCACGCCGTCGTGCGGCAGCTCAGTTTCGGCCTGCTTCTGGGAACCGGCGCGATCTTGGTGATGCTGCTGCCGTTCCAGATCAGCGACGGCATCTTCATCGACCTGCGGACCACGGTGATTGCGGTTTCGGGCCTTTTCGGCGGACCGATCGCCCTGACGGTGACGACCGTTCTCGTTGCGGCCTTCAGGCTCTCTTCCGGCGGCGCGGGAACCGTGGCCGGGCTGACGGGCATCGCGATTGCCGCTGCTGTCGGCATGGCCGCCTACCACCTGAAGAAGGACCAGCGTCCTTCCTTTCCTGCCATTCTGGTTTTCTCGGCGACCGTCGCCGTCAGCGGTCTTCTGGGCTTTCTCGCGCTGCCGCGCGACACGTTGATCGCCATCGCGCCCACAGTCCTGCTGCCGACGACGATCATCGTCTTTGCCTCCACCCTGATGATCTCGCTTGCAATCGCCAGCGAGCTTCGCCGGCGGGAAATGACGCAGAAAAACCATATCTACAAAGTCGTCATCGACAGCCTTCCCGACTGCCTGAACGTGAAAGACGTCGAAGGACGGTTCATCGTCGCCAATCCGGCGACGGCTTCGCTCATGAAAGCAACGGATTCGAACGCCCTTATCGGAAAATCCGATTTTGACTTCTATCCGGCCGACATCGCCCTCAAGTTCAAAGCCGACGAGGAGAAGGCGGCACAGGGTGAAACGTCCTACGTCATCGAGCAGCAGGTGACCCACCGGGACGGAACGATCGCCTGGCTTTCGACGCTCAAGTCACCGCTGCTGGACGAGAACGGGCACGTCACGGGCGTCATCACCCACAATCGCGACGTGACCGCCAAAAAGGAGCTTGAGACGGCGCTCGCCGAAAGCGAGCGCAAGGCGACGGCCGCGCTGACGAACATGGCCGACGGCCTCGTCATGTTCGACGAGAACCTCAACGTCGTTTTCTGCAACGAGCAATATCGGACGATGTTTCCCCTGACGGCGGACCTGCGCGTGCCGGGCACGCCGGCGGCATCCATCCTCTATGCCTCAATCGCGCGCGGCGAACTCATCAACATCCCCACGGACAACGTGACCGAATGGGTCAATACCGCCGTATCCCGCCTGCGCAGCCCCGGCACGGTGCAGTTCCCGCTCTTCGACGGACGCTGGATCGAGTCCAGGACGAATCCCGCGCCGGACGGCACATGTTTCGTGGTCTGTTCGGACATCACCGACGGCAAGCAAAGCGAACAGAGGCTGCGCGATCTCAACATGCGGCTGGCGGAACTTGCCGAAACGGACGGGCTGACGGGTCTGCTGAACCGACGCGCCTTCGACACCATACTGGCGCAGGAAATAGCGGCCGCGGAGCGCGGAGAAGGACCGCTGAGCCTCCTGCTCCTCGACGTGGACCGCTTCAAGGCATTCAACGACACCTATGGCCACACGGCCGGAGATGACTGCCTGCGTGCGATCGCCGAGTGCCTGCGCGCAGTCGCCCACCGCCCCACCGATCGCGTCGCCCGCTATGGCGGCGAGGAAATCGCGTTGATCCTGCCCGACACGCCGGAGGAAGGCGCGCTCACCCTTGCCCACAAACTGCGCAACCGCATCCGTGCGCTGGAGATTGCCCATACCGGCAGCGAGAAAGGCATCGTGACCGCCAGCATCGGCGTGGCGACGCTCACCAACCATACGATCGGGCCGGATGCCGGCCGGCTCGTCCTGCGCGCCGATGAAGCCCTCTATCTAGCCAAGGCGTCCGGTCGCGACTTGGTGCGCGCATGGGAGCCCACCAAGCCGCACCTCGTGAAAACAAAGGGGTAGTCAGCCGCCTCCTTGGGCACCCGAAGGCCGCCACTATCCTCGGTCCGCAATCCTCTGCAACATCTCCTCCAGGAGAAGGCGCTCGCCCGGCGACAGAACGGCAACCTCGTCCAGCCTGGACCGCAAGGCGGTGGCGATGCTTGAAAGCTCGCTGCCATTCTTCAGGGGGCGCCCCTCGATAATCTGCGAGAACACCGCCTCGCGCGCGGCATCCGCCAAATCGCCTCGCTGATCCGGTGCCTTTGCCAAAAGGGAAAGAACGCAGCCGATTCCTGCCGCATGAACGAGATCGACCGCATGTTCTTCGCTCACCCGAAGACGCCCGAGGCGGGCAAGACGGCCGACCTTTTCCCGCAGCACCGCCAATCCGGCAAGGGTCACTTTTGATGGCGGATTCGGGTAGGTCGTCCGGATCAGGTTGAAGATCGCCGGATTGGCGAGACCGAACGCGATATAGTCGTCCCACCCCCTGCGCATGTCTTCAACGGGATCGGCCGCCGGTTCGCGCCGTACCTTCTCGGCGATGTAGTTTGCATAGGCCCCTTCCGCCACGGCATCGAGAAGACCTCGTTTGTCGCCAAACAGGCGGTAGATGGTGGGTGCCTGGACGGACGCAGCGTCCGCCACCGCCCGCGTGGTCGCCGCCTCCTCCCCGCCCGCCGCCACAAGGCGGGTAGCCGCGGCGAGAATGCGCGCTCGCGTATCGCTGGGTTCATCTGCGGGAGAGGGAAATTCATTCGTCGCCATGGGCCGATTTTAGCAGCGATTGTTAGCGGCGCTATCAGAAACTTGATTTCAACGATAATCACTGTTATCACCGTTGCGTTATCATCGCTAACAAGAGGTAGAATCATGATTGTCGTAACGGGCGCCACCGGAAAGCTGGGCCGTCTGGTGGTTCAACACCTGCTCGAACGGGTTCCCGCCGAGAGGATCGCGGTCAGTGTGCGCGATCCCGGCAAGGCAGCGGCGTTCTTGCAGCAGGGTGTGCGGGTGCGCCATGGCGATTTCGCACAGCCGGACAGCCTTGCCAGTGCATTCGAGGGTGCAACGCAGGTGCTTGTCGTCTCATCCAACGCCAGCGCCTATGGCGGGGACTCGAAAGCGCAGCATCGCGACGCCATAGCGGCGGCGAAGACCGCGGGCGTGCGGCGCATCCTGTATACGAGCCATATGGCCGTAAGCGCGACGTCGGCATTCCTGCCGATGCATGTGCATGCGGCGACGGAAACGATGTTGCAGGAGTCCGGCATGGCCTGGACGGCCCTGCGCAACGGCTTCTACGCCGAGAGCGCCCGGCAAATGACCGCCGATGCCGCAAGGACTGGAGAGGTCGTCGCACCCGAGGACGGAAAATTCTCCTGGACCGCCCACGAAGATCTGGCGGCGGCCGCTGCCACCATCCTCGCCGAGGAAGGCCGCTTCGACGGCCCGACACCGCCTCTGACAGCCCCGGCCGCGCTGGATTTCACGGACATAGCCAATATCCTGAGCGAGATTTCCGGGCAGACAATCACCCGCAGGACCCTGCCGGATGACGAATTCGAGCGGCTTCTTGCAGCCCGCGGCCTCCCCCCGGCCGTGATCGCCATCACGCTCAGCATGTATCGTGCAGCGCGTGCCGGAGAGTTCGCAAGGACGGATCCCACGCTCGGCAAGCTCCTGGGGCGCGAGCCGATCTCCGCAAGGCAAATCCTTGCAAGCTAAAAAGGCGCCGGTCGAGCGCCGGCGCGCCCGCCCCGGCAACCGACCGGCTTGAGGACGGTACAAGGGATTGCGGCGGTGCCGGAAAGCGTGCTCGCAGCCACTCCCCACATATCGTCCCGGCACCGCATCATCAGGGCATCAGCTCTTCCTTGCAGGCGTCAGAAGATCGCCGAGCCCGACGCGATGCAGCATTTCGGCGCGCAACCGGTCGAGAACGCCAAACCCGATATTCGCGCCGTCTTCGGTCGGGTCGTAGTGGATACGGAACGGCCGCTCTCCGAACGGTTTGTCGACCACCTCGACAATGAGGTCGGCAACCGGCGCCGGCTCGGCGTGCTCGGGAACGATATCGGCAAAAGCCCTCTGCACCGTCTCGCCGAAGCCGGCATAAGGGCCGTCCGCCTCATATTCGGCAAGCCGGGCCTGATCGGCCGGGCGGCCGGAACGGGCAAAGTGGTTGGTGCCCCTGGTGAAGGCGCCAGGGACGACGATCGTCGTCTCGATGCCCCACCGGCTGAGTTCGCGGGCATATTGCACGGCGAGTGAATCCATCGCCGCCTTGGCGGCGAAGTAGGGCGACAGGTACGGCGGGGTGCCGCCAGCCGAACTGGAACTCGATACCCACACCAGCAGGCCCTCGCGACGCTTGCGCATATGCGGCAGGGCGGCGCGGTTGACCCGCTGCGTGCCGAGCACGTTGACGTCGTATTGCTGGGCGAACTGTTCGGGCGTGAAGGCTTCGGCCGGGCCGAACATCATATGCCCGGCATTGTGCACGACAACGTCGATCCGGCCGCTCTCGGCGATGATCCTGTCGATGGCCGCATCCACCGAGGTTTCGGACTGCACATCGAGTTCGAGCGGTCGGAGGTCGATGCCGTCCCTACCGGACAGTTCGACCATATGGGCGGCATTGCCGGCATTGCGACCGGCGACATCGCGCATCGAGGCATAGACGGTGTAGCCGGCGCGGGCGAGGGCTTCGGCGGTCAGCCGGCCGAAACCGCTGGACGATCCGGTGACAAGGGCGATTTTCCTGCTCATGGGTTGATCCTTTCGTGTCTTGAAGTTGCGTGGGCGGGAGGCGGGATCAGATGATCCCACCATTGGCGCGCAGCACCTGGCCGTTGATCCAGGCACCATCCGGCCCGGCAAGGAACGCGACCGCGTTGGCGATGTCTTCCGGTTGGCCGAGACGCTCCAGCGGTGCGAGCTTTGCAAGTGTGTCGACGACGGCCTGCGGCTTGCCGTCGAGGAAGAGCGCCGTCGCCGTCGGTCCCGGTGCCACGGCGTTGACGGTGATGTTGCGGCCGCGCAGTTCCTTGGCCAGTACATGCGTCATTGCCTCGATGCCGGCCTTCGTGGCCGCATAGACGCCGTAGCTCGGCTGGTAGAGGCCGACGACGCTGGACGACAGGTTGATGATCCGGCCGCCGGCGCGCAGTCGCCGCGACGCCTCGCGCATCGTGTTGATGCTGCCCTTGAGGTTGATGGCGATCTGCCCATCGACGAAGGCTTCGTCGCTGTCCGCGATCGTGGAGAGCTTCATGATGCCGGCATTGTTGACCAGCACGTCCACCCCGCCAAGCGCTGCCGCCGTCGTGTCGAACATACGGGCGACCGCAGCCGCGTCGCTGACATCGGCCTGCGCCGCAAGCGCCCTTCCCCCGGCGTTCTCGATACGGTCGACAAGCTCTCCCGCAGCCTTCGCGCTACCGGCATAGTTGACCACGACGGTGAAGCCGTCCCGAGCGAGGCGCTCGGCGATCGTAGCGCCGATGCCGCGCGAGGCCCCGGTGACGATCGCGACCCTGTTGTCGATGTTTGCCATTTTCGTTCTCCTTCATGTGATGCGCCGCAGCGCGTTTTCGATGAGGAGAAGATGGACCCTTGCGCCCTGCAGATAATCGGGCATGATCCGCCATCACTTGACGGGAATAGCGAACAATGGACCGGTTCGAGTCGATGCGGATTTTCGCGCGCGTGGCCGAGAGGCGAAGCTTTACGCTGGCCGCCGGAGACCTCGGCATTCCGCGCTCGACCGCGACGGATGCGGTGAGATTGCTGGAGCGCAGACTCGGCGTCCGCCTTCTGGAGCGCACCACGCGCGTGGTCAGGCCGACGCTGGACGGCGAGGCCTATTACCAGCGCTGCATCAGGCTGCTCGCCGATCTGGAAGATGCGGAGGCCGGCTTCAACAGAGCCAGACCGTCCGGCCTTCTGCGCGTCGACCTGCACGGCACCCAGGCACGGTATTTCCTTCTGCCCGGCCTGCCGGATTTCCTGGAGCGCTATCCCGATATCCAGCTTCATATCAGCGAGACCCACCAGCCGATGGATATCGTGCGGGAGGGATATGACTGCATCGTGCGCGTCGGCGCGCTGTCGGATTCCACCTTGATCCAGCGCAAGCTCGCTGAACTCGAACGGGGCACGTTCGCCAGTCCGGGTTATCTTGTGAAGTTCGGAACGCCGCGCACGCTGGACGATCTGAAGGACGGCCACAGGATGGTGGGCCTGCTTGCCCCCGACATGCCGTCGGTTACCCACCTCGCGTTCGACATCAACGGCGAGATCCGCGAGATGCTTTTGCCAGCCGTCGTCACCGTCACCGGGGCGGAGACCAATGTTGCCTCGGCCTGCGCCGGGCTCGGCATCATCCAGGTGCCACGCTACCGGGTCGCTTCAGAGGTCGCGGATGGCGTGCTGATGGAAATCCTCGCGAACACGCCACCCCCGCCCATCCCGGTCCACGCCCTCTATTCCCACACACGCCAACTCTCCCCGCGCCTGCGCGTATTCCTCGACTGGCTGACGCAGCAGTATGGGCGGACGCGGGCTTGATGCGGAGTGATGGTCGACATTTAGACGCCGCGACGACGAGCGGCCGGCCATCAACCTACCGGGATGTAACCTGAAAAAACAGTTCAGGCCGTCCTCCCATGCGTTTGGCGGCGGATAAGCGCCCGCCAGCGGGCCGCCGGCATCAAAGCTGTGACAAACAACAGGAGCGCCGCAGCGAGCAGCAGCGCCGAGCCGGGCCGTTCCAGCAGCACCAAGGCATCGCCCCGCGACAACAGCATGGTGCGGCGAAAATATTCTTCCATCATTGGCCCGAGCACGAAGCCGGTGAGAAGCGGCGCGGACTCGAAGCGGTAGAGCCTGAGACCATAGCCGATGAGGCCGAAGACCAGCGCCGTCCAGACGTCGAACAGGCTCGTGTCGATGCCGTAGGCGCCGATGCAGATGATGACGACGGCGGCGGGATAGAGCACGGACGGCGGGATGCGCAGCAGCCGCACCCAGAGGCCGATCAGCGGAATGTTCAGCACCAGCAGGAAAACGTTGCCGATGAGGAAGCTGACCACCAGGCCCCAGAAGAGGTCCGGATGTTCCTCGATGATGCGCGGGCCGGGCGTGATGCCGTGGATCATCATGGCGCCCAGCATCAGCGCCATCGTCGGGCTGCCGGGAATGCCGAGGGTGAGCGTCGGGATGAAGGAGCTTTGCGCCGCCGCGTTGTTCGCCGCCTCCGGCACGACGACGCCCTCGATGGCGCCCTTGCCGAAGTTTTCGCGGTTGGGCGAGATCTTCTTTTCCAGCGCATAGGCCATGAAGGAAGAGACGACCTGACCGGTGCCCGGCAGGGTGCCGAGGATGGCGCCGACCAGCGAGCCGCGCAGCGCCGGGGCGGTCGAGCGTTTCGCCTCCGCGCGGGTGGGCAGCATGTCCTTGAGGTGGAAGCGGCCGGCAAGGCCTGCCGGCGCGGTTTCGCGGATTGCCGTCATCACCTCCGAGACGCCGAACAGGCCCATGGCGACGACGCCGAGATTGATGCCGTCGCGCAGTTCCAGAATGCCGGCGGTAAAGCGCGTCTCGCCAGAGGTCATGTCGAGCCCGACCGTGCCGAGCAGCACGCCAAGCAGCACCATCATCGCCCCGCGCACCGGCCCGCTGCCGGAAACCACGGCGGCCGAGACGAGGCCGAGCAGCATGATGGCAAAATATTCCGCAGGACCGAACAGCAGGGCGAAACCGGCCAGCGCCGGCGAGGCCAGCGCCATGATCGTGATGCCGACCAGCGCACCGCAGAAGGAGGCGATCGCCGTCATGAACAGCGCGACGCCCGCCCGGCCGGCCCGCGCCAGCGGATAGCCGTCGAGGCAGGTGATCGAGGACGAGGGCGAGCCTGGAATGTTGAGCAGGATCGAGGCGATCGAGCCGCCATATTCGTTGCCGTAATAGACGCCGGCGAGCATGACCAGGGCTGCCGCCGGCGGCAGGTGGAAGGTGATCGGCAGCAGCATGGCGATGGCGGCGAGCGGCCCGATGCCCGGCAGCACGCCGACTGCCGTGCCGAGGAACACGCCGGCAAGGCAGAGCACGAGGCTGAGCGGCGTCGCCGCCGTCGCAAAGCCGAGCGCGAGATTGTGCAGGAGATCCATGTCAGACCCCGCGCAGGGGGGGACGGGAAGGTTCAGCAACTGGATGAACAGCAGCCAGACGAGCGGCACGGCCGCCGCCGAAAAGATCAGGCGTCGGCGCCAGCCGAGGCCGCGCGCCGCCAGCGTCGTGGCGAAAGCGCCGACGAAGGTCGCCGGCAGCACGCCGGCGAGCGGCGTCAGCAGCGCGAAACTGGCAATGCCGAACGAGACGGCGGCGACGGCCGGCGCATCGGCCGCCTCCGGCATCACCGGGCGGACGAGATCGGCGAGAATGGAGCAGGCCGCGAAGAAGACAAGGCCGAGGCCGGCGAGCAGCGGAAAGGCGCCCGGCCCGAGCCGCCGCGCCGTGCCGAGATCGAGCCCCGCCAGCGCGGCGGAGACGAAGGCGGCGCCCGCCGCGAGCAGGACGAGGTTGCCCGCCTGTGCCTTAAGGCTGGCGCTAGGCATGGCTCAGCTCCAGCGTGAATTCCGGCCCGGCATAATCCGTCGCCACGAAAACCTCGCCCGCCGCGACGGCGTGCGCCAAATCCTCGATCTCTGCGGCAAGCGATGCCGGCACGTCGGCGGCAAGGCGCAGCCCCACATAGGCGCCGTCGGCAAGGCCGAAGCGGCGGATATCCGGCGGCTGGCGGCCGGCGAGCATGTTTTCTATGGCGTGGGTGACGCAGAGGTCGATGCGCGCTTCGGCGGAGGCGATAAAAACATCCGGGCGGAGGGCGCACCAGTCGAGCACATTGCCGATCTGCCGGGCGCCCGCGACGGCGCAGGCATCGATCGCCCCCTGCCGGCCGCCGTTCAGCATGGTAAACAGCACGTCGGCCCCTTCGGCGATCTCGGCGCGCGCCCAGCGGCGCGTCACGCCATTGTCGTCCTGGCTGCCGCAGAAGGCGGTAAGCACCCGGACATCCGGCGCGGCATGGCGCACACCGGCGACGAAGGCCGCGCGGCCCTTCAGCCCCGGCCGCACGCGATGGCCGGAAAGGTGCGCCACCGTGCCGGTCCGCGTCGTGCGTGCGGCAAGGTGCCCGGCGAGAAAGGCGGACTGTTCCTGCAGCACGTCGTAGCTGGCGACATTGCCGCGGGAGACATGGCCCTGCACGACCGCGAAACGCTTTTGCGGAAACTCTGCCGCGACCGGCGGCAGGGCGGCATCGCCCTGCCCGCCGACGAAGACCAGGCCATCGAGATCCGGCAGCACCCGCCGCATGGCGGCCTGCATGGCGGCCGGCTCATAGGGAATGCCGTCGAGGATCGTCACATCGAACCCGCTTTGGCGCGCCGCGCGCGCACCGACATGGCCCGAGGCGTTGAAGCCGGTATCCTCAAGCGTGCCGACGAAAAGAACACCGATCCTCATTGGCCGCGCACCGCCGCGACCGGGGCCTTCCAGGCGGCATATTGCGCGGTGACGAAATCGGCGAAGCGACCGTCCGCCTTCGCCGTCACGTCGATGCCCCAGGCCGAGAACTGGGCGGCGACCTCGGGCTTTTCGAGCGCACGCTTCACCGCCGCATCGAGCTTTTCCGCAATGGCCGGGGAAAGGCCGGCGGGCGCGCTGATGCCGAGCCAGTTCTCCGCATCGAGGTCGTAACCGAGTTCCCGGAAGGTCGGCACGTCGGGCAGCGTCTTCAGCCGCTCCTTCGCACTGACGGCGAGCGGTACGGCGACGCCCTCCTTGACCAGCGGCAGGTTCTGCGGCACCGCGTCGAAAATCGCGCCGATCACGTCGGCGCGGAAATCCAGCACCATCGGGCCGGAGCCCTGGTAGGGAATGTGCTCGATCGACACGCCGGCCAGCGTCTTGAAACGCTCGGCGACGACATGCCCCCAGGAGCCGACGCCGGAAGACCCGTAGTCGAGCACGCCGGGCTCGGCCTTGGCCGTCGCCACGAAGGCCGCGAGATCGGCGATGTTGCGATCCTGCCGCACGAAGAGGCCGAGATGCGTGCCGCCGATATAGCTAACATGGGTGAAATCGGCGACCGGATCATAGGGCGCATCAGCAAGCAGCGAGGGCGCGATGGAGAACGGCGTGAGGTTCGACAGCATCAGCGTGTGGCCATCGGCGGCGGCCGCCTTCAGCGCGCTTGCGGCGATGGTGCCCGCCGCGCCCGGCTTGTTTTCGACAACGAACTGCTGGCCGAGATCTTCGGAAAGGTGCTGCGCCAGGAGGCGCGCGACGAGGTCGCTCGACCCGCCCGGCGGGAAGGAGACAAGGATATGCACCGGCTGCGTTGGCCAGTCCGCGGCGACGGCGGGCAGCGCCGCCGGCAGGCCGGCCAGCAGCGAGAGCATCAGGGTTGACTGTAGAAAACGGCGGCGGCGCATGGCGATCTCCTTTGGGAACTGAAGAAATCGTAGCGCAGGTCCAGTAGGCTTGAAACCATAATTTCACATGTTTTCCATATTTTTTATAGACTTCTCAAATCGCGCCTATATTTTCCTCAAAAAACCGCCAGACGTGAAACCACAGTTTCAAAATCCGACGCCTTTCCCTCGGCGCACACGCCTTGACCGCCCCCGTTCCGCATAGTCTAACTCTCCTGAAACGCCTTTTTCGGACCCCTGATGACGCCTACCCCGGGTTTTCTCGAACGCATCACCGCGGCCCTGCCGGACCTCGCGCCTGCCGAGCGGCAGCTTGCGACCTTCCTCATCGATTTCCCCGGCGAACTGGCAAGCTACGATGCGCAGGAGTTGGCGCGGCTGGCCGAGGTCTCGAAGGCGACGGTCTCCCGTTTCGTGCGCCGCCTCGGTTATGACAGCTACGAACAGGCCCGCCGCGCCGCTCGCGAGGAAGGCCGCACCGGCTCGCGGCTCTACCTCGCCCGCAAGGAAGACCTCGACGCTGCCGACCCGGCAACGCAGATCGAGGAGGAGCGAGAAAACCTGGAATGGACCTTTCGGCGCTTTCCGCCGGAAAAATTCGAAGCGCTCGCCGCCCGGCTGCTCTCGTCGCGAAAGATCTGGCTGGTCGGGCAGCGGATCAGCCACAGTTTCGCGACCTATCTGGCCTGGCAGCTCGTCAAGCTCGCCGCCGATGTCGCGGTGGTGCCGCAGGGGGGCGAGACGCTCGGCGAGCACATCGTCGCCATGCAGCCGGAGGATTGCGTCATCGTCTTCGCCCTGCGCCGGCGGGCGGCCGGAACCGAGGCCGTGATCGAGCACATCAGGCAATCGGGTGCCGCGGTCGCGCTCGTCACCGACGAAAGCGTCGAACCGCGCGGCGATCTTGCCTGGCACATCGTCTGCGGCACGCAGACCCGCAGCCCGCAGTTCAACCACGCTGCCGTGCTGGCCGTCTGCCACCGGATCATGGTGCATGCGAGCCTTCGCGCCGGCGCCGAGGGGCGCGCCCGCCTGCGCCGGATCGAGGCCGTCAACGAGGCGATCGGTGGTCTCTAGACACGCCGGCCAAACCGGTTTTGCGCTGCGATTGTGGCGCCAAGCCCCACTTTTCTCTCATTTCGACCTCGACTAATATTCCCTTCCACCTCCCGGAGCAGTTCCTCGTGAAATTCGTGTTCTTCTCTCCGCACTTTCCCGCCAACAATGCCGACTTCTGCGATCGCCTCCGGCAGGCCGGCGCCACGATCCTGGGGATCGGCGATGCCCCCTTCGACCGGCTCGCCCCTAAGCTCAAGAACGCCCTCAGCGAATATTACCGCGTCGCCGACATGGAGAATGCCGACCAGGTGCTGCGCGCCATGGGCCATTTCATCCATCGCTGGGGCCGCATCGAGCGCTTCGAATCGCTGAACGAGCACTGGCTGGAGCACGACGCGGCCATCCGCACCGATTTCAACATTCCCGGCATCCGCAGCGATTTCATCGAGAACCTCAAGCACAAGTCGAAGATGAGCGCCTTCTTCAAGAAGGCCGGCGTCGAGACGATCCGCCAGCACGGCTATGTCGACCGGGCCGGCGTGGAGGCCTTCATCGCCGAGGTCGGCTATCCCATCGTGATCAAGCCGGACCAGGGCTCGGGCGCCAGCAACACGCTGAAGATCAGCGACAAGTCGGATCTCGATGCCTTCGAGGCGGCGAAAAAGCCTGGCGTGCGTTATGTCGCCGAACAGTTCATCGACGGCATCATCCTGACCTATGACGGGCTGGTGAACCGCGACGGCGAGATCGTCTTCGCCGCCAGCCACCGTTTCGAGCAGAGCATCATGGGCGTGGTCAACGCCGATTCGCACCTCAACTACTATTGCCTGCCCTTCGTCGATCCCGCAGTGGAAAAGGCCGGCCGCGCCGCCGTGAAAGCCTTCGGCATCCGCGAAAAGTTCTTCCATATCGAGTTCTTCCAGACCCGCTCGGACGGGCGCATCGTGGCGCTGGAGGTCAACATGCGCCCGCCCGGCGCCTGGATGACCGACGCCATCAACTATTCCTACGATATGGACGTCTATCGTGAATGGGCCGGCATGGTCGTCAACAACAAGGTCGCCGGCCCCTTCACGGGGCGCTACTATACCGGCTATGCCAGCCGCAAGAATCACATTCGCTACGTCAACGACCACGGGGCGATTCTGGCGGCCCATGGCAAGAAGATCGTGCATTGCGCGCCGATCGAGGATGTGTTCAGCCGGGCTATGGGCAATTTCGCCTATCAGTTCCGTTCGGAAGATTTTGAAGAGGTGAAAGCCATCGTGCGCTTCATCCAGGATGTGGAGCGTTAATACGGTGCAGGTCGACTATCACAAGCGCTTCAGCCATCACCTCGGGCGGGAGATGGAGTTCAAGACCTACGGCCATGCCGGCCGGCCGGTTCTGGTCTTCCCGACATCCAACGGACGCTTCTACCAGTACGAGGATTCCGGCGGCGTCAACGCGCTGGCCGATCGCATCGAGGCCGGCGAAATCAGGCTCTGGACCGCCGACGGCATCGACGGCGAGAGCTTCTTTTCCAACGGCCATGACCTTGCGGCCCGGATCGCCCGCCACGAATCCTATTTCCGCTATATCAACGACGAATTGCTGCCGGAAATCCTTGCCGCCGGCGGCGGCTTGCCGATCCTGTCGGGCTGTTCGATGGGCGCCTTCCACGCCAGCAACTTCCTGTTCCGCTTCCCCGACCGCGCCGCCGGCGTCATCGCGCTGAGTGGCGTCTACTCCACTCGGCATTTCTTTGGCGATGCCCTGGACGGCCAGATCTACTTCAACTCGCCGGTGAACTATCTCGCAGGAATGCCCGAAGGCGACCTCCTTAACCGGATTCGCTCCCGCCGCCTGTTCTTCTGCTGCGGCCAGGGCGCCTGGGAGGAGCAGATGATCGAGGACACCCATAATCTGGAGGCCGTGCTGCGCGAGAAAGGAATCCCCGCGTGGGTCGATTTCTGGGGACCGGACGCGAGCCACGACTGGCCATGGTGGCACAAGCAGATCGCGTATTTCTTCGGCAGGTGGCTGGAGGACGACCGTGGCAGGCCGCTGTAACGGTGCGAGTGGGGCACCGTTTCTAAATTTCAGCAATGCGGCGCACCATGCGATTGAGACACGAAACCAGCACTAATCTTGGTCTTGGTGGATTTTATCAATCGGCCCCTCTCTCGACAGATGTAGGCTGCTGGCAGACCTAGAGCGCATGAGAAAGCAGCCTTCTCCTCAAAGCTCTTGCCCTCGGGGTACTATCGTTGCCGGGGAGATGACGGGGACGGCGCTTGTTCCGTGCTGGTCGAAGGCCATCAGGTAGAAATCCCGTTGAGCGAGGCTTTTGTTGCACCAGTCAAGCGTCGGATCGCCCTCGTCGCCATACCAGCCAAGAATTGCGGCCATGGGCACGGTCACGCTGGTGCCCGTGTTCGACCAGTCGATTTCGATCATGGTGAAGACGTCGAATACGGTGGTGTCGTCGCCCACAAGGGTCCCGAGGCGATCGGTGCCGGGAAAACTGCCCGCTGCGCAATGGCCGATCATGTAGCTTTCGACATTGCGGCCCGACCAAGCAAACGAGATGTCGCCGAAAATCCGGTCGACCGTCCGATACATGCGGAAATAGTTGATACTTGCGACTGGTTCTACGACGCTCAGCGTCGCCTCTGCTTCCATCGGCAACGGGTCCGGCGTCGCCCACACGCCACTCAGGCGATAGAAGCGGTTCTGGCGCACCGTTTCAGGCATGTTTCCGCGAAGGGGCACATCAGTCGCGGGCTTGGAGATCTTCTGCAACACGGTGCGGCCTTCGGTGATCTTGCCCTCGAACCCCCAGCGCCCGGTCAGGGTCCAGGAGAGTATCGCCCGCTCGTCCATTGCTGCTGCTGGCGGCGTCATGCGGAAATCCATTTCAGGCATGACGACATCCACGGCGATCGTGGCTTCCCTAACCAACTGGTCCTCCTTATAGAGCGACAGCGTATAGACCGTGTCCTGATAGGGCGTCATGGTGAGATCGCCCTTCGGCACGCCGAGGCGCGGGTTGCCCCGGGCGCTGCTTTTCCGGACCGCGATGCCATATTCGACGTAGAACAGCTCGACGCGGTCACAGCCGAGAACCTCCCAGCTCAACCGGTTCTCCTCGCCGCAATAGAGCGAGGGTGGCTCCGCCAGGAAACTCTTGACCTGCGGCTCCGGGATTTGCCGGGAGAGCTCCAACGTCTCGTAGCCCGGATCATAGCCGTCAAAACCGCCGTAGAGCACATAGATCTGGGTGGCGAAGGGCGGAAGGTTCGATTGCAGTTTGGAAATGTGCAGTTCCAGCGCGCCGCTCTTGTCGATCAGTTCACGGTTGTCCTTGTGCGGCTTTACCTCGCAGACGAGACTGTCGCTATCGGGGCCTGCGGAAATCCAGCGGTGCTTTCCATCGCCAACGGGCTTCACTTCGATCGCCTGCGCCAGCCTGGCCGTCGTCAGCGCCGTGCTCCCGGTCAGCTCTTCCTCCTCGCCTTCCTCCACCACGGTCGAGGGGAAAACGAGCGTGAACGTCGGCCCGTCGCCACCCGAGCTGCCCGAATGCAGCGGCGTGTCCTTGTCCCGGTTGCGAATGGTCAGGACGAGATCGTTGGGGATGAGATAGTCGCGCCCGACGGACGTCAGGATGGAGCGCGACGAGATTTCGAAAGAAAGGGCATTCGTTAAGAGCCGCGCCGGATCGCTCTTCTCGGGCTTGTCGACCAGGACCATGAAGTCGTCGAAGGTTTTCGACGGGCAGGCCGGACCATC
The DNA here is from genome assembly GCF_058809275.1 of Shinella sp. GW821-FHT10F02. Lineage (NCBI taxonomy): Bacteria > Pseudomonadati > Pseudomonadota > Alphaproteobacteria > Hyphomicrobiales > Rhizobiaceae > Shinella > Shinella sp. GW821-FHT10F02. Next base: position 245,034 of record NZ_JBXASL010000001.1, on the reverse strand, counting down.
GGCGGCCGGCCAGATCTTCTTCACCATTACCTGCACATGCTTGTCGCCAAGCTTCGATCCGATGCCGAGCGTACCGAAACTCAGGGAAAACGTCAGCACCTCCTGCTTGTCCCAGCGAATATCGCTTGCGGGCGACAGCGTCGGCCCGTCATTGCCGCTCTCACTCTCCCAGCCCTCTGCCGACAGGCGAAGCTCGGCGAGTTCATCCTTGCCGCACAGTTCCCGGAGGTTCAGCGCGATTTTGGTGGCACCGGCCTTCAGGGTCAAAGCGTCGTTGCCCGCATTGGTGAGCACCAGAAATATGTCGTTGCGGCCGCGCGTGGCACTACGGAACAGGACGGGCTTGCGGCCTGGATACTGAAAGCTCATCTTGATCTTCGGATTGAATGTCATCGAAACGATCTCCATCAGCAGGGTTGTAGGCGATTAGGCAGGCGCCAGGGGACTACGGCGCGTTTGTTTCCCGTTCCCGGCCGGTCGGCGTCGGCCGCGGCACGAGCCGCAGCCAGCCATCGGCGATATGCAGGGGGCTATAGGACGTGGTCGGCCGCTCGCCGGTGCCCGGCAGGTCGTCGATCTGGTGCCAGCCGTCCTCCTCGGCTTCCACCCAGCTCCAACCGTAGCCAGCCAGCGCCGGCAGTGGCAGGCGCATCTCGCCGGATGCGAGCACCGGACCGCAGGGGAAGTTCGTCTCAAGCGAGGCGAGTGCGCCGGTGTAGTGCTGCATGGGTATATCGATGCCCTTGACTGGTAACAGGCCGCAATTGGCGTGCACGGTGCCGAACGGGTCCATCAGCAATGTCACGCGCACCGGCGTCTGCCAGTCTGCTGCTGCGATCATCACCGGATTGTCGACCGACGGCTCGACGCCGTGCTCTCCCCTCCCCGCAGCCGCATAGAACCGGCTGTAGTCCGTACCGCCGGCATTTTCGAGAAAATAGCCGACCAGCCCGTCCTCGATCTGGTTCAGATTGCCGAGCCGCACCGGGATCCTCACCGCCTCGAAGCCGAGCGTGTCGAGGTCCTGCACCGCGGCCTCGTCGTCCTCGCTGATGCGCGTCACGCGACGCGTCAGCATATCCCAGTCCGCCCTCCCCCGCGGCCCACCCTTGAGCTCGAGCGACAGGCTGGCGCGCACCAGCGCCAGCGGCCGGCCGAGGAGGAGGCTCAACGCCTCGTCGCTATTGGCCTTGTTCGGAATGATGGTTACCAGCGATCGATCGATGACATCGGCGAACTCCGCCAGAAATGCCGCGGGCTGCTCATGCTCCAGCACGCCGCGGACGAAGTCCGCGAGATGAGGATCGGCAATCGTCTGAACCGCGGAACCGGCCGTTGGCTCCCAGATCGCCTCGCTCTGGTCCTCGACGAGCCGCAACGTGCCGCAAGCAGCCCCCTCCGCCGTATGAACCACCAGGCCGAGATCGAGATTGTTGACCACCACCCAGCCGCAGACCGGGCTGCTCGACGGATGCTCGTGCGTATCGCTGCCATCGTCGCGCGCGTCCAGAAGGCGGAAATTCAAGCGCGCCGGCTGAAGAAACCGCGGCGGCAGCTGCGCCTGGCGGTTGGCCTTTCTGGAAGGATCGCCCGGCACGAGACCTCGTGCTCGCGCCAGTCGCGCGCGGTCGATATCCAGTGATCGCTCCTGCCCGAAGACATCGATCAGGGACAGACTGGCAATCCGGAGATAGCCGCCCCGGATCGGCAGGAAGGGCGAAAACGGACGCGCGCGTACATCGTCGCGATCCGGCGCCAGCGTCGCCACCGTCTGGGTGAGCTCGTCGTCCGGTCCGAAGGGATCGAGTACGCGCAACTGCATGGCGCGCTGGCGTGCCAGCAGCGACTGGTTAAAGCCGGTCAGCACGTGAGAAAGCGCCGGAACCTTTACAGCGGCCGCAATCGCCTCGTGTAGCTGCTGATCGGGCACATGGGCGGCAAGCGTATCGAGCGAGGCGGCAAGACTGCGGAAGGCAGATTGCGTCAGGAGCCCCGTCCCGCGCAGCGGAACCGGCGCCAGCGTCCGGCTTGCCACGGCGTCGCGCGGAATGAGGTCGATCGTCTCCGCATCGAAGTCGTAGCGCGCCATCAGCGCATCTGGAGAAAATGGCCTCGAACCGTCCCGAGACGGCCGGTCGGGAACCAGCAGCGGGGCATATTCCGCCTCCCAGTCAAGGAAAAGCGGGAGCCAGGGATTACCCTGCCAGGTGCGGTTGCCGATCTTTGCGACCGGCACACCGGCAAACTGGACGCCGGCCCCGTCCTGCCCCGCCGCATCGGCCTGAAGTGCGGCGCGGATATCCGCTGCAACCGCTTGCGCTTTCCCATCGGCAGCGCCCAAGATCCTGCACGCGACGTGGACTGCAAGGTCAGGATCGGTCAGCAGCGCTTCGGCAACGAGCGCGCGCGCATCGCCCGCGATCGGCAAACCGGCAAGCGGCAGCTGCGCGAGCCATTCGGACGCATCGAACACGTCCTTCCGACCGCCCCGATCAAGGGTCAATGTCGCCTGCAGTTCGCTCGTGCGCCGGCACGGCAGAAGCCCATCGGCGCTCTGCTTGCTGTCTCCGCCATAGCGCACGGGCGGGCGTGCGTCTTCGCCCGCAAGCAGGATGACGGGATCGACGGGCTCCCAGAACCGCGCTCCCGGCACCGCTTTGAGGGCCATCGCATCGCCGCACTCCGCCTGGACCGCCCCGGCAAGCCCGGCAAGCGCCTTTGCAAGCCGCCCGGCGAGGGAATCGGCTGGAGATCCCGTCGGCAGCGATCCGTCGACGGGTCGCGTAAGCGTACCGATGCGTGTCGTGTCGTCGACCAGTGCCGCACACTCTGCTTCAAGCAGGGACCGCAGATTCCGCGCGAATTCCGCACGGTTGCCGATATCGGCGAGATCCGGCACCAATTGCAGGATGGTTTCGTCATGGGTGGCATGAAGGACCTGCATGAAGCGACGCCAGTCGAAGACCAGCGTCTCGCGACGGGCTGCCAGATCGGCCGTCGCGCGCGCCAAATCGCATTCCAATGCATTGACTGCCACAAGCCTTTCAGCGAGCGGTTCGCTGATCGCCACGCCCGTCCGCGGCGGCGCATCGCGCGGTTCAAGCGCCCGCTCCGCCGACGCCGCGATCTGCCAGGCGGTTTCCCCGGCCACCGTGGCAAAGCTCGCTGCGTGAAGGAGATGATCCAGCTTGACCTGGAAATCGGGCCCGACATGGTCGGTCAGCATGCCGGACTGCACGGCGTCCAGAAGGAAGATGGCTTGCTCGTCGCCAAGCAGGTTCGGGCGGTTGGCGAGGAGCGCCGAAACGCAGTCAGCCTGGCTGTTGCCGATCGCGATTTCCAGGGCGGGAACGTCCTGTCTTGCCGGCATTTCATCCGGGTTCCAGGCGATCGCGCGGACAAGGCCGGATGCAAGGCAACGCGCGGGGGGACCTGCGGGCGACGGCGAAGCGCGCCAGGCGAAGCCATGAGCGATCGGCGTCGGATCCAGTCGGGGTTCCAGCGCAGCCGCGCTGAACCATCCGGCGACCAGATAGGTCAGGCGGTCGCCCGAAGCGGCGTCAAAGTCGCCAAGATCGGCAAGCGCATCGTGAAAGCCGAAGATGTTCCGGCAATTGGGATAATAGGCCGCAAAGCTCGTGTCGCCATAGCCGATGGCCGTCAACGGCCTGCCGTCGCCAAAACGTTCCCCCGGATCGGCGCCTTCGCGCCAATCCTCCAGTGCGACGAAGCGTCCGAGATAACGGTGGAACTGGCCGCCATCCTCCGGCTGATGCGGCACCGAGACGGTGGCCGCGGCCGGATCGGCATGCTGGAAATCGCTTTCCACCACCCAGCCGCGCAACAGGGGCCGCGGGTGCCGTTCGGCATCCACCCGGATGACGATGCGCACCACCAGCCAGCGGTTCGGCACCGCTGGAAACGTGAGCCCGCGCTCCTCGTCGAGGATCGCCTTGGTCAGCGCATCCGGCAAGGCCCAGTGCAGGTGGATGCCGGGATCGGGCATCGTCTCGGACAGGGCATCGATGCTTTCGCCGATATAGGGTTTGCCGCTCCACTCCACCTCAGAATCCTGGCCCGGCAGGGAGGAGAAATCCGCAGTCGCGCCGCGAAACCGCAGACCGGCATCGGACATTTGCCCGCCGACGCACAGCGCCTCGACATCGATCGGAACGATCAGGCTATCGTCGCTCAAGGCGCGCCTCCGACTGTTTGAAGACGACGCAGCCGACCCCCTCGATCATCTCGCGCGCGAATTCGGCCTGCGTAAACGGCGCGCCGCCAAACGCCTGCCGCATGTTTTCTGCCAGCGCCGCGACCTCCAGCACGTGTCCTGCGGGGCGAAACGCGACTGCGACCGACGTCGAGTTCACCCGCAACTTCTTTGAGGCAACACCGGATTTGAGGTGCAGATCGACGCCGAAATGGATCGCCTCCGCCGGCTCGTGCAGGACGACCTCCTCCGCCACTCCGTCGAAAAGGGCCAGCATGAGGCTCGGCGACAGAGTTTCGAACCGGAGCAGCGGCAAGAGATCGCCAGCCTTGTTCTTCCCTTCGATCTCCATGCCCGGCCAGAACGAAACTGCCTTGGAGCGCAACAGGAAGCCTGTTGCTGAAGCAACCGTGCCGCCGGCGCTCGCGGAATCCGGGCGCAGGGACCACCGAACCGCCTTTTCGGCCGCCTCGTGCAGGCCCGCCGCATGGGTATCGTCATGGACAAGATCGCCAGCTGTGAAGCGGCCGAGGCTATAGGCGCCATCCACCAGGCAATCCAGCCAGTTCGGATCGACATGGAAGAAGCGGATGGATTCGGGCGGCAGCATCGCCTCGTCGGGAACGAGGTAGGAAAACGGCACGCCCTTCAGGAGACGCAGACGCGCGAGCCATTCGACGATCGCAGCAGGGGCAAGCGACGCAGGCTGCCGGTTTGCGAGCCATCCTGCCGCCCCGGCGCGACCCTCCGGTTGGCCGAGGCGCTGGCTGAGCAGGTCTCGCTCGACGGAAGCGACCGCATCCCGCCGCGTTGCGATCTTCCAGCGATAGAGCGCCGTCGAAAAGGCCCGATCCTGCAACGCGAGCAACTGGCCGATCTGCCAGGCGGCGGCATAGGACACATCAAGGAGCTGCGTGCGGGGATCCTCGATCAGCGCCGCGTCGGCACCGTCGAGCGGCAGCACCACCGTCCGCGGCACGGCAAGCGGCGTGAAGGGGCCGCGATACCAGGACACGGCAAGCCCGCCATCGCGTTCGCGATGCGGCATCGCCGCATACCCCATCTCGTTCGCGGCAGCGACGTAGTCTTCGCCCGGGCCCGCTGCCGGCGCATCGCCAGACGGGCGCAAGGGGCCGCGATCGAGCGCCGAAAGGCATTCGCCGAACGACAGCGGCTCTTCCAGCGTATGGAAACTCCAAGTCGCAAGGCAGGCGAGCCGGATGCGCCCGGCCTGTCCGGCCAGTGGCGACGCTCCGCCCGGCAGCCATACGCCCAGCCCTTCGAGCGACACGAGGCAGGCGACGCTGCGCCCGCCCATGCGCGGCAGCCGGTTGGCGACGATAACCGCATAGTCCTGCACGGTCGTGATGTCTGCCATGGTCGCTCGCGTGGCCTTCCGGTTCGTGGTGGAGGTGCGCCCGTGAGCGAGCCAGGCGATATCCTGCAAGCTCGGCGCGATCCGGCGAAACGTGTCGAGATCAAGGTCGATCACGAGGCAGGGATCGTTATGGCTTTCGCCCGCATCGAGCCGACCGAGGCCGGGATAGGAGACCGTTCCGGACGGCAACCGACCGCCCGGATGCACGTTCGCCGCCACGAGATCGCCGATCGCCATCGGCGTCGGATCGGCAATGCCGTCCGCCTGGTCGAGCACCAGGACGGCAAGCCAAGGCAGCGGCCCGGCCTGGACGGCCCCGTCGTGCATCAGGTTGCGTTCCCACGGCAGGGTGCGGCGGGTGATGACGGCATGGGGCAGGACGTTGAAGAACTCGCCCTGCGCGCCCTGCGGCGGGAACACTGAAGCGACCTCGGCTGGATCGAGCGAGAACCGTTCTCCGGCAATGGCGAACCTCGCCTTGTGCACGAAGGTGTTGTGCTCGCCCGCAGCCTCGATGGACTGCATAAGGTCGAGCGTGTATTCGCCGGGCGGCAAGGCCGACGGGAAGGATGCGACAAATCGGATGCTGGCGCCGTCGGCGTCGGAACCGGGTGCGAGGGGTAGATTCATGCCGGTGAGGCTCCGAGCACTGCGCGCTGGGGCTTGTGTCCGAAGCGACGGCGATCGCGGCCCGCGATGGCCGGCCGTGTCTTCAGCTCCCTCCTGGAAAGCGCAGCAAGGACGTCCGTCGCCGTACACGCTCCAACCCTCCGCGGATCGCTCCATTCGAAACCGAGTGGTGCCGGATGGGCAAGCTTGAGATCCGAGACCGGTACGGTCTCGGTGCTGTGCGTTTCGACCAGTGCCGGCTTGAGATTGAAGCCGACCAGTGCGCCCTCCACCATGCGTTCTCCGCCCAGCGATGGCGGCGGAACCTGTTGTGCGCCGTCTTCGCCAATGTCGGAAGACCACAACGCGGCCGGCACGCTGCGCACGACCGGCTCGATGCGAACACCCTCGACATTGCGGCGTGCGGCGGTGTCCGCATCGAGGCAGGTCAGCGTAATGTCGAGATCGGATTGAAGACGGTGGGCGGCAATCATCGCAGGTGCAACGCCAACCTGCTGCGACCAGCCGCCAGCCGACGGCCCGTCCTGTACCCTGCCGTTGTAGCGCGCCTGCTTCACAGGGATGGCGCAGACGATCTCCAGCGCAAGTCGTTCACCGTTCAGCACCCATTGCAGGTCGTCCCGCTCCTTCGAAAGGTCGCGCATCAGGCCGCCGCTCGCACGGGCGAGGCATATCGTATTGGTCGCGTCCGCTCCGCCCCAGGCAAGCCTGCGTCCGGGCGGCAGGGCAGGCTGCGCCGGCAGGAAGGACTGCTTGAACTGCGCCCAGGTGAGCGCGGTGCGATCGGGATTGCTGGAGCCGAACGGAATGGTGAACGACACGACGTCGAGATCGATATGCGCCTCGCCACCGAACGGGGGTCCATGCAACCGGAGCTCGACGCCAAGGTCGAACGGGAGCGTAACGGAGGTGAAAAGCAGGTTGATATCGACTTCGACATGGATCTGCACGGTGATCGAGATGTCGTAGGCAAAGGGTTTCCACTGGATGAGGAAATCATAGCCGCATTGAAACGAGGCGGTGACCGGCCCGCCACTCCAGGCCGCCTCCATCGAACCGCCCGCCATCACGGCGTTCGGCACGAGCGCGAAATAGGACGTGCCCTTGATCTGAAGCGCATTCGACAGCTGCCACCGCATGGCGAGGCGCGCGGGTGTCGGATAGTGCGCCGGCGCGTCGAAGCGGGGGTGATAGCCGCCAAGCGTCAGAACGAAATCACCCTCGTGCTCTCCGGCAAACCAGGCGCAGAAGGCGAAACCGCCCGTCGGGTGGCAATCGTGCGATAGCAGGAAGGAATTGCGGGTCAGCTGCCCCTGCACGCAAAGTTCGCCGGATGCGGGCCGCACCGTTGCCTTGAGCCCGATCTCGATCACCGCGATGGGATTGGGCGCTTCCGGCGGCATGCTCATCCGCGACAGGCCGAGCAGCGCCATGTTGCCGGGATTGTCGAGCGGCACGGTCAGAAGGGCGACCGACTGGATCAGCTCGAACGAGCTGAAGCGCAGGCCGGCTGCCAGCCATTCGCGCCCGGCTTCGGGATGGATGTCGCGGTCCATGGCGCGCAGCACGTCGTTCAGCGCCAGCCCGCCGAAGCCGGCGCCAGGCATTGCCGCCTGCACCAGCGAAAAGTCCTCGATGCCGCTGATGTCCGGTGTCTCGAGCCGGCTGTTGAGGCCGAGGCCAGCTGCGACGCCGCGCACGTAGCAGCAGGGTGGCCCGCCGAGCGGTGCTTCCAGCACGCCGAAGACGAACATCGACGTCCGGTCGCCAAGATCTGCATATTGCCCGATGGCGCCGATCACATAGCCCGCCGTCTCCAGGCGTACCGATCCGGCGTAAACGCCCGCGTCGCGGCGCAACAGGCCGCCGCTGACGCTGACCGGACCGGCGGCGAAACCGAGCCCGACACCATCGAGCCGGAACTCGGGATCGAACCTGTCGAGGCGCGACCCGAGGCCGAGGCCCGCAAGGCTGAGCGTCAATCCCTGGAAGCTGAGATGACTGTCGAAGACGAGCGTCATCCGGTCGTTCTCGAAGCGCAAGCCGAGCCGCTCCAGCGTGAACGGACCAAAACCCTTGTTGATCGAGAACCACCGCATCTCATCGATGGCGGGCGCGGTGGCGGGCACCGGTAGGCCGCCTTGCGGCGCGTTTTCCTCCGAGGGCGCGGGGCCAGCAAAGGAGAGGCCGATCGGCAGATGGCTGAGGCCGCTTGCGAGCAACGCCACATCCAGCCCGGCGATGGCCGGCAAAGGCAGGGTGATGCCCTTCGCCACGTCGGCGAAGCGCGCACCGTCGGCAAGGCTGACGGCCTGTGACGCCCGCGTCACGCGCAGCGTCTCCAGTGTCACGCCGGACTGCCGCAGCATCGGGCCTGCCAACGGCAATCGCGCCGGATCGAGGCGATCGAGCGAGACGTCGACATTGACGAGATTGCTCCAGGCCGCCTCCCCGCGCTTTTCCGCAACGAGCCGGAACGTCGCCATCGTGTCACCCCCGCTCAGTATGGTGCAGACGACGGCAAGCCGGCGATCCGGGCCGCCAAGCGTGAAGCTCAGCGCGAGATCGGCGATGGCGAGATCGCCGGCCTCCAACGGATAGGACAGGCCGACCATGCGCTCCAACGCCTCGACGAGGCCGGAAAGCGACAGCTCCGCCTCGCCCTGTCGCAGCGTGAACAGCCATTCGCTTTCCGGCGTTGCGCCGGTTTCGGCATGGCGGTACTCTGCCGCCGCCACAAGCGGAATCCCGTCGATCGTGAACAGCAGTTCCAGCGCAGCTTCCACCGTCCGCGCGCCCACCTCGCCGCTCCGCTCGGCAGAAAAGCGTGTGATGCGGCCCTTGAAACCCTCAAACGGCTCGACGATTGTCGCCGACGCCCCCGAGACGCTAAACAGGCCGCTCGACGGGCCGATAGTGATTGTCATGTCGCTGAGAACGAAATCCGGGATTTCAGCCGGCAGATGAACAAGCGTGAGGAAGGTGTCGGCGAGGTGCCCGACATTCAACTCGGGGATCAGCACCTCGAAGCGGCACACGTCATCGAGGATCAGATTGACCTGTAGGCTCCAGCCGGCAATTGTGATGTCGCCGGCCAGGTGGCCGGAAAGAGCACCAGCGCCATAGTCAGCGGTGATCTCGATGTTCTCGATTACGATTTCCGCGCCGCCGACATCGAAATGCCAACCGCCTTCCGTCTCGATGCGCAGGCCGAACCGTCCGTTATCGAGGTTGCCATCGATATCGAGGTCAAGCAGGGCGCAGTCGGGCGGGGTGATGCCCGGCAGCAGCTGCGCCAGCATCGCGCCGACATCGAGCGTCTCGCCAACCGCCATGCCAGCCGTGAAATCGCCGGTCGTCGCATCGAGTTCGACCACGAAGCGCGCCGAGCCGAGCCACCAATCCCCGCCGACGCGGATGTCGGTTACCGTCTCGCCGCCATCGGCGTGCCGCGAGAGGTAGAAATACGGCTGGACGGCGATGACGCCGTCGATCAGCGACCAGGGATGTTCCGTGGTGATCTCGAAACCGAAGCTGTCGAGCGTCAGCGTCTCCAGATCCAGCCCGGCCTCGAAGCCGACAAGAGCGACGTCGCCCAGATGTTCGAGCGGTCCGGGCAATAGCGCCCGAATGCCGTCGAGGCCGAAAGCGTGCTCGATATCGGCAATCGAAAGCGGCTTGTCGCCATCGAAAAGGCCGGTAAGGGCGGCATGCGAACCGGAGAGGCTGACATCGAGGCCGAGCACGTGCTTGCCGAGCGTAATCTCGGCGACGGCGGTAATGGCATCGAAGCTGCGGGCGTCGGACCCAACCGGACCGCGGCAACCGAGTTCGATCACCTTGACCTTGAGCGATGCCAGGCCGGAGACGGAGAGCGACGCGAGGCCATCACCGTTGCCTTGCGCCGTATAGGACAGCCACAGTTGCAGCCCATCGCCGTCTTCCTCCTCGCAAATGAGCCCGCAAGCCGGATGCTCCGCAAAAATTCCGAGTGGCTGGACCGGACCGAGAACGGCGTCGTAGCCGGCGATCGCGGCCCGGAAATTGAGCCCGGCGCCAAGCGGCGCCCGGACGGCGGTTTCGGGCGCGTCGATCGAGTAGACGAGGCCGTCGGGTTCCTCGAAGTCGCAGGACGACACCGCCAGCGCCGCGTTGCGAAGGCCGAATTCCGCCGGGAAGGCGGCAGTGCTCCACGGATAGGGCGGCGGCGCGAACCAATCCGCAAGCCGCCAGGCCGGTACGGCATCGTCAAAGGTCAGCACATATTCGATCGAATCCTCATAGCGGCCGAAGCGGTCGCTGGCCTCGAACAGGATCAGCGTCGCCGGCAGCCGACCACGGCCGAGCAGTTCCGTTTTGCCGTGCACGGTGATCCGACCACCGTCGTCATAGTCCACCACCATCACATCATGCAGGATAAGACTTTCAGCGCCGAACAGCGCCAGCCACTGGTCGGCCAGATGATCCGCGCCGAGGAGGCCACCCGTCAGGATCAGGCGGCCGGCCGCCGCTTCGACGGCCAGCGAAGCATAGAGTTGCGCAAGGCGGCGGCTCATGAGCGATCTCCGGCGCGGGAGCGCCAGCCGGCTGCCGATGTCGTGACGAGCGGATCAGCCATCCGCGCTCCCTGCCGCGGCCGCAGCGGCCGCCGCCGGCAGCTGGATCCCCATCCGCTCGACTTTCCGTTTTATGGCCGCGCGATAGAGGTGCTCACGTTCGGCCGCGACGGCAATAACGCGCCGAACGGTACTTTCGATGATTTTGTATTCGAAGAAATCCAGGCTCTCCTTCTGCGCGTCAAACGTGTGGTCGAAAATTTTCCGATACATTCCCTCCTCATTCTTGAAGAAGATCTTGTACCGAACGAAATTTCCCATAGGCAATTGCGGAAGATACAGGATGGCGCGCAATTCTTCCATGATCTGCTCGGACATCTTGTTGTACTTCAGGAAGGCATTGAGCTGATTTGGAGATCTCGAAAGCAAAAAGCTCTCTCTCATTTCCTCCTCGAATTCCTGCCATTGCGTCAGCGTCGGCTTGCTGATGTCGGATAGCAGGGCTTTCACGGGATCGACCGCCGCCAGGCCCTGAGCGCCGTTCAGCGCCTGCTTGTAAGCATCATAGGCTTGCAGTACCTGCACGATCGCGCTCAACGTCGCCGCCGGCGTGGGATTCTTCTCATCGGGTTTCAGAAGCTTGAGCGGCTTCAATTGCTCTACAGGAAGTTTGATCGACTTCACGTTCTTCAGCTTCGGATCGCTGGGGAAAAGGTAGCCCGTTACTTTTACGGCGAGCTCGATCGACTTTTTCTCGCCGCTCCTCTCATCCACGCCGCTGTATGACGCCCGCCCAGTGCGTTGCCCGGTTTCGATTGCCAGCTGCTCCGTGTTGCAATGCTGGCTTCCGCTGATGAAATTTTCGAAGGTTTCGTTACCACCATCGCCATGGCCGATCAGATGGCACCACTCCTGATCCGTACGAATCGCGGAGCGTAAAGCGGCCGTCTTCTCGTCCGGCTTGCCGTCGTCCGACATGGCGACCGCGCTCTTCCAAGGCTGCACACCCGCGGAAAGATTTTCCCAGCCTTGCTTCGCCTTGCCGGTCTGCACCATCTCGACAGCGAAATCGGTGGCGCTTTCCAGAGACTTCGTCGGAAAGATACCAAGTTCGCGGAAAGCCTGCTGCATGACGTCGCCGGCTCCTTCGCGATCGCCGAGCGAACCCTTGATCGGGACCGGCGGCCGGCGAGCGCCACTCCACCCGCCCTTGCGCTTTTTGGTGTAGAGCGCTGCGGCGTCGGCGCGTGCTAGAGTACGCCCGAGCAGCGGTCTGGACTCCTTCGGCCTGTTCTTCTTGCCCTGCACGGGGCTATCGCCGAACTTCTTCCAGTAACGGATCTCGCTGTTCATCCCGGCGGTGACGGCCGTTCTCATGCTTTCCCTGGCTTTCGGTAACCGGACCTCGAAATCCTTCCAATCAGCCGGCGGGGCAATCCGACATTTTTCCTCAAGACCAAGAGATAGGCCCAATGATCGCCCCGCGGCCCCTTCCGCCGTCCATCGATAGTCGGCCTCGCAGGGATTGTCTGAGCGCATACCGCCACCGCCGCCCGGCGAAGGCGCCACGCTGGCACAATACTCGCGGCCGAAGAGTTCGTTGCGGAGGACACGATAAACACAGCAATCTGGCTTCTTGTCCCCGGTCGGAAAATCTTCCCGCCAAAATTCGCCGCTCTTCTGCACGACGCGCGTACCGTCATGTGGCTCTTCGTAGAAATAGTCGTCCAGCTCGTTGGGTATCCACAAGACCTGTAACTTTTCCATCGGGAAAACGTCCTGTTTCTGGTTTTGCTGGGAGAAGAACTGTTTTATATTGGCAGGTATATTTTTCGCTTGTGCCGCATTGCCGAATACAACACCTGAATCCAGAGTGAAGCATCTGAAAATTCCCGGCCAACCTTTCGACATGGTGCGGAGAAACGTGTCCTTTGCGGCCTTTTTTATCGAATCGTCATAAGCATAGTCAGCGGAATCATTGCTTATGGGTATGCGTTTCAAGCTGCTCAAGACGGTAATATCGACGGCGGCCGCAGGCGCAGCAGCCGGTGCGGGGACCGCCGCAGGGCCTGCCGCAGCAGACGCCGCGGCCTTCTTTCGCATCTTGCCCTTGACAGGCACCTTGCCATCGGGGTCCGTCGTGATCTTGTAAGATATTTCGCCAAGAAACTCGTCGAGATGCGCCAACAGATCCCAGGTCACAGCTTTTCTCTGCTCGCTACCGAGATCGACCGCCAGGCCGGCATATGCTGCCCGCTGAAGCTTGTTAATTCCAAACTTCCCCGCACCGGGCAGTTTCCGGGGCTTGCCGTTTCTATGGATGAGGCAAATCTCACCATTTTCAAAGGGGATGAACGACGCTGCCAGATCTTGTGGAGCGGGTTCCATTTCCCGATATCGGCGTTGGATTTCTGCCTCGATGTCCTCCGACTGTATGCTTCGGATCTCCGCGCTGATCAGGCTGATGTCGACGCTTGCCGAATTGGAGCCGTCAAGTTTTTGCTTCTTCCTCGCCGGCCCCCTCGCCTTGCCTGTCGTGCTGCGCTTTCTCTTCTTTCCGTCCGGCGTACCGGTAGCGCCCGCAGCCGCCGCTGCTGCAGCGGCGCCACCGCCGGCAGCAGCGCTCCTCGCTTCAAGATAGGCTGCCCATAGCCGCAGGCTCTTGATCTCGCTGTTGAGCCTTTTCTTTTCTTTGGGTTCCGGAAGCAGCGGAAATTGCTTCAGTGCACGGTCTATCTCCACCTTGACCGCTGCCCGAGACAGCGCACCCGGATTGACAGCCGCTGCCGCTGCCGCCGCAGGTTTCCTTGCAGAACCTGCTTCAGGCGGCGGGTCGTAGCGAAAACCTACGCGTGGATCGTCCAGCTTAACGGGTTTTTCGACGCCGGTTACGGGTTCTTTGATATAGGCATGTAGATAAAACGGCATGCTAACGCATCTCCCTTTCCACCACGCATCGATGGCAGTAAGGGAAGCTCCGGCACGCCGCCGCGCCCCGTCCGCGACGCTTGACCGCGTCGATCTGATCCATAGTCGCCACGCTCATGAAGCCCCCATTTTTGCCTATCGGCAAACTTCAAAAGACGATACCCTCTAAAATAGATCACAGTTGCAGTTCGCCAGCAAGACGTGTTGCTGCGCTATCGACGAAATGGCCATCTGCGGCGGTGCGAGCGTCGTCAAGTAAAATCCAGCACCCGCAATTCTTCGAAATGCGTCATGTTATCGAGCGCGCAGAACGCCGGTGTTTTGAGCTCTTGCACGTTCGGCAAGGTCGCGCACGACCTCGTCCAGCATGTGCTGCAAGCACGGCAACGGCGGAACCTGTGAGCCACTCCGGCAGGGGAGATGCCGGAGTGGCTTTGCTCAGAACAACGTCGCGACCTTGTCGGCGATCGCCTGTCCGAGCGTGATGTTCGTCTCGGCGGAGAAGTGGATGCCGTCCACGCCGTCGGTCGAGATATGGTCTCCAGCCGACAGGAACTCGACCTTCATGAAATCAGCGAGCGCCTTGTAGAGCTTTGCGAGTTCCTTCGACTTCTCATAGCCGCCGTCGAACATGCCCTCGAACCACAGGTCGGGCATGGGGGCGAGCGGCGGCGGGGCGACGACCAGCACGCGGGGTGCCGGATAGGGCGTGCCCACACCGCCGGCCGACGTCAGCACCTGGCCGACGAGCTTGCCCATGCCGTTGGCGATCTCGTAGGGCGTGCGGTGGAAATAGGATTTCGTATCGTTCGTGCCGAGCATGATGATGACGAGATCGAGCGGCAGGTGGCTTGCGATCGCCGAGGGCAGGTAGGCGCTGCCGTTCAGCCGCGTGTCGTTCGGGTCGTCGAGGCTGGTGGTGCGGGCGCTGAGCCCTTCCTCGATGATATGGTAGCCGTCGCCGAGTTTTGCGGCCATGGCACCGGTCCACCGCTTTTCGAACGGGTAGCGCAGCGTGGGTGCGGATTCCTTCACCGGAATCCAGCCCCATGTCAGCGAGTCTCCAAAGCACAAGATTGAGCGCTTGTCCGCCATTTCCGACCTCCTTGAATGGCTGTTGATGGTTATTTTCCGGCGCGCAGGCCGTAGAAGACGGCCGCGAGCAGAATGATCAGGCCCTGGGCCACGAGCTTGCCCGCATCCCCCACGCCGAACATCGTCATGACGACGAAGAGGAAGGCGAAGCAGAGCACGCCGAAGAACGGCCCCCAGACACCGCCCTCGCCCCGCCCGAAGACCACGCCGCCGAGAATGGTGGCCGCCACCGACAGGATCGGCAGGTCGAGCCCGACGCGCACGCTGCCGACGGCAATGGAGGCCGTCTGGACGAGCGCGGCGATGGCGGCCATGAGGCCTGCGAGCGTGTGGGCGAGGATCACGGTGCGCTCCACTGGCACGCCGGAGAAGTGGGCGGCGGGCATGCTCTCGCCGACGGCGGTGACGAAGCGGCCGAAGACGGTTTGGGACAGCAGCAGCGCCATCAGCGCTGTGAGCGCGATCCAGAAGATGACGGGGCTCGGCAGGCCGGCAAAGCGGGTGTTGAACAGCTCGCCGAAGATTTTCGGCACATCGCCCGGCGGCTTGCCGCTCGACAGATATTGCACGAGGCCGACGAGCACGATGCTGAGCGCCAGCGTGACGATGACCGCCGAAACGCGGCGCTTGGCCACCATCAGGCCGTTGAAGAAGCCGATGGCAAGGCCGAGTGCGACAGCAAGCAGGGCGAAGAAGCCGAGCGAGGCGCCGGGGAACATGGCGGAAGAAATGCAATAGTTGATCAGCAGGATGATGCCGCCGCCGGACAGGTCGATCGATTTCACCCGCATGACCAGCAACTGCCCGAGCACGAGAATGCCGAGCGGCACGACCTGGCGCACGAAGACGCCGAGCACGTTGGCATTGAGCATCTGCGGGCGCGCGACGAAGAGGATCACGAGCAGGATGACCAGCAGGTAGTAGGACGGTGGGACCTTGGAAATCCGACGGAGAACGGACGAGTTGACGAGAGCCGACATGGTTCAGAGTCCGATCTTCTTGCGCGACTGCAACGCCACGACCGCCATGAGCAGGATTCCCTTGATCGCCGTCTGGACGAAGGGCGTGACGTTGAGCAGGTTCATGCCGTTGGAGAGGAGCGCCAGTACCGCAACGCCGATGACGGTGCCGTGCAGGCTGCCGACGCCGCCGGACAATTGCGTGCCGCCGATCGCGACCGCCGTGATGGCATCGAGCTCCATGAGCAGGCCGACATTCGGATCGCCCGAGACGATGCGCCCCGCGAGGAAGACGCCCGCGAGGGCCGCGAAGAGCGAGCAGACGACATAGGCGAGCAAGATGTTGCGGTTTGCCGGGATGCCGAAATTGCGCGCCGCATCGGTGGAGTCCGAGGCGATACCGCCGCCGATCGCGAAGAGATGCAGGCCATAACGCGAGCCGTAGAGTAGCTTCCAGGCGATGAGGATGGTGACGATGCCCCAGAAGACCGGCAGCGGAATGCCGGCGATCGAGCCCTCCACCATCCAGCGCACCGCATCCGGCACCGAGCCGCTGGAGACCGGGCGCAGGACGCGCGTGATGCCGAGCACGACATATTGCGTGGAGAGCGTGGCGACGATCGGGTGCACGTTGAGCCGCGTGATGCAGTAGCCGTTGGTGGCGCCGATGAGGGCGGCAAGCACGAAGACGCCGGGGATGGTTACAGTGCCCGGCAGGTCGAGCGCGAGGATCGCCGTGGTGAAGCTGACCACCGAGCCCATGGAGAGATCCAGCCCGCCGACGAGCACGACGAACATCTGCCCGACCGCGGTGATCAGCAGTGGCATGCCCTGGGCGACGAGGTTGGCGAGGTTGCTCCACTGGCCGAACTGGCTGGTGGTCGTCGCAAGCCACAGGGCCATCGCGATGGCGATGACGAGCGGGAAAAGCCACAGACCCTGCCGGTTGCCGCGGCCGGTGAGGAGTTTTGCGAGAGAAGAGGAATGGGGCATCGGTCGTTCCGTCATGCGCTGAGGGCCGCGTCGAGAATGCCGTGCTCGGTCGCCTCGGCGGCCCGCATTTCCGACACGGCGGTATTGCCGTGGATCACGTAGAGGCGATCGCAGAGGCCGATGAGTTCGAGCGTCTCGCGCGACAGCACGAGCACTGCGCCGCCCGCTTTCGCGAAATCGCGCAGGATCTTGTAGATTTCCGCCTTGGCGCCGACATCGACGCCGCGCGTCGGCTCTTCGATGAGGAGCAGGTCGGCATCGGTCGCGAGATAACGTCCGAGCAGCACCTTCTGCTGGTTGCCGCCGGAGAGCGAGCCGACGGCGGCTGCCGGCCCCGCCGCCTTGACGTTCAGCCGGCGCATGGTCGCGGCGATCACCTCGCCGTAGCGCTTCGCGGCCTTCAGCGCGGGCTGGCCGGCATGCAGCGCCATGGCGATGTTCTGGCCGACGCCGAGACCGAGAAACAGGCCCTCGTCCTTGCGGTCCTCCGGCACGAAAGCGCCGCCGAGCGCCTGCCAGCGCCGCACGCCGCTTTCCTTCGGCAGCGGCAGACGGATATCCTGGCCGCGGCGCGACAGCGTGCCCTCGACCGGCGCGAATTGCCCGATGAGTGCGCGAAAGGCCTTCTGCTGCCCCTGCCCTTCGAGCCCGGCCAGCCCGACGATCTCGCCCTTGCGCACGGAAAGCGAAAACGGCGTGGCATCCGGCTCCAGCCGAAGGCCGGAGATCGAGAGCGCCACCTCCCCCGCCGCACCATCACGCTCAGGAAAAAGGTCCTCCAGTTCGCGGCCGACCATCATCGCGATCAGTGAACCCGGCGTCATTTCGGAAAGCGGGCGCGTGCCGACCAGTTGGCCGTCCTTCAGCACTGTCACGACGTCGCAGATCGCGAAAATCTCGTCCATGCGGTGCGAGATGTAGACGATGGCCTTGCCCTGATCGCGCAGTGCGCGAATGTGCCGGTTGAGAATTTCGACGTCGGCGGCATTCAGCGCAGCGGTCGGTTCGTCGAGGATGAAGATGTTGGCATCAGCATCGATGCCGTGCGCGATCTCGACGAACTGCCGCTCGGCGATGGAGAGTTCGGAGACCAGCGTGTCCGGGTCGAGATCGAGGCCGAGGCGGGCGAGCGCGACCGTCGTCTCCTCCCGCATGCGCCGCCGGTCGATCCCACCGAAGCGGCCGAGGGGTTCGCGCCCTAAAAACATGTTTTCCGCGATCGTCATGTTGGGCAGAAGCGACAGTTCCTGGAACACCGTCGAGATGCCGGCTTCGAGCGCCGCGCGCGGATTGGCAAAGCTGACCGTGCGGCCATCGCGCCGGATTTCGCCGCCGTCTGGCTGGTGCACGCCGGCAAGGATCTTCATCAGCGTCGACTTGCCGGCACCGTTTTCGCCCATCAGGGCATGCACGGTGCCGGGCGCGAGCGCCAGCGACACGTCCCTCAGCGCAACGCTTCCGCCGAACGCCTTGGATATCTTCGACATTTCAATGAGATGCGACATGGGTTCCCTCCGTGTCCGCGACAGGAGGCAGGCGATCGGCCTGCCTCCCTGCGGGCCACGCTTATTGCTTGGCGTAGAACTGCTTCAGCTGCTCTTCGGAGAGTTCCGACGGCCACCAGACATTGGCGGACAGGTCGTCGCGGTAGTATTTCTTGACCTTTTCGAGGTCCCAGCCCGGCGGGTTGTAATCGTAGTGTTTCTTGAGTTCCTTGCCTTCCAAGAGGGCAACGGCCGCGCGGATACCCGCAGCACCCTGGGCAGGGCTGTATTCGGAGGAGACCGACTTGAAATTGTCGGCGATCCACTGGCCGAAGAAGCCGTTGTTGCCCTCGCCGGAAATCGGCGGGATGGCCGCGCCGAACTGCTTGAAAACGTCGACGCAGGCGCGCGTCATGTCGGCACCCGAAGACCAGATGCCGGCGACGTTCGGATCGTTGAGATAGAGCGTCTCGCAGACCTTCTTGGCCTTGTCATACTGCCAGTCACCATGCTCCTCAGCGGTGATCTTGATCTCCGTGCCTTCGAGCGACTGGACGAGGCCGTTATAGCGGTTGGTATCCTCCGGATGGCCGGCGAGGCCGCGCAGCACCCAGATATTGCCCTTGCCGCCGAGTTCCTTGACGAGGAAATCACCCATGACCTTGCCGAAATGCTCGGCACCGCCCTGGATTTCCGTCGTATAGGCGTCGGATTCGATGCGGCCGGTATGCAGCACGACGGGAATGCCCGCCGCGACAGCCTTCTCGATGCTGGCATTGGCCGAGGTCGAGGTGACCGGCTGGACGATGATCGCGTCCACCTTCTGGGCGATGAGGTCCTCGATGTCTGCCACCTGCTTCTTCTGGTCGAAGCCGGCATCGAGCAGCACGAATTTGGTGATCCGCTTGTCGCGGTCGGCGGCAGCCTGAGCTTCATGCGCCACCTGCACCGTCCAGGTATTGGCGTTGACGCCGAAGCTGCTCATGCCGATGACCCAGGGCGCGTCCTTCTTGTATTTGCCGGCCTCCACCGTCGGATTGTTTTCCGCGGGCGTCGTCACGCCGTCGAGCAGGGGCACGTCCTGCGCCAGGCTGCCATGCGCGAAGACCACGCCGGCCAGCAGAACCGACAGGCCGATATTTCTGATGATGCTCTTCATGCTTCTCCTCCAAAAGCAGGGTCCAACGGTGGAAGACCGGTCGGAAGGCATGCGGCATCGACAGCCCGTGACCGAAGTCCGGCACTCGCCTGCAGCCCTGAAACGACCTGAAACTCTCCTCCGGCCGACACAAAATCACTGGCGGTTTGCGCTGTCAATAGTTATTCATGTTGAATGAATAATAGGTCGTCCTTGCAAATCGACGGCCTCAATGCGAAGTCTGGCCCAGAGAAAGCGATCATCCGGCATGGTGGAGGAGACAGTGACGCGGACGGTTCTATGCTTCGGGGACTCGAACACCCACGGCCAGATTCCCGGCCGCGGGCCGCTCGAACGCTATCGCCGCGAACAGCGGTGGGCCGGTGTGCTGCAAGGCGTGCTAGGTGAAAACTGGGAGGTCATCGAGGAAGGCCTGAGTGGCCGCACGACGGTGCACGACGACCCGATCGAGGGGTCGCTGAAGAACGGCCGGACCTATCTGCGCCCCTGCCTGCAAAGCCATGCGCCGCTCGACCTGATCATCATCATGCTCGGCACCAATGACCTGAAGCGGCGCTTCAACATGCCGCCGTCGGAAGTGGCCATGGGCATCGGCTGCCTCGTCTACGACATCCGGGAGCTTTCGCCCGGCCCCGCTGGCCACGATCCGGAAATCATGATCGTCGCACCGCCGCCGATGCTGGAAGACCTGAAGGAGTGGGAATCAATCTTCTCCGGCGCGCAGGAAAAATCCCGCAAGCTGGCGCTGGAATTCGAGATCATGGCGGATTCGCTGGAGGTGCATTTCTTCGATGCCGGCACGGTCTGCCAGTGCTCGCCGGCGGATGGTTTCCATATCGACGAGGCGGCGCATCGCAGGCTCGGCGAAGCGCTGGCGCAGGAAGTTCTGGCGATCGGGTGGCCCGATGCGTGAGCCCGCCCGCGTGATCGCAGCCCATTGCAGGAAGGACCGCCCCCTTGCCTGACATGCGATTTGCACCCCCCAATCCACTTCGCATCGCCGACCGCGCCAGCGGCCTCAATTCGCTGAGCGTGCGCAGCTACAACGAGCGCCTCGTGCTCTCGCTGCTCTTGCAGAACGAGGCGACGACACGCCTTGAAATCGGTGAAAAGACGGGCCTGTCGGCCCAGACGATTTCGGTCATCGTGCGCTCGCTCGAACAGGAAGGCCTCGTCGTGCGCGGTGAGGCGCAAAAAGGCCGCGTCGGCCCGCCGACGACGCCCCTCATGCTGAATTCCGAAGGCGCCTATTCCGTCGGCGTCAGCGTCGGCTACCGCAACACGCATATCGTCGTCGTCGATTTCATAGGTAATGTGCAGCACCAGCATGTCATGCCGCACGGCACGGCCGGCGCCTTCGACACAACAGAAAGCCTCGCGCTCGAAATCCGCAATGCCGTGGCCAGCCTTTCCGAAAGCCGGCAAGGCCGCATCGCCGGTGTCGGTCTCGCATTGCCGACGCCGCCGCTGCATGCCGGCCCGGACCACGGCACCCTGCACCGCTATCTGGAAACACAACTCAACCTTCCCGTCTTCGTGCAGAACGACATCACGGCTGCCGCCGGCGGCGAGAGCCTGTTCGGCGCGGCGCGGCAGTTGCAGGATTTCCTGTTCTTCTATCTCGGCGCCCGCCTGCACAGCCGCCTCGTGCTCAACCACCAGATCTACAACGGCAATTCCCCGATCAGCTACGATGTCGGCGTGCTGGCGCTCGAACGCGCGCTACCGGCAGATGCTGCCATTCTTGAAAAACTCTGGACGCAAAACCAGGGCTGGCCGCCGATGGGACCGGCCCTCGATACCTGGCAGCAGGCCTGCGCGGAAAGCCTTGTCCGGTCGATCCAGTCGCTCCTGCAATTCATCGAGCTGAAGACCGTCGTGCTCTCCTCCTTCGTCCCGGCCAGCATCAGCACGGCGCTATGCGATCTCGTCCGAGGGGAAATCCCCGCCATCGACGCCATCGTCGGCAAGACCTCAGCGGCCCCCAAGGCGGTCGGCGCGGCAAGCCTGCCGTTCAGCTCACGCTTCATGGTGAAATGAGGCGGTGGGGCTCCCTCGTCGCGTCCAACTGCATGTTGGTGTTGCCGTGAAGCGCGTTGCGCGGTCTCAGAACTGAGCGTATCGTCGCGCGCAATATCCTCCTTCACATGTTCGTTGATTCCGTTGGCCGACCTGCGCAACCTTCCCCTGCCGACGCTGCGAACCTTCGAGGCGGCCGCGCGCCACCAGAGCCTTGCCAAGGCGGCGGCCGAGCTTCACCTGACCGACAGCGCGGTGAGCCACCAGATCCGCCGTCTCGAAGAGGCACTCGGCTGCGACCTCTTCGCCAAGGCCGGACGCGGCGTGGCGCTGACGGATGCGGGCCGTATCCTTGCAAAGACGGTGTCCGCCGCACTTCAGGAAATCCTTGCCGCAACGATGCGCCTCTCCGACGCCAGCCAGGTCGGCGGGCGGCTCGACGTCGCCTGCCCCCCGATGTTCGCCAACACATGGCTCGCCCGGCACATCAGCGATTTCTGCCAGGACCATCCCTCGATCGAATGCCATATCCGCCTGGTCGAGAACCAGCGTGTGCACGAACTCGGCGACATCGATGTCGGCATCTCCTTCGGCCCGGGTGGGTGGGCGGACCGCTGGTCCGCGCTTCTTGCGCATGTCAATGTCACGCCGGTTTGCAGCCCGCTGCTGTTCGAGCGCATCGGCGGATCGATCACCCAACCAGCCGATCTCCGCCACTGCCTGCTGCTGCACTGGGACGACGGGTCCGAATGGCGGCGGTGGTTTTCCGAGGCGGGCGAGCCTGATCTCGCCCAGCAGGCCCGCCACCTCTATTGCAGCGACCTCGGCATGGCGATCGACCTGGCGATCCACGGCACCGGCGTCGCGCTGGTGAGCGATACGCTGTCGGCGTCGGACCTCAAGCGCGGCGTGCTGATAAAACCCTTCTCCTTTTCCATCGACGCCTTTGGCGGCTGGCATGTGGTCTGCAACAATGCGAGCCTTGGCCGATCCGTGACGCGACTTTTCCTGCGCTGGCTGCTTGCACGCTTCGGTCGCGATGCCTCCTGGGACACTCTTCCCTGACGGGTCTCGCCCACGCGAAAGCTGACGGGAAATCATAAATTATTCCATTGACTTCATGGCTGCGCCACACGCGGCCGACCGATACATGATTTCACATCATGTATCGGGTGAAGAATCGTCATTTGCGCAAAATGCAGCCATGTCCCTAGATGGCAAAAGAATTGAGCAGAAGAGCGGTTCGAGCCGCCTCGCCAAGAGGGATCCGATGCTGAAACTCAGCGCGACAGACATTCACAAGTCCTATGGGGCGCATGAGGTGCTGAAGGGCGTTTCGCTCCAGGCGAAGGCCGGCGACGTCATCAGCGTCATCGGTGCCAGCGGCTCCGGCAAGAGCACGTTCCTGCGCTGCATCAACTTCCTGGAGCGCCCGAGTGCCGGCACCGTGGCCATCGACGGCGAGGTGCTGGCGACGGTCAAGGATCGCGACGGCATGCTGCGCGCGAACGACCGGCACCAGTTGCGCCGCATGCGCAGCCGGCTTGCCATGGTCTTCCAGAATTTCTGCCTGTGGTCGCACATGTCGGTGCTGTCGAACGTCGCCGAGGCCCCGATCAGCGTGCTCGGCCTTTCGCGCAAGGACGCAATCGAGCGGGCGAAGGCCAATCTGGCGAAGGTTGGCCTCAACCATGAGGTCCTGGAGAAATACCCCTCCCATCTTTCCGGCGGCCAGCAGCAGCGCGTGGCGATCGCGCGCGCCCTCAGCATGAACCCGGACGTCATGCTCTTCGACGAGCCGACATCGGCGCTTGATCCGGAGCTCGTCAGCGAGGTCCTGCGCGTCATGCAGGCGCTTGCGGAAGAAGGGCGCACGATGATCGTCGTCACCCATGAGATGGGCTTTGCGCGCCACGCCTCCAGCCGCGTCGTCTACCTCCATCAGGGACGGGTGGAGGAGGAAGGCACGCCGGACGTCATCTTCAGCGAGGCGAAAAGCCCGCGGTTGCAGCAGTTCCTGGCCGGCCGGCTCCAGCACTAAACGCCGGCGATCCCCAAAATCCAGACAATAACCAAACCCGAGAGGACGGAACAATGAAGGCTATTCTCAAATCCCTGTGCGCCACCATGATCGTGGCCGCGACCCTGACGACGGCACACGCCGCCGAAACGTTGGACATCGCGACCGACGCCACGTTCCCGCCGTTCGAATATATCGATTCCGAAGGCAAGCTCGTCGGCTACGATATCGAGCTGATGCAGGCCGTCTGCGAGGCTGCGAAACTCGACTGCAACATCTTCAACGCCGCCTGGGACGGCATGATCCCCGGCCTGATCGACGGCAAGTACGATGCGCTGATCTCGCAGCTCACCGTCACCGAAAAGCGCCGGCAGGTCATTGCGTTCAGCGATATCTACGACCGCCCGATCTTCCGTTTCGTCGCCAGGAAGGGTGCCGCGCTCGACATCACGCCCGAAGGGCTCGCCGGCAAGACGATCGCCGTGCAGACCGGCACGCCGATGGATGCCTATATCACCAGCCACTATCCGACGGCGACGATCACGCGCTACGACACCGGCAGTGCGCCCTATCTGGAGCTTACGGCCGGCCGTGCCGATCTGCATATCAGCTACCAGGCCCAGATCATCCACGGTTTCCTGAACAGCGATGCGGGCAAGGATTTCGAGCTGGTCGGGCCGCAACTGACCGGCGCGGACGCCAAGGAGTTCGGCGAAGGGGTGGCGATCGCCATCAACAAGAAGAACGAGGCCCTCGTCGAGAGTGTCAACAAGGGGCTCGCCATCATCCGCGAGAACGGCAAGCTCGACGCCATCAACGCCAAATATTTCGGTCAATGACCGGCATGGTCGCCGCATTCACCGCGACGATCCTGGCAGCGGGGTCGACGACCCTGCTGCTGGCCGTGGCCTCGCTCGTCGTGGCGACGGCGCTCGGCATGGGGGCCGCCTTCGCCAAGCTTTCCGGCAACCGGCTGCTCAGGACGATCGCTTCGGCCTACACCTTCGTGGTGCGGGGCATTCCGGACCTCGTCGTCATGCTGCTGATCTATTACAGCCTGCCGGCTCTGCTCAACCAGTGGATCGACGCGATGGGTATCGACGCGCGCGTCGAATTCTCCCCGATAGTCGCCGGCATCGCCACGCTCGGGCTGATCTTCGGCGCCTATATGACGGAGACGTTCAAGACGGCGTTGCAGAACATTCCCAAGGGGCAGATCGAGGCGGCGATCGCCTACGGCCTGACGCGGCGGCGCATGTTCGTCTGCATCATCCTGCCGCAGCTCATCCGTCTCGCCCTGCCCGGCTTCACCAACAACTGGCTGGTGCTCGCCAAGGCGACGGCGCTGGTGTCGCTGATCGGGCTGCAGGACGTCATGTTTCGCGCAAAGGGCGCCGCGGAGGCGACTGGCATGCCCTTCACCTTCTACCTCATCGCCGCCGGGTTCTATCTGTTCGTGACCGTCTTCTCCCTCATCCTGCTGGCGATGCTGGCGCGCCGCTTCGAGATCGGCCTTCGGGAGCTTGCGCCATGAATTGGGACGTCATCGCCGAAAACCTTCCCCTCTACGCCGAAGGAGCAAAGCTGACGCTGCTTCTCGCGGTCGTTTCGCTGGCCCTGTCCTTCGTGCTCGCCGTGCCGCTGGCCTTCCTGCGCAACAGCCGGGTTCCGGCGGTGCGTTACGCAATCCTCGGCTACACGCTGGTCTTCCGCGGCACGCCGCTCTTGGTGCAGCTCTTCCTCGTCTATTTCGGCCTCGCCCAGTTCGAGCTCATCCGCACCAGCGTGTTGTGGCCGTGGCTTTCGAGCCCCATGGTCTGCGTGCTGCTCACCTTCGTGCTCAACACGACCGCCTACAGCACGGAGATCTTCGCGGGCGGACTGCGTCACATTCCGGTGGGCGAGATCGAGGCGGCGCGGGCCTATGGCATGTCGCGCCGGGCGCAGGCCTTTCGCATCCTCATTCCCGGCATGCTGACCCGCTCGCTGCCGCTCTACGGCAACGAGATGATCATGATGCTGCACGCCACAGCACTCGCCAGCACCGTGACGCTGCTTGAGACGACCGGCGTCGCGCGCAGGATCACCCTCAACTACTACATCCAGTTCGAGCCCTATGTGACGGCAGCCGCGATCTACCTTACGCTGACATTCGTGCTGGTCTCCGGCTTCCAGCTCGTCCAGCGGCGCTGGGCCGGCTATCTCGAAAGCCGGATCGGCTGATCGCCGGCACCCCATCCATCAATAAATTCCAGGCTGAACGCCGCAACACAGGAGGACCATCCATGAATGAAAAGCCCGATCTCGGCGCACTCTTCGGCGCGGCTGCCGAAACCGCGACCTTCCTCGGCCTTGCGGCCTGCGACAACCTCGATGCGCTGTCCGCGCCGGTGGCGCTGATCGGCGCGCCCTGCGCGACACCCTATGCCTCCGTTGGCGCCTATTGCCGCAATGCGCCGGATGCCTTGCGCAAGGCGACGGGTGCGCTGACCGCCAATGTCGACCGCCACGATTTCGACCATGGCGGCCCCGTCTTCCCGGCACCAGACCTGCGGCCTGTCGACTGCGGCAACCTGCCCTTCGACGAAGCCGACACCGCCAGCAACCGCGCGCGGATCGCCGAGGCCGTCAGCAAGGTGCGGGCGCGCGGTGCCGTTCCGGTGCTCATCGGTGGCGACGATTCCATCCCGATCCCGATGATCGAGGCGATCGGCGCTTCGGCCGGCGGGGAGAAATTCACGATCCTGCAGATCGACGCCCATATCGACTGGCGCGAAATCCACATGGGTGAACGCCTGGGTCTGTCCTCCACCATGCGGCGCGCATCGGAAATGCCGCATGTCGAGCGGATCATCCAGGTCGGCGCGCGCGGTATCGGCTCGGCGGCGACCAGCGACTACGAGGATGCGCTCGCCTGGGGCGTCACATTCGTAACCGCCTACAAGCTGCACCGGCAGGGCGTCGGCGCCGTGCTCGATCTCATCCCGGAAGGCAGCAACATCATTATCTGCATCGACGCAGATGCGCTCGACCCGTCGATCGTTCCGGGCGTCATCGGCCGCGCGCCGGGCGGCCTCAGCTATTACCAGGCCGTCGATCTCATCAAGGGCGCCGCCGCGCGCGGCCGGATCGCCGCCATGGATTTCGTCGAGTTCATGCCGGAACGGGACGTCGATGGCATCGGCGCGCTGACCTTCGCCCGCCTGATCACCACGGCGCTCGGCGTTCTGGTTCGCCAGGCAGCATAACCAACGGCCTGCCGGTACGCCCGGCAGGTCCTCACATGCTGGTTCGCCCTCAAACGTCGCGCCGAAAACCTTTGCTGGCGTCGAGAAGGCCGCACAGCACAAAGGCGTGATCAAGAAGTTCATCACGACCGATGCGAACTCCGATCCAAAGGTGTTCAACGTCGACCTGCGGCAATAATCCAGCGCGCCTCTCGTAACGCCGCCCATTTCGGGCGGCGTCCGCATATCAGCCGGAAGGGAACTGGCGTGTTTTTGGAACTCGGCAAGATTGAAAAGGGCTTCCCGAGCGTGAAGTCGCTGAATGGCGTGTACCTTTCCGTCCGTAGCGCCACGCGTAAGGGATGTCAGCTCCGATCTTCATCCCGGTGAAACCCTCGGAAACGGCGGGCTGGTGGGGCCCGGGCGTTCGGAGGTTGCAATGCCATTTTCGGTTCCAGATGGGCGGAAGGCGGATCGGTCACCCTTGCCGGGGCACGCCTACACGCGCCGCACGCCCGCGACGTCCATTGGATCGGGGATCGGCTTTGTTACAGAGGACTGCAAAAGAGTAGGCGTCCTGATGCTGATGGACTACGCGCACAACGGGCTCATAGACGGATACCTGGTGGTGAAGCGAAATATGTCGCCCTTCCTTGCGACACTGGCCATGATGACCGTCTTGCAGGGCGTCCGTTTCTACTACACACAAGGGGCTCCGGGCGGCAGCCTTCCAGCCGCTCTGCGCTTCCTAGGAACCGGCCAGGTCGCGGGAATCCCGGTCAATTTGCTCGTCGTCCTGGCTATCCTGGTCATCGTTTCGGCCGGGGCTATGAGCTGGATTCCATCATTGCTGCAGTGATCGGCGGTATTGCCCTCACCGGCGGGCGCGGATCGCCGATAAATAGCGTGCTCGGCGCGATCATACTGATGCTGACCTTCAATTTCGTCGTCATTGTCGGTCTTCCCGTCCAGGCACAATTCATCAGCCTCGTCATTATCGCAGCCGTCGCGCTGTTCCGAAGGACTGCTTCCTGAAGCCCTCCGGGCACACAATCTGATCCCGCAAGATGATGACGCCTGACATTTGCAACAACGCGTATGTATCAAAACTGCAACTACGGAATTGCGCTTTTATACCTATTCGTGCATTAATAGGCATTGAAACGCGAAAGGCAGGGATCTCATGTCTCAAGTTCTCCAATTGGCTTACAGCACGCTATTCCCGGTGACGACTGAGTTGGCTTTCTGACGGCGCGCAGCATTTGTCTCGTCTGAACGTACCGCGAACTTTCATAACGGCCAAAGGGGCCTGGGCCCAGGTTTGCGGGTCAAGCTCCCGCTATGCCGTACTGAACACCACGGGTGATCTCAACCTCGCAGGAACTCGGCCGCCCGCTCGCCGATCATGATGCAGACGGCGTTGGGATTGCCGGAAATCAGCGTCGGCATGATCGAAGCATCGGCGACCCGCAGCCCCTCGATGCCATGAACGCGCAGTTGCGGATCGACGACCGATATCTCATCCTGCCCCATCCGGCATGTTCCCGACGGGTGCAGGGCAGCATGGGCCTCCTTGAGGCAGAAGGCCCTGATGTCCTCGCGCGTCCTGAGAGCCGGCGCCGGCGTATTTCGAGCGGCCACATATTTCGCGATCGCCGGCTGCGCCATGATGTCGAGTGCCGCCATCGTGCCGTCCGTAATCGCATCGAGATCGTAGGGATCGGAGAAATAGCGTGGCGCAACGCGCGGGTTTGCGGCCGGGTCGGCACTCGCAAGCGTCACCTCACCCCTGGAGCGCGGCCTGATCTGGCCGAGATTCACCGTGCAGCCATTGCCGCCGGGCACGGCATCGACGCCCTCCTCGATGCCCGCGCCGACCACCATGAAATACTGGATGTCGGGGGTTGCCTCGGTCTTGTTGCCCCACCAGAATGCACCGCCCTCGATGAGGTTCGAGCATGCCGGGCCGTTGCGGAACAGGGCATAGTTCAGCCCGGCTGCGGCCTTCCAGTGCAGCTTCTTGTACTTGTCATAGCTGTGCGGGCCGTTGAGCTGGTAGACCAGCGAAATCTCGGTATGGTCCTGGAGGTTCTGCCCAACGCCGGGCAGATCTGCATGAACAGCGATACCCTGCCGCCGGATCTGGTCCGCCGGACCGATGCCGGACAGCATCAGGAGCTTGGGCGTGCCGATCGCACCGGCGGAGAGGATGACCTCGCGCTCCGCCCTGTAGACCACGCTGCGCTTGCCCTTGACGCACTCGACGCCGACCGCACGGCCGTTCTCGACCAGCACGCGCGCAACCATCGTCCCGGTCTCTATGCGAAGATTGCCGCGCCTGCGGGCAGGGTTGAGATAGGCCGTTGCGGCGGAGCTACGCCGCCCGTTGCGGGCGGTGATCTGGTAGAGGCCGCACCCCGCGGGGTCGCCGGAGTTGAAATCCGGATTGTAGGGAAGGCCCGCCTGCTGGCAGGCGTGCAGCCAGGCCCGGCTCAGCGGGTGGATGTGGTCGATATCGGAAACCCCGAGCGGGCCACCGACGCCATGGACATCGTTGCAGAAGCGATTGTTGTCCTCGGCGTGCTTGAAGTACGGCAGGACGTCCGCATAGCCCCAGCCTTCGGCCCCCATCCCAACCCACTGCTCATAGTCCGACGGCACACCGCGGATGTAGATCATCGCATTGACCGAGCTGCCGCCGCCCAGCACCCGCGCCTGGACCATTGTCGGCGTCTCGGTGCGCTCCTGCTCTTCCATCGGCTCCCAGGCAATGCGCTTCAGCAGGCCACCCTGGGCCGTCTTGTAGTAGGCGCCAGGAATGTGGATGTAGGGGTTGAGGTCGCGCGGCCCCTCCTCGATGAGCAGCACGCGCACGGCCGGATCCTCCGAAAGCCGCGCGGCGACAACACAACCGGTAGAGCCGCCGCCGACCACGATATAGTCGAACATGTTCACCAGGTCGGGCTGCCGGGGGCGGATTCCGAAACGTGCCGACACCATGTCGCGAAGCGCCATCACCGCCCCCTTGCAATGGCGGCGCCGGCCTTGATCGAAAGCGCCGCGATGGTGAGCGCCGGATTGACGGCGGCTGACGTCGGAAGGATGGAGGCGTCCGTGATGTAGAGGTTCTCGACATCATGGCTGCGGCAGTTGAGATCGACCACGGAGCTCTGCGGGTCGGCGCCCATGCGCGCTGTGCCGCATTGATGCGAAGTCGTCTTCCGGCCGAATGTATGCGTCAAAACGATCGGGAAACCCGCCCTGCGCATCACGGCTTTCGTCTTTGCGATCAGCGCCTCGTGTGCGCGCATGTTCGAGCGGATCCAGTGCATGACAATGCGGTCGTCGCGTACCATCACCCGGCTTTCGGGATTAGGAAGGTCTTCACTGGTCAGGAACCAGCCATAGGCATAGCGTGCCATGAGCCGTGTGAACCAGGCCGGCGCTGGCACGGGGAAATTGGCCTTCAGGATATTCCCCGTGATACGGCCAAGAAGCTGAACGTTGCCGAGTGGGAAACCGTACTCGTTGTCTTCGTTGTAGAAGTCGTTGAAGGCAATGGTCTTCTGATAGACGCTGGTATTGGGCGCGAAGGGATCGATCGCCAGCATCGCTGTGGTATTGTGGTTCATGAAGTTGCGGCCGAGCTGGTCCGAGCTGTTGGCAAGGCCCGTCGGATGAGCCTTGCTGGTCGAACGCAGGAGAAGGGCCGCTGATTGGACGGCGCCCGCCGCGACCGCAAAGCGGCCTGCCGAAATCCGCTCCTCGACACCATCCTTGACATGGACCGCAGCAACGACGCGCTGCCCGCTCTCGTCGGTTTCGAGCCGCGTCACGTTCGCGCCAGTGAGCAGGCTGACATTCGGATAGGAGAGTGCGCTCGCGAGCGGCCCCACCTCCGCGTCGATCTTGCCCGACCCCGTGTTCGGAAACGCGTCCCAGCCGGTGGGCGCCCGCTTCAGCCAGGTGTCGATATCGATTGCGAGCGGAAGGGACGCGGGGCGGATACCGGCTTTTTCCAGCCGGCGACGCATAGCGGCAATCGGTTGTTCATCCGGCACGGGCGGATAGGCATAGGGCTTGTCGTGCCGCGGCTCCGTGCGATCGTCCTTGGTCGATCCCCGCACCCGGAAGATGGCCTCGGCTTGGTCGTACCAGGGCGAAAGATCATCGTAGGACATCGGCCAGCCAGGAGACGCGCCATCCATGTGAGCGCGCGGCGAAAAGTCTTCTTGCCGGTAGCGATACATAACCGCGCCGAAGAACTTCGAGTTGCCGCCGACGTAATAGTAGTTGCCCGGCAAGAAGCCTGCCCCGTCCGTGCCAAGCCATTCCTCGGAAGACCGGTAGAAGCCCTTCTGGAAGATCGCGATGTCGTCGCGCGCTTGCGGACTGTCCTTCAGGTAGTCACCGCGCTCAACGATGACGATCCGCAGCCCCGAAGGCGCAAGGCTGTGTGCCAGCGATGCGCCGCCAATGCCCGAACCGATGATAACGATGTCTGCCGTCTGTGTCATAGGGTTCTTTCAGTCAATGCGCGCTTCGGTTTCGGTGTCGAAGAGGACGATCTTGGATGTATCGACCGACAGGGCGGCTTCCTGTCCAGCATTCGCCTGCTTGGGCGGAAGCCGGGCCGTAACCTCGACACCGCCGATCTGGAAGACCACCAGCGTGTCGGGCCCGGTGGGTTCGACCACATCGACGTCCACCGTCAGCGCCGGGAGGTCATCGCCGGCGGCAATCGCAAAATTCTCCGGGCGGATGCCCACCAGCACCTTCCTGCCGGCATAACGGCGCGCGGCGTCCGCCGAGAGCGGAATGCCCGCGATGCGCGCAGCCGGCCGCCTGGCGACGTCGATGACGGCGGTGACGGTCGTGCCCTGCACCTCCAGCGTACCGGGAATGATGTTCATGGCCGGGGAACCGACGAAGCGGGCCACATAGACATTGGCCGGTCGGTCATAGACGGCCTGTGGCTCGTCGAGATGCTGCACGACTCCGTCCTTCATCACCGCCACCCGGGTGGCAAGCGTCATGGCCTCGATCTGGTCATGGGTAACATAGACGATCGTCGTGCCGAGACGGGCATGCAACCGCTTGATCTCGGTACGCATGTCGACGCGGAGCTTCGCATCCAGGTTGGACAGCGGCTCGTCGAACAGGAACAGCTTCGGCTGACGTACGATCGCACGCCCCATCGCCACGCGTTGGCGCTGGCCACCCGAGAGCTGCGAGGGCTTGCGGTCCAGCAGATGGGACATCTGCAACAGGTCCGCGGCGGTCTTCACCGCCTTGTCGCGTTCGGTCTGCGACAAGCCGCGGATCTTCATGCCGAACTCGATGTTCTGGCGAACGGTCATCGTCGGATAAAGCGCGTAGGATTGGAACACCATGGCGATGTCGCGATCCTTGGGCGAGAGATCGTTGACGACCCTGTCGGCGATACGGATCTCGCCGCCGGTGATCGTCTCCAGCCCGGCAATCATGTTGAGAAGCGTGGACTTACCGCAGCCCGACGGGCCGAGCAGCACGAGGAAATCCCCCGTGCCGATGGAGATCGAAACCTCCTTCAGCACTTCGAGCTGGCCGTAGGACTTCCGGACGCGATCGATTTCGAGAGTGGACATTGTCTCAGCCTTTCACGGCGCCAGCCGTCAGCCCGCGGACGAAATATCGGCCAGCGATGATGTAGACGACCAAGGTTGGGATGGCGGCGATCATGGCGGCGGCCATGTCGACGTTGTATTGCTTGCGGCCCATCGTGACGTTCACGATGTTGTTGAGCGCCACGGTGATCGGCGACGACTGGCCGGCGGTGAAGGACACACCGAACAGGAAGTCGTTCCAGATTTGCGTGAACTGCCAGATGCAGGACACCACGATGATCGGCAACGCGGCCGGCAGCATCACCGAGAAGAAGATCCGGAAGAAGCCTGCCCCATCGATCTGCGCCGCCCGCGTCAGTTCATCCGGTATGGTGATGAAGTAGTTGCGGAAGAACAGCGTGGTGAAGCTGATGCCGTAGACCGTGTGGACGAGGACGAGGCCCGGAATGGTTCCCGACAGGCGCAGGCTGCCAAGCAACTGTGCCATTGGCAGGATGACGGCCTGGAACGGCAGGAAACAGCCGAAAAGCAGCATGCCGAAGATGAAGTTCGAGCCGGGGAAACGCCATTTCGTGAGGATGTAGCCGTTGATGGCGCCAATGCCCGTGGAAAGGATCACGGCCGGGACGACCATCAGCAGCGAGTTCACGAAATAAGGTCGAAGACCATCGCAGGCCGTGCCGATGCAGGCTTCGCCCCACGCCTTCTGCCAGGCCTCGAACGTGATTGCCTGCGGCAGGCCGATGAAGGAGCCGCCATAGATCTCGTCGAGCGATTTCAGTGATGTCACGATCATCACCCAGAGCGGCATCAGATAGAATGCCGCGAGCGCGAGGAGCGCGCCGTAGATGAAAAGACGCCCGAACCGATGGGACTGACGCGCGGACCTGGCTTCAGTGCTCATTGCGGGTCTCCCTCAACTCGGAATACAGATAGGGAACGATGATGGCTGCGACCGTCATCAGCATCATCATCGCGCTGGCCGCGCCGACACCCATCTGGTTGCGCCGAAAGGTGGCTGCGAACATGAAGGTGGAGGGCATTTCCGTGGCATTGCCTGGGCCGGCATTGGTGAGGGCCAGGACGAGGTCGAAGCTCTTGATCGAGATGTAGCTGAGCAGCACGATGACGCTCAGGAAGGCCGGACGCAGCATGGGCACGATAATGCTCATGTAGATGCGCGGAAGACCTGCCCCCTCGATCTGCGCCGCCTTGATGATGGAGGTGTCGATGCCGCGAAGACCGGCAAGAAAGATCGCCATGGCAAATCCGGTCGATTGCCAGACGGCCGCAATGACCACGCAATAGATCGCGTAGTCCGGCCGCGTGATCCAGTCGAAGACGAAACCGTCCCAGCCGAAATCCCGCACGACCTTCTGGATGCCGAGATCCGGGTTGAGAATCCACTTCCATGCCGTCCCCGTCACGATGAAGGACAGTGCCATCGGATAGAGATAGACCGCACGCAGGACGCCTTCAGCGCGGATCCGCTGGTCAAGCAGAATGGCGATGAGAAGCCCCACGGCGATCGTGATCGTCAGGAACAGCGCGGTGAACAGGAACAGGTTGACGACGGCCGTTTTCCATCGCGGCGTCGCCCAGAGGCGCACATATTGCTCCAGCCCCACGAAGTCGAACTGCGGGACCATTCGGGAGGAGGACAGGGAAATCCATCCCGTCCAGGCGATGAAGAGGTAGACTCCAACGAAGACTGCCACGAGGCTCGGCGAGAGGACGAGCCTTGGCAGCCAGTGCGTGAACCGATCCTTCAGTGAAAGTGTACTGCGCATGACAGCATTCCCAAGGTTGTCGCAGAAGTACCGCACGACGCTCCAACCGGGCTACTCCCGGCCGGAGCGTCAGGCTTGGCTCAGCGCGCGTTGTTGATACCGTCAACAAGCGCCTGAACGGCGTCCTGGGAGGACATATCGGTGACGAAGAACTTGCCCACGACGTCGCTGAAGACGCCTGCAAACTGTGGCGGTGCAGCGAAGCCTTCGGTCAGGCCGCCCAGCATGGCGCCGCTTGCGACGGCCGCTTCGCGATCGGCGTAGCTGCGCTTGGCGCAGGCGTCGAAATCGTCGACCGAGACATCGGAGCGGGCCGGGATGGAGCCCTTGATCTTGTTGAAGTTCTTCTGAACTTCCGGATCCATGACGGATTCCGCCCATGCATCCTGCCCCGCGACGATCGCCGCATCCTCGATCTTGAAGAGGCCGAAGGCATCGATGATGAACTTGAAGTTCGGGGTCGCTGCGGGCGTCGGGAAGCACAGGAAGTCCTCGCCCGGCTTCATGCCCTTGGCCAGGAACTCGCCCTTGGCCCAATCGCCCATGACCTGCATGGCGGCCTTGCCGCTTGCGACCATTCCGGTGGCCACCGCCCAGTCACGGCCCGTGAAGCCGTCGTCGACGAGACCGCGCACCTTGCGCAGCTTGTCGAAGGCATCGATCATCTGCGGGCTCGACAGTGCGGCTTCGTCGAGATCGATCACGGCCTTCTTGTAGAATTCCGCACCGTTGACGTCGACGACGATGGCTTCGAAGACTTCCAGGATCTGCCACGGCTCGTCGCCGATGGCGAGCGGCACGACGCCGGCAGCCTTGAGCTTCTCACCCGCGCCGATCAGTTCGTCCCAGCTCTTCGGCTCGGCAACGCCGGCCTTGTCGAAGACCGCCTTGTTGGCCCAGACCCAGTTCTGGCGATGCATGTTGATCGGCAGCGAAATGAAATCGTCGTCGCTCTTGACGAAGGCGAGCAACTGCGGTGCCAGCGCCTTGTCCCAGCCATTCTGGACATAAAGATCGTTCAGCGAGCGCAGAACACCTTCCTTGGCCCAGTCGAGGCCTTCATAGCCGAGGAACTGCATCGTGGTCGGCGGGTTGCCCGCCGCAAGACGGGTGCGAAGTGCCTGGAGCGCATTGGCGCCCGACAGGCCGCCGACGGCGCTGTCCTGCCAGGTATAGCCCTTGGTCTCGAGCTTTTCCGTGATGACCTTGAGCGCGTTCACCTCGCTCTCGGAAACCCAGTGGTGGATGCCTTCGACCGTGCCCTTGCTTTCGGCCATGGCGGCGACCGGCAGCAACGAGATCGAGGCGGCGAGAAGTGTCGTCAATTTCATGGTATTATTCCCCTATATTTGCTCTGGTTGTTGGAAAATTGTGGCCGGCGCAGCGGGCGTATTCGCCGTGCCGGCCGTTCGGATCATGCGTCGGCCGGCTCCACAGCCGCCGCATAAGGCACGTTTCGTCCGCCATATCGCCGGACGCGGATGTTTGCCTGCTCGGCATGGCCTGCGAACCCTTCCATTAGGCAGAGCCGCGATCCGTAGGCACCGATCATGGCGGAGGCCTCGTCGGTGAGGATCTTCTGGTAGGTGCAGGTCTTCAGGAACTTTCCGACCCACAGGCCGCCGGTGTAGCGGGCGGCCTTGTTGGTGGGCAGCGTGTGGTTCGTGCCGATCACCTTGTCGCCAAAAGCGACATTGGTGCGGGCACCGAGGAACAGCGCGCCGTAGTTCTTCATGTTGGCGAGAAAGTGATCAGGGTCACGCGTCATGACCTGCACGTGCTCGGATGCGATGCGGTCGCCCTCCGACAGCATTTCCTCAATCGTGTCGCACAGGATGATCTCGCCAAAATCCTCCCAAGCCTTGCCGGCGACGGGCGCCGTCGGCAGGATCTGCAGCAGACGCTCGATCTCGACGAGTGTGTCTCGGGCAAGCTTCTCCGAATTGGTGACGAGGATCGCCGGGGAGTTAGCGCCATGCTCGGCCTGGCCGAGAAGGTCGGTCGCCACCAGCTCGCCATCGACGCTGTCGTCGGCGATGACCAACGTTTCCGTAGGGCCGGCGAAAAGATCGATGCCGACGCGGCCGAAGAGAAGCCGCTTGGCTTCCGCCACATAGGCATTGCCGGGGCCTGCCAGCATGTCGACCGGATCGATCGTTTCCGTGCCGTAGGCCATCGCGGCAATCGCCTGGACGCCGCCGAGGCAATAAATCTCGTCCGCGCCAGCGAGGGCCTGTGCCGCCACGATCTTTTCGGCAATCCTGCCCTGGAAGGGCGGCGCGCAGGTGATCACCCGTTCGCAGCCAGCGACGCGCGCCGTCAGCACCGTCATGTGGGCGGAGGCGAGCAGTGGATACTTGCCGCCCGGCACGTAGCAACCGACATTCTGGATGGGGACGTTCTTGTGGCCGAGCACGACGCCCGGCAGGGTTTCGACCTCGATGTCCCTCAGCGTCGCCTTCTGGGCCTCCGCGAACCGTCGGATCTGGTCCTGCGCAAAATCGAGGTCCTCGCGCTCCCGTGCCGTAAGCGCGTTGATGCAACCGGCAATCTCGTCCTTCGTCAGCCGATAACTATCGCGATCGAACGTGTCGAACTGGACCGAGAGTTCGCGAACCGCCTTGTCCCCGCCGTCCCGGACCTTTGCGAGAAGGGCCTCGACCGCCTTGGTGACCGCGCTGTCGGTGCCGCCCTGCTCGATGGAGGCCCTGGCTGTTTTGATGTGCCGTATCATGACAAAGTCTCTTCGTTCACGGCCGCCGGTGGCACCGCGTTCTCGATCTGTTGGGAGGGAGAAGGCAAGGGAAGCGAAGCTGACCTCGGCTCCCTTGCGCTCGTATGCCTAGAGGTGCTGCTCGCGGGCTCGCATTTCTGCGTAACCAGCCTGCTCCTTCTCGTAGTAAGCCGGCGACGGGAAGTCCCACCAGCCGGTGGCGAACGGACCGGCGGCGTCACGCGAGACAATCACCTCGACCAGCGCCGGGCCGCCGCATTCCAAGGCAGCCTTCAGGCTGCTTTCCAGGTCTTCGTCTTTCTCAACCTTCCACGCTTCAAGGCCGAAGGCGCGGGCAGACGCTGCGATATCGGCCGAGTAGGGCGCGCCATTGCCGGCATGGTTGTTGAACTCCGAGGCGATATGACGGCCCATGAACTTGCGCTGGCCACCGC
Organism: Shinella sp. GW821-FHT10F02; assembly: GCF_058809275.1. Taxonomy (NCBI): domain Bacteria; kingdom Pseudomonadati; phylum Pseudomonadota; class Alphaproteobacteria; order Hyphomicrobiales; family Rhizobiaceae; genus Shinella; species Shinella sp. GW821-FHT10F02. Next base: position 207,809 of record NZ_JBXASL010000001.1, on the reverse strand, counting down.
GGATCGACATGTAGCCCTGGTTGTTCAGGACAAGGAAGACCACGTTGATGCCGTTCATCACGGCCGTGCCCATTTCCGGAAGCGACATCATGAAATCGCCGTCGCCGACGATGGCGACCACCTGGCGGTCCGGGCAGGCAAGCTTGGCACCAAGCGCGGCGGGCACGGCCCAGCCCATCGGCGAGTAGGAACCGGAGGTCAGGTGCGTGCGCGGCTCGTAGACGGGGAAGCTCTGCTTGACCGCGCCTTGCGTATTGCCGGAACCGACGACCACGATGCCATCGCGATCCAGCACTTTGCGGAGCGCCATGAGCGGACGCTGTGACGTGAACGGCGTCTCGCGGCTGTTTTCGCGCGGCTCGACCAGGGCGCGCCAATCGGTCTTCGCCTTCTGCACGTCAGCAACAAACGCTTCCCGGCGCGACAGCATCTTCTGCGAGTCCGCATCGGAAATCAGCGAGAGGATTGCCTCCAGCGTCACCTTCGCATCGGCAACGATGCCGACTTCGGTCTCGTAGTTCTTGCCGATCTCGCGCGGATCAAGGTCGATATGGATGAGCTTTGCCGACGGGATCGAGAAGGAGACGCCCTTGGCATAGGAGGACGCCGACCAATCGGTAAAGCGGCAACCGACCGAGACAACAACGTCGGCCGATGCGGTGATCGTGTTGCCGCAGGTCGTGCCCGTCTGGCCGACGGCGCCGATGAACAGTTCGTGGTCCTCGGAAATCGCGCCCTTGCCATTCCACGTGATCGAGACGGCGGCACCGAGCTTCTCGGCCAGGCGCGTCAGTTCGGCGGACGCGTTTGCGGTGATCGCTCCGCCGCCGGCGACGATGACTGGGCGCTCGGCACTCAACAGCACCTTCACCGCAGCCTCGATGGCCTTCGGATCCGGGTACGCGAGACCGACAGGCAGGCGCTTCTGGAGCGGATGAATGGCGACATCCGCAGCCTCGACCTGAACGTCCATCGGCACTTCAACATGGACCGGACCGGGACGCCCTGTCAGCATTTCGCTGAAGGCGCGGTGCATGATGCTTGGGAGGACCTGCACCGAATTCGCTTGCCAGGCACGCTTGGTCACCTGCTCCGTGATACGTGGGAAGGCATTGTCCTGCTGGCGCTCCAGTTCCTGCATGGTGCCATGGCCGTGCATATAGGTCTGGGGCGAACCCGAAACGTAGAAGAGAGAGGTGGAGTCGCAGTAAGCCGTCGCAAGGCCGATGATAGTGTTCGCAGCGCCCGGACCGACCGAGGTGGAGCAGGCCATCGGCTTGCCCGACGCACGGTAATAGCCGTCCGCCATGTGGACGGCGCTCTGCTCGTGCATCACCTGGATGAACGGGATCTGCGACCCCTCCTCCAGAAACGCGTCGAACAACGACCAGATGCCATGCCCCGGCACGCCGGCAACGTATTTGATGCCGTATTCCTTGAGCGCTTTCGCGACGATTTGGCCACCTGTCAGCTTCATTTGATCGACCCTCTAAATTTCGTTATTGATCTGGACCCAAGGAGACAACGACCGGCTCTCCTCCAAAGATTGGCTTATTGTTCGGCAGGGCGCGCGTCGCTGCAAGTTCGCAGCAATCAATTCACTGATGCAATATGACGCTGTTTTTGGTTCATTGTGCGTCTAAGAGTAAATCCGCCGCTTGCTGTTGCCAGGATTTTTCTAATGCAGTCGGCCTGCCACGCCGACCAAAAGGGATGCGCAATGTGACGCGCAATCCGCGTCAGTTAACGAATAAAATAATGGGCTCGCGCACTGTCATTGCGAAGCCGCCCGTGTTTCGCTGTGGTGGGTCAGGCTGTACGGTACTGGAGCACGATAGTGGAAAACCTAGCAAGAAAATTGGCTTTCGCGGATGAGTTCATCTCCGCAACCTTGGTGGAAAATGCAGTGGATTACCGCGTCGAAGATGGCGTGGTCGTGAACATCTCGCCGTCCGCGATGATCACGGGCGAGGAGCACACTGCAGTGGTGCCCGCCTGGAAGTCGACATGGCTCAAAGGCGGAACCATTCGTTCGGCCGAGCGTGCAGCGATCATCAAGGTCGTCAAGCCGACAAACCTCGGCGGCTGTATGTTCCGTGGCTGGGATTGGCTTGGCACCCGGATCCGCAGCTTCCCGCGCGACACGCCTCTATATATCTCGGCGCAGGACGAGATCGGAAGCCTCACCACCGATGCCCGGGTGTTCACCAACGAGCGCGAACAACCAGAAAATTTGCAGACCTTCCGGCTGAAGCTGAATCTGTGGTGGGCTCCGGGCAATACGGACTGCTTCATTCACAACGAGCATTCCTTCCTTGAGACGCACACGCAGATTTACGGCATCGGACGCATGCAAAAATTCAAGGAGCGGAATGATGCGACACTCTACGAGGACGTCGTGATGTCGATGGGCTACTCACACGACCCGTTCTGCCGCGTAACCGGCGAAAACCAGTGGACCTATCCCTGGCATCGATATTACTCCGACACTGACAGTGTCTGGCTTGCTATCGAGTTGCACCCCTGACGGCACAGAGGCAGCCTGCGCTGCCTCTAGCTCATCTGGATCATGTCGGAGCCGTCACCGAGATACTGCAGCGCCTCTCTCGGTATAGCAGGATCGTTGCGATCCAGGACGGTGAGATCCTTGAGATGCTCCCTGCGGAGCAGGCCTGGGCCGCGATAGTGGAGTACAACCTTCGTGGAATAGGGCTGCCGGAAGACATTCGCCGCGATGCCGCTGGAGATGCCGAACATGAACTTTTTCGAGTTTCTCTTGACCTGGGCATAAACGCCGAATGTCAGTTCGTTCGACTGGATGCCTTCGAAGTCCGCGGTGAACAGACGGTCGGCCACGGGAAAGCAGAAACCGTAATATTTAAAGACATACTCCGTCTTCCGTGGGTTGTCGAAGCTGGGAAAACGCTCGACGTAATAGTGCTGGAGAAACTCTTTGTTGCGGTAGATGCAGAACGCCGAGTGCAGCACGAACCCCTTGTAGATAGAAGAAAACTGATAGCGGTCGTAGACCCCGGTAATGTCATCATGGTCGGCATTGTTTTCGACGATCATGTTGGACACGAAGCGTGAAAACTCCGGCAACTGGCGCGCGGTGGCCATGGCATGGAAGAAGTTGCCGTCCACGAGCGTTTGAAATTCTTCTGGATCAGTAAAGAGGATCGGTATGCTCAGGCCGAAATAGTTTGCGATGATTCGCAAATTTGCCGGTGACGGAATATGGGTGCCGGATAGATACTTATTGAACTGCTGCCGGTTGACGTTGATCTTGCGGCAGACTGCCGCGACCGAACCGTGGCGCTCGCAAATCGTGCGCAAATTCGCAGCCAATGCGGCAGTGTCCCTCCCCAAGTGGTCCATAAACATCCCCAGAAATGAAGCAATCCGCAGCTTTTAGTACTTCACTTTGCGCCATTTAGCAATGTTTTATGCGTTGATTTAAGGCGCCGTAGGTGATTATTGTCGCGTGAAAATCCGAACCGACTTCGTGAATGAGTTGCCTGCACTGATGCAAGAGGCACCCCCGGAAATGGCTCCGCGTTTCACGTCACCGCGATGTCGTTCAACCCGAATTTCCTCGAGTGAATCGACCGCCGCCACGATCTCGCTGTCTTAAAGCACCAGATACGTAGACCAACCATGTCCGCTCGTACGATTTCGTCGAAGATCGCACGTACAACAGCAGGGAACCCCGCATGCCCGACGTGATCGATGAGGTCACTTGGGAACGCATCGCCAACACCGTCGAGAGAAAGCTGAAGGCAGTCGATGACATCGACGTGCTTTCCGACCTATTCATCATGCGGGGCATCCCGGCACATATTTGGTCCGACAAACGCGCCGGAGCAGCTTAACTAGCTGGAGGCTCGTCAACGAGTCGATCTGACCTGGACCAACGTCAAGCATCATCTGCGATGTGAACAACGACATGTCTCCACACCCCATCTTTCGACCGCAACGAAAGCAATCCACAAACCCGGCTGCCTATCATGGCAAGAGTTAACCTTGTCGTGGTGGCCTGGTCAGATCACTTTTGACAAACACACAAACAAAGGTCAGCTCAATTGACGAATTTGCAAACCATCATATGCCGTTCGTCGCCATGATATTTCATATCGCGCCACGCAGTTTATGGAACCGTCGACAAATATATGCGGCACACGAGACGAAAAACTAACCATCGCAAATGAAGTAAATTTTCTCTAGCGGCTCAATCACCGTTATCGACGACTTTGTACTCGGAGGTACCACAGCCAATACGCCGGGCGCCAACTGAGTATCGCGAGAGTTTATTGACAGAGTGGCCCTTCCCCTCAGCATCAAGAAAGTCTCTCCAGCATCGCTACCACCGTGATTGTGAACGCCTGGACGAGCTCGCCAAAAATTAATCGTGATTTCATTCCCTGACGCCGTCTTGTAGCTCCTGTTTTCTCTGACCCACGCCGCGATTTCAGCCAATAGGACGCTATCGCGAACGTAGATTTCTTCCTTCGTCATGTTTGAAGGGCAAACCTTATTCTCTAGGATTGTCTGTAGTATTTTCGGAGGAGCTGCATCCTTGGACATGGAGGGGTGAACCTGAAAGAATGATGCTGAAATGATGGAAGCGATGGACAAGTGTTTGATAATTCTCACGATGATACTCCTGGTAAAACTTCAAGAACGCGAAAAACAACAACCGAGGTGAAAGGCGGCAAGGCGCTAGTACCTTTCATCGGCCGGAAGATAAGCGACGGCGCCGATCTCAAAATATAGTCCGTCAAGCGCTAGCCGTGGCACGGGTATCAGCATGCTGGCGGGTTTCTGCGGACCCGGCCAGGCCGCATTCGTGGCGGCGGCGATCACATGCTCCTTGTCCATCGTGTGATCCACCGAAAGCAGCGTGATCTGCGTCACATGCGTCAGGTCCACGCCGAGCGCTTCGACAGCAAGGCGCAGGTTCTCGAAGGCGCCTTTCACCTGCCCCTTGAAATCGGCGGCCAGCGCGTGCCCCGCGGTGTCGATTGCCATCTGTCCGGCAATGTAGACCATGCGCGCGGCAGGCGGTGCCACGACGATTTGGCTGAACCCGTGGCGTGACGGCTCATATAGTGTAGCTGGGTTGATGTGGGAGGACGTGGCGGTTTTAAGGTTCGTCATCGCTCTTGCCTGTCGGTTGGGGTTCAGATCGGGTAATGCAGGGGGCCATCCTGGATGGTGAGCCAGCGCAATTCGGTGAATTCGTGGATGCCGGCTTTTCCGCCGAAGCGGCCATAGCCCGAATTCTTGACTCCGCCGAAGGGGACTTGCGCCTCGTCGTGCACCGTCGGCCCGTTGATATGGCAAATGCCGGAGTCTATCCGTTTCGCCACCGCCATCGCACGATTGACGTCCCGACCGAAGACCGCAGCCGAGAGACCGTATTCCGTATCGTTTGCGATCCGTACGGCCTCGTCCGTGCTGCCGGCGCGCACCACGCTGACCAGCGGCCCAAAGCTCTCCTCGGAATAGACCCGCATGGATGGTTTGACGTGATCGAGGACGATCGCATCGACGAGCGTTCCCTGCGCCTTGCCGCCGGCGACGAGGACCGCGCCCTTAGCGACCGCGTCGTCGACGAGGACTCGGATGCGTTCGGCGGCGCTGACGTCGACCAGCGACCCCAGCGGCGTGTCGCTCTTGCGCGGGTCGCCGGCAACCAGGGTTCGCGCCTTGGCGCCAAGAAGATCCACGAACGTATCGCCGACTTTCTGATCGACGACGATGCGCTCGGTGGACATGCAGATCTGGCCCTGGTTCATATATGCGCCGAAGGCAGCGGCCGCCACGGCTGCTTCCAGATCGGCGTCATCCAGCACCACGAAGGGCGCCTTTCCGCCGAGTTCGAGGAGCACCGGCTTCAGATGGCGGCCGGCGGTCTCAGCGATGATACGCCCCACACGGGTCGATCCGGTGAAATTGACGCGCCGAATGGACGGATGCGCGATGAGCGTCTCGACCACCTTTGAGGCATCGGCCGGTGCGTTGGAGATGGCATTCAGCACACCGGGCGGCAAGCCTGCCGAATGAAGCGCGTCGACGATCAGCCGATGCGTGCGCGGGCAAAATTCCGACGTCTTGAAGACCACGGTGTTGCCGCAGGCAAGGGCCGTCGCCAGCGAGCGGACGCCGAGGATCACCGGCGCATTCCATGGGGCGATCGCGAGCACGACGCCGACGGGCTGGCGGATCGCGAGTGCAAGGCTTCCCGGCCGGTTGGAGGGGATGATCTCCCCCGTGATCTGTGTCGTAATTGCTGCGGCTTCACGCAGCATGTCGGCGGCCAGCCCCACATTGAAAGCGGCCCAGCTGCCGGTCGCGCCCGTCTCGTCAGCCATGGCCAGGGCGATGTCCTCGGTCATAGCGGTCAAAGCCTCGGCCGCCGCATTCAGCAGCCTGCGCCGCTCGTTCGGACTGGTCGCCGACCAGCCTGGAAAGGCACGCGCCGCGGAGTTGGCCGCCTGCCTTGCATCGTCCACCGACGCCGCCGCCGCCTCCGTGGCGATTTCCCCGGTGATCGGATTGTTGCGCAGGAACGTATCGCCGTTTGCGGCGGCCCGGTCATGATTGTCGATCTTGAGGCCAAGTACTGCCATTTTTCCGCTCCCATTATCGGAATTACGTTGCGGCGCCCAAAAAGGCCCGCCTTACACTTTCGTCATTTTTCAACGCTTCGGCGCTGTCCTCGCCGACGATGCGTCCTGCTTCCATCAGGTATCCGCGATCGGCAATATCCAGGCTTCTTTTCACATTCTGCTCGACGACAAGCAAAGCAAGGCCCGACGCCTTGATCCTGCCGAGCGCTTCGAAGAGTTCGCCGACCACGACGGGCGCGAGGCCGAGGCTCGGCTCGTCAAGCATCAGCAGAATGGGGTTAGACATCAGCGCCCGCCCGATCGCCACCATCTGCTGTTCCCCACCTGACATGGTGCCGACATACTGGCTGCGTCTGTCGCGGAGCTTCGGAAAGAGACTGTGCACGAAGTCGAGCTTTTCGGAAATCGTGGCCCGGGCCCGGTCGCAATAGGCCCCGAGCTTGAGGTTTTCGAGAACGGTCAGGTCGCCGAAGACGCCTCGCCCCTCGGGAACGAGCGCGATCCCCTCAGACAGGATGCTGTGGGGCGCATGGGCGCGGATATCCTTGCCCCGGAAGCCGATGACGGCGTCCCGCGACGGGTTTTCCAGCCCGGCGATCGTTTTCAGAAGCGAGGATTTTCCCGCGCCGTTCGCACCCAGGATCACGACCGTCTCGGACGGGCCGACGCACACGCCGACACGGTCGAGGGCCAGATGCTTGCCATAAGAAAGGGAGAGGTTTCGCGTCTCAAGCATGGCTTTCTCCGAGATAGGCCGAGACGACGTCCGGGTGCGCAAGGACATCGGATGTCAGTCCATCGGCGATCAGGCGGCCGGCATTGAGAACGATCGCCCGGTCGCACAATTGGCGGATTGCCTCCATCACATGCTCGACCAGCAGCACCGTGATGTTCCGGTCGGCAAGCGAGCGGACGAGGGCAATTCCTTCCACGAGCTCCGTGGGGTTGAGCCCGGCCAGCCATTCGTCTAGCAGCAGGAGGGAAGGTTCACCCGCGAGTGCCCGCGCAAGCTCCATGCGCTTCTGGTCGATATAGGTCAGCTCGCCCGCCACCTGCCCGGCCCGGTCCCCCAGCCCCACCTCGTCGAGATGAAGTCGTGCCAGCCGTTCGGCCTCTGATCCGGCAAGGCGCCGGCGGCCGAAGGACAGCGCGACCACGACGTTTTCGAGCACGCTGAGCGTCGGAAGCGCGCGCACGAGCTGGAACGTGCGTGCCACGCCTTTATGTGCGATCCGGTGCGCCGGCAGGCCCGAGATCGCGGCGCCCTGGAGCCTGATCGTGCCTTCTGTCGGCGCAAAAAGACCCGAAATCATGTTCATGACCGTCGTCTTGCCGGAGCCGTTCGGGCCGAGCAGGGCCACGGTTTGTCCAACCTGAAGATCGAAGGAGACATCGCGCACCGCCGTGATGCCGCCGAAGCGCTTGGTAAGCGCGTTGACACTGAGGAGAGCCGTCATTTGCCACCTCCTGCATCGGCCGTCGCAGGACGGCGGAAGCGGGCGTTCACCGTTTCCATCGCCGCGAGCACGCCGTTCGGCAGCGCGAAGACGATGGCGATGAAAAGCAGGCCGAGGATGATCGAGTAATGGTTCGGGAAATGCACCGACAGGAATTCGAAGAGCAGGAAAAGCGGCACGGCGCCCATGAGCGGACCCCACAGCCGGTTCGCGCCGCCCAATAGCGCCATGATCAGCGTCAGGAAGGACACCGTCGGGTTGAAGACGATCGAGGGTTCGACATAGGTCCAGCGCGGCGACTGGATGGCGCCGACGAGGGTGATGACGACCGCGCTGAACGAAAACAGCGCGAGCTTCAGCATCGTGCCGTTGATGCCCACATGGGCTGCCACCACCTCGTCCTCGCCGATGACCCTGAGGGCGAGACCAATGCGGCTTCTGCCGATGAGCCAACCCGCGAAGAGCGTAAATGCTGCTAGCGCCAGTAGCTGCCAGTAGATCATTGATGGCGTCATTGACATGAAGATATAGCGCCCAAGCGTGCCGGTGATGTTGACCTCGTACCAAGTGATCAACTGGCGTACGAGTTCGGCCAGACCGAAGGTGAAGATCACGAAATAGACACCCGCCAGGCGGAGCGTCGCCAGACCGACGATGAGGGCAGTGACCAGACCGATCGCCGCGGCAGCAGCAAGCACGAGCGGGTAGAACACCGCATCGCCGATCACCGCGACAGTGTAAGCGCCTATGCCGTAAAACGAGACCGTGGCCAACGAGACATAGCGGGTCGGCCCGGAGAACAGCGCCCATGCGGTTGCAAGGATGATGTATCCCATGAGGCCCACCAGGAAGGTTATGCCATAGGGGCCGATGAACCACGGCACGGCCGTCAGGAAAGCGATCACGAGGGCGATGAACGCAATGAAGCTTATGTCCCGTCGTGTCATCGCGAGACCTTTCCGAAAAGACCGTTGGGCCGCCAGAGAAGAACGGCGAGAAAGATGGCGTATGTGGCGGCAAGCGTCAGGCCCGGATCGGCATAGGCGGCGACCAGCGTCTCGACGACACCGAGTATCAGCCCGGCGGCGAGCGCGCCGGCGACATTGCCCACACCGCCCATGATGACGACGATGAGGGCCTTCATGGCGAGCTCCCCGCCGGAGGTCGCGGTAAATGTCTGGAACATCGAGATCACCACACCGCCCGCAGCGGCAAGGGCGCCACCGAGTGCGAAGGCAAACCGGGCAGAACGCTCCACGTCGATGCCCACGAGCGAGGCCGAGCGCGGGGAAATCGCCACGGCTCTCAGCGCCATGCCGGCGCGCGATTTCAGCAGCCACAGATAGAGGCCGCCGCCGATGACGACCGCCATCGACAAGGCGAGCAGGCGGTTTGCCGCGATGCTAACCCCGAAAAGGTCGATCGGGACGTTCAGGTAGCTGTAGCTGGTGTAGTTGGCCGAGAAGGCGACGAGCATGATCCCCTGGGCGATGAACATCAACCCGAATGTGGCCAGGATGACGTCGATCTCCAGGCGCCCACGGTCGCTGTTCCGCTTTACGAGAGGCGACAAGGCGAGCCGATAGACTGCATGGCTGAACGCAAAGCCGAGGGGCAGGGCCGCCAAGAGCGCGACGATCGGATTGATGGAGAGGGAGGCGAACAGAAGGTATGCGAGAAAGGCGCCCGCGATGATGATCTCGCCATAGGCAAGGTTCATGATGCGCGAGATGCCGTACTGGAGTGTGAGCCCTACTGCGAGCAGCGCATAGGTGCCGCCGAGCACGAGGCCCGCGATGAGTATTGCGATCATGCCGATCCTCCGGATTTGCAGGGGAGGACGGCGGGCGCGATGCGCCTGCCGTCCATCCGGTCAGTTCTGCCAAACCGGCTTCGGGATAACCGCCTGCCTTGCGCCTTCGCGGTCGGTCGGTGCGAGCCCAACAAAGACGCCGTTCTGCCATTGGCCGGTCCACCAGAGCTTTCGCAACTGGTTGTCCTCGAGCTTCGTCTCGCCCTGTGCGGTGAGGAAGGTGCCGGTCGACAGTTCCTGCGAAACGGCATCCCGATCGAGCCCACGCCGTTTGATCGCCTCCTGCAGCATCTGAAGGCTGACATAGGTCGTGAGGCTCGCCCAGTAGTCCGGTTCCTGGCCGATGAGGCGCAGGTAGAGCGCTCGGTAGTCCTTGGTCGCCTGGCTTTCCGGATCGATCCCGCCGAGGCTCATGACGCCTTCGGCATTCGGGCCGTTGGTCTTGCCGTAGTCGGCAAACTCCCCGCCGACCCCGACGTAGAAGACCTTCGGATTGAACTTCGCGACCTGTGCCTGCTGCGTGAGGGCAAAGGTATCCGGCGGGTAGGAGAAGGCGACGAAACTGTCGGCGCCCGCGTCCTTGACCTCGTTGATGACGGCCGAGAAGTCGGTCGTGCCGGCAGGGTAGGTCTTATCGTAGGCGATCTCCAGCCCGGCATCGGCGAACGCAGGGCGCGCGGCGTTGATGAGGTCGATCCCGAAGCCCGAGGCGACGGACACGACGGCCACCTTGTTGTTGATGGCGCCCTTGGCGGCGCCGTCCTTGATGATGCCGGCAAGGGCGCGCGTGTAGTCGTTGCCGCCGCCCAGCATCCAGAAGCTCTTCTTCCAGCGCCGAACGAATTCCGGTGCCTTGTCGGTGACCGAGGAGACGGCGAGTTGCGGATAACCGTAGCGATCGAAGATGGGCGCGGCGGCGAGGTTGAAGCCGGTGCTCCAGGGCGGAAGGATGAAGTCGACGGTGTCCTGCGCGGCGAGGCGCTCGACGGCACGCACCACCTCTTCCGCCGAGGAGCGATCGTCGTATTCGATCACCTCGACGGGCAGTTTGCTGCCGTCCGGCAGCTCCAGTCCGCCGAGTTCGTTCACCTGCTTCACCCAGAGCCGGTAGTTCGTCAGGGTGGTCGTGCCGGCACCTCCGGCATTGGCGCCCGTCAGCGAGATGGCGTAGCCAATCCGAACCGATGTCCTTTGCTGGGCACGGGCTCCTCTCCCGTGCAGCACCGAACCGGAAAGCAACGCAGCAGCAAGGCCTTGCAGGACGGGCCTGCGACCGATATCAGCCATTTGTGATTCCTCCTCATAGCCCCAACCGGGCTTCCTCCTCCATCAGGCCTCAGGCGAAGCCATATGGAATGCGATAAGGCTATTGTTCAGCAGGTGCTCACAGAATAGACTTTTGAGGGAATGAGTTGGACTTTTCACGGAGTGGCGCGTGAAAAACATTGCCGTTGAAAAACCGTCCCTGCGTCTTCATGTCGAGGCCCAGTCGCTGAACGGGGCCTTGAGCGATACCGCCTGGACGTTCCAGGGCCACCACAACCAATTCGTCGTCCTGTCTGCGGGGACAGGCTCGCTCACCTTCGGCCCGTCGACCGTGGAAATCTCCGGGCCGTGCCTGATCTGGCTTCCCGCCGGTGCCGGCGGCACCGTCGTGTTTGCAGCCGGTGCGCGCGCCGCGCTGCTATCGCTGCCGGATTCCCAGCTCGGCGCGGCCATGCCGGCGGGCGCGGCATTCCTTCCCGTCACAGAGATGCTGACGCGGCCGATCGTCGGCTCGGTGATCGCTTCCGATCAGGCGAACGAGTTCGTCCACTCCATCGAGATCCTGGCCCGGGAGCTGTTGAATGGTGAGCTGGGCGCGGAAGACGTTATCCGCCATCGCATCGGCCTTCTGATGGTGGCACTCTGGCGGTCCACGGATCTGGCGGCAGCGCCGCGGCCGTTGCCTTCTCCCCGGACGATCGTCAGGGCGTTCGTCCAGCTCGTCGACCTGAGGAAGCGGCAACATCTCTCGGTCTCGGACTATGCGAAGATCATGAACGTCACGACGGACCGGTTGAATTCCGCTGTGCGGCGGGTCACCGGCAAAAGCCCGATGGAGCTGATCCATGACAGGCTCGCGACGGAGGCCGCAAACCTCATCGAGAAATCGCCCCTGCAGATATCCGAGGTCGCCATGCTGTTGGGCTTTGACGACGTCACCTATTTCAGCCGGTTCTTCAAACGCATGACGGGCTTGTCGCCACGAGCCTTTCGGCAGGGCAATCTCGGCCGCATCGAACGGGAACGGTCATCCTATGCGGCATGGCCTTGATAAGTCTGCACTTGCAATAGCCTGCCGCTAGCATTGCAGAACGGCTAGACGGCTTCCAGCGCCTTGGTGAGGTGGGTCAGCAGATCTATGAGTGTCTTCTTGTTGGCGGCGCCGATGATTTCGGTGATGGCGAGATCGTGTTCGTGTGCCGCCTGGCTGAGCCTGCGCCGCAGTTCCTCGCCCGTTTGCGTGAGATAGAGGCCGTAGGTCCGCTGGTCGACGCGACGGCGCTCGATCAGTCCCAGTTTGGTCAACTGCACCATGGCGGGCGTGATGGTCGATTTGTCCCGCCTGCTGTGCGCGCTGAGATCGGTCTGGCTCAGGCCTGGATTGCGCGCGATGACATTCAGCATGGCCAGACGGCCCGGCCGGAACTCGACGGCGCTTCTCTGCAACGACTTCACCGCCGCTTCCTGCGCGATGCGCAGGTAATAGCCGACTTCATCTTCCATATCCCAGCCGGCCGCACCGTCGCTTTCCATCAACGATCTGGGCTCATTTCCCGGTTTCTTCTTCATGCTGCCATGCACCCTAACAAGCTCGATGAAACGCCGCGCGTCAGGATCGACCTAACACGACGCCCACGCAATGTACCGCCCTTTTCGCGGGGGCGGGACTGCTTCCGGCTGAAAGGGGAAGGCGGGGTGGAGACACCGATGGCGGCAGGATTGCCACCACCCGCGAAGGAAAGGCCGTCAGTTGATGTGTTTCAGGAAGCGGGAGAGGCGCTCGCTCGGCGGATTGGCGATCAGGTCCCGCGGTTCTCCATCGTGGACGATCTCGCCGTTCTCCATAAACAACAAGCGGCTGCCCACCTCTCGGGCGAAGCCAATTTCATGGGTGACCACGATCATGGTCATTCCTTCGCCGGCAAGCATTTTCATGACGCTCAGCACTTCCTGGCGCAGCTCCGGATCGAGCGCCGAGGTCGGCTCATCGAAGAGCATCAGGCGTGGGCGCACCGCCAGAGCCCGGGCAATGGCGACACGTTGCTGCTGCCCGCCGGACAATTGCCGCGGATAGTGGTGGGCGCGGTCTTTCAGCCCAACCTTCTCCAGCAGATCCAGGGCCAGTTCCTGCGCGTCGCTCTTGCTCATTCCGCGCACCTTTACGGGTCCGAACATGACGTTTTCAAGCGCTGTCAGCTGCGGGAACAGGTTGAAGTGCTGGAAGACCATGCCCGCCTCCAGCCGGATGTGGCGGATGTCGTGCGCTCTTCCCCGGACGCTCAGCCCGTCGACGAAGATCTCGCCGCCCTGGATCGTCTCCAGCACATTGATGCAACGGAGCAGCGTTGACTTGCCGGAACCGGAGGGGCCGATCAGGCAGACGATCTCGCCGCGCTCGACCTGAAGGTCGATGTTCCTCAGGACGGTGAGAGGACCGAACCTTTTGACGACGTTTCGAAATTCGAGAATGGTCATAGCGGCTCCATCCGGCGTTCCAGGATTTGAAGACCCTGTGCGAGCCCGCTGATCATGACGAGATAGAGAATGGCGACGGCCGCCCATATCTCGATCGCCCGGTAGTTCTCCGTCATGATTTCCTGACCGGTCCGGGTCAGTTCGCCGACACCGATCACGATGAGGATCGACGTATCCTTGAGCGTGATGATGAACTGGTTGCCGAGCATCGGGATCATGCGCCGGAAAGCCACGGGCCAGATGACGTTCTGCAACACCCGCGGAAAGGGCAGCCCCATGGCAAGCCCCGCTTCGGTCAGGCCCTTGGGCACGGACAGCAGCGTGCCGCGAACGATCTCGGCAAGATAGGCCGACGAGTTGATGACAAGGGCGAGAATGCCCGCCGCAACCGCCGGCATGCGAATGTCGAGGACCAGTGGCACGGCAAAATAGAGGAACATGACCTGCACGACCATCGGCGTGCCCCGGACAACGCCGACATAGAGTTTTACGGGCGTCGCGAGAAACCAGGGCCCGTAAGCCCTGGCGATCCCGAGCACCATGCCGGCCATCATACCCCCCAAAAGGGATATGACGGCCAGCCAGATCGTCTCTTTCGCGCCGACAAGGAGTTGCGGCAACGCATCCCAGACGGCTGACCAGTCGAAGCTCATTTTCCGATTCCTTCCGTCAGAGGGGGACTATCCCGGTTCGCCTAGTTGGCTGGCGCGCCGAACCACTTACGGTAGATCGTGTCATAGCGGCCATCGCTGCGGATCTTTGCGAGGGCCGCGTTGATCTGCGCGGTCCATGGGCTGCTCTTTGGCAGGGCGATCGCGACGGGGATCGCCTCTCCGACCGGCACCGCAATCATCTTGACCTTCTCCGCGCCCGCAGTATTGGCGTAATAGGCAAGAGTTGGAAAATCGAACACGATGGCATCAGCCCTGCCGGATTCAAGTTCGAGAAAGGTTTCCGTTACGGATGGAAAGAGCCGCTGTTCACTGCCCGGGAGATTTTCCTTGGCCCACTTTGCGCCGACGCCACCGGTGACCGACGCGATCCGTTTGCCATTCAGGTTCTCCGGTCCAGTGATGTCCTTGTTATCCTTGGAAACCATGATGCCCAACGCGCTCTCGTAGTAGGGGTCGGAAAACTCCACGACCTCCTTCCGCTTCTCCGTTACGTAAATGCTGGCGATCGCGATATCGAGTGAGCCTGTCTGCAACGCCGGTACGAGCGCCGAAAAATCCATGGCGGTCACCTCATAACCCTGCCCCAGTTCCTTCGACACTTCAGCCCAGATATCCTGGTCGAAGCCCACGCGCTGGCCCGCTTCTATGAAGTTGAACGGCTTGTTCTCCTTGTCGGTGCCAACAGCCAGATCGGCCGCCGAACTCATGTTTGCCGTGAGCGTGGCGAACGCCAGGGCAAAGGCATAGATCATTGATCCCTTTTTCATTTCATTCCCCATTCGTTGATTGGTTTTTCTATGCACCCTGTGGTGCCGTTCTTGGACCACTCTCTAGACGAGCGAGGCGGGTCCTGCCCCACTGTCATCAATCGCCTTCGCGAGGCGTTTGATTCCTTCTTCAAACCGCGCCACCGGAGCATGGGAGAAGCTGAGGCGCAGGGTGTTATGCTGGGTGAAACGCGTGGAAAATGCCGCGCCGGGGATGAATGTGACGCCGATTTCAGCACAGCGAGACAACAGCGCGTGGGTGTCGATGTTGCGGGCAAGCGTAAGCCAGTAGAAGAACCCGCCCTCCGGCTCATTCCATGTGGCGCGATCTCCAATATGCTCTCGCAACGCAGCCGACATCGCATCCCGACGCGCTCGGTAGATCGAAAGCGCCTTTTCGCGAAAATCAGCGAGATCCGATTCAAGAAGCCGCGACAGAATCGCCTGGGATAGTGATGCCGGCTGGAGGTCTTCAGTCTGTTTGAGAAGTGTCGCCTGCTCGATCAATCGCGACGAACCCACCATCCAGCCAATGCGCGTGCCCGGAAACAGGGACTTTGAAAACGTACCGAGATAGACGACACGGCTGTCTTCTATGGACCGGTCTTCACAATCCAGGGACTGGATCGTGGGCAGGTGATGGCCCTCATATCGGACGGCACGGTAGGGATCGTCCTCAATGATGATGGCGTCAAGCTTTCTTGCCAGTGCGACGAGTTCCCGTCGACGTTCTCGCGAATAGGTGGCGCCGGTGGGATTCTGGAATGTCGGAACGGTGTAGATCAGCCTGCATCTCGCACCGGTCTCCAACACGTCCGTGAAGGTCAGGACACGAGCGCCACGAGCGGCAAAGACCTGAAGTGCACCGGGGTAGGTTTCGTTGTCTACGGCAACGACATCGCCAGGATTGAGGAGCGCCTCGCAAACAAAGTGAATACCCTGCTGAGAACCATTCGTGACGAGGATGTTCGATCTAGCGCTTAGAACGCTCAACGTCTCCATGTCCGCCGCAATTTGTGCAGCAAGCTTTGACGTTCCTTCGGTTGGTCCGTACTGCAGGCCATCCTGACGGAAATCGGGGTCGTCGAAAGCCGCTGCAAAAATGGGTCGCAGCCTCCCCATCGGAAATGTCGTTGGATCCGGCGCTCCGGCGCCAAAGCCTATAGTATCAGGGTGGCGCGGCATACGGTCGAGGTCGCGTATGGCTGACCCGATCGATCGTTTCGCGATGTCAGAGAACTTGTCTGAAAAATCTAACATGGCTTGTCTCTTGTGCGTGGTGCGGGGAACGGGGCCTAGTCAGAGATCGAGACTTCGACCAATGCGAGTCTGCGCTCGCTTTCGACGATCCGGATCGCCTCTGACAACACGTCTGGCAATTTTTCGCAGCTGTCGACATGGGCCGCCCAGGCCCTGCTCGCGGCGGCGACTTTCGTAAAGTCAGGCGATGGAGAGAGATCGACGAGTGGCATTTTGTTGGATCTGGCGGCCGCGCCGTTCGGATAAAGTCCCGTCACGGATTTCCTGACGGCTTGCCACCCGGCATTGTTGAGCACCACCACGAGGATCGGAATTTCATATGCCTCCGCGATCTGGTGGCAGGCGACAGGGTTGGAGAACATGTAGGAGCCGTCGCCCATTGTCGCGACGACGAGACGGTCCGGCGCTCCCAGTTTCATGCCGAGCGCGGCTGGAAACGAAAATCCCAGTCCACCGGAATGCGGTTCCTGGAACCAACTCCCCTGCCCTTCCGGCACAAAAACCTCCGGCAGGCAGCCAAGTTCGGAAAACACGGTGTATGGGCGCCCCGAGGGGATTGCCTCCTTGAGGCAATGGCTCACCCAAGCCTTGGTCGGCGCCGCCCTGGACCGAGCGTCGAGTTGCCGCGCCAATTTGCTTCTGCGTTCTTCATTGTATGTTCGCACCCGGCTCCGACGCGCTTCGATCACTTCGGCTTGAGCCTCCCTGAGGGGCTGCAAATCGGTTGCAAGATCAGCGAATATCAAGGCGGCCTGGCCGGGGAGGCTGAGGGTGGATTTGAAATTGCGGACTGGGAAACGAATGTAGAGCGGATCCTCGCCGATATGAATCACGTTTGCCGCGGTGGTTTTGTGGATGTCCGGATTCCATGGCGCCAAGCAGTCGAGCACGATGACGAGATCGGCAATGGCAAGCAGGTCCGACGGATCGTCGCCGCAATGCATCGGATGACTAAACGATATAGACGGTGAGATCATCCAGTATTGGATGAAGGGAATCGCCCAGTCATGGGCCAGCCTCTCCAGGCACTCGAAGCCGAATATGCTCTTCGGCCCGCGCTGCGCGATGACCACCGGGTGTTCCGCCTCCGCAATCATTCTTGCCGCGGATTTTAGGGCTGCCGCGGAAGGCGCTACTTCCGTCGGCGCGATGCGCGCGGCATCCTCCAGCGATGCGGTGGGACAGGGCTCACAAAGAACCTCGCGTGGCAGACTGAGGTAGACAGGCCCGCGAGGCTCAGACATCGAGATGGCCATCGCCCTATCCAGGATATCGCAAACCTGTTCCGGGTGCTTCAGTTCGTAGTCCCATTTGCAGGCTTCGCGAACGAGCGCGTTCTGGTCGCGCATTTCCTGCCCCCAGCCGATGGGAACCGTGCGGCTTCCAAAGCGACCTCCTTCGGTTACGGGCGTACGGCCCGACATCAGCAGGATCGGGGCTTGCTCCATGGCAGCGTTGATCGCGCCGATGGAGCAGTTGGCAAGACCCACATTGGTATGTGCCGCTACAACTGCCGGCCGGTTCGTCGCCAGGTAATAGCCGTGGGCCATCCCCATGGCAGCGTTTTCGTGTGGTGCGATCACAGCGGTCGGAAGCGACTTACCAAGCAGCTCCGCCTCAGCGAGCCCCTCCACGATCGGAGGAAAGTCCGTTCCTGAATTCACGAACATGTAGTCGATACCCAAAGCCTTGAGGCGCGTTAACAATGCGCCGCCAGCAGTCATGGAGTTCGAGGCGCCCTTGAGCATTGTGCTTCCCAATCCGTGTTGTGTTTTATATAAAACTTTTTATCATCAAACAGTTTTATGTCAAACATTTAATTGTGGCACCGACTATCTGCCCGCGGCAACCGCTGAAGCTCAGCTCTTCTGGGTCTTTCTGGAATTCAATTCTCAGACCTGATACCGCCCTTGATGGCGCTGAAAATTGCTTATCAGGCCTTCAGTCTGCCGCAGCCCAGATGAGGCGGGAACAGGCATCTCGACGGCACACACGAGACCGCCAGCTCATAGAATCCTGCCATTCGGGCGCAGGCCCATAACTCGTATGATAGCTGAGGGCTGAGCCAATTGAGTTCGCCTACATGGGCAGAGATCCCATGGGCAACAGATCACCTGTTCTCAATGTAAATCCGAGGCGCGCCTGAGCACGGGATGCTTGAACGCCCTGACAGCGTCCCCGCTCCGCACGTGCCAAGGCTCGCTGATCAGCATGCGGGACCCCGGCTGCACCGTCCGGGCCGATGACGGTAGGACACTTGATGTCTAAGATGAGGCGTTCGCACAAACACCGGGAAAACGGCTTTATAGCAAACCTCTCTCCACCGCTATTCGCCTTGGGCTAAGGATATCGGGCGATCCAGCTTGCAAGTCTTTCGCATGCTTCTTCGACTTGGCCCAAGCTGCGTTGAAAGCACATGCGAAGGTAGCCTTCACCAGCCTCGCCAAATCCGCGTCCTGGCGCAAGTCCGACATTCGCCTTGTCGACGATGTCAAACACAGCCTTGTTCGACTCGGTCACCCCATCAACCTTGAAAAAGAGATAGAATGCGCCGGTGGGAACAGAGAACTGAACACGATTGGACGCTCCCAGAATCCTGCACACCATGTCGCGTGAAATCCAGGCGTGAGCAATCTGCTCCTTTAGGAAGTCGTCTCCGTCGTTAAGCGCGGCAATCGCCCCTCTTTGCAGGAATTCGGCGACGCCTGATGAAGAATACTGAATCAGATTTTCGAAGGTCCGTGACAGTTCCGCGTTGCCCCGCATCCAGCCAACTCGCCACCCAGTCATCGCCCAGTTTTTGGAAAATGTATTGACGTAGATTAGCCGGTCGCCCGCCTCTTCGACATCCAAGAATGAAGGCGCTCGCGTCTTTCCAAAGTGAAAAAGGGAGTAAACTTCGTCGGCGATGATCCAAAGCCCGTGCTTGCGCGCAAGCGTGAGCACTGCACGAAGTGTATCGAGATCGGCCGTCCAGCCAGTCGGATTGGAAGGCGAGTTAAAGAAGATGGAACGCGTGCGCGGCGTGATCGCGGCCTCCAGGCGTTCGAGGTCGCAGTGCCAGCCACTTTCATTTTCGATCAGTGGGACCGGAACTGCCGTGACACCTGCAAGCCCTGCCGCGCCCGCGAAATTGGGCCACGCGGGGCTCAAGTAAAGCGCCTCATCGCCGTGGCCGCTTGTGGCCTGCAGCGCGAGCGTAATTGCGTGCATGCCGCCGCTCGTAACCACGAATTCCTCTGCATCGATCACTTTACCAAAATGCCGTCGATGAAAATCGGATAGCGCTTGGCGTAAGTCGGGCAGGCCGGCTTGCCATGTATAGAAAGTTTCTCCCGCAGTTAGACTTTCGTGGGCGGCGCCGCGGATAAAATCAGGAGTCGTGAGATCACTTTCTCCAGACCACATCGGGATCAGGCCCGGCTTCATGCGACCGTAGTTAGAGATCGCCTCCAGATCACTGACGGGCGCGTGGCGCGCTTCCCTCCTAAGTGCAGATGTGAGCGACATTGACATCCTCCGATCGGTGTTTGCAGCCTGCTTCAATCGTCAAGCAGTCGGCCTTGTCACCCTACCTAGGATTTCAACCCAATCGGACACCATCCTCCCAAGAGAGGAGGAGAGCGAAATTGTCCTATCTGCGAAGAAAATCACCATTTGCGCATACGGAAAACAAGCCCGATCATTGCAGTTTCCCGTGTGTGCGGTCTAAAATAAAGTTGCGCAGTTAGGTTGGTTTGCGGGGGGGGGGTTGCCAATGACGCCGGCATTTGATTCAGCTTCCTTGAGCAGCGCGGCAACGCGACAGCTTCCCGCCGAGTGGGCTTTGGCCAGCGCTGAGATCGTTGAACACCTCGACGCGCCTAAGCTACCCGAAGTCCTTGCAAATGGACTCGGCACTCTCTTGCCGTTCGACAACTGCATTCAATTCGTCTACAGCCCCAACGCAGCTCCGATCAATCTCTTCGAAGGTACGTTTCGACGACGTCATGCGGCAGGCTTTCAGAATTACATCAGTAAAACCTACGCAATAGATCCATTTTATCAGAGGTATCGGTCTGGCATTCATCCTGGCGCCTACAGAATGCGTGACCTCGCCTCCGACATCCCGGATCAAGACGAGTATTTACCGTCCTACCCCGTCGTGAGACGCGAAAGTGAAGAGGTCGGATACTTGACACGTGGATGGCCGCCGTCTCGCGAAGAGGTTAGCATAGCTTTGAGTTTGCCTGACCGTCGCTGCGCCGAGATTTCACTTTCACGGCCATGGAGCGAGAAAGGGTTCTCCCGGAAAGAAGTGGAAGGTCTCGTTTTGATCGTCCCGTTCTTGCAGGCCGCGATCAATCGCTATTGGAAAACGGTTGGTGGGCATATCGTTCAGCGTCCGCCTCTCGGCGCCGATGCTCATAAAAAAGAGACCGACCGCTTCGCGGAACTTAGTCCTCGCGAGTCGGAGGTTGTAGATTTTCTTCTCAGGGGGCACTCAACACTCTCAATCAGCCTCCACCTGGGCATTTCCCCGACAACGGTGAAAACACATCGGAAGAATAGTTACGCCAAGCTGGGGATCGCGACCCAGTATGAATTGTATGCGCTTTCTCTCCAGACCCTTTGACGCGGCTGTTTGCACGAACTTTTGAAAGTGTAGCCTTGGTTTTGGATGGCCTAAAAGCGCCTCTCCCTAAAAACGGACCGGGCGGCTCGAGCCCAAGTGGCCCTGCCGCCCATCGCGGATCAGCGCTGCGTTTCTACGAATGGAAACACGAACTTTCAGGCTTTCAGTAGGCGGAACCGTCCGCGCCACTAAGATTGTGACGCTCCGTGCCTTTGAGTGGAGGGTTGAAGACGCTGACAAGAATCAGGTCTTGATCCTGGCCGCCGCGGAGATAGTGCTTGTCGTTCTTGTCGAGGACATAGATGTCACCTTTTCGGATCGGATAAATGTTCCCCTCCATGTCTTCCACCTCACCCTCGCCTGCGATGCAATAGCAAGCCTCAAGATGATTGCGGTACTCGAGAAGCGAGGTGGTATTTGCGCGAACCACCGTGTGGCAAACCGTAAACCCCATGCCGTCCTTTTCGGTCAACAGGCGGTGGCTCGTTCCACTGCCCCATTCAACAAAGTAATCCGTCACTTCAACATCCTTCAAACTGCGCACGAACATGCGGCCCTCCAAACTATGAGAAAAATTGACATCAGCGGCGGGATGGAAGTCTTTTCCTTCGCGCACATGCGCTATATTCTCGATGCTCACGGAGCCGACAAACGACGATCTCTCAACACCCATGTGAGGAAAGCTTACACATGATGCCTCCATTGGGTGCGCTGAGATTCCTCGAAGCGGCAGCCCGGCTGGAAAGCTTCTCCCGGGCCGCGGATGAGCTAAACGTCACCCACGCGGCCGTCAGTCACCAAATCAGACAGCTCGAGGAATGGTTTGGACGCCCGCTTTTCCTTCGGAAGACACGTGGCGTTAAGCTGGCTCCAGATGTTGAGCAACTGGCGGCTGTTCTTACTGCGAGTCTTGCGCGCATCTCGGCGGAGGTAGATTTGTTGAAGCTCCGGACCAAGTCCGAGATTACCGTCGCCTGCATACCATCAATCGCAACGCGTTGGGTTATTCCCGCACTCGGCAATTTTCTGTCACTGCGTCCGGACATTACGGTCAGGGTGGTATATGCGATGGCCGAGCAACGGCTTCGAGAGACCGGTTGCGACGTGCTGATAACGCTAGGAGCGGACACATCAGATGGCGTTACGTCTGAGCGCCTCTTCTCGCGCGTAAATCGACCTGTGGCAAGCCCTCGCTACCTGGAGCGCGAAGGCCTAGTGATGAACGACCAGGACATTGCCACAGCTGATCTTCTGCACGATGAAAAGGTCAGCCATTGGCAGGAATGGTTCCGTCAGGCTGGATTGTCAGCCGCCGGCGCAGACCGCGGCCCCGTTTTCCAGGACTTCAATCTTCTCGCGACGGCGGCAATCGCCGGACACGGCGTGGCGCTTTGCCCAGTCGAGGTTTGCCGGAGGGAAATCGAGAATGGAGACTTGATCGTGCTATCGACCGTTTCCGTTCTTGACGACGAAAGCTACTTTTTGATCAGCAAAGAAGGGCGGTCAAAATCCGCGACTATCTTTTGCAACTGGTTTCAAAACCTAATAGCGGTGCAACCTATCGTATGAAACCATGTCATTGGGCTATATCGCGGCTGGCTGAGAACCACTGTCGCTGTGCGGCTGTTCTCTAACATGCGTTGGTCACCGGACTCGCGCTCAAGTTTCGGCTAGACACGACAATCGCATCATTCAGAGACCTACCGATGTCCTCGAGAACGACGACACCCACATTCCTCGCTGTTGATCGATCTCGCGCCTTTAGCGCATCATGAGTTTCGTTTAAGGCTTTCGCCAATATATCACGAGACTGGACCAGCCTGTCCTCCGGAATTGGATGAAACAGATCGTCCAGCGCCACGGTAATTGCCTCTTCGAAGTTGTGATTGGCGGACGCAAGGCCAACTACTGCGAAAAACTCAAACCGCGCTTCACGCAACTTCGCTCCGTCAGCGCTCCCATCAAGCTTCTCAGCTATATCGCGGAAAGTGGAAAGATGCGCGGGGGAGCGACGGTCGCACGCGTAATCTAAGGCGGCAAGAAATGTCGCCTGGAGGTACTCCAGCATTCTCCAAGCGCCTCCAGGATCCCGCGTGAGGTGACGGCGCGCTATCTCATCCAGCATGGAGCTGGAGGTAACGAATGTCCCTCCTTTTGCTCCACGTCGTGAAACGACGTAGTCACCTTCTTCCAGGACACCAATTGCTTCCCGCAAGGTTACCCTGGAAATGCCGAGCGTTTCTGACAATACGCGTTCGGCAGGAAGCTGCTCATTTGGGTGCAGCCGACCGATGTGAATCTGCCGCCTGATGAACCGGACTGCGGCGCCGTGAAACGGCATCTGTTCTAGTTGGCGTCCCGACCAGAACATCTCAAATTGCCGTGAACGTATTGTCGACCGGAATCTCGGCCCCGTTGATGAAACCCGAATCCTCGGAGGCCAGGAAGAGCGCTACCCGTGCCACTTCCTCTGGCTCGCACATGCGTCCCTGCAAAGCGGCAATATCTCGTTCAGAGGCGTTGATTCCGAGTTTTCGGAGCTGCTCCATTTCAACTTCCCCGTGTTTCGTCCGCACGAATCCGGGGCAAATGGCATTTGCCCTAATTCCCTTGTCCCGGAACTCCACCGCTACTGCGCGCGTGAACTGCGTCACGGCTGCCTTGGAACTACAGTAGATCGTCTCCATCGGTGTTGCCGTTGATCCTGATACCGAAGAGGTATTGACGAATACGCCACGCCCCTGCCGCAACATGTCCGGCAGCACCGCCTGGGTCATTAGGAACACGCTTCTCAAGTTGTTGTTGAGGACGAACTCGTAGTCGGTTTCGGAGAACTCAAGCAGTGGCTTCACGATAATTGCGCCCGCCTGATTGTGCACGATGTCGATTCTTTGAAATCGAGATCTGGCTGTATCGGCGACGCGGCTGACATCTTCGGCTTTCGAAACATCAGCGTGAACGAACACAAAGCGCTCGTCACTCACCAGACGCGCCAAGCTTTCGCCTGCCGCTAGGTCCAGATCAGCGCCCACGACACTGGCGCCTGCTTCAAGGAACAACTTCACGGCTGCGCGACCACATCCGTTCGCGGCACCTGTGATGATTGCTACCTGGTTCTCAAGCGCGCGCTTCTGCATCTTAACCTTGGAAATGAGAGCCTCACACATGCAATATCAAGAGCGGACAGTGACGTCCAGAACCGACAGCTTAGCGTTCCAATGCTTCGCATACCACCGCCGCAATATCGATATCTGCGTCAACGGGACCGCCTGAAACACCGACCGCGCCAACACAAGCTCCTCCACGAAACAAAGGAACGCCGCCTCCGAACACCACAAAGGGCCGGGATGGGTTCGCTGCGACGAGGCTGTAGAATTCGCCTCCCGGCTGAGAATCCTGCAGCAGGTCGGTCGTCTTGGTTCGGAAGGCGGCCGCTGTGTAAGCCTTTCCGATGGCGACTTCAACTCCGCCGAACGCTGCATCTGGCGAACGGCAGAACGCAATCAAGTTGCCGCCCGCATCACATACCGCAATGCTCGATGGCTCCTTTAGTTTTTCGGCACGTTCGAGCCCGGCTTTCACGGCGTTGAGTAGCTCTTCCGTTGAATATTCTGACATCGTGTCCTCTACAAACTATCGACAGATTTAGCTAAGGTGTGTTTTTAGCGCCATTCTTTCTTGCAGAAATCCCCAAGTTGGCGCACTCGAGAAGATCATAGCGTGGCTTTTTTGGCGAAGGACGGATCTCGCGAGAAATAGCTGCAACCGCCTTTCGACAACCAGAAAAGGAGACGCAGGACCTCAACTTCCTCGACTTTCCAAATGTCGGACGCTTGATCTTCCCGGCTAGAAGCGGTCAGGCGATATCCAATAGGTTTTGACAGTGACGCGAATTGACGCTGGATCGGCCGCAACCCCATAATGGTATTTATTGTGTACCAATTTGAAGGCATTTGCAAGAATGCGTTCGATTAGAGTTTTGCGCGCGTACTTGAACATGGGGATGGAGGAGCATGGACGCCGATTTCGAAGGAGAACAGATAAGGTAGGCGGCACTCGACAGCGGCAGGTTCTCAATATCAGCTCGAGAGGGTCGGATGCGGAATTTTCGACATCGATACTCGCTGAGAGGACTACAATAAGGCGAAGCTTATGGGGAAGTGCGGAGGTGGCTTGGTTTGCTCATGCCCTAAGCCTTGAGCCTTCGGCAATCTCACCCCATTGTTGGAAGGACTCTGCCGCGGTTCAGGATTGCATACGGATCGACCGCAAACTTGATCGCTCTCATGAGCGCAAGCTCGTCCGCAGATCGACTATAGATCAACTTGTCTAATTTCTTGACCCCGATGCCATGCTCGGCGGAGATGCTTCCCCTGCATTGCTGAACGGCGCTATAAAGCGCTGTTTCGAATGGCGCAGTGTCTTGCTCCGGATCGCCGGGATAAGCGGCGATGTGCAAGTTGCCGTCGCCCAGATGCCCGTATACGACGATCCGGCCATCGGGAAGTGTTCGCAAGGCAGAGCTCTCAAGTGCCTCGACATAGGCGGAAAGCCGATCTAGCGGGATTCCTACGTCGTAATGAAGCTCCTTCGGCGCGCACCGATGGTATTCATAGTTTACTTCGCGGTATTGCCAGAACCGACGTCGGTCGGCTTCCGATTGCGCGATAAGAGCATCGTGGAGCAATCCCTCTTCCAGCATTTCGAAAAGGGTGCTCTCGAACAGTGATCGCGCGTCCTCCTCTAATCCCAAGGCGGCTTCAATGAGCAACGTCACGGTTGGGGCTGAGCCAAAGGGAGCCGTCAACAAACCCCAATGCTCCCCGGCCTCCATATAGTTGCGCCACATGCCCTCGAAGGTGACAAGCTTTCCATCAAACCTTTCCTGCAGCCGGCGGCAGACCGCTAAGGCATTTTCAACGGAACGTACTGCGCACAGGCCAGTCAGTACCGGCTTGGGCGTTGGCATGAGCCGAAGGCAGATACGGGTGATAACGGCCAATGTTCCTTCGCTGCCTGCCACCAGTTGTGGCCAGTCGTATCCGGTATTGTTCTTTAGAACCTTGTTCATCGCATTGACAATCGTCCCGTCAGCAAGCACTGCCTCGATCCCTATGACCTGCTGCCGGGTCATGCCATATCGCAACACCTGCACCCCGCCAGCGTTGGTCGCGACATTTCCTCCAATGGTGCAAGTTCCCCGCGCACCAAGATCCACGCCGTAGAAAAGTCCAGCTTGCGCGGCCGCCATCTGGACCTGCTCCAAGGTGGCACCTGCTTGGACGGTCATGGTCCGGTTTACGATATCGATCTCTTCGATCTCGGACATGCGGTCCATTGCAATCGCAATTTCATTGGACCGCGGATGCGCACCACCAACCAATCCAGTCAGTCCACCCTGTATGACAATCGGCCACCGGCCAGCACTGCAAAGGCGCAGTGTGGCAGATACGTCCGGGGCAGAGGTGGGACGCACGAGCGCGATCGGCATTGTAGGCGGCAGGAGAGATGCGTCCGAAAAGTATTTCGCGGGAATCTCCTCCCCAACAAAAAACTTGTCTTTCCCCAGTTGCTCACGGAGAGCCTTGACCAGATCCATTTGAAGTCTCCGACTCGTGGCCGACAACACCGCTGCTGCTCACAGATGCTGCGCCGGTGATGTGCTCGGAACCGCGAGATGTTGCTGGATCCGCGTTACGGTGAAATCGATGATCTGAACGATGATCACGTAGACAACGCCGACGACGAGGAGCGGTGTGAGCGGATCGAGGTAGACCTTTCCATGGATGGTCGGCCCCCCCATCAGGTCATGGACTGTAATTACGCTGGTGATCGCCGAGGCCTTTAGAACTGCCACGGTTTCGTTTCCCAGACTGCCCAAAATCGAACGCAGTGCAATTGGGGCATGGACCCTGAAAAAGGCGCGCCGCCGTGTCATTCCGACCGCAGCGGCCGCCTCAAGCATGCCGCGGGGCACCATCTTCAGGCCACCTCTCATCATCTCTCCGAGATAGGCGGCGTTGTTTATGCTGAGGACGAACACCGCAGTTCGGAACGGTGAACTAAGAATGAGATCCCAGAGCGGGCTTGCTCGAACCCAGGCAATACGTGGCAGACCATAGTAGGCAAGGAACAGCAAGATAAGGAGCGGAACACCCCGGAAGATGAAGATATACGCCTTGGCAAACAACCGTACTCCTCGGCCGCCATATTCATGCATTGCTGCGAGCGCGCCACCCAAAAGAAAGCCAAGGCCCATGCTGAGAACTGTGAGCGCGACGGTGATGAAAAACCCGTTTACGACTGCCGTCCAGAAAGCTGGCGCTTCAAGAATCGCAAAATTAAACATCGGTCACCCTCCCTGCACCTTTGATTCCAAACGGTGTTGGATCAGCCCCGATATTGCAGAGATCGCCAGATACATTACTGCAGCAATCATGTAGCAAATCAGGGGTTCGCGGGTTGAGCCAGCGATGATGCTGGTCGACCGGCTGAGTTCCTGAACGCCTATAAGTGATGCCAGGGCCGATATCTTGAGCAAAACGAGGAAGAGGTTGCCCAGCGCCGGGGTTGCTGATCGCAGCACCAGAGGCACCACGATGCGCCGACGAACTTGAAAGCGTGTCATGCCGATCGCCGCGCCTGCCTCAGAATAGCCCTTCGGCAACACAGAAATCCAGTCTTTGAAGATAACCGCAGCGTAGGAACCAAACTGGATTGAGAGTGCGGCGATAGCCGCAATCGTCGGATTCGCGCCTCCAAATCTGAGACCAACAAGCGATCCGATGCTGCCGAGGAGAATGTTGGAACCGTAAAAGACGATGAAGATGACCATCACCTCGGGCAGTCCTCGAAACATATTGATATAAGCCGCCCCAAACAGGGCCGTCGGTCTGCTGGGAGACAGGCTGGCGAATGCAACCGCCAATCCGATCAAGACGCAGATCGGAAAGGCGATCGCAGACAACCCCAGCGTCAGAGCAGCACCCTTCAGCCAGAAGCTCATATATGGCGCAGGGATCTCAATCATTGCTCGTCACCTTGCGCTTTATACATCACTGCGTTGTGAGCTTGGTGTTCAGATACTTAAGACCCAGTTCGTCAAGCTTGCCTGATGCGATGACCGCGTCCAATCCCTTGTTGATTTTCGCAACGAGGTCGGCCGATCCCTTGCGGAAGAACCAGCCCCTGCCCTCTCCGACGAACTTCTTGTCGAAGCTCGGCTCGGCTGCGAGCTTGTATTTTCCGGTGCTCACGAACTGCTGCTGAAGTTGCAGGCTATCGTTCTGGAATGCCGCGATGCGGCCGGCATCGAGATCGAGTACGGCTGCGTCAGGATTGTCGTACCCCTGGATCTGAGCGTCATCGCCAAGGGTCGCTTTGATGTAGTCGTAATACGACTGCGTCCCCACGATCGTGCCGATCGGCTGTCCTTTCAGACCGTCGAGGCCCTTGGAAATATCGGCGCTTTCCGAAACGAGAAAAGCATATCCAACCTTGTAGATGATGCGAGTGGCGTCATACTTCTCAAGACGAGGCGCCGTTTCGGTGACCGTCGTCCCGATCATGTCGATGGTCCCCGTCTCCAAAGCCGTCCAGATACCATCCCAAGGAACATTTGAGATTTCGCAGGTGATCTTAGCATCGGCGCACACCGCCTTGGTCAGATCGACTTCAAGACCTGCCAACTCGCCGTTTGCGTCGACATATGCGAAAGGCTTGTAGGCCGCATCGATTCCGACCTTGACGACTTCGTCGGCCCTCGCCGACGAGATTGCTACTACGCTTGCTCCAGCGATAATGAACGCAGCCGATAGTGTTTGGATCATTCTCATTTTCATTCCCCTTGTGTTTGGTTGATTATGATCTGTACCTCTTCAGGAATGCTGCAAGGGCAGGTGATCTCGGTGCTCCGAGCACGTCATCGGGCTTCCCTCTTTCCTCGATATTGCCCCCCTGGAGGTAGACAACCTCCGAAGAGACTTCTCGGGCAAAGTGCATTTCGTGCGTGACGATCACCATCGTCCGCCCTTCCAAGGCCAGGTTCTGCATCACCCGCAGCACTTCGCCGACGAGTTCTGGATCCAGAGCCGAAGTCGGCTCGTCGAAAAGGAGGATCTCGGGCTCCATGGCAAGAGCGCGTGCAATTGCTACGCGCTGTTGCTGGCCGCCTGACAATTGAGCCGGATAGTGGCGGCTTCTTTCTGCTAGGCCGACTTTGTTCAGATAGCCTTCCGCACGATCCCGAGCTTCCGCCTTTGAAATTCCGAGGACCTGTACTGGTCCCTCCATGACGTTTTCGATCGCGGTTCGGTGCGGCCACAGATTGAAGCTTTGGAAGACCATTCCCACCTTCCTGCGGAGGCCAACCAAGTCGGCAATCTGCCGTCGGGAGCGCTTCCCACCGTTTACAGCAGGAAAGATTGAGCCGTTGAGGACGATTTCGCCTTGGCTGGGCTCTTCCAGGAAGTTGATGCAGCGGATAAGTGTACTTTTCCCCGAGCCGGAGCTTCCAATCAAAGTAAGAATGTCGCCCTTGTTTGCGGCAAGATCGACGCCCTTCAGCACCTCCAGAGACCCGAAGGACTTCCTAAGATTTCGGACCGCCATCAAGTATTGGCTGCGTTCCGCTTGCTCTGACTTCATCATTGGGCTTCCAACCTTGTTCTGCACAATCGGGTTGATAGGTACCCGGACGGACGATCGCGGCTCCACGCATTGCGGACTGGCTAAGACGGTATCTGGATGGCGCTTCCTCTATGCTAGATGCTTGAGCAAAGAAGCGCTCAGAACAATTGACTCTTTAGTACGAAATGTGAGTTTTATTTGCCTTTCCTCGAATGGCCAACGATTGCCGATGCGATAGCCGGCCTAGGATAGTCCGCAATTTAGGGCGGGGCCTGGATCGTGGTTCGTGGCGATAAATTCCCGGGAAACCAATGCAAGAATGGTAGTCCAAGTACGACGGTGCACAATGATGCTCTCAAAGCAGATAGTCTTTTGACGACGGCGTTGCGCAGCACCAGGCTGTTTCGTTTGCAAGGCAGGAATCCATTTGTCAGATTGATTCAACTGTCAGCTCCTGCGTCGCCTCATGTCAAAGCTGCGTCCCCTCCCACAAAACCAGCCTCAACTAATTATCGGCCATTGCCGCCTCAACCATCCTCCCCGGGGAGGATGGTTGAGCATCATGCTCCTGCGTACATGGTCTGATCGCGGGTGTTCGGAGGAGAAGCGATATTGCAGGGAAGTGCGGAAGCGGATGAAAAAGTCCATGTAGAACGTGGCGATTCTGTCGGCGTCGACGCGATCAGACTCATGGACCTTCACAAGAAATTCGGCGCGTTGCATGTTCTGAAAGGTGTTTCACTTTCGGCAAAGCAAGGTGATGTCGTCGCGATTATCGGCGGCAGCGGTTCGGGCAAGTCGACGATGCTCCGTTGCATAAATTGCCTGGAGACGCCGTCAGACGGCCGCATCGTTATCAATGGTGAGGAAGTGCGCCTGAAACGAGCCCACCAAGGGCTCGTTCCGGCCGATGCGGCGCAGATGAGACGCATTCGCTCCCGGCTGGCCATGGTCTTCCAGAGCTTCAACCTTTGGAGCCATATGTCATTGCTCGAAAACGTCGTTCTGGCGCCTGTTTCGGTTCTGGGAATGGGCAGGAATGAGGCGATCGAACGGGCGGAGCAATTGCTCGATCGCGTCGGCCTCAAGGAGAAGAAGGATGTGTATCCGGCTTTCCTGTCCGGCGGCCAACAGCAGCGCGGGGCAATCGCCCGAGCGTTGGCTGTCGATCCAAAAGTGATGCTTTTTGATGAGCCAACATCAGCGCTCGACCCGGAATTGGTCGGCGAGGTGTTGAAAGTCATTGGTGATCTCGCGCGAGAAGGCCGCACCATGCTTCTTGTCACCCACGAAATGAAATTTGCGCGCCAGGTGGCCAGTCATGTCGTGTTTCTTCACCAAGGCCTCATCGAAGAGGAAGGGCCGCCGGAGACCATATTCGAGGCTCCGAAATCCGAGCGACTGAAGAAGTTCCTCGCAAAAGTCGGATAACTGCCGCCTCGCCTTCCACGGCCAAAAATAGGATCGCCCATGCAACCGTCACTCTTCGATCTTCTGGCAATCAGTCCACCGGGTTGGGGTGGACCGATGCTATGGGCACTCGTTGCATCGCTTCAAATCGCGGTGGGCGCTTTCACCTTGGGTTTGACGCTGGGCATATTTGGCGCAACAGCAAAGATCTATGGAGGACCGGTCGCTCGCGATATCCTTGATCTGTACACAACGATTGTCCGGGCCGTTCCAGAACTGGTCCTGATTCTCATTCTCTACTATGGCGGGACGATTAGCTTGAATGCAGGCCTGGAAGCTCTTGGCTATCCACCGATCGACATCAATGGACTGGCTGCCGGCATCATCGTTCTAGGGTTCGTACAGGGCGCTTATGCCACGGAGATCATCCGCGGCGCGATCCTGGCGGTGCCGCACGGCGAGGTCGAGGCCGCCCGGTCTTTCGGAATGACATCGTCCGCAGTTTTCAGAAAGATAACGGCGCCCGCCATGCTGCCACACGCACTGCCGGGCTTATCCAACCTTTGGCTGATGGCCACCAAGGACACGGCTCTGCTCGCTGTCGTCGGTTTCCAGGAGTTGACGTTGCAAACTCGCCAGGCCGCGGGGTCGACGAAGGCATATTTCACGTTTTTCATCGCCGCGGGCGCATTGTATCTGATCATCACACTCGTATCGGGCGTCCTCTTTTCTCTCGCCGAGAAAAGGGCACGGCATGGTATCCGGTCGGCGGGAGCAAGCAGATGACCATTGTTTCTCCCTCCACTGATCATGGGTCCCGAACGAACAAATTTTTCCTTCATTACGTGGCATTCTGGATCTTGGTTGCGGCGCTGGTCGTCGTTGCCTGCACTACGCTGCAGTGGGAATGGGTTACTGTATACTGGCAACTGCTCCTTCGTGGGCTTTGGACCACGATCTGGCTCCTGGCAGTCACATTTAGCCTAGGATTTGCCTTGGCCGTCTTGCTAGGTCTTGCAAGAAATTCGGGGCAGCTTTGGCTCTCCTTACCGGCACAAGCTTACTGTACAATCATTCGTGGGACGCCTCTCCTCCTTCAGTTGTGGCTACTATACTACGGTCTTGGTTCGCTTTTTCCGCAGTTCCCCGAAATACGACAGTCCGAACTTTGGATTTATCTCAGGCAAGCGTGGCCGTATGCTGTGGTTGCTCTTACCCTCTCCTGTGCCGGCTATATGGGCGAAGTCATGCGGGGTGCACTGGCAAATGTGCCCTCGGGTCAGATGGAAGCCGCCAAAGCATTCGGTTTAAAGAGATCGACGACGTTCTGGCGTATCCATTTGTCGCAGGCCGTTTACCGGGCCCTTCCTACGATTTCTGGTGAGGCAATCCTGCAGCTCAAAGCCACGCCTTTGGTCGCAACGATTAGCGTCGTCGACATCTTCTCAGTTGCGACCCGAATTCGCCAGGAAACCTACATCACCTACGAGCCCCTACTTTTCGTCGCCTGCGTCTACATGGGCATAACAGCTGTAATCGTCCTTGCATTCAGACTGATCGAGCGTCGCGTTCCTCGTCGCATAGGCTGATCATTGTCTTCCGGAGACTCCTTATGAATCATTTCGACCTCGTCACGCGCATCCGCTCTCGCCAGACCACTTTCGGGATCTGGATGAGCATTCCACATCCGATTGTGGCTGAGACGCTGGCTCATACCGGTGCAGACTTCTTGCTCGTTGACGGAGAGCACGCCCCTATCCCGCCCGATACCCTGATGCAGATCCTCCCGGCGACCGAGCGGCATGGAATGCCAGTGATCTATCGGGTGCAAGGGAAGAGCCCTGAACTAATAAAAGGGGCACTCGACCACGGTGTCGCCGGTGTGATGGTCCCGATGATCAACTCGGAAGCAGAGGCGAGGAAGGCCGTGAGCTCTGCAAAGTATCCGCCGTTGGGAACACGCGGTTTCGGAGCGTGGCGCGCCTCGAACTATTATTACGACCAGGCTTCCTATCTTCAACATGCTGACAACGAAACACTTGTGGTTCTTCAGATCGAAAGCCGCGAGGCCGTGGCGGATATTGACAAGATTTCAAGCGTAACGGGTGTCGACGTGCTCTACGTGGGCCCTGCCGACTTGTCTCTTTCGCTTGGATTGCGGCCCGGTGAACTTCACCCCGAACTCCTTGCCGCCTGCAAACAGGTGGCGGACGCTGCGAAACAAAGTGGCGTGATTGCGGGCATTGACGTGGCGGCTCTGGAGTTCGTCCCAACGTTCCGTGCGCTGGGCTTCACGTTGTTCACCTACGGGGCTGACGCCGGGTTCGTGATCGAAGGCGGACGCGCCGCTATGTCAGCTGCGCGGGGTCTATGCGATTAGCCGATCCACTATGCTCGCCAATACCCCGTTGTGGTCAACCAACGAGATGAAGCTAGTACACTGCTTTAGCAGTCGAAGCCGCTGGAGGCGAAAATCCGGTCTGTCGCAATATATCGGGTTCATTCGGCGGCGAAAATTTCGTGTTCATGCTTAATGAGATGCCTCGGGCCATGATCAATTTGCTAAGGCCATAGCGCCCCAACTGTACCGCCCGTCCCATGACTTCAATGACGAAGCGATCGCATGAGGCGTATCGTTTTTGTTCGAACTTTTCGGCCTACGGCCCTCATTCAGCAGCCAAACCCAGGCCCCGCAAACGACAAGAATTGATGCCAGACCCGACCTGATCCAATTTCCCCAAAGGAATCGGCTCAGCATAGGGAGACGCCCGCGAAATGCCAAATGAAGTCAACGTCGCTGGATAATCGCTCTACCAGCTCGTTTGACCGCGAAGTCGTCCGGCAGGGTCAAAGGGCGCGAGAATTCGCGCTAGCCGCAATTTATGCCATTTGTCTTTAGTGACAAAACGGCACTTGATATATTTTTGATCCGGCCTGCAACGGCAGCGATGCAATTGCCACCGGCAGCCAAAGCAGAGCGCTCCCGTTCATTCGCCTGCGTTTCACGAAAGACAACTAGAAGTTCGAGATAACCGTTCTCGAACACGATCGTGTGGTTAGCAGCACCCATGTGCGAGCTATGCAGCCCCATCAAAGAGAGCGTGAACCCCAGGCGGCGAAAGTGTTCCGCGGACCAGTCTAGCGACGACACCAGCAATACAATGTGGTCGATGCCTTCAACCGGATGCGTCATCCAAACCTCTCACCACCAGACAATCAGTCGCGGAAGAGAACTAGGCAATTGCCCCTTCAATTCATCTCCTCCTCGGGGAGGATGGAAAGCCGGGTCACGATCAGAAACGATGAACCCTCTTTCCAAAACAAATGGGGAATCAAAATGAAGAATCTAGGTACGCTCATCGCCGCCGCGGCGGTAACTCTCGCCACCTCTGGCCTCGCATACGGGCAGGATTACAAGGTGGGTGTCGCGGCAGAACCCTTCCCTCCATTCTTTGCACCGGATGCGGATGGCACGTTCTCCGGCTGGGAGATCGATTTTATCAAGGCGGTCTGCGACCAGGAAAAGCTGGAGTGCACGATCACGCCCGTGACTTGGGACGGCATCATCCCCGCATTGCAGGCAAAGAAGATCGATATGATCGTCAGTTCGATGTCCATCACCGAACAGCGCAGAAAGATCATCGACTTTTCGGACAAGTACTACGACTCTCCGATCGGCATCGTCGGTGTGAAAGATCAGGCGTTCGGCGTGACGCCCGAAGACATGAAAGACAAGATCGTCGGCGTCCCCTCGGCATCCACGCATTCCGAATTCGCCAAGAAGCATTTCACGGAAGCAGCTGAGGTCAAAGAATATCAGACCGTCGACGAGGCGTTGCAGGACCTTGGCGCTGGTCGCGTCGATGCGGTTCTGTCCGACCGGATCGGGCTTGAGGAGTTTCTCAAGACCGGTCCGGGCGCTTGCTGCGAACTCAAAGGCGAGGTCACACCGGATACGGCGATCTATGGTCCTGGCGTCGGTGTTGGCATTCGAAAGGAAGATGCTGATCTCAAGGCGAAAATCAACGAAGGCATCAAAACGATTCGCGCAGATGGCACATACGACAAGATCACGAAGAAGTACTTCTCCTTCAGCATCTACAAAGAGTAGCCGTGTAGCGCACGCCGGCAATTTCTTGAATCGGGCTTAGATGGGTGATGCGATGGTGGTCGATCTTGGTTCTCACGCGGATGACTTGGTGGCCATTCGACGTGACCTTCACGCCCACCCCGAGCTTGGTCTTGCAGAGATCAGGACCTCAGACCTGATCTCTCGAGAACTCGACAGGCTTGGCTTCAAAGTCCATCGCGGTCTCGCGAAAACCGGGGTCGTCGGTACGCTCAGCAGAGGTAGCAGCCGGCGCGCGATCGCATTGCGAGCAGATATAGATGCATTGCCCATCAATGAGGAAACCGCAGTCGCCTATAAAAGCACCACACCGGGCATAATGCATGCCTGTGGCCATGATGGCCATACGGCAATGCTGCTTGGCGCGGCCCGTTTGATTGCCGAACGAGGTAATATAGATGGCACCGTACACCTGATCTTTCAGCCCGCCGAAGAGAACTTCGGCGGGGCTCGCATGATGGTCGAGGAGGGTCTCTTCGACCGCTTCGTGTGTGATGCCGTCTTCGGTATGCACAATGCACCGCATCACCCATTCGGACGATTTGCGACCCGTCCTGGCGCCGTTTGCGCTGCGGTCGACGAAGTTTTCATCACCGTCGAAGGTATGGGCGGCCACGGTGCAGAGCCTCAGACAACCGCCGATCCTATTGTCTGTGGGGCGAGCATCGTGACAGCCTTGCAGTCAATTGTCTCACGTAACATCAGCCCAAATGCTTCTGCCGTGGTGACCGTCGGGGCGTTTAACGCCGGTTCCGCCAGCCACATCATTCCCTCGTCAGCAAAACTGATCCTGGGCATCCGCTCCTTCGATCCCGACGTCCGCATGGAGGTAGAGCGGCGGATACGGTTGATCGTTGCTTTGCAGGCCGAAAGCTTTGGGATGCGGGCGTCAATCGACTACATCCCGTTTTATGACGCTACAATCAATCACGCGGAGCAGACCGCGTTCCTAACCTCAGTTGCACAGCGCGCCCTTGGACACGAAAACGTCCTCGAACTTGAATCCCCGTGGATGGCCAGCGAAGACTTCGGCTACATGCTCAAGGCTTGTCCGGGTGCATATTTCTTCCTGGGAAGCGCCGAGACGGCCACCACCCGTCCCCTCCACCATCCGGGGTATGACTTTAACGATCGACTTCTTCCCATCGGCGTTTCACTATGGACGGAGCTTGTTGAGGCCTATCTCTCGAATCGCAGTGATCCCACCCTTTTCCGCGCATGACGGTGTCAGCTTGGTTTGTCCTGGCGCTATTGACCTTTCCAAACCGGCGCACGCTTCTCTACGAACGCCTTCGCACCTTCGAGGAAATCCTCGGAGCCACTCATCCGCTCATACATTGTAAGCCCACTCTTGCCTGGCTTCGTTATCGCAAGGGCCTCGGCCGTGGGCATCGTCTCTATGCGGCCCATGACTTCCTTCATTGCCTGCAATGCAAGCGGCGCCCCCAGGCTTATATTGCTCGCAAGATCCATAGCCGCCCCGCGCAAGCCTGCACTGTCGTGAACGGAGGCGACAAGGCCCCACTGATGGGCCTCTGTCGCGAACATACGCCGACCGGTCAGCAGCATGTCCTTCGCGACATTGTACGGTATGCGTTTCGGCAAACGCTGTATCGCACCGCTATCGGCGAGAAATCCCCGCTGCATCTCCGGCAGCTCGAAATAGGCATGGTCAGCAGCAACGATCAGATCGCATGCCAAGGCGATCTCAAACCCACCCCCGACGGCCACGCCGTTGACCGCGGCGATCACCGGCTTGAGGAGGTCATGATATTCAGTGATGCCGGCAAAACCTCCGTCGCCGTGACCGGTAGCCGCCTCTTGATCGAGCGACGGATCGAATCCCGACGCGGCAACATCCTTGAGGTCCCACCCGGCAGAAAAGACGCGGGCTCCTGTCCCGATAATGACGCCGACGCTAAGGTCGCCGTCCTCTTGGAGCATCTTAAGTGCCCCATGAATTGCGCGGCTCATCTCGCGGTTAATCGCGTTGACCGGCGGTCGGTTCAACGTGATTTCGAGAACCTTGCCGACGCGCCGGGTGAGGACGATCGGATCAAGCATATGGTGACCTCCGCTTTATCGACAACTGCGGCTGCACTTCACCAGGCCCTGCCACCAAACTGGCGAAACGCGCAGTGATCGTATCCGAAAAATTTGCGGCCCGACGGGCGACCGTATCGAAACAGAGGTTCAGTGTCTCGACCGTGCAGGCGAGATGACCACCACTTTGAATATGATGAACCAGATGAAAGCGCTTGGCATCGTAAGCCGCGAGAATCGTGCGTATTTCGACTGACATGCCGAGCCGGAGTTCGGTCAAGTAGCGGACGTAGGTTTCGGTCATGACGAATTCGAGCGATTGACCTGTGTCCTCCGTCCCTTTAGCACTCTTCCAGGCCGACATGCTCGCTTCGTCAGCAACGCGCTGATAGGCGAGGAAATTGACATGATCGAGCTCATCGAGCCAGTCTGGCGTGACGACACCTTCCCAGGCTGTAAACCAGCTCACAACGCGGTTTCCTCGGGGCTCAACCTCGCATGCTCCAGTGCCTTGCGAATGCCGGCAACGCCCGCATTTCTTAAGTGCACAAGACCTGCCTGTCCCCTATTGCCGATACCCCTAACGACTTCATCGGCGTATTTGCGCATCAGGGTCTTGTCTGGTTGGAAGCTTGCGGGCGCGGTGTAGCCGCTTTCCATTTCGTGAGCGAGCAGATCGACGAATTCGCCGTAGAGCGACGGATCCCGAGCCCCAAGGAAGAAGACCGAGGACGGACCCATGACGGCCCAGCGGATTGCCGGACCGGCAGCAATGGCCCTGTCGATCGATTCCAAGTCTGCTATTCCTTCTGACATCAGGTACAGTACTTCCCGCAGGACGGCGAACTGGATGCGATTGCCGATATAGCCGTCGATTTCGCGTTCGAGTTCGACGACTTCACAGCCTGAGGATCGATAGAACGTCGTCGCAATGTCGGCCGCACGTCTCGCCGTCGCCCCGCCTGCGATCTCGACGAGCGGAACGAGAAAGGGTGGGTTGAAGGGATGGCCGATGATGACTCGATCAGGGCGCTTCGCCCGACTGCGCAAGTTCTCTGCGAGAAATCCCGATGAACTCGACGCGATGACGACGTCATCTCTGACGAGAGAGTCGATCTCAGCTATGAGACCAATCTTTGCCTCTACCTCCTCGGTGGCACTTTCCTGAACGAAGTCCGTGTCGGCCAGCGCCTCTTTTAGATCGGTGGTGAACCTGACCCGCGATGGTGAAGCGCCATCCGCCAAGCCGAGCGCGTTCAGCGTGGGCATCGCCCTTTCGATGGTCGACACGAGGAAGTCCTGGCGCTCAGCCGACTGATCGTGAACCACGACGTCGAGGCCCGCGCGCATGAAGTGAGCCGCCCAACCTGCGCCAATAAGACCGCCGCCGACGCATGTCACCTTGGTTATGTTTCGGGTCATACAGTTTCTCCAATTCACATTTTGTCGGGGTTGCGCACGAGAAGAGCGTCGACAGCTGTCACACCGGCGGGCGTGGCGATAAGGGGATTGATGTCGATTGACGAGATGGCTTGGGAGTATTCAGCGATGAGACGCGAAATGGAGGCGACCGCACGCGCCACAGCAGATTGGTCGATACCGGCCTGCCCACGGTACGGCTCAAGAGTTGGAGCGATCTTGAGCGACTTCAACATGTCGAGTGCTTCGTCTTCCGTGACGGGCGCCAATGCGAATTGATGATCGGCCAGCAGTTCGGCTCTAACGCCACCGGCTGCCAGCATCACCATCGGGCCAGCGACAGGATCTATGAGCGCGCCAAGTGCCAATTCGACGCCCCCTTTGACCATGGCGGCCACAAGGACGCGTGGACCAATTCGATTCCTGAGATCGGTATATGCACGCTCGAGGGCTTGGACGTCCTTGATATCGAGAACGACGCCGGCGACCTCGGTCTTGTGATCAACTGCCGCTGCAGTCTTGAGGACAACCGGATAACCTATGGCATTCGCAGCGGCGATCGCCGCTTGAAGACTGTCTACTACCTTGTGGGTGACCGTGGGAATGCCGGCGGCCTCGACCAGCGCAAGCGTGGAGGCCTCGTCGGAAGGCGTGAGCTTTGCAAGCGCGACTTCGATGAGACTGCTCTCAGACGCATCGAACGACAGCGGATCGCAGTAGGCGCTTGCCTTCTGGTAGTGATGAAGCTGGCTCATGGCTTCAAATGATGTCTCGAGACCATCGAGCACGGGAACGTTTGCCCGTTCCAACTCCAGAACGCGATCGGAGACGAAATGTCGTGTCGAAAATCCGACGGCAAGCACGGGCTTCGGCCCACCGGCGAGCCTGATCAGGCCATCTGCTATCCGGGTGGAAAACGTGTCACTCATCGGGACGCCAAACTCCGTCACGACGACCCCAACGCTCGTATTTTCGTCATTTAACGCAATGGATAGGCAAGCGGCCACATGACCGGCGACATCCTTCTCCCCTGACCAAATATCGATTGGATTGACGGGATCCAACTCAGGAGCAAGGACAGCTCGCAACCTCTCCCCCGTAGCCCTGGAAAAGCGAGCGAGCGGCAGTTTCAATCGGCTGGCAGCATCGATGGCCAGGGCGCGTTGGGCGCCCGAGTCGGTGATGATTGCGACGCCCCGTTCAATCCTTATGCCTGAAGAGAACAGATGCAATGTGCACCAGAACTGATCGAGCGAAACACATTCCACCACGCGATAACGGCGGAAAATAGCTTCAAGAGGTGCCCTTGCTCCCGCCATTCGACCTGCATGTGTGGCAATCGCTTCGGCCGCCGCCCGCGTCTGGCCTGGCGCCAGAGCAACGACCGGCACTCCGCGCAATGCCGCCCTCGCCAAGGCATCTCCTAACCGCCTGCCGTCACCGGGATTTTCAAGATAGACGCCAATGACCCGAACTTCATGGGTCAACAAAGCGTGGTCGATCATGTCGACGATATCGACATCCAACTCACGGCCGAGATGAATCGTTGTGCTGAAGGCAAGTCGGGGATCAATAGAATTTGCATAGGAGAAGAGAGCGCCAGATTGAAGAATGAGGGCAATTCGTCCAGAGCGTTGGAACTCCGCCGGTGGCATCGCCCAGGTAGAGGCCTGCCGTCCAAGATAGTCGATATAGCCGATAGAGTTCGGACCTAGCAGGCACGCGCCCGCACCGCGCGTTATCGCCAAAAGTTGCTCGCGACCTTCCCTGTCGAGGTCGCCAATTACGTGAAGGGCGCGCGCACCGATTGCGATCGCGCTCATTGCATCATCGATGATGCGAGCGGGCCCACTTGCTATCACGCCAAGATCGATTTTTCCAGGAACAGAGCTCGCGTCGGCAAAGCAGGCAAGGCCTTCGATCTCATCGTACGAAGGCGTTATGGGGTAGATCCGAGCTGACCCGCCAAAGGCTTTCAGCGCCTTGACAACCTCGTATCCTGGCCGGCCCTCACGGCCACTCGCGCCGAACACTGCCACGGCGGATGGCGCGAAAAGCGGTGTAAGGTCCCGGGTCATGCCGTCTCCCTCTGCAAGGCTTCGGCAAGCCGACGAAGATGCCATTCGCCGTCGCCGTAATCGAGATCGATTGCCGTCAACCGAAGTAGATAGCGACCGAGCGGATAGTCCATCGTCATGCCGATAGCGCCGTGCATTTGCAGAGCTTCCTGCGCTACGCGACGGCCTACGCGACCAGCGTAGGTTTTCGCTCGGGAAACCGCCGTTTGGCGGCGGATAGCCGGCACCTGGGCTGACAAGCTCGAGAGGGCTTCATGCGTCAGCGACCAGGAGCATTCGACATCCGCATACATATCCACCATGCGGTGTTGCAGCGCCTGCATCTTCGCCAGAGGCACACCGAATTGCTCACGCGCCTTGAGATAGTCCACTGTCATTTCGAGCGAACGGCTCATGAGGCCACAGGCTTCAGCCAAAATGAGCGCCGTGCCTGCGTCTACGGCATACTCGATCGCCGCCATGGCATCTCCATCATCGATGCGGTTTTGCGCAGGGAGCAAGACATCATGGAATTCGATGTCCGCTAGACCCCGGCCGTCGCCAGAGCGAAAAGCGGAGCGCACAACACCCTCGGTCGTGTCAGCCACCCAAAACAGGCCTGGATGGTTCCCGACCATAGCGGAAACGAGAAACGCTTCGGCGATGTCGCCCCATCTCACCAGCGTCTTCTTGCCTCGAAGGATCCAATCGTCACCGCTCCTCTCGGCGATCGTTGAGGCCGGCCGTCTGCTCCAGCCGCGACCAGGCTCCGTCCAGGCGAGCACAGCACCGCCAACATTCGATGCGGCGGAGCCCAGCGCCGAGTTCTGTGGCTCGAACGAGGGAAAAAATTCGGCAATTGCTGCTGGCATGCAGAGTCTTTCGACATAGGGCGTGACCAGCGCATGTCGCCCAAGTGGCTCGAGCAGAAGAGCAGCATTGCCCAGGCCACCACCCATGCCACCGAACGATTGCGCAAGTGGCGCAGCGAGAATGCAGAGCTCCGCAAGCGCTGCAAGGGCTTGAGAGGCGCGCAAGCCTGTGGACGTGCTGCCATCGCCAAGGTCCGAGAGGCAGGCTAGAACGGCTTCCCGAACCAGCGTTTCGGTTTCATCCAATCCCAAATGACCGATCATAGACCCAGCACCCCCCGTGCGAGGATATTGCGCTGGATCTCGCTAGAACCGCCGTAGATCATGGTCTTGCGGTAGTTCATGTGCGCCTTGAGCGCGTGGCTGGCACCGGTAAATTCGTCTGAAACCAACTCTTTTTCAGAATTATCGATGCAGGCACTCACCCCAAGGAGATCGACCGCCGCGGCCAAGATCGCGTTTTGCACCTCCGTTCCTCGCAACTTGAGAAGCGCCGCTTCCGATCCAATGTCTTCCTTTGAATGAAACAGTAAGCGGAGTTCCGTCCTTTCCACGCTGCGGAGCGTCATCTCCAGTTCTACGAGCCGGCGGGCAACAATCGATTCATCTATCAATCTCTCGCCATTGACCCGCGTTCGGGCGCAGAAAGCCTTGAGGCGTTCCAAAGAGGCAAGGGAACGCGAAACTTCGGCATTCCCGAAGCGTTCGAATGTCAGCACGTTCTTGGCGATCTCCCAACCCGCACCCTCCTCGCCTACGCGCTGGCCCGCCGGGACCCGCACATCGTCAAAGAAGACCTGATTAATTTCAATTTCGGTGCCTTCAAAGGTAGGGATCGGCTGAACGGTGACTCCAGGGGTCTTGAGATCCAAAAGCAGAAATGTGATGCCCTGCTGCTTGCGGCCCGTTGAGTCCGTGCGGAAAATTCCAAACATCCAATCGGCAATATGACCTTCGCTGGTCCACATCTTGTGACCGTTGAGGATGTATTCGTCGCCAACGAGGTTGGCGCTGCATTTGATACTTGCCAGGTCGGAGCCGGCATTCGTTTCCGAGAAACCCTGGCACCAGAAAGTATCTCCTTCCAGAATTCCGGGGAGGAACCGCCGCTTTTGCTCGGGCGTGCCGTGGGCGATCAGCGCCGGCCCAAGCATGGTGACGCCGTAGATCATGGGGCGCGGCGCACCGGCTAGAGCAAACTCACGCTCCAGAATATAAAGCTCGACGTCTGTCAGGCCGGCGCCGCCATACTCTTTCGGCCATGCGGGGCACGCGAGACCATGCGTGCGCGTAATGCGATGCCACGTCCTTTGGTCATCCTTCGACAGGTCCATGCGTTCTTGATTGACCTGATCACGAATATGCGCTGGCAGATTTTCTGCCAGAAAGGCTCTTACATTTTGACGAAATGCCTGTGCGGCCGGTGTGGCCAATTCTCTGTCAAGTGCTTCCATCGCAAAGTTCTCCACCCGCCCCTTAGTAGCAGGTTCGATGGAAGACGATTGTTTCGTATTGTGTATCGAAATGTGAATATGATAGACATATCGCTCATGAAGCTCCCTCCACTCCAGTCGCTCCGATCCTTTGAGGCCGTCGCGCGCATGCGAAGCGTGACACGGGCTGCAGACGAGCTTTGCGTGTCCCACTCGGCTGTGAGCCACCAGATCCGCAAGCTCGAGGAGTGGCTTGGATTGTCGCTGGTCGAGCGTAATGGCCGGGGTATACGGCTGACCGAAGCCGGAGAACGCTACAAGATCAAGGTTTGCGAAGCTTTTGAAATGATCAACGGGGAAACCGAGCTCCTGCGACAGCGCGAGGCATCGCCTTTGGTGCGCGTGTCCTGCTTGCCTATGTTTGCGGTTTCCTGGCTCATGCCTCAAATGCACGACTTCTGGGGAAAACATCCTGAAGTACAGGTGGCCATACAATACTGGCGGGCAACAAACACGATCGACTCGACCATCGTTGATGTGGCTGTTCAACACGGAAATCCTGGCGAGTTTCCAGACTTCGTAGCCATGCCGCTGCTCGAGGGCGTAACTGTACCGGTTGCGTCGCCGGAATATTTGCAGAAAGTCAACTACAAGAATTTGAGCGACCTCACGCAGTTGACGTTGCTCCATGACGAAGCCAGAGATTTCTGGAGAATGTGGTTGCGAAAGGCATCGGCGGAGTACGACTTCGACCTTTCGCTCGCTGAGACGGGTCCGCTTTATCCGGACGGCAATCTCACTCTGGCGGCATGCATGGCTGGCGAGGGCGTTGCCTTGTTGCCGCGAGGTGTCGTGCTCTCGCAGTTGCGGGCTAAGACCCTGATTGCTCTGTCCAATATTGGAATTCAGGAGGATAAGTCTTACCTCCTGCTCACGCCGACGTCGCGACCGGTGCCGCGAAGCGCGCTGATTTTTGCGCAGTGGATGCAGTCCCTTCCAGGAACGATCAAGCTCGGCGTTCCGAGAAGATAAGCCGCATACCGCCAGAGCTGACGGCAGTCACTACCGCTGGCGCCAATGTTCAAGCGAGCCAGCGGTACTCAGCTTTCGTCTCTATGATTCACGTATCGGGGCATAGCATTCACTTGTCCCCATGCGCCCATCAGGCGCAGGTTCATCACCAGCATTTCATGGCGGCGTCTTCCGACATGCCCGCTCCAAACCGGGATGTTTCGACAAACCCGCTCCCTGCGGGCGTAACGCACCTCGCGAATACGACACCGCTTGCCTACACGGAGATTTTCTATGAACCGCGAACCTTTCATAACCTGTGCCGTAACCGGGGGCGGCGACTTTGCAGGAAAGAGCCCGCATGTACCGGTAACCCCGCAGGAGATCGCCGATAGCGCGCTGGAGGCGCACGAGGCTGGCGCAGCTATAGTTCACTTGCACGTTCGCGATCCTGAGACCGGCCTTGGAAGCCGGGACCTGGGACTTTACCGCGAGCTGGTAACGATCATCCGCGAACGCAACAAAGACGTCATAATCAATCTCACTGGTGGAATGGGCGGTGAAATCCTCTTCGGGTCGGCCGAAGCGCCGTTCCCGACGGCACCGGGAATGGATTTCGTTGGCCCGACGGAACGCATGGAGCACATCGTTGCGCTTCGGCCCGAAATCGCCAGCCTCGATACGGGCTCCCTCAACTTCG
Source organism: Shinella sp. GW821-FHT10F02 (assembly GCF_058809275.1). Classification (NCBI taxonomy): domain Bacteria; kingdom Pseudomonadati; phylum Pseudomonadota; class Alphaproteobacteria; order Hyphomicrobiales; family Rhizobiaceae; genus Shinella; species Shinella sp. GW821-FHT10F02. Next base: position 163,148 of record NZ_JBXASL010000001.1, on the reverse strand, counting down.
ACGAGTCTCTCTATGCGACGACGCCGAACTGGCTAAGGGTGATGTGCGCGAGTTACCAGGCGAACAATGTGGTTCCGGAAATTGAGGTTTTCGAACTCGGTCACATCGAACTAGCAAAGCAACTGATCAAGGAAGGCTTGATCCGGCAGCCTCCAATTTTCCAGCTATGCCTGGGCATCAAGTACGGTGCGCCAGCCACACCAGACGCGATGATGGCAATGCGTAATGCTCTCCCGGCAGATGCGATTTGGGCGGGCTTTGGTCTGGGAGCCCAACAATTGCCGATGGCCGCTCAGGCGGTTTTGATGGGTGGCAATATCCGTGTCGGCCTTGAAGATAATCTTTATCTGGAACGCGGCGTTCTTGCCACAAACGCACAACTCGTCGCCAGGGCCCGACAGATCGTCGAGGCGATGGGTGCAAAAATTCTAACGCCTGGCGAAACCCGCAAGCGCCTCAATCTCCTTGGCTAGGAGCGGTCTCCGCTCCACATGTCGACCAAGGTCGCCGATATTCCGCGCACCAAATCCGGCAAGATCGGGGAGTTCGCCGTCCGCGACGTGGTGCATGGCCGACCGGTGAAGAACAAGGAGGCGCTCGCAACTCCCGGGCCCCGAGCTTTATGTCGGGTTGGATGAGCCGCGGGCAATCTAGAGAATCTTGCCAGGTCGGGAGGAACGATGTTGGATGATGTTTCGGTTAGGCTCGGCGGCAAGGTTGCATTGATCACCGGTTCCACGAGCGGAATAGGACTGGCAACAGCCCGCCTGCTTGCAAAGAACGGTGCGGATGTAGCATTGCACGGTTTTGGCAAAGAGGAGGCAATTCGGCATCTGGTCGATGATCTCGCTCGGGAATCGGGCCGGAAGGTCCTCCATTTCTCGCATGACCTTGCCGACATGCTGCAAGCTGCTCTGCTCATTGATGACGTCACCGGAGCATTCGGAAAAATCGACATCTTGGTAAATAATGCCGGGGTTCAACATGTGGCAGACATTGAGGCTTTCCCGGACGCAGAATGGCATCGCCTGATTGCCGTCAATCTGACCGCTTGTTTCACAACCATCAAAGCCGTCTGGCCGCAGATGAAAACCCGCCAATGGGGGCGTATTATCAATACGGCTTCCACACTGGCGCTGGCCGCCGAGCCGAGGAAAGCGGCATATGTCGCCTCGAAGCATGGCGTCCTTGGGCTGACGCGCGAAGTCGCGCTTGAGGGCGCCCGCCTCGGGATTACATGCAACGCTGTTTGCCCCTCTTGGGTTCTGACACCACTGGTCGCCCAGCAGGTAGAGGCAAAGGCTGCAGAACTCGGCAAGCCATTTCAGGAAACCGCCGAAACAGAATTCCTGACTGATATGCCTACTCGACGCTTCGTTGACCCAGCCGAGGTTGGCGCAGCTGTCCTTTTTCTCTGCAGTGAGTTGGCAAGATCCATCACCGGTGTTGCATTGCCCATCGATGGCGGCAGCCTGGCTATCTGACGGACCCCGTTTAGAAAACCGGCCTGTCGATGATCTAGCAGGCCAGGTACGGTCACGATCGAATCCCGGTGAACTCGTCGGCGGGCACTTCCGGATTGGCAGCCATGCGAGCGTGTGAAGCATCGATCTCGAAGAAATTTCCGACGGCTCTTTCGTCGAGCTGAGGTTGTCGTGAAAGCCAACCTCGATGGCTTCACAGGAAGCCAGAGCGACAAGGCGAAGCTTGCTCATTTATCTGCACACGCCGGTAAGGGCCTCGGGAGAACCGTCGTCAATTGCCTGCACATAAATAAGGTATTATTATATAACCAATCTGCATCCTCTGGCGCAGGCAAATTCTGGTATGAAAATGTCGATAAAATGTCAGTTTTTAGGATTAATTCCAATTCTAATATCGAAATCGTAACACAATAAAGGACTGCTTGACATACCTTTATATTTTTCTATTGTGATCCCTTGATTAGGGGAGACGTCATGCAACAGGCTAATTTGGCGAAAACCAGGACCGCTCACATCCCAGAACGGTTTAGGGGGCAAGTTGCCATCGTGACCGGCGGGGCAAGCGGAATGGGCAGAGCCCAGGCAATGAGACTGGCGGCAGAGGGGGCCTCCGTAGCAATTATCGATATCAATTTCAGCGCCGCAAATGACGCTGCCCAAGCCATACAATCTGAAGGAAATGTTGCTGAGGCATTCAAAGCAGACCTTACGGATCCGAACGAGCTTGATGACGCCTTAACCGCGATCCAAGCTCGGTTCGGAGCCGCTAGCCTGCTCTTCAACAATGCTGGAACAGTGCTTGTGAAGGGCTATACCGATACGACCGAAGCCGAATTCGATCATCTGGTAAACGTCAACGTGCGATCGGCCTTCATGGTGACACGTCGCATCATCCCGCAGATGATAGAAAACGGCGGCGGCTCGATCGTGATGATGTCCTCCGTCGCCGCGGCCCGCGGTTTTCCGCTTGAGTCCATCTATGGGATGACGAAGGCGGCGGTACAGGCGCTGACGTTCAACATAGCAATTGAGTATCGCGACCGAGGCGTGCGGTGCAATGCCATCTGCCCGGCTTTCGTTCGGACCCCTCATGGCCTCCGCGAGATCGACGCGTTCAAAACCCTAGGGGTCACCTGGGATGAGCGTGCCATTGCAGATACTCAGCTCAGAGTATGTGAACCGGAAGATGTTGCAAGTGTCGCCCTCTATCTGGCGTCGAGCGAAGCGGGATTCCTAAACGGCGTCGCCGTGCCAATCGACAACGGATGGATGGTAAAAGCTTGATCGAATAGACGTCGTTGGATGCGACAGATTTTGATCGGGCTCCAATAAACAATCGGGAACAAAAAACTGGAGATCGTCATGAGACATGTTTTAGGCGTCGCTGCCCTTTGCTTCGCAACCTTGGCCTCCTCTCTGGCTGCACAGTCCGCCGAGGTCGAAACACGAGCGCCCGTCAAGGTTCTTTTGATCAATAGCTCGGACGGAGACTTCATCGCGTCAGTTTATGGCGAGGTATTGAAAGAAGCAGGTTATAGGGTGCGCTACGTCCAAGCCGATTATGCCGCCAGCTACACTGCAGTCGCGACCGGCGACATTGATGTGTCGCTGGCTGCCTGGCAGACGACAGGCATCGAACTCACCAAAAATGCGCTGGCGACTGGTGACGTGGAAAACTACGGGCCGACCGGCGTCAAAGTGACAGAGGGATGGTGGTATTCCAACAAGGCGAAGGAAATGTGCCCGGGACTTCCAGACTGGGAAGCCTTGAAGTCTCCAACCTGCACAAAAGCATTGCAAACTGCGGAGACTGCGCCAAAGGGCCGATACCTCGACGCGCCTGCCGATTGGTTGACGGCTTCCGAAAAGAAGATCACGGATCTGAACCTTGATCTGGCTCTGGTGAATTCAGGTTCCCCGGGAACACTTGTTGCGGCGGTCAAGGGCGCTGTAGATCGCAACGAAGCAATCTTGTCGTGGGGCTACTTGCCACACCCGCTTTTCGGCAAACATCCCGAAAACTTCGTCAACTTGCCGGGCTTCCAGCGTGATCTCGACATTCTAAAGCTGGCAAACAAGACATCGTTTGCAAAGATCAAGATTGCCGGTGAAATTCTGAAGAAACTCAACCTTTCCAGCGATGACGTGGCAAAGGGGATGGACGCAATCGACAATGGCGGCGTTTCGGTCGAGCAAGCGGCACGCGATTGGATGGAAGCCCATTCCGATACGTGGCAATCGTGGCTGCCGAAGTGAACACGATGACCGATCGCGCGAAGATGGGTGGACGCCCCATGTTGGAGGCATCCGAGGTCTGGAAGGTATTCGGCAGCAAGGCTGCGCAATCGTGTGCCCGCGAGGAAGGGCCCGACGATCAAAAGATCGCAGCTAATGGGGGCGTAATCGGACTTCGCGACGCGACGTTCGACGTCGCCAAGGGCGAAATATTCATGATCATGGGGCTGTCCGGCTCGGGGAAGTCGACGCTCCTTCGTTGCCTTACGGGACTGTATGCCTGCACCCGCGGGCGCATTGCGATCGACGGTACTGATCTCACCCGCTTGAGCCGAGACGAACTTGTGGCGTTGCGGCGGCGGAAAATCAGTATGGTCTTCCAGAACTTCGCTCTCCTGCCTCATCTTGACGCCCTTAACAACGTGGCGTTTCCACTGCGGGTTCAAGGAGCGCCCATCGCGCAAAGGCTTGAGGAGGCTCGACGCGCGCTCCAGCTCGTCGGCCTAGCGGGCAAGGAAAGCTTCATGCCGCATCAGTTGAGCGGCGGCCAACAACAGCGCGTGGGCATAGCAAGGAGCCTCGTAACCGACCCTGATGTCTGGTTCCTCGACGAGCCGTTCTCCGCGCTCGACCCATTGATCAGAAAAGAGATGCAGGACGAATTTCGCCGCCTTCAGGAGCAGCTTCAAAAGACGATCATCTTCGTCACCCACGACCTCGACGAGGCCGTACGTCTCGGTGATCGTATAGCGGTCATGGCGGATGGAAAGATCCTCCAGATCGGAACCCCGCAAGAGCTCGTTCTCAACCCGGCGAATGACTATGTGCGCCGTTTTGTAGGCGGGCTCGCGCGCGACAAGGTTATTCGCATCGGGTCCATCATGGAACCCGTCGAAACGGGTCTCAATGGAAGCCAGGTTAAGGCAACGGACATGTTGTCGGAGGTTCTGCCCAAGCTCTTCCAGGCGGACCAACCTCTGCCGGTGGTCGACGAAACGGGTGCAGTGGTTGGTCAGGTATCAAGGCAGAAAGTGGCAAAATGGCTGGCGTAAAAGGGATGGGATTGGCGGTTCCCGAGCCTCTAGGCCCGTCAGCGTGGCAATATAAAATTGCTGCTTTGCTGTTGGTCGCGGCCATTGTAGCCACGGCCATATGGCCAGTCCTGACTCACTATCCGGCCGCCTGGGTCGTTCGCATTGATGAAGTGCTGGATGGGTGGCTCAAGGTAGCGCTTAGCGGATGGAAGATTGGCGGCATTTCCATCTCCGACATAACGCGCGCTGCCAGTGCCGTGCTGTCCTATCCGATCGACCTGACGATACAGGGGGTTACACAGGGCATATATCTCTCAACGGAGCGTTTCGGCGATATAGAAATACCGCCGCTTCCCTGGCCGGCGACGATGGCGTTTCTCATTCTTGTGGCATGGCGCATCGGAGGTTGGGCACAGGCGGTCCTCGCCAGCACTTTCCTACTTTACATTATGCTGTTCGGATTATGGGAATCGACACTCACCACGCTGGTTTCGGTACTTTTTGCTGTCGCTATCGCGAGCGTGGCCGGGCTCTTGCTCGGCATCGCGTGCAACCGCTATCCCCTTCTCTCTCGGTTCATGCAGCCGATCTACGACTCCCTGCAGACTATACCTATCTTTTCGTATCTTGCGATCATCCTTATCTTCTTCGGTTTCGGACAGGTCGCCGCTCTCGTCGCAACCGTGCTCTTTTCCATGCCGCCGATGGCCCGAGCCACGGAACTCGGGCTGTCCCAAGTTCCACAGACCGTTGATGAGCTCGCCGACATCGTTGGCTGCACGCCCATTCAACGGCTCGTCTGGGTTCGGTTACCGGTGGCGCGCCAAGCCCTGCTGATCGGCCTAAATCAGGTAACAATGCTATCGCTTGCGATGGTTATCGTCGCTTCAATCATCGGCGCCGGCGGCTTGGGGGCGGATGTTCTACGTGGGCTGAAGTCGATGCAGCTCACTCAGGCCCTGCTCGCCGGTCTTGCCATTTCGCTTATGGCGATCACGATCGATCGCACCATGCGTGCTTCGAGCAACGGGCCTGGTCACGGCCGCATCGGATCCCGCCACTTTCTCATCGCCTTGGCCGGGGCACTTGTGATCTCGCTGCTAGCCGCTCACTTATCGGAGCGCTTTCTCTACCCGCCCCTTGACCCGTTCATTGATACCGGCCGGTTTTTCGATGATGCTCTGGCGGAAGTCAATCGGCAGGCCCAGGCCAACCTTGCGGCCGTCCAGGGCTGGTTTGTACGGTTCATTCAGCTTCCGTTCCGCGATCTGGTTGTCTCGCTGCCCTGGTTTGCGACCTCGGTTACCATAGGAATTCTTTTTTACATCCTATCGGGCCTGCAAAGCGGAGTGGTGTTCGCCAGCCTGATGGCCTCACTCGCAGTCCTGGGCCTTTGGGACAAGGCCATGATGTCGCTTTTCGTCGTGCTCTTGGCGTTCCTCATTTCGGTTGCCATCGGGTTTCCTCTGGGGCTCGCGATCGGGATGAACAAGCGGGCGTTCGCCTGGATGGAGGCGGTGGCCGACATCATTCAAACACTTCCAACTTTCGTCTATCTTATTCCGGTCGTTGTGCTTTTTGGCGCGGGCGATTTTCCCGCTCTCGTGGCGATCGTCATCTATCTGGTGGCACCGATCACGCGCTATACGGCGAGCGGAATTCGATTTGTCCCGGAAAGCCTCCAGGATGCCGCCGACATGCTGGGCTGCACCAGACTTCAAAAGCTCTTTCTCGTGAGATTCCCGGTTGGCTTTCCGCATATACTGCTCGGCCTGAATCAGGCCGTCATGCTCGGCTTCGGCATGCTTGTGATTACGGCTCTGGTGGGCTCGCGCGGCCTTGAAGAATCCACACTGGTAGCAGTCGCTCAAGTCCGTCCGGGCCTCGGCCTGGTTGCCGGATATGGCATAGCGGTTCTTGCGATCGTCATGGATCGCCTACTCCGTGCAATGAGCCTTCGCCTCCAGGGCGGGATCACGAAATAGGAACCGTGTATCATGGTAGACCGAGAGAATTCATCCCGCCCACTCGATGGACAGACATTCGACTATATCATCGTTGGCAGCGGATCGGCGGGCGGCGTGCTCGCCTCCCGTCTCAGTGAAGATGACGATTGTAAGGTACTGCTGGTCGAAGCTGGTTCTGCGCGTCGATCCTGGACAATCGACATACCGGGCCTGCTCTTCCTAAACTTCGAACGGCCGCGATACAATTGGCAGTTCGAAACGGAACCGCAACCGGAGCTGGGTGGACGTCGCATATACCAACCACGCGGGAAAGCGCTCGGTGGAAGCAGCTCCATCAATGCCATGGTTTACATGCGCGGCCATGCAGAAGATTTCAATGGCTGGGAAAAGGCGGGGGCCGAAGGTTGGAACTACGAATCTGTCCTCCCCTATTTCAAGAAATGTGAATCCTTCGCCGACGGAGGAGACCCCGTCTATCGCGGATATGATGGGCCTGTAAAAACACGCAAATCGAAAATATGGGCCCCGGTTCAAGAGGCCTTCATGGCAGCGGGGGCCGAAAAGGGATATCCATCATCCGGCGACCCGAATGGGTATCAGCAGGAAGGCTTCTCGATGTTCGACATGAATGTCGGTGGCGGCCTGCGTTATGGAACGCTTCAGGCCTATATCCGGCCGGCAATGGGCCGGAAGAACCTCTTCATCGCAAGCGAAACTCGATGCCTGAAGATCCTGACGCAGGGAACACGCGCCACGGGCGTACAGCTTCTCAGCAACGGCTCTCCGTGGAAAGCCATCGCTTCCAAGGAGGTCATTCTGTGCGCCGGTGCGGTCCAATCACCGCAGCTCCTGCTTCTATCGGGGATCGGCCCCGCGAACGAACTAACGGCGAAGGGCATTTCTCCAATTGTCGATTTGCCGGGCGTGGGTAAAAATCTGCAAGACCATGTCGAAATCCATCTCCACTGGCTGACGAAGAAGCGAGTCGCCTACAACGGATACCTGATGCCGCATAAGGCGGCAAAGGCAGGACTGGACTGGCTTTTCAAAAGAGATGGCGTGCTCGCGAGCAATGGTTTCGAATGTGGCGCTGTTTTCCGTTCAGACGAGTCGGTCGCATATCCCGACCAACTCATCCACTACTACCCCGTCCATTTGAAGGGCTGGCGGCCGGATTTTTTGGGACACGGGTTTGCGCTCGGACTGAATTACATGCGATGCCGCAGCACGGGTACGGTCCAGTTGAAGTCGGATAACCCGCTTGATGCCCCCATGATCGACCCAAACTATCTTTCCGAACCCTATGATCTGGATCGAATGGTCCGGTTTGTGGAGTTGGGCAAGGATCTTGCCTCGGCAAAGGCCTATGATGGCATTCGCGGCAAAAGTCTGATTCCTGATGACGCACTTTCCAGCCGAAAGAAGACGGAGCAATGGATCCGTGAAAATCTCGCCAGCGCCTATCATCTTTCGGGTACGTGCCGGATGGGATGTGACGAGCTCGCAGTCACCGATTCAGCCGGATGCGTTCATGGAACCACAAACCTGCGGGTTGTCGATGCATCGCTGATGCCAAATGTCACGAACGCCAATTTGAATGCGCCGATAATGATGATGGCCGAACGCATCGCCGATATCATTCGCAAGCGCCCTCTTCTCGCTCCAGAAACCGCGCCGTGGGCATAGCGCTGTAGTCCCTGCCTGAGACCATAGACGATTGGATCTCGCTCGCGGGCGACAGCGGGGTCAGCTGTTTGGTCCTATCGATTGCCGCGTCCGATCGGGCGAGCACCGAATCGATGAAGGCTAATTCTGCGTCCAACCCTGGCACCATTGTCATCGCATGCCCTCAAAACGAGGCCACTCACGACAGAAAGGAGCGGTATCCAACGCATACCGCTCTATGACAGGCCGCTATTCTGGACGATACTCACCGCTCGTTGTATTACCTGGAACCATCCTCTCCGGGCACGCTTCCGACAGCCATTCGATCAGGTCAGCAACCTTGCGCCGGGCCTCAGCGCGGGCCGGGTAGATGGCGTAGTAGCCGTAGCCGCTTTCGATGATGCGGGAGAAGGGTTTGACGAGCTTGCCGTTCTGCAGGTCCTGGCTGGCGAGGTAAACATCGCCCATCGTGACGCCGTAGCCGCTTGCGGCGGCCGTCATGGCAAAATCCTGCGTGTCGAAGATCTGGTGGCGCGCAGCGCGGAACTCGTAAGCGCCTTCCGCCTGCAACCACAATGCCCAGTCGCTCTGGCGCGGGTTGGAGTGTAGCAGCACGCAGGACGACAGACGATCGAGCGTCGCCGGATCGCCGAGGGTGTGGGCGAGGGTCGGCGAACACATGGGCGCCAATTTTTCGGGAAGCAGCAGAAAGACGTCCATTCCCGGCCAATGGCCGTTGCCGTAGGTGATCAGGAGATCGATGTCGCCGACCGTGAAGGTCGGGCGGGCGAACCAGGCGGTATCGATCGTGATGTTGAGGTCGTCGTGGCGGCTTCGCAGGTCCGGAAAGCGGGGCAGCAGCCAGCGGCGCGCGAAGGTCGGAGGCATTCGGATGGTGAGCGAGCGGCTTTTCGTTCGTGTCGCCTCGAAGGAGTTGCGCAGCGAAACGAGCAGCCCGTTGACGATCGGCATGATCGCTGCGCCCTGCTCGGTGATGACGACCTTGCGCGTGTGGCGCTCGAAAAGGCTGCAGCCGAAATAATGCTCCAATTGCTGGATCTGGCGGCTGATCGCGCTCTGGCTGAGGTTGAGTTCGCTCGCCGCGGCCGTGAAGCTGCCGGTTTCCGCGACAACCGCGAATGTCTGGAGCGTCTGGAGGGGCGGCAGGCGATTGTGCTCGAATACCGACGTCACAGGGCTTCTCCGCGGTGGCAACGGGTCATTTAAACCGTCGCCATCGCCGCGGTAAAGCGCAGATCGGCGCGATCAGGCAAGAAGGGCACGCAATTCCGCGATGGCGCTCCTGACCTGCTGAGGGGCGGTTCCGCCCGGATGGTTGCGGCTGGCGACGGAGCCTTCGACGGTAAGGACGCCGTAGACATCCTCGCCGATAATGGAAGCAAAGGCCCGCATCTCCGCAAGCGGCATATCGGAGAGGGTCGCAAGGTCCTTTTCGCGCGCAGCGCCGACGATCGCCGCGACCGCATGATGGGCATCGCGGAAGGGCAGGCCGGCGCGCACGAGATAGTCGGCAAGGTCCGTCGCGGTGGAATAGCCTTGTTCGGCGGCCGCCAGCATCCTGGCCGCGCGGACCTTGATCGTCGGCAGCATCTGGGTCGTCACCGTGACCGCGCCGCGCACGTTTTCGAGCGTATCGGTGAGCGGCGGCTTGGATTCTTGCTGATCCTTGTTGAAGGCGAGCGGCTGGGCCTTCATCAGGGCCGCCGACGTCGCGAGGTTTCCGATGATGCGCGCCGCCTTGCCGCGCACCAGCTCCGCGAGGTCGGGGTTCCGCTTCTGTGGCATGATCGACGAGCCGGTGCAGAACTGGTCGCCGACCTCTATAAAGTCGAACATCGGCGTGCACCACAGGATGACTTCTTCCGAAAAGCGTGAGAGATGGCCCATGATGACGGCTCCGGCGGCGCAGATGTCGACCACGTAGTCCCGATCGGAAACGGCATCGAGCGAGTTGCGGAAGGCGCGGGCAAAGCCGAGTTCGGCGGCGCTGTAGGCCGGATCGATGGGATAGCCGGTGCCGGCAAGCGCCGCCGCGCCGAGCGGGGAGACGTTGAGTCGCTCGCGTGCCTGGCGTACCCGCTCCAGATCGCGCAGGAACATTTCCGCATAGGCCATGAGGTGATGGCCGAAAGTAAGGGGCTGGGCCACCTGAAGATGGGTGAAACCCGGCATGATCGTTTCCGCGTGACGGTCCGCGAGATCGACGAAAGCGAGCACAAGGGCTTTGAGCTCAGAGGCGAGCGCATCGAGTTCGGCGCGGGCGTAGAGGCGGATGTCCGTCGCCACCTGGTCATTGCGCGAGCGGGCGGTGTGCAGTTTCTTGCCGGCGTCGCCGACGAGCGCGGTCAGGCGGCTTTCGACATTCATGTGAACGTCTTCGAGTTCCTTCTTCCACGCGAAACTGCCGTCACGCATTTCCCCGGCGATCTGGTCGAGGCCGGACTGAATCCGCCCATTCTCCTCCGCCGTCAGGATGCCGGCCCGCGCCAGCATGTCCGCATGGACCTTGGAGCCGGCGACGTCGTAGAGCGCGATGCGCCGGTCCTGGTCGAGGCATTCGTGGAAATCGCGGAAATCCGTGGAAACCGCTTCCTTGAAAAGCGGCGACCAGGTCGTCTTTGCCAGTGTCGTCATATCATCCTCTTAGCATTCTCGCGGTTTGTGGTCTGCACGGCGTCATTGCAGCCAGCCGAGCAGCACCCGCGTATCGGTACAATTTTCGAGCGTCAGCACGAGGTCCCGCAGGCCCTCCGCCTTCGCGCTGGCCAGCACGGAGCCGGCCAGCTCCTCGTATTTTGCGATCAGCCGCTCGTCGCTCAAGGGATTGGCGGGGCTGCCGAGCGGGAATTCGACGGTCGTCTTCAGGTGGCGGCCATCGCGCGTCGTGAGCGCGACCAGCGGCTCGGCCTCGTCGGCCATGGCGGGGTCGATGCGGACATCCAGCCGCTCAAGCCAGCGTTCGATACCGATATCGCTCCAGGCCCGTTCTTCAAGCTCCGTGAGCGACACCTTTCCGTACTGGAGCCGGGCCGCGACCGCATAGGGAAGGCTCATCTGCGCCTGCGCGCGCGTCTTGAGCGTCTTACCGCCGCACATGCCGAACTGGAAACCACTCATGTCGGCGGTGATCGCCGCGACGTCCGTGCTTGCAAGCCCGTAATCGCCCAGGAGCTTGTCGACGGCGTCGATGGCCGAGTGGGTGCCCCGGCAGGTGGCGTGTGGCTTGATCGAGCAGCGCTCGATACGCCAGTTGTCGCCAAAGCCGCGGACCAGCGCCGACGGATCACTTTCCTCCCGGCAGAACGCCTGAAAGAAACTTCCCCAGGCTGTGGCGTCGAAGACGTCGCCTGGTCCCGCAAAGCCGTCGCCGGCAAGACGCGCGGCGAGGAGCCCGCCTTCGGCGGCACGGCCGGAATGCAGCTTCTTCGCCGGGCTTCCGTCATGGATGAAAGCCCATGTTCCGCCGGCAAAGGAGCAGGCGAGGCCGAGGGCCGAGGCGATGCGCGCCGCGTCGAAGCCATAGAGCGTGCCGACCGCTGCCGCCGCGCCGAAAGCGCCGCAGGTTCCGGTGGAATGCCACCCGAGCCCGTTGTGGGTCTCGTAGCCGCCCGCCGCCTCCAGCACCCGCCGGCCGACCTCGTAGCCGATCAGGACGCTTTTCAGGAATTCGCAGCCGTGGACCGGCCGGTCGATCTCGCCCAGAGCCGCGACGACTGCAGGCAGGACCACCGCGCCGGAATGATCGCATCCCCCGCAATCGTCGAGCTCAAGCGCATGGGCCGAAACGCCGTTGACGAGCGCAGCCGTGCGGGCATCGACGGTATGCGGTGTGCCCCAGACGGACGACGCGCCGCTGAGGCGTTCCGCGCCGAGGGCGGCAAGCGCCATGCGCGTTTCCGCCGAGGCTGCGCCGGCGATCGCGACGCCGAACGTGTCGAGCACATGCAGCTTTGCCTTTCGCACGGTCGCTTCCGGGAAATCGTCGAAGCTCACCGCGGCAAGCCTGGCCGCCAGCGACTGCAGAACCTTCTCAGTCATGGGATTGCTGCTCCTGCAGATAGGCATCGAAAACATGGATGGGATGGGTCGGCGGTGGGGCGACGCCCTGTGCCCGATGCCAGTCCGCGACCATTGCACCGGTGGCGATCCAGACGTCATCGAAGCCGCGAATATGCGCCAGGAGCTCCTCGACGATCGAGATTCGCCCGGGCGTGCCGCTCCACTCCGGCCTCAGTTGCAGGACGTAACACAGCCCGAAGCGGCGATAGGCGTCGAACTCCGCGATCCAGTTGTGCAGCACGCCGTCGTAGGACGGGATGCGGCCCTGCCCCTTGGGAAAGGCGGGCGTGAAGTTGAACTGGAAATAGGGCCGGTCCTCAAGCTCGATATGAACCGGGATTTCCACCAGACGGGAGGGATACAGATAGGGCACGTCATCGCCATTGAGCGAAGCCGACCACTCGTATCCGGCCTCCAGCAGCAGCCCGTCGAAGCCACGCGGCCAGTTTCCAGCCGGCAGGCGGAAACCGCTCGTCCTCTTGCCGGAAAGCTGTTCGAGCGCCTCGCGCGACCGCTTCAACAGGTCCGCCGATTGCACCGCCGGCAGGCTGTCATGCCGTTCGAAGGCCCAGCCGTGGCTTTCGAGGTCGTGGCCGGCATCGGCCACCATCTTCAGGAGATCCGCATGCTGCCCGGCCACCGTTCCGGGGACGAACCAGCTTGCGGCAATGCCGGAAGATGCAAAGGCCCGGCAGAGGCGCTCGACGCCGCGCGCAGCGCCGTATTTCCAGACGGAAAAGCTCTTGCTGCGCTGGAGAAGATCCGGCGCGCACGCCACCGCATCCATGCCGTCGTCGAAGACTGCCGAGACCACGACAGCGCAGCGCTTGCCTTCCGGCCATGTCATTGACTGCTCGCTCATGCTGGCATTCCCCCGATCTCGTGGGAATGGCGTTCGATCCACCAGCGCGCGACATCGCCGCAACGCGCGGCCCAGACCGCCTCTCCATGCGCCGTGATCGCCTTGAACAGTCCTTCGAGGATCGCGAGGCGGCCTGGCTTGGCGCAGACCTTCGGGTGAAGGATGGTCGTCCAGCACAGGCCTTCGCGGTGATATCCCTCGAATTCCGCGCGCCAGTTCTGCTCGACCGTACGATAGTCGGAGATTCGATCGAGGCCGATCGGGAAATCCGGCTCCTCGGTATAGGCGAGTGCCGTGTAGTCATCGATGTCCCATCGGCCGGGAATTTCCACGAGGCCATGGCCGGATGCCGTGCCCGGGTGGAAATAGGGACGGTCGTCGCCGCGCATGGAGCTGGAATAGAGGACGCCGAAATCGCGCAGGAGACCGGCCGTATCGGCGCCCCAGTCGCCGGAGGGCGTGCGGAAGCCGATCGGCGTCACGCCGAGCCGATCCTGGAAAATGGCGCGGGAGCGCTCCATGACCTCGAGCTGCTGCTCACGGCCAAGATCGATGAACACCTCGTGACGATGTCCGTGATAGGCGACCTCGTGGCCGTCCCGCACGACGCGCTCGCAGACGGCGCGCCAGTGCAAAACGATCCAGGTGGGAATGAAGAAAGTGGCCTTGAGATCGTAGACCGCCAGAAGGTCGAGCAGTCGCGGCAGGGCCTTCCAGGGACCATAAGCGCCCTGGGTGAAATAGCGCGGGTTCGACAACAGCGAACCATCGAGCATTGAATCGCCCGTCGGCCCATCGACATCGAAGGCAAGCGCGACGGCAGACTGTTTTCCGGATGGCCAAAGCGAAGCCCGGGGGCCGGGGGCGGGAAAAGTGTCGTTGAGCATTCTCTTTGTCCGGTTTCATCCGTCCCCGGCGGCACGCCGGGAACGGTCTTTCAGGGCAAGGCTCTCCCGTTCCGGCAGGATGCCGTTTGAAACAGGGGGCTTTGAAGGGATTGCCGCCCGGCTATGTCCGAAGGATCGGTTGTGCGGGCGGACGCGGCGTCTTACTTGACGCCGTTGATCACGGCATGCGGCACAGCGTTGTGCACGAGGCCCCACTTCGTCAGCAGTTCGTTGTACGTGCCATCCTTGATCAGTTCGTCGAGGGCGCCGGCGACGGCATCGCGCAATGCGGTGTTGTCCTTCTTGAAGCCCATGCCGAAGGTGTCGTTGCTCAGCAGCGGATCGCCGACGAGCGTGAACGTGTCGGGCTCGACGCGCATCTGGTAGGCGATGGTTTCGATACCCTGCACCACGGCGTCATAGCGGCCCTGCTTCATGCCGAGGCGGGCTGCGTTGGAATCGGCCGTGCCTTCGAACTTGATCGCCGGCTTCCCCTTGCCAACGCAATTGGCTTCGCTCCAGCCGGTGACGTTCTCGCCGAAGCTCGTGCTGCGGCTGCCGGCGACCGTCTTGCCGCAAAGGTCTTCCGCCGTCTTGTACTGCGCGGCATTGGCATTCGTCGTGAACAGGATCGGTCCGCTCGTCAGGTAGTCGACGAAGTCCATGCTCTCCTGGCGCTTCACGTTGTCACTCATGCCGGAAATAATCACGTCGCCGCGGCCGGTCTGCAGCCCGCTCTGCAGTTCCTGGAATGCGGAGGTCACGAACAGCGTGTTGAGCTTGAGCTTTGCGGCAATCGCATTCGCCAGATCGACGTCGAAGCCGTCGAGTGTGCCTTTGTCCGGGTTGACGAACTCCATCGGCGGATAGATCGGGTTGGTGAGGATGCGAAGCTCGCCGTCGTTGATGAGGTTGAGCTTGTTTTCGGCCGTGGCGGCGCCGGCGGACAGAAGTGCGAGCGCGGAAACGGCTACCCTTAGAAATTTCATGGTATTCTCCTCTTGAGGCTGTTCTTTGTTTTCAAAGCACCGCAGAGATGAAGCTCTTCACTCTGGGATTGGTGGGATTTTCCAGGATTTCGCCGGGCGTTCCGGTCTCGACGATCCGCCCGGCGTCCATGAACACGACCCGGTCCGCCACCTCCCGGCAGAAGCCGAGTTCGTGGGTGACGACGATCATCGTCGTTCCTGACGCCGCAAGTTCCTTCATGACGCCGAGCACCTCGCCAACGAGTTCGGGATCGAGCGCGGATGTCGGCTCGTCGAACAGCATGGCCTTGGGCTTCATGGCGAGCGCGCGGGCGATCGCCACACGCTGCTGCTGGCCGCCGGAGAGTTCGCCCGGATAGGCATCCGCCTTGTGGGCGAGACCGACACGTTTCAACAGGACGCGCGCTTCCTCGGCACATTGCTGTTTCGGCCGCTTCTGCACGCCGACCGGCCCCTCGATGATGTTTTCGATCACGGTGCGGTGCGGGAAGAGATGGAACCGTTGGAAGACCATGCCCACCGACTGGCGCTGCCGCGCGATCTCGCGGTCGGACAGGGGATAGAGGCGGTTTGCCTCCCGCCGATAACCGGCAATCTCGCCATCGACGGTCACATAGCCGCCCTCGATGGTTTCGAGCTGGTTGATGCAGCGCAGGAACGTGCTCTTGCCCGAGCCGGACGGGCCGATGATGCAGACGACCTCGCCCTTGCTGATGCTGAAATCGATGTCCTGGAGCACATGGAAAGCGCCGAAATACTTCTGGAGGTTATGGGCGATGATGAGGGGCTCCATCACGCGGCCTCCTCGACGTTGGCCGGCTGGGCCGGCGCGGCTTCGGTGCGTCGCGTGGCGCCCCATCCCCTGGAGAAATAGCGCTCGATATACATCTGCGCGATGCTGAGCACCGTGACGACGGCCATGTACCAGATGGCGGCGACGATCAACAGTTCGATGACGCGCGAGTTGACGTAGTAGATATCCTCGACGCTGCGCAGCACTTCGGAATACTGGATGACGCTGGCGAGCGAGGTGAGCTTGACCATGCCGATGGTCTCGTTGCCGATCGGCGGCACGATGACGCGCATCGCCTGCGGCAGCACGATCTTCATGGTAGCCCGCAGCTTTGTCATGCCGATCGACAGGGCGGCTTCCGTCTGTCCCTGGTCGATGGCGAGAATGCCCGCGCGCACCACTTCAGCGGTATAGGCGCCCTGCTGGATGCCGAGGCCGAGTAAGGCGGCGACGAACGGCGTCATCACGTCCACCGTGCGCAGCGAAAAGACGCCCGGAATGCCGATGGTCGGGAAAATCAGCGCGAGATTGAACCACAAAAGCAATTGCAGAAGCGCGGGCGTGCCCCGGAAGAGCCAGATATAGCCGACCGAAACGCTCCTGAGCACGGGATTGTCCGACATGCGCATCACGGCCGCGAGAACACCCAGCAGGATGCCGAGCGCCATGGCGCAGAAGGTCATGATGATCGTGTTGACGACACCGGCCATGACAGCCTTGGAGAAGAGGTTCGCCCCGACATGGCTCCAGGCGATATCGCCGACCCAGAAGGCCCGCACGAGCAGGAGCAGGATGGCGATGCAGGCGACGGCCAGTAGCTTCGTGCCGATCTTGCGTCGTGGCACGACAACAAACTGGCCGGGATCGGCAAGTCTGGTATCAGTCATATCGGTTCCCCGAAGCTTTTTGCTTCACTGTTGTTATGAATTGGAGGGAGCGTAGTCCCCGCTGCTCTGCTTGCGCAAACGAGTTATGAACATGTGATTTATGCGCTGAACGCATAAATCAGGCATGCGTCGAAGATTTTGGCGAGGTGAAGTGCTCCTGACTGACGGCACCGACCGCCGTAACGGCGCGCTAGCAGATGAACACGTCCCATTGGCGATCTGGTCGAACGCCTACCCTCATGAACAACGATAACGAATGGGGTTTCGAGCCTAAGAGGAACTGGGAAGGCGAGAAGAAGCCTGCTAGAAAAATCCTTGCCTACGAGCCCGCAAACGATGGCGGTCCATTTGGTGATTCAAACCATGCCGGCGTTCCCGTTGACGGCACGAATTTTCCCAAACGGGTTCGCTGGGCCTATAAGAGACGGAAGCCAGCGCCGGATTTTGATAGTATTCCCCATCTGAGCGTTTCAGAGGAAGCCAACCAGGTCATCGATGGCCTGCAGCCCAGGGTTCATCAGTTTTTCCCCGTCGAATACCAAAGTACAAAAGGCGAATTTACAGCTATTCGTTGTTGGTTCGCGCTCTGCAACCCGATTGACGGTGTACACCGCGAACTGACGAACTTGGTCCTGCTTGATGGGCTTGAGTGGCGACGTGCCAAGGATTTGGTTCGCCGGGGAGATCCAGTCCCAAGCCACATAGATCCTAGCGAGCCCGCGAGATTGGTTTTCAGCCTTAGCGCCATCGGAGATCGCCATCTCTAGCGCGATAAGCATACTAGTTCAGCTTACTACATGTCGGACGCAATGGCAGCGCGCTTCAGGCAAGAAGTACTGAAAGTCATCTAACTCGACTGCAGCAAAAAAGAAGTGTTCTGATTGCTCAAAGCCGCATAAATTCTACAGATTGTCTGAAAACTCAAAAAGAATAGGCAGCAGCGAATATAATTTCGCTACTTGAGTCGCGACTGTGGCATGCCTCCACTCTGTCGCTGCTCAAGGCATTTCTTCAAAATTCCGCATTTCGGTTTCGAGCCAGGCGCAGAATTTGCGGACCACTCTCGATTCGGACCGGCGCTTGTAGCGATATGCCCCGATCCCGGCGGGTTCATATCTGGGCAGAGCAACAAGCGCACCGGATCGCGTCTCTCTGGCGGTGAGGATCGGCGGCGCAAGCACCGTGCCGAGGCCCGCGACACAGGCGTGAAGCGCCGCATCGTCCGTGTCGAATTCATGGACGAAGGCCATATCGGCGATGGAAATGCCTGATTCCTCGCACCACAGCTTCCAGTCCCAGTTGCCGGGAGCACATCGAAGAGCCGGTATGTTCGAGACGGTAGTCTTCCGGCGGTTGTCATCCCTCGCCAGCAAGGCCGGTGAGACGACGGGACGGCTGAAGTCGCGGCAAAGCAATTCCCATCCTTCGGCAGGGTCGCCGGCCCGGAAGTAGCGGATGGCCACATCGGACGCCGGAATCGCCGGAAAAGCGAGATATGCGCTCGTTTCCACCCGAACGCGGGCGTCGGGACATAGCACGCGGAAACGGTCCAGTGATGGAATGAGCCAGCGCACCGCAAACGACATGGACGCCAGTACGCTTATCTCGTTTTCATTGCGACAGAGGGCATCGGCCGCTCGCTCGATACACGCAACCGCCGACGCGGCCTCCTGATAGAATTGCTCCCCCGCATCGGTCAGGGAAACGGAATTGTTCCCCCGTCGGAAGAAGCTCACACCAAGCGCCTCTTCCAACTTCTTGATCTGGTGGCTCACCGCGCCCGACGTGACGCCCAGTTCAACGCCGGCGGCCGTCAGGCTCCCGGTGCGCGCAACCGTCGCGAATACTCTTACGGCGTTGAGAGAAATACGGCGTCCGATCTGCATGAATTTTCCTCAGCCTCCCCCCAAAGTCCTCGTTTGAGCGCCAGTCGAAAATCCAGCACAAGAGACAGCAACAAACGCCCAGGAACTGAGATGCGCCCACGCCAGTTTTATACGAATGCCAAGGCTATTGCATGGGTCACGGCCGGGACAGCATTATTTTCTTTGGTCTTCGCGTCGGGAAAATTCGCCGAAGGAAGCGCAACGCCGTTGCAAATCCTGTTCCTCCGTTACATCGGCGGTTTTGCGATACTGCTCCTGGTCGTGGCGGGACGGCGGGAAAGACTGTCCGCCTATCGAAGCCCCAAACCGCTTTCCCATTTCATGCGGGCCGTCTTCGGCGCTTCAGGCGGCGGTGCACTGATCTACGCATCGGCGACCATGCCGATCATGGACGCCACGGCCATCGGGCTTCTCTATGTCGTGTTCGTCATCCCGCTCGGGGTACTGGTTCTGAAGGAAAAGCTTGAAAGGCAGCACCTTGGCGCGATTGCGATATGCTGCGGCGGGGCCGCGCTTGTCATGGCATCGCGCGGTGCGTTCACCGAGTTCCACCTGGCTTATGTCTTCCCGGCCACCATAGCGGTTTTCGGCGCGGCGCTGCTGGCCGTCGAAGGGCTGATGATCAAGATGCTTTCGCACGCCGACCGCGCGATGACGATGCTGCTTCATGTCAATGCGTTCGGTGTCCTGCTGATGGCGGTCCCTGCTGCTGTCCAGTGGGTGCCGCTGTCTCTCGGAACCGCAATGTGCTTTATCCTGCTCGGGCCACTCGCGGTGACGGCGCAATATTGCATCGTCCGGGGCTACCGCCTCGCATCACTGTCGATCGTCGGCCCGGTGGACTACACGTGGCTGATCTTCGCGGGCCTGATCGGATTTGTCTTCTTTGACGAAAAACCAACGCTCGGTGTCGCTGCAGGTTCAGCAATTATCGCCGTAGGCGGCATCCTGCTTGCGGTGATCAAATCACCCTGCGGTGAGCGCGAAAGCACATCGCCGGTTTGAAGCGTGTCCGTAGGCCCGCCGGCTCTGCATCGGGAAGCAAGGTTTCCGCCCATGATGGCTTTCCCGGAAACGGGGAACAATCATGCCTCTGACCTATCTGGCATTCGCTCTCCTCGGCCTCTTCTGGGACGCGAACTTCATCTACATGAAATGGGCGGCGGAGCTGATCACGCCCGCGCAAATCACCCTTCTGCGTGTATTCTTCGGCTTCTTGCCGCTGGCCTTCGTGGCTTGGCGAAAGGGCGTGATCCGCCGGGAGCACCTACGCCATCTGCCGCATTTCCTCGTCATGGCGGTACTAGCGGCGGCCTTCTACTACTTCGCGATCGCGGAAGGCACAGCGCGGCTCGCTTCCGGTATTGCCGGTGTCCTCGGTGCCTCGATCTCGCTGTTCACGACGATTGCTACCCTTCTGTTTCTCCGCACTGAAAAGCCCAACGCATTCACGCTAGCCAGTGTTCTGGCGGGGTTTGCCGGTGTCGTTCTGATCGCCCGGCCTTCGGAGGACAGGACGATCGATATGACAGGGGTCGCCTGGATGCTGGCTGCAACCGCCATCCTCGGCGTCTCTTATACCTATGTCCGTCGTTTCCTGTCACCCCACAACCTGCCGCCTCTTGCGCTCGCGACCTGGCAAACCGGCCTCGCGCCGCCGATAGGCTGGGCTGCCGGTGAAACGATCGGCGTTCTGGAAATCAGTGCGATCATGCGGGGTCTGACCAGCATCGCAATGCTGCAGATAGGACGGCAGGAGGCTGCCCAGAAAACGAACCGGCTGCCAAGTCACAACGCCGTCGGAAAAAATACTGACGCAAAATGACGCAATCATTGGGAAAAATAAAACGCAGTCAGCACACGACTCTACAGCCAGAATGCACGTTCGCATGGGCCGTGGCGTCAGACAGTTTCGACATCGACGCCGAGTTCGCGGATACGATCGAGGAAGACATCATCGTGACTGTTGGTGAACAGCGTCGAAACCACTGAAATGGGGCAGACCCGGTGCGTCGCGGCATGGCCGATTTTCTCTTCGGTCGCTAAAAGCACCGTCTTGTTCGACACCTTGATCATGGCATCCTTCAAATTAGCGTCATCAAAATCGTCTGCGCGCAGGAAGAGATCGTCGTCCACGCCGCATGTCCCGAGAATGCAGAAATCGGCACGCAACGAACGAATCGCATTGTATGCCGTGATGCCGGAAACACCGCGCGTCAATCTGCCAAGGGTGCCGCCCAGCATGATCACTTCGGCGAGCGGATGGTCGAGCGCCGCGGCGGCGATATCGAGAGCCGGCGTGATGATGCGCACACGAAGCGACGGCGGGAGGTTCCGTACGAACTGCACGACCGTCGTGCTGCTGTCCACAAGGAGCGTGGCACCGTCCGGGATGACGGCAGCCGCCGCCCGGCCGATCGATTGCTTGTCGCCAATAGTCAGCCGCTCGCGCCGGTGAAAATCCAGCGCTGGCTTCACGAGCCGGGACGCACCGCCGTGAAACCGCTGAACGAGACCGGCATCCGACAGATCCCTCAAGTCGCGGCGGATCGAATCCTCGGAAACGTTGAAATCCTGTGCCAGCGCCGCCGCCAGAACACGCCCTGATCCGTTCACTTTCTTCAGGATAATGGCTTGCCGCTCCTCAGGTGACAGGCCAGAGATTTCCTGTTGTTCCGCCATATGATTGCGCCCTGCAAATAACGATGGATATCGACGGCGCGCCTCGCCGTCAGGTTTTTATGCTTGAACATGCACGAACATGCAACATACACTGTTCGCCAAATTGGACTTGGGCAAGTTCAGCTCGGACAAGGCACTAAAATGCCATAAGCCATAACTGAGGCGCGGAACACCGCTTTAAGGTTCCCATCGCATGGCGAAGCTACTTGCTTCTTTCAGTGCTTCATATCGCTGCTTTCTTAACGTGTTTGCGAAGTTGTGGCATGCATCGGAAGCGTTCAATCTTCCAGGATCGGGAGGAGCGCGCGATGCAGTCCACGGAAGAAACTGGCTGGTCTGTCATGGGAACCGGCACAATCGCGACCGAGCATATGGTGGCGGCGATCCGGAGTGCCGGCCATCAGCCCCTGTGGGTCGTGAGCCGCAACAAGGAATACGCAGAGCTCTTTTCGCAGGACATGCAAATACCCAATGTTTCCCTCGACGCGAGGCGGGCCCTGCATGATCCTCTCGTAAAGTTCGCTTTTGTGAGCGCCATTCGGGACCGGCGCAGGCATTACATAACGGCGGCGGCATCGGAGCGAAAACATGTCCTTTGCGACGGTCCGATTTCGGCGAGCAGCCGCGTTGCCGAAAGCCTTGTTGAGCAATGCCGGCAAGCACGTATCGTGCTCGCGCTGAACCAGCCCGTCCGAGCGGCCGCGCCCCACCAGGCGATGCGAAGGTTGCTGCAAGAGGGCGAAATCGGAACGTTGCAGTCGCTGGTCATTGTCCGTGGCGCGCCTTTCCAGCCGCCGCCAAACCGCCATCCGGATGAAGATGCCGCCAGAGGCGACGTCCTTCTCGATATGTCCATCGAGAGCATCGACTTGGCACGCTTTCTGACAGGACAGGAGCCCGAGGAAGTCTCAGCCCTCGCGTCCCCAATGCAGAACTCACGCGTAAACCAGATTTCATATGCGATACAGATGTCCGGCGGCGCCTTGTTTCAGGTCTACGAAAGCTTCACCACCGCGGAATTCGAGAGTTCTGTCATCCTCGCCGGCGATCGCGGAACGCTGATCGCCCAGGGCACCTTGAGCGGCAGGGGGCATGGCACCTTAATCCGACGGCTGAACGGCAGGAACGAACTGATCCCGATGCGGGAGCGTGACCCGCATATCACAACGATTGAGGCCTTCCTGAACGCAACGAACCGATCTGCCAGCTGGATATGCCTTGGGGTGGACGCCGTTATCGCGCTGCGCACCACCGAAGCGCTCGCAACCGCCCTTAAACGACGCCGCGCGTCTGTCAGCCAGTAACCGGAACGAGACATCAGAAAGGTCTGCGGCATGGCCCGTACACAAAACAAGCTCATCTTCCATTCAATGGCCTCCAAGCCGAACTCGCTGGCGATGGACATCGAGATCACACGCAGTCTCGGGTTCGACGGGCTTGAAACATCGGGACCCAAGATTTCCAGTTTTCTGGAAGCCGGGTTTACGGAACGGGAACTGAGGCAATGTGCTGACGGCCTTTTTCTCCCCGGCATCGGCTTCCTCATCGATCTTGAACGGCAGGGGGATGCCCGCCGCGACATGCTGCGCGAGGCCGAGCATCTTTGCGCCCTTGCTGTCGCGGCAGGCGCAAAGGGCATAGAGGCAATCACCGGGCCGCTCGACATCAGGGTTTACGAGTTCGGGGCGGCCGGCCGGTATCCCGACCTCTATCGCGGCCTCATCGACAAATCGAGAAGCGAGCAGACCGCGCTGACCGCCGCAAATCTACAGGCTGTCGCCGACATCGCTGCCGACCACGATTTGCTCGTCTATCTCGAGGCACTCTCCTGGACACCCCTCAACACAATGGACGAGCAATTGCGCGTTCTCGATCTGTGCAAGCGCGACAATGTCCGGGTCGTCGTCGACTTCTGGCACTCCTATACGTCGGGCGATACGCCGGAGAGGATCGCACGGCTCGACAAGGATTTGATCTACGGAGTGCATCTGTGCGATTCACTTTCCTATTCGGGCGGAATCCCGAACGAAGCGGTACTGCGCAACGTCCCGACGGGCCAAGGCGTCCTAGACTTGCAAGCCTGGGTGGATGCCGTCAAATCGACGGGCTATGCGGGATGGTGGAGCTGCGAGTTGTTCTGCACGCGCCAGCACCAGGACAACAGCTTCGCCGTAGCGAGCGAGCTCAAGGCGCTTATGGAGCGTTTGATCGTGGAGTGAAACCGAGGCATCGCTCACAACAGCCTGCATCAGATTCTCCTGCCACGAGCGCTGCCGGCACTGCGATGCAAAAGTGCCAACCTAGAAATTCACCCTGCGCAACCGCCATGTCGCACGCGTCGTTGCGCGTCAATTTTTTCGTCTGCGCGAAATTGCCATGCCTTTGCCGACTGAAGAAACTCACCCCAATAACAACGACAAACGAGGTGAACTGAAATGAAAAGCCTGTATCTGACGACTGCGGTTTGCATTGCCTTATCTGCCTCGGTGAGCATCGCAGCCGAATCGACGATCAGAATCGACGGTGGCGGGGGGAAGCCTTGCCGGCATTCTTAATCTGCCTGACAATGTCGAGAAGCCGCCCGTCGTTCTCATGCTGCACGGATTTACCGGACAGAAGAACGAATTTCCGATCGCCTCAACCCAGCGCGGCCTTTTTGCCTATGCGGCCGAGCGTTTCGCCGAGAAGGGCATTGCAAGCCTGCGGATCGATTTCCGCGGTTCCGGAGAGAGCGATGGCGCATGGGAGGACACCACGTTTTCCGGCCAGATCAAGGACGCCGTGTCGGCATTCGACTATCTACAGACCCTTTCCAGCGTCGATATCACCAAAGTCGGGATTCTGGGATACAGCCAGGGAGGCCTGGTCGGCGGCCATTTGGCGGCATTGCGTCAAGAAGCCTTTGCCGTTGTGTTGTGGGCGCCCGTGACCAATCCCGCTTCCACCTACACTATGATCATGGGAGCAGACGCGGTCGAGAAGGCGCTCGCGGGTCCTGCTGACGCGGTCAATACCGCGAAACTCTCCTGGGGTGGGGAAACGAAGCTAAAGGGGGCGTTCTTCCAGCAGCTTCACCGCTTCAACCCGATCGGTGCCATCGGACGCTATGAGGGCCCGTTGCGCGTCATCGTGGGAAAACGTGAGACCATCGTCACGCCGCAGCCGGCAGCCGGAGAGATCCTTCTCGACTACCACGACGGGCCGGAGGACTTGGTGGTGGTCGATTCCGACCATGACTGGAATGCGGGAACCACCACGACGACCGTTGACGATGTCCTGATTCCCAAATCCGTGGAGTGGTTCAAGGCAGAGCACTAGCCGGCACGCCAATGCGCGCCAGTCGAAAAGCGTTGCACCTCCTGAACGGGCGCGTTGCTCATGGCAGGTCCACCCTGCTATGAGCCCGATATACATCCAAAACGGCGATCGCTTAGAGGGCTTCCCGGTTCTGTTTCAGTTTGCCGCCCAGCCGGAACATAACCGCTGCTATCGCCACGAAGACCACCATGATCAGGACGAAGCTCATGACGAGGCTCGTCGCCTGTGCCAGGAAGCCGAGCACGGCCGGACCAAGGAGCAGTCCGCTGTAACCCATCGTGGTGACGATGGATATCGCCCTGCCCGCGGCCTCTCGGCCAACTTTTCCCGCACTCGCGAATACCGCCGGCACCATGTTTGCGGCGCCGAGCCCGCAAAGAACAAGCGCGGCCAGGGACAGTGTCGCACTGTTGGCGAAGAGCAGAATGGCGACGGATAAAGCGCAGATGAGGCTGCCGACCCTGATCAGCGGCACATGGCCGACGTGTTTGGTAACGACGTCTCCGACAAGGCGGCCGCCCGCCATGGCAGCGGCAAAGATTGCGAAGGCGTAGGCGCCGTGGCTTTCGGACGCGCCGAGAACGTCAATCATGTAAATCGCGGTCCAGTCCATCATTCCGCCTTCTGCCAGCAAGGCGAGGAAAGCGATCACCCCGAGAAGAAAGATGAGGATGCGTTGAGATGCGTCGAGCGACTTGTTCGGCGTCGCCCCCTCGGCGGTTCTGGGGCTAGGGGGAGAGACCACGGCATGCGTCACAACCATTCGGGTCGAGAACGCCAGGAACAGGACCACCACACCGGCTGCCCCAAGGCAAACCTGCAGGTTGCCGCCATGGCCTATCAGCTTCCCCACCAGGAACGCACCCGCGAGGTTGCCGATGCTGAACACGGCATGAAACGAAGACATCAGGTGCCGTCCCGTGTCCCGTTCTGCCTGGGAGGCTTCCGTGTTCATGGCGACATCAAGGGTCCCGAAGGCGGCGCCAGCGACGAAGACGCCCGCGCCGAGAACAATCGGATTTTCGATGAGGGGAATGATCAAAAATGCTGCACCGAAAACCATGCTGCCGCAGAGGCTCAACGTCTGACTGCTGATCTCCCGGTCGATATAGCGGCCGACATTTATCATAAGAACGATGGCGCCGAGGGCAAAACAGAGAAGCACGATGCCGAGCTGGCCCTTGTTCAGCCCGACGCCTGCGGCAAGCACCGGAAGGCTCGCGGCCCACGCACCAATTCCAGCACCGGCGGCGAGGAAAAACAGATTGCAATGCAACCGGCTCGATTTGCGCAACGCGCTCACCATGACCTGGTCGGACGTCATCGAAGGAGGAACCCCTGGGGCTGATCTTTGCAAAAGTGCCCTTACTGCCCGGCAGCATTCTGCCTTACGCGCGCCGCTGCCTCTGCAAGACGGTCGGGCGCTATCTGCCCTGCTCGCGCCGCCGCCGCAATACCCTCGCAAAGGATGTCGAGGTGCGGCCCGCCTCCGACAAGCAGCAGATCCGCGCCCGCATTGACCGAGGCCACGGCAGTCTCAAGCAGGGACCTCCCGCGCATCGTAGCCGGCGCATCCAGGTCATCGCTGACAATTAGGCCCTTGAAGCCGAAGTCCTGGCGCAGCATCGTCATGACCGCTGGTGACGTGCTTGCAGCATTCTCACTGTCGATCGCGGCGATGGGCGCAGGCCCGGTCATGACCGCTCTCGTCCCGGCATCGATGGCTGATCTGAACGGCAGCGCATTGCGGAGAATATGATCGCGCGGCGTGTGTACGGATACGTCCACCAGCGCCGGATCGTTCTTGATGTCGTTGAAACCGGGAAAGTGCTTGGTGACGGCGGTTATGCCTGCACTCTGCACGCCTTTTACATAGGCAGCCACGAGTCGTGCCACGATCTCTGGCCGGCCCCCCATCGTGCGGGCAAGCAGCCACGCGTTGTGTCCGTCGACCACATCAGCGATCGGCGCTAGGAACATCGAGACGCCGAGTTTGCGAGCAGCGGAAGCCGTTTCCCGGCACCGCTCGGCAAGCGCATCGTCGTCAAGCACGGCAGCCTCGTCAAGCGAGGGAAGCGGCGGGACCAGTCCCTCTAGACGCTGGATACCGCCCAACTCCTGATCCACCGCGACAATCAGATGCGGTACGACGGCTTTCAGTCGCGCGATATGGGCATGAAAGACATCAGGTGTTTCGCCGGCGAGCCTTTCGGCCGACATGGCACGAGAGACATATTCCGCCCGCGTTTCCCCGATCAGAACGGAACAACCACCCTTCTCCAAAAAAGGCACCATGACGTCAAAAAAGTCGAACGTGTCGAATGCAGGCAAAAGGACCGCTCGGGCGTCCTGGTCGGGCGAAAAAGTCATTGTTGTCTCCTGAATGTGGAAAGCTCAGCAAGATGCGGGGAGCGCGCCCGGGCGCATGTGGTGGCCGATTTCAAGCACTTATTTTCGTCTGACGAGAAAGCAGGCCGAGGGCGGTCAATCTGTCCTCCAGTGCATCAGCCGTTTGGAAATGCTCGGTTTGGAAGCCGAGGACCGCCGCAGCGGCGATATTGGCCGCATTGTCGTCGATGAAAATACACTCTTCGGCACGGACGCCTGTCCTCTCCAGGAAGTGCCCGAAAATCTCAGCGTTCGGCTTTACCATCTTCTCGCGGCCGGACACGATCAGCACTTCGAAATCGTCCAGGAACGGGAAGATGGCCTGTGCCCTCGGATAGGTCTCGGCCGACCAGTTGGAAATGGCGTGCACCGCTATGCCGGCGGCTTTCAGACGGCGAAGAATGGCTGGTGTTCCCGGAATTTCTCCACCCAGCATTTCATGCCAGCGCAGCCAATAGGCTTCGATCAGATCAGCCTTTTCGGGAAAACGCCCAACGAGCGACGCAATGCCCTCGGCAAACGGCGAACCCGCATCAAACTGTTCGTTCCAAGCCGACGTACACACGTTTTGCAGGAAACTTTTGACCGCCTCCTCGTCGGGCAAAAGCTTGCGATAGAGATAGGCCGGGTTCCAGTCGATGAGAACACCACCTATGTCGAAAACTACACATTTCAGTTCCATTATCCGCCCTCTTACGCGTTAGCGTGCATAATAATGCACAAAAAAGCATAAACCAGCAATAGCTTGCTTCCTAATTTCGAGCTGCCGCCCTTAACAGGGATAAAGGGTCGAGCGTCTATAGGCCGGCAACGGAGTTACCGCCCGCGAGTCACTTCGGCACCGTCGATCACGTGGCTTTTGGGGCCTTCGCCTTATCAGGCCAGGTACGGCGGTAGTTTTGGAGCGCTGGTTTTGGTGCAAACGTGCTAATGCAAAATCAAGCAGAAAAGGCGAACTCGTTAGAGCTCGCCAAGCAATACAGGTTCCCTGCGGACCTACTTCACACCACTGTGGGAACTTAAAGCTGCCCGCGGTCGAATGTACAAAAATTAGATTCTGATAACCCGGCTGGTTTCGGCTGCAGTCCGCGCGGCGATTACACCAGATCGCATTCGGCGGCACGGCCGAGCCCGTTATGCTTCCGCAACAGAATATCGCATCACCACGCCATGCTCCGCTTCCGTGATGAATATCGTGCGCGGATCGTCTTTCGCGAATGTCACATTGGTCGGCAGGAGCCCGAGGGTGTTGATGCGCAGTTTTGGTTGGCCCAGGCGGTCGAACAGCCAGACAGCGCCCATGCCGATCTGGCAGACGACGAGACTGCCGGATGTCGAGATGGCCATGCCGTCAGGCCCGCCGAGGCCGCCGGATAGCTGGATGAACCGGCCCACCCGGCCGACGCGGCCGTCCAGGTGCAGCGGCACGCGCCAGACGGCGTTGTCGCGGGTCACCGCGAGGTAGAGGATGCTCTCGTCGGGCGTCAGAACCAGGCCATTGGGGCTTGGAACATTGTCGAGCAGGCAGAGGAGCTCGCCCGTGACCGTGCGCTTCCAGAGCCGCCCGGTCGGGTCATGCAGCCCTGTCTCCCCCTGGTCGGTGAAATAGAGGTTGCCGGCGCGATCGAATATCAGGTCGTTCAGCCCCTTGAAGACATCGCCCAGAGGATGCGCGATCAGGGTTTCCAGCGTGCCGGATGCCGGGTCGAGCGCGAGAAGCCCGTTCTTCTGGTCCGCGATGAAGATCCTGCCGTCCGAACTTGCCGCCAGTCCGTTCGGATAGCCGTCATATTCGACGACGATCTCGAAACCGCCATCCGGCGAGATGCGGAAGATGCGGCCATTCGGAATGTCGACGATATACAGGCGCCCGGCCGCGTCGAAGACGGGCGCCTCGATGAAGGAATGTGTGGGCGCACCCCGCCGCTGCAGCCACACCCAGGGATGGTTTTCCGGCGTGCCGCGAAACCGATCCGGCAGCCGAGCGAAGGGTTCCGCGGTCACTGTGGGTGGAGCTGCGAACACTGAGGATCACTCCAGGGTGAAGGAGATGGTTTCGAACTCGGTCAGCTTGGGGATCGTCAGCCGGACGATGCCGTCAGCCACCTCGAAGGGCGCATCCTCCCCGGAGACCACGAAACGCGCAGATGAGCACGTCTTCCCGGCAGGCAGGCTGAGCTCCACCTTGACGTCGGAGACCGGCATGACCTCATGCACGAGCCGCCTGTGGCCGCTGTTGAAACTTCCCGGCGCGGAAAAGTTGATCACGGTGACGGACAGGCGGTTGTCCTTCGCCATCAGCGACAGATCATAGAAACCCGGACCGGTGACGCACAGCTTGTCCGTCCAGCCCGGCGTGGCACGCACGGCATTGCCGATCACCTGGAAGAGGTCCGCGAGACCGTAGAGATGCGCCACCTGCTCGATCGGCCACGGGAAGTAGACGAGCGAGCCCTTGCCGAGCGTCGCCGTCATGATGAGGCTGTAGGTGCTGACCCGCTCGATAAAGTTGTATTCTGGAACGCTGAAGCCAGAGCCCGGCTCCCCTTCGACCGGGGGAACATAGGCGAGCGCTTCGGCCCGCGTGCCCGGCCCGGCGAGGACCTTCAGGTCGCCGCCGATCGGCAGCACGTCGGTGTTGGTGATGCCGTTGAAAAAAGGGCTTTCCGGATCGGTAATCCGGCCGTAGGCGGCCTTCAGGTTGCGTTCGATGGTGTGCGTGTCCTGCGCGCCCAGCAATTCGAGCACGAGCGGCTTGTCGCGCGGCTCGCCCATGGCATCGCGGAAGGTGGCCTCGAAGGAGGCGATCAGCCGCCCGCCGCCCTCGACATAGGCACGCAACGCGTCGACCGCCTCATCGTTCAGGCAGGCTCCGTTCGGCAGCAGTACCGCCTTGTAGCGCGCGAGCTTCTGCGGCGTTATGCGCTTGTCGCTGAGCACATCGAACGGGATGCGCTGTTGCATCAGGGCGTTGTATGCGCCTCGGAAATGGTTGATGTAGGCCGGCTCCGGATTTTCGCCGTCGATATTGTCCTGCGTGAAGCGGGAATAGATGATCGCCGCATCCGCCTGCGACTTCAGTCCCGCATAGGCGTCGCGGTTGTCTGCAAACAGCTTGAACAGCTTGCGCATGGGCTCCAGGCCGCGGCGGTCGAAATGCTCGCTGAAGAAGCCGGTCACATGCAGCCAGGGCCTGCATCCATGGGCGACGATCTGCGAGGCCCAGACCCGGTTTTCGGCTTCCGGCACCGAATAGAGGCGCCACCAGGGCAGGAAGTAACTGACGATGACGGCGCCTGGCTTGTCATCCTCGATGCCGCGCAGGTAACGGGCCTCCACGCCGGGCCACCAGAGATTGGCGTAACGGCGCTGCGCCTCCAGCACCGGCATGTCGGCGAAGGGCGCCGTGTAGTCGATGTCCCAGCCGCCCTTCTGCGAATGGTCCCAGGATTCCATGACCTGGGCGAGCGGCATCCAGGCGCATTCGGGCCGGACTTCCTCGATGGTCTTGTCCATCAGTTCGACCCACTCGGCGATCCAGCGATAGCGAAGCTCGTTGTAGCGGCGCCACAGCGGGTCGCTCCAGTTCTGCTTCGGTATCGCGCGCCCGGTTTCGGCGCGGAACTTGGTCTGGCAGTTGGAGCAGTAGCACACGCGCGTGTGCCACGGCGAGAATTGCGCCGCATTCGACCAGAGGCCGGAGAAGGCATAGCGGCCGAGCACTTCCCGCACGACGTTGATCGCGAACTCGCGATAATAACCGCCGTTCGGGCAGGCCACATAGAGGCCGTGCACGCTCATCAGCTTGCCATTCTCGTCACGCGAACACCATTCCGGATGGTCGGCCGCGATCCCCCTTGGCACGAGGCTCGAATCTATGCGGGCGATGGCGCGGATCCCCGCGTCGTTCAGCGCTTTCAGCGTCTCGCCCACGACGTCGCGATTGCCGAGAGAGGGGCTGCGCCGATGCAGCGGAATGTCGGTCGGGTAAAAAGCGGTGATGCCCGCCGTGCTGAAACCCAAGGCATCCACGGAAAGGCTTTTGGCGAATTCCACGAGCTTCTGCGGGTCCCATCGGCCCGCGTCGTCCTCGCGCATCGTCATGATCATGATGTTCGAGGTCTTAAGCCATTCGTGCGGTGAAGCCTGCGTCATCGAATTCTCCTGTCTTCTGTTTCTTGAAGGTCTGTCGGGCGAAAATACGGGCGCATTTCCAGCCGAAGCGAGGCCGCTTCAGCGTCGGATAATGCGATAAAAACAATACAATAGAGCATTTCCGGTGAGCCGGTGTTCACCGGAAATGCCCTAGGTGTCGACCCTTACGTCGATAGCGTCGCGGATGCCGTCGCCAATGAAGTTGAAGGAAAGCGCGGTCAGGAAGATCGCAAGGCCGGGGAACACGCCGAGCCACCAGGCTTCCGGAAACTGCAGCGCGGTCGCCAGCATCTGCCCCCAGGTCGGCGTGGGCGGAGAGACGCCCAACCCGAGAAAGGCCAGCGACGATTCCGTGATCAGGGCCGAGCAGGCGCGCAGGGCCGCATAGACCACGACGTTGCCGGCGACGCTCGGCCAGATATGCCGGAACATGATGCGCGGGGTACTCGCTCCCAGCGCGTGCGCCGCCAGCACGAACTCCTGCTCCCGCACGGAAAGCGTCTGTCCGCGGACCAGCCGCGCGAATTCGGGCGTGTTCACAAGTCCGATCGCGATGATCGCGTTGAAGAGATTGGGGCCGAGCACCGCTACGATACCGAGCGCGAAGATGAGCATGGGAAAGGCCAGAAGGCCATCCATGATGCGCATGATGATATCGTCGACCTTACCGCCGACCACGCCTGCGATGAGGCCGATTACCGAGCCTGCCACCAGCGCAATCAGGATGGCGCCGGCGACGATGGTCAGGGAAACCCGGGCGCCGTAGAGAAGGCGTGAAAGCAGATCACGGCCGATTTCGTCCGTGCCGAGCACATAGGTATCCGTCGGAGGGACGAGGATGGAAAGATAATCGATCGCCGACGGGTCATAGGGCGCAAGCCAGGGTGCGAAAATCGCGCCGAGCATGGCGGCCGACAGGATGACGACCCCCAGCATGCCGAGGTGATGGCGACGAAAGCGTCCAAACGCCGCGGCGAGCGGGCGGCTCGAGCGAGGGCGGATGACATCGTGCTGTTCGGTGGCGGTTGTCATGGCACAGCCTCAGATCTTCACGCGTTTATCGAGAAAGGCGTAGCTGATGTCCGCCGCAAGGTTCGCCAGCAGAACCCCCACGACCGTCACAAGCATGGCGGCTTGCACCGGCGCGAAATCCCGCTGGAATATGCCTTCGACAATCATCCGGCCGAGACCCGGTAGCGAGAACATCGTTTCCGTGACCACCGAACCGCCGACCAGTGTTCCGATCTGCAGGCCGATGACCGTCACGACCGGGATCAGCGCGTTGCGCAGGGCATGCAGGAAGACGATCCGTCCCGGCTTCAGCCCCTTCGCCTCGGCCGTGCGGATATAGTCTTGCGAGAGCACCTGGATCATCGAGTTTCGGGTCTGCCGCATGACGACGGCAGACAGCGGCAGCCCCACCGTCAGCGCCGGCATGATCATGAGCTTGAGGCTGGTGACCGGATCGGTGAAGAAGGGCACGTAGCCGGATGGCGGCAACCAGCCCAGGCGGACGGAAAAGAGCATCATCAACAGAATGCCGATCCAGAAATAGGGCATCGCGACACCGGCAAGGCTCGCCGTGCTGACGACGATATCCAGCCAGCCGTTCCGGCGCAGGGCCGCGACGATGCCGGCGGGAATACCGGCAGCGCAGGAGACGAGGATGGCCAGTGTGGCAAGTTCCAGCGTCACCGGGATGCGCGAGAGGAGCATGTCCGAAACCAGCTCGGTGGTGCGCAGCGAGCGGCCGAAGTCGCCGGACAGGATGTTGCCCAGCCACGCCAGGTACTGGACGATGACGGGCTGGTCGAGCTTGAGCCTTTCCCTCAGTTCTGCCACGCGCTCCGCGCTCGCATATTCGCCGAGGATGGCGACTGCCGGATCGCCGGGCAGGAGAAGCAACAGCGAGAAAATGATGAAACTGATGATCAGCAGCATCGGGATCAGGAACAGGATGCGTCGCAGGATGAATCTCGTCATGCCGGCCTCCCCATGTGTTGCGACTCCCCGTTCGACCTGCTCGGTGCCGTGCCGTAAATCTCCTCGTGGCGCAGGCACGCCGTGGCATGCCCCTCGCCGACCGTTTGCAGACTCACCTCCGTCTCGGCGCATTGCGGACGGGCATGCATGCAGCGCGTGCGGAACGGACAGCCCGACGGCGGATTGAGCGGGCTTGGAATATCTCCCTTGAGGATGATCCTGTGCGAGCGCTGCGAAGCGTCCAGGCGCGGCGCTGCCGATAGCAGCGCTTCCGTATAGGGGTGGCGCGGCGCGGCGAAGAGCGTATCAGCAGGCGCCAGTTCGACGACATGCCCGAGATACATGACCCCCACATGGGTGGCGACATGGCGCACCACGGCGAGGTCATGGGCGATGAACAGCATCGCCAGTCCCAGCTTCTGCCGAAGGCCTTCGAGAAGATTGATCACCTGCGCCTGAACCGAGACGTCCAGCGCGGACACCGGCTCGTCCGCGACGATGAATTCCGGATCGACGGCGAGCGCCCGTGCAATGCCGATGCGCTGACGCTGTCCGCCGGAAAACTCGTGCGGAAAGCGGTTCGCATGGTGCGCCCGCAGCCCGACCATATCGAGCAGCTCCGAAACACGGGCCTGACGCTCGCCGGCGTTCGCGCCGATGCCGTGGATGATCAGCGCCTCCTCGATCGCCGCGCCGACCTCCATGTAGGGGTTGAGCGAGGAATAGGGATCCTGGAAAATCATCTGCATCCTGCGCCGGAACGGCCGGAGCGCGGAGCGGCTGAGGTTTGTAATGTCGGCGCCATCGAAGCGGATCGTGCCGGCCGTCGGATCGAGCAGCCGAAGCACCAACCTTCCCGCCGTCGTCTTGCCGGAACCGCTCTCGCCGACAAGGGCGAAATTCTCCCCCCGCCGAATGGTCAGGGAGACATTGGTGACGGCCCGCGTGCGCTGGAGTTGTCCGCCGAACGTGGTGCGCTTTTCGAAAACCTTGCTGAGCTGGTCGATTTCGACCAAAGGACGTTCTTCAGTCATGCCGCCCCCAGTTCACGCCAGCGCAGGCAGCGTACCGACCGGTCGTCGCCGGCACTTTCCAGTTCCGGGGCCTGCACGTCGCAGCGCCCTTTCACCGCGAAGGAACATCGCGGATGAAACCGACAGCCCGGAATTTCCTGCAAGGGGTCGGGAATGCGGCCGGTGATCGCTTCCAGGCTGGAGCGCGGTCGTTCCAGCCGCGGCACGGAGGCAAGCAGGGCGCGCGTATAGGGATGGTTGGGATGCTGAAGGATGTCGGCGACAGTCCCCTGTTCCACCACCTGCCCCGCATACATGACCACGACGGTATGCGCGATCTCCGCCACGACGCCCAGATCATGCGTGATAAAAATCATCGACATGCCGATCTCGTCCTGCAGCCTTTTCAGCTCTTCGAGAATCTGCGCCTGGATCGTGACGTCGAGCGCCGTGGTGGGTTCGTCGGCGATCAGCAGGGCGGGACGGGAGATCAGCGCGGATGCGATCATGACGCGCTGGCGCATGCCTCCCGAAATTTCGTGCGGATAGGAATCGGCCCTGCGCGTAGCATCCGGAATGCCAACCCGCTCCAGCATGGCGATCGCGGCTTCGCGCGCCTGGCGTCGCGTCGCGCCGTGATGGACGCGCAACGTTTCGCCGACCTGGTATTCGAGCGTATGGGACGGGTTGAGGCTGCTCATCGGCTCCTGAAAGATCATCGTGATGGCCGTTCCGCGAACGGCGCGCATCTGGGAGGCGTCAAGCTTGAGCAGATCGACCGTCGTTTGCCCGCCGGAAGGCGTAAAGCGCGCGGCATCACCTGTGACGACGGTGCGCCGCGCCTTCAGGAGACCGAGAAGGGCAAGGCTCGTCACGGACTTTCCCGACCCCGATTCACCAACAATGGCGACAGTTCGCCCGCTGACCGCCTTGAAACTTACATCGCGGACCACCGACACGCCGCGCGGAGGCGTTCCGAAGGAAACGTTCAGTCTTTCCACTTCGAGCACATTGTGCTGCTGCGACTTGAAATCCATTAACCGTCAACTCCAGATGGCAGGTCTGCGCGTCACTTCGGCAAGTGAACATGGCGCGTCACGGCATTGGTCCGGAAAGGATGCCGGCTGGCGGGATCGCGAAGGACAGCCCTTTCGCTGAAGCCAGCCGGCTTCGGTCGTTTGGCGATCGACGCCGCTATTTTGCGGTGTTCAGCCAGGCTTCCTTGAACACCCAAGCACCGCCGCCCAGTTCAAGCTGCAATCCTTCCAGCTCCTTGCGGGCGGCATATTTCACCGGCCGGGCGAAGAGGAAGAGCTGATACTGGTTGTCGACGAGCACCTGCTGGGCCTGGTTGTAGAGATCACGGCGCACGTCCTGCGAGGTTTCGAGCCGCGCCTTGTCGAGCAGTTCCTGAACCTTGGGATCGGCGACCCGTATATAGTTGCGGGCAGCGCCGCGTCCATAATAGGACGTCATGGTGATGTCCGGGTCGACGTCCGGCAGCGTCGAACGGCCAAGGCTGAGCTGTGCATTTCCATGCAGGGAGAAGTCGACCCAGGCGCTACGGTCGAGGACATCGATCTTCACCTCGATGCCAACCTGCTTCAGCATGGCCTGCATGATCTGTGCGACCTGCGTGTCCGGATCGCGCTGGATAATGGCCATGCTGATCACGCCGTTGAAGCCGGACGCGGCATAGGCCTTTTTCGCTGCTTCCGGGTCATATTCGACGGGCTTCAGATTCGGGTCGTACGTCCAGGACGTGGGCGGCAGGATTCCGCCGAGCGGCTCGCCATATTCGCCGGAGATAGCCTTGGCGAGCGCGACACGATCGAGACCGAGGGAGACCGCCTTGCGCAGCTCCGCATTGTCGAAAGGTGCGGCGGCACTATTGAAGCTGGCGAAGTGGTCGATCGCCATATGGGTATCGACGAGCTTCAGCGCCGGATCATCGCCGATCCTCTGAAAGTCCTTTTCCAGCACGGCGTCACCGAGTTGCGCGGAGCCCGACTGCAGCTCGACCAACCGCACCGCGGTGCTCGGAATATAGCGGATGACGACGCCGTCGAGGTAGGGGAGCTGCGCTCCAGCCTTGTCCTTGCCCCAATAGGTTTCGTTGCGCGTCGTGTCCACCCTGCCGGAGGTCCACGATACGACCTTGAAAGGACCCGTTCCGACAGGCTGGCGTGCGAAATCCTCGCCGGCAGCCTTTATCGCCGTCGGGGAAAGCATGACGCCGGGTTCCGAAGCGAACACCGCCATCATGGCGACGGACGGATCCTTGAACGTGAACTCGACGTTCGATGGATCGATGATGTTCACCTGGTCCAGGTTGCTCAGATATTGCTTCGACTGCGTGGGCAGGTTCGGGTCGCGGGCGCGTTCGATATTGAACTTGACCGCATCCGCATTGAACGGCGTGCCATCCGTGAACGTCACGTTTTCACGCAGCTTGAATGTCAGCGACCGGCGGTCGTCGCTCCATTTCCACTCCGTGGCGAGCACCGGTTGGATCTCGCCGGAGGGCAGGATGTTGACCAGGCGCTCCGCAAACAGATTGTAGGTTACGGAATCGCCGCCGGGCGAGTTCGTGTAAAGCGGATCGAGGCTCGCCGGTTCGGCGGCCCACATGGCGGTCACGGTTCCTCCCCGCGCCGGCTCCTGCGCAAAGGCTGTCGCCGCTCCCAGCGACAGCAACCCGACCGCTGCTGCCAGACGCAGCTTGGCCACAAAGGACTGTTTATAGCTTTCGTACGCGTTATGTAGCATCATCTTTCCTCCCAGATTTGCTTTTCACGGCCTTATTCGCCACGTTGAACCCTAAATAGTCTGCTTCACTTCCTTTCGATTGCAGCACTCGGCTGCTTCATCTTGCCGGGACTTGCATCCCGGCCGACAGGCTCGGCGAGCCGCACGGCAAACTCGATGGCCTCCACCATGCTCGAGCAGCGCGCGATCCCCTTGCCTGCAATATCGAAGGCCGTGCCGTGATCGACGGACGCGCGCAGAATGGGCAGCCCGAGCGTCACGTTCACGCCCTTGAGCGACGTCCATTCACCGGTCGCACCATCGATGGCAAAGCCCAGCAGCTTGACGGGTATATGACCCTGGTCGTGATATTGCGCCACGACCGCATCATATTGATTGGCATGAAGCTTCACGAAGACTGTGTCGCCGGAGATCGGGCCGTAGACGTCGTGGCCTTCGTCGCGCATCGCGGCCACCAGAGGCTGCGTCACCTCGATATCCTCGCGCCCGAACAGGCCGCCTTCCCCCGCATGCGGGTTGAGAGCGGCGATCGCAATCCGCGGACGCGCGATGCCCAATCTTTCGAGCGCCTCCTCCGTCAGTTCGACGACGCGCCTGATCCGCTCGGGCGTCATGCGCCTGGGTACATCCGCCAGGGCGATGTGGGTCGTGACATGGCTGACGCGGAGCCGTCCATGCGCAAGCATCATGACCGGATCTTTCGCGCCCGTCAGATGCGCCAGCATGTCGGTATGTCCGGCGAAGCCGTGCCCGGCAAGATTGAGCGCCTCCTTGTTGAGGGGGGCCGTGCAAATCGCGGCGACGTCTCCGGCAAGCGCCAGTTCGACCGCGCGCGCTACAGCCGCATATGCGAACTGCCCGGCTTCGGCACTGATCTCTCCAAATGCGATGGGCCGGCTTTCACGTCCTGTCGGAAGGAATGCCACCTCGGGCCAGGAGGCCTCAGGCGTCCCATCCGCGACAACCACGGCGAGGTCTTCGGCACCCAGCAAATCGACTGCCCGCCTATGCGCTTCGTGGCTGCCGAGAATGACGAAACGAACGCCACGTTCTCGCGCATGGGGCATCAATTCGGCAATCGCGCCGACAATGATCTCCGGCCCCACGCCGGACGGGTCGCCCATGGTTATGGCAATACGCACCTGTTGAATACCTCGCTCCCCATTGCGCATAACTTTCCATTTTTTCTCGTTATTAGTCAATCAATTTCATAAAGTTTCAGAAATGCGCAAACCATCCATCGGAGACGCGACTTCGCCTCCCCGCCGACAGCAATCACGCAGGAAGCAATAAAATATTGATAATATAGGGAAAATCGTTATTTTTGCTCAGCTGCCAACGGCACGATGATCAGGTCGACGCCAGCATCGCGGACCATCTGCGCGTTGTCAGGCGAGATGTTTTCATCCGTGATCATTTCGTCCAGCATGTCGAGCGAGCAAATCTGGCAAAAGGCCGCGGGCTGGAACTTGCTGGAATCGGCTACGAGCACGACGCGCTCGGCTGCCTCGATCATCATGCGTTTCTGCGCGGCGACGTCGAGCGAGGTTTCGCTCAGCCGGCCGTCGGAAATGGCATGGGTGCCAAGAAAAGCGATGTCGACATGGATCGTGCGCCAGAATGCGTGGCCGGGCTCTCCGCGTAGCGTCACGGAGCCCGAACGCAGCGTCCCGCCCGGAATGACCACGGTCGTCGCCGAGGCCGCCCCCAGGATCTCGCCGATGCTGAGGTCATTGGTGATCGCCGTCAGCGTCAGGTTTTTCTTGGCGACAAGACGCGCCACCTCCCGGACGGTGGTGCTGGAATCGAAGATGACGCTGTTGCCGGCCTCCAGCATTTCGGCTGCCCGGGCGGCAATCGCGCGCTTTTCCTCGCGCGCGAACTCCGCGGCCACCGTCGTCTTCGGCTCGAATGTGGATTTGCGGGTGCGCTGGATGAGCGCCCCTCCGCGGGTCCTCTCGATATCGCCTTCCGCCTCGAGCTCTTCGAGGTCGCGCCGGATGGTGGAGCTGGAAACCGCGATCGTTTCGACAAGCTGCTGGATCGAGATCGCGCCGTGTTTCTGGATGTGCTCCAGCACGAGCCCGCGGCGCTGCGCGGGAATCAGTTCCAACCGTTTGATCATGAGCGCTCCTCGGCATCGAGTGCGGCAAGCCGCACATATGTGTCTTCCATTCGAACCCGTGTCGTCGCCATCATCGGGCGGCCCGATGGATGGACGTGAGGGCATCGACATTGCCGAACCCGCCGGATTTGCTGATGAAGATAAGCGGCGTTCCGTCAGCAGTCTCTATTGTGGACCACGGAACCCCTTGAAAAACCTCACCGCGCGGCTGCAAGAGCGCCACCCCGAGTGCGTTTAGAAGAGCCTGGGCGCTCTCTCCTCCGGAAGCGACGACCGTTCGTACGCCACCACGGCGGATCATGTCGGCTGCCTGGTCGGCAAGGCGCCGCGAAACGTCTTGCGGCGACAACGCGTCCGCGCCGGCGGTGGCAAGCAAAACCGCGACGTCGGGATGGCTTTTCCGAAGATGTTCGACCTGGGCAAGGGTGATGGGATCACGCGATCCGATCACGAACAGCATGGGGAAAAGAGGCTGGAACGGTACGCCCTCAGCCGCACCTTCCGGTGCCGCCAGTTCCGCAAGCGCAAGGCTGGCGCCACCCGCTCCAACGAGAAGCGTCCCGTCCGGATCGGCAAGATGGGAACGGATAACAGCCTTCATCGCCTCCGCGTCGCTACAATCGGGAATGACAGCACGGTGCGTCAAATCACCCAGCCGTTCGGCGATGGAGATCGGCGCCGAAATGCCAGCCCCAACGACATTGCCATCGCTGACAAGGCGGCCGAGCCCCGGTATCGCCGGCACAACCAGCAAGCGCGCGCAGGAAAGGGTCTCCATCATGCAGGCCACCTCGGCCGCAATATGCCCCTTGAGCCTGGAATCGACTTTTTTCATTTGCAGCGCGCCCGCCTGGCTGAACAGACGCGAACACCGTGCAATATCGCCCAGCCCGGGTTCGGGAAGCTCACGCGAGGCGGTGTTCACCGCGATTACGGCAGGGCCAAGTTGCAAAGCCTCGACGACCTTGTCAGCCGTCGCCGCCACAAGCACCGACATTCCCCTCTTTGCAAAAGGGGCAACGCTGTCGAGGGCGCCCGTCAAATCATCGGCGATGATGGCAAATTCTGTCATTCGGCTATCACTCAGGATGGAATAATTTAGAATATTCCGACCATTCATGCATCTTTTTACGCATATATCAGCCCATGTGCCGGTCGACCGTGTTCGTAGCCAGTAGCATTGCCACCCTGCGGCGGCAAGGATTCCCTGTACGGACGGGCTGCCGGGCAGACTTTCAGGCAGGTCTGTGAATGGTTAGGGAGTGCTCGGGGAAATAAGCGCCAAAATTTCCAGAATGCTCCATCGACCACTCGATCGACCGCTCTTTGATCTGACGCTCGATGACGAGCGTAGCTTTGGCAGTTTTGATTGTGGTGGAAATGGCAGCGATTTGAGAATGCGGCGGCAAGGTCAGGCCAACATCAAACCCGCGCGTGCCGGCTTCGCGACGACATTGCGACGAGGAAGCCGGTGAAATGGCAGAAGGAGATGAAGCCGAGAAAGATGAGAGCAAGGCTGTATTCGCCGGTGGCATCGTGACTGATACCGAGGATGACGGGTCCGGCGGCCATTCCGAGGCCTGCCGCCAAACGGCAGATGCCCAGAATGCCGGCAAGGGAGGTCAGTGAAAAGATCATGCCCGCTCCGCTGGCAAGCAGGACCTGCTGTCCGCCAAAAGCAATGCCGAGGACCAGGGGATAGAGGAACAGGGCCGGAGAGCTTTCGGATGTGAGCACCAGCAGCAGCGTGGCGAATGTGATCACGGTCGCGACCGACGCGACTGCCATGATGCGCTGGGGACCCAAACGGTCGCACATCCAGCCGGATACCAGGCGCCAGAGGAAAATGACCAGTCCGGCCGCAGCGGCGAGCCATACGGAGGTGTCTTGCGGGACATTATGCTCGTCAAAGAGCGCAATCTGTTGCGTTAGAAGCCCGTGATAGGCCGCGGAGCCGCAGAAATAGCTGAGCGCAAGGGCTGCGAGGGCGACGTAGGGGATCGAAACCGTTTTCCTGGACGACACATGGGACGCCCTGCGTCGCACGCGGTCCAAGGCGAACAGATGCAGCAAGACACCGAGCGAAGCGATCAGAATGCCGATCGACATGTAGGCGTTCCGCCATCCGAAGTCGCTGATGATCCAGTGGATCACCGGCAGGCCGATGAAGGCCGCGAGGCCCGATCCGGCATCCGCGATCGCCATGGCCGTCGCGGGCCGTTTGCGGAAGCGTCCGGCGAGCACCGAAAAGATTGCGAAGGAACTGGTGCAATGGGTGCCAAGCCCGGCGAAAATGCCGAAAACAAGCCAGTACTGGCCGATGGTCTCGACGAATGCCAGACCGGCGAGAGCGAGACCCAGCAGAAGCGCCGCGCCTGCAAGCAGGGGCCGGCTGTCCCACCGGGTCATCGCGTAGCCGAAAGCCGGAGCTGTCAGGGCATTCGTCAGCGCAAACGCACCATAGGCCCCCGAAAGTGCCGATCGGGACCAATGGAACTCGGCCTCCAGCGATATCAGGAACAGGCCGAACGTATTCCAGACCAGGCCGGAGATGAACATGAGGAGAAAGGCGGCGGTGAGACGGACCAATCTGGCCCGCCTCACCTGCTCATGCCGTTTCAGGAACAGTTCAGTACCCGAATTCTTGGCCTTCTGCATGATGGCGTACCGCTCAGTTGACGCGGTATCGCTTGACCATGTCCCAGTCGAGCTCGACACCAAAGCCCGGCCCTTGCGGGACCTGGATGATCCCGTCCTTTGGATTGGGGCGATTGGCAATCATGCCCGCCCAGATCGGGTCACGGGCCGGCTCGAAGCATTCGACGCAGATGCCATTGGGAATTGCGGCGATCATGTGCATGGCGATCTGCGATTCCTCGTGATGGCCGACACGGATGTCGTTGAGCCCGCACAAGGCCGCAGCCCGCCGCCATTCGGTGATGCCGCCGGCCTCCGATGCGTCGAAATTCACGATGTCGACGGCGTCTTCCGCGACCATCCGGCGAATACCCGCAGCGGTGCCCTCGCTTTGTCCGGCATTGATCGGGATCGAGGTCGAGCGGCGAACCTGGGCCATCATCCTCGCATCGTCGTACCAGTGGCAAGGTTCCTCGAACCAGGCGATGTCGTACTTTTCGATCAGGCGGGCAAAACGGACGGCCTCCGAAACGGGCCAGCCGCGGTTCGCATCGACCGCGATCCAGAAGTCGTCGCCAGCGCCCTTGCGGGCCGCTTCGACCCGTTCGGCGTCCTTCTCGGCGCTGAGGCCGCCCACTTTCACCTTGCAGCCTGCAAGGCCGGCCTCGCGCAGCCGTTCCATTTCCTTGCCGAGGTCGGACAGCGTCTTGCCTTCCTCGTAGTAACCGCCGATGCAGATCATCGGCAGTTCCTGGCGATACCCGCCGAGAAGCCTGCACACGTTGACACCGGCTGCCTTGCCCATGAGGTCCCAGACGGCGCTGTCGATGCAGGCAATGGCCTCCATGACCAGCTTGCGGTCACGGTTCCATTCCGCGGCCTTGAACATCTTCTTCCACAGGCGTTCGACGGCGAAGACATCCTCGCCGATGACCATCGGCGCGAGTTCCTTTTCGATGATGTCGACGATCTCGCGCATGTGGTCGCGGCTGTCGCCGTTGTAGATCTCGCTGATCAGGCCGGTATCCGTCTCCATCCGCGTGATGATGGTGCATCTCTTGGTCACGTTGTACCGGCTGCCACCGAAATTGCGGGCGAGCGGGATCTCGACGGCGATGACCGTCACGTTCTTGATCTTCATTGTTTTCTCCGAAAATGGGTAGGAGTGTTATTCGCCCTTCGATCCGCCTTCCGAAAGGCCGACGACGAGCTTGCGCTGGACGAGCAGGTAGAAGAGGACGACAGGGATCGTCACAAGAACCGCACCGGCCAGAAGCATTCCCCAGGAATAGATATTGTCCTGGCCAATCCACGTCGCGAGACCCAGCGGCAGGGTCTTGTTTCTCTCGGACGAGGTGAAGACGAGTGCGAAGAGAAACTCGTTCCAGGCATGATTGAAGCTGAAGACCCCAACCGAGATGATGCCGGGAAGTGCTAGCGGAACCGTTATGCGCATCATCGCCTGGAGGCGTGTGCAACCATCGATCATGGCGCTTTCTTCAAGGCTGACGGGAATGGCATTGAAGTAAGAGCGCATGAACCAGAGCGCGAGCGGAAGCGTGAAGGCGGTGTTGGCGATGATCAGGGAGAAGAGCGTATCGGCAAGGCCCAGCTTCACAACGTAGATGTAGAGCGGCAGCACGATGAGCACTTCCGGCAGCATGTAGCAGATCAGCGCCATGTTGGAGAAAGCCGCGATGCCGAAGAACTTGAACCTGCTGAGGCTGTAGGCCCCCAGGCCGCCGATCACCAGCGAGAGCGCCGTCGCGCCGCACGCGACGATCAGGCTGTTGGCAAAATAGGTCAGAAAGTTCGTCTGGACGAAGAGGTCGCGATAGTTCTGCAGCGTCCATTCGTTCGGCAGGAATGTCGGCGGTACGGCATAAAGTTCCCCGCCGGGCTTGAACGAGCACAGCACCA
Source organism: Shinella sp. GW821-FHT10F02 (assembly GCF_058809275.1). Taxonomy (NCBI): domain Bacteria; kingdom Pseudomonadati; phylum Pseudomonadota; class Alphaproteobacteria; order Hyphomicrobiales; family Rhizobiaceae; genus Shinella; species Shinella sp. GW821-FHT10F02. Next base: position 119,389 of record NZ_JBXASL010000001.1, on the reverse strand, counting down.
TCCAGAAGAGAGGAAAGCCGACAACCGAGACCGCGGTAAAGACCAGGAGGTAGAGAAGCGCGCGGGACATCAGGTGATGAACGTCGGCCATCTCGTAGTTGCGGCGACGTTGCCCGCCTGTCATTGGAAGGGACGAGGTCATGGCGGTCATTGGCGTGCCTCCGCTTTTTTCATCAGAACGAAGTAGACGGCGAGCAGCACGCAGAGAATTGCGAGCGTGATGATCGCGATCGCGCCGGCGCGTCCGAATTCGAAATCCGTGAATGCCTTGATATAGACGAGGATCGGCAGCGTGGTGGTGGCATCCAGCGGCCCGCCTCCGGTCATCAGGTAGATGATTTCGAACTTGTGGAAGGTCCATATCGAGCGAAGCAGGGTCGTCAGCAGGAAGACCGGCATGACGTATGGCAGGGTAATGCGCCAGAACTGCTGGAAGCTCGACGCGCCGTCGATGCTTGCCGCCTCGTACTGTTCCTGCGGGATGGATTGCAGGATGCCGAGAAGTGCGATGACCGCGAAGGGGAAGAACTTCCAGACGCCGACAACGATCACCGAGAACATTGCAAGGGACTGGCTGTTCAGCCAGAGCACTGGCTGGCTGATGATGCCGATGTTCACCAGCGCTGCGTTCACCACGCCCACGATATCGTGCAGCATGTAGCGCCAGGTCAGAACGGCCACGACTGTCGGCACCAGGTAGGGTGCAAGAATGATGGCCCGCGCCGCGCCGCGAAACATGAAGGCCTTGTTGAGCAGCAAGGCGAGCCCCAGACCCAGGATCATCTCGATCGAAACGCTGCCGAACACCCAGATGAAGGTATTTCCGAGCGCCCGGTAGAATGTCGGCTCGGTCAAGGCCCAGATGAAGTTGTCCAGCCCGATAAAAGGACCGCTCAAATCGCCCATGCCGATATCCTGCATGGCCGTGAAGAACACGGTGACCGTCGGAACGCCCGCGAGCAGAATGAGAAAAAAGGCGCTTGGGGCGAGCGTTGCATAGGCGAGGAAGCGGTCTCCCGCCAGGGCGCTGTTTGTTGCTGATCTAGACATGGGCAACCCTCCGGATTTCGGTCTGCTTATTCGGCTCCATGGCTTTGCCCGTCGCCTTGTCGAACCAGCGCAGATCGGCGCTGGCAACCGCAAACTTCGCCTCGCTGCCGGGGTTAGGCGTGTAGGACACGCTGGACGGAATGCGGGCGATCACCGGGGTTTCGGGAAGGTTTCCCTTGACGTGCCCATAGAGCAGCCTGTCACCGCCGAGATATTCAACGCGATGCGTGTTGAAGACGATCGGCGTGATATCGGCGCCGTTTGCATAGTTCTCGGCCGGCAGGAAGTTTTCCGGCCGGAAGCCCAGCGTCATGCCTTCCGTTTCGACGAGGTTCATCGGCGGCGATCCCATGAACGTGGCAACGAACGTATCGGCCGGATGCTGATAGATCTCCTCGGGCGTGCCGATCTGGCGAATTTTTCCTGCCTCCATGACGACGATGCGGTCGCCGAGGCCCATCGCTTCCACCTGATCGTGCGTGACGTAGATGGAAGTGACACCAACGCGATCCTGGAACTGTCGCAGTTCCTCGCGTGCCGAATGACGCAGCTTGGCGTCCAGGTTCGACAGCGGTTCATCGAGCAGAAACACATCCGGATCGCGCACCAGCGAACGGGCCAGCGCGATACGCTGGCGTTCGCCGCCGGACATCTGACGCGGCTTGCGCTTCAGCATGCGCGTCAGGCCGACCAGCTCCGCCGCCCACTGGACCTTGGGATCGATCGTGCGCTTCTCGACGCCGCGAACACGCAAGGGAAAGGCAATGTTTTCGTAAACCGTCATATGCGGGTAGAGGGCATAGTTCTGGAAGACCATTGCGATATTGCGGTCTTTCGGCTGCAGCCGGGTTGCCCGCCGATCGCCGATGAAAATGTCGCCATAGGTTGGCAGTTCGAGGCCGGCAATCATCCGTAAAAGCGTGCTTTTGCCACAGCCGGAAGGGCCGAGGAGCACCAGGAATTCGCCGTCGTTCACCGTCAGGTTGACGTCGTTGACCGCATTGTGGTCGGCGAAAATCTTGCTGATCTCCTTGATTTCAACGCTTGCCATGTACTTCTCCCGTCATTTGGAATGGGGCGGACGAGCCTGACTCGCCACAAGCCCTCAGTGCCTGAGCACGCAACTCTACATCAGCATCTTCAAGCCGCTTGCGGATTGCCGCAATTCGATCGACATCCGCAGCGAAGGATACCTTGCGGCGAGCGATCATCTCGTTCATCCGCTCGGGCGCAGGCCCGCCCGTGACGGTACGGCTCTTCAGGTTTTCGGCCGGGTCCAGGGCTTTTCGAACCACGTCTTCATCGATGCCAAGCGTATGGCCGAAGAGGACGCTGGAGGCGTCGTCGAGGTCGGCCGTGGTGATCGTCAAAGCGGTTCGCCCACCTTCGATCGTTTCGCGGACCACGCGCCCGACGATGTTGTGCGCCATGCGGAACGACAGCCCGGTTTCACGCACAATGATATCGGCAAGCTCCGTCGCCGTGCCAAATCCAATCTCGGCTGAATGGAGCATGACATCCGGTTTCACCGTCAACGTTCGCAGCGCCCCCTCGAAAACCCTGAGGCCTCGCGTGGCCTTTTCGATCATTTCGATGGCAGGGACATTCGCCGCGGTAACGCCGTCGTTCACATCAGCGAGCGAGGTGTTCTTGGAGGCCGCAAGCACCGTGTTCATGGTGCCGATGGCCATCGCCGCAACGGCCTTCACATGCTCCAGCGCCTGCGGGTTCTTCTTCTGCGGCATGATGCTGCTGACGCTGGAATAGGCGTCGTCGAGCTCCAGAAAGCCGAACTCCATGGTGTTCCAGGTCTGCAGGTCGGTAGCGACGCGCGAGATGCCGGTCATCATGATGGCGAGCGCGCCCGCGGCTTCCTGAAGATCGTCGCGAATGGAGACGCCGTCGTAGCCGATTTCCACAAGGCCCTCGAAACCGAGCAGCCGTGCGGTCATCTCGCGGTCGATCGGGAAGCCGGTGGTTGCCAGCGCGCCGGACCCGAGCGGGCTGCGGTCGCAGCAGCCGAGAGCGCCCATCAACCGGCGGAAATCACGCTCGACCAAATCGCTGGCAGACAGGAGATAATAGCCGAAGGAGATCGGCTGCGCGTGCTGGGTATGGGTATAGCCGGGCATGACCGTACCGATATGGGCTTCAGCCATGCTGAGCAGCGTCTCGCGCAAAGCGTTGACGGCATCGACGAGATCGAGCAGGCAGGAGCGAAGCGACAGCCGCCATGTCGTCGTGTGCAGGTCATTGCGGCTGCGTCCCGTGTGGAGCCTGCCACCCGTTTCCGGGCCGAGCTTTTCGACGATGTACCGTTCGATATAGGAGTAAAGGTCTTCCTGGTTGTAGTCGATGGCAAGGATCTGCGGTCCTGATGCTTCCAGGTCGAGCAGCAGGCCGATGATCCGGGCGATGTCGTCACGCGAGACGATGCCGCGATCGAGAAGCATCACCGCGTGGGCGAGATGAACACGCATCTCGCCGGCGAACTGATAGCGGATGCCGGCCGCAACGGCTGGGGCAAAATAGGAATCCACCATGGTTTGGGCCGGTGGAGATTTGACGCGCTCGCGCAGCGACACGACCGGAACGGCCGGTTGATCATGGGACATGTTTTTCTCCGGGGAATGTCCGCGCGGCTGACCACGCGGATAGGATCTTGTGAAAGATCAGTTCTTCAAATCGTCAACGATGGCCTGCATGCGCTGTTGACCCCAGGCAGCGGCGGCAGCCGGATCTTCGCCCTGAAGGACGACACGCTGGACGACCTCGGCGGGGATCCCTCGTGCGACGATCGAGCCGATATAGGGATTGACGACGCCTGAGCGGATCACCTTGCCGTTTTCGAAAACGGCGCCTGCCTCGGACTCGAAGTCGAGGGAGTTGGACGTATCGAAGGCAATCGGGCCGATATCCTTGCGCCCGCCGAGCAATTCCGCGCCGGCATCGATCACCTCTTGCTGAACGCTCTGCAACGGCGGGATCAAGTGCGGATGCACCGTCAGGGAGAAGTCCTTCAAGCGGGCGCCGGTCACGATGAAGCTCAAGAACTTGCGCGCTGCCTCGGTACTCTTCGAGCCGACTTCCGGGGCCGAGAGTGCGAAGCTGTTGGCATTCACGAACTTGACCGCCACGCCGCTAGGCCCCACCGGCAGGCCGGCTGCACTCGTGCTGTCGAAAAGACTGCGCGTGTTGGTCACGGCATTGGCGATCAGGCGCGGCGCATAGATATCGATGCCGATCTTGCCTGTCATGTAGACGTTGATCATGTCGCCGTAGGAATAGGACCCAATGCCTTGCGGCGAGTATTGCGCCATTTCCTTCAGGAAGGTGAGCGCCTTCACCGTGCCGGGATTGTCGAAGGTGACGTTGAGGTCCTTGTCGAAATACGTCCCGCCGGCGCTCCAGATCAACTGCGACAGGTAGATGCCCGTCATGCGGTTTTTCCCGGCCGGGTAGATGAAGCCGAAATTGCCGTCGCCGGTCAGGGCCGCGCCGACCGTCTTCAAATCATCCCACGACTTGGGCGTGGACAGGCCCTTTGCCTTCATCAGGTCGTCGCGCTGCCAGAGAACGCTGTAGTTTCCGAGCGTGTAGGGAATGTCGTAATTCTTGCCTTCGACCGCGACGAGGGAGCCGGGAACGTAGTCCTCCCGCCCGATCTGGTCCACGATGTCGTCGACCGGAAGGATGTAGCCCTTGCGTGCGAACTCGAAGCGCTCTTCCGGCAGGATCTTGAAGATTTCCGGCATCGTTCTCGTATTGATCGCGGCCAGGACCTTTTGCAGGCGTCCATCCGTGCTGACGGCTTCCATCTCGATCTTGATATCGGGATTGGCCGCCTCGAATTCCTGGATCGCCTTGTTGTAAAATTCGATGCTCGGTGGGTCCGTTTCATTGTGCAGGAAACGCACGGTTTGTGTCTGCGCCACCGCAGAAGAAGCCATCAGGCCGGCGACGAGCATGGCGCCGAGATGCGGATATAGATGAGCCCTCAAATGCATAACGTTCCTCCCATTATGGTTCCAGATGCACACCCGCCGCCTCCGCGACTTCCTCATGGTGTGCAGGTCAAAATAATCTTTATGCTTTCCATCCGTCCAGCAGATGTTAAGTATATGGGATATTCATTTTCCGGATGGGTCATCATGGATGTGACGGATCTTCGCATTTTCGTTCGGGCATCGGAGCTCGGCAGTTTCAGCAAGGCGGCCGTCGCACTGGGAATTGCGCAGCCAAGCGTCAGCCGGATCATCGGCGAGCTCGAGAAGAAGTGGAACGGCGCCCTGTTTTACCGGACCGGGCGTGGTGTGACCCTTTCGGAGTTCGGCCAGGAGGCTTTGAGCCGCGCCCGCCAATTGCTGCGGGAGTTCGACCAGATCACGGAAGACCTGAAAGCCTATAGCCGTCTGCCGAGCGGCATCGTCTGTATAGGCGTGCCGCCTTCGATCGTCGGGCGCATCATTCCCGACCTGCTGATCCAGTTGAGAAGCGAACTTCCGGGCATAAAACTACAGATCTACGAAGGGTTCGGAGACCAGATCGAGCGCGGGCTGGCGGAGGGCATTCTCGATATCGGCATCTACAGCAAATATCACGAAGGCGCCCCGGGAACCGAGCGGCTCTTTCTCCAGTCGCGGCTCGTGCTGGTCGGCGCCTCGGTCGGCTGGCAGGTTCCGGCGGAAATTCCGTTCGAGCAATTGATCGAATATCCCCTCATCCTGCCCCCCGCGGCAAACGGCCTGCGTGTCATCATCGACAGCGTCGCCCGACGGCTGAAGGTTTCGCTAAATGTGGTGGCGGATGCCGATTCCTATCTCGTGCAGCGGGAAATGGCACTGCGCTGCGGCTGCTTCATGATCAAGGCCCCCCACACCATTTCGGACGACACCGAACAGGGCCTGCTGTCCACCAGCGTGATCCGCCAGCCTTATATCAACAGGCACATCGTGATCGTCACCAGCAAACAGCGCCCACCCAGCCGCGCCGCAGCCGAAATCGCCTCGCGCATGGACGCAATCCTGCGGACATACAGTTCCACATGACCGTGTTTCGCAGGGCGCGACGGCGCGCCAGATAAGCTCAACCCGTTTAAAGTTCACGATCCAGCCACCTTGGTGCAGCATCGCGGTGATGCGACGATAGCCATATCCGCCGTACTGGAGGGCGCGCGCCGTGAGGGGTGCGGTCAAAGCCGCTCCGCGGTGCGCGTTCCCGGCAAAAATCCAAACTGGATTTTATTTCGCGGAAAGGACGAAATTCACCCTGCTAACCTCCTGCTATTCCGGTGCCTGAGGGCGATGTTCCATCGCGGTGCCGAGACTTGAAGAGCATTCGTGGAGGAGCATTCAATGGACGTGCGTAGCGCCAATGTGGAACCGACAATCGAGCATGAAGGAACCTGTCTGACATATTTCATGTTCCCAAAGGAGTCGGTCCGCAAGGAGACGATGGGATCATATCTCGAATATGTCGCCGAGTTCGAGCTGAAGCCCGGCGCCACCCTGCATCCGCACTATCACGATTCCATGGAGTTCTATCGGATCCTGGAAGGCTCGGCGATCATCCAGATCGAAGACGAGCAGAAGCTGCTCGTTCCCGGTGATCTCGTCCACATTCCGCGCAATGCCCGTCATTCGATCTGGCCGGCGCGCAAGGGCGGCAGCTTCCGCGCTTTCTCTTTTGCCTCGAGCTTCATGGGCGAAAATCCCGAACCGGTGAACTGTGAGCTGCCTGCTCCCAAGATCATCGTCGAAGTGGAGTGATCGCCATGCGGCTTGCAGGAAAAGTGGCGCTGATTACCGGCGGCGCGCGCGGCATCGGCCGGGCGACCGTGGAGCTGTTCGCGCGAGAGGGCGCGAAAGTGCATGTCGCGGACATCGATGTTCCCGAGCCCTATACGTCCGGCGACATCGTGACCCATCGACTGGATGTCGCCGATCTCGCCAACTGGATGGACGTCGTGGATGCCGTGATCGCCGAAGACGGTAGGATCGACATCCTCTTCAACAATGCCGGCACGGTGAAGTCGTATGAGGGCATAGCAGAAATCAGCCTTGAAGACTGGGATCGCGTCATCGGCATCAACCAGACCGGCCCGTTCTATGGCATGCGAACGGTCATTCCGCATATGCAGCGCAATGGCGGCGGCTCGATCATCAACACGTCCTCGATCTGGGGCAAGGTGGGCGCCACAGGCGTGTCGGCCTATACCGCCAGCAAGGCTGCGGTCTCGCACATGTCGAAGAATGCCGCGCTGACCTATGTCGGCGACAATATCCGCGTGAATTCCCTGCATCCCGGCATCATCGAAACACCGATGATCGCCGCGCAGGACCAAGGGATAACGGACGCGATCGTGGCCATCACGCCGATGAAGCGTTTGGGACGTCCTGAGGAAATAGCCTATGGCGCGCTTTTCCTCGCATCGGATGAGTCGAGTTACATGACGGGCGCCGAATTGGTGATCGACGGCGGCTACACGACGCCCTGATCCGCCGGCAAAGCCCGATTTCAAATCTCAGTTCAATACCTGGCGCGGCTGCGGGGAGATGCAGGCGCGGAGGATACCGCCATGGCAGGACGAATGCCTGCTGAACCCGTGCAAAGGAGGAGTGCACTATCATGACCCAGAAAAAGACCCGCAAAATACGCGCTGTCACAGGCTTTCGGCTTGCGATTTCCACGCTCATCGCCGGCACCGTGCTGACGGCCGCTCCCGGCATGGCCGCTGCAGAACCCGTCCGCATCGGCCTCGCTCTCTATACGCAATTGCAGCAGCGCTGGCTGTTCGACGCTGCGGCCTTCCAGAAGGCGGCCGAGGCGAACGGCGATGAAGTCATCGTCCAATATGCCGACGGCGACCCCGGCAAGCAGACCCAGCAGGTCCAGAACATGCTGTCGCGCGGCATCGACGTGCTGGTCATCGCGCCTGCTGACATCGCGGTCGGCGCTTCGCTGATCGACGAGGCACGGCGCGAAGGCGTCAAGACGATCGCCTATGATATCGGCGTCAAGGACACCAATCCCGACTGGATGATCACCCGCAACCAGGAAATGGTCGGGACGCTCCAGGTGGAGGCCGCGAAGAAGTTCGCTCCGGCGGGCAATTACGCGGTCCTGAAGGGCGACCCGGCAAACGATCTCGCCCAGGCGTCCGACCGCTCCTATGCGGCGGGCCTGAACGGTGCCGAAGGCATCAAGATCGTCTACAACGACTTCATTGCAAACTACGATCCGGCGACCGCCCAGAGCGAGGCCGAGGCGATCCTGACACGCAACAAGGACGACGTCGCCGCCTTCGTCGTCAACAATGACGGCATGGCCGGCGGCGTGGTGCAGGCGCTGCGCGGCGCCAAGCTCAACGGTAAGGTCTTCGTCTCGGGTCTCGACGCCGACCAGGCCAACCTCAAACTCATCGCGCTCGGCGACCAGACCATGACGGTGTTCACGCCGATCGACGTGATGGCCGGTCGCGCGGCAGAGGCCGCCCATCTTCTCGGCACCGGCGGCACGCCCGAATCCAACGCCGTCGCCCAGACGGCGAAGGGGGACGTTCCGCTCTGGCAGCTCGATCTCGTCGCCGTCACCAAGGACAACCTGTGTGATTTCGTCCACAAGATTGCGCCGCAGGGCTGGGCCGATGCCGACGCGGTCTTTGCCGGAAGCGACGTCAAATGCCAGTAAGCGAGGCCGTTCAGGCCGGCTCCGTGTTCCCCGTCAGTGGCGGGGAACTTGTCCGCGCCGTCGCCATCGGAAAATCGTGGGGCGGAACGCGCGCGCTAGACGGCGTCGACATCGAGATCCGGTCGGGCGAAATCCTCGCACTCGTCGGCGAGAACGGCGCCGGCAAGTCCACCTTGATGAACGTTCTGTCCGGCATCATCCCGCACGGCACCTACGAGGGGGAACTGACGGTCAACGGGACCGCCTGCCGCTTCGCAAGTCCGCATGAGAGCGAACAGGCCGGCATCGTCCTCGTGCCGCAGGAACTGCGCATCGCGCCCGCTCTCTCGGTCGGCGAGAACATGTTCATGGGGCACCTGCCGCGCAATCGCCTGGGCTTCGTTGATTTCCGCCAGGTCGCGCGCGATGCGCGCACATGGCTCGACCTGTTCGACATGCCCTGTCGGCCCGAAGATCCGGCCGGCGTGTTTTCGACCGCGGAACAACGCATGCTGATGATTGCGGGCGCCTTGTCCAAGCATGCCCGGGTCCTCCTTCTCGACGAACCGACCGCCGCACTGACGGCCGCCGAGACCGATAAACTGTTCGGTCACGTGCGGCGGCTGAAGGACCGCGGGCTTGGAATCGTGTTCATCACCCATCGGCTGGACGAGGTCGAGGAAATCGCCGACCGCGTCGTCGTCATGCGCAACGGGCGCGTGGTGGAGCGCATGGACAGCCCGAAGGGCCGGCGGGCGGAGATCGTTCGCAACATGATCGGGCGAGAGCTTTCGGCGGTGCCGCGCCGCTCGCCGGAAACGACGAAGCCTCCCGGCGAAGTGGTCCTGAAAATCAACGGCTTGCGGCTGGAGGATCCCGACGTCCCCGGCAAGATGGTGGTGGACGGATTGGACCTCGACCTGCGCGCCGGCGAGATCCATGGGCTTTACGGCTTGGTGGGCGCCGGCCGGACGGAGACTGCGCGCGCGATCTTCGGCGACTGGCGGGGCCGCGTGGCGGGTGAAGTCGCGATCCTCGGCAAGGATTCCCGGCCGCAAAACCCACGTCAAGCGATCCGCATGGGCGTTACGCTCCTGACGGAAGACCGGAAAGCGACCGGCATTTTGCCCGGCCACAGCCTGAGCACGAACCTCAGCGCCGCCGATATCGGGGCCGTTTCCCGGCTTGGGCTGATCTCGGCAGGGCGGGAGGAGGCGCGCAACCGGGAGATGATGCGCCGTCTGGATGTGCGGCCCCTCGATACCGGCTACCGTATCGAAAACCTGAGCGGCGGTAACCAGCAGAAGGTGCTGTTCGGTCGCTGGCTGAATGCCGGACCGCGGATCATCCTGCTCGACGAGCCGACGCTCGGCGTCGATGTCGGCGCGCGCCACCATATTTACGAAACGATCGGCCGGATGGCCGAGGAAGGGCTAGCCGTCCTGCTGATCTCCAGCGACGTGGACGAAGTGGCTCTCGAATGCGACCGGATTTCGGTCATGTACAAAGGCAGGATCACCCGCGAATTCGGCGCCCAGCGCAGCCGGGCGGAGTTGATCGCTGCCGCCACGGGAGGAAACTGATGGCAACGACAACGACATCCGGCAGCGCAAAGGACACGGTGCTTGGCCGCATCAACTGGCAACTGGTTATTGTGCCGGTCCTCGTGATCGTCATGGCATTCATCTTCAACGCCCAGTCCGAAGGCGCCTTCCTGTCGCCGCGCAATCTCTCGATCCTGCTGCGCCACACCGCCCTCCTGGCGATCATGGCATCGGGCGTGGCGCTGCTGATGATCATGTCGGAAATTGACCTGGCGATCGGATCGGCAGTCTATCTGGTGGGCGTCACCATCGCCACGGTGCAGACGACATGGGGCATGGGCCTCGAATTGGGGATACTGGCGGGCCTTGCGATGGGCCTCGTCCTCGGCGTCTGGCAAGGCCTATGGGTTGCCTATGTGCGTGTGCCCTCGTTCATCGTCACGCTTGCCGGCCTTCTGGCATTTCGCGGCGTCGGCCTCTACTGGACCAATGCGCGGACGATCTCGCCGATGAGCGAAAGCCATGTCGCGCTCAGCGAGGCCTTTCTCTCGCCCGCGCTGACGATTGGACTTGGGATCGTGGTCTTTACGGTCATAGCCACGCTGATCCTTGTGTCCGCCTTCCGGAATCGGCGCGACGAAAAGCCGCGCGCGATAAAGCGCGGTATCCTGCAGGCGGCGCTGTTCGGTTTTCTCACCCTCGCCTTCGTCTGGGTAACGACAAGCTATCGCGGGGCGCCGACCGCCTTCCTCTGGACGCTCGGCACCATCGCGCTGATGTGGGTTCTGCTGGAGAAATCGGTCTTCGGACGAAACGCCTATATGATCGGCGCCAACCGCGCGGCGGCCCGCCTCTCCGGCATCAACGTTCCCGCCAATATCTTCGCCGGCTTCATCCTGATGGGGTTCCTCTACGGCATAGGCGGCCTGCTCTACACCGCCCGCCTGAACGCCTCCACCGCGAACGATGCGATGTTCCTCGAACTGGACGCGATCGCGGCCTGCGTGATCGGGGGCGTGGCGCTCAGCGGCGGCAAGGGGCGCATCCTCGCCGTTCTCGGCGGCGCGCTGCTGCTGAAGACCATCGACAACGGCATGAGCGTCATGGGTGTCTCCTCCTTCGTTCAGCAGATCGTCAAGGGGCTGATCCTGCTCGTCGCCGTCGCCGTCGACATCCGGCTGCGCCGCAAGTCCGTGTGACCAATCCGGCGGCCCCGATGCCGCCGGCTCCATTCCAGAAATAGCGAGAAGATGATCCGACAATGAAAGCCCTACGTTTCCATGCCGCCCGGGATCTGCGCCTTGACGACATTGCGGCCCCGCCGCCGCCCGGCCCGGGCCAGTTGCTCGTCAAGGTTTTGCAATGCGGCATCTGCGGCTCCGATCTGCATGAATATACCGATGGCCCGCAATTGATCCCCCTCGATGCCCATCCCTTCACAGGCGCAAAGGCGCCGCAGATCCTCGGCCATGAATTTTCTGCTAGGGTGGAGGCAATCGGAGAGGGCGTTCGCAGCCTGCGGGTCGGCGACCGCATTTCCGCCGTGCCGCATCTCAATGTGCCCGGCGAATACTTCTCCCGGCGCAATCTCGGCCACGTGTCTTCCGAGACTGCGCTGGTCGGCTTCAGCTGGGCCTGGGGCGGCATGGGCGAATATGCCCTCCTCCCGCAGGAAAACTGCGTACGGCTTCCCGACAATGTCGACGACGCGCAGGGCGCGCTGGTGGAGCCGGCATCGGTCGCGCTGAACGCGGTCGATCTGGGCAATCTCGAAGCCGGAAGCACCGTGCTGGTGACCGGAGCCGGGCCTATCGGTGCTCTGGTCGCGCTCTGCGCCCTCGCCAGCGGGGCAACGGCGGTGGTCGTGGCCGAACCCAACGCCTTCCGCCGCGAGCGACTGGCCGACATGCCCGGAATTCACCCGTGCGATGGAAGCCCGGCAGCATTGGAGGCGATGGTCGCCCGCCTCACCGATGACGGACGCGGCTTCGATGCGGCCTTCGAGTGCGCAGGGCGCGAGAAAGCCCTAGACAGCTGCATCGAAGCAGTCAAACCGACCGGCACGGTGGTCCAGCTCGGCCTCTTCGTCTCTCCGCCCCGGGTCAATGCCTTCCGGATATCGGAAAAGGCCGTGCGCTATCAGGGCAGCTGGGGCTTCCCGATCACCATCGGCCCACGCGTGGTGGCCCTGATCGAGGCAGGCGGCCTGCCTCTGGAGCGTATCGTCACGCGCTCGATCCCGCTCGACCGCGCCGTGGCCGACGGATTTGACGAATTGATCCGTCCCGGAAATGAAAACCTGAAGATCCTTCTCGAAGTCGGCAGCTAGGGGCAGGACCGGCTGCATCATCTCCCAAGGCCAGGCGGGGCGCTTTCAGGATCAGTAGCGCCCCGCCGCGCGCATGACGGCATCGACCCGGTTCTGTGCCTCTATCAAGGCCTGCTCGTCGCTCATGTCGCCGCGCATCGCGGCGTGGATGACATTGCCGAGAATGGCTTCGATATCGGTGTATTCCGGTATGGGCGGACGCTGGGAGGTACAGGCCAGGCCCTTTTTTGCAAGCGAGTCGGCAAAACTGAACACCTGCACGCTTTGCGAGACTTCGGGATCGGCGGCGGTGCTGAACCGCGGGGCGACCGGGTATCCGCTTGAGCCGCGGCTACCCGGTTGTGCCAGCCAGGCGATCGCCTCGAATGCCAGCTTTGCCTTGGCGGCCGGAATGTTACTCGGAATGACGAGATGAAAGCCTCCGACCGGATTGGCGCTGACGCCGCCCGGGCCTTTCGGCTGCGCCAGGTAGGACACCTTCCTCTTTACGTGGGAAGAGATGTCGTATTCGAAGCGCGCGGCGCGCATCGACCAGCAATAGGTCATGGCAAGCTGGCCTGCGAGAAACGCTTCAAGGCGGCCGTGCCAGTCGAGCTCCAGGATATTGGGCGGCGAATAGGGCATGAGCCGGTGCATGTAATCCAGCACGACCCGCCCTTCCCTGGAAAGGATGTTAGGGCGCAGCTGTTCGCCGCTAAGCTGGCTCCAGTCGTAATTTCTCCGCCCGATCGGATAGTTGAGCAGTGGCACGCCGCAGCAGCCCAGCAGGATCATGAAGGTCGATGCGATTGGAAGGCCGGGGGCACAATTCCAGCCGATGCCGTAGATGCCGCGCGATGGCCGATGCAACCGCGCCGCCGCCTCGACAGTCTTGTCGAAGGTCCTGGGATAGGCGAGCCCGATCTCGGCAAAGAGGTCACTGCGGGCCGCCAGAACCTCCATCGTCGTGTAGATGGGAATGCCATATTGCACGCCATTCCAGTTTCCGGTCGCCCAGACGGCCGGATTGAAGTTGCCGGGATCGATCGAACCACCGGCAATCAAGTCGTCGAGCGGCTGGAGGAGCCCTTCGCTCACCAGTTCGCCGAGCCAGGGATTGTCGATCGCGACGACCTCGAAGCGGCCGCGGGACTGCTTCAGTTCCGCCCGGACGCGGCTGTGGAGATCATAGAGGGAGACCACGCTGAAATCGCTGATGGAGCCAAGCCGGGCACGATAATCCGACCAGAGATTTCGCATGGAAACGAAAAAATTGTCATCGTTCACCATGAACCGAAGGCGGGAATGCGATTCCGAAAGCCTGTTGCCGAGATCTCCGGGCGCTACGATTTCGCGTCCTGCGCCAACGCCGCCGCCGCCGAGATAGAATTCTGCCGCATCGCGCTCATGCCGCTGGCCGATCGTCCGCGCGAACAGGGTTTTGACACGAAAGCAATAGGACAGAAAATCCGCAATCAGGTTCGCGGAAGGGCGCAGGTGATAGGTCTTCATCCCGGCACCCTTTGGAATGCGGACGATCAGCCCCTCCTTGACCATCCGCCCGATGCGCCGCATGGCGGTTCCATGCGGCAGACCGGACGCCGCGGCGAGGTTTCCGATCGTGACGGGCACGCCTCTCAGGTGCGTTTCCATCAGAAACAGCACGATGTTCCAGACGGGATCGGGTTCGCCGAAGATGGTCTGCGTGTCGAATGGCTCGCGAAGCCCTTTGAGGAACGCGATGATTCTGAGGACCTCGCTCGGGGTGATGTTCGTTATCACACGGCCTCTCCCTGGAATGAACTGCCCCTGTTCCGCTCCGTCGGCGACGGACATCGAATATGCATGGCAGCCTCGTTTCGGGAAAGATGACGGGGCGGGATAGTCTTTTCTGAAAAACGCAAATATATCGAGAAAGCTCGACTGTTTATGATAAAATTCGGGACAGTGGATAGAGCACAGAGCGGTGATTTCTGATGGACCGATGGGTTGAGACGGAAGTTCTCGTGCAGATCGCCGAGCATGGCAGCGTGACGAAAGCCGCCAAGGCGCTCGGCCAGTCCATCTCGGCAATCAGCCGCCATCTCGCCGCCCTTGAAGAACGGCTTGGCGTGAGGCTCGTTCACCGCACCACCCGAAGCCTGGCAATGACCGAGGAAGGCGAGACCTTCTACCAGCAGGCCAAGGTCATCATGGCTGAAATGCGGGAGGTCGAAGCGCTGGTCAGCAAAGGTGCCAGCGATCCGGTTGGTGCCTTGCGCATCACCGCCTCGACATCGTTCTGCCTGCTGCACCTCATGCCGCTGCTTCCTGAATTTTCGAGGCTTTATCCCAGGATATCGATCGAGGTGGTCGCGCATAATAGATACCAGGACATCATCGAGAACGGCGTCGATCTGGCGATCCGCACGCGGCGGGTGGAATCCGACAGTTCGATTACGATCCGGCGACTTGCCGAAACACGCCGACGCCTCGTCGCCTCCCCGCAATACCTCGCCAAGCGCGGTGTGCCGGCCAAACCGGAGGATCTTAACGACCACGACCTCCTGCTTTATCTGCTCGCCGACGACCCTTTCCGCTTCACCTTTCGCAAGGGGGATTCCGTGCGTACCGTGCAGATCCGGCCCCTGATGACATCGAACGAAGGCCAGTTGCTGTTGCGCGCCGCACTGGACGGCATGGGCATCGTCGCCCAGCCATCCTACATCGTGCAGGATGCGCTGGATGCCGGGCATCTCGTGAAGGTTCTCGACGATTGGGACCTGCCGCGCCTCACCATCAATCTCGCATTTCCGACACGCCGGCACATGCCGGCCAAGACCCGTCTTTTCATCGAGTTCCTCTTGCGCCGCTTTCGCGATCACAGCCACGAAGCCCGCTGGACCTCCTGAAGAAGGCACGCAATCGGTTTTGCGAAATCCGCAACAGTATTTTGCAAGATTGCCGATTTATTGCGTCTGGCGAATGGATAATATGCTTCCGAGATGGACCGGCGCAGGCGGATCGGAAGACCCTATGATCAAGCATATCGTCATGTGGAACGTGAGGGGAGAATCTGCGGCGGAGAAAGCCGAGACGGCCCAGCGCGTGAAGCGAAACTTCGAGGGGCTCCGCGGCAAGGTGCCGGGCTTGGTGGAGCTCGAAGTCGGTATCGATGAAAGCCGGATCGACTATGCCTGCGACGTCGTCCTCTATTCCGTGTTCCGATCACGCGAAGCCTTGGAAGCCTATGCGACGCATCCCTCCCATCTGCAGGTTCGCAACGACCTGGAAGGATTGAGGATCACGCGCCACCAGGTGGACTATACCTTTGATGAAACGGCATCGGCGTCCGCATAGCCGACAGGGATGATCGGGATGGCCGCAGGTCGTTCCGAATGAAGGAGATAGCGCATGAAATTCGCCGTCCATTGCCTCGATCACGCGGGCAAAATCGCAGATCGCCTGACTCACTACGACGCGCACAAATCCTATCTCGGCCAGGGGACGGTGAAGACCGTCATCTCGGGGCCGCTTCTGGCCGACGACAACGAAACGATGATCGGCTCGCTGTTCGTCTTCGAGGCCGACGACATCGAAACCGTGCGCGCCTTCAATGCAAACGATCCGTTCATGAAAGCGGGCATCTGGAAGTCGGTGAACATCCATCCCTTCCTGATGCGCGTCGACAACCGCGAATGACGAGAAAAGCCTGATGGAAAGCTTCGTCTACAATGGACAGCCGGCGCGCGTGGTCTTCGGATCGGGCACGATCGCCCGCCTGCCGGAGGAAATCGACCGGCTTGGGCTGAAGCGCGTGCTGGTGCTCGCAACGCCGCCGCAGGAGGCCGATGCCCGGCGCCTGGCCGGTTCATTGGGCGAGCGGGCAGCCGGCATCTATGCGAAGGCGACGATGCATACGCCGGTCTCGGTCACCGAGGATGCCATGCGCGTCGTCGCGGACGTCAAGGCGGACGGGCTCGTCGCGGTCGGCGGCGGCTCCACGACGGGGCTTGCAAAGGCGATCGCGCTGCGCACCGACCTTCCGCAGATCGTGGCGCCGACGACCTATGCCGGCTCGGAGATGACCCCCATCCTCGGCGAGACGAAGGACGGTGTGAAAGTCACCCAGTCGAGCCCGAAGATCCTGCCGGAAGTGGTCATCTACGATGTCGACCTGACGATGACGCTGCCGGCCGCCATGTCCGGGACGAGCGGCATGAATGCTATCGCCCATGCGGTCGAGGCGCTTTACGCACGGGAAAACAACCCCGTGATCAGCCTCATGGCAGGAGAAGCCATAGGTGCGCTTGCCAGCGCCCTGCCGATCATCGCGGAGAGACCGCTGGACCGCGAGGCGCGCGCGAAAGCGCTCTACGGCGCTTGGCTTTGCGGCATCTGCCTCGGCTCGGTAGGCATGGCGCTGCATCACAAGCTCTGCCACACGCTCGGCGGCAGCTTCGACCTGCCGCATGCCGAAACGCACACGATCGTGCTGCCGCACGCGCTTGCCTACAATGCTCCCGCCATTCCCGGTGTGATGGCGACGCTGCGGACCGTTCTGAAGACGGACGACCCGGCGGCGGCGCTTTACGATCTGGCGGGCCGCATCGGTGCGAGACGCGCCCTGTCCGAAATCGGCATGCCGGCGGAAGGGATCGAACTTGCGGTGGACCGTGCGTTGGCCAACCCTTACTGGAACCCACGGGCGCTGGAGCGCGAACCGATCCGCGCCCTGATCGCCCGCGCCTATGCCGGCGACCCGCCACGGGCCTAGAACAGACGATCGCAGGAGGAGCCTTCCCATGACCGACGCCGCAAATACGGCCCGCCCGAAATATCCCTATTTCGAGGAAGAGACCTCGGTGCACGTCGTCAATGCCCGCATGGGGCCGGACGTCGATCCGCGCCTGCGCGAGGTCATGACGGTGCTCGTCAAGCATTTGCACGCCGCCATCAAGGAGATCGAGCCGACGCATGAGGAATGGCTCGCGGGCATCAAGTTCCTGACCGAAGTCGGGCAGATGTGCTCTGAGTGGCGGCAGGAGTTCATCCTTCTCTCCGATACGCTCGGCGTTTCGATGCTGGTCGATTCCATCAATCACCGCCGGCCGAACGGCGCCACGGAGAACACCATTCTCGGCCCGTTCTACGTGCCGGAAGCACCGCGCTACGACCATGGCACTAACATATGCCTCGACGGCAAGGGCGAGCCCATGGTGGTGCGCGGTCGCGTGCTCGACACGGGCGGAAACCCTATCGCGGGTGCATTGATCGACGTCTGGCAGACCAATGACGACGGCTTCTACGACGTGCAGCAGAAGGACGTGCAGCCGGACTGGAACCTGCGCGGCGTCTTCACGACCGACGAAAAGGGGGAATACTGGTATCGCTCGGTGAAGCCGCGTTATTACCCCATCCCGGACGACGGCCCGGTCGGCAAGATGCTCGCCGCCCTCGGACGGCATCCCAACCGCGCGGCCCATGTGCACTATATCGTCAGCGCACCGGGATACGATCCCGTCATCACGCATATCTTCACGCCGGACTGCCCATACCTTGCCGAGGACGCCGTTTTCGGCGTGAAGGATTCGCTGATCGCCGATTTCGAACATGTCAGCGACCCGCAAAGGGCGCGCGACTTGGGTGTCGAGGCACCCTACTGGTCCGTGACGTGGGATTTCGTTCTCGCCCCAAAGGCCGACCGCTGAGGTCTTTGCGGAAAGTGTCCAGAATGGACAAAGGCTGGCGCTGATCCGTTCGATTGGCGTATCCTTCTCGAACCGGGAGGAGACGGCTCGATGAACGATCACGAGTTCCTGCGCGTCTATGATTTCGTGGACCGCCTGCGCAAACCCTTTCTCGACGTGGCGGATGTCGAGGACGAGGCGGCCTGGCGCATCGTGCACTATCTCATGCGCTCAGAACTCGAGGGCTATCCGGTCTCGATCAGCAAGCTCGCCCTTGTCTCGAACCTGCCGCACGGCACCGCGATCCGCCGCATCCAGAGCATGATCGACGACGGGCTGATCGAACGGCGCCAGGCTTCCGATACAGCCAAGCGCTTCACGCTGCACCCAAGCGCGCGTCTTTCGAACCTCGCGATCAACTACGCCGCCGAGACGAAGGCGCTGATTGCGGAAATCGTCGGCGGGCGCAACAACGAGGAGCATGAGGCCGACTACTATTTCGGCGCGCCGCGCCGCGGCGATCCGATCATCCCGCCGATCAATCTTTTGACAAACCGCGCCACGAAGGGTGTCGAGCTCCAGTTCCTGCTGAACGACGACAACTATTTCGCGGCCATGCGCAACATGTGGTCGGACTTCCGCAACAATCTGGCAAGCGCAAAGAGCTTCAAGCTCGTGCACCAGAACGACCTCTATCGCGAGGGGCTGGCGAATGGTTCGCGCGCCGTTTCTGCCTATGACATCATCGCGATCGACATGCCGTGGCTTGGCGAATTCGCCGGCAAGGGCCGCATCCTGCCCATCGGGGAGATGATTCGGGAATCCGGCATCAACGCGATGGATTTCCATCCTTCGATCTGGTCCACCACGACATGGCAGCGCGTGGAATATGGCGTGCCGATCTACTGCACGATCGAGGTGCTGGCCTACCGGTCCGATTTTTTCGAGGAGGAGGGGCTCGCGCCGCCGCGCACCTTCGACGACGTGATCAATGCCGGCCGCGCCTTCCACAATCCGGCGGCAGAGCGTTACGGCATCGCCTGGAACGGCGCGCACCGGCCGCTTGCCTCCAGCTTTATGTTCTTTCTCGGCTGTTGCGGGCAGACGGTGCTATCGATCCGCAGGACGCCGACGGGCTATTCCACGGAAAATCTCGACGCGCAGCACATGCGCCCGCAGATCAACAGCGATGCGAGCCTAATCGTGCTCGACTATATGCACCGCCTGCTGGAGATCGCCCAGCCGGGTGCGCTCGATGCCCATTGGGACGATTCCTGTGCCGTTTTCCTGCGCGGGCAGAGCGCCATGGGCTATGTCTGGACCATGCGCGCCGCGCAGTTCGAGGCGGAGGTGCGCTCCGCGGTCAAGCGCCGCGTCGCCTATGTTCCGCAGCCGTCCGGCCCCGGCGGCAAGAACACTTCGCCGATCGGCGGCTTCCTGCTCTGCATTCCCGCCAATATCGACCCGAAGCGTCTTCCGCTCGCGACGGAGGCGCTTGCCTGGATGGCGTCGCGCGAAGCAATGAAGGAACATGTGAAGAATGGTTTTCCCGTGGCCCCGCGCTTCTCGGTCAGCGCGGATCCAGAGGCTATCGGCAGCTCGCAGCTCGTGCGCTTTGTCGGCAGCCTCGGCAACCGCAATCTGCTGCGCAACTGGCAGCGCCCGCCGGTGCCGTTCTATACCAGCATGGAGCGCATCATCGGCGAGGAGATCCACGATGCGCTGGCGGGGCGCAAGTCCGATCGGGCGGCCCTGAAAGATGCTCAGGACCGCCTCGACCGGATCATCGATCGCAAGAGCCTCAACGGCTGAGGATCAGGCGATCGCCCGGATAGACCCGCCATCGACGCCCCAGACCGAGGACGTGACGAAGGAGGCAAGATCCGAGGCGAGGAAGACGATGACATTCGCCACTTCCTCGGGCTTGCCGAGGCGACCGAGCGGCAGCTGCCGCAGTGTAAGCTCGTGTTCCACGGCCTTCTGCGGCTCCATGTTGTGGAACTTGCCGAAGGTCTCGGCAAAGCCGCCCGGCTGGGTCCAGAACGGCGTCCAGACCGGGCCGGGCGCCACGGCATTGACGCGGATATTGTTGACGCCTTCCGTCCGCGCAAGGCCCTTTGAGAGCGCCAGAACCGCCGCCTTCGACGCGGAATAGTCGATCGGCACGCCTTCTGGCTGGCGGGCGAGATCCGATCCATTGTTGACGATCGAACCATGGCCCTGCTTGCGCATGACCGGCAGCACGACGCGCGTGGTGCGGACATAGCTCATGAAGTTGAGCGAGAAGGTCTTGTCCCAGTCGGCATCGCTCAACTGGTCGAAAGTCCGCACCGCGCCGGAACCGACATTGTTCACCAGCACATCGACGACACCGCCGAAATGGGCGATCGCCGCCGTCACCTTCTCCTCGATATCGCTTGCCGACGACAGGTCCGCCTTGAAGACCGCCGCCGTACCGCCTGCCGCTTCCACGGCCGATGCCGCTTCGGCAAGTGCTGCCTCGTCGATGTCGAAGAGGGCGACGCGGCTGCCCTCGCGGCCGAACGCCACCGCCGTCTCGCGGCCGATGCCCTTCGCCGCGCCGGTGATCAGCACCACCTTGCCCTTGAGATTGGTTTCCATTTGATCCTCCCTATTTTCCGGCGAATTGCGCCATTGTGGTTTCGAACGAGCGCCGTGCCGCCTCTTCCAGCGGCAGGACACGATGTTTCCTGGAGATCACCTCGACCGAATAGAAGCTGTCGAAGCCGGTCTTGCGGACCGCGTTGATGAAGGCCGGCGGATCGAGCACACCTTCGCCGCAAAGACGGCGCTCGTAGATCGTGTCTTCCCAGAGCGTTCCGACGACCGCTTCGTCCGCATCGTCGAGTTCGACCGAGACGACATATTGCTTGGGCACGGCCGCGACCGCGTCGTAGGGAATGCCGCCGCGCCCGATATGCCAGATGTCGAGCAGCAAGCCGCCGTTCGGCTGCGTGGCTCCCTCGACGATAGCGCGCGCCGTCTCCAGCGTGCGCACATTGGAAAACGGCATGACCTCGATCGCGATCTTCGTCCCGTAGCGCGCCGCGTCCTCGCAGATCGCGGCAAAGCTGTCGGTCACCTGCGGCAGGTCGATGCCGTCGGCGTCGAATTCAGGCGCGATCTTGACGTCACGCGCGCCAAGCGCCTCCGCCGCCTCGAAGAGTTCGCCGCGCACCTTGTCCGATGCGGCGCGCAATTCGCCGGAGGCGAACCAGTGCGTGATGAATTCGAGCTCAACATGGGGCATGCCGTTGGCATCAAGGATGCGGCGCATCTCCTTGAGGCCGATCTTCTCGCGCGTTGCTTGGAGATCGGCATGGATGAGGCCGACGCCCTTGTAGCCGGCCTTTGCCGCCGCCTCGACGCGCGCGGCGAAGGGAAACGGGCTGATCTCGTTTTCGGCGAAGGGATAGACGTCGCCGGAAATGGTCCAGTAGGCCGCGACCAGTTCGATGGGTTTGCTCATGACCGTCTCCTCACACCGATGCGCCTTCCGAACCCGTGCGGAAGTCGAAGCTGGTGGTCAGGCCGCCATCGGCGACGATTTCCGCGCCGTTGAGCGCCGTCGATCCTTCCGACAGCAGGAAGAGGCCGGCGCGAGCAACTTCGCCCGGATCGAGGATGCGGCCGGACGGCTGGCGGTTCGCGCGCGTGGCGAGGAAGCGGTCCGGATCGCTGGCGGATTTCATGTGGCGCTCGAAGAGGCCGGCAAGCATGGGTCCGGGGCTCAGCACATTGGCGCGGATGCCCTGGCGCGCATGGTCCATGGCGACGGTCCGGGTAAGCTGGCGCACGGCCCCCTTGGAGGCCGCGTAGACGGCAAGCTGCTGCTCGGCGAAGGTCGCATCGATGCTGGCGACCGCGACGATCGGGCCGCCGCCGCGCGCGATCATCAGCGGCAGCATGGCGCGGAAGGCAAGCGCTGTGCCGATGAAGTTGACCGACATGGTCTTTTCCATCGCCGCCTTGTCGAAATCGAGGATGGTGCCGACATTCAGCATGGCCGCCGAGGTCACGAGGCCCAGCGTGCCGGGATTTTCCTTGCCAATCAAGTCGGCGATGCCGGCCCAGGTCGCCTCTTCGGTCACATCCCCCTCGACATGCGTATAGAGGCGGCCTTCAAGGACGTCCGGCGCCGCGGCGAGATCGACGCCGATCGTGCGCACGCCGCTTTCGGCAAGCAGCCGGGCGATATTGGTGCCGAGACCGGAAGCCGTTCCCGAAACCACGACGAGTTCCGGTAGGGCATTGCTAAAGACTGGCTCCGTGGCCATGGGATGTTCCTCTTGTAATGTCATGAATGAACGAGGCACGGCGATTGCCGCCGTGCCTCCATGCGAAGTTCAGCGGCCAAGTGCCGCGTCGCAATCCGAGATGTTGGCCTTGGTGATGATCTCGTGCGGCAGGAAGATTTCCTTCTCGACCTTCTTGCCGTCGAGCAGATCGACGACAGCCTGCGCGGCATATTTGCCGTCATCGATCGGCGACTGAAGGACGGTGGCGTATTGCGTGCCCTCGTTGATCTGGTTGACGCCCTCGATCGAGCAATTGGAGCCGACCAGCACGAGGCTCGCCGGATCGATACCCGCACGCTTGGCCGCGACGATCACGCCGGACATCATGTTGTCTGCCTGTGCATAGACACCCTTCACGTCCGAACCGATCTGGGTGAACAGTGCGGCCGCCGCATCCGTTGCCTTCGTCTGGTCCCAGTTACCGTTCTGCTTGCCGGCAACCACGATGCCGCTCGCCTTCTCGCCGAGCGCGCCTTCGAAGCCCTGCGAGCGCATGATCTGCGGCGGGGTGCCCGGAACGCCTTCGACGATGAAGATCTTGCCTTCCGTGCCGACGTTCTTCTCCGCGAAACCCTTGATCATCGCCTCGCCCGCCGACTGGCCGTTGCCGATGTCGGAGGGGCCGGTGAAAACATCCCAGAACTCGGCATATTTGTCGTCCGGCTTGGAGTTGGTGATGACGAGCGGGATGCCCGCCTGCTTGATCTTGCGCAGCGACGGCACGATGGCGCTCGAATCCGCCGGCCAGAGCACGATTGCCGCCGGGTTCTGGGCAATCGCCTGGTCGACCTGCGAGGCCTGCTCGGCAGCGTCGTAGTTGGTGATCTTCACGTCGAGATCGACACCGGCGGCGGCGGCGACCTCCTTGAAGGCTCGCTGGTGCAGCGCGCAATATTCGCACTCTTCCGTCACCGTCAGCAGGATCACCTTCGATCCCTTGGCCTCGGCAAAGGCCGTTCCCGGCGCCATCAAGCCGCCGAGCACCGTCGTCGCCATCACCAGTTTCGTGAGATTTGCAAAGCTCATTTGGTTGTTCCTCCCGTTTCAAGGTTGCACGTCTCCCTGCCCCGCCGATCAGGTCGGCGGAGGTTGCAGGAAGGTCGTACGGTTGGTTCCGCTAGGCGGAATGCCGGGCTCGCGACATCGCGAGCCGTTCGCTCATCCATGCGCCCAACTGTCCGTCGAGCAGCACGATTCCCATCAGCACGAGACCATTGGCGAAGAGGATCCCCGTCGCGCCCATGCCGATCAAACTCAGTCCATTGTTCATCACCGTCAGGATCAGCGATCCGAGCAGGACATGCGCCGGTGCTCCCGATCCGCCGGACAGCGCCACGCCGCCGACGATCGCCGCCGAAACGGCCTGCAGCATGAGGTTTCCGCCGGTCGTCGCGGCAGCACTCGCAAGGCTCATCGACAGCAGGCTTCCGGCAAGCGCCGCGGCGACGGCGGAAAGCACGAAGACCACGAAAAGCGACCGCCCGACCTTCGCGCCGCTCGCCGCTGCGACATGGCGCTTGCTGCCGACAACGCGGATATCCCGTCCCGTCAGCGTGTAGTGCATCAACAGCCCGACGACGAGGAAGGCAGCGAGCGTCACGAGGCTGCGCCATGAAAGGATGGCAAGGATTGGATCGTCCAGCGCAAAGCCGAGATCGAAATTGTCGGTGCTGATCACCTTGCCGCCCGCAAGCCAGAAGGCGAAGCCGGAGAGCGCCATCATCGAGCCGACCGTCACGACGAGCGAGGACACGTTGAAGCGGCTGATGACGACCGCATTGACCACGCCGACGAGCACGGCAAAGGCAAGTGCCGCGACGAGGCCGTAGACAAGGCTGTCGCCGCCGACCACGAGCGTGATCAGGCCGCCGACGGCAACCATCGAGCCGACGCTCAGGTCGAATTCGCCGGCGATCATCGTCAGGGACAGGCCGAGCGCGACGAGGCCGAGCAGTGCGAAGGACTGCATCAGCGCATAGACGTTGCGGCCGCTGATGAAGGCGGGGTTCCACGTCGCGAAGATTGCGATAAGGGCAGCGAGAAGCAAAAGGCGGAGCAGCGTGGCGTTGGAAACCGCCCTGGATTTGTGGATCGCAGCCATGGACCTACCTCCTGAAACCGAGCGCCAAAGCGCCGAGAACGACGGAACCGATCACCACCAGCCCCTTGACGATGAGCTGGATTTCCAGCGACAGGCCCTTGAGCAGCAGGATGTTGGAGATCATTGCGAGAAACACCGCGCCGATCGCGGCATCGAGCACACGCCCCTGCCCGCCCTTGATCGCCACCCCGCCGACAAGCACGGCGGCGATCGCGTCGAAATCGAGCCCGGCCCCGAGCTTCAGGTTGCCCTGCGCTGCCTGCGAGCCATAGAGGGCACCGGCAAAGGCTGCCGCCATGGCGGCAAACACATAGGCCAGCACCAGCGTGCGCCCGACGCGCAGGCCCGTGAACGCAGCCGCCTTCGGGTTGAGCCCGATCAGGCGCAGTTCCCGGCCGAAGCGCGTTCGTTCCACGAGGAAGCCGAAGACCAGAGTGGCGATCAGAAAGAGCAGGATCTGGTTGGGCACGCCGAACATACGGCCGATGCCGAGCCAGCTTGCATCGCCCTGGCCGACCACCGTGAGCCCGCCCGAAAAGAACGACCCCGCACCCGTGATGATCGACGCCATCGCAATGGTGGTGATGATCGGATTGGTCCGGAAAATCCCGACGGCGATGCCCTGGGCCAGTCCGAACAGACCACCGATCATCACCACCACGGCCAGGCTTGGGAGCAGGCCGAAATGGAGGGTGGAGGCGAAGACGATGGTGGAGACCGCGGCGGTCGCGCCCATCGACAGCATGAAGAGATTGCCGGCAAGCGTGATCAACGCCATGCCGACCGCGGCGATGCCCACTGCCGACGTGGAATACATGATCGCCGAGACGTTCGCGCCGGAGGAAAAGCCTGGAATGGCGAGCGTCGCCCAGCAGGCGAGCAGCACCGTTGCCGCCCAGACCGCGGTGGACTGGATACGCTCCGGCCGGACCAGGCCGGCGCCCAGCGCCCTCATGTCGAATTCGGCCAAAACTCTCTCCCCGCTCGTTGTATTGCTCTTGCCGGTCATGCCGCCCTCCCCATGGCCGGGCCGCGCACGACATCGCCGAGGATCGAATCCATCGTGGTTTCCTCCACCGGCAGGTCATTGACGATCCCGCCCCGGAAGACGGTGATCACGCGTTGCGAGAGTTCCCGGATTTCCTCGAGATCCGTCGAGAAGAAGAGGACGACCAGTCCCTGGCGGGCGAGCGCCTGGATTTCACGATAGATTTCGGTGCGCGCGCCGACATCGACGCCGCGCGTCGGTTCGTTGAGCACGAGCACCTTCGGTTCGAGCGCAACAGACTTGGCGATCGCCACCTTCTGCTGGTTGCCGCCCGACAGCGTGGAAGCGGCAAGCGGCAACCTTCGGCCGTCGATCTGGAAGCGCCGCGCAAGATCGGCCGCGCGCTTTCGTGCGTCGGAGAGCGTCAGGACGCCGAAACGATTGAGCCGGTCGAGGATCGCAGCCGTGAGGTTCACCTCGATCGGTGCGCCCAGGAACAGGCTCTTGCCGCCCCGGTCCTCCGAGACGTAGGCGATGCCGGCGCGCGTCGCGGCGGCGATTGACGTGATCTCCACCGGCTTGCCGGCGATGTGGATCGAGCCGGCATAGCGGCGGTCGAGACCGGCCAGCGTCTCGATCAGGGCATTGGCGCCCGACCCGAGCTGGCCGATGACACCGACGATTTCGCCGGCGCGAAAGGAAAGATCGACGGGCCGATATTTTCCGGCAACGCCGAGGCCCGCAACCTCCACCACCGTCTGCGCGGCAGCAAGTTCGGCGCGGTCGCGGGTGCTGTGGGCGGAGGTGACCTCCCGGCCGATCATCTCGGCGACAAGTTCGTCATTCGTCCATTCCACCGTCGGCTTGGTCAGGATGCGCTGACCATTGCGGAACACCGTCACACGGTCGGTCAGCGCAAAGATCTCCGGCAGGCGGTGGCTGATATAGATCACCGCCGTGCCCTGGCCGCGCAGCCAGCGCACCGTTTCAAAGACGCGCTGAATCTCCGCGTCGGAAAGGCTCGCGGTCGGCTCGTCAAGGATCAGCACGCGCGCACCCCGCATGACGGCGCGACAGATTTCGAGGAGCTGCTGCTCCGCAATCGCCAACCGGCCGGCTTCGAGATCCAGCGGTACATTCGCGAGCCCCAGCTGGTCGAGCGTTTCGCGGGCGCGGGCCTTGTAGCGCCCACGAAGGTAGAGTTGCGCAATGTCGGGATCGCCGAGCAGCACGTTGTCCAGCACGGAGAGATGCGGGATGATCGACAGTTCCTGATAGACGACGGAGACCAGCTTGGGGCTCGTCAGCTCGCCCGGCTTCAGGAGATTGCCGTCGATGCGGATCTCCCCTTCGTCCTGCGGCATCAGCCCGGCGATCATGCGCACAAGAGTGCTCTTACCCGCACCGTTCTCGCCGCACAGCGCGTGAATCTCCCCTGCCCGCAGATCGAAATCGACGCTTTTCAGCGCCTGTATTCCACCAAACGACTTGCGCAGGTTCCTGACCGCCAAGATGACGTGTTCGCCCATGTTCTCCTCCCCTCACCGCGCCTCCACCCGAGGTAAGGAAAAGCTAAAGAACAATTTGAGTTGGCGTTGTTCTAAATCGTCCAATATGGACTGTTATCCCACCGCGCAGCCGCAGCATTTCTTGATGCCGTGACAAGCGGCGGCTGATCGAAGAGACACGTCATTTGTACCCGTAAGAGGCCGCATTGAGAACCGACACGTCGAGGTGCAGCCCTTCGAGGTCGGGATTGCGCACGTCCGCGCCGCGGGAAGGCCGCTGCAAGGCGCCGGTTTCGAAGCGATAGTTTAGCCAAGCGGAGGTCATACGCTCCGGGGCATAGGCGACACGATTTCCCTCGTTGCCGTCGTTGTCCCGCTTGATCTTCGAGTTCAATTAGGAATAGGAACGGATGCGGTCGATCGCATCGAACGCAAACTTCGCCTCCAGCTCAAGCCCGCGCACGCGGGTTTCTCCAAGCTGCATCTTTAACCCATATTTACATATGATACTCACGCTGATCAACATTGATGCCGCTCTTTCACAGCAGGCGGTTTCCTCCTCTATCTGGTCTTGAACAGATCGGAGAAAGAGCGGAGGATGGAGTCGGGAGAATGGGTGATGGCAAGCTTCCAGTTCGCCGTTCTCCTTGCGGATCGCTTTCCTACCGCAAGGGCGTAACACGAATGTTGAACTGCACGCCCCTACACGAAGCTCCAGACGTTCCCGATTGCGATTGGGGCCATGATGACTGATCTGTCGATCCCGCCGCAGAAACTGGTTACCATCGAGGAGATCATCGATATCAAGTCGCGGCGCCCGGTCGCGACGACGCGGGAACGCGGATGGGGCGGGGTGACGGTGGATCTGTATCGCCCGCGCCCGGATTGCGCGCAGACGTATCCCGCCCTCGACCATCACCTGATCTGCTATTGCCCCTCCGGACGGGCGCGGCTGATTCAGCGGCGCGACGGCGTCGTGCACGAGAGCGTCATGTCGGCGGGCCTGTCGCTGCTCATGCCGGCCGGATGCGGCTCGACATGGGAAGGCCGCACGGCGACCTCGGCCCGATTGCGCGTGCCGACAGGGCTCGTCACCGCCGCGGGCGAACAGCTCGCGCGCCGCGCCTTCTCGCAGATCGAGATCCGCAACGTCTTCGAGACGCGGGACGCCACCATCGAGCATCTGGCCCTGATCCTTCTTATGGAACTCGACCGCAGGCCGCACCCGGCGCAGGTCCTGATTGCCGACCAAGTCTCCAGCGCCCTCGCCGCCCATCTCCTGCGGGCGTATAATGTGTTCGACCCGCCGCCGCAGCACGACCTGCCACGCCTTGGAACCCGCGAGATCGGCCGGATAACGGACTATATCGAAGACAATATCGACCGGATGATCGGCCTTGCCGAACTGGCCGGGCTCGTTCATGTCAGCCGGTTCCACTTCGCTCGGCTTTTCAAGCAGAGCACCGGTATGACGGCGATAGGTTTCGTCGAAAAATGCCGCATCCGCAGGGCGCAAGCCTTGATCCTGGAAAGCGAGATGTCGCTCGCCGAGATCGCGCTGGCGACCGGCTATGCCGACCAGAGCCATTTCACACGGCGCTTTCGCAGCCTGACCGGCAGCACGCCGGCCGTCTTTGCCCGCGAGCACGGCACGCGGTTGAACCGGCGCCGGCCCCACTAGATCGGATTCTGTTCGCCCGAAGACCGCGAAAGGTTACGTCGAAAAAATAAAAAAAAGCGCTCGTTTGCAGGTCGCGGGAGACTTATGCTTTCGCAACTTCCTCCTTGCGGGATGACTGATGCTGGATATTGCCGAACGCATTGGGGTGATGCGCCAGACCGTGGGCGACGGCGTTGCCGCCGCCATGGAGCGCCTTATCCTGGTGGCGCCGGATGCGCGGCTGAACCGGATCAATCCGCTGGCCTTTGCGCAGGAGCACGGCCTCGACGAGCAGGAGAGCGTCGCGGCATTCCTTCACGCCACGCAGCTCGGGCTTTTCGAACTGTCGTGGAACGTGGTCTGCACCGGCTGCGGCGGGGTCCTGCATTCGGCAGGCTCGCTGCGGACGATCGACCAGCAGCATTATCGCTGTGCGCTCTGCGCGCTCGATTGCGAACCCAATCTCGACGAGATCGTCGAAGTCACCTTCACCGTCGATCCGCGCGTTCGCCGGATTGCCGCACACGACCCGGAAAGCCTGCCGCTCTGGGACTATGCCCGGCAGGTCTTCTGGAGTTCCGGCAGCGACCTGCCCGACGACATCGCCGGGATCGCAGGGCCTGCGACGCTCGACGCGGTGACGCTTGCCGCGGGAGAGCGCACCGTGCGCCCGGTCCAGCTGGTCGAGGGACTGGCAATCCTTTTCGACCCCGCAACGCATAATGCGCTGTTCCTGGAAGTAGCCGGCCCACCGACTGACAGCCCGCAGGACCTGACCGTCAACATCGACGGCCTGTCCGTCCGCCGCCCGACGCTTCGCCTGGCGCCCGGCCCCCTGAACCTGACGCTGGAGAACAGGACGGAGCGGCGGGCCATGCCGATCCTCTGGATCGCGGGAGAGGCACTGAAGGATATCGTCGCCCGGCGCCTTCCCGTTTTGACGGCGAAACGACTCCTGACCCACCAGACCTTTCGCGATATCCACCGAAGCGGCGTCCTCGACGTCCATCAACGGTTCAAGATCACCAACCTCACCTTCCTGTTCAGCGACCTCAAGGGATCGACCGAACTCTATGACCGGATCGGCGACCTCGCCGCCTTCGACCTGATCCGCTCCCATTTCCACATCGCCCAGGAGATCATCGCCCGGGAGGGCGGCGCCGTGGTGAAGACCATGGGCGACGCGATCATGGCGACCTTCCCGAAGCCCGCCCAGAGCATCGCCGCCGCCTTCGCCATCCGCGAGGCGATCGGCGTGCTGAACGGGCAGGAGAACAGGGAAGACCTGCACCTGAAGATCGGGGTTCACAACGGCCCCTGCCTTGCCGTGCTGATGAACGAACGGCAGGATTATTTCGGCCAGACGGTCAACATCGCCTCGCGGCTTCAGGCGATTGCGTCCGTGGAGGCGATCTCCGCGACCTCGGCGGTGGCGGAGGACGCCGAAGCGCGCGACCTGATCGGCCGGCACGGCGCCGCCGTGAGCAGCGCCAAGGCCAGCCTGCGCGGCATCGACCAGGAAGTTCTTGTTTACGGCATACCCTACCGGGATACTCCGGCAGCGGAATAGAAGAGGGCGTTGGACGGCAATGATACGAACGGTCCGTGCGATAGTCGGGTTGGGAGCCCTCGTGGCCCTGGCGGTGCTGCTGTGGTTTGCGACGCGGCCGCCGCCGCTGGTCGTGCAGGGCGAGGTTTCGACGAACCGTGTCGATATCAGCCCGCGCGTCGGCGGGCGGGTCGCCACGCTGAAGGTCGATGTCGGCGACATCGTCAAGCAGGGCGACGTGATCGCCGAACTGGAAAGTCCGCAACTGAGCGCCGCCTTGCAGATCGCCGAAGCGGCGCTGGCCGTTTCCGAGGCCGACCTTGCCCGCATCAATAGCACGAGGCCCGAGACGATCGACGCCGCGAAGGCGGAACTGGCGGCGGCGGAGGCCGATATCGTGCTCTACCAGGCCGAAGCGCAGCGCCAGACCAAGCTGGTCTCGACCGGCGCCTCCGCGCAGGCGGCGGCCGACCAGTCCTCGCGCAACCTCGAAGCGGCCATCCGCAAGAAGGAAGCGGCCGGCGCCAACCTGCGCCTCGCCGTCGCCGGTGCGAGCAAGGAGGAGAAGGCGCTGGCGGCGACCCGGGTCGAGCAGGCGCGCACGTCCCTGAAGCAGCAGCAGGTCGACGTCTCGGAACTGACGATCCACGCGCCGATCTCCGGCCAGGTGACGACCCGCATCGCCGAACTCGGTGAGAATTTTTCAGCCGGCGCGCCGCTGTTCTCGATCATCGACATCGAGCATCCCTGGTTCACCTTCAACCTGCGCGAGGACCTCTTGCAGGGGCTGAAGATCGGCGATGTCTTCGACGTCACCGTGCCAGCCCTCGGCGCGGGAAAAATCGCGGTGCGCGTCACCGTCATCAATGCCCAGGGCCAGTTCGCCACCTGGCGCGCCACCCGGGCCACCGGCGATTTCGACCTGCGCACCTTCGAGGTCCGCGCCGAGCCGGAAGTCCTGCCGGAGGGCCTGCGTCCCGGCATGAGCGCCATTGCCGCCTGGCCCGCCGGAGCGCGCTGAGATGGCGGTCCGTCCGCGACCTGGCTTCGTCCTGGTGTTCCGGCGGGAATTCGACCGGTTTTCGAGGCGGCCCTTCCTGCTCTTCCTGACGACCGCCCTGCCGCTGCTGATGATGGCGCTGCTGGCGGTGGTCTTCAGCGCCGGGCTGGCGACGCGCCTGCCGATCGCCGTGCTCGATCTCGACGGCAGCGATCTTTCGCGCACGATCATCCGCACCGTCGACGCGACGCCCGATACCGCCGTCGCCATCCGCGTCTCCGACCTTGCCGAAGGCCGCACGCTCATCCTCGCCGGCAAGGTGCATGGCCTGCTGCTGCTGCCTCTCAACCTCGAACGGGACGTCTTTGCCGGCCGGCGGCCGGAGGTTGTCTTCTTCTACAACACCCAGACGCTTACGACCGGCAACCTGACGCTGCGCGGCGTCAGCACCGCGGTGCCCGCCGTCGAGGCCGGCATCCGCCTTTCGCTGCGCACCGCCGAAGGCCGGCCGCTCGATATCGCCAAGGCCGACCTCGCGCCGATCCCCGTGCAGGTGAACCCGCTGTTCAATCCGACACTAAACTATGCGCATTTCCTGCTCGCCTCGCTGCTGCCGAGCCTCCTGCAGGTGGTGATCGTTACGGCCATGGCCTATACGGTGGGCATGGATGTGGAGACCCGGCAGCGCCTGGGCGTCCTGCGGCGGCTTGGCGGCGGCCTGTGGCCGGCGATCGCCGGCAAGGTCCTGCCATATACGCTGCTGTTCCTCGCCGTGCTGGGCCTTGCCGACGCCGTGCTCTTCGGCGTGCTCGGCATGCCGCTGCGCGGAGAGGGCTGGATGCTGCTGCTGGCCGGCCTGCTCTTTATCCTCGCCAACCAGTTCGTGGGCGTGCTGCTGGCGCTGACGCTGCGGCCGATGGCGAGCGCCATCAGCATCGGCACGCTGATCTTCGCCCCCTCCTTCGGCTACATGGGCATCGGCTTCCCGCGATCCGGCATGAATGCCTTCGCCTACTATTGGGGCGAACTGATCCCCGGCACCTGGTATCTGACGGCCCGCATCGACCAGACGATTCGCGGCACGCCCGTCGACCTCTCCTGGCGGCCGGTCCTGATTCTCGCGATCTTCGTGCTCGTGCTGGCAAGCCTGACCGCGCTGCGCCTGGAGTTTTTGCGCGCACGGCGGCTGAAGGCGCGGCAGGCTACCTTGGTCGGGGCGACGCCATGACGGGC
Organism: Shinella sp. GW821-FHT10F02; assembly: GCF_058809275.1. NCBI lineage: Bacteria > Pseudomonadati > Pseudomonadota > Alphaproteobacteria > Hyphomicrobiales > Rhizobiaceae > Shinella > Shinella sp. GW821-FHT10F02. Next base: position 86,792 of record NZ_JBXASL010000001.1, on the reverse strand, counting down.
CTCTTTTCGGTCATGCGCAGCGAACTCCTGCGCATCTTCAGCCTGCGGCCGGTCTTCGCCGTGCTCGTCATCGGGCCGTTGATCTACGCGCTCTACTATCCGCAACCCTACCGCAACGAGGCGCTGCGCGACGTGCCGGTCGCGCTGGTCGATCTCGACGGCACCGACAGCAGCCGGCAGTTCGCCCGCCGCCTCGACGCCTCCAGCGACCTTGCCATCGCCGCCGTGCTGCCGGACCAGATGAGCGCCCAGCGCGAGGTTCAGGCCCGAAACCTCTCCGGCATTCTCGTCATCCCCCAGCATTTCGAGCGCGACCTGCTGCATGGACGCCAGGCGCCGGTCGCACTTTATGCCGATGCCAGCTATTTCCTGATCTACCAGCGTATTGCCGGGGCGGTGGCGGCGGTCGCCAAAACCTTCGGCGCGGAAATCGAGACGGCGCGGCTGATCGCCATGCGGGTCGATCCGGCGCGCGCCTTCGCCGCCGCGAGCCCGATGCCGCTGACGGCGGTCGCGCTGTTCAACCCGCAGGGCGGCTATGCCACCTATATTCTGCCGGCCGCCTTCGTGCTGATCCTGCAACAAACCCTGCTGATCGCCGTCGGCCTGCTCGGCACGATGCGCGGGAGCGAAGACCCCGCCGCGGCCGGCCCCGTCGCGCAGGTCCTCGGGCGCATGCTCGCCTATCTCGTGGTCGAAACCGTGATCCTGCCCTTCTACCTCGTCGTCCTGCCCTATCTCTACGGCGTTCCGCGGCTCGGGTCCGTGTGGGAGATCGCGGTGTTCTCGCTGCCCTTCATCCTGGCCGTCGCCGGCCTCGGCATGGCGACCGCCCGTCTGCTGCGCAATCCGCTCGCGGTGCAGCTGGCGCTGGCGGCTGCCGGCCTGCCCTTCCTCTTCCTCGCCGGCTTCTCCTGGCCGAGCGAGGCGATCCCGGAACTCTTGCGTACGGTCTCCCTCCTCCTGCCGAGTTCCACCGCCATCAACGGCGTCGTCGACATCGCGCAGCTCGGGGCGTCCCTGTCGATCAAGCGCGAGGCCTTCGCGAGCCTGTGGGTGCTTGCCGGCATCTACGGGGCCATCGCGATCCTGCTGGAATGGCGCAGGCTCCGCGCCGCACAATCCTCGTAAGAGACCGGCCCGGAGCAAGACAAGACCAAGCCGCGCAACGCCGTTCAATACCGACCCCCCAATTTCGTCCTTAATGCCCTTGGCTCCGGGCCTTGCCCGCGAACCGGCGAAACCCGGTCTCCACCGGTCGCTTCGTCTTCACCGCATCGGCGGCGAAAGAGGGGTCCACGATGACGAAACTGGCTGCAATCGTTCCGTTCAAGGCAAAGACGGGACGAGGTGAGGACGTCGCACGCCTCATCTCCAACGCGCTTCCCCATGTCGAACGCGAGGCGGGCACCACGACCTGGCTCGTGCTGCGCTCCGAGGCCGATCCGGACCTCGTCTTCCTCGTCGACCTCTTCGCCGACGGCGAGAGCCGGGAAGCCCATATGAACGGCGAGGCAGCCCGCCTGATCTTCGCCACCGTCCCCGACCTTCTCGCCGAATCCCCCGTCATCCATCCGGCAACGGTCAGCGCCGAGAAGCAGCCTCCGGTGGCGGGACAATGAACGCACTTGGGACCGTAACCTTTTTCGTCCCGGGGCGAACTTCAAGATAGGCGGCGCACGCCGCCCCAGGCGACTGCCTGGCCATCCAAAAACGGGAGAATCGAATGTCGAACCGCATGCTGTCCACGCTTGTCGTCAGCGCCTTTGCCAGCGCTATCGGCGCCCTTTCCGCCGCCCCGGCAAGTGCCCAGGAATTCACCGAGGCACAGAAGAAGATCCAGGCGGAGCACACCGAACTCGTCAAGGCCGGCAAGGTGGAGCCCTGCTTCGGCACCGCGCTGAAGGGCCAGAACGATTGCTACGCCGGCGCCGGCACGACATGCGCGGGAACGAGCACGGCCGACTATCAGGGCAATGCCTTCAAGCTCGTTCCGACAGGCACCTGCACGACGATCACGACGCCGAACGGCGCGGGTAGCCTCACCCCCAAGGCCTGACCCGAAGACCGGCCGCGTCCCGGCGCGGCCGGTTCCATAGGATTGAGAACAGGCGGGCTCATGCAAGCAGATCCACACGACATGCCGGCCCGCGCCGGCGTCGGCCTCAAGGCCGAGCATTATCGCCACATCATCGAGACCCGGCCGGATATCGGCTTCTTCGAGGTCCATGCGGAAAACTACATGGGAGACGGCGGGCCGCCGCACCGCTATCTCGGCGCGATCCGTCAGCTTTATCCCCTCTCGCTGCACGGCGTCGGCCTTTCCATCGGCGCCGCCCGGCCGCTCGACCGAGACCACCTCAAGCGCCTGAAAGCCCTGATCGACCGCTACGCGCCCGCGCTGTTTTCCGAACATCTCGCCTGGTCGTCCCATGACGCAGGCTTCTTCAACGATCTCCTGCCAGTGCCCTATACCACCGAGACGCTCGGGCGCGTCGTCGCGCATATCGACGAGGTGCAGGACACGCTCGGCCGGCAAATGCTGCTGGAGAACCCGTCGACCTATCTCGCCTTCGCCGAAAGCACGTTTCCCGAGGTCGATTTCATCGCCGAGGTGATCCGGCGCACCGGATGCGGCCTGCTGCTCGACGTCAACAATGTCTACGTCTCCTCCACCAACCAGCTTTGGGACCCGGTCGCCTATATCGATGCCTATCCGCTCGCCCATGTGCGGGAAATCCACCTGGCCGGCCATGCGCGCGAGGCGGACGAGGACGACCGGCCCCTTCTGATCGACACGCATGACCGGCCGGTCGATGCGCTCGTCTGGGATCTCTACGCCCATGCCATCGAACGCATCGGCCCGGTTGCCACGCTGATCGAATGGGATGCGGACGTGCCGGCATGGCCGGTGCTGGCCGCCGAGGCCGCGCGTGCGGAAAGGCTGATGGGCGAAAGCGGACGCCGGCAGGCGGCGGCCGAATAGGCAGCGCGACATGAGGATACACGAATGACCGGCCACAGAGTTGCCGTCTATTATGCCTGGGACAGGGCGGGCGAAACCGGCGCGCCGCTGGGCATTATCGAAAACCGCTTTCCGGCGCTCTTCGAAAGCCGCCGGATGCTCTATCCGCACAACCGGGATCTCTCGGACCCCGAACGGTTCGACCAAGGCATCGCCGGCTTCCTCGATGAGATCCTCAAGAAGAATTTCACCGCCTTCATCACTGAAGCCGGCGCGCTGACCGGACAGGCCGTTGCGCAGACGGAACGCGGAAGCGACGACGGCCGCCTCGTCCCGCTCACCGGCGACCTCTTGGCGGGGATCGACACCCTCGTCGTCATCAGCTTCGATTCCCTGCGCACCCATCAACAGGCGGGCGCCGGGGAAGTGGAGGCGGTCCGCTCCTTCCTTGCGACGCCCGGCAACCTGCTTTTCGTCTGTCCGCACCATGATATCGGCGAGGCCGAGGGCCTTTCGCAGGAGGCGCTGGCGGAGGTGCAGACGGCGCATTTCCTGCACCACGGCGACCGGACCATCCCGCCGCAGCAGCGTTTCGGCGGCTTTGCCCGCTCGCTCCTCGCCGGCCTCGGCCTTCCGGTCGAAAACCGCTTCGGGCTGCACCCGGCCGCCGAGCCGGACGGATCGCCGAGCCCGATCGAGGTGGTGCAGGACCTCGACCGGCTCGGCCTGCTTTCCGGCGTGACGACGTTCAACCTCCACCCCCATCTGCCGCATTTCGAGCGGCTCGGAGCGGCGATCGACAAACTGGACGTGCTCGCCCGCCAGCCCATCGACCCGGCCGCACCGCCCCATCCCTTCACGCGGGAGGGCCGCACCACCTTCGATGCGCTGCTGCAATCGCGGCCCGGCGTCTTTGCCGGCGATCTCCTCGTCGGCGACGCCACGCTGTGGAGTTCCACGGCGGGCGGCCTCGAAAGCCTCAAGCGCTTCTGGGCCAATGTCGTTTCGCGGGGAGATGGCTGATGCCCGCGCTCGATGAACGGCAAGGCGCCTTCGCCGCCGCCCTGCTCGACCCGGAGCGTCCCGTGCCGGACGGCCTCGTCGGCCCGGACGGCCGCCCGAGCCGGCGGCGCTTTAACGTCTACCGCAACAATGTCGTCGCTGGCCTCACCGCGACGCTGAAGGATGCCTTTCCCGCCGTGACAAGGATCGTCGGCGCCGAATTCTTCCGGGCCATGGGCCGGATCTATGTCGCCGCAGAGCCGCCCGCCTCGCCCGTCATGCTGGATTACGGCAGGAGTTTTCCCGGCTTCATCGACCGCTTCCCGCCCACCGCGGGCCTTCCCTATCTCGGCGACGTGGCGCGCATCGAGCGGGCCTGGGTCGAGGCCTACCACACGGCAGACGTAGCGCCGCTGGAGGCCAGCGTCTTCAGCCGGATCACCGCAGCGGACCTGCCGGACATCCGCGTCACGCTCCACCCGTCCTTGCGCCTCGTGCGCTCGGCGTTTCCCGCGCTGACGATCTGGCAGATGAATATCGGCGATGCCGTGGCGCGGGAAATCGACCTTGCGGCCGGCGGCGAGGATGCCCTGATCCTGCGCGCGGGCACGGATGTCGAGATCCGCGTGTTGCCCCAAGGCGCCGCCGATTTCATCGAGGCGCTCGCCGAAGGACACCCGATGATCGAGGCGCTGAAGCAGGCCATCACCGCCGATCCCCGCTTCGACCTTTCCGGCTGCCTTGCCGGATTGCTGGCGGCGGGCGCCTTCGCTGCCGTAAAACCCTCCCCCTCCGATCGAGGCACATCCCATGACCGCTGACCAACATTCGACAAGCCGCCTTGTGCGCCTGATAGAGGCCGTCGTGGCGGGGATCGGCGTCGTCGGGATCGTGGCCGCGCCGCCGGTGCTGCGGATCGCGCTCGCCCTTCCCTTCCTGCGCTCCGGCCTCACCCGCTGGGATGGTTTTCTGACGCTGTCGATCGGCACGCAATACCTGTTCGAGGAACAGTTCAAGCTGAACATCTTCGGCAATCTCTACGGTTTTCCCGCGCCCGATACCGTTGCCTACCTGGTGGCGCTCGCCGAGATCATCCTGCCGGTCCTGCTCCTCGCCGGCTTCGCCACGCGCCTTGCCGCCCTTGCGCTGCTCGTCATGACCGGCGTCATCCAGCTGGTGTTTCCCGACGGCTGGTCGAATTTCCATCTCTACTGGGCCGCCATCGCGCTTGCCATCATGGCGCTCGGCCCCGGCCCCCTGTCGCTCGATCGCCTGCTGCGAAAGGGCAAGGCCGCATGAGCAAGGAGACCAGCGATCGGCTGAAACTGGTCTCGTCTCGCCCCCCGGACGACAGCGTCGAACGCGCATCCACCTACGAACTGGACTGGTCGATCCTGATGGCGCGCGCCCAGGCGGGCGATGCCGCCGCCTACCTGCGCCTGCTGCAGGACATCACGCCCTATCTGCGCTCGCTTGCCGCGCGGTATCACCGCGACCCGCGCGATATCGAGGACACCGTGCAGGACATCCTTTTGACCGTGCACGCCATTCGCGCGACCTACGACCCCACCCGCCCCTTCGGGCCGTGGCTCGTCGGCATCGCCTACCGGCGCGCCATCGACCGCCTGCGCCGCCAGGGGCGGCAGCGCGCGCACGAGTTTCCGCTGTCTCGCGCCCATGACGCCGTTGCCACGGCCGACAATATCGAGGAAGTTGCCAACCGGATCCATCTCGAAGGCGCGATCAGCGACCTCCCGCCGGCACAACAGCAAGCCATCCACATGCTCAAGCTGAAGGAGATGTCGCTCAAGGAGGCTGCAAGGGAAAGCGGAAGGCCGATCAGCGCGCTGAAGGTCGCCACCCACCGGGCGCTAAAAAGCCTGCGCAGGATGCTCCTCGACCACGGTGACCCGTGATGGAGACCGCCGACCTCATCCGCTCGCTCGCCGACAATGTCACACCGGTCCGGCGGCTGCAGCCACCTTTGCTGCGGGCGGCTATGTGGCTCGCCGTCGCCGCCCTGCTGCTGGCGGTGCTGACAGGAATCCATGGCCCGCGACCGCAATTTGCCGAGCGGATGCGCGATGCGGTCTTCCTCACGGGCATGCTGGCCTCGCTTGCCACCGGCATCCTCGCCGCCGTCGCCGCCTTCCTCGTCAGCCTTCCCGACACGTCCCGCCTCTGGCTGCTGCTGCCCGTGCCGCCGCTGGTGCTGTGGATGGCCAATATCGGCTACCAGTGCCTTGCCGGATGGGTCGCGTTGCCGCCCGGCGCCGTCACCGTGGAGGCTGCGTCGAGCTGCCTGCTGACGCTCATCGTCACCAGCGCGCCGCTTTCGCTGCTGCTGCTGGTCATGCTGCGCTATGCGGTGCTCATCCGGCCCGTCAGCGTGGCGCTGGCGGGGAGCCTCGCGGTCTCCGGCATCACCGCCGCGGCGCTATCCATGTTCCATCCGCTCGATGCGACGATCATGGTGCTCGGCTGGAACCTCGGCACCGCCGTGCTCTTCGTCGGGCTTGCCACGCTTGCCGGCCGCCGCGCCTCCCGCCGCACCCTGTCGAGGTGAACCATGGACGCCTTCGCGATCAGCCTGCTTCTGATGACCTGCGTCGTGGCGAGCAGCATTTTGGCGCGCATGTTGCCGGTCGCCCTGCCGCTACCCTTCGTGCAGATCGCCCTCGGCGCGCTGATCGCCGCGGCGCTGGGCTTCCTAAGTCCGCCCAAATAGGCGTCAAACCTTCGCCAGTCTTTCTACGTAGGCGCAGAGCATGTCCGCCATCGCGCTCGCATAAGCATCAACTTCTTCGTCCGTCCGCGGCGTCTCGGAAAACTCCTTGCCCACGGCGGTCAGTGTCGTGACGATCAGGTCGCCGGCGATATCCCTCGGGCCATCGGGCACGCCGGGAAGCAGATCCAGGATGAAGCTGTCGAAAATCCGGTCGCCCTCCGCGCGCAGCTCGCGTGCCTCCGGGGCGTTGCGGTAAAGCGGTGCGGCGTCGGCGAGCGCCTGGCGGACGGGTGCCTCGTCGCATTCGGAGCGGACGAAGGCATGTACCAGCCGTCGCAACCGGTCCTTCGGTGGTGCGATGGCGGTGAGGATCTCACGCAGCATTTCGGTCGAACCGCGCCATTCGTCGCTCTGCAACCGGAAGAGGATGGAGGCCTTGTTCGGGAAATACTGATAAAGCGAACCGATGCTGACCCCAGCCTTTTCCGCCACCCGCGCGGTGGTGAAACGCTGCGCGCCCTCCTCCACCAAAACCTGAACAGCCGCCGTCAGAATTGCCGAAACCAGCTCGTTCGAGCGGCTCTGTTTGGGCTCTTTTCGCGTGGAAATTCGGGGCTTTACGCGTTCCGCCATCGCGTTCTCCAGCAATGCGATTAGAAAATGCGATTAATTAATCGTATTTCTATGGCCAACGCAATGCCATGTTCCGGAGACACAATGTCCACCCTGACAACATCCCCTCTCGGGCCGCTGCTTGACCGGCTGTTTGCCGAAGCCAATGCGGCCACGAGCCCGGCGATCAAATCGTTCACGCCCGAAGAGCGCATCGCCCTCACCGCCAGCAAGACCGACTACCTCGACCTCTACGGCCGGCTGAAAGACCTTTGGCTGCCTGTCTCTCGCGAGACGGGCAAGCTCCTCTATATGCTGGTCCGCGCTACCAGTGCTCGCACGGTTGTCGAGTTCGGCACTTCGTTTGGAATATCGAGCCTCTATATCGCTGCGGCACTGCGCGACAATGGCGGCGGGCGGCTGGTCTCCAGTGAGTTCGAGCCCGGCAAGATTGCTCGGGCACAGCAAAACCTTGAAGACGGCGGCCTCGCCGATCTGGTCGAGATCCGCGCCGGCGATGCGATGGAAACACTGGCAGGCGATCTGCCCGAGACGATCGACCTGCTTCTGCTTGACGGTGCAAAAGCGCTTTACGCCGATATCCTCGACCTCGTCGAACCCAGGCTGCGGATCGGAGGGCTGATCGTCGCCGACGATGCGGAAATGTCTCCCGAATATCTGGAGCGCATCCGGGCGGCGAAAGACCGATACCTCTCCATTCCGTTTGCCGAGGGCATCGAACTTTCGATGAAGCTCGGCTGACACGCACATATCGAATTCAAGGAGACAGACATGCATGTATTTGTGACAGGCGCCACCGGCTGGATCGGTTCCGCCGTGGTCGACGAACTGCTGATGGCAGGCCACAGGGTAACGGGCTTCGTCCGGACCCGCGACAAGGCGGCAGTACTCGCGCAGAAGGGCGCCGATGTGGTGATCGGCACGCTCGACGACCACGACGCCCTGCAATCCGCCGCCAGAGCGGCCGAGGCGGTGATTCACACCGCCTTCCACCACGATTTCTCACGCTTTCAAGAAAGTGCCGCCCAGGACCAGCGTGCTATCGAAGCTATGGGTGCAGCCCTAGAGGACACCGGCAAGCCGATTCTCGTCACGACCGGCCTTTCCGGCCTGCCGCGCGGCGCAAGCGAAGACGACAGACCGAACCCCGCGGCACCGCGGCGCTCGGAGGCGGCGGCACGCACGCTGATCGAGCGCAGCGTGCGTGCAGGGATCGTGCGGCTTGCGCCCTCGGTCCACGGCATCGGCGATTACGGCTTCGTTCCCAGGGTCGCGGGCTTTGCGCGCCGCACCGGCGTGTCGGCGTGGATCGGCGACGGTCGGAACTGCTGGTCCGGTGTGCATCGTCTCGATGCGGCGCGGCTCTACAGGCTGGCGCTGGAAAAGGGTCTGCCGGAGACGGTCTATCATGCGGTCGCCGACGAACCGGTGCCCTTCCGTGAGATCGCCGAAGTCATCGCAGGGCAACTCGGCCTGCCCGCCGCATCGCGCGCCGCCGAACATTTCGGCGGTTTCGCCAACATGGTCGGCGGCGATATGGCAGCGTCGTCCGCAAAGACGCGTGCCATTCTGGGCTGGACGCCGACGGGTCCCGGCCTTCTCCAGGATATCGACCAGCCCGGCTATTATCCGGGCTGACCCTGCCAAGCGTTTTCAACGTAAGCGTTCACGTCAGGCAACGCATTTCAGATGCCTGGAGTATTCCAATGTCTTCCTCATCCGACCATGTTTCGGGCGACCCGGCACAGGCGCGCCTCCTGTTGCTGGCGGCGGTCCTGTTCGTCTCCTATCTCTGTGTCGCGATCCCCTTGCCCGTCATCCCGGTTTACGTGACCGGGCATCTGGGTCTTTCAAACGGCTGGGCCGGCCTTGCGGTGGGCATCGCCTTTCTCTCGACCATCCTCACCCGCGGCCATGCAGGCGCCCTGTCGGACCGGCACGGTGCCAAGGTCGCCACGACCCGGGGCCTCGTCTTCTACGCGGTGGGGGCGCTGTTTTCGCTCTTTGCCGGGCTTTCCGTCCTGCCGCCCGGCCTTGCCTTAACCGTTCTCATGATCGGGCGACTGCTGGTCGGCTACGGGGAAAGCCTTGTCGGCGTCGGCGTCATCGCCTGGGGCATCGGCATCGTCGGGCCTGATCGATCCGGCCGTGTCATCGCCCTGATCGGTGCGGCAATCTATGGTGCCCTTGCCGTCGGCGGTCCGCTCGGGCTGCTCATGCTCGACCATATCGGTTTTGCCGGCGCCATGGCGGCAAGCCTGGTTCTGCCCTGCCTTGGCCTTTTCGCCATCGGCTCGATGGAGGGTGTCGCTCCTCATCCCGAAAGGAGCCGCAGTTCGTTCCTAAGCGTCATGAGCCGCATCTGGATGCATGGCATGATTGTCTTCCTGCAGGGCATCGGCTTTGCCGGCATCGGCGCGTTCTTTGCGCTCTATTTTCTCGATCGGGGCTGGGCTTATGCCGGGCTCGGGCTGAGCGCTTTCGGTGCGGGCTTCGTCCTTGTGCGGCTGTGCGCCGGCCACTTTCCTGACCGGGTGGGAGGATTCAGGGTGGCGATGACCTCGCTTGCCATCGAGGCTGTGGGGCAGTTCGTCATCTGGAGCGCGCCGAGCCCGACGGTCGCCCTGGTCGGAGCCTTTCTGACCGGTCTCGGCTGCTCCCTGATTTACCCTGCCATGGGGCGAGAGGTCGTCAAACTGGTCGACCCTCACCTGCGCGGCACGGCTGTCGGTGGCTTCGGCGCATTCCAGGACCTCGCCTATGGACTGACAGGACCGGTCGCAGGCCTGCTCGCCGACCGGGCTGGATACGGCAGTGTCTTCCTGATCGGCGGTACCGCGGCAGGCGTGGGTTTCCTGATCACGCTCGGCCTGCAAAGGCAAAGGTCGCCCGGCGGCCGAAGAAACCAGCAGTAGTCCGGCACCGCGCCAGAGCGCGGCCACTCTCTTGCAATGAACAATCACAACAAAGGGCAATAGCCATGAAAATCACGGGCAACACTGTTCTCATCGTTGGCGGAACCAGCGGCATCGGCAAGGAACTTGCCAAGTCCCTCCACGCTCTCGGCAATCGCGTGATTGTCGCCGGCCGCAGGCGGGAGCTCCTCGACCAGATGACCGCCGATCATCCCGGCATGTCGAGCATTCCGGTCGACATCAACGACCCGATATCGCTGGCAAACTTCGCCTTCGAGGCGCGCACACAATTCCCGGAGGTGAACGTTTTGTTCGCCAATGCGGGCATCTCCCGATCCGAGGACATGACGTCAAAAGACTGGAACACCGCTGATGCCGAGCAGATCATCGAGACCAACATCCTCGGCGTCCTGCGGGTGATCGGCGCGATCCTGCCGATGCTGAAGGGCAAGGAGAACGCCGCGATCGTGACGACCAGCTCGAATCTCGCCTTCATGCCACGGGCCGATTTTCCGACCTATTGCGCAAGCAAGGCTTTCCTGCACTCATGGCTGCAATCCCTGCGTCATCAGCTCCGCCATCACGGGATCGAGGTGCTGGAACTCGCACCACCCTACGTTCGCACCGAACTCACGGGAGCCGCCCAGGCAATCGATCCGCGTGCCATCGCCGTTGACGACTATGTCGCGCAGGTTCTTGACCTGCTCGACAAGCAGGACCACCCCCGCGGCGAAATCCTGCTGCAACGCGATCTCGCGCGTCGATGGGCGGAACGCGATGGCACGTATGACGAAATCTACGCAGCGATGAACCCGGGCTGAAAGGCGAGCACCTCAGGCAATCTTGCAGCCACGGGCTTCTTTGACGTACCACCGGACGTCATGAAGCCCACGGCGCTTGCTCGGCTTTCCGTTTCCATTGTCGGTGGGGTCGACGCAGAGTGACTCTCCGATACCATCTCGACGCGCACGCTTGAGACCGCGCGACCACAGTGTTGAGCTTAGGCAGGCCCATTCCAATCGCTATAATTTCTCCTCCGTTCGTCTCAGGGCATAATTTTCTACTATTTATATAGAAAAAGAACGACCTGTCTTTCTCAATGCCGCTTCACTCCCTACGCTTCACCCATGGCTCGACGAGATAGCAAGACGCTTCTCGAGTTCGGGCGTCCACCTGGGCTCAAACAGCAGGAAGTGATCATGTCCCTTGCAGTCTTAAAATCTCGCGGCGCTACCGGAATTGGCGCGGCGTTCCTGATCTCCGCCGCACTCGCCATCGGCCTCACCGCCCCTGCCCGCGCGGACGACCGGCAGACGGTGACGATCACCGACGAGCTCGGCCGCCAGGTGACGCTGCCGGTGCCGGTGAAGGCGGTTTATCCGGACCTCTGGTATCAGACCGAGATCGTGCGGGCGATCGGCGCCGGCAAGACGATCGTCGCGGTCGACCAGACCGCGGACCCGCGCAAGAACGAGGCGAACAAGGACTATTTCGCGGAGTTCAGCGACGTGCCGGATGCCGGCCACTTCGACGGCCCGAACTGGGAGACGATCGCCACTTCGGGCGCCGAGGTGTTCTTCGCCCGCCGCAATTCACCCTGGCAGGATGCCGAGGAAAAGCTGAAACCGTTCGGCATACAGGTCGTGGTGGTGAGCACCTGGGATCCGAAGGTGTTGCGCGCGCAGCTGCCCAATGTCGGCAAGATCTTTGGCGCGGAAAAGGGCGCGGCCGATCTCGCCCAGCTCTACGACGACATCGAGAAGGTGCTGACCGAGAAGCTGAAGGGCGTCGAGCCCAAGACGGTCTATTTCGAGAACAATGCCGATTTCGTGACGTCGCTGCCCGGCTCCGGCTGGAACGACACGATCGTTCTCGGCGGCGGCAAGAACATTTTCGGTGATATCAAGATCGCCAATACGGGCAGCGCATCGGTGCACACCTACACCGTCGACCCCGTCGAAATCATCAACCGCAACCCCGACGTGATCATCCACAACGGCGTCGACGGCCTTGCCTCCGGCTACGAGCCCTGGGATCAGAAACTCCTCGCCGACCAGTCGGAACGCATTGCCGGCCGTGCCGGATGGAACGCCATCAAGGCTGTGCAGGACAAGAACGTCTTCGTCTTCAGCAACTTCTTCTTCTCCTCGCTCGGCAAGCAGCTGGGCGCTCTTGCGGTCGCCAAGTGGCTCTATCCGGAGCAGCTCGCCGACGTCGATGTCGACGCCTACTTCGCCCGCTGGCTCGCAGCGCAGGGTGTGAAGCCGCGGCCGGTCTCGGACTACTTCCACAAGCTCGGCAGCTAAGCCTCTCCCGCCAGCATCGCAAAACCATCGAGGACAGCCATGAGCTCCATCCAGACCGATCCCTACCTTCCCGGCGCCCCAGAGGGTGCCGGGAAGGCCCGGCGACCCCGCGACCGCTATGCGTTCCAGAACGCGGCCATCGCCCTTGGTCTTGTCGCCGTGCTGGTGACTGCCGTCATCGGCATTCAGATCGGCACATCGGGTGCAACGCTCGGCGACGTCCTGCAGACGTTCTGGGCGAAGGCCACCGGCGCCGTCCCCACAGACCGCGCAACCCTGCAGATCCAGACCGTCATATGGGAACTGCGAGTGCCGCGTATCATGCTCGCCATCCTCGGCGGCGCAGCACTTGCTCTTGCCGGCACGCTCTTCCAGGGCCTGTTGCGCAACCCGCTCGTCAGCCCCTACACGCTCGGCATCGCGCCAGCGGCGGCCTTCGGCGCCTCGCTGGCGATCGTCATCTTCGGGGCGACGGCGGGCAGCGCGGCGCTTTCGCTGGTGGTCGGCGCCTTGCTATTCTCGTTCCTCAACACGGCGCTGGTGCTGACGCTTGCCTCGACACGCAACCTCAACCCCACCTCGCTCATCCTGGTCGGCATTGCGCTGTCGCAGCTGTTCGGGGCGCTGACGGCCTGCATCCAGTACTTTGCCGAAGATGAAATCCTGGCAGCCATCGTCCGCTGGACCTGGGGCTCGGTCAACAATTCAGCCTGGTATCAGGTGCTGGTGCTGTTCGCCCTGCTCGGCATCGCCTTCCCCTACATCCGCTATCGCAGTGGTGCGTTGAATGCGATTGCCTTTGCCGGCGACGATTCCGCCAAGAGCCTTGGCGTCGCGGTCTCCCGCGTACGGTTGGAAACCATCGCCATCGCAGCAACGCTGACGGCCGTCACCATTGCCTTTACCGGCATCATCGGTTTCGTCGGTCTCGTCGCGCCGCATATCGCGCGGCTCGTCGTCGGATCAAATCACCGCTTCCTGACAACTTTCTCGGCCATCATCGGCGCGCTGCTGCTCGTCGTCTCCGATGCCGTCGGCAGGCTCGTCATTTCACCGGGCGTCATTCCCGTCGGCATCATCGATGCCTTGGTCGGCGCGCCCATCTTCCTCTACCTCATCCTCACGCGGCAAAAGGCGATCGAATGACCCTCAAGATTGACTCCCTCGTCGTTGGCTATGGAAAGAGAGAGGTCGTCAAAGGCGCGACCCTCCAGGTCAAGAAGGGCGAGCTGGTGGGGCTGCTCGGCTCCAACGGCTCGGGGAAATCCACGCTGATCAAGACCATTGCGGGCATCAACCGCCACACGCGCGGCTCGATCACCTGGGATGGCGGAACGGATCTGGCGGCACTGCCACGCCGGGAGCTGGCGAAGATCGTCGCCTATGTTCCCCAATCCATCGGCCTCTCCTTCGCGCTCGATATCAAGGAAGCCGTCCTGCTCGGCCGCACGCCCTATTTCGGCACCCGTCCGCGGGACGAGGACTGGGAGCATGTGGACGCCGCGATGCGCCTGCTTGGCCTCGACGAACTCGGCGACCGCGATGTCACCGAACTCTCCGGCGGCCAGGGCCAGCGCGTGTTGATCGCCCGCGCGCTGGCACAGGATCCGGAAATCCTGCTGCTCGACGAGCCGACCAGCGCGCTCGACATCCGTTACCAGTGGCAGACGCTCACCGTCGCCCGCGACGTCACCCGCAAGAAAAACGTCGCCGGCATCATCGCCATCCACGATCTGAACCAGGCAGCCCGCTTCACCGACCGCGTCGTGTTCCTGCACGATGGCGAGGTGATCGCCGACGGCCCGCCGGCCGACGTCTATTCGCCGGAACTGATCAAGCGCGTCTATGGCGTCGATGTCGAGCTCTCCGCCTACAAGGGCTTCGTGCAGGTCCACCCGCTCTCCGAGCGCACGGAGCCGCATCATCGGCCGGCGCTGGTCGCACCCGCCTATGCGGCGCACCCCGCCGAAAACCGGCTGGAACTGCAGGCCTGACAACCGACACAAACTTTGAGGACGATCACCATGACGACCAAGTGGGGAAGCCGCAGAAGCGAGCGCGGCCAGGGACTGGTCCTGGGCCTGCTTCTGGGCGGCACCGGACAGACGAAAAAGCCCGGCACGGAAGGCGCGACGGACAATCTGCTCGATATCGACGCCTATATCGAACAGGCGCAGGAGGCCGAGCGCGGCAAGATCCACACGATCTTCCTCGCGGATGCGCTGGTCACCAGTGACACGGCACCGAAGCCGGGACTGGAGCCCGTCACACTTCTCAGCGCACTGGCGGCCCGTACCTCGCGGATCGGGCTCATCGGCTCGATTTCCACCTCTTTCACCGAGCCGTATAATCTCGCCCGCCAGGTGCTGTCGCTCGACCATATCTCGGGCGGCCGCGCCGGTTGGAACCTCGTCACCTCCTCTGCCGGCGAGAAGAATTTCGGCAAGACCTTGCCCGCGCATGACGATCGCTATGCCGTTGCAGAAGAGTTTGCCGGAGTGGTGCAGGCGCTCTGGGAAAGCTGGGAGCGTGACGCCGTCACCTATGACGACCGCGGGCGGCAGCGGGTGGATGCCAGAAAGGTTCACCGGATCGACTGGAGCAGCCAGCATTTTTCCGTGCAGGGACCATTGAATGTCTCGCGCAGCCCGCAGGACAAACCGATCCTCGCGCAGGCCGGTTCCTCCAACGAGGGACGGCAACTCGGCGCGCGCATCGCCGACGTCATCTTCACAACGGGCCTCACGGAGACCGAGCCGTCTATCGAACTCTACAGGGATTTCAAGCAGCGCGCCGCGGCCTACGGTCGCTCGCCGGATGCCATCAAGATCCTGCCGGGCGTCGCGCCCGTCATCGGCTCGACCGATGAGGAGGCGAAACGCTTCTGGCGCGACGTCATTGATGAGATCGATTTCGAGGAAGGCCGCAAATCGCTTGCAGGCCAGTTCGGCGGCATCGATTTCGAAGGGCTCGATCTCGATGCGCCGATCCCCTTGGCCGAGCTGCCGCAGACGGCAAACATCCAGGGACGACGTTCGCGTTATGGTGTCTTTCGCGAGCTGATCGAAAGCGGAAAGGTGCGCACCGTCCGCGACCTCATCATCTACCACTCCAGCGGCGCCGGGCACTGGTTCCCGATCGGCTCGGTGGAAAACGTCGCCGACCAGTTGCAGGACCGCTACGAGCGCGGTGCGACCGACGGCTTCAATTTCCTGGCCTTCACGCTGAAATACGAGCTCGGCCTCAGCGCGCTGACGGAACATCTCATTCCCGAGCTGCAACGCCGCGGCATCTTCCACCACAACTATCGGCACGAAACCCTGAGACAGAATCTCGGGATCTGAAAGAGCGACCGCCTGACTGGAGAAAGACATGACCCGATACATCATCATCGGCGCCGGCGCCGTCGGCGCGAGCCTTGCGGCACAATTTGAACTGTCCGGCGTAGATTATGCCCTTGTCGGCAGAGGCGCTCAGATACGCCATATCCTCGAACATGGCCTCACCTATCGTCGCCCCTCGGGCACGCGCCAGATAGCGCTCAAGGCTTTTGACACCGCAAGCCCACCGCTCCTGCGCCGGGACGATATCCTGCTCCTGACGGTAAAGGCCCAGGATGCTGCCGAGGCAGTCGCCGATTGGGCATGGCGTCCGATCGAGGGGACAGACGGAGAGACGGCATCGAGACTGCCGATCGTCACGTTCCAGAACGGCCTTGCGACGGAATCCATCGCCCTGCGCAATTTCGCCAATGTCTATGGCGCAAGCATCCTCACCCCTGCCCGCTTTACCGAGACCGGCACGGTGGTGGTCGGCGGCCATCCGCAGGTCGCCGTCGTTACGGTTGGCCTTTACCCGCACGGCGCTGACGACATCGCTGCACGAATTGTCGCCGACCTGGCACGATCCGACTACATTGCCGAAGCATCGGCAGATATCCGGCGCTGGAAGGCGGCCAAACTGCTTCATAACGTGCGCAACGTTCTGGAATTGTTTGACGGATCGAACGAGGAGCGCGCCGCCATTTCTGACGCTCTTGTCGAAGAGGCGCGCAAAGCCCTCACCGCTGCCGGCTATAGCCTTGCCTCCCCTTCGGAACGCGCGATCAGCATCGCCCATTGGGGAACAGCCGAAAACAGCGGCATCGAGCCCGGCCAGCAATCGACCTGGCAGAGCTTCAAGCGCGGCGCATCAAGCGAGGTCGATTTCCTCAATGGCGAGATCGTCGTGCTCGGCCGCCTGTCCGGCACGCCGACGCCCTACAATGAGGCGGCCCAGCAGCTCGCGGGCCTTGCCGCCCGCCAATCCAGTTTCGAACGGCTGCTGCCTCTGGAAAGGCTTCAGGCGCTTGCCGGAAACACCTTGGGTACACGGGGCCTCGAAGCGCCGCATGCCGCGTGACGGCCGAGGCTGCGACCAACCGCCAGACGGACATTGCCGATGAGAACACCGATATCAGACCAGATCCTGGCCGTCGCCGGCGCGCTCTTCTACACCGAGGGCATCCGCGCCGTCGGCATAGACCGCATCATCGATGAAACCAGGGTCGCCAAGGCGACGCTCTACCGGCACTTCCCCTCCAAGGACCATCTGGTCGCGGCCTATCTCAGCCAGCGGCATGCGCGCGTGATCCGGTCGCTGCGCGATGTGACAGGCGCCGCCCTTTCGCCGCGCGACCAGATCGCGCTCATCTTCCAGCGGCTGTTCGAAAAGGCGGATAGTCCGGAATTTCGCGGTTGCGCCTTCGCGCTGGCGGTTGCCGAATACGGCGATTCCGAGCGCGTCGTCAGCGTCGCGCGCCAGCACAAGAGCGCCGTACGAGACATCTTCAAGGCCATCCTTGCGCATACCGGCGTCCCGACGGATCAGCCCGTCGCGCATCTCGCCCTGCTCTATGAAGGTGCGCTCGCCACGGTCGCCGTCGGCCGCGACCCACAGGCCGTTCTCCTTGCGCGCGATTGTGCGCTTGCCGTCTTCGATCTTGCCATCGGCAGCAACCACCCCCCGAAAGAGACGAAACAATGACCCGCACCATCGACTATTTCTTCGGCATCGGATCCCCCTGGGCCTATATCGGCCTTGACCCGTTCCTCGACATCGCGCGGCGCTTCGGCGCCGAGGTCCGGCCCTACCTCATTCCTCTCATCGTCGAAAACGGCGGCATCTATTCGCGCGATCGGCCCGACGCCCGCCGCGCCTATTGGCAGAAGGATCTGCAGCGCTGGGCGGCGCTCCGCGGCAAGGTCGTCGATTTTTCCAACCGAGCGAGCCTTTCCGATCCGACACCGGCGGGTTTCCTGATCCTTGCGGCCCAGCTCGAAGGTGCCGACTGGATAGGGCTGACGCGGGCCTTGCAGGCGCCGTATTGGGCCCGCAAGACCGATATCGGCGACGTCGCAGTGCGCCGGCCGATCATCGAGGCCGCGGGGTTCGATGCAGACGCGCTGGAAGCACGCGCGGCACGCGACGACGTGTCAGCCCTCTGGCAGTCGAACCGGAACGTCGCGAAAGAGGCCGGCGTCTTCGGCCTGCCGACCTTCCGCTATGAAGGCGAGCTCTACTGGGGCCAGGACAGCCTGCCCTTTCTGGAGCGCCATCTCGAAGGCGCACGGCTCATCGCCTGACTGACACCCCGGAGACACGACATGCCTCTCGCTTTGCCCGGCCCGCTCGTCACGACGAACTGGCTTGCCCACCACCTCCATGACGACAACCTCGTTCTGCTCGACGGATCCTACAAGCTGCCGGGCGTCACGCCGCTGGCCGCCGAGGACTTTACAAGCCGCCACATCCCCGGTGCCCGGTTCTTCGACATCGATCTCGTGGCAGATGAGGCGTCCTCCCTTCCCCATATGCTGCCCTCGGCGGAGGCCTTTGAGGGGTTCGCCGCCGAACTCGGCCTTTCGAACGACAGCGTCGTCGTGGTCTATGATACGCCCGGCCTCATGTCGGCGGGCCGCGTTTGGTGGACCTTGCGCGTCTTCGGCCACGAGAATGTCGCGATCCTTGACGGGGGTCTGCGCAAATGGTTGTCGGAGGACCGCCCGATTACCAGTGAAGTGCCTGTAGTCCGAAAGGGACGCTTCCACGCCCGCTATGAAGCGTCGAAAGTGCGGTCGAAGCAGGCGCTTCTCGCAAATCTCTCCGCGCCCGCCGAACAGGTCGCCGACGCCCGCGCGGCCGGCCGTTTTCGCGGAGAGGAGGCGGAAGCCCGGCCAGGCCTCCGCTCCGGCCATATCCCCACCAGCCTCAATGTCCCCTTCGGCGACCTCACGAATGCTGCGACCGGCGAATTGAAGAGCGAGGCAGAAATCCGCGCAACCTTCACAGCTGCCGGTGTCGACCTGCAAAAGCCGGTCATCGCCAGCTGCGGCTCCGGCGTCACCGCCGGCGCCCTTGCCTTTGCGCTTCACCTCATCGGAAAATCAGACGTGGCCGTCTATGACGGCTCCTGGTCGGAATGGGGCTTGCCGGGAGAAACGCCCGTTGCCACAGGTCCAGCGAGACTGGCCTTTGACACATGAGCACGCTTCCCCAAGAATTTGCAGCACAGCTGAAAGCACGCTTCGCCGACCGCTTCACGACCAATTCGACAATCCTTGAGCAGCATGGCCGCGGTGAATCCCACCACGTTGCGGCCCTGCCGGATGGTGTTGTGTTTGCCGAAAGCACCGAGGACGTCGCCGAGATCGTCAGGCTTTGCGCCCATCATCGGGTCCCCGTCATTCCCTATGGTGCAGGCACCTCGCTGGAAGGGCATCTCACGGCCATCAAGGGCGGCATCTCGCTCGATCTTTCACGCACGGCCGAAATCCTGCGCATCAGCCAGGAAGACCTAGACTGTACCGTGCAAGCGGGGGTCACCCGCGAAGAGCTGAATAGCTGGCTGCGCGACAAGGGCCTGTTCTTCCCGATCGATCCCGGCGCGAATGCCTCGATCGGCGGCATGGTTTCGACCCGTGCCTCCGGCACCAATGCCGTTCGCTATGGCACGATGCGCGAGAACGTACTGTCCCTGAAGGTTGTGCTGCCTAATGGCGAGATCATCCAGACCGGCGGCCGGGCCCGCAAATCCTCGGCCGGCTACGACCTGACACGGCTCTTCGTCGGCGCAGAGGGAACGCTTGGCATTGTCACCGAGGTCACGCTGCGGCTCTACGGTATTCCGGAACACACGGTCGCAGCACTCTGCTCCTTCGCAAGCGTCGAACAAGCCATCAACACGGCGATCGCCGTCGTGCAGCTTGGCATTCCCGTCGCCCGCATGGAGTTCATGGACCGCGGGCTGATCGCCGCGGTAAACGCCTATTCGGGCCTAACCCTCAAGCTGGAGGATACGCTGGCCTTCGAATTCCACGGTCCCGTAGGCGCGGTCGAGGAGCAGGTCGCCCTCGTCGCATCCCTCGTGCAGGATAATGGCGGCAACGACTTCGAATGGGCAACATCGCCCGAAGACAGGAACCGTCTATGGAAGGCACGCCACAGCGCCTTCTACGCCGTCGTCTCGCAACGCCCGAATGCGAAAGGTTGGTCGTCCGATGTCTGCGTGCCGGTTTCCGAACTTGCGGGCTGTGTCCTGCACGCCCGGGAACTGCTGGAGGGTTTTTCCGTACCGGCCGCCATCCTCGGCCATGTCGGCGACGGCAACTATCACGTCGTCTTCGCCGTCGATCCTTCAAGCGAAAGCGAAATGGCCGCCGTCGCTGCCATCAACAAGAAGATGGTCGAAAAGGCACTCTCGGTCGGCGGGACGTCGACCGGCGAACATGGCGTCGGCACGGGCAAGATCGCCTATCTCAGGCAGGAGCACGGCAACGCCGTGGACCTGATGGCTGTCATCAAAAATGCCCTCGATCCGCTCGGCATCATGAACCCCGGAAAGATCCTGCCAAGCGCACGGTGACGATGTTCATCCCGCCGGACAAAACTGGCCAAGCAACAAAAAATGGGACCGACCTGTCTTTCTCTTTCTCGGCCGATGGCCTAGAACTCTGTTCGCCTCACGCCAAGCGGTCTCCGTGGCCTGAGGACCCGCAGGTGAGATACTCCAATTCGAAGCAGTCCAATGAAAGAACCCATATCAGATCAGATCGTCACAGCCGCCGGAGCGCTTTTTTACAGTGAGGGCATACGGGCTGTCGGCATAGATCGAATCATCGAGGAGGCGAAGGTTGCCAAGGCAACGCTCTATCGCCACTTCCCGTCAAAAGACCATCTCGTCGCCGCTTATCTTCAGGATCGCCACGAACGGGTCATTCGCTCCCTCCAGGACGCTTTGGAGGCAGAGGCGACCCCGCGAAATCAGGTTAGGCTGATTTTCGAGCGTCTGTACGAGAAGGCCGACAGCCCCGAGTTTCGCGGCTGCGCCTTTGCGCTTGCGGTTGCCGAACATGGCGATTCCGAACGGATCGTTTCCGTCGCCCGAACGCACAAGACGATGGTCGGCGACATTTTCCGCGGTATCATGTTGGAGGCCCAGATCGTCGGCGAACAGGCGGCGGCGCATCTTTCCCTTCTTTATGAAGGCGCGCTTGCAACGGTCGCGGTCGGACGCGACCCTCAGGCTGTTCTCGTCGCGCGCGACTGTGCTCTTTCCGTCTTCGACGCGGCGACGAGCGTGGCCAAGCCCCTTCCTTGAACGGCCGATGCCAGTTTCGGAGGACCACGAGCGGGCAGGCCGCCAGTCTGGGCGACCCGCGGAAATTCGTGCTGCTTCGAATAATGCCTTGATAGATCCGGGAACCGTGCAATGACCAAGTTCAAGCCCCATAGTTCCCATTGGGGTGCGTTCTCCGGCCGCTACAAGGATGGGCAGCTTGAGATCCGCCCGCATCCCGACGATCCGAACCCCTCGCCGCTCTTGGGCAACCTGCCGGCGATTGCCGACAGTCCCGTGCGCATCAGACGCCCGGCGGTCCGGCGCGGTTGGCTGGAGGGTATTCCCGGCAACGGGAAAAACCGCGGGGCGGATACATTTGTCGAGGTCAGTTGGCCACAGGCCCTGGACCTGGTGGCGAAGGAACTTCAGCGCGTTTACGGAGATTTCGGTCCCACGGCGGTGTTCGGAGGGTCCTACGGCTGGGCGAGCGCCGGACGATTCCATCATGCGCAAAGCCAGGTCCATCGTTTCCTGAACCTGCTCGGCGGTTATGTACGATCCGTCAATACATATAGCTCTGGCGCGGCGATGGTCATCATCCCACATGTACTCGGACCTTACGACCATTTCGAGCGTAAGAGCGTCACCTGGGATGCCATCGAGAGGCGCACCGAACTGGTCGTCTCCTTCGGCGGCATGGCAATCAAGAATGCGGATGTGCATGGCGGCGACAACAGCCAGCATATCGTGCGCGACAAGTTGAAGGGCGCCAGCAGCCGAGGGGCACGTTTTATCCTGATCAGTCCCTTGCGCGATGATTTTCCCCCTGAGGCGAATGCGGAATGGCTGTCGATCGTGCCGGGCACCGATGTGGCGCTCATGCTCGGCCTTGCGCATGTGCTCGTCAAAGAAGGGTTGCATGATCGCGGATTTCTGGATCGCTATACGGTCGGCTACGAACGCTTCGAGGACTACCTTCTTGGTCGGACCGATGGCGTCGAGAAGACCGCCGAATGGGCGTCCCGCCTCTCCGGCATCAGCGCCGATACCATCCGGACCCTGGCGCGGCGGATGGCTGCCGCCCGGACGCTGATCACCGTCAGCCACTCCCTGCAGCGCGCCGACCACGGCGAGCAGCCCGTCTGGATGGGCATCGTGCTGGCCGCGATGCTCGGCCAGATCGGCCTCAACGGTGGCGGCTTCTCCTATTCTCTTGGTGCACTGGGAAATACGGGAAAGCGTCAGCTCTCCGTCCGGCTCCCCACCCTCGACCAGTTCAAAAATCCAGTGTCGGACTTTATTCCCGTCGCGCGCATCGCCGACATGCTCCTCAATCCGGGCGCCGCGTTCAACTATAACGGCCTGACGCGCCAATATCCGGATATCCGGCTCGTTTATTGGGCCGGCGGCAATCCGTTTCATCACCATCAGGATATCAACAAGCTGCGGTCGGCCTTCCGGAGGCCTGAGACCATCATCGTCCACGAGACGGCCTGGACGTCCTCCGCCCACCACGCCGATATCGTGCTGCCCGCCACCACGACGCTTGAACGTGACGATATCGGCGCGTCAGGTGGCGATCCCCTGATGATCGCGATGAAGGCGCTGATCGAGCCGGTCGGCGAAGCGCGCGACGACTTCGAGATCTTTTCCGGGATCGCGCACCGCCTCGGCACATTCGACGCGTTCACCGAAAATCGCACGAGCAAGGAATGGCTCGCATTCCTCTACGAGCCGACGCGCACTGCGCTCGCCGCGGGCGGGCACGACGCTCCCGATTTCGAGACCTTCTGGGAACGCGGAGAACTGCTCCTGCCGCTTCAGCCCGATGACGGAGGACCGGCACGCGCCTTCCGACAGGACCCGGTGGCCGCGGCCCTCCCCACGCCATCAGGCAAAATCGAAATCTTCTCGCAGACGATCGAGAGCTTCGGCTATGACGACTGCCGGGGACATCCACAATGGTATGCGCCCAGGGCGGCGACGCCGGTGGAGGAGAACCTCTACCCACTCCATCTCGTCTGCAATCAGCCGCACCAGCGCCTGCACAGCCAGCTTGACTATGGCGCGTTCAGCCGGTCCACCAAGATCAAAGGTCGTGAACCGGTACGGATCAACCCCAAAGACGCGGTCGCGCGTGGAATCTCGGACGGCGATATCGTCAAGCTGTTCAACGGGCGCGGCAATTGCCTGGCAGCGGCCGTGTTGGACCACGGTGTCCGGGAAGGTGTGATGCAGCTTGCGACCGGGGCCTGGTTCGAGCCAGACGAGCCATCC
Source organism: Shinella sp. GW821-FHT10F02 (assembly GCF_058809275.1). Taxonomy (NCBI): domain Bacteria; kingdom Pseudomonadati; phylum Pseudomonadota; class Alphaproteobacteria; order Hyphomicrobiales; family Rhizobiaceae; genus Shinella; species Shinella sp. GW821-FHT10F02. Next base: position 63,367 of record NZ_JBXASL010000001.1, on the reverse strand, counting down.
GCCGACAAGGCGAACTGCATTCACGGCAATCCCAACATCCTCACCCGCGACATCGGCACGTCCCAGCTCGCGCAAGGCTCGACCGGGCAGCTTACGAAAGTGGACGTCGAGCGGCTTGCCGACGAAGCGCCTGCCGTGCGGATCTTCGAAGAAATGCGGTTCACGGCTCAGCGCGAGGAGCACTCCCAACTGGAACCGCGGAAAAGCTGATCCACCCACGCGCGGAAACCGAACAAAATAATCCATAGATTTAGTAGAAAAAGAATAACCAGTCTTTCTCTCCACCGATCTCCTGCTTACGCTGTGCACCATGATCCGCTCGGCAAACAAACAGGACCCGCACCATGACTGACCGCTTTTTCCCGTTCTCCCTTTCCCGGCGCCGCCTGCTGACAGCCACCGCTGTGCTGGCACTCGCCACCCTGGTTGGAACGGCGAATTTCACACCTGTTCATGCAGAGGAAAGCGACGCCAATGGCGGGGATGTCACCTTCCTCATCGACTCGCTGGGCGATACCTGGATCCCCAACAATAGCGCGATCTCCAGCTTTCAGGGCCACATCTGGGGCCATGTCACCGACAAGCTTCTCTATGTGGATGCCGAGGGCAAAGTCAGTCCGTGGATTGCCGAGCGATGGGAGCAGAACGACAATGCGACCGAGTTTACCCTTCACCTGAAAAGTGGCGTGACCTTCTCCGACGGCACGCCGCTCGACGCCGCGGCGGTCGTCGCCAATCTCGACATCTGGTATGCCGGCCGCAAGAACGAGGGCATCAACCCGATCGGCCTCTTCCCGAAGACCTATGACCACGCCGAGGCGGTCGATGCGTCCACGGTAAAGGTTGTCTTCAAGAAACCGACGCTCGGCTTCATTCCGACGCTTGGATACCACGGCTCGATCCTCATCTCGCCGAAGACGCTCGCGCAGCCTGCCTCCGAACAGGCGGACCTCAGCAAGACGTCGGGCAGCGGCCCCTATGTCGTCGAAGCCTGGAAGGAAGGCGACTTCGTCAAGCTGGTCAAGCGCAAGGACTACAACTGGGGACCGGCAGCGGTCGGCCATACCGGCCCGGCATTCCTGGATACGCTCACCTACAAGCTTGTCTCGGAGCCCTCCCTGCGCGTTGCATCGGTCCAGTCGGACCAGGCCGACGTGGCCTACAACGCATCGCCGCAGGAGCTGAAGTCCCTCAAGGAAGAGGGCTTCACGGTTGCGACCCCGCGATACCTCGGCTTCGTTAATGGCTGGGCGGTCAACACCAAGCTTGCTCCCTATGACGACGTGAAGGTGCGCCAGGCCCTGCAGGCGGGCATCAATCGCCAGGAGATCATCGATACCGTCTACACACCCGACTGGAAGCTCGCGACGTCCTTCATCCAGAGCAACGTGCCGGGTGCGACCGACCACAGCGACCTGCTGGCCTACAATCCGGAGAAGGCTGAAAAGCTGCTCGACGAGGCTGGCTGGGTAAAAGGCGGGGATGGTATTCGCACGAAGGACGGCAAGCCGCTGTCGCTGACGCTCCACTCCAATCCCTATCTTGCAACGTCAAAATCAGTCGATGAACTGATCGCCCAGCAGCTCGGCAAGATCGGCTGGAAGGTCGACATCCGTGCCTACGACGTCGTGACGTTCGGCGAGAAGGTCAAGTATGGCGGCCCGGCGATCCCGACCTACGAGGTGACGCGCAGCTTCATCGATGCCGGCACCGTCGCGGGCATCCTCACCAATGCCAACAACGGCGAGAACTGGTTCGCCCTCGACGACCGCGACCAGAAGCTCAACGACCTGCGCGACAAGATCGCAGGCGCCGGCTCGACCGAAGCCCGCAGCGCGCTGCTCGACGAATTGCAGACCTACGTCCTCGACCAGGGATACTTCATCCCGCGCACGCAGATCGTCCAGCGGATCTATGTACAGTCGCCGAAGCTCAAGGGCGAGGTGTACAACGGCGTCGCCTATGCCAGCTACTATACGGCCACGAAAAGCGACTGATCCGCAATTCAACAAAGCATCGTGAGGTGACTGGCATGACGAATGCCTACCTAACCTACGCGGCAAAGCGTCTTGCCCAGGCCTTGGTCGTCATTCTGCTGACCTACGTCTTCACCTTTGTCGTGGTCAGCATCCTGCCGGGTGATCCCATCACCAACGTTCTGAACAATCCGCAAAGCGGGTTCACCCAGGACGAGATCAAGGAGATCATCGCCGCCCAGGGGCTGGACAGGCCAGTGCTTGTCCAGCTGTGGTCATCCTTCTCCGGCTTCATCACCGGCGATCTCGGGCTGTCGATGCGCTCTCATCGGCCGGTGGCAACCCTGATCGCCGAGGTGCTGCCGTCCACGCTGATCCTGGCGGCGACAGGCCTTGCCGTCGCACTGGTTCTGGCCGCCGGGGTCGCCTATGGCACGCAGTTCCTGCCGAAAAAATACGGCCAGGGGCTGCTGCGCGGCTTCCCGTCGCTGTTTCTTTCGGTGCCGAATTTCGTCATCGGCCTGGTGCTGATCCATCTCTTCGGTTTCCAGCTCGGCGTGTTTCGCGTCATCGAACCCGATGGGATCTGGGCAACCCTCTTTGCGGCGATTGCGCTCGGCATCCCGATCTCTGCCCAGATTGCCGAGGTGCTCATCGCAAACCTCGATAACGAGGCCAATCAGGAATATGCAGCCGTCGCCCGCGGTCGGGGATTGGGACAGGCGCGTCTCTTTGCCAAGCACCTGCTCAAGCCCTCCTCCCTCCCGGTCGTTACCGTCATCGCGCTGACCATCGGCGAGTTGCTGGGTGGCTCCCTCATTACGGAAACGGTGTTCGGGCGCACCGGCATCGGCAGTCTGGTGCAGCGTTCGGTGAGCACACAGGACCTGCCGGTCCTGCAAGCGGTCGTTTCGCTCGCGGCGGTGGTTTTCGTGCTCGTCAACCTGATCGCCGACCTCCTCTATCCATTGCTGGACCCACGCGTGAAACTTCTCGGTGGACCGAAGTTTCACGCGGTCAATAACGACGACGCAACAACGAGCATTTCCCCGGCGGTGGCATCATGAGCCTCACCGCGTTTTCCTCCCCTCCAGGTGTCGTCGCCAGCAAGACCAGCCTGCGCGTGCCGGCAACCGTCGTGCTGTCATTCGCGATCGTCGCGCTGGTGATCACATGGTCGCTTGCCCCGGCCCTGTTCACGAGCCTGAGCCCCGTCAACGGCGTGCCGGCCGACAAGCTGCTTGGACCCAGCCTCTCCCACTGGTTCGGCACGGATCATCTGGGTCGCGACGTCTACACCCGCATCGTCTATGGCACGGCCTCATCGGTATCGAGTGCGCTTATCGCCGTTGTTATCGGTGTTGTTGCGGGTGGCATTATCGGCCTGCTGGCCGGCTTCTTCGGCGGCTGGGTGGATACGGTGCTCGCCCGCCTGGTCGATGTGCTGCTTGCGATCCCGAAATTCCTGCTGGCCGTGATCGTCGTGACGGCGATCGGTTTCGACACCATCAATGCGGCCATTGCCACCGGTGTGTCGGCCGTCGCCGTCTTCGCCCGTGTCATGCGCTCAGAAGTCATCAAGACCCGGCGCGCGACATTCGTCGAGGCCTCGTTCCTGCTCGGCGGCTCGCGCGCGCACATCCTGTGGCGGCATGTCCTGCCGAATGCCTCGCGATCTGTCCTCCCACTCGCTGTCCTGCATTTCGGGGATTCGATCCTGGTCATCGCCAGCCTCGCCTTCCTCGGATACGGCGATCCGCCTCCGGCCTCCGACTGGGGCCTGCTGATCTCGATCGGCAAGGACTACCTCAAATGGCCGTGGCTGGTTTACGCGCCCGCTTTTGTCACGATCGCGACCGTCCTCTCTGTGAACAGGATCAGCCGATGGCTACGCAAGACAGACTGACCACCCTTCCCTTCCGCAAGGATTTGACGGTGCCTGCACCACAGAAATCATCGCCCTTGCTTCGTACAGAAGACCTCTCGATCTCATACGGTCCGCAACAGGTCGTCACCGGCGTCGGCTTCGAACTTGCCCGCGGCAAGAGCCTTGCCCTCATCGGTGAGTCCGGCTCCGGAAAATCGACCATCGCCCGCGCCGTGCTGCGGCTTCTCGCCGGTGGCGGGCGCGCGACGGGCCGCGTGGAGTTCGATGGCGAGGAGGTGTTCGGGCTTCCGGAGCGCCGCTTCCGGCCGCTGCGCGGGCGGGCAATGGGGTTTGTGCCCCAGGATCCCGGCAACGCGCTGAACCCCGTGCGGACGATCGGCGTACAGGCAATGGAGGCAGCGGCTCTCCTTGACGAGCCGAACAAAGCCATCCGTAAGGCGCTGATCCTGGAGACATTTTCCCAGGTCGGCCTCGACAATCCCCAGCGCGTCTACGATTCCTATCCGCACCAGCTCTCCGGCGGCATGCTGCAACGTGTGCTGATTGGCCTGGCCGTCCTCCCGCGACCAAAGTTGCTGGTCGCGGACGAACCGACCTCCGCGCTGGACGTCACGATCCAGAAGCGAATCCTCGACCTGCTTTCGCGCTTGCAGAGCGACCTGAACATCAGCCTCCTTCTTATCACCCACGATCTGGCGATCGCCGCAGAGCGCGCAGATTCCCTGGTGGTGCTCAAGGACGGCGTCATTCAGGAGGCCGGCAGCACCGCAGCGGTCTTTGCCTCGCCGAAGTCCGCCTATGCGCGAAAACTGCACGGCGACGTGCCGGCGCTCAATCCGGACCGCTATGCCGCCCTGCGCGACCCCGGCTTTCGCCTCCTCAAGGCCGGCGTCGAGAAGGCGCCGAAGATCGAGGTGAAGGCCGTAACGAAGACGTTTGCCCTGGACGGCAAGCTGCTCACGGCCGTCAACAACGTCTCCTTCTCCGTCCCGGCGGGCACCACCCATGCACTGGTCGGCGAATCCGGTTCGGGCAAGACGACGACGATCCGCCTTTTGCTTGGCCTTGAGGAGCCGGACGCCGGCATTATCTCGGTCGCCGGAGAGCGGCTGAACGGCCGGTCGCCCACATCGCTGCGTGCGACCTGGCGCCACCTGCAGCTTGTCTACCAGAACCCGTTCACCTCGCTCGATCCGACCTGGAAGGTCGAAAAACTGGTGCGCGAACCGCTCGACCGGTTCAAGATCGGCACGCGGGAGGAGCGGACCGAACGCGTTCGCGAAGCGCTGGTCAATGTCGGGCTGGGCGAACATCTGCTCTCCCGCAGGCCGGAAGCCCTATCAGGCGGCCAGCGCCAGCGCGTGGCAATTGCCCGCTCCCTCGTGCTCAAGCCGGATGTCATCGTGCTTGACGAGCCCACCTCCGCACTCGATGTCAGCGTTCAGGCGGATATTATCGAAGTTCTGCTGTCGTTGCAGGCCAAGCTCGGCCTGACCTATGTGTTCGTCTCGCACGATCTTGCGCTGGTACGCCAGCTTGCACACACCGTTTCGGTGATGCAGCACGGCCGCATCGTCGAACATGGCGCGGTCGCCGACATCTTCGACCATCCCAAGGCCCCCTATACCCGCGCGCTGCTGGACTCGATCCCGGCCGGTCTTGCCCGCCCCGCTCGCGTGGCGCGCCCGCAGCCCCGGCAGATCCTCATCGAGGAAAAGATCGCATGACCATCGCCGCACCCGCCAATACCCTGCCCGCATTCTTCCGCCCGAAACAGCGGCTCGGCTTCAACACGCGCGTCTCGTTCAATGACGAGGCCGGCCCGGCGCAAGGCCTGCGCGAGGGCATCGACCTGTTCAAGGCCGCCGAGCAACTGGGCTTCCAGTCCGGCTGGGCCTACCAGCGGCACTTCGACCATTACCTTTCCTCGCCCCTTCCGTTCTTCGCAGCCACCGGCCAGCATACAAGCCGGATCACGCTCGGTTCGGCGGTCATTCCGATGCGCTATCAGGACCCGATCCTGCTCGCCGAAGCGGCCGGAACGACTGATCTTCTGATCGGCGGCCGTCTGGAACTGGCCATAGCCACCGGCGCCAATGGCGCTTTCGATGCCGTATTCGGCGCCGTCGGTACGGATGCCCGCACGGAGGCCAAGCGCCGCCAGGCCCGTTTTCTTGCCGCCATCTCCGGTGAAGTGCTCCACACCGTCGTGGAAGCCAGCCAGGGTGTGCCGGAGGGCGCCGAGCTGCGCGTGACTCCGCACAGTCCGAGCCTCCGGTCCCGAATTCGGCAGGGTTCTGCCAGCATTGATTCCGCCGTCCAGGCCGCCCAACTCGGCATCGGCCTCATCTCGGGAACCGTGCAGCACGGCCAGGACGAGGGCGAAACTTTCGGCGCCTATCAGGCCCGCATCATCGAGGCTTACCGCAGCACCTGGCGCAAGACATGGGGCACCGAGGCGCCTTCCGTCGCCGTCGCGGCCTCGATCCTCGTCGGCACCACGCCCGAACTGCGGGAAAAATACGCGGCCTATGACTTCGAGCGCCGGACGCTCGGCATCGCCGCCTCCCGTCCGAAGGGTGCGTTAGCGCCCGCCAGTCAGACAGCCCCCGCGGGCGCCCAGATTTCTCCGGTCTTTCAGGGCACGCCCGATCAGGTGATCGAAGCCGTGTTCAATGATCCCGGCCTTGCCGCGGCGGATGAAATCGTTCTCTTCCTGCCGCCCGCCTATGGGCTTTCCGAGAACATAAGGCTGCTGAACGACCTGGCGGAGACGGTTGCGCCAAGGCTTGACTGGTCGCCAACACGATGACCGGCCGATCGCCGGATTCTCTCGGAGCCAATCCGGAGGGAATATTTTCTACCATTTCACTAGAAAGAGAAAGACCTGTCTTCCTCATCACGGCGCACCGCCTTAACGTGCCCTTATTATCGGTAAAAGATTGGAGCTCCCATGGCCGCGGAATTCATCAGCGTTAGCTTCCCGAACGCCTCAAACGACCTGACCCCCCTTCCCGATGCGCCGGTGGATCCGCTTTTCCTGGAGCGCTATTCCCGCGCCCTCGATGATTACGGGTTCAACTATACCCTGCTCCCCTACTCCTCCTCGTCTTTCGATCCGTTCACGCTCGGCGCCACGGTTCTCGCGCACACCAAGAACATCAAGATCATCGTCGCTCTGCGTCCCAACACCGTCTATCCGACGGTTGCGGCCAAATCGCTTGCAACGCTCGATCAGCTGAGCGGCGGGCGTGTCGTCGTGCACTTCATTGCCGGCGGCAGCGACGAGGAGCAGGCCCGTGAAGGCGATTTCCTCAACAAGGAGGAACGTTACGAGCGGCAGGAGGAGTATATCCGCATCCTGCGCCTCGCCTGGACCTCGAAGGAGCCCTTCGACTTCGACGGCAAATATTACCAGTTCAAGCAATTCCGCAGCGCTGTGCGCCCGACACAGGGACTGATCCCGATTTCGCTCGGCGGCTCCTCGGATGCAGCCTACCGCATCGGCGGTTCGCTCTGCGACATCTTCGGCCTGTGGGGCGAACCGCTGGCGGAGACGAAACAGCAGATCGACCGGATCTATGCGGAAGCCGCAAAAGCGGGCCGGGCCGATCGTCCGCGCATCTGGGTCACCTTCCGCCCGATCGTGGCCGAAACTGACGAGCTCGCCTGGGAAAAGGCGCATCGGGTTCTGGATCGGCTGAACGACAATCGCCAGAAGGGCCTCGGGCGCTCGCCCCTTTCCGCCCCTCGTCCGGCCAATGTCGGGTCGCAGCGTCTCCTGGAGATCGCGGCGCGCGGCGACGTGCATGACCGCGCCCTGTGGTATCCGACGGTCACCGCGACCAATGCCGGCGGCGCCACCACAGCGCTGGTGGGGTCGCCCCGCACGATTGCAGATTCGATCCTCGACTATATCGATCTGGGTGCCGACCTCATCTCGATCCGCGGCTATGACAATTTCAACGATGCCATCGATTATGGCCGCTACGTCCTGCCGCTCGTGCGGGAAGGTATCCGCCAGCGGGAAGAAACCAAAAAGACGGCCGCCGCCTGATGACTGCGATCGTGCTGAATCAGGCAGAAAGCCCGACCGGTCTGCCCTACGACAACGAGGTGCTGGACGCCACGGCGCGGGCGCTCGCCGATGCGGCGCCGGACGCCGACCGTACAGGCACGTTTCCCTGGACAGGCATTCGTGCCGTTCACGAGAGCGGGCTTCTGGAAAGCACCGTCGCCACCCGCCATGGCGGACGGGGCGGCAGCCTCTATGACGCTGTCCACATTCTGGCAGCCCTCGGTCGGGGCGATCCGTCGGTTGCGCTCATCAGTGCCATGACGATCTTCAACCATCTCGGCCAGGCGGGCAAAAACCATTGGCCGGAAGATCTCTACAAGCGTCTGCTGGCGGAGGCAAAGCAGCGTCCGCTCCTGCTCAACGCCGCTCGCGTCGAACCGGATCTCGGTTCACCGGCGCGCGGCGGCCTGCCGGCAACGCTTGCGCGCCGCACGGCAAGCGGCTGGTCGATCACTGGCCGCAAGCGCTTCGTCACCGGCGCCTACGGCCTTACTCACTTCCTTGTTTGGGCGCACACGGACGAAACGCCGGCGCGTGTCGGCACATTCGTCGTGCCGAACGGCTTGCCCGGCATCCGCGTCATCGAAAACTGGAAAAGCCTCGGCATGCGCGCCACGGGCTCGCACGATGTCGAATACACCGACGTCGTCATTCCCGCGGAGAACGTCCTGGAACTCGTCGATCCCTCCGTCGCGCAACAGGACAATCGCGCCCACGCGGCGATGAACCTGGCTTTGACCGCCATCTATCTCGGCGTGGCGGAGGCCGCACAGACAGCCTTCGTCCGCTTCGCGCACGAACGCGTTCCGACCAATCTCGGCCATCCCATCGCCCGTACGGAGCGGTTCGTGACACTGTCGGGCGAAATCGATCTCCTCGTCTCCGGTGCGCGCCAGATCATCTTCGATACGCTCGGGGCCAAAGAAAGCAAACCGGAACGACTGATCAGGGCTCGCCTCCTTGCCGGGCGGCAAATACGGGAAGCCGTCCAGATCGCTGTGCGCAGCATCGGCAATCCGGGCCTCGACGCCGATCTCGGGCTCGAACGGCATTTCCGCGATATCCAGTCCGTGCTCGTACACGCGCCGCAGGAGGACACATCTATTGCCATGCTCGGCCGCGCCGCCTTCGAGCGCTGGAGCCGGGAGGAGGCCGATCGGTCGGGCTATCCAGCGAACATACCCGTTTTTAGGACCGCATGACGGAAAGGGCGCTTTCCTTTCAACACATGCAAACGGACTTTTGAGGTGATTTGAATGAGCAACAATCTGATCGTCGGCTTCTCGGGAAACATCTCCCGTCCGTCGAGCACGAGAGGTTTCGTGGAAAGCGTCACGGAAGCGCTGGCTCAAAAGGTTGGCCGGCAGCATGTGGTCTTCGACATCGAGGACCTCGGATCATCCTTGGCGGCGGCGCGGTCGGTGGCTGGCCTGGCCCCTGAAGCACGCAGCGTAATCCAAACCATTGTCGAGGCTGACGCGCTCGTTATCGGCTCTCCGACCTACAAGGGGAGTTATACAGGGCTGTTCAAGCACGTCATCGATCTGCTCGATCCCGCCGATCTGCGCGGCAAGCCGATCGTGTTGACGGCAACCGGCGGCGGAGACAGGCATTCGCTCGTCGTCGAGCACCAGCTGCGGCCGCTTTTTGCATTTTTCGAGGCCTTTGTTACACCGACCGCTATTTACGCCTCGGGACGCGATTTCATCGATGGCACGGCGTCACCTGCCATACTCGCTCGCGTGAACCAGGCTGTCACGGAAGCTTCCCTGCTGGTCAGCACACGGCCGATCTCGGCGGCAGTGGCGGCGGAATAGGCTGCTGCCGTGTGCTCCACGCTTCCGGTCGATCTGCATTCATCGCATCGTAGGGATAGCGAACAATGATATCAGCTAGAAAATATGTGGTCGGAATTACCGACCACATGATCGGCTCCCCCGATCTCGAAGCAGATGTGCTCGGTGATGATGTCGAGATAGACTTCCTCGCCAGTACGGACGAGACGTCCTTCGCCCCCGACCGCCTGGCGCGGCTTGATGCTCTGATGGTCTGGGGTGCGAGACTTGGACCGAAAAGCATCGCCCACCTGACCCGTTGCAAGGGTGTTGTGCGCTATGGCGTCGGTTACGAGAAGATCGACCTTCTTGCGCTCGCAAAGGCCGGCATCCCCTTCGCCAACAATCCGGACTATGGCACCGAGGAGGTCGCAGATCACGCCGTTGCGATGATCCTTTCCCTGCACCGACGGCTTTGGGAACATGATGCGCGCGCCCGCGGATACACATCCGGATGGCAGGTCCACAGCCTGAAGCCGCTTTCACGCTCCAACAGAGCCACGGTCGGCGTTGTCGGCGTCGGCCGGATCGGAACGGCCGTGATCAACCGGCTGAAACCGTTCGGCTTTCGTATACTCGGTTACGATCCCAACCAGCTGCCGGGGTATGAAAAGGCCATCGGTTATGAGCGGCCGGAGCGACTGGGTGATCTCTTTTCCCAATCGGATATTGTCACGCTCCATTGTCCTGCAAACGGCGAGACTCGCGGCATTCTGAATGCCCATGGTCTCGCCCAGTTGAAACCCGGCGCCATGGTGGTCAACACCGCGCGTGGAGAACTGATCGAGGATCTCGATGCGCTCGAGGCCGCACTCCGGAGCGGACACCTCGCTGCTGCCGCGATCGATACCCTGGTCAAGGAACCGCCCGGCACTCATCCATTGCTTACAGCGTGGCGCAACCGCGAGGACTGGATCTCAGGCCGATTGGTAATCACGCCGCACAATGCCTTCTACTCTGACCACGCATCCATAGAGATGCGTCGCAATGCGGCGAAGACGGTGAGAATTTTGTTGGATGAAGGCAAACTCAGAAACCGGATCACGGATAGATCCTGAGCATGCCTTGTTCTGAACTTACAGCTCTTAAGAGCGATCCTTCGTGTGCCCCGGGGGCAGTGATCGTTACAAGATCAAGCCGCGGGGCAGTGGCTATCACCTTTTCTACAAGGTGCGTGACACCGATGTCGTCCTGCTTGTCATCACCGTTGGCGAACGGCAGCGCTGTCAGCGCGCGAGCCAACCACCGTCGACAGGCAGTACAGCCCCGTGGACGTAGTCGGATGCCGCAGAGGACAGGAACACGGCCGCGCCGCCGATATCTGGTGGCTGTCCCCAGCGGCCTGCAGGAATGCGGTCCAGGATCGCCTTGCTGCGGTCGGCGTCGTCGCGTAGCGCCGCCGTGTTGTTGGTGGCGAAATAGCCGGGTGCGATCGCATTGACGTTGACGTTGCCCGCCGCCCATTCGCAGGCGAGCAGTCGTGTGAGGCCGGCGACGCCGCTTTTTGACGCGGTATAGGCAGGAATGCGGATGCCGCCCTGGAAGGAGAGCATCGAGGCGATGTTGACGACCTTGCCGCGACCGCGCGCCAGCATGTGGCGCCCGGCGGCCTGCGTCAGGAAGAACAGGGTCTTCAGGTTGACATCGATCACCGCGTCCCAGTCCTCCTCGGTGAAATCGACCGAGTCCGCGCGGCGCACGATTCCGGCATTGTTGACGAGAATATCGATGGCGCCGAAAGTGCGGATTGCCTCGTCGACGATGCCTGCGACGGGGGCGGTGGAGGACAGGTCCGCCGAAATGGCGTGAAAGGCTGCGCCGGCGTCTTGCACCATCGCGCCCGTTTCCTCCATCGACGAGCGGCCGACGGCAACGATAGAGGCGCCGGCGCCCGCAAGGGCGGCGGCGATGCCCTGGCCGATGCCGGTATTGGCGCCGGTGACCACCGCGACGCGGCCGGTGAGATCGAAAAGGTTCGTCATCGCCTATCTCAGCTCGCCGATTGCCAGATGGTCCATGTCAGTGAAATCCCGGTTGTCGCCGGCCATCGCCCAGATAAAGCCGTAACGGTTCGTTCCCGCGCCCGAATGGATCGACCAGGGTGGCGAGATCACCGCCTGGTCGCTCGCGACGACGAGGTGGCGGGTCTGGTGGGGCTCGCCCATGAAGTGAAAGACCCGGTGCTCCGGGGCGATGTCGAAATAGAGATAGGCTTCCATGCGCCGCTCGTGGGTGTGGCAGGGCATGGTGTTCCAGATGCTGCCGGCCTCCAGAAGCGTGAAGCCCATGCTGATCTGGCACGAATCGCAGACTTCGGGATGGATGAACTGGTGGAGGCCGCGCCGGTTCGCCGTCGCCGTCTCGCCGAGCTCATGGTGGCGCGCCTGCGCGTTCGTGATGATGCGGGTGGGATGGACCGCATGGGCGGGCGCGGAAATCAGGTAGAACTTCGCAGGATCGGCGGGTGTTTCGCTTTCGAAGCGGACATCCACGGCGCCCTTGCCGACATAGAGGCAATCGAGCCGGGCGAGGTCGTAGACCGTGCCGTCCACGCGCACGCGCCCGGCGCCGCCGATGTTCAGCACGCCCAGTTCCCGCTCGGCCAGGAAGGTCTTCTGCCCGATCGCCTTGGGCGCGCCAAGCGCCAGCGCACCCTCCAGCGGCGTCGCGCCGCCCAGCACGAAGCGGTCGTAATGGCTGTATGTCAGCGCGATCCGCCCCGGCGCGAAAACGGTCTCGACGAGGAAATGCGCCCGCAGCGCCTCCGTGTCGAACGTGCGGACCGCATCCGGATGTGCGGCATGCCTGACCTCGATGTCCATTTCCAACCCTCCGGCGGCGTTTGCGCCGCCCTTGTCATTCTGTTACCATCTTACATTGTTGTACGACAAGTAGTGTGTCAATATGCTTGAGGAAGCGACACGCGTCGTCGCCGGAAAATCATCGGGATGGGAGGAAATAGGATGCCTGAAATGCTGTCGCGGTCCGTCAACGGGAGCCTGGACGTGACGACGATGGGGCTTGGCGGCACCGGGCTTGGCAACATGTATCGCGCGACCGAGCCGCAGGACGCCTTCGCCACCGTCCAGGCCGCCTACGAGGCGGGCATCCGCTATTTCGACACGGCGCCGGTCTACGGTTTCGGGCTGGCCGAAAGCCGGCTGGGCGAGGCGATCCGCTCGCTGCCGCGCAAGGATATCGTCATCTCCTCCAAGGTGGGCTACGATCTCGTGCCGATCCCCGACAGCGAAATGACGCCGCAACTCTGGGACAAGGCGCCCCCTTTCCGCGCCGAATTCGACTATTCGCGCGACGGCGTGCTGCGCTCCATCGAGGGTACTTTGAAGCGACTCGGCACCGACCATGTCGACATGCTGGCGATCCATGATCCGGACGAGGCGCTGCATTTCGCGCCGGGCGAGGACCCCTATGCCCGCAGCCGTTTCCGCGAGGCGATGGAGGGCGCCTATCCGGTGCTGGAGGACCTGCGCGCGCAGGGCGTCGTCAAGGCGATCGGCGTCGGCATCAACCAGTGGCAGATGCTGCGCGATTTCGTTGCCGCCGGCCGCTTCGACTATTTCCTGCTCGCCGGCCGCTACACGCTGCTCGAACAGGAGCCGCTCGCCGACCTGATGCCCGCCTGTGCGGCGCGGGGCACGAAGATCGTGATCGGCGGCCCCTACAATTCCGGCATCCTCGCCACCGGCGCAAAACAGGGCGCAACCTTCAACACGCGGGCAGCGCCGCCGGCCGTGCTGGAGCGGGTCGCCCGCATCGAGGCCGTGTGCGCGCGCCACGGCGTGCCGCTGCCGGCCGCCGCTCTGCAATTTCCGCTCGGCCATCCGCTCGTCGTCAGCGTCATTCCGGGGGCACGCTCGGTCGCGGAGCTGGAACAGAACCTCGCCTATATCCGCCAGCCGATCCCCGCGGACCTGTGGAGCGAGTTAAAGGCTGAAGGCCTCGTTGCCGCCGAGGCGCCCCTGCCGGACGGCAAGGCGGCCTGAACGAAAAGGACTGCCCGGACGAACATCCGGGCGGTCTTCGATCCGGGTTTCAGAGGGCCGCGTCGATGGCCTGCCACATGGCTTCGGGGATCGACAGGCGCGACCATTCGAGGTTCTGTGCGACGCGCTCTGGCCGGCTCATGCCGAGCACGGCCGCCCGCACGAGCGGCGAGCGCAACGGGAACTGGATGGCGGCGGCCTGGAGCGGCACATCGTATTGTGCGCATATGCCGGCGATCGCCTCCGCGCGCCGGGTGACGTCGGACGGTGGCGCGCCATAATCGTAGGTCGCCCCTTCCGCGCCTGGCCCCTTGGCGAGAATGCCGGAATTGAACACTCCGGCCGCCACGATGCCCGTGCCCGCCTTTTGCGCCGCCGGAAACAGGTCCTTTTCGGCGCTGCGGTCGATCAGGGAATAGCGCCCCGCGATCATCACGACGTCGAACCGGCCCGCCTCGACGAAGCGGGTCGCGATGTCGCTCTCGTTGACGCCGACGCCGATGGCCTTCACCTCGCCCGAGCGGCGAAGCTCGTCGAGCGCACGGTAGCAGCCCGCCATCGCCTCGTCGAAATGACGCTCGAAACCGTCCGGCCCGTGGGTGTAGCGGTCGACGTCATGGATATAGACCACGTCGAAATCCGGGAAGCCGAGGCGGCTGGCGGACTGTTCCAGCGCCCGCATCGTGCCGTCATAGCTGTAGTCGAAGACGGGTTTCAGGCGCAGCGGCGACGCCCAGAGCCCGTAGTCCACCGGGCTGCCGCGCGGCGGAACGAGATAACGCCCGACCTTGGTCGAGACCGTGATGCCGTCGCGCGGCACCGTGCGCAGGAACTGCCCCAGCCGAAGCTCGCTAAGGCCGTGCCCGTAGAGGGGAGCGGTATCGAAATAACGGATGCCGGCCTTGTAAGCGGCCGCAAGTGTGTCCTGCGCGACAGTCTCCGGCACATCGCGGTAAAGCGTGCCGATGCCGCTGGCGCCGAAGCCGATGCGCGAGGCGAAGGTGAAGGCCTCACCCATCTCAGGCGCTCTTTTCGCCGGCAAAGCCCGGCAGGCGGTACGCCTCGATGGCGTTGAGGCCGAAGATGCGGTCGAGATCGGCTTGCGGCAGGTCCTTCAGGCATTCGCGCAGCGCATCCACCACCCGGTCGTAACTCGCAGCCACGAGGCAGACCGGCCAGTCCGTGCCGAACATGCAGCGATCGACGCCGAACACGTCGAGGACCTCGTGCACATAGGGCTTCAGGTCTTCGGGCGTCCACGTCTGCCAGTTCGCCTCCGTCACCATGCCGGAGAGCTTGCACCAGACATGGCCGCGCTCGCCGCGGAACTGGCGGATCAGCGCCGCCCATTCGTCGAAGCCGCGATTGCGGATTTCCGGCTTGGAAATGTGGTCGAGCACGAAGCGCAGGCCGGGAAAGGCCTTGGCGGTCGCGATGCAGGCGGGAAGCTGCGGCAGGTTCGGTACAAGATCGTAGACGAGGCCGGCGGCTTCCACCGCCTTGAGACCGCTAACCGCGTCAGCGCGCAGTAGCCAGTTCGGGTCGCTCTCGGTCTGGATCAGATGGCGCACGCCGACGAGCCATTTGCCCTCGGGGCTTTGCCGGAGTTCGGCGATGGTGGCAGCGACATCCGGGTCGGTGAGATCGACCCAGCCGACGACGCCGGCGACGAAATCCGTCGCCTCGGCGGTGCGGATGAAATCCCAGGTCTCGCCGAGGTCGTTCCAGGTCTGGACGAGCACGGTGCCCGAGACGCCGTTGGACGCGAGCGACGGACGCAGGTCCTTGGGTGCGAAGACGCGGTTGATCGGTTCGAAGGGGCCGCTCAGCCAAGCATAGTCGCCGCCGCTTGCGGGATCCCAGAAGTGATGGTGGGAATCGATGATGGGTGTGGGCATGGTCCGTTCCATTGGCAATGGACGACGTGCCGTCTTCGGCACGCCGTCTCGGATGGTCTGTCGGTCAGCCGGCGGCGGCTACCAGCGCTGATGGACGTATTGGCGGATGTCCTCGTCGTAGATCTTCACGATCTCGTCCATGACCTCCTTGGGGAGCGCGGGCAGCCCGGCAGCCTCGGCGTTGGAGCGCGCCTGCGCCGGATTGCGCGCGCCGGGAATGGCGACGGTGATCGCGTCGAACATCAGGATCCAGCGAAGCGCGAATTTCGCCATGATCGTATCGCCGGACACCAACGGGCGGATGCGCTCCACCGCGTCGAGGCCGGCCTCGTAGGGAACGCCGGAGAAGGTCTCGCCGACATCGAAGGCCTCGCCATTGCGGTTGAACAAGCGGTGGTCCGTCGCCTCGAACGTGGTGTCGCGCTTGAACTTGCCGGAGAGAAGACCGCTCGCCAGCGGTACGCGGGCGATGATCGCGACGTTCTTCTGCTTCGCCTCCGCGAAGAAGCGTTCGGCGGGGCGCTGGCGGAAGGCGTTGAAGATGATCTGCACGCTGACGACGCCCGGATATTCGATCGCCTTCAGCGCTTCCTCGACGCGCTCGACGCTGACGCCGTAGTGGCGGATCTTGCCCTCCTCGACGAGCTTGTCGAGCCGCCCGAAGACCTCCGGATGGTAATAGAGGTCGGTCGGCGGGCAGTGCAGCTGCACGAGGTCGAGCGTCTCGACGCCGAGATTCGTCAGGCTGCGGTCGATCCAGGCATTCAGGTTTTCGGCGCTATAGCCCTCGACGGACTGCGCGGGCAGGCGCCGGCCGGCCTTGGTGGCGACGAAGGGTTTGTCGCCGCCGCGTTCCTTCAGCACCTTCGCGATGAGGCGTTCGGAATGGCCATCGCCATAAACGTCAGCGGTGTCGATGAAGGTGACGCCGGTGTCGAGCGCGGCGTGCAGGGCGGCCAGCGCCTCCTCGTCGTTCACCTCGCCCCAGGCGGCGCCGATCGCCCAGGCGCCGAAGCCGATTTCGCTGACGCTGCGGCCCGTGCGACCGAATTGTCGTGACTGCATTTTCATTCTCCCTTGTGGGTTTTCCATCCCGTGCGGACTTCCGAAATGCCGCCCGGCCGGTGCACGACCACGCTTGACATCTCCCTGGCAACGGTATTATCAGAAAACAGGGTTGTACGACAACCCGGTAAGACGGCAAAATCGCCATCGGGAGGAAGAAATGGTGAGATCCAGCCTATTGCGGGGCGGCGCGCTTGCGCTCAGCCTTGGAACATTCATCCATCCGGCGCTCGCGCAGGATGCGGAAAACGTCATCAAGATCGGCGTGGTCGCCGCGGAATCCGGCGCCTTCGTCTCGGCCGGCCACACGCTGCCGGCCGGCGTCGGGCTCGCCGTCCAGCAGATCAACGATGCCGGCGGCATCAAGGTCGGCGACAAGACCTACAAGCTCGAAATGGTCAAGCGCGACGACCGCACGGATGTCGCGACCGCCATCGCCGCAACCCAGGAACTGGTGCGCGACGAAAAGGTCCAGGCGATCTTCGGTTCGGAATCGCACGACTTCACGCTCGCCATGGCCAAGATCACCCAGCCGGCCAAGGTCGTTCACTTCGCCGGCAATTCCACGCTCGGCAAGGTTCTGACACCCGACGGCGTGAAGGCCGGCGGCGACGTGCATTACCTCTTCCAGTCGGAACCGCAGGAATTCCAGCGTTCGGGCTCGACGGCCCGCGGCGTTCTCAACCTGCTGGAGCCGCTGCTCGGCTACAAGCCGAAGAAATCGGTCATGATCGTCGGCAACGATGCGACGGGCCAGTTCCTGTCCTCCTTCTACATCACCGCGCTCAAGGCCGAGGGACAGGAAGTTCCGGACATCATCTTCTACCCGCCGGATACCACCGATTTTTCGCCCTTCCTCACCAAGGCGAAGAGCTTCGAGCCGGACACGATCCACTTCTGGTACAACGGCGACTCGACGCTGACGGCCCTGCCGCAGGCGATCGAACTGGGTGCCGCCAAGAGCTACTTCCTGTTCGGCGTCGATCCGGGCATCTGGAAGGAACGCGGCCTCTCCGCCGACGTGCCGGTGGCCATGAGCTGCGTGCCGGTCTGCTGGGGTGCGTCGTCAAACCCGAACTCGAAGACCTATTTCGACGCTTACTTCGCGGCCGGTGCGCCGCACGGCGTCACCTCGTCGGTCTCCCTGCTCTACCACGACTATGTGCATTTCCTCGCCAAGGCGTGGGAGAAGGCCGGCACGCTCGATCCCGACAAGACGGTCGAGGCGCTGATGTCGATGGATTATTCGGGCGTCGTTTCGGACAAGCTCGCCTTCAACGAGACCCACCAGGTGACGCATGCGACGGAAGTCTGCGCCGCGGCACCCGGCGGCGACATCACCTGCTCGATGCAGCAGCCGCCTGAAAAAGCGCCGGAATAAACCCTGTGCCGATCGATCCGCTCCCGCCGGGTGAAAGCCCTGCGGGAGCGAATGCCAACGGAGGCGGAACGGTCTGGCCGCCGCCTCGCACAGACGGAAGAATGCCGTGGACATCCTCATCCAACAGATCCTCAACGGCCTGTCGATCGCCAGCGTCATCACGCTGATCGCGGTCGGCGTCACGCTGATCTTCGGCCTGACGGGCATCATCAACTTTGCCCACGGCGAATTTCTCATGGTCGGCAGCATCGTCACCTGGCTCGCCGTCGGCAGCGGCCTCGGCTTTCCGCTCGCCGTCGCACTTGCGGTCGCGGCCGTCGCCCTGATGGGCTTCGTGCTGGAACGCGGCATCTTCCGCTTCACGCTGGAAAGGCCGACGAACGGGTTCATCGTCTCGCTCGGCCTCATCGTCGTGCTGCAGCACATCGTCATCCTGTTCTTCGATCCGAACCAGAAGAGCATCCCGCGCCCGCTTTCCACCGTGTGGGACGTCGGCGGCGTGCGCATCGCCTCGGTGCGCGTCATGGTCATCCTCGTCACGGTCGCCGTGGTCGCCGCCACTTATATGATGATCACCCGAAGCCGCTACGGCCGGGCGCTGCGCGCCAGCGTCGAGGACCGCGACACCGCCGCCCTGATGGGCATTCCGGTGCGCCGCTACATCACCGGCGTCTTCGTGCTGGGCAGCGCGCTGGCCGGCCTTGGCGGCGCGCTGCTCATTGCGCTCTTCCCGATCACGCCGTTTACCGGCGGCACCATGGTCATGAAGGGTTTTGCCGTGGCGCTCATCGGCGGCCTCGGCAATCTCACGGGCGCCGTCGCGGCGGGCCTGATCCTCGGCATCGTGGAGGGCCTCAGCGCAGGCTACGGCTTCTCCGAATGGACCGACGCCTACTCCTTCGGCCTCATGATCCTCGTCCTGCTCTTCCGCCCGCACGGCCTGTTCGGCGGCACGAGCGGGCCGAAGATGGCGTGAGAACAGAACGGCAGGAACCATGATTTCGTCACGCAACTCCCTTCATTCGCTGCTCGCGGTCCTGGCGCTGCTGGTGCTTCTCGCACTGGTGCCGCAGTTCTCGCCGAGCAACCGGCTTCTCTCGCTCGCCATCTCGGCGGGGATCAACGTCATCGCGCTCTATGGCCTTTCCGTACTGTTCGGCCAGACCGGCATCCTCTCGATGGGCCATGCCGCCCTCGTCGGCGTCGGCGCCTATACGGCGGCCATGCTGCTGCGCGATTTCGACGTCGGCTTCTGGGTGGCCCTGCCCTTCGCAGGGCTGTTTGCGGCGATCGCCGCGGCCATCGTCGGCATCCCGTCGCTGCGCGTCAGCGGCCACCACTTCGTCATCATGACCTTCGCCTTCGGGCAATTGCTGACGATCGTGCTCACCAATGGCGGCGATTTCACCGGTGCTGCAAGCGGCATCTCGATCCTCCGGCCGGTCACCCTCTTCGGCATCGACATGGGCGACCTGCCGCGCTTCTACGTGCTGGTCGTCGCCTTTGTCGCGCTGGCGGCCGTGGCAAGCTGGGCCATCATCAACTCCTCCTACGGCCGCACATTGCGCGCCATCCGCGAGAACGAGAAGCTCGCGGCTGCCCTCGGCATCAATGTCGGCCGGCACAAGATCGGCGCCTTCGTGGTCAGCGGCGTCTATGCCGGCGTGTCCGGCGTTCTGCTCGCCTATTTCCTCGGCCATATCTCGCCCCAGCAGTTCGCCTCCTTCCCGAGCATCTACCTCGCCCTGATGGTGATGATCGGCGGCGCGCGCCTGCTGCTCGGCCCGCTCGCCGGCGGCATCCTCGTCGCCTTTCTGCCGGAAGTGCTGAACCTCGACCCGGTCGAATCCCGCATCGTCTACGGCGTCTGCCTGATCGCCGTCATCCTGTTCCTGCCAAATGGCCTGATCGCCGGCATCGCCGAACTCTGGCAACGCCTCGTCGGCGGCTTCAGCAAGACAAGCACCGAAGCCACCCTGAAGGATACCGGCCGATGAGCGCCCTCCTGGAAATCTCCGGCCTGCGCAAGCAGTTTGGCGGCGTGGCGGCCCTTGCTGGCGTCGACCTCAGCATCGAGGACGGCGAGATCCTCGGCATCGTCGGTCCGAACGGATCGGGCAAATCGACCCTGTTTAACGTCATCACCGGCGTCCACAGGCCGACGGCCGGCCGCGTCACCTGGCGCGGGCAGGACGTGACCGCCATCCCGCCGCACCGCATCTCCCAGACCGGCATCGGCTACACCTTCCAGCAGGCGATGGCCTTCACCGGCCTCAGCGTGCGCGAAAACGTCACCATCGCGACAGAGCATTGCAAGCGCGCCGACGCGCGCGACTTTCCCTGGACGACGCCGGACGCGCTCATGGATTTCGTCGGCATCCGCCACCTCGCGGAAGAACGGGCGGGCGTGTTGCCCTTCGGCAGCCTGCGCCTGCTCGGGCTGGCGCTGGCGCTCGCCACGCGGCCGATCCTGCTTTTGCTCGACGAACCCGCCGCCGGCCTCAACGACAAGGAGACGGCCGCGCTGGTCGGCCTGGTCAAGCAATTCCCGCAAAACGGCATCAGCGTCTGCGTCATCGACCACGACATGAAGCTGATGCAGATGCTCTGCAAGCGGCTGGTCGTGCTCGATTTCGGCTCCAAGATCGCCGACGGCGCAACGGCCGACGTGCTGCGCGATCCGAAAGTGCTCGAAGTCTATCTCGGAGGCGACCTGTGACCCTGCTTTCCGTTTCCAGCGTCTCCACCGGCTACGGCGCCACCACCGTCAACCGCGACGTGTCGCTCACCCTCGATGCCGGCGAGATCGTCACCGTGCTCGGGCCGAACGGCGCGGGCAAATCCACGCTCCTGCGCACAATCGCCGGCCTCGTGCGCCCGCGCGCGGGAACAGTGACCTTCAACGGCGAGGACGTGACCGGCTCGCCGCCGGACGTGATGGCGCGACGCGGCGTCGTGCTCGTGCCCGAAGGCCGGCGCATCTTCGCCGACATGAGCGTCGAGGAGAACCTGCGGCTCGGCGCCTATACCCGCACGGATGCCGCCGCCGTCGAGGCCGATATCGCGCTGATGGAGAAGTTCTTCCCCATCCTCGCCGTCAAGCGCGCGCAGAAGGGCGGCTCGCTCAGCGGCGGGCAACAGCAGATGCTGGCCATTGCCCGCGGCCTGATGGCGCGGCCGAAGGTGCTGTTGCTCGACGAGCCCTCGCTCGGCCTCTCGCCGCTTCTGGTGAAGGAAATCCAGGGCATCATCCTCAATATCGGCAGGGAATTCGGCGCCTCCGTGCTGCTTGTCGAGCAGAATGCCGGCCTGGCGCTCTCCGTCGCCGCGCGCGGCTATCTCATGCAGAACGGTCGCATCATGCTGTCGGGCGCCATCGACGAGCTGCGCGACATGTCGCTGATGCGCGAGCTTTATCTCGGCGGCGTGAAGGAGAGCGCGTGATGGGCGCGCATCCGGTTTCCGTCTCCTACGGCCGGGGGCACCTGCCCATCGACCTGCCGGCCGGGGCCGTGCCGACCATCATCCGCAAACGCCCCCTGCCGAAGATCACCGACCCGCAGAGCGCGGTCGAGGCCGCTCTGGGGGCGCCGATCGACGCCGCCCCGCTGTCCGAACTGGCGCGCGGGCGCAAAAGCGCCTGCATCCTGATCTGCGACATCACCCGCCCCGTGCCGAACCGGCTGTTCCTCGGCCTCATGGTGCGCACGATGATGGCCGCCGGCATTCCGCAGGATGCCATCGTCATCCTCATTGCCACCGGCCTGCACCGCCCCAATCTCGGCGAGGAACTGGCCGAACTGATCGGCGATCCCTGGGTTCTGGAAAACATCCGCATCGTCAACCACGACGCCCGCGACGAGGCCGCGCATATCGACCTTGGCGTCACCCCGACGCGCGGCACGCCCGTCAAGCTCGATCGCCTGCTGGTCGAGGCGGACCTGCGCATCGCCACCGGCCTCGTCGAGCCGCATTTCATGGCCGGCTGGTCCGGCGGGCGCAAGGTCGTCGCCCCTGGTGTCGCCCACCACGAGACGATCCGCACCTTCCATTCCGCACGCTTCATGGAAGATCCGCTGGCGGTGCAATGCAATCTCATCGGCAATCCGCTGCATGAGGAGCAGTTGCAGATCGTCCGCAAGCTCGGCGAGATCTACGCGCTCAACACCGTGCTCGACGAGGAGCGCGACCTCGTCTGCGTCACCTTCGGCGAGATCGTCGCCAGCCATGCGGCCGCCGTGGACTTCGTCAGCGACGCCACGCGCATCGACGTTCCGCACAGGTTCTCGACAGTCGTCACCTCGTCGGCCGGCTACCCGCTCGACAAGACCTACTACCAGACGATCAAGGGCATGGTGACGCCCATCGACATCCTAGAATCGGGCGGAACGCTGATCATGGTGTCGGAATGTTCGGAAGGCTTCGGCTCGCACGAATTCCGCGAAGCACAGGCCCGTCTCGTCGACCTCGGACCCGAACGCTTTCTCGCCACGCTGACGGCCAAATCACTCGCCGAAATCGACGAATGGCAGACGGAGATGCAGCTCAAACCGATGCGCGTCGGCCGGATCGAACTCTATACGACCGGCCTTCAGGGTGATGACCGCCGGCTGACCGGCGTCGGCATGATCGACGATATCGGCGCGGCAATCGCCCGCAGCATCGAGCGGAGCGGTGATCCCCGCGTCGCGGTGATCCCGGAGGGGCCTTATGTCATTCCCCAGACGGCGTGACGGAGGGCGGGCCGATGCGCTCCGTCGTGTCGCGCAATTCGGCGAAGCGGGCGAGGCTGCGGGTGAGATGCGTCCTCAGCGCCTTCTGCGCACCCTTGTCGTCGCCGGCCTCGATGGCCGCGAAGATCGTTTCGTGCTCGCGGTGCATGCGGCTCGTGTGCCGCGTCTTCTCCGCCTTCGCCATCGCCTCGAAGCGCGCCCACTGGCGCGGCATCATCAGGGTGCCGAACGTGTCGAACAGCCGCGCGTAATAGGGATTTTGCGTGGCGACCAGAATCGCGCGGTGGAAGGCCGCATCCTCGATCGCGCCGGATTCGCCCCGTTCGATCGCCGCATCCAGCGCGTCGAGGCGGGCGCGCATGCGCCGGAGGTCCTCCTCCTCGCGCCGCAGCGCGGCAAAGCCGCCGGCCTCCACTTCGAGGCCGACGCGCAGTTCGAGCACGCTGATGACGTCGTCGATCGATTGCAGGTCGTTCGGCACGATGGAGAAGGCGCGCGGCTTCGGATCGTTGGTCACGAAGGCGCCAAGGCCCTGGCGGGTGGTGATGAGCCCGCGGGCGCGCAGGGCGGCAAGCGCCTCGCGCACCACCGTGCGGCTCACCCCCGTCTGGGTCATGATCGCCTGCTCGGTCGGCAGGCGCTGGCCTGGTGCCAGATCGCCGGATTCGATCTGCGCCGCCAGGGCGTCGACAAGGCCGCTGCGCAGGTTCGGGACCTGCTGGATGGCGTCGAAAAATGCCGTGTCCTTGTCCGTCATCGTCCGAATCGAACTCCTTCATGCGCCCCGGCCTGCGGGCGGCGAAAACTCCGTGCTATCCGATGACGCGGGAAAAATCAAAACGAGAGACAACCAAGGGGAGGACGCGATGAGGGAACGGATCGGTTTCATAGGGCTCGGCGCCATGGGCGCCGGCATGGCCGGCAACCTGCTGGCCAAGGGTTTTCCGCTCGCCGTGCTCGCCCACCAACGCCGCGAGGCGATCGACGACCTCGTCGCGCGCGGCGCAGAGGAAGCAGCCACGCCGCGTGCGCTAGCGCAGGCATGCGACATCGTCGTGCTGTGCGTGACGGGCTCGCGCGAGGTCGAAGAGGTCGTGAAAGGCCGCGACGGCCTCGTCTCCGCCGGCAAGCCGCTGCTCGTCATCGACTGCTCCACCTCCAACCCGGCGCAAACCACCGCGCTTGCCGCCGAGCTCGAAGGGCAAGGCATCATCCTCCTCGACGCGCCGCTCGGCCGCACGCCGAAGGAGGCGGCGGAAGGCAAGCTCGACGTGATGATCGGCGGCGCGGCGGAGCACGTCGCCCGCGCCCGCCCGGTGGTCGAGGCCTTTGCCGGCCGCGTCATCCATACGGGCGCGACCGGCAGCGGCCACACCATGAAGCTGCTCGTCAACTTCGTCTCGATGGGCTACTCGACGATCTATTCCGAAGCGCTGACCGTCGGCGCGAAGATGGGGCTGACGCCCCAGGTCATAAACAGCGTGCTCAGCGGCAGCCGCATGGACTGCCCCTTCTACCAGGCCTTCTTCGATTTCGTGCTGAACCGCAACGAGAACGCCCAGCGCTTCGCCATGAAGAACGCGCTGAAGGACATGAGCTATCTCGCCGCCACCGCGCAGGCGGCCGGCGTCGTCAATCCCATCGGCGCAGCGGTGCGCAACAGCTTTGCCAGCGCCGTCGCGGCCGGCAAAGGCGAGGCTTTCGTGCCGGCGCTCTCCGACGTCATCGCCAGCCTGAACGGCATATCGCTGCATGACGACGGGGCGAACGGCACATGAACGCCTTCCACCTCGATCCGCTCGGCGGCATGGCCGGCGACATGTTCGCCGCCGCCCTGCTCGATCTGCGGCCCGAGCTGGAGCCCGGATTGCACGATCTCATCGCCCGCTGCCCGCTGCTGGACGCTGTCGCGGCCACGCTCGCGCCGCATGACGACGGGGTGCTGACGGGCCGTCGCTTCACGGTGACGAACGACAACGCGCCGAAGGATCACCCGCCCCACCATCATCATCATCATCATCATCATCACGCCCATGATGGCCACCACCATGACGATATTCCCCACAGCCATGTCGAATGGCGCTCGATCCGGCACGCGCTCGAACATATGCCGGCGCCCGCCGCGGTGATCGGCCATGCCATCGGCATCTTTTCCGAGCTTGCCGCCGCCGAGGCCCGCGTGCACGGCACGACGCCGGAGGCCGTGACCTTCCACGAGGTCGGCGCCTGGGATTCCATCGCCGACATCCTGGCCGCCGCCTATCTCATCGACGCCGTGGGGCCTGCTGAATGGACGGTCGGCCCAATCCCGCTCGGCTCCGGAAGGATACGCACAGCCCACGGGCTGCTGCCGGTTCCCGCCCCCGCGACGGTGCTGCTGCTCGAAGGTTTTTCCATGATCGACGACGGCGTGGGCGGCGAGCGGGTGACGCCGACGGGAGCGGCGATCCTGCGCTATCTCTGCAAGGACGGGCCTGGCGCCCCGCGCTCCGGCAGGCTCGCCGGATCCGGCCACGGTTTTGGCACGCGCCGGCTAACCGGCGTCAGCAATTGCCTGCGCGTCCTCGCCTTCGAGCGGGGAGAGGATATCCAGGCCGACCGGGTCGCCGTGCTCGAATGCGAGATCGACGACCAGACGGGCGAGGACCTGGCGATCGCCCTTGCCCATATCCGCGCCCATGCCGGCGTGCTGGATGCCGTGCAGGCGGTCGCCTTCGGCAAGAAGGGCCGGCTGATGACGCAGCTGCGCGTACTTTCCGCCCCGCACGCCGCCGATGAGGTCGCGCGGCTGATCTTCGACGAAACCGCGACGCTCGGCATCCGCCGCACCGTCACCGAACGCCTGACGCTGCCGCGCCGCAGCCACGAAGCACAGGCGGGCGAGCGGACGCTTCCAGCCAAGACCGCCGCACGCCCTTCCGGCGAAACGACGAAGCTGGAGGCCGATGCCCTGTCGGCGGTCGCCGGCCGGGCCGCGCGCGAACGGCTGCGGCGCGAGGCAGAAGGCGGCAGTCGATGAACCGCCTCCTCGGCGACGTGATCGGCGAGATCGGCACGGCGGCGCTGGCGCTGAGCGGCGGCGTCGATTCCATGACGCTCGCGGTCTTTGCCGGCCGCCATCTCGGTCCGTCCCGAGTAACGATGCTGCACGCGGTTTCAGCCGCCGTGCCAGCCGAGGCAACCGCGCGGGTCGAGGCCTGGGCGCGCCGAGAGGGCTGGCGGCTGGAGCTGATCGATGCCGGCGAATTTTCCGACGAGAATTATCGTGCCAATCCGGTCGACCGCTGCTTCTTCTGCAAGGGCAACCTCTACGGCACCATTGCCAGCCGCACGGAAGCGACGATCCTTTCGGGCACCAACACCGATGATCTCGGCGAATACAGGCCCGGCCTCGACGCGGCGAAGCGCCATGCCGTGCGCCACCCCTTCGTGGAAGCCGGCATGAACAAGCCCGCGGTGCGGTCCCTCGCCCACACGCTCGGCCTCGGTGATCTCGCCGAACTGCCGTCTTCACCCTGCCTGTCGAGCCGCGTCGAAACGGCGATCCGCATCGAGCCCGCAATATTGGTGGCCATCCACGCGGTGGAAAAACTCGTTTCCGCCCGGCTCGCGCCCGAAACGGTGCGCTGCCGCCTGCGCCGCTCCGGCATCGTCGTGGAACTCGACCCCGCAAGCCTGTCGGCAGCGGGTGACGATGTCCGCTTGACACTGGCAGGCGACATAACCGCCCTGCTCCCACCGGAAATCGCTGGCGCAGCCATCGCCTTCGCGCCCTACCGAAACGGCAGCGCCTTCCTGCGGGAGGGCGCATGAGCGACGTCGTTTTCGATTTCGACCGGGAAAACCGCATCGGCCTTGGCGAGGCGGTGCTGTGCGGTGAAAAATCCGTGGCCCAGATCGACACGATCCTTGAGGGCGCCTTCGCACGCAACGCCAGTCTCCTGCTGACGCGTCTGGCGCCGGAAAAGGCGGAAGCCCTTGCCGCCGCCCACCGCGCGCAGATCGACTACTGCCCCCTCTCCCGCACCGCCTTCTTCGGCCCGGTGCGGGCGGTCGCCGACAACCGCTCGGTCGCGATCGTCGCCGCCGGCACCTCGGATGCGCCGGTCGCCCGGGAGGCGGCGCGCACGCTCCGGCATGCGGGTGTCGAGGCCTCCCTCATCGTCGATGTCGGCGTTGCGGGCCTGTGGCGGCTGATGGAGCGGATCGAGGAGATCCGCGCCTTTCCAGTCGTTATCGCAGTGGCGGGCATGGATGCCGCGCTCGCCAGCGTGCTTGGCGGCCTCGTCGGCTCGGCGGTGATCTGCGTGCCGACCTCCGTCGGCTACGGCGCGGCGGAACAGGGGCGCACAGCGCTCAACGCCATGCTGGCGAGCTGCGCCTCCGGCCTTGCCGTCGTCAACATCGACAACGGCTATGGTGCCGCCTGCGCCGCGCTGCGTATCCTCGCCAGCGCCCGGCGGATCGCCTCCGCCTGAGCCCTCACGCCGCGTCGACGGTCAGCTGCTGCTGCTCGCCAAGGCCTTCTATGCCGAGGCGGATGGTCTGGCCTGCCTTGAGGTAGACCGGCTCCGGCTTGATGCCGAGGCCGACGCCCGGCGGGGTTCCCGTCGATATGATGTCGCCCGGCTGCAGGCTCATGAACTGCGAGATATAGTGCACGAGGAAGGCGACGCCGAAGACCATGGTGCGCGTCGAACCGTTCTGGCGCGAAACGCCGTCGACGGTCAGCCACATGCCGAGGTTTTGCGGATCGGCGATCTCGTCGCGCGTCACCATCCAGGGGCCGATGGGGCCAAAACTGTCGGCCGACTTGCCCTTGGTCCACTGCCCGCCGCGCTCGGCCTGGAAGGCGCGTTCGGAGACGTCGTTGATCAGGCAGTAACCGGCGACATGCTTCATCGCATCGGCTTCCGGGACGTAACGCGCCTCGTCGCCGATGACGACGCCCAGCTCGACCTCCCAGTCCGTCTTCACCGAGTTGCGCGGGATGATGACATTGTCGTTCGGCCCGGTGATGGCGCTGGTCGCCTTCATGAAGAGGATCGGTTCCTTGGGGATTTCCGCGCCGGTCTCTGCCGCATGGTCGGCATAGTTGAGGCCGACGCAGATGAACTTGCCGACGCGCGCCACGCACGGCCCCATGCGGCCGGGATCGGCGACCAGCGGCAGGCTGGCCGGGTCGATTGCCGCAAGGCGGGCGATGCCCTCGTTCGTCAGCACGCCGCCGGCAATATCGTCGACATGGCCGGAAAGGTCGCGCACGCGGCCTTCAGCATCGAGCAATCCCGGCTTTTCGGCGCCGTGCGAACCGTAACGGAGAAGTTTCATGGTCTTGTTCCCGTGGAAATAAAGCTTATCAGGCGTTCGTCCAGCCGCCGTCGATGACGACGGCGTTGCCGGTCATGAAGGCGGACTCGTCGCTGGCGAGGTAGACGACCAGTTCAGCGACTTCGCCCGCCGTGCCGAGCCGGCCCATCGGCTGGCGGCCGATGAAGGTGGCGCGGGCGGCGTCATAGTCGCCGGTCGCGCGCATGCGGTCCTGTAGCGAGGGGCTTTCGATCGTGCCGGGGCAGATGGCGTTCACGCGGATGCCCTTCGTCACATAGTCGACGGCCACCGACTTGGTAAGCCCGATGACGGCGGCCTTGGTCGTGCCGTAGATGAAGCGGTTCGGCGCGGCGATGACCGTGGAGGCGACCGAGGCCATGTTGACGATCGACCCGCCGCCGCGCTCCAGCATGCCGGGCAGGAAGGCGCGGATCATGCGGTACATGGAGCGCACGTTGAGCGAGAGGGAGAAGTCGAAGGCATCCTCGTCGCAGTCGAGGATCGTGCCGTTGTGCACATAGCCGGCGCAGTTGAAGAGGATGTCGGGTGCCGTAATCGAGCCGGCGAAGCGCTTGATCGCTTCCGGATCGAGCACGTCGAGGGCGCGGGTCTTCACGCCGGCCATGCCGTCGAGCGCGGCGAGCTTGCCGGCGTCGACGTCGGTCGCCACGACCCTTGCACCCTCGCGCGCGAAGGCGAGCACGGTCGCGTGCCCCATGCCCTGCCCGGCGGCCGTAACGACGGCCGTCTTTCCCTGCAACCTGCCTGCCATGTTCATGATTCCTTTTCGAAATGATCGTCAGCGCCGTCGGTGTCGACGGTCGCGGCCGGAAGACCCACGCGGCGCGCGGCGCCCGCAAGATGCTCGGTCATGGCGCGCCGGGCGCCGTCGACATCGCCGGCCGCAATGGCATCCAGGATGCTCTGGTGCTCGCCGAGCGTGATGCTCGCCAGATCATCCGAGCGCTGCTGGTGGCCGGAGGCGAGGATGCTGTCGCGCACCCGCTCCGAGGCGAACATCAGGAAGGGCGCCATGTAGGAATTCTGCGTGGCCGAGGCGACGGTGCGGTGGAATTCGAGGTCGGTCTTCAGCCAGGTGACGCTGCCATAGGGTGCCGCCGCCATGGTCGCCAGCGCCTCCTTCATCGCGTCGATGTCCGCATCGGTGCGGCGCTGCGCGGCGATGCCCGCAATCTCCACTTCGAGAATGCCGCGAATCTCGAACAGGTTCTTGAAGGCATCCGCCTCCTGCAAGGAATCGTGATCGATGGTGAGAACCGTGGTGTTCTGCGCATCGGCCACGAAGGCGCCGCGGCCCTGCTGCGACCAGATGCGCCCTTCCGACCGCAGCCGGGCGATGGCTTCGCGCACGACATTGCGGCTGACGCCGAAGGTCTGCGCCAGCGCCTGCTCGGTCGGCAGCTGGTCGCCCGGCTTCAGCCGCCCCTGCGCGATTTCGCGCGAGATGGAGCTTGCGACCAGCGTCGACAAATGCGGACCGCGATTGACCTTGTCGAGTTTCAGCATCATGGATCACCCCGTTCGTCCGTCTCTTCGGACGGCAGGAGTCTACCTATATTCATAATCGCCGCCGGATCGAGTGCCCGCTTGATGCGGAAGGCGAGATCGAGCGAAACCGGGTCCACCCGTTCAAGAAAAGCTGCCTGCTTGACGCGGCCGATGCCGTGCTCGGCGCTGAGCGAACCGTCGTAGCGGTCGACCACGTCGAAGATCACCATCTCCGCCTCGTGGAACAGATGCTCGATATCGGCGGGATCGTCCATGCCGACCGGCGGCACGATGTTGAGATGGATGTTGCCGTCGCCGACATGGCCATAAGTGACGGCGAGCGCCTGCGGGTGGCTCGCCGAGAGCGCCGCCAGCGCATCGTCGACGAAACCGGCAAGGCTGGAGATCGGCACGGAGACGTCGGTGCGCAGGTAACGCCCGCCGCGCCCCTGCGCCTCCACCATCACCTCGCGCAGCTGCCAGAGCTGCGCCGCCTGCGCCCGGCTCGTCGCCACCGCGCCGTCGACCACCAGATCGGAGGCGCCGATCAGGAAATCCTCAAGGATGGCGCGCAGGTCGACACGCCCGCCGGCCGAGGCCTCGATCAGCACATAGACGGGGCAGACCGTCTCGAAGGGCTCGCGAAAATCGCTGCGGGCGGCAAGCGCGATCTCGATGCCGCCGCGCAGGATCAGCTCGAAGGCGTTCAGCAGGTCGCTGCATTCGCGCCGCGCCCGGGCGTAAAGCTCCATGGCATCGGCAACCGAGCGCAGGCCGACCAGCGCGGTCTCGATCTGGCTGGGCTTCGGGAACAGCTTCAGCGACACCGCGGTGACGATGCCGAGCGTGCCTTCGCTGCCGATGAAAAGCTGCTTGAGGTCATAGCCGCGGTTGTCCTTGCGCAAGAGCTTGAGACCGTTCCAGACACGACCGTCGCTCAGCACCACTTCGAGGCCCAGCACCAGGTCGCGCGTCATGCCGTAGCGCAGCACGTTGAAACCGCCGGCATTGGTGGCGACATTGCCGCCGATGCGGCAGCTCCCCTGCGCGCCAAAAGTGATCGGCAGGATGCGGTCCTGCGCCTCCGCCGCGGCCTTGGCGTCCTCCAGGATGCAGCCGGCCTCGACGACCATGGCATAGTCGATTGGGCTGACGGAGCGCACCCGGTTCATGCGGTCGAGCGACACGACGACCTCGTCGCGCGGCGTGGAGGCGACAGCCGCGCCGACAAGCCCGGTCAGCCCGCCCTGCGGCACGACGCCGATGCCGTTTTGCGAACAGAAGGCGAGCAGGCGGGAGACGTCGGCGGTCGAGCGCGGCCGCGCGACGGCGAGCGGCAGGCCGTGGTGGTCGCCCGTCCAGTCGCGCGTGTAGCGTTCCATGTCTTCCGGCGCGGTCAGGAGAAGGCCGGCCGGCAACTCCGCCAAAAGCGCCGCCAGCTTTTTTTCGCGCGCGGAACCCGCCACGTTCATCACTTCTTCTCCTCGCTCGCCCGAAGGGCTGGACAAGTATCCTACTTGCATGGTTATCATACAACACTGATAAGGAACATCAAGGGCGGTCACACTTTTTCCAAAGCCGTTCCGATGTGGAAGTCAGAATGAAAACTGCCACTTAATGGAGGAATGCCACCATGGCCGATGCACCGAGCCAGTTCCGCATGATGCACACGATGATCCGGGTTTTCGATCTCGACGCTTCGATCACGTTCTATACCGAGCTTCTCGGCATGACGCTGCTGCGTCGCGACGACTATCCCGAAGGCAAGTTCACCAATGCCTTTGTCGGCTACGGTCCCGAAGAGACGGACACGGTCGTCGAACTCACCTACAATTGGGGCCGTGAGGAGGGTTATGACCTCGGCACCGGCTTCGGGCACCTCGCGCTCGGCGTGCGCGACATCTACGCCGTCTGCGGCGCGCTGGAAAAGCAGGGTGCCCGCATTCCGCGCCCGCCAGGTCCGATGAAGCACGGCACGACCCACATCGCCTTCATCGAAGACCCGGACGGCTACAAGATCGAGCTGATCGATCTCGACACGATGTCCTGACCGCAAATAGCGGGGTCCTGATCGCCATTGGAGGGAGCCGCGCCCGACGGCGCGGCTCCCTAGCGGGCGAATGGGAGAGTTTCCGCCCGAACCGGCCATGTCACTTGATGACCGGGATCTTGCTGCGGTCGATGGTGATGGCGACCGCGATGATGAGCACGGCGCCGAACACCACGTTTTCCGCAAAGATATTGACGCCGACGAAGGTCATGCCGATCCGCACGATCGAGATGATCAGCGCGCCGACGGCCGTGCGCGCCACGCCGCCGAGCCCGCCCGTGATCGCCGTGCCGCCGACGATGACGGCGGCGATGGCCGGGAGCAGCAGCTGGTTGGCGAGGCTTGGCGAGCCGCTGGAAAGGCGCGAAGCGAGGATGACGCCGGCAATGGCCGAAAGCGTTCCCGACAGGGCGAAAGCGACGATCTTCACGCGGTCGACATTGACGCCCGCCGCAAGGGCTGCCGGCTCGCCCGCCCCGACCGCGAAACTGTAGCGGCCGAACCGGGTGTAGCGCAGGATGAGGAAGCTCACGAGGCCGACGCCCGCCGCCAGGATCGCCACGACCGGAAGGCCGGCGACCGTGCCGTTGATCCACATCGTGTTCTGGCGCCCGGCCTCCTCGATGGTGATGGCGCGACCTTCCGCGATCCACAGCGCGATGCCGGCAACGACGCCCCCCGTCGCCAGCGTCGCCACGAAGGACGGCACGCGCAGGCGCACATGCACCACACCGCTGAGGATGCCGAAGACCGTTCCGGCTGCAATGGCGACCGGAAAGGCAAGAATGCCGAGCGACGGCAGGAGCTGGGCGAGGATGACGCTCGCCAGCGACGCCACTGCCTGAATGGAGAGGTCGATGCCGCCGAGCAGGATGACGAAGGTGACGCCCGTCGCCAGGATGAAGAGGACGGCGGTGTTGGCGAGCAGCAGCGCCAGCGTCTCGCCCGTCAGGAAGCCCGGCGAGCCGATCTCGACGATCACGATCAGCAAGACGAGCAGGGCTGGCGGAATGGCGCCCTGGAACCAGCCGGCCGCGATCCTATCGGAAAACTTCTTCATGGCCGTCTCCTCACACCATTTCCCGCACCAGATCGACCTGGTCCGGCTTGCTGCCCGCCGCCGCATCGAAATGCGCCGTCACCGCACCGTCGCGCATGACGAGCACCCGATGCGACAGGCCGATGGTCTCCTCCAGCGTATCGGAGAGAAGCACGATCGCGATGCCCTGGTCGCAAAGGTCGCGCACCAATTCGTAGACCTCCTCCTTCGCGCCGACATCGAGGCCGCGTGTCGGGTGGTCGAGGATGAGGATGCGCGAGCCCGCCGTCATCCAGCGGGCGAGCACGACCTTCTGCTGGTTGCCGCCCGAAAGCTTGCGGCAGGCGACATCGGGGCCGGGCGCCTTGATCTTCAGCTTTCGGATCCACTCCGCCGCCAGCCGCCGCTCCTTGCCATAATCGATGGCGCCGCCGCGCATGACGCTCGAAAGATCGGCGAGCGAGATGTTTTCCGCAATCGACAAGAACATCACCAGCCCCTCATAGCGGCGCTCGCGCGGGATGTACCCGATACTCTTTTTCACGGCCTGTTCCGGCGAGGTGAACCGCACCTCCTCGCCGCGGACCTTCAGCACGCCTTCGCTCTGCGGCATGAAGCCGCCGAGCGTGCGGCTCAGCTCCTCGCGGCCGGAGCCGACGACGCCGGCAATGCCCAGGATTTCGCCGGCATGGATCTTGAAGTCGAGGTTGTGGAAGGCGCCCTTGACGCCGAGGCCATTGGCTTCGAGCACCACGTCGGGGCGCGGCGGCTTCTGGCGCGGCTCCTTGTAATATTCCGTCTGCAGGCCGCGGCCGACCATTATCTCGTGCAGTTGCGGCGCGGTGACATCCGACGCGCTGTGCTCGGCGACCACCTCGCCGTCCTTCATCGTGTAAACGCGGTCGGAGATGCGCAACACCTCGTCCAGCCGGTGCGAGACGAAGACGAAGCTGGCGCGCGATTTGAGCGCGCGCACTCGGTCGAACAGCACCTCGATATCGGCGGCGGTCAGCACCGAGGTCGGCTCGTCGAGCAGGATGACGAGCTGGCGCGACACCGATTCCTCCAGCGTCAGCGCCTTTGCGAGCTCCACCATCTGGCGGGCGGCGAAGGACAGTTCGGCGGTGCGCGTCGTGACGTCGATGTCGACGCCGATCTTGGCAAGCTGGCGGCGCGCCGCCGCGCGCATCGCCCGCCAGTTGACGATGCCGAAGCGGGTGAACCGGTCCTCCTGGCCCAGATAGATGTTTTCGGCGACCGACATGTTGAGGAGCAGCGACTGTTCCTGGAACACCATGCCGATGCCGTGCAGCGCCGCGTCGCGCGTGCCGCGCAGGCGCAGCGGCTCGCCGTCGAGCGTCAGCGTGCCGCTGTCGGGCCGGAGCGTACCGGCCAGCGTGCGCATCAGCGTCGACTTGCCGGCGCCGTTCTCGCCGATCAGGCCGATCACCTCGTTTTGCCGGATCTCGATGGAGACATCCTTGAGCGCCTTCACGCCCAGGAAGGATTTGGAGATTGCGTTCACGCTCAGCATGGCGGTCACTTCACGATCTTGAGGCGCAGGCGATCCAGCGAAAGCGCGACCGCCGCGATGATCAGCAGACCCTGCACGGTCTGCTGCACGTAGGGAGAGATGCCGAGCAGCACCATGCCGTTGGCAAGCACCGTGACGATGAGGACGCCGACCAGCGTGTTGAGCACGCCGCCCTCGCCTCCCGTCAGCGCCGTGCCGCCGACAACGACGGCCGTGACGGCGGCAAACAGCCGACCATCGGCGATGACGGCGTTTGACTGGCCGAGCTGTGCCGCGGACAGCACGCCCGCCACGCCGAAGAAGAAGCCGGCCACGCCGAAGGCAAGGATGCGCACCCGCACGAGGCTGACACCAGAGAGTTCGGCCACGTCCTCGCCGCCGCCGATCGCCACGATATGGCGGCCGAGCCTTGTATGATACTGGATCACCACCGCCAGCAGGAAGGCGGCAAGAGCCACGAAGACCGCCAGCGGGAAACCGAGGAAACGCTCCAGCGAAAGCGCGCGAATGGAGGCATCCGACAGCCGCACGGCCGACCCGCCGAGCATGTAGACCGATATGCCGAGCCCGATGAACCACATGCCGAGCGTCGCCATGAAGGAGGGGATGCGCAGCATCGTCTGGATGAGGCCGTTGAGCAGACCGATCGCGACACTCGCGGCGATCGCCACCAGCACGGCCAGCCAGCCGTAATCGTTGCCGTTGAGGTCGTTGGCGGCAAGCATCACGAGCACCATCGCCGAGACCGACAGGGCACCCTCGACGGACAGGTCGATGCTGCCCATCAGGATGATGAAGGTCATGCCCATGGCGAGCGTCAGCGGCACCGCCGCGGAGTTGGCGATGCGGATGAGATTGCGCGGCTCGATGAAATTCGGGTTGGCGATCGCGATGAGCACGCAGAGAACGATGAGCACGACCAGAGGGGCGAACCGGCGCAATGCCTTGCCCCCGCCCCTTCCCGCAAAACGCGCGAACAAGCCTCGCATGGTCGATGCCTCCCCCGCGTGTTCCACGACCTTCATGCTGTCAGAATTGGCAGTCAAAGGAAACACTCCGCTTCAAAGGCTGAAAGGTCGCCGGCGAAGCGATCGCCGGCGACAAAACCCGGCGCGCCGCGCCGGGTCCTTGGGAAGATGGATGCTTTCGTCAGGTCCGGATCTGGCCGACGACACGACCCCACAGGTCGTTCCAGTCGATCGTCGGCTGCGCCTCGACATTCGTCTTGTAATATTCCTCGACATTGTCCTTGGTGATCGCGACGACCTTGCCGTAGAACTCGCGATGCTCCGGCGGTTCCGCCGTCGGATCGAGCTTCTTGGTCAGGGCGGCCAGGCCGAGCGCAAGGCCGATGCCCCCCTGCCAGAACGGATCGGAGGTGATGGTGCAGGCGAATTCGCCGCTGCGCACGGCATCCACCGCCGCCTTGATGCCATCGATGCCGACCACCGGCACCTTGCCGGCAAGGCCTTCCGCGCGAAGCGCTTCCAGCGCGCCGGTGCCCATGTCGTCGTTCGCCGCCCAGATGCCCTTGATCTCGTCGCCGAAGCGGGTGAGCAGGTTGCCCGTCAGGTCGAAGGCTTCGGTGGATTTCCAGTTGGCGACCTGGAAATCGAGCAGCTTGATGTTCGTATTGGCGGCCAGCGCCTCGTCGAGCCCTTTCTTGCGCTCGATGGCGGCCGTCGTCGAGATCATGCCGCCGAGCGCCACGATGCCGCCCGATCCGCCGATCGCGCTGAACAGCACTTCAGCGATCTGCTTGCCGCTGGCAATGCCGTCGAATTCGATATGCGAGACGTAGTTCGGGTTGAAATCGACCGGATGCAGGTCGGCCGGCTTGTTCCACTGCGTGACCACATAGGCGCCCGCCGCCTTGCAGGCCTCGACGATCGGACGGGCGTCCGGCGTGTCGTTCGGGTCCGAGTTCAGCACCATGTTGCCGCCGGTCTTGGCGAGCATGGCCTTGATGTCGGCGATGCCCTTCTCGCTGTTGCCTTCGGAGACGAGCGTGACATGCTCAAGTCCGACCGACTTGGCGAAAGCCTCGGCGCCGGATTTCCAGACGGCATGGTAAGGATTGGAAAGCGAACGGATCGACGTGACCAGCGTCGGCGCGCCCTGCGCGAAGATGCGCCCGGGCATGGCGGCGACCGCCAGGCCCGACGCCGCGCCCAGCAACAGCGTGCGCCGCTTCATCGTTCCGAAATGTGCAAATTGACTTCCATCAGTCATTCTCGTTCCTCCCGTGAAACAATGGAAATTCCGTTCCCCGCCGGTTCGGCCCGGCTGCCTGAACCCTTTGAGCGGCCGTCGTCCAAAACTCCTCTGTTGTACGACAACCCTTCAACACGATAACCATACCCTTGATCGCGACGACGCACAAGGGACTTGAGAATGTCCGTGCGAAAGGGAAACAAAATTCCTCGTGAACGCTGATGGAGAGGGTATGCCGGACGTTTTTTGGCAGGAGCCGGCGCGGTCCAGGATTCGCGGTCGAAGTCGCTCGGCTGCGAGAATAACGATACAGTGCCGTCCAAACAATTGTGGCGGCAAACAATGCCGCCACCGATCTCTTCGGGATGATCTATAGCTTTCGCAGAGAGGCGGGGCTCAAGCCGGCAGGCGGGCTCCCGTCATTGCCTCGCTCAGCTTCCACAGGCGCTCTGCCGAGGCAGGGTCGACGGCATAGGGCGCCACTTTGGACGTCCGCCGGTCGCGGCCTTCGAGGGTCATCGTAACCTTGCCGTCTTCGAGCTCCGCAATGTCCGAGCTGGCGCAGAAGACACCGCCCTTGCCATCGAGCTGTGGACTGACCGCGCACCAGACATGGGTAGCCGCGCCCTGCGGGATGGATTTCATGTCGCGGTCGGGATCGATGACCGGCTCCCCATTGGCGTCGAGATTGCCCATCTCCTTCAGTCGCTCGACCGACAGATGCTTGGCAAGGCCGGTGATGATGCCGCCCGGATGCAGCGAGAACGCACGAATGCCGTGCTCGCGGCCGCGCCGGTCGAGCTCGACCGCAAACAGGATGTTGGCGGTCTTCGACTGACCGTAGGCGTTCCACGGGTCATAGGCCCGGTTTTCGTAGTTGATGTCGTCCCAGACGATATCCGAGAAGCGATGCCCCATGGACGAGACGGAGACGACGCGCGCACCGTTCGCGCGGATGAGCGCCGGCCAGAGCCGCAGCGTCAGCTGAAAATGGCCAAGATGGTTGGTCGAGAATTGCATCTCGTTTCCACGGGCGTCCTGCGTGCGCTCGGGCACGGCCATGATGCCGGCGCTGTTGATCAGGATATGGAGCGGCAGGCCCGACCGGACGATACCGCGGGCAAGAGCATCGATCGAGGCCGGGTCCGTGAGGTCCATAGGCTGGACCTCGATGCAACCGCCGATCTCGGCGATCGCCCGGCGGGCACGCTCGACATCGCGCGCCGGCACGATGACGCGTGCACCGGCCGAGGCCAGCGTCCGGGCGGCCTCCAGGCCGAGACCGGCATAACCGCCGGTGACGATGGCAAGCTTGCCGGTCAGGTCGATGCCACGGATGACGTCGATCGAGGTCGTATAGGCGGAAAAGCCCGATCCAAGCGGCTCCTGGGGCGTGGTCATTTTGTAAAACTCCGGTGGTTGATCGCTATGGCTTGGATATGCGCTCTTCTTCCCGTATTTTGAATGCGCAATAATCCCTCATTCTGTAGCCAAAGTTCAGAAATGGCCCGCGACCCCCTGTCCCAAACCCTTGAGCTGATCGACGCCCGGATGATCTATGCCGGTGGGTTTATCGGCGGTGGCGACTGGTCGATCCGGTTCGATCCGCCGCGCAAGATGAAGTTCTTCGTGATCGGACGCGGCTCCTGTCTTCTGGCGCTCGATGGAATCGCGACACCGTTCCGGCTCGAAGCCGGCGACGTCTTCCTCCTGACACGCAATGCCGGTTTCACCGTGACGACCGACCTGTCGCTGGCGCCGAAGCCGGCGCATGCGATTTTTGCCGGCGCAGGCGCGGCGATCGTACCGGTAGGCCAGGGCGACGATTTCCTGTTCCTCGGCGGTCATCTCGACACCGATCACGCAGGCGGGCGACTGATGGTGGAAAGCCTGCCGGATTTCCTGCACATCCCCGCCTGCGAGAGCGGTGCAGGCCGCCTTGGCGCGCTGATCGGGGAATTGGTCGAAGAGGCCGCGGGGCGTGCTCCCGGAGCGGAAATGGCCTGCTCCAGTCTAGCGCACCTGCTGCTGATCCAGATCCTGCGCCGCCACCTTTCGGCAGCCGTTCAGGTCGAGCCCGGCTGGTTGCGCGTTGCCTGCGATCCGCGGCTTGTGCCGGCCCTGGCGCTGATGCAGGCCAACCTTGGGCACTCCTGGAGCTTGCCGGAACTCGCCCGTGCCGCCGCCATGTCGCGGACCGCCTTCGCGACGCATTTCCGCGCCGTTGCCGGCATTCCACCGCTTGCCTATCTGACCGAGTGGCGCATGCGCCAGGCAGACCGCGCGCTGCGCCGCGGCGGCAGTTCCGTCGCCGAGATCGCCCATTCGGTGGGCTACAGTTCGGAGGCGGCATTCAGCGCGGCCTTCAAGCGCGTCATGGGACGCTCACCTCGGCGCACCGCCCGGACCAACGGCAGAGAACTGGATGCAGCGTAAGATGTCGGCTTAATGGGATTCGCGCGCCGTTCAGGTGCTCGCCTTCTCCGCAGCGACGAGATCGAGCAGGCCCGGCAGGCGCCGATCGATCTCGTCGCGCCTCAGCGTCGCCGCCCGGCTGTTGCCCCGGTCGACCTGACGGATCAGCCCCGCCTCGCGAAGAATACGAAAATGGTGTGTCAGCGTCGCCTTACTGACCGGCAGTCCGAAGGAAACGCAGGTGCGCTCCGTTCCGGCCGGCGCCAGCGCCAGTTCCATGACGACCTGCCGCCGCAGCGGGTCCGCCAGTGCCGACAGGACGCTTCCAAACGCGATCTCTTCCTCGTCAGGGTGACCTTCGTGATCCATGCGAACGCTCCAAGGTATGGATTGAATCATACCTTTTGCAATGATAGGTACGGTGCAATTCATACCAAAAGGAGATGCCATGTCGAGCCCGGCCTTCACCCTTCCCGCACAAGACAGAGATGAAACCGGCCCCTATGCGCTTGCCGGACAAGCCCGCGCCAAGGCAGGCATGGCCGACGCCCTGGAAACTGCCCTGCTTGCCCTCGTCGAGCCGACGCGCGCGGAAGACGGCGTGCTGCAGTACCATGTCCATCGCGACCGCGCCGATCCGGATCTTTTTGTCTTCTACGAGGTCTGGGCAAGCACGGCGCATCTCGAAGCGCACCTCTCCCAGCCCTATGTGATGGACTTCCTTGTCAAGCGCCACACGATGCTCGCCGGTGACATGGATGTGCGCTGGCTGCGCATGGCAAGCCCCTACCCGGCTTGATATCTTTCACTTGAAAATACCGTCGGCCCTTGCCCTGACGAACGGAAGAACAATACGATCCGAGTCGGATACTTTATGTTTTTCCGAAAGATCACGAAAACAGCCATGACAGCCGCCGTTCCCATCGCCTCGCGTCCCAAAACCCACCTTGCCGTGCTGGTCGTTCTGGGTTTCAGCCATCTCCTCAACGACCTGATGCAATCGCTCATTCCGGCGGCCTATCCGATCCTGAAGGATGCCTATGCACTGGATTTCGTGCAGATCGGCATGATCACCATGACCTTCCAGATTGCCGGATCGCTGCTGCAGCCGGCCATCGGCATGGTGACGGACAAACATCCGGCCCCCTATTCGCCGGTCGTCGGTATGATGTTCACCCTTTCCGGGCTCGTCAGCCTCGCATTTGCGCACAGCTATGCGGTTATCCTCGTCTCGGTCGCCCTGATCGGCATCGGATCCTCCATCTTCCACCCGGAAGCGACGCGCATGGCGCGCTACGCGGCCGGTGGCCGGCAGGGACTGGCGCAGGGGCTCTTCCAGGTGGGCGGCCAGGCCGGCGGCGCGCTCGGCCCGGTGTTTGCGGCGCTCATCATCGTGCCATGGGGCCAACCGAGCCTCGCATGGTTCGCGGTGCTTGCCTTGCTGGCCATGGCGCTGCTGCTCTGGATCGGCAGCAAACAGCGCCAGATCAGCGCGGAATTCGCGGCCATGCGGGCGAATGGCAAGAAGGTTGGCGGCGCGGTCCGTCACGCTCCGGCGACGATTGGCCTGGCCCTGGTGGTTCTGACCCTGCTGATGTTCACCAAGAACGCGTATGGCGAAAGCTTCCGGTCGTTCTACACGTTCTACCTCATGGAGAGGTTCGGTCTCTCCATCCCTTCGGCGCAGATGATGCTGTTCATCTTCCTGCTGGCCTCGGCCGCAGGCGCGCTTATCGGCGGCATCGTCGGCGATCGGATCGGGCGCTATCGGATCATCTGGATTTCCGTCCTGGGGCCGCTGCCCCTGACGCTGCTCCTGCCGCACGTCGATCTGTTCTGGACGGGCGTGCTCACCGTTCTGATCAACCTGATCATGGCAAGCGCCTTCGCCTCGATCCTGATCTACGCCATCGAGCTTCTGCCGCACCGCATCGGACTGATCGGCGGGCTGTTTTACGGCCTGAATTTCGGCCTCGGCGGCATCGCCGCCGCGCTTCTCGGAATTCTCGCAGACAGCTACGGCGTCGAGACGGTGTATTATATCTGCTCTTTCCTCCCGCTCGCAGGCCTGCTCGCCTGGTTTCTTCCGAAGATCGAAGAGGGTAAGCCTTAGCCATCGAAATTGCTGAAGCGGAGCGGTCAGAACGCCCTTAGCTCCGAATGCGGGTCGTCAGCCACGTAGACATCCTCAGCGACCTTAAAATCGGATTGCGTGTGGTGAGGATGGCGGGGATCATCATGCGGCTTCAGCAGGAAGCGGCGAGCGACGTCGAGATAGCCGTCATAGACCAGGCCGCCGTTGATCTCGATCAGCGCATCCCTGTGCCGATGGTAGATCAATGGTATTTTGTACCACGGAACGCCCGGCCGCTTGTGATGCAGCACATGCAGGTTGTTGTAGAGGAACAGCAGCCCGAACAGCGGGCTGTTTTCGACGATCGCCGTGCGTTCGTCGTGGTGGTCGGCGTAGCGGTGCTCGGCGAAGGACCGCAGCCTGGAAAGCGCCGCGCCGACATAGACGAAGCCGAACAGATAGAGCCAGAGCGGCATATCGCAAACCACGAGCACCCACGCGAGAACGGCGGCAATGCCGATCGCGTGGCGCATCCAGAGTGCCGCCCGCTGCCGGTCGCCGCTCATGACGGCCGCCGCTTCCTGCGCAAGAAAGTTCACGATCATCACGAGGGGGCCGAGCGTCAACCGTCCGAGCAGGGTGGTGTTCCAGGCGGCCAGCCGCCGGCCGATGCCGCCCATCCGTTCCCAGGCCGTTTGGGTAAAGTAGGAAGATTCCGGATCCTCGATCGGATCGGTCAGGTGCTCGTCGCGATGATGCGTCAGGTGCCCTTCGCGGTAGATCGCATAGGGCAGCCAGAGGGATAGCGGCGGCCAACCGATGGCGTCGTTTATGACGCGGCTGCGGGTGGGATGGCCGTGGATGACCTCATGCTGGAGCGACCCCTGCCAGGCGACCAGCCAGCCGCCAAGAGCGATCACGAGCAGGACGGGAAGCGATTGCCAGAACCAGGTGACGGTGAAAAAGCCGCCGTAAATGACGGTGGCGAGGGCCACTGTCTGCCATTCGATGCGGGCTATGCCGGAAAGGGTGGATTGCGAAGGAATTCTATCGGGCGACGACGTTGGACTGGGCATGTGTGTTTCCGGCAGGGGTAAAAATGCAATCGAATTCAAGCACCACTATAAAAGTCGGGCGCCGGCTCACGCGCCGCATGGCTTTGCAGCAGAGGCGAGAAAAAGAAAAACGCGTTGCGCAAACCGCCGCCTCCTTGAAACATTTATTCTATGTATTTTGTAGATTATTCGGTCTAATCCGTCCACCGAATTGACGAGGCCCCAATCCGGCGGCCCGGCGCGCAATCCTGGAGGACACACCATGACATTCAACCCTACGCGTCGGCAGGTGCTGGTCGGCGGCGCTTCCATCGCGACCCTCGTGGCGCTCGGCGGCATCCACCCGGCCTTTGCAAGCGCCGATCGCACGAAGATCGTCGTGCGCGTCGACAAGGATCTTGCCATCCTCGACCCGGCCAACCGCTCCGGCCCGGTCGATCTCAACGTCATCTGGTCGGTTCAGCAGGGCCTGATCTCGTTCAAGCCGGGCTCGACCGAATGGGAGCTCGATGCCGCCGAAGAGCTGGAGCAGGTGTCGGATACGGAAATCCGCTTCAAGCTGCGCAGCGGCCTTGCCTTCACCGGCGGCTACGGCGACCTGACGGCGGAAGATGTGAAATTCTCCTTCGAACGCTTCATCAGGCCGGATACCGAAGGCAAGCCCGTCACCTACGCCAAGGACTGGTCGGCGCTCGACCGCGTCGAGGTGACCGGCCCGCTCGAAGGCCGCATCATCCTGAAGAACCCGGCACCGGCGCTCTATACGATCGCGCTCGCCGATGGCTCGGGCCGCATTCTTTCGAAGAAGGCTTTCGAAGTGCTCGGCGAAAAGGCGATCGCCACGAAGCTGATCGGTAGCGGCCCCTATGTGCTGAAGGAATGGACGCCGCGCGAGCAGTTCGTGCTTGAAATCAACCCCGACTACAAAGGCCCGATCCAGCCGCACTTCCAGCAGATCGTCGGCAAGCCGATCGGCGAGCAGAAGACCGCGGAAATCGCCTTTCAGTCGGGCGAGATCGACTTCACCGCCATCGACCCGGAAAGCGGCAAGGCGCTCGCCGACCTGCCGGATGCAAGCGTGACGGAAATTCCCGCGATCGACTATGTCTGGTTCGGCCCGAATATCGAAAAGGCGCCGTTCGACGACATCCGCGTGCGCCAGGCGATCCGCCATGCCGTCGATATCGACGCGATCCTGCAGGGCGCCTATTCCGGCATCTATCCGCGCGCCAACGCGCTCCTGGCGCCGACGCTGCTCGGCTACTGGAAGGACGCACCGGTGCATGCCCGCGACCTGGAAAAGGCGCAGGCGCTGCTCGCCGAAGCCGGCCATTCCGGCGGCTTCAAGACGAAGCTGACGATCGAGGCCAACGCGCGCTACGAGGCGATTGCCCAGATCATCCAGGCAAATCTGGCCGAGGTGGGCATCGAAGTGGAGATCGAGGCGCTCGAATCCGCCGCCTACTGGGCGCTGGGTGAAAACGATGCCAGCAAGGATCTCGAACTGTCGCTGATCAAGTATAACGGCAAGTTCGATCCCGGCTTCCAGACGCAGTGGTTCACCTCCGCGCAGGTCGGCCAGTGGAACTGGCAGCGCTGGAAGAATGCTGATTTCGACGCCTTGCACGAAAAGGGCGGCGTGACGGTCGATCCGGCCGAGCGCGAGAAGATCTATATCGAAGCGCAGAAGCTGCTCGACGAATCCGCAGCCTTCATCTGGATCACCCACAACCTCAACGCCTTTGCCGCGCGCAAATGGCTGAAGCCCGGTGTCCTGCCGAACGGTAACAACTGGCTCTACACCGCCTTCACGGAAGCGACGGCCTGAGCCGGTGGCTGCTTCCGGAATGACAGGCGGGGATGCGCTTCGATGAAGAGCGCATCCCTCCAGATTCATCTCGCCTTCAAGCTGGCAACGGCAATGCTCGCCGTCGCCGGCTCCGTCGTGCTTCTGATGGCGCTGACGCGGCTGATCCCCGGCGACCCGGCAACGGTGATCCTCGGCTCGCGCGCCACGCCAGAGGCCGTTGCCGCGCTCAATGCCCGCATCGGTCTCGACAAGCCGCTGATCGAGCAGGTCCTTGCCTTCTTCGGCCGGCTTGTTTCCGGCGATCTCGGCGAAGATGTCTTCAATGGCCGGCCAGTCCTCGCCCTTGTTTCATCCGCGCTGCCGAATACCGCCGCGCTTGCGATCTCCGCCATGCTCTGCGCGATTGCTTTGGGCGTGCCGCTCGCCCTCCTCTCCGCCCGCTGGCCGGGCGGCAAGGTGGACCGGCTGATCGCTTTCCTGAGCGTCGGCTTCATCTCGACGCCGAGC
Source organism: Shinella sp. GW821-FHT10F02 (assembly GCF_058809275.1). NCBI lineage: Bacteria > Pseudomonadati > Pseudomonadota > Alphaproteobacteria > Hyphomicrobiales > Rhizobiaceae > Shinella > Shinella sp. GW821-FHT10F02. Next base: position 18,971 of record NZ_JBXASL010000001.1, on the reverse strand, counting down.
TTCGTCGTCTCGGTTTTCCTGCTGATGACCTTCTCCGTCACGCTCCGCTGGTTTCCGGTGCTGGGGGCCGGCGAAAGCGGCGATTTCGGCGACCAGCTCTGGCATCTGGTGCTTCCGACCACGGCTCTTGCCGCCGGCTGGATCGGCTATATCGCCCGGCTGCTGCGCGCCTCGCTTCTGGAAGTGCTGGGCGAAAACCATATCCGCACGCTGCGCGCCTATGGCGTCAGCGAGACGAAGATCCTCGTGAAATACGCGCTGAAACCGGCCATCCTGCCCACCGTCGCGGTGCTCGGCATGGGGTTCGGCGAGCTTCTGGGCGGCGCGGTCTTTGCCGAGGTGATCTTCAACCGCCCCGGCCTCGGTTCGCTGATCTATGACGCCATCCGCACGCGCAACTACCCGGTCGTGCAGGGCGGCGTCTTCGTCATCGTGCTTCTCTATGTGCTGACAAACCTCATCGCCGACCTCTCCCAGAGCCTGCTCGATCCGCGCGAGCGCGCGCGCCTCGTTTCCGGAGGCGCTCGATAGCGATGAACACGCTTTTCGACCTCTCCCGTCGCCCCGGCGGCACGTTCGCGCTCTTTGCGGTGACGCTGCTCTGTCTGGTGGCAATCGCGGCCCCGCTGATCGCGCCCTATGGCCCGAACGCCATCGCACCGGCCAACCGGCTGATGGACCCGTCGTTCCAGCATCTGCTGGGCACCGACCATCTCGGCCGCGATATCCTGAGCCGCATCATCTACGGCACACGGGTGGCGCTCGGCATCTCGCTTTCGGTCATCGCCATTTCGCTGACGACCGGCGTGGCGCTGGGGATCGCCGCCGCGCTCTCGCCACGCGCCATCGATCTCGCCGTCGTCGGCATCTTCGATATCGTCACCTCCTTCCCAAGCATCATCCTGGCCCTGGCACTGGTCGCCGTTTTCGGCCCCGGCCTCGGCAATGTCGTGCTGCTCGTCAGCATCGTCTTCATTCCGCATTTCGGCCGGGTCGCCCGCGCCCAGACGATCGCGATCCGCAACAGCCCTTTCATCGAGGCCGAGCGCGTGCTCGGGGCGCAGGCCTGGCGGGTGGTGCTGCATCACGTCACGCCGAACATCATCGGCCCGATCTTCGTGCTGGCCTGCATGGACATTCCCGTCGTCATCACCATCGAAGCCGGTTTGAGCTTCCTCGGTCTCGGCGTACGCCCGCCGCTCGCGAGCTGGGGCAACCTGCTCAACGACGGTTATACCTATCTCGACCGCTCGATCTGGCTCGCCACCTTTTCCGGCCTGGCGCTGATCCTCGCCACGCTCGGCTTCGCGCTTCTGGGCGAATCCCTGCGCGACACGCTCGACCCGAAACTGAGGAGGGCCCTGTGACGGAACCCCTCGTCAGCATCCAAGGCCTGAACGTGTCGTACCGGGGCGCCGGGCGCACGGCGCATGTCCTCGATTGCGTGGATATCACGATCGGCCGCGGGCAATCCGTCGGCCTCGTCGGCGAAAGCGGCAGCGGAAAGTCGACCGTGGCCTTCGCCATGCTCGGCCTGCTGGCCGACAATGCGGAGGTTTCCGCGCACCATGCGCTCTTCGACGGACGCGAGACGAGCTTCACCAGCAAGGAGACGACGGCGCTGCGCGGCACCGACATCGCGATGATCTTCCAGGATCCGATGACCGCGCTCAACCCGATGTTCACCATCGGCACCCAGCTCGTCGATATCCAGCGCCGGCGTTTTCCAAGAGATAACCGGCGAACACTCTGGGCGCGCGCGGAAGCGGTGCTTGCCGATGTCGGGGTGCAGGATGCCGCCCAACGCATGCACCGCTACCCGCACGAGTTTTCCGGCGGCATGCGCCAGCGCGTGGTGATCGCCATGGCACTCCTGGTCGAGCCGAAGCTTTTGATCGCCGACGAACCGACGACGGCGCTTGATGCGACGATCGAAGCGCAGGTCGTGGACGTGCTGCATCGGCTGAGACAGCGCACCGCCGCCTCCATGCTGGTCGTCAGCCACAGCATGGGGCTGATCGCCGAGCTCTGCGACAGCGTCATCGTGATGTATGCCGGAACGGTGGTGGAAAGCGGTCCCGTGCGCGATGTTCTACATCGCCCGCGCCACCCCTATACCCGCGCGCTGCTCGCCTGCGAGATCGACCCCTACGCCGCCTTTGATCCCGCGCAGGACCTGGCGACAATCCCTGGCAACGTGCCCGATCCCGCCCGCCGCCCTCAAGGCTGCATCTTCGCCAGCCGCTGTCCCGCAAGCCACCGTCGTTGCAGCGAAAAGCCGCCGCGCCGCCAGACGAGCGGCGGGCACGCGTTTTCCTGCTGGCTGGAGGCTGCGTGATGGCCGCACCCATTCTCACCCTGAAGGATGCGGTGGTCCGCTACGACCGGCTGACCGCTGTCGACAGCATTTCGCTGGAGCTCAACCGTGGCGAAACGCTCGGTCTCGTCGGCGAAAGCGGTTGCGGAAAATCCTCCGTCGCGCGCGCCATCGTCGGGCTCCAGCCGCTTGCGGGTGGCACACTGACCGTCAATGGCGAGGCGCTCTCCCAAACCTCGGCCCAGCGCCGGATCCAGCTCTTGTTTCAGGATCCGGCCGCATCGCTCTCGCCCCGCATGACCGTGCGCGCGCTTCTGGCCGAGCCCTTGAAAATCCGAGGGGTGCACACGCCAAAGAGTTGGGCGCGCATCGCGGCCCTCGCAGACAGCATCGGCCTCGGCGAACAGCTTTTCACGCGCTATCCGCACCAGTTGAGCGGCGGGCAGGCGCGGCGCGTAGCGCTGGTGCGCGCGCTTGCGGCCGAACCTTCGATCATCGTTGCCGACGAACCGACGGCCGGCCTCGACATCTCCATCCAGGGTGAATTGCTCAATCTGCTGCGGGCACTCCGCGATCGACTGGGGCTCAGCTACCTGCTCATCTCCCACAATCTCAACGTGGTCGGACGCGTTACCGATCGCGTGGCGGTGATGTATCTCGGCCAGATCGTCGAAAGCGGGCCGACGGCCGCCCTGTTTCGCGACCCCGCGCATCCCTACACGCAGGCGCTGCTTTCCGCCAACCTGACGCTCGATCCCAGGCGCCGGCGCGAGCGCATCGTGCTGTCCGGCGAACTGCCGAGCCCGAGCAATCCGCCGTCCGGATGCCGCTTCCACAAACGCTGCCCCCTCGCCCAACCGAAATGCGCGGCCGAAGTGCCCGCCCTTCAGGCCGGAACGGGTGGCCGCAGCGTCGCCTGCCATTTTCCACTCGCCGCGGAACGGGCCGTCCTCTCTCAAGCGATGACGGGGTAGCCATGGCGCGCGGCATACCGATCCAGCTCTGCCAGCACCTCGTAATCGGCATCGCCGAGCAGGCTGATGCCGCGCAGCGAGAGCGTATCGCAGACTTCGGCAAGCGCGGGATCGGCAATGGTCTGTGCCAGCGCGCGCCGCAGGGTTGCCAGGTCCGCTGCCGACGTCGAGGCGGCGGTGATGAAGGGCAGGCCCGGCCCCTTCGCCGTTTCCGCCAGGATGCGCACGTCGGCGACGCGCTCAGGATCGAAGCGCAGGGTGTTGCCAAAAGTCACGCAGTCGATCGCCGCGACATCGGCCACCCCGCTGGCGACGGCATCGATGCTCGCCCGATGGCCGCCGGTCTCCAGCACGGAGGCGAAGAACCGCCCATCGACCGCATGCGGCGCCACGAAGGCACGGAAGAGGTTGTAGCCGGAATTGCTGCCGGGCTCGTTGATCGCGGCCCGCCCGCCCCTCAGGTCCTCGATCGACCGTGCGGAGGACGCTGCATTGACGATGATGAAGCTGCATTTGAGTGGACCGTCGCAGCCGGGAAGCCCGTAGACGGGGGAAGCGACCAGTTGCACCTTGCCGCGCAGATGCTGGACGTAGGGATAGCCGCAGGTCTGGCCGAACAGCAGGTCCGGGCGAAGCCACGCTTCGTCGTAGCGCACACGATCGTCAAGCATCTGGGGCGCATCGAGCCCAAGATCCCGAAGCCGCTTGCCGAGCGCCTCCCAGAACAGCCGCGTCGCCTGCGCGACCGGCTCCGGGCTGACATACATGGCGAGGCTGGCGATGGGCATGGGCGAACTCCGGAAACAACTCAAAAACCTATGCAATACATAGATTTAAACTGCAATGAGATTTCTCGCCTCAAAGGATTTCTGTCATGACGCTGCCTTCGAAAGACGCCGGCACCACCGCTACACCTGCAACCGAAATCGCCTGCGACGTGCTCGTGGTCGGCGGTGGTCCAGCGGGATGCTGGGCAGCGCTTGAAGCCGCGGCAAGCGGTGCCAAGGTCGTCCTGGTCGACAAAGGCTATTGCGGCAGCTCCGGCGCCACCGCCTCCGCCGGCACCCAGATCTGGTATGTGCCTCCGGACCCGAAGGAGCGGGAAGCGGCGATGGCAAGCCGCGAGGCGATGGGCGGCTACCTTTCCGAGCGCGCCTGGATGGTGCCCGTCCTCGACAAGACCTATGAAAGCGTCAATCGGCTGGCGGACTGGGGTTATCCCTTCCCCGTCGACGAAAAGGGCGAGCAGCAACGCCTTTCCGTCCAGGGACCGGAATATATGCGGCTGATGCGCCGCAAGGTGAAGAATGCCGGCATCACAATCCTCGACCACCATCCCGCGACCCGGCTGTTGACCGATGGCGCCGCCGTCATGGGCGCGACGGGCCTGCGCCGTCAGGAAGGTGGCCACTGGGCGGTGCGCGCCGGCGCGGTCGTGCTGGCGTCGGGCGGCTGCGCCTTCATGAGCAAGGCACTCGGCTGCGACGTGCTGACCGGCGACGGTTACCTGATGGGCGCGGAAGCCGGGGCGGAACTTTCCGGCATGGAATTCTCCTCCGCCTATGCCATTTCGCCGGCCTTCGCCTCGATCACCAAGACGGCACTATATCGCTTCGCCCAGTTTTACCGCAGGGATCAAAGCCTGATCGAGGGCGCAGGCTCCGCCCGCGGCCGCTCGATCATCGCCCGCATGCTGCTTACCGAACCCGTCTACGCCCGGCTCGATCTCGCTGAAACGGATGAGGTGAAGGCGATCCTGCGGCGCGCGCAGCCGAATTTCTTCTTGCCCTTCGACCGCCGCGGCATCGATCCCTTCACCGAATTCTTCGAGGTGAAGCTGCGTCTCGAAGGCACGGTGCGCGGCACCGGTGGCCTGCGGCTGACCGGCCTCGACTGCGCCACCACCGTTGCCGGCCTTTATGCCGCAGGCGACAACGCCACCCGCGAGCCGATCTGCGGCGGCTTCACCGGCGGCGGCAGCCACAATGCCGCCTGGGCGATTTCGACCGGCGCCTTTGCCGGCGCGTCCGCCGCAGCTTTCGCGCGTGAAAAAGCGCCAATATCCGACGGCACGCCACGGCAATCCGTTTCCGCGAAAGGCCTAGCGACCGCCGATCCGCAGGCAATCGTCCAGACCGTCCAGAAAGAAGTCTTCCCCCTCGACGTCAATTACTTCCGCACCCACGCCGGCCTCTCGGCCTCGCTCGAACGGCTCGACCGCCTGTGGGACCGCATCTCCTCTGCGACAGCCGGCGACGAGAGCCAGGCGCTGCAAATGCGCCAGGCCCAGGCCATGACTGCCACGGCCCGCTTCATGTACCGCGCCGCCCTTTCCCGCACCGAAACCCGTGGCATGCACCGCCGCGACGATTTTCCGAAACAGGACCCCGCCCAGCATCACCGGCTCATCGTCAGCGGCCTCGATACGATCACCGTGAGGCGGGAGACGATCGATCCGGGCGTCTACAAGGAGGCCGCGGAATAATGATCGAGGTTCTCGATACCGACACCTGCACGGACTGCAATCTCTGCGTCCAGGTCTGCCCCACCAACGTCTTCGAGGCGATGCCCGAAGGACCGCCGCTGATCCTGCGGCAGGCATCCTGCCAGACCTGCTTCATGTGCGAGGTCTACTGCCCGGTCGATGCACTCTATGTCGATCCGGACGCCGAAGCCGTGCACGGGCTGACGATCGAGGGCGTGCGCGAAAGCAAGCTGTTCGGCAGCTATCGCAAGGCGATGGGCTGGCACAAGGAAACCCGCCACCGCCGTTACATCGACGACCATTTCCGCCTGCCGCAGTGAGGGCGCGGGCTCAATGACCGGGTCGAAGAATTTGGTTGGTTGATCGCCCGACACCAAACACACCACCGGGGAGAGAAACCACCAGCAGCGTGCCTGGGGAGGAGCTGGGTAAGGAAGAGGTCAGTTGAGGGGGATGGCGTTGCTGTCCTTGCTTGTCTGGTAGACGACGGAGAGATCGTCGTATTTGAGGCGGATGGCTTCGGCCCGCTCCCTGAACTCCTCGCGCTGCGGCTCGGGAAGGCGGTCGATCAGGGCTTGGATCGATCGGCCTTTCCAGAAAGCGTTCGTCTTGTTGTAGCCGCCGGCATCCAGCGTGAAGACCTCCTTCAGGATCTTCAGATCGTGCGGGATGGAAAACGCGTCGCGGGAATCCTCGTGGCTGAAGAAGTAGAAGAAGTTGTCGAAGCCGGCCCAGGTGATCGCCGAAAGGCACATCGAGCAGGGCTCGTGCGTCGACAGGAAGATGAGATCCTTCGAGTCCGGCCGGTCGCATTGCGGCATTTCGTAGAACCGCTTCAGGGTATGAACTTCCCCGTGCCACAGGGGGTTTTCCATCTCGTTGTTGGTTTCGACGAGGACCGTCGAGAGGTCCGACTTGCGCAGCAGCGCTGCGCCGAAGACCTTGTTTCCGGCCGCAACGCCGGTTTCCGTGGCAGGGATGACGCCGTCCTCCATCGTGCCGAACAGGGCATCGAGCAAGCGGCGGGTTTCGGTTTCTTCCGACATTTTGTCTCCTTTGAGGTCGGTGGAAAAGTGGGTCCGGATCAGGGGCCAATCCCGATCCGGATCGCGTGGTGCGAGGCGCCTAGTGGGCGGCTTCCGGGATCATCGGGATCTCGACGCCCTTGGCGTCGTAGAGCCTGCCATTGAGGAAGTAGTCGCCGTCGTGCAGGCGGGCGATGTCCGTGTAGCGGATCGTTCGCTCCGTGCCCGCCACAAAGACGGATTGCTGGTCGGAGTTGCCGGCCTTGACGTGGTTGAAAAGCAGGTTGAGGACGATCGCCATCAGGGCGGCCGAGCTGATGCCGGAATGGAAGATCGTCGCGACCCAGGCCGGGAAATGCTCGTAGAAGCCCGGCGAGGCGATCGGGATCATGCCGAACCCGATCGACGTTGCGACAATGACCAGGTTCATGTTGTTCTGGTAGTCGACCTTGGAGAGCGTGCGGATGCCGCTGGCCGCGACCGTGCCGAAGAGCACGATGCCGGCGCCGCCGAGGACCGAACTCGGCACCGCGGCCACGATGCGCCCCATAACGGGCAGCAAGCCGAGGATCACGAGGAACAGGCCGCCCGTCGCCACCACATAGCGGCTCTTGACGCCTGTGACGGCGACGAGGCCGACATTCTGCGCAAAGGCGCTCTGGGTGAACGAGCCGAAGATCGGAGCGAGTATGCTGGAGAGCATGTCGGCGCGCAGACCGTCGCCGAGGCGGCGGGAATCCACCTTCGTCTCGACGATCTCGCCGACCGCCAGAATATCGGCCGAGGTCTCCACCAGAGTGACGACGATGACGATCAGCATGGAGATGATCGCCGCGATCTCGAAGGTCGGATAGCCGAAGTGGAAGATCGTCGGCAGCGCGAAGACGGGACCGTCTGCCACTTGCGAAAAATCGGTCATGCCGGCGGCGTAGGCAATGCCGGTTCCGATCACCAGGGCGAGCAGGATGGACAGTCGCGAGATCGCGGCGCTGCCCACCTTGCTGAGCAGGAGAACGATGGCAAGCGTTACGGCCGCGAGCTGGATGTTCGACGGGCTGCCGAAATCCGGCGCCTTGCTGTTGCCGCCCATGGCCCAGAACGCGGCGACCGGCATCAGCGTCAGGCCGATCGTGGTGATGACGATTCCCGTGACGAGCGGCGGGAAGAAACGCGTGATCCGCGAGAAGACCGGCGTGATGAGGAGGCCGATCAACGAGGCGGCAATGACGGCGCCCAGGATGGACGGAATGCCGCCATTGCCGGAAATGGCGACCATCGTCGCGACCCCGGAAAACGAGACGCCCTGCACGAGCGGCAGGCGGCTGCCGAAGAAGGGCAATCCCAGGGTCTGCAGGATGGTCGCAAGACCGCCCGCAAAAAGCGATGCCGTCACCAGAAGGCCGACATCGCTTGGGCTCAGTCCCGCGGCCTGGCCGACGATCAGGGGGACTGCGACGATGCCTCCATACATCGTCAGAACGTGTTGAAGCCCATAGGCGATGTTGGCGCCAATGCCGAGTTTTTCATCTTCCGGCCGTGCGATGGACGCACTGTCTTCATGTGCTTTTGCCAAGGTAAACTCCTCCATACCTTTGCCTGCGTTGAACTGTGAGGTGAGCCCCGTTTCGATCAGGCGCTTCGGCATGGCCACGGGGCACGGACGCATGCCGGAGCGTGTCTCACGCCTGAAGCCGAGATCCGGGCGCCAGCCGACATGGTCCCGCGGGACAACCTGCCGGGACGATCAAATCGGCACTGCGTTGCCAGTCGCCGCCATGGTTGGCCGCAAACGAACGGCATGCCGATGGGCTGCCCGAAGTACGAACAAAAGAAAAATCGTCAGGAAAGAGAGTATCCGTCGTCATGCCCACCAGCTTCCATAGTTGAACCGGCTTGTGGCCGGTTTCGCCAGGACCCTGTTCCAGGAGGTGCGAGCTCCGGATCGTCATCAAACTGCGTTGAGCGGGGCATTTCTGTGCGGGCCTAGACCTGCACTGTCACAAAGCTTGCATTCTCATGGTGAAGCTTGTCAAGGCGAGGTGCCGATAATTCATTCGTTCGACCACACGCATCACGCCTTGGAGGCCTGCGCGTTCTATGCCTCGAATTCAGCCAAATCCCAGGCGTGGCCGCGCTCTATGCGGCCCACCGCCAGCACCATCTTTTCGAAAAAAGCAAAACACCTTCGGCGAAACCGACATAGGAAGCGGCTGCAAACGCGCGCCTTGCCGCATTTTGCACTTTTCGCAGGAGTGTCAATATCTTAAAAGGTTGGCACGGGAAAATTGCATAGGAGACTGCGGTGAGCCAGGACCAGAAAACCATCACGACCTGGTATGTCGACCCGGACGCGGAAGACCGGATGTCGGATGGCCATGCGCCGATCTGGCGGCACCTCATCGAGCTGATCGTCGAGCGCGACCTCAGCCAGAAAAGCGTGCTCGATTTCGGCTGCAACCAGGGTGGCCTGCTGCGGCATCTCTATGCGCTCCGGCCCTTCCGCAAGGCTCTCGGCATCGATATCGCCGAACAGTCGGTCGCCAAAGCCGAAGCCTTCAAGGGCAATATTCCCGTCCAGCATGCCGTCGGCGGAACGCTGGAGGGGTGGGTCGAAGAGTTCGATCTCGCGATCAGCCACGAGGTGATCTATCTTATCGAGGATATCAACGCCCATGCCGCCGATATCTTCAAGGCGCTGAAGCCGGGCGGTGTCTACTACGCCGTCACGGGCTGCCACACCGACAACCCGCTCTGGCCGAAATGGCGCGATCTGGTCGCCCAGCGTACGAACACGATCGTTCAGGATCGCTCGATCACCGACTACGCGAAGGCCTTCGCCAAGGCCGGCTTCCAGGTCTCCGCCCGTAAGCTGGAATATGATGGCTTCATTCCCTACTTCGCCGATGGGTGGACGCCGGATTTTGCCGATGCTCTCGACTACTATACGCAGACGAAGATCGTCTTCCGGCTCGTCAAGAACCAGGCCGGAGCAGCTTCGTAAGCTCGACGTCGAAATGGGGCGGCTTGTCGGGCGCGACCTCGACGAAGCGGCCCCGCACCCGAAAGGTCTTTTCGATCAGGCCGCTTGCGGCGAGCGCCTTGGGCTCGCCGTCGAAGCGTAGCTCGCCCTTTTCCAGAAGGGAGATGCGGTCGCTGACGGCAATCGCCTGGTTGATGTCGTGGATCGCCATGAGGATCGTCACGCCACGCTCCCTGCTCAGGCGATGCACGAGGTCAAGCACCTCCACCTGATAGCCGATATCGAGGAAGGACGTCGGCTCATCCAGAAGCAGGATGCCCGCCTCCTGCGCAAGCGCTGCCGAAATCCACGCACGCTGGCGCTCGCCGCCGGAAAGCTCCTGCAAAGTCCGATCGGCAAAGGCGGTCAGGCCCGTGCTCTCAAGTGCCCATTCGATCGCCTCCTCGTCCTTCCGGTCATAGGAGCGGAACAGGCCGACATGGGGAAAACGGCCCTGGCGCACAAGCTGGGCGATCGTCATCTCGTCCGGAGCCGTCGGCTGCTGCGGCAGGAAGGCGAGCTTCTTGGCGATGTTACGCCGCGACATGGAGGCGACCGCGACGCCCTCGATGTCTGCCCTTCCCTTCGACGGGGCGATCAGCCCGGCCAAGGCCTGGAGCGCCGTGCTCTTTCCCGATCCGTTCGGGCCGATCAGCGCACGGATTTCCCCCTTCTCCATCGACAGGGCGAAATCGGCCAAGGCGCTGCGGCGACCATAGTGAACCGACAGTTGTGAGCAGGCGAGCGGCATGGGCGACCTCATGGAACCTTGCGCAGAAGCACGAGCAGGACAGGCACGCCCATGAGGGCGGTGACGACGCCGATCGGCACTTCTTCCGGCCCGCCGGCGAGCCGGCCGATCAGGTCGCCCAGCGTAACGATGACGGCGCCCAGAACGATGGTGAGTGGCAGGACCAGCGGGAAATGCCGTCCCGCAAGGAAGCGCGCCAGATGCGGAACGATCAGGCCGACGAAGACGACCGGCCCGACCGCGCCGACGGCACTGGCCGCGAGCGCGCAGGAGACGAGCAGGACGAAGGAAAACTGCTTTTTATAGGAAAGCCCGAAGGAGCGGGCGACGGCCGCATCGAACCGGAGCAGGATGAGCGGCCGATAGATCAGCGGGAGCATCGCGAGGCCCACGATTGTGAACGGCAGCAGGAACAAGGCGTGATCCCAGGTCCTCGCATAGAGGCTGCCGGAGAGCCATTCGAGGATGATCTCGATGCGCGCCGAGCCCCATCCCGCAATCAGCCCTATCGCGATGGCGTGCAGCACCGCGCCGATGGCGATGCCGCAGAGCGTGATGCGCAGCGGGCTGAGATCGAGGCGGAAGGCAAGCAGATAGATGATGCCGCCCGCGATCATGCCGCCGATCATGCCGGCGGGCGGAAGCCAGGCGATGGGCAGTTCGTTGACGGAATAGGAATCGGGATTGGCCCGATAGACCGTGAAGAGGAGGAACACCGTGACGGTGAGCGTCGCGCCCTGCGAGACGCCCATGAGCGAGGGATCGGCGAGCGGGTTGCGCGTGATGGTCTGGAGAAGCAGGCCCGCGAGGGCGAACTGCACGCCGGCGAGAATGCCCGTCACGATCCGCGGCAACCGGATATCGAGGATGATCGAGCGCGCTTCCGGCGATCCGCTTCCGGTCAGCGCCGACAGGACGTCGTGGACGGGGATATCGACGATGCCGAGGAAAACCGCGGCCACGAACGACAGGAGTACGAGCACAAGGGCGGCTGGCAGGACCCAGCGGCTTGGCCGGCCGATCGCCGGGGCATCGTTCAGGCTCATGCCCCCTCCCCCTTGAAATCGAGCCGCCCGCGCTGAATGAGATAGACGAAGAGCGGACCGCCGAGCAGAGCGGTGACAATGCCGACCGGCAGTTCCTTGGGGATGGCGATGGTGCGCGCGATCAAGTCCGCCGCCGTCACGATCAGCGCCCCGATGGCAGCAGTGAGGCCGATCTCCGAGAGCGTGCCCCGCGGCCGCAAGAGCCTCGCGATATGCGGCGCGGCCAGGCCGACGAATGCCACGGGACCGGCGACAGGCGCAACACCCGCCACGGGGCATATGCCAAGCAGCAGCAGGACCGGTTTCCACAGCGTGAGCTGCACCCCCATCGCCGCGGCGGAATGGTCGCTGAGGGCGAACATAGCGAGGACCCGATGGAGGAGCAAGGCGCCCAGCACCCCGATCAGCACCCATGGCAGCATCTGGAGCAGGTGCATCCAGGTCCGGCCGGCAAAGCCCCCGGCCAGCCAGAACAGCAGCGCCGTCGATTGCGGCCCCGCAAACAGCAGCACGTAGATCGTGATCGCGCCCAGGAAGAGCGAGACGCTGACGCCACCGAGCGCCAGATGGAGTGGATGGCTGTTGCCGCCCCGCGCCACCCAGAACGTCACCGACGCCGCCGCAAGCCCGCCGGCAAGCCCGACGAGCGGATAATAGAGCCCGGAAACCCAGGGCAGGAAAACGAAACAGGTGACGATCGGCGCGATCGCCCCCGCCGTAACACCTGTAATGCCGGGATCGGCGAGCGGGTTTCGGGTGAGCGACTGGAGAAGATAACCCGACACGGCAAGCCCCGCACCCGCCGTCGCGGCGGCGAGGCTCCGCGGCAGCCTTAGGGTCCAGACCAGGATCGACTCGATCTTGCCATCCGGATTGAAGAGCGCGCGCAGGACGGCATCAAACGAGAGTGTCCGCGCACCGGGCATCAGCCCGGCCGCAATGACGAGAAGGGTCGCGACGACGATGAAGCCGATGGCTATCGAGGATTTACGTGCATCCATCGTCGTCGCGGTCAATCGCTTATTTCTGGAGTTCGGCCGGGATGATCTTGGCCGCTTCCGCCTTCACGTCAACCTTGGGGAAGACATCCGGGTAGAGATAATGGGCCGCCTCGCGCAGAACGATTTCGCGCGCGATCGGACCGTTGGTCTCGACCCACTGGTCGCCGACATAGAAGACCCGGTTGTTCTTGACCGCCGTGAGCTCCTTCCAAATCGGGTTGTTTTCATGCGGGCGATCCGGACCGTAGTCATAGATGAAGAGGACTTCCGGGTCCTTTTCGAGCATGGTTTCGAGGCTGAGATCGATGCCGAACTCGCCGCCCGGCGTCATGGCACCGGCAATGTTCTCGCCGCCGATGGCGTTCACGATCGAGGCGGACGTATTCTCGTCATGGAAGGCAAATGGCACCTCGCCGCCCCACATGATGGCATAGCGGGGATGCGTGTCCTTCGGCGCCTTGGCCGCAATCTCGGCGAGGTGCGCGCGGAAATCCCTGTTCAACTCAACGCCGCGCTCGGGCTTTCCGAGAACCTTCGCCAGCGCTTCGATTTCCTTGTCGCTGCCGTCGAGCAGCTCCATGTTCCAGGCAACGTAGGGTGCGATCTTCTCAAGCTGCGGCGCATTGCCGACGGTGTAGCGGCGGATGGCGACGATGAGGTCGGGCTTTGCTTCTGAGAGCAGTTCAAGGTTCGGCTTCGCGCGCTGGCCGATCTGCGTCATGTCCCCCGTGAGACCGAGCAGGAATTCCGGCGGACGATCCGCCACCATATAGGTGCTCGCCACGGGTTTGATGCCGAGTGCGAGCGCCACATCGTCGGCGAAGAACGAGATCGATGCGATCCGTTTCGGGTGGGCAGGGATCTCCACCTCGACGCCACGGTCGTCGGTGACCTTCTGCGTCGCGTCCTCGGCAAAGGCGGGCATGGCCGCAAGGCAGACGGCGAATGCGCCGGCCAAAACAGCGCGCCTGCTCGGCAAGGCAAAATTGGAAAACATGGTTCTCTCCCTCGATCAGTGATGACAGTGGCGGACCGCAGGCTGCGCATGCCGTTGCGCAGAATGCATGCTGCCGCCCGGCAGAAAGCCCGGCGCGCTGTGATCACGCCGCTTGCGGATATCGGTCTTCAAGACTGGGCTTCCCGGATAATTCTTGTCGCTCTGGGAGAATGTGGATAGATATAGTCAACTTATTTGCAATCGAAAGATTCTCACGCCGGCATGAGAAATCCTCAATCCAACCGCATCAAACTGCCGCCGCTGGCGACGCTTCCCGCCTTCTCGATCGCCGCGCGCACGGGCAGCCTCACGCTGGCGGCGCGGGAACTGCATCTGACACCCGGCGCGATCAGCCGGCAGATCAAGTCGCTTGAGGATACGCTCGGCGTTCAGCTGTTCCACCGAAGGCACAACGCGATTTCGCTCACGGATGCGGGGCGGCAGTACCTGATCCATGTGAATGCGGCGCTGGCCACGCTGGAAAACGGCACCCGCGCCCTCCTGCCGGATCGCGTGCGCCTGGTGATCCAGGCGCCGATCACGCTGGCGCGGCGCTGGCTCATCCCAAGGATCGGCGCCTATCTACAGGAAAACCCCAGCGTCGATCTCAACATCCAGTCGCTCGCGCTCGGCGCAAGCGATGTGCCCGACGTGACCATCAGCTATACCAGAGGTGCCGACGAAACCCGGTTTCCCTCGGCCTTCCTGCTCGACCGGACGGTCGCGGTCTGTTCCCCGCTCCTGATCGGCAGCGTGGCCAAAACGGTGACGCCGGAGGCGCTGCTGGACCTGCCGATCCTGCTCGACACCGCAGATGCCTGGTCGTGGCGGCGCTGGTGCGAGGCGGCAGGCATTCCCTTCCGGCCACGCAGCGGAAGCATCACCTTCGACACCGACGAAGCCTCCATCGACGCCTGCATGACCGGCCTCGGCATCGGCCAGGCAAGCCCCTTCCTGATCGAACGGGAGTTGCGCGAAGGCCAGCTCATCCTGCTCCGCCCGACGATCAACCCCATCGTCGGAGCCTATGAGATCGCCGGATCAACCCCGACCGGCAGGGCGGTCGGGTTCAACCAATGGCTCCAGACCTCGCAGGCGGTGTGACGTCTGCTCTTGATAGACGACGAGATCAGCGCGACGATCGGGCAAATAAAGACGACCGTTGAGACACGCTCAGCTCAGCGGCAATTGGTGACCTGTCTGGCTTGCCACGACGCGCATCAGTTCGAAGAGGATAGTCGCGCTGACGATTTCCTCGATGCGGGCCGCCGCATTGTTGATAGCCGCGTCAGCAGACCTTTTGAATACCGCCGCCCCGAGATCCGAATAGATTGTCTTAGTCGTGGGATAGTGACGGCACAATATGATCCTTTGTCCTTTGGAGAAGCATGCATGTAACGGATTGAAGCCAATGTGGTAGGAAAGCTCGGCGAAGTGTGAGGTGAGGGCTCGTACCGAACGCACTTCACCAAGCCCAGGGGCCGCGTGGAGCATCTCGATGCTTGCCGCCGATGGAAAGACCATATTGAGATTTTACTTCGATGGTCGTCACACCTTAAGGCCTGTGGGGATTCACAAAGTTTTTGAGATGTGAATCACGGATGGGATGGATCGATACGTTTTGACGGACGCCCAATAGGCTAAAATGGCGCCGCATTGCCTTGGCAAGCGCGGCGATCCAGGCCGGAGCGGCAGCGACAATCGCCTCTTTGTCGAGGCGGTGCTGTGGATCGCACGAACGGGTAGCCCCTGGCGTGACTTGCCTGCGCATTTTGGCAATTGGAGCACGGCCTTCCGCCGCTTCAGGGACTGGCGCGCGGCCGATGTCTTCATCCGGCTTTTCGAGGCGTGTTCAAACGAACCGGACATGGAATATGCCATGGTCGATGCGACGATCGTGAAGGTCCACCGGCACGATCAGGGCGCAAAAGGGGGACTCAAAGCCAGGCCATCGGCCGCTCCAAAGGCGGCATGACGACCAAAATACTCGCACTCACCGACGCGCTGGGCAATCTGGTCCGCTTCCGCCTCATGCCGGGCCATCGCTTCGATACGGTCGGCGTTCCGCCCTTGCTCGACGGCATCGCTTTCGGCGGCCTGATCGCCGACAAGGCTTTCGACAGCGATGCCATCGTCGCCGATCTCGACGAACGCGGCGCCAAAGTCGTCATCTCTCAGCATCCGCGCCGAGCCAAGCCGCGACCACTCGATCGCGACCTCTACAAATGGCGCCATCTCATTGAGAACTTCTTCTGCAAGCTCAAGGAGTTCAAACGTATCGCAATGCGAGCCTGCAAAACAGACCGAAGCTTCTCGGCCATGATCTATCTCGCCGCTGCCGTCATCAATTCACAATGAATCCCCACAGACCTTAAAGCGGGAGCAGAGATCACCGTTTGGAAAGACGATTACAACAGAGGACGAACCCATTCGTCGTTAGGCTACATCAAGCCAACCGAATTCTCCATGAAAATAGCTATGAGAAATAGGTTGCATAAGGCCAAACTGAAAACCAGACTCTCCGAAATTGCGAAGGAAACTTGGGGCTCAGGTCAACAACCTGGTCGGATCGTTCGCGGGAGGTGTCGCAAAGGACCTTGACGCTGTCAGAAATGCAATCATCTCACAATGGTCAAACGAGAGGCCGAATAACACGGATGAAGCTCATCAAACTCGAGATGTACAGGAGAGCGAAGCTCGATCTGCTAAGCGTGGTTGATTTTGCTGCATAGCAAGAGCTGAAAGTCCGCAGATGTGCCTTATAGCCGAAAAGGGTCGGCAAAGTCCGAATTTTTGTCAACTTTTTCTTGATTACGCATATAGAGCCTGAAGACCTGCTCATCATAGCCAGTCGTTGAAAACGAGGTACCCCTTGAGCCCAAAAGTGATAGCCCTAGCCGCGGCACTTGCAGGCATACTTGTTGGCAACATAAAGCGCAGCCTCGCCCTAAAAGAACCCTACAATGCGCGAAACCAAATATCCCGGCGGATCGATGTCAACATACCCATATGGTCAGGAATCAAGTGCCCTCAGTCGATCCCGCAATTCTTTTGCAGAGCACGCCCGTGAAAAAGGTCACCCAATTTACGCCATACTTCCCCATAGGGCCCTTTCGTATAGTATTTATTCGCGAAGACGATATGGTATTTGAAGTCCCACGCCGCGTGGGATTGCGACGTGCGTTTATAAACTCCGCCTCATGGTCTCGGCCAGTCCAATGATCCAAGCACCGAGGTCTCTCAAGCACAATGTAGAATTCGTCCAATCCTCGCCCGAAGATGGGGGGTGTTTTGCTTACAAAAGCGGCTGCGTCATGCTCGTGCCGCTAGCGGCCGCCCCTATCCGAGAATCGCCAGCACGATGAACGCGGACGCAAAGGCGGCAACGACACGCCAATCTATAATACCAAAGCCACATCTTAGGTGCAGTTTATAGGCATAATTCCCTCAAAAGAGCACATCATGTCACATTCAGATAACAACTGATAATTTCCTTGGCACCTATTTCTGCGTCTTCAATATCAAGATTGCGTCAGTCTCCGAGCAGAACCACGACAAGAATGCTTCGATAACCGCCCACCTGCAACCCGCGCGAATGCACTCTACGACGATCCAGCGCCAATACCGTTGGAGCACCGGTGCCCCGCACGTCTTCCAGAAGGATGCCAATAGTCGCGACTACTTCTACGTCCCCGCCACGGGTTTGACCAATATGCCATGAGCTATGCAGAGCACTGGAATACATTGTCACCATGAAAACTAATAAGGGCGATGGAAGCCAGTTTTTAATGCTTTTTCCAAAGCAGAAGCAGACGCAGTGATAACCCAGAAAACTGTTTCAACCATCATCTAGCTTACGAGTACCGTCGATAGGAAAACGCATAATGCTACAACAATAGCATATCGCTGACATTCTCGCCGGTATTGATTACAATCAATCCTCGCCGCAATAGTAGAAGCGGACGATCTTTCGAGAAAGCTTGTTGGCGCGTCTTGAAGCACCTGATATAACCATATGCGCTCCGATTCGATAAAAATCCCGCCGTGCCCAGAGGCTTGTGCGAATTTCCGCCCTGGCGCAAATAGCCGAGGGCGCTTCCTCCATCAACTAATTCTGAAAAAACCAGCTTAGCTCCGTTAACGAGCAAAGATTGGTGCGGAAATGGAATAGGACGTCAACTGCCTCATCTGTTCCACAATGGTCACTATGTATGACCTGAGCCCCAAGTTTCCTTCGCAATTTCGGAGAGTCTGGTTTTCAGTTTGGCCTTATGCAACCTATTTCTCATAGCTATTTTCATGGAGAATTCGGTTGGCTTGATGTAGCCTAACGACGAATGGGTTCGTCCTCTGTTGTAATCGTCTTTCCAAACGGTGATCTCTGCTCCCGCCTTAGGTCGGGACGAGAACAGTGTTCCGTTGATTGGTCGCGGAAACTGCCGTTGAAGCTTTCCACTAAGCCGTTTTGTATCGGCCTTCCCAACTCGATGTAGTGCCACTTGATACGTGTGTGCTGGCGCGATCTGAGGATTGTGATCGAGGTCAGTTCCATACCGTTGTCCGAGACAATCGTTTGAGGACGTCCGCGTTGGGTTATGGCGATATCGAGTTCCAGCGTGACACGCAGACCTGGGAACGACGTGTCTGCGCAATGCTGGGCATTCCCGTGTGAAGCCGTCGACAACGTCTAAGACGCGTACCCTTCTTACATCGGTGAACGCACTCCTGATGAAGTCTATACTCCTCCGTTCGTTGGCCCGCGACGGCAAAGCAGTGGAGCGTCTCGTCCCCAAAGCCCGCTTCCGGCCATCGCGCTTGCGAACAGCAAGCTTCTCTTCCCGGTAAAGGAAAGGCGAGTATCTTCTTCAACGTGGCGTTCGCATCTTTAGAGGCCTTCTGCTCCCGGGCGTTGCACGCATCCATGCCGTCGTACTTACCCTTGTATTTGTAAAAGGTCGCGTCGGATATCCCGTGCTTGCGGCAGACATCGGCCGTTCTCTAGCCACTCTCCTGCTCCCTCAGCATCCCGATGATCTGTTCGTTCGTGAACCGTGTACACTTCATGCCGTCCGTCTCATCAATACGACGGACTCTATCAAAATTCGAAAGAAATTCTGGGTCTCAGGTCAGCGTACGAAACGGCTTGGCATTACAATTTGAACTTTTGATGGCCCGCGGTTTATTGACGATTACCTAATCGGAGAAAATGTAACGACATTATACGGGCAAGCTCACAAACTCCAGCGAACGGGACAGCTGACACGTCGTTAAAGCCGGTCTAAGGCCTGTGGGGATTCACAAAGTTTTTGAGATGTGAATCACGGATGGGATGGATCGATACGTTTTGACGGACGCC